>JASDTD010000034.1:0-3652 GCA_041441395.1 Bacteroidales bacterium | reverse complement strand
GCTCCTGCCTCTCCTGCTCATAAGTGAGTCTTGCATTCTCCTGCTGAATTTTTGCGTTTTTAACTCTTCTGTTTATTTCGTTACCGGAGAATATTGGAACAGATAGAGAAAATCCCCAGTTAAGTCCGTTAGATTCATTATATCTGGATGGATAGTAGCTATTTTGGTTGAAGTTATAATTATATCCTGCTGAGAGATCAATAACAGGATATCTTGAGGCTTTTGCAATTTTAGTGTCAAGTCTGGCCACCTCCTCACCTGCCCTGAGGGCCATTAGTGTTGTGTTTTTCTTGTCTGCATTACTCAATAGATGTGCCACATCCAACTGAGGCTCTGATATAATTGTATCCTTAATTGCATATTTTGAATCCAGGGGAATGTTCATCAGTTTGAAAAGCTCAATGTAGGCATTCTTGATATTCTCAGTTACTTGAAGAAGAGCAGATGAGTCACTGTTAAGATATATTTTTGCCTGCATCTGTTCAAGACCGGAACCGGAACCAATATTATATTTTATTAAAGCTTGCTCATACCTCTCTTTTGAAATTGAGGCAACCTCATTAAGAAGTTTAAACCTGTTCTGTAAACTAATAATATTGAAATACTGGGAAGAAATTTTCATAACAAGATTTTCAGAGACAGCTCTGAAATTGTACTCTCCCTGTCTGAGCAGCTCCTCCTGTTTATCTCTTGTTGCAAACATCGAGAGGCCGTCAAATAGTCGCCAGCTGACATTTGCTCCGTTTATCACAGAGTTTCCTGCAGTGGTTGATTTTACTCTCTCTCCATCCTCATTGATATTCCGTTGTATACCGTTGTTTGCACTCTGTCTTGAGCTGGCTGAGAGTGTGGGCAGAAAAGGTGCCAGAGTAACATTGTTCCTGGAAATTTCAAGATTATTACCTGATATTACTATTGAATAGTTTGCTTCCAAAGCCCTCTCAATACACCCCTCCAAAGTAAGGTGTTCAATACTCCTTGAGTTTTGTGCCGGTATATGAGTTGTTAATGCAAAGGCAACTATAAGTAAGAATAATTTGATTTTGTTTGTCATTGCACTACTTGTTTGATGATGATATATAAGAATACATTGCAGGAATAATATAGAGGGTAAAGAATGTGGAGAATAACAACCCTCCCGCAACAGCTACACCCATTGAGATACGGCTCTCTGCTCCGGCACCGGTTGCAAATACCATAGGTAATATACCTAAAATTGTAGATAGACTTGTCATTAGAATAGGTCTGAACCTTGATGCCGCAGAATCCCTTATAGCCGCCAGCTTGTCAAGTCCTGCCAGTTTTCTCTGATTCGCAAACTCCACCATCAGGATACCATTCTTAGAAACAAGTCCAATAAGCATAATTAGCCCGATTTGGCTAAATATATTCATTGTCTGACCATAAAGTTTAAGAGTAAGAAGAGCTCCAAAAAGAGCCAGCGGAACTGTAAACATTATTATGAGGGGATCCCTGAAGCTTTCAAACTGTGCAGAAAGTATAAGGTATATAAGCAAGAGAGCCAGAAGAAATGCAAACAAAAGACTGGATGTACTCTCAACAAAGTCCTTGGACTGACCTGACAGTGTGGTTGTAAAATCATCAGGATTGAGGACTCTGTCTGCAATTTTATCCATCTCCTCAATTCCCTGTCCCAGAGTATAGCCCTTTGAGAGTGCAGCAGAGACCGTAGCAGATACAAATCTGTTGTATCTGTACAATTGCGGGGGCATGCTACTCTCCTCCATCCTGATAAGATTATCCAGCTGGATTAATTCACCGGCATCATTTCTGACATAAATATTGGCGAGATCCACTGGCTTATTTCTCATACTCTGGTCAATCTGACTCATAATCTGATATTGCTTGCCATTTCTTATAAAGTAGCCTATCCTCTGCTCACTCATCGAGAGCTGGAGTGTTTGAGCAATGTTCTGAATTGAGACTCCCATCAGAGAGGCCTTATCCCTGTCAATACTTATACTAAGCTCAGGCTTTGTAAATTTAAGGTTAACATCCGAGTTTGAGAAGACTTCGCTTTGGGCAACCTCCGACATAAAAATTGGGATAATTCTTTTCAGTGAATCCAGATTCTTTGCCTGTATTACATACTGAACGGGCATTCCTCCTCTTCTTCCTCCAAATGTCTGCTGCTGATTAACAAAACTCCTGGCGCCGGTAAGCATAGCAACTTTGGGGGAGAGTGCATCTGCAATCTCCTGCTGAGTTCTGTCTCTGGAGAGCGGATCAACAAGTGAAATAGAGAAGTTTGATCTGTTTCTGCCGCCCATACCAACCATCTGGAGGATATTTTCGGCCTCAGGAGCCTCGTCCTTTACAACACTATATAAATCATCTGTGTACTTTAACATATAATCGTATGTTGCACCCTCCTGAGCTGTGCTGGATACATTTATCATTGAACGATCCTCTAATGGTGCCATCTCGGATGGAATAGTTGTCCATAAATACACTATTACCCCAAATGAGAATAGCAGGAATACCACTGCCATCCATCTTTTTTTCAAAAATTTATCCAGTGATGAGGTGTAAACAGAATTCAGCCATACAAAAAATGGTTCCGACCATCTGTAAAATCTGTTCTCCTTTGCATCTCTTTTAAGCAGCTTGCTTGAGATCATTGGAGTGAATGTAAGCGCAACAAAGCTTGAAATAATTACAGCACCTGCAATTACAAATGAGAACTCTCTGAATAGTCTGCCGGTTACACCCTGGAGAAAAACAATGGGGAAGAAAACTGCGACTAATGTTATTGTAGTTGCGATTACTGCAAAGAAAATCTCTTTAGAGCCCTCTATTGCTGCCTCTTTTGGAGGAACTCCCCTCTCAATTTTGGTATAAATATTCTCCATTACAATAATAGCATCATCCACAACCAGACCAATAGAGAGTACAATTGCGAGCAGAGTCAGGATATTAATTGAAAACCCAGCTATGTACATTATAAAAAATGCTCCAATTACAGAGATTGGAATAGCTATTATTGGAATAAGAGTTGTTCTCCAGTTCCTGAGAAACAGGAATATAATAAGGATTACGAGTAAGAAAGCCTGCAGAATAGTCATCTGAACCTCACTTATTGAATCCCTGATAAACACAGTATTATCAAAACCGACTCCAACCTCAATATCCTCAGGAATTGTTCTTTGAAGCTCCTCAACAACCCTCTTTGCATCATCAACTATATTTATATAGTTTGCCCCGGGCTGAGGTACTATTACACAAGAGACCATAGGCACACCATTCCTCTTTAAAATGGATCTTGTGTTCTCAGCATCCACCTCGGCAGAGCCGATATCGGAAAATCGGACAATTCTCTCTCCGCTTCTGGCAATTATTAAATTATTGAAATCTTCAATGGTTCTTAATCTTCCAAGCGTCCTTACTGTAAGTTCCATTGTTGAGCCCTCAACCATTCCGGAAGGCAGCTCCACATTCTCTCTTGAGACAGCTTGCCTTACATCCAGAGGAGTTATTTTATATGCTGCCAGAAGAATAGGGTCCATTCTCATTCTGACAGAGTATCTTTTTGATCCCCAGATACCTACTGAGCTCACTCCGCTGATGGTCTGAAGCCTCTCCTTAAAGTTAACCTCTGCATATTCGCTAAGGTCAATAATATCTCTTGACT
>JASDTD010000033.1:0-3824 GCA_041441395.1 Bacteroidales bacterium | reverse complement strand
TAAAGGAGAGGGCAGATAAGAGAGTGGTTCAAAAACAGATGAAGATAGATGTAGGTGCATCAAGACTGGGAACCAAGATAATAAACTGCAGAAATCTCACCCATTACTGGGATGATTATTGCACTGTGAAGGAGTTTACATACAACTTTGCCAAAGGGGAAAAGGTTGGTATTGTAGGTGCTAATGGTGCCGGTAAAAGCACTTTTCTTAAACTGCTTACAGGAGAGATTGAGAAATATACAGGAGAAATTGACAGAGGTGAGACTCTTGTTATTGGCCACTACAGACAGGATGGACTCAGTTTTGATCCTGAAGAGACTGTAATTGATGCTGTCAGAAGGGTTGCTGAGGTAGTAACACTTGCAGATGGATCAACTATTCCGGTGACACAATTTCTCTCCAGATTTCTCTTTCCGCACTCATCTCACAATACTAAAATTGAGAAACTTAGCGGAGGAGAGCGAAGAAGGCTGTATCTGGTAACTGTTCTTATGAAAAGCCCAAACTTCCTTATACTGGACGAACCTACCAACGACCTTGATATAGTCAGTCTAAATGTACTTGAGGAGTATCTCCTGGCTTTTCCCGGATCTCTCATTATAGTCTCTCACGACAGATATTTTCTGGACAAGCTTGCAGATCATATTTTTGTATTTGAAGGTGATGGCCTGATTAAAGATTATGTTGGAAAATACAGTGAGTACCGGGAAATGGTTAAAGAGCTTGAGGCTGCAAAAGAGAGAGAGCTGATAAAGACAAAAGAACCCGCCATCATTAAGAATAATGACGAAAAAAAAACTGCGGGAAAGTTATCATGGAAAGAGCAGAGGGAGCTCGAGGAGATTGATGAGAAGCTAGATGCTCTTGAAAAAGAGAAGAGCAGCCTTGAAGCTGCCCTCTCATCAGGTTCTCTTTCACCTGAGGAGCTTACAAAATACTCATTGCGAATAGGTGAAGTTATTTCAAATATTGACCGGCTCAGCGATCGATGGCTGGAGCTTACTCCATAAGTTTTTTATACTTGAATCTTTTTGGAGTTAAATCACCAAGTCTCTTCTTCTTGTTCTCCTCATATTCTGAATAGCTTCCCTCAAAGAATACCACTTTTGAGTCACCCTCAAATGCCAGTATATGTGTTGCAATCCTGTCCAGGAACCATCTGTCGTGTGATATAATTACCGCACACCCCGCAAAATTTTCCAGGCCCTCTTCCAGAGCTCTGATTGTATTCACATCCACATCGTTAGTTGGTTCGTCAAGAAGCAGAACATTTGCCTCCTCTTTCAAAGTGAGTGCCAGGTGAAGTCTGTTTCTCTCACCCCCTGAAAGAATTCCGCATTTTTTCTCCTGATCTGCTCCTGAAAAGTTAAATCTGGAGACATATGCCCTTGCATTTACCTCTTTGTTCCCAAGCTTTACAAAATCCGAGTTTTGAGCTATCGTTTCATATACGGTTTTATCCGGATCAATGTGTCTGTGCTGCTGATCAACATAGGCAACCTTAACTGTCTCCCCTACCATAAAAGAGCCTGCATCCGGTTTTTCGAGTCCCATAATAAGGCGGAAGAGAGTCGTTTTTCCAGCTCCGTTAGGGCCGATAATCCCCACAATTCCTGCAGGCGGGAGGCTAAATTCCAGACCTTCATATAACAGTTTATCACCAAATCCTTTTGTTACTCCTTTAGCATCTATCACCCTGTCTCCCAGGCGGGGACCATTCGGAATAAAGATCTCCAGTTTCTCCTCTTTTACCTTCCCATCCTCATTCAGCATCTTTTCGTAAGCAGAGAGACGGGCTTTTGATTTGGCCTGACGGGCCTTGGGAGACATCCTAACCCACTCAAGCTCTCTTTCCAGAGTTTTACGCCTTTTACTCTCCTGCTTCTCTTCGGTTGCCAGTCTTGTAGATTTCTGATCAAGCCAAGAGGAGTAATTTCCCTTCCAAGGAATTCCCTCGCCTCTGTCAAGCTCTAAAATCCATCCGGCAACATTATCCAGGAAGTAACGGTCGTGAGTAACTGCAATTACAGTACCCTTGTACTGCTGAAGGTGCGCCTCCAGCCACTGAATTGATTCAGTATCCAGGTGGTTGGTAGGCTCATCTAATAAGAGAACATCTGGTTCACGGAGAAGAAGCCTGCAAAGAGCAACCCTGCGGCGCTCACCACCGGAGAGGTGTTTTACAACAGCATCCGGTTCCGGGCATTGAAGCGCATCCATAGCCCTTTCAAGTTTGGAGTCAATATCCCATCCGTTTACATGCTCTATTTTTTCGGTAAGCTCGCCCTGGAGGTCAATGAGTTTTGCCATCTCATCGTCATCCATAGGCTCTAGAAATTTATTATTAACCTCTTCGTACTGCTTTAGCAGGGACATCACTTCGTGAACTCCCTCCTGAACAACTTCAAGAACTGTCTTACTATCATCAAGATGAGGCTCCTGTTCCAGATACCCTACCGAGTAACCGGGTGCCCATACCACCTCTCCGTCGTAAGCATTTTCAACACCTGCAATAATCTTTAAAAGAGTTGATTTACCTGATCCGTTAAGACCTATGATGCCTATCTTAGCTCCGTAAAAAAAGGAGAGGTAGATATTTTTAAGGATTGCCTTGTTGTTCGTGGGTAATATTTTTCCCACACCATTCATTGAAAATATTATCTTCTCGTCTGCCATAAATTATTATAATTTGCGGCAAAGATAATATTAAACATCAGATTTCCCTGCCCCAAGCTTTATAACAAGAGAGTCAAGATATTGCACTGACCTGACAGAGTCTGCGATCTCAGCCGATCTAAGAAGCTGAGCCCTATAGGCCTCCATATTCTCCTTCTTAATTGGATCTGCAGGCGGTGCCTCCATCTTAAGCGGATTTATCGGCTTTCCGTTTTGCCAAATACGGAAATCCAAATGGGGTCCGGTGGAGAGTCCTGTACTCCCAACATATCCTATCACCTCACCCTGTCTTACCCTCTTTCCTACCTTAAGCCCCGGCGCAAATTTTGAAAGGTGCAGATAGGCTGACGAGTAAGTTGAATTATGTCTGATCTTAACTGTGTTGCCCCCTCCTCCGGCGTAAGCCCTCTGTATGACAACCCCATCTCCAATGCTCATAACAGGTGTCCCCGTTGGAGCAGCATAATCAACTCCTGTATGTGGCCTTACCACCCTGGTAACAGGGTGTCTCCTTGCATAACTGAATCCAGATGATATTCTGGAAAATTTGAGTGGAGCCTTTAAAAAAGCCTTCCTTAAATTTTCACCCTTTTCATTCCAGTAGTTTGGTGATTCATCCTGTACAAATCTGTGGGCTTCATACATCACTCCATTGTGCCTGAAATATGCAGCGTGAATAGTCCCAATATCCAGGAGTTCATCACCGGCATAAATCTCGTCATAGACAACCATAAATGAGTCTCCCTTTTGTAATCCAAAGAAGTCAATCGTCCATGCGTATATATCAGATAATCTGTTTGCAATCAGAGGACTCATTCCTGAATTGATACAATCGTTCCAGAGAGAAGAGTTAATGGTAGCCTCTCCCACTCTGGTTTTAACGGTTACATTCAGTTCATGGATCTCTACAAAAATTGAGTCGTGAACACCAAATGTAACAAACGAACTCTTTGTGTCCTGATAGACCAGATATGCTAGTTTTGGATTTTCATCCATTGTATAGTAAGCTTTATAGCCATTCCCAATCCTCATTTTTTTCAAATCAAAAACTGTTCTTGCAGCCTGGGTAAGAGCATAAATATCTGCATTTTCCGCACCCAGATCTGTCAGAAGATTTGTAAAGAACTGACCTCTCTTGATAGTCCCCT
>JASDTD010000032.1:2145-3836 GCA_041441395.1 Bacteroidales bacterium | reverse complement strand
CCCGGCCTGAGTTAGCCATCCGGCAAAAATACCCCAACCCGCACCGCCGCAACCCTCTGTCACTCTTCACCTTAACACTTAACCCCGCGGATGATCCGCGGGGTTAAGTGTTAAGCAACTCAAACCCTGCGCGTTACAGCCGCACGGGTCTACCTGCCTGCCTGTCTACCTGCCTCCCTCCACACGGTTCACCTGCCTCCCTTCACCGGAGAATCAGGTACAATCCAGAATCCAGTACAATAAATCTAAAATCAAACAAATTTTAGTAACAATCAAACATTTAATAGTATGAGACTTGAATCAAAATCAGCATTAGTATATATTCAACATTCAAAACCAAAAATTCAAAACTAAAAAAATATGTTATGAAATTTAAGAAAAAGAGGGCGAGAAGAGTACAGGATGGTTACATACATGTTTGCATCAGGGGTAACAGAAGACATAATGTCTTCTACGACAATTCTGACAGATATGAATTTTTGGCCAGGCTTAAGTGGGCAGCAGAGCAACACAGCACAACTGTAATGGAATTTGTTCTGATGGATAATCATGTTCACCTCCTTGTTTCAACTGATAAACTTTCAATGTTTGTAAGCAGCCTTCTGATAAGCTATGTAAAATGGTATAATTTAAAATACTCTACCTCAGGCAATTTATTTGAGAGTCCATTTTTAAGCGCTTCCAAGAATAAAACTGAATGGGCAATCAGAACATCAATGTATATTTTACAAAATCCGGTAAAAGCCGGAATTTGTAAACATCCTGCCGATTATAACTGGAGCTCATGCAGATGCCACTTTAAACGCTTCAACTCGTTTAACAAACACATTAAACTTGACACCTCTTTATGTGATTCAGTGTTTGAAACAGAAATCAAATTTTTAAAAGAAATAGGCGAAAAAATTATAAAAAGCTGCGAACTTACAGAAAAGGAAGAATCCATTAAAGCCAGAATTCCAGATAGTGAAGTTATTAACCACACAAATATTTATTTAAAAAAGAACCACAATTCTAAAAAAATCACTGAACTCAACAAATTGGAAAAGATAATATTAATCAAACATTTATCTCTTAAAACCCAGGCAACAGCCAGGCAAATTGCATCCATCACTCAAGAGAACTACAGGTGGGTGCTCACTCTCTGTAAATCAAATCCAGACAAGCTTTCGGAAGAAGATTGATGCCGACACCCGTACCGCCGTAACCCTCTATCGTTCTTCACCTTAACACTTAACCCCGCGGATGATCCGCGGGGTTAAGAGTTAATCAACTCACAATTTGCGCGTTACAGCCGCACGGGTCTGCCCGCAAACCGGCCTGAAACAGGCCGTGTAAACTGCGCAGCACCATATAAACTTGGCGGATGATGTGACGGGATGCAGCGATTGTCCCAGGGTTTGAGCATGACACTCAAATACCCTACTTGCCTGCGGAGGAATTTATAAGGTGCCGGGCGTGAACGGCGGTTTCCCTCCCGGCCTGTGTTGGCCATTCGGCAAGAAAATCCGAACACTTACCTCCAAACCCGTACCGCTACAACTCGCTATCGCTCTTCATGTTAACACTTAATCCCGCGGATGATCCGCGGGGTTAAGTGTTAATCAACTCACAACCTGCGCGTTACAGCCGCACGGGTCTGCCTCCCTCCACCTCCACCACACAGTTCACCTGCCTCCCTCCACCTCCACCTC
>JASDTD010000032.1:0-2045 GCA_041441395.1 Bacteroidales bacterium | reverse complement strand
CTGCCTCCCTCCACCTCCACCACACAGTTCACCTGCCTCCCTCCACCTCCACCTCACAGTTCACCTAACTGTTCACTCACGGTTCACTCCCTCAACAAAAAAAGCACCCCGCGGGGTGCTTTTTTTCATTTGTTCAGAATCTGCTACGCTTCAGCTCCGGTAGAGGATACTGGAAGTACAGATA
The DNA here is from genome assembly GCA_041441395.1 of Bacteroidales bacterium. GTDB lineage: Bacteria > Bacteroidota > Bacteroidia > Bacteroidales > UBA932 > Bact-08. Next base: position 1,861 of record JASDTD010000032.1, on the reverse strand, counting down.
CATAAGATTTGTTGTTTACTTTTTTCTTGAAAGTTACAACACCATCAATCAGTGCGAACAGGGTGTGATCCACTCCCATTCCAACATTTTCACCTGCTACATGAACAGTTCCCCTCTGGCGAACCAGAATGTTACCTGCTTTAGCATACTGACCGCCGAATAATTTTACGCCGAGTCGTTTACTGTGTGATTCACGTCCGTTCTTTGAACTACCGACGCCTTTTTTATGTGCCATAATCTAAAATTTTTTCTGCTGATTGGTTAGTAATTAAGCGATCTCCTCAATTTTGATCTGTGTCAGATACTGACGGTGACCATTTTTCTTGATATAACCTTTACGGCGTTTTTTCTTGAAGACAATAACCTTTTTGCCTTTAAGATGCTCAAGTACCGTAGCCTTTACAACCGCACCCTCAACATAAGGAGCGCCCACTTTGATTACACCATCGTTGTCAACGAGAAGAACCTTCTCAAATGAAAGAGAAGCTCCCTCGTCTGCGCTGAGACGGTGAACAAAGATCTTACTCTCTTTTTCTACTTTAAATTGCTGTCCTGCAATATCTACAATTGCGTACATTTATAAAAATATTATAGTTAGTGACTGCAAGCGGCTTCATTAAGTAGCTCTTATTCAATAGCTTGACAATCTTATCATTTACTTTTTGGGAAGGCAAATATATAACAATCTTTTTTATTCTCCAAACACTTCGCTAAACACTTTAATAAATAACCAAAAACTTTGACAATCAAAAATAATTATTAAATTTGTAACACCCCTATTACTTAAACCTATTACTATGGACTCACCATTCATTTACAACACCATTGTATCCGGAACGGATTTTATTCCCCGGAACACAGAGTGCGACAAACTCTATTCGGCAATCAAAGAACACAGATGTGCAGCAATCTATGAACCGCCCAAAAGCGGCAAGCAATCTCTGATCAACCATACACTGGAAAAAATCAAGTTTGAAAACTGGAAGCACCGGATCTGCAAAATTGACCTCTTCAATGTCCGCACTGAGGATCACCTCTTCAGAAAATGCACAGAAGAGCTCGAAAAGACCCTGCCACTTCCTCCAAGCGAAAGGCACCCCTTCAGCACACTACCCGAATTCCTCCGCGAAGCACAAAGAAGAGCAGAATCGGCACAAACAAATCTAATCCTCATCTTTGACGAGTTCCACGAAATCCTCAGACTTGAAGATTGGGACACCCCGCTCAGGACCCTTGAGAAAGAGCTCGAGAAGCATCAGCACCCTAACACCTCCGTTGTTTTCTGCGGCTCCTTCACAAACGCAATGAGAGTGATATTTGACGATATCAAATTTTTCTACCATGTATGCGACCGTATCCGATTCTCAAAAATTGACGAAAAGTCCTTTACCGACTTCATCATACGCTCCTTTCTCAAGGCAGGCCGAGTAGTTTCCAAAGAGCTGGCCCTGCATATATATCGGCTTACAAACGGGCAACCCTGGTACACACAGCAGCTGGCCGACATCGCCTACAGCCTTACTCGCGGATACCTTACAGAATCCATTATCAATCAAGCGTTTGAACTTCTTATGGAGCTTCACTCATACCGGTTCAAATACCTCACCGCCCGCCTGAGCAACTACCAGATCAGCTTCCTGAAAGCCATCATTGACGGGGTAGACCGATTCAGCTCGCTGGAGGCCCTCACCACATACAACCTCCAGTCATCGGCCAATGTAAACCGAATCAAAGACGCCCTCACCAAAAAGGAGATCATTGAATTCAGCACCAAGACCCACCGCATAAATCACTTCCTGGACCCACTTTACGAAACCTGGCTCAGGACAAGATACTTCGTCTAAACCCGCGGCCGGCGGGC
>JASDTD010000031.1:0-3849 GCA_041441395.1 Bacteroidales bacterium | reverse complement strand
CTTAATACTAAAAAAATAGGGTAAACCATTGGTTGTTCGTCTTGATTGCAGAGACAGAAGTTTAAACAATTAATATTTTACCGGAATGAAAACAATTTTTAGAAATTTGACCGGACTGATTATAGCAGTCCTTTTGCTCGCTCCGGGTGAGCGCGCCTGGTCACAATCAGACAAGGGCTTCTTCACAATCTCGGGTATAGTTAAAGAGAGAGGGAGTCAGAAGAGACTGGAGTATTCAGTTGTTGCTCTGAAAGGATCCAATGTAGGCACAATTGCAAATGCAAACGGGGAATTCTCGATAAAAATCAAGGAGGGAACGGATTCAAAAGCAATTATTTTTTCTCATCTGGGTTATTCAAATTTTGAACTGCCTATAGATGGAACAAGCAAAAATGATATCACCATCTTCCTTGATACCAAAACAAGCCTGCTAGACCCTGTAACCATAATCGGCATGGATGGCAGGGCGATTGTAGAGAGGGCTATAGAAAAAATCGGCACAAACTACTCTTCAAAGAATGGTACTCTGTCCGGGTTTTACAGAGAGACAGTAAAAAAGAGGAGGAGTTATATTAATGTATCAGAGGCAGTTGTAGAGATATTCAAAACTCCGTACGGCGATGGTGTTGAAAGAGATGCTGTTCAGGTGTATAAAGGGCGCAAACTGGTAAGCCCGGATCCAAAAGATACACTAATGGTAAAATTGCTGGGAGGTCCCAATTTGTCAATCTATCTGGATATTGTAAAAAATCCTGACCTTATTCTGAGCAAAGAGAATCTGGCAATGTATAGTTTCACTCTTGAAGAGTCTGTAACAATTGGGGAGAGAGCACATTATGTAGTAAGTTTCCAGCCTCAGGTAATTATGCCTTACGCACTCTACTACGGAAAGCTGTTTATAGACAAGGAGAGTTTTACATTTTCAAGAGCCGAATACAGGCTTAGCATGAATGATAAAGGAAAGGCTACTATGGCTATCCTTAAGAGGAAACCATTCGGGATGCACTTCAAGCCTGAGGAGGTCTCATTTTTGGTTACCTACAGAGAGTCCGGGGGGGTAGCTCTTCTCCACTACATAAGAAGTGAAATCAACTTCAGATGTGACTGGAAGAAGAGATTGTTCTCCACCAGCTACTCCATTGTTTCAGAAAATGTAATAACTGATGCAAAAATGGATGAAGCAAAGAAGATCTCCGGCAGGCTTGCATTCAAAGACTCTCATTCACTTTCAGACAAGGTTAATAATTTTAGTGATGAGAATTTCTGGGAGGACTACAATATAATTGAGCCTGATGAGTCACTTGAGAACGCTGTAAACAGGTTAAGAAAAGCTATAAACAAAAATTAGGAGAACTACTATTTCGTATATTTGGATGTTGCATAATTTCAACCAATGATTAACGACCTGTTAATAGTAATAAGAGTTAAAGAGGGGGACATCAGGAGCTTTGAAAGTTTATTTAAAAGCTATTATCTCCCCCTTCTTTACTATTCAACCGGCATAACAGGAAGAGAAGAGGTATCTGAAGAGATTATTCAGGAGCTCTTTTACAATTTATGGAAAAACAGACAAGAGCTAAAAATTACAAAAAGTTTAAAAAGCTACCTGTTTAACTCTATAAGAAACAGATCAATTGATTATTGCAGAAAAAGGAGATACAATGAGTCTCCGTCAGATAATCTTGAAATGCTGGGGAGAGTGAGCGATGAGCCATCTCCGGCTGAAATAATGGAGGCAGAAGAGTTAAATACAATTATTAAAACAGGTCTAAATAAAATGCCTGCAAGAAGGAGGGATATTTTTCTTATGAGCAGGCTCGGAAACAAGAAATACGAAGAGATAGCCTCCGCCCTCTCACTATCGGTAAAGACTGTTGAGGCCGAAATGGGAAAGGCACTTAAATTACTAAAAAAAGAGACAGGATACACGAGATGAAAAAGAACTATTCAAAGGAGGATCAGGCTAAAACTGATATTGCCTGGGGAAAACTGATAGCAAGGATTGAAAATGAAGAGGTGGCTGAAGAGAGAGTAATTAAATCATGGCTCCCTTTCAGACCGGTACTATCTTATGCCGCTGCCTTCCTGCTTATGATAGCTGTTGTCACTCTTCTGATCACAAATTCAAAGAGTGAAGGGGAGCTTAATGCCGTTACTATTACTAACGACACACCGGGAACAACCTTTGTAACAAAACTGGATGACGGATCGTATATTTATTTATCAGAAAGAGCAACTGTTATACACCCTCAAAAATTTAACCCGCACAAAAGAGAGGTTGAGCTTTCAGGAGAGGCCTACTTCGAAATTGCAAGAGATGAAAGTAAGCCTTTCATAATTGAAGCCGGTGATGCTATAGTTGAGGTGCTCGGTACAACATTTGACCTGGTTTCAGGAGAGGGAGAGACAAAAATCTCTGTAAGGAGCGGAAAAATAAAAATCTCTCATAGAAAGAGTGGTGAAAGTGCAGAGATCTCTGCAGGGGAGAGCGCAATAGCAGGGGAGAACGGCTTGTCCAAATACAACACAGAGGATGAGGAGCATTTTAATAAATACAGTTCGCGTATGCATTTCAAGGATGAATATCTTGCAAATATCACGGAGGTAATTACCAGAACCTTCCCTGACACAAAAATTGAACTCGAAGAGGGACTGGAGATGCGAGAACTCACGGCAACATTTACAGGTGACAATCCGGACTCTATGGTTCAGCTTATATGCAGCGCAATGGAGTTAAAATACAAGAGAGAGGGGGGAATAATAAAGATTCGTAAGTAAAGAGGATGAGAGGTGAAAAAATAATATTCTATTTAACTCTGACATTAGTTATAATGTCTGAATTGCACCTCTCTGCACAAAACAATCCATCCGGTAAAACTTTTAAAATACCTGAAAGTCGTGGCTCGGCATACGACTTGTTAAACAAAATCTCTACTCAGACCGGTTCTCTTTTCATATATGACAGTAAAGTTGTAGACAACAAAAAAAGGGGGCGGATTTCCAGGGGAGAGTATTCAATCGAGGAGGCCGTAAGGACAATAACCGGAGACAACGAACTGACCATCAGACAAGAGGGTGAATATATTCTCATTTACAAACCTAAGCCAAAAATACCTGAAAGAGTCTACTCTGGCGAAAAATATGTAAGGATGGAGGGAGTTGTAAAAGACCGGCACAGCGGAGAACCGGTAGTATCAGCAACGGTAAGTCCGGAAGGAGCCTCTTATGGGACTATAACCAATCAGGAGGGGAGGTTCAGACTCACACTCCCGGATTCGCTGGCAAACAGGAATATTATATTCTCATCCATGGGCTACGAACAGAGAAAAGTATCGGGGGGGCTACTTACTGAGAACAATGTCTTGATTGAGATGATGCAGTCAGTTATTCCTCTTCAGGAGGTAATCGTAAGAGTTGTTGATCCCAGAAGTATCCTTCAGGATGCAATCCGCAAAAGAGAATTAAATTACCATCCAAAGCCTCTCAATATTACAGCATTTTACAGAGAGGGGATTGAATATAAAAGCAACCTCTCGTTAAGTGAAGCTGTACTTAAACTTTACAAAAGCGGCCTATCTCCGACATTTACATCTGACCAGGCAAAATTGCTTAAAATGAGAAAATTAAGCACTATGGGGGGCCAGGATACACTAATTGCAAAACTTCGCTCAACAATAAATGCAATAATCCTTCTGGATATAATGAAGTACCCTACAGATTTCCTCCAGTACTCCGGAATGAATATGTACAACTACACACATACTGATATAACAGAGATAGACGGAAGAAGAGTGTATGTATTCTCATTTGTACAAAAAGAGGAGATAACGGAGGCCCTCTTCACCGGTG
>JASDTD010000030.1:0-3895 GCA_041441395.1 Bacteroidales bacterium | reverse complement strand
GAAGAATTTCGTAATTTTGTTGTTCACTATTTATTGATTCACTATGAATAAGTCTCACTTCCTGCTTACCATCTGCATGCTGGCAAGTAGCTATACATGCTTACAGGGACAGACAAACAACCCGGAATACGAGAGAGCTGAGAAGCTAAGGAGGGGATACAATTTTGAGGAGGCCTCAAAGATTTACAAAACCCTCCTTAACAGCACAAATGATCCGAATTTCATCAACACTTTAACAATTCAGATTGCCAGAAGCGAAAACGGGGCCGGGATGCTTGAGTATGCGGCAAAACCTGTCTATCAGGGGCACCATGATGTATCCAAAAAGGATTTTATGCTCTTTATTCCTGACCAGGGTGACCACTTCTGGGCACCGCTGCCCTCAATTTTAGGTTCATCAAATAATGGAAAGACTCCTCTGAATTTTGTTTATACAAATGACTCTGAAAGCACAATATATTTCTCGGCTTTACATAAAGAGGGACACCTGGATTTATATAAGTCAACAAAGATAAACGACACTTTGTGGCACGCCCCTGAACCACTTGGAAATCTTATCAACTCTGCCGGAGATGAGATTCTTCCAGTTATATCAGCAGATGGAAAAGAGCTCTATTTTGCCTCAAACGGACAATATGGTATGGGTGGTTTTGACCTTTATGTATGCCAGCTGGACGAAGTAACAGGCGAATGGGGAGTCCCTCAAAACCTCGGCTTTCCCTATTCTTCCCCTGCCGATGACTATCTGTTTATAAATGACACAGAGAGGTCTCACTCCTATCTGGTATCAAATAGAAGTATCTTCTCTTCTGACAGCGTTAGAATATACAGACTTGCCTTTGAAGTAAACCCGGTTAAGGCGGCCATTGAAGATCCTCAGGAGGCTTTAAAAATCTCTTTACTGCTTCCGCAGGACAATAAAGAGATTCAGGAAGAGAGAGAGCCGGAAAATGTTCCGGATTCCGGAGACTACCCCTCTTTGGTCAGAGAGGTGAGAAAGATTCAGATGCAAATTGACTCCACTATTAAAAATTTAGATCTCCTGAGGAGCCGTTTCTCTCTTCTGTCAAATACTGAAGACAGAAGCTCACTTGAGCGAGAGATCACTTCCGGAGAGATCTATGTCTCTGAAATGAGGGACAAACTCAGAATAGCCGGGAAAGCAGTACAGGAAAAGGAGATTGAGTTTCTAAATAAAGGTGTTTTAATCCCGAGGGAGACCATTCCCGTTCCTGATGCAGAGAAACAAACTCCCTCTTATGATGAGTTTATTATAGAAAAATCTAACCCGGGAAAGATTGTTGTCTCTAAGCTCTTTTTTCCGGAGGAGCCTGCTGACTATACTTTCAGGATTGAAGAGCAGAGCACAATTTATGAAGAGGCACCAGAAAACGGGCTTGCATACAGAATACAACTGGCAGTTGCGGTTAATAAAGCTGATAAAAAGGTTTTCAAAGGCATATCACCGGTATTTGAAACCAAAACGGCAACAGGAAAATGGCTGTACACAGCCGGACATTTTAACAGATACGCAGAGGCATCTTCCGCTCTTGGACAGGTTAAAGGCAGAGGATTCAGAAATGCGATAATAGTCGCATATGATAACGGAAAATCCATTAATGTAAAAAACGCCAGACTTGAAGAGGGGAAGATTTCTGAAACCACAACATATCAAATCAAGATTTCCGGATATCCGGATGAGTTGCCGGCATCTGTGCTCGCTACTATAAGAGCATTAACAGAGAAAGATATTGCTAAGAGACTTTCTGCTACAGGAGAGACCGAATATTACATCGGCCCATTCAGCAATAAAACAGAGGCATCAGATATTGAAAGAGCATTAATAACAGCCGGAACTACCGGAGTTACTGTTGAAGATATAATTAAACCTAAATAATATGTCACTGATAATTACTTTGATAATAATTGGATTAATACTTCTGGCAATTGAGGTTTTAATTATTCCCGGTTTTGGGGTAGCCGGTATACTGGGTCTTCTGGCTCTGGCCGGAGCTGCAATACTGGGATTTACAATGTTCAACACAACTACCGGAATTATTGTACTCTCCGCAATTATCCTTGCAACTTCAATCTCCACCTGGCTCATCCTGCGCTCTAAAACATGGAAAAGAGCAACCCTTAAGGAGAAAATAACAGCCAGGGTTGACACTAATCCGGAAGAAAAAGGGATTACTCCGGGCTCTGTTGGGATAACAACCAGCAGACTTGCACCATCCGGTAAAGCAAGAATTTCAGGAGAGGATGTTGAGGTAGTATCCAGGGAGGGAATAATTTCATCAGGATCTCCCATTGAGGTGATCTCTACAGATGATGGCAAGATAATTGTAAGAAAATCAATTCAATAAAACTTAATAAACATGACAGAAATTACAATCTATTTGGTGTGGATAGGTATATCCCTGGTAGGACTTACAATCCTTCTGTGGTTCTTCCCAATCACCCTGTGGTTTCAGGCACTCATTTCAGGAGTAAGAATTTCACTTCTGCAATTAGTCCTGATGCGCTGGAGAAAGGTTCCTCCTGGAACCATAGTGATGGCTATGATCACAGGTACCAAAGCCGGACTTGAATTAGACGCTAACGAGCTGGAGGCACACTTCCTGGCAAAGGGAAATGTTCCTAATGTAGTTAACGCACTTATATCGGCCGATAAAGCAAACATCCCTCTCAACTTCAAAATGGCAGCTGCCATAGACCTCGCAGGCCGCGACGTATTTGAAGCCGTTCAGATGTCCGTTAATCCCAAGGTGATAAACACCCCTCCCGTTACAGCAGTTGCAAAAGACGGTATCCAGCTTATAGCAAAAGCCCGCGTTACCGTTAGAGCAAACATCAAACAACTCGTGGGAGGAGCTGGAGAAGAGACAGTTCTTGCCCGGGTAGGCGAAGGTATCGTTTCTAGCATCGGCTCAGCAGAGTCTCATAAATCAGTTATGGAAAACCCTGACTCTATTTCAAGAGTGGTTCTTGAAAAGGGTCTGGATGCCGGCACCGCTTTTGAAATCCTCTCCATTGATATCGCCGACATTGACATCGGAAGAAACATAGGCGCCGTCCTTCAGATGGATCAGGCAAATGCCGACAAGAACATCGCCCAGGCCCGTGCAGAAGAGAAACGCGCCATGGCTGTAGCCCTTGAGCAAGAGATGAAAGCCAAGGCACAAGAGGCCCGCGCCAAAGTAATCGAAGCCGAAGCCCAGATTCCCCTCGCCATGGCAGAAGCCTTCCGCTCCGGCAACATGGGCATTATGGACTACTACAAATTCCGCAACATTCAGGCCGACACAGAAATGCGCGAGAACATCGCCAAGCCGCAGAAGTAACCCTCAGTGGTAAGCCACTGTGTTAGCCAAAATTTTGCACATTAAAAAGAATTAGTATCTTTGCACTCCCTGCGCCAAAAACGCAGGGTTTTGGTGAGGTGGGTGAGTGGCTGAAACCAGCAGTTTGCTAAACTGCCGAACTCGTAAGGGTTCCGGGGGTTCGAATCCCCCCCTCACCGCCAAAGAAAAAAAGCCCAGCCCGTTAGGGCAAAGCAAAAAAAGGGAGACCGCTTGAGTTTACTCAAAAGCGGTCTTTTCTTTTTTGCTTTATCTGCCACACGGCAGATGGGCTTTTTCCACTTTGAAGCCCCCACTTCGGGGGAACGCTGAGTGAAACGAGGCAATCCCATCACATCTGAATTCAACCCCTGATTATTTAAATCATCATTTTCCTGAAGTCGATAAAGCACAACCAAGTAGATATTGTATATCAATATTGATTGGCATATCTGATCAACAAATTCAATATACTAGTTATACTATTACTAAATTGAAGAGAACAGACATATTCCCAGACCATATCTTTGTAGTGACTCAAAAGACAGCCGATG
>JASDTD010000029.1:53699-84783 GCA_041441395.1 Bacteroidales bacterium | reverse complement strand
GGTGGATTGCTTATGTTTAGGTAATCAGCGTGTTACAGCGGTGTGGGTATATAGTTTACTTCTGGACTTTGACGTGGGAAACTTTAGTGTTGGGTGGGACGAACCTCTATAGGGCTGAATAACTATGTGTTGCAAAACAAAAATTTAACGAAATCAAAAAAACTCATTTTGTGACAAGCTCAAAATAAGGCCGATGGAGGTTCGTCCCACCCAAGCCTGTGGCACCTCTTCTGCCGAACGGCTAACATAGCGAAGCACCAAATTTGTTGGTGAATATAGTGTTCCTGTCTCAAATCATAAGTCGGCTAATTCTTTTGGAACTGACAACAGATATTTTGGAATGTAAACTCCCCGTTCTTCAAGCATTCTGTTTCCCTTTCCTAAATCAATTTTTTCAGGTTCGAGAAAATGGACCCATTGATGATTGGTTTTATGAGCTAAATAAAGAAACAATCGCCTGACTTTAACAGAACCGCAACTGACTAATAATTCATTAAGCAATTTTGGCTTTAAATTTACAAGACCTTCCAATATATGGTAGCACTCTACCAAATCCATCTTTTGAGGTGCCAGTAATAAACATTCTAATATCGCCCGCTCAGGAGTTGAAACATTTATCTTGAATTGATCAGTTTCAAATTCCATAATGCCTGATTCAGAAGGCAAATACGAAGTCAAATGATGCTCAATATCAAGCTTCCATTCATATTCTGCAAACCACTTTGGAAGTTTGGTTTTTAATGGTGAAAACAACTGGAGGGTGTTTTTGCTCATACGCAAGTAGTGACTGAATCCCTGCAACTCTAAGGCAGATAGCCCGCCCACATGAACCTTAGTATTTGTTTGATTCTGAATAGCGCTCAATGCACCTTTCCACTCAATATCGTCACCAGGTCTCTTATAGGCACCTCGCCCTATAGATTCCAGCCAGCCACTTTTTAGATAGTAATTCTGCAGGTTTCTGGAAATGCCACAAGCTTCAAGCCATCCGGGAGTTACTACACGACCTGGTTGCAAAACCCTGAACAGTATTTTTATATTTGTTTCGTTTTGAGTAGTCATACTACACTAATTTGGACAAATATAAAATATTAACCTTAGATTATGAAAAATATTTTTAATTAAATAAATTCAGAGGTAGTCACACTACCTTTACAAAAGTAAATTTAAGAAGACAAACTCGCCATCTCCCCCACTCCCCCATGATAGCATATAATCGTTTTCGCATCAAGTGCTCTGATTTTCTCTGCCGACTCATTTGCCCTATCCAGATCCAGCGTATACTGCGGATTAGCTATGTTAAGCCGACCATCTTCCAGAACCAGCGCATCGCCGGTTATAACAGTACTGCTCCCCGGCAGATATATTGAGATATGCCCCTTTGTATGACCAGGCGTTGAAACAGCAACTATCCCCTCCACAACCTCATCACCATCCCCAAGCAAAACATCCACCGGAACCTTAGGAGTATTCATGAGCATCTCTATAAAAGACAGCGCCCATTTCCTCGCCCTCTCAGGCATAGAATCCAAAGAGTTTTCGGCCTGAATAAGCCGCTCAGACTTCACCCTCCCCTGCACCGACATCGCCTCCTCTGCCCCGCAGAAGATTTTCAGATCAGGGTTAAGACGCTTAAGCTGAGCCGCTCCGCCCATATGGTCGTGGTCGTCGTGTGTAATTATGAGGCCCGTCAAGGCCGATTCTCCAACGCCCGCCTCCCGCAATTTCTCAATAAGCTGACCCACCGTCTCCTCATACCCGCAATCCACCAGAAAATTGCCCGCCGCCACCCCAATGAGCACCGGGTGGACAGTGTAAACCACACCGTCGATAGTGTGAGTGAGGGGGAGAGGGGTGATGGTCATAGGTGTACCTTGTCTTAATACTTATTTGTTAGATAATTATAAAGATTCAATTCGACAGGATTCTGCATCTTATAAATCATTTTTACTACCGATACTTTTTTACCTTTATCATTTAGCATTGTTGTCTCTTCAAAGCTATCTTCGATTGGAGTAACGTCTCCCATGTAATAAAACTCGATGCCTTCATCATTATTCTTTTTGATAAAAAGCGGCAGTCTTAATCCTGATTTGTAATTTTTAATTGCTTGAACATCTTTACTGGTTAGTTTTCTATTGGATTTGGACATCCATTCAAATTCATTTGGATTAAGAAAACCATCTAAATACTTTGTTGTGCTCGATATATCTTCTTCTTTTTCTAACGTAACGAATATTGGACAATTACTATTGTCTTTACTGATTATATATCCACCAACATTCTGAGCTACAGGATTCCTATCCCAATTAAGAATTCTGAACACATCCTTTCTTGTGTACTTTTTATACAGCTGGAAACCACCAACAAAACGCTCCTTTTTAAATTCAGAAGTATATGTTTTTATAGCGTAGTTAACATTATCTTCCAAGAAAAGCTTGAAATAATTATTTTCTAACTGTTTTGAAAAATATTTTTCTGGCAATATTTTATCTTCAATTAGAGATACGATATTTTGATCTAGCCTATCTTTTTCGTTTGAAGTGAATCCAGAATTTAAATTATTTACACAGGAGAGAATTGTGTTATCACTTATAGTGTATCCATATTTTTCTTGTATCAAACCTTTCAAACTACTTACAGAACAGTAGGCATTCTCGATGATATCACGAAGGATTATTGATTCTTCTACCCTTCTTGCATTATTGATATCATTTGATAATAGCTTAAGTAATTTAATTTGAGCAAGATTAAGTTTGCCATGGAATTCTTCTTCTAGTGTTGCCACAAAATTGTAATAAGACCCTCTTGATTCTACATATTGTATTGGATCTCTCGAACCATGCTCCAAGAAATCAACCATCAATGGGACTCGTCCAATTTTGAATTTTAATAATCGATAATCATTACGAAGATCTTTGATTTGCTGCATATTAGCCGAGTCGATTGCTTCAAAAATCCTTTGTTTAGATACTTTATCAAAATTTATTGTAGATGTACCCGGGATAAAACTACTTCCACTAGAAAGTAATTTCCTAAGATTGTCTTTATTATATGATGTGTCTCCAAATAATGCAATAGGAATCATGAAGTTATTACTATAATTACCAATGAAGTCTATAACAGTTAAATACTCCTTACTATTGATTTTCCTTAGACCTCTTCCTAATTGCTGAATAAAAATAATTGCAGACTGGGTTGGTCTCAACATAATTATTTGATTAACTTTTGGAATATCTACTCCCTCATTAAAAATATCAACAGTAATAATGTAGTCTAACTTATCTATATCCGACTCCAGTCTCTCAATAGCATCTTGCCTTTCTTTCTCACCTGTTTTTCCAGTTAATGCAACTGTTTTAAGACCTTTTTCATTAAGCATTTTTGATAACTCTACACATTCATCTTGTCTTGAGCAAAAGATTAATCCTCTAATTGAGTCACTATCGCATTTATATAGATTTATCTTGTCAATAATATTCTTTACCCTCTCTTCAGCAACCAAATATCTGAATTCGGTTTTGTCATCAATTGGCTTACCATCAACAATAAGATCTGTAACGCCATAGTAATGAAATGGACTTAACATATCTTCCTCCAATGCCTTATTAAGTCTTATTTCATAAGCTATGTTATAATCAAATAGTCTGAATATGTCTTCCCCATCAGTCCGTTCGGGCGTAGCTGTCATACCAAGTAGAAAATCCGGTGTAAAATATTCCATTAAACGTTTGTATGACTCTGCACCAGCTCTATGAGTCTCATCAATTACTATATAGTTAAAGTGATTCTTTTTAAATTTTCCCAAATGTTCTGCTTTGGAAATAGTTTGGATTGTGCTAAAAATGTAATCAGCATCAACTTCTTGCAAACCTCCAGAATAAACACCCATCTTAATATGATCGCCTAAGAGTCTCTTGAAAGTCTTCATGGCCTCTTCGGCAATTGTCAACCTATGCACAACAAAGAGAAATTTTTTTGGCTTGAAATTTTCCACATCAAATGCAGAAAGGTAAGTTTTACCCGTTCCGGTTGCTGAAATCAATAATGCCTTTTTCCTATTTTTCTCTCTTAGATTCTGGATATTTCTTAATGCTTCTCTTTGCATTAAGTTGGGCTTTGGTCTAAAAGCCTCAATATGTATCTCTTTATCAACTATTTCATTATTGAAAAGTCTTTTTGCATTCCATAGAAAAGAATAGTTAATCAATAAGTCATCGGTAACACGATCTGACGATTCAAACTCTTTATTGAACTCAAGAATTGCCTGATTGATTAACTCACTGTCTTTTGTCCCTGAGACTTTTAAATTCCACTCTTTATTTGAGCAAAGAGCCGTTTGAGTAAGGTTACTGCTTCCAATTATTAAATTATAATAGTCTCCTTTTCTAAACAAATATCCTTTTGAATGAAAGTCCCCTTCAGTTGCAATTTTTAATTCAATATTTGAAAATTTCTTTAGCCTCTTAAGTGCTTCTGGATCTGTAAAATTAAGATATTGAGACGCTAGTACTTTACCCCTTATATTTCTCCTTTCAAGCTCTACAAGAGAATTAATTATAGTAGCAACCCCTCCTGTTGTAATGAAAGCAACGGAAAACCAAAATTCATCACATTGATCTAACTCCTGCTGAATAGTCCATAAGACCTTTCTCCCAACTCTGTGATCGTTTGTTAATAGTTGTGGCCGAAAATTTTTATCTGAAGTAATAGATTTGTCGATAAATCCTGTCTTAATACTTTCAAGAAGAGTTTGTACTATCATTTCTAGAAATTTATCAACTTTTTAACTATCGGTAAATCAGCTGCCGCCCAATCTAGCTTCATTAGTTCCTCTTTATGTAGCCAACAATGATTTATATGCTCGAGAAACTTTATCACTTCGTTCTTACTACTACAAATGTATGAGTGCATTTTTATAGCAAAATCCGGATAAACGTGCTCAATTGTTAGGAATTTTGATTGAACCACGATATCAATTGATAACTCTTCTTGAATTTCTCTAATTAATGCCTCAACTTCTGTTTCTCCTTCCTCAATCTTTCCTCCCGGAAATTCAAATTTTTCTGATATATAAGAATATTTATGCTTAGACCTTTGGGTACAAAGTATTCGGTTGTCCTTTATAATAATTGCAGCAACAACTTCTATTTGTTTCATTACCTGTTAATTAAATTTATTGGGTTTAATAAAACATCATTACTAACAATCAACTATTTGCAGTCAATTACTAAAATATTAGTAACAATCTCCTGTAAAGATAGCTATTTGATTTTTAATGTATAATCCTTATTTATTATTAAAATCTATATTTAATTATCTATTTTTTTCACCCCCTCATAAACCCTCACATACTCCTCTGGTGTCATCTTTTTGGCGAGGGCGGAGATAATGGAGAGGGTATTCGGTCTTAAGCCATTCAAGCATAGGCGCGCTCATATAAATCCCAAAATGGCAGAGGGCAATGTGCTCCTTTTGCGAAGCAAGGCTGATGAAGGGCAGCGGCTGTCCGGGGGTGGCCATTCGGCAGATGATTTTTGCGAAACCCGTGCGGTTCTAAGTCTTAGATTATCAATGTATAGACAATCCACCTGTCAGGTCACCTGACAGGTGGATTGCTTATGTTTAGGTAATCAGCGTGTTACAGCGGTGTGGGTATATAGTTTACTTCTGGTCTTTGACGTGGGAAACTTTAGGTCAACCCGCAGATGCATTTATATGGTGCCGGGCGGGGAGGCCTGATGGTGTAGAGCGGAAAAAAGGCGGCCAAACTGGCCGCCTTTGGGGAAACAGGTTATTAAGGGGTTAGGGTTAGTTACTCTGCTCGGTTTACGCTGCCGCCGCTGCCTGTCTTAACCTCAATCTGGGAGGTGCCTTTGTATTTGATGGAGGCGCCGCTGGAGGATTCGGCATAGAGGAAACCGGTTGCAAACACCTCGGCATAGGAGCCCGACGAGAGGTCGGCACTGCAATTTATCGCCTCAAGGTCAAAGGCATTGAGGGTGCTGCCGCTGGAGGATCCAAGGGTGAACTTATCCGCTTTTCCGCTAAAAGTGGCGTCGCTGCCGCTTGACATTTTCAATGAGAACTCTTTTATCTCTATGTTGCCTTGTGCCGATGAGCCTGAGGACATATCTATATCAAGCTCTTCTGCTACCCATCCGGCTGTGAGGTTTAAATGGCTTCCGCTGGATGCCTCAATCTCATCAAGGCTGGCAATATTAACATAGACTTTTATCTCTGCGTTTCTGAAGCTCACCTCAAGGTCTTTTGAGAGTCTGAGGGTGTTGTCAACAACCTCTACATTGATGTACTCGTGTATATTTTCATATGTCTCAACTTTTACGGATACTGTAGAGTCCTGGGTGAGGATAAGCTCCATTCCGCTTGAGACATAGATGTTTTCAAAAGTTGGGAGATCATAGCTCTTTGATGTGTACTCGCCTTCCGGTGTGATAGCATTGAATACGCATGAGCTGAGGGCAAGTGTCGCCACGGCAATTGCCATAAATGAGAAGAGGAGTTTTTTCATAAGTCCGGGATTGGTTATTTGTTATTTTATGTTAGACGAAAAGGGGGAGCGAAAAGTTGCAAGGAGTAAAAAAATTACAATTTAAAATCAGAAAGTCTGTTTCTCTTTGTTTGGTAATGCATCTTATACTGTCTTTTTATCTTTTCAGATAAAAAAGAGTTATCTGTTAACTCTTCTATCAGAAGATGTCTGGTCGTAAAAAATGCTAGTTCTTTGGAGACAATTTTTTCAGGAAGTCCTAAAGAAAGTCCAAATTGAAAGAAGGTTGCTCCGTTTGCTCTTCTTCCTTTGAAAAATTCTTTTTTATCTGTTTTGAACAGGCCTCTCTCTAATGCAAAATCACTGTCATCTACGTGAATATTCGTGTTAAGCAAATCGTAAGCGGGCGATAAACGGTAGTCGTTTTTTCCGGCATCGATTACTGAGAAATTTTTAAGATGTGCATCTCCGTTTGAAAAGAGAAAATTAAAAAGTATCATTCTGTAAAACTTCAAAAGCTCTACCCGCCAGGCCGGCAAGTATTTTTTAATTAATTCTCCTACCTCCTCATAGCTGTAATCATATTTGAAATTGGGGCCGGCATTTTCTGAAGTTACCCCTGCCAGTGATGCAAAATCTTCAACCCTGAGTTTATTACCGGCAGTATTTATGTCAAATCTTTTAGTAACATATGCCGCATCTCCGTTTTTAAAAAAGCACAAGGCGTTGGGTGCGGTATCAATCTTAAAAACCTGTGAAGCAATCTGCATTGTGAGGTTTTCATTTGCAGGACATTCTGCTGCATTTCTTACATCTGTTGGTCTGGGCTTTAAGATATATGTTCCGCGTTCACCCGGAGAAGTGAGGCTTAACAAGCCATCTCTTATTATCATTGAGTATTTCCCCTGAACTCCTGATATTGAAATTCTCTTTTTATTTTCAGTAAAGAGAATTAGATCCTCCTCTCTCTTTTCAATTGAATCATATGGGAGAATATGAGATACCTTTTGTTTGTCAAAAACTCTCCTTAAGGCAACAGGGCTATATGTTTTAAAGCCCTTTGCAAGTGTCGAAGGGCATACTGATAAATCAACCATTATTCAGCCTTTTTTTACTGTAATTGCACCTCCTGTATCATATTCTGCAGTTGCGAGCAAGATGCCAAAATGGTCGTTCTCATCAATTTTCAAAAGTCTTGACTGAGTTTTTCTATTGCTCCCTTCTGAAAGCATATTGAAAAAGAACGGGAATAGAGAACGGGACCTATACAATTGGTTTGTTTTAGGAAATGTGAGGCTAATTGCCGGTAATGAACTATTGAGCAGATACTCATCATAGTATCTGAATGTATATTCAGTCGCAGAGAACTCTGTGAGAACTCCTGCTAATATTCCATTGAAATATATTTCAGCTATGCGCATCTTTTATTTTTATTTCTACTTCAAGCCCCAGGGTATTAAATATTTTATCTATAACAGCTAAAGATGGGTTCGCCTCTCCCCTTTCAATTTTAGTAAGGGTGTTTATTCCGATTCCTGCTAATGCGGCAAGCTCTCTCTGTGTAATTGATAGTGACAGCCTTCTCTCTTTTATAACCTTTCCAACTTCATTCATAATCCCCATATAGTGTGATTTTTAAACAAAATTAAGAAATATTTTCGTTAATTTATAAGAAAATCCCTGTTTATTGTGATTTTCGCATCCTCCCGGCTATCAAAATTGAGAACACCACCCAAGGTACAAGAGAGAGCAAAGAGAAGATAAGGCCGATTGTTCCGGCTGTGGATGGGATAATCATTAGGGCGGCGGAGGCGAGCCCCCACAGGGCTGTGGTGCGGGTGAAGGTCCGCTCCCTCTCTTTGAGCATCACCCATGAGAAGATGAAGAGTGTGATTGCGTTTAATATGTAGTAAACATCAAAGGCTGTCCCTTTGTAGGTGGCGAGCATCCCCTCTCCTGCAGCAAGAAGTTGCTGCCTCAGAAGCGGATTAGAACTCCCGTTAAAGGATTTTGCCAGGCTCATCATCTCAAATGCCACCGATGAGGCATAGTATGTTGCAAGCCCCACAAGGCCCACTGCCAGCGCGGTTATTATTGCCGATTGGTTTGCTTTGTAAAGGCATGCGGCCAGCCCCAGATAGACCGATATCATAAGGGCGTTGTTCAGCAGATAGAGCAAATCCAGACTAAGCAGACCCAGAAGAGGACTTTGCTCAAAAAGCTCAAAGAAACCTCTAACATCTGCAGGCGGAGGCCAGATTGCAAATATTGCTATCTGCACCGGAATAATAGCAACCACCGCAATTGCTGCAATGGCTCCCCATCTTTTCAGGTTGTGTAAATTCTCCATATTACTCCAGCATATGTTTAACAAGGGCAGCTACCTCACGGTCATTGTTGAAGTTTACCCTGTTCTCCTTCATGTATTTGTCGTATTTCTCTTTGTCATCCTTGAAGAGCTTCTCAAGTTGTCTGAAGTTGAGTATTTTAGACATCTTTTTACCATCCCTGAACCAGTAATATTTGTAAGGTACTATTCTGTATCCCTCCGGAATTTCAAGATTGTATAACACTCCATTGGACAAAACACTGGAGTAATTTCTGGATGAACCTGTCTCTGTAGTTGTGCCAAAAATAGTTGTTTTTGGAGGCTCTACCACTCTGCATTTATGCTCAACCTGCAACTCCTTTTCCCCTTTTGTGTAAATAATTTCTAAAAATTTCCCTCTGTACGGATAGAATTTTTTCTCTCTTATTAACACAGTGTCAACTCTCTCTATCTCATCTTTTCCAATTGCAAGAATTTTTCCACTCTCTTTAAATAACATCTCTTCTGTAACCGAGTTGTAGTTTAATGCGCCCCGGTTTACCACTCCGTTTTTCATAAATATGAGCCCCGGAGTGAAATCTTCAAATATATAGTGTGAGAGATGCTGTTCCTTAATCTGTGCGGAAGATAGAACAGCAATAAAAACTGCAACTATTGCACAAATATCTCTTTTCATCTTTTTGGGGTTATTTTAAATTTATTCTAATGCTGCTGTAAGAGCAGCTATTTCTGTAATATTATCAAACTTAACATTGTTATCCTTTACATATTTATCAAACTCATCTCTTTTCTCCTGATAAACTTTGCGAAGCTGCTTTAAACTATAGATTTTGGAAATCTTATCTCCGGCTCTGACCACATAATTTATAGCCGGCTTTACAACATATCCGTCAGGCAGCTGAAGTTTATAATAGAGGCCGCCATCAGCAGATAACCCGGAGTATCTGTCAACGGATGATACCTGAGAGGTTCCTCCGTATGGTGCTGGATTTCCCGGAGGAATCACTGTACAGCGATGTTCGGCGTAAATATTTTTACCCCCTTCGAATAGTAATTCTAAAAACTTATCGTTCAATACCACAAATTTTCGTCCGCTGATAGTCACATATTCAACCTCTTTTACCTCGGCCTTGCCAATTGCCAGAATGGTTTCGCCGCGTTTGAACACCATCTCTTCCGTTACAGAGTTGTAATTGAGCAGCATTTGTTGTGTTCTTCCCCCTTTCATCATTACATATCCCTCAGTGAACTCAGGAAAAATATAATGTGAAAGCACAATTTGCTTTGGCTGGGCAAAAATTGTCAGCGACAGAGTGGTCAGAAGGGCAAGTGTGATAGATGCGATTCTAGTTTTCATGGTTTTAAAGTGTATATTGAGTAAAGTTATAACAAATATGTCATCTTTCTTATCTTTGTTAAAGGAAAAATTAGTTGACATTATGAAGCAATACACTGACCTTCTAAAACATGTAATGGAAAAGGGAGCCCTGAAATCAGACAGGACCGGTACCGGCACCAAAAGCGTTTTTGGATATCAGATGCGTTTTAACCTGGAGGATGGCTTTCCTTTGCTAACGACAAAGAGGGTGCACCTTAAGTCTATAATTCACGAGCTCCTCTGGTTTATTGCCGGAGACACCAATATTAAATACCTGAATGATAATGGGGTTACCATATGGGATGAGTGGGCGGATGAGAATGGCAACCTTGGCCCTGTATACGGGCGTCAGTGGAGAGCATGGGAGACAGTGGATGGCAGAAAGGTCGATCAGTTGCAGGCTCTGGTTGAGGGGATAAAGAGGAATCCCGACTCCCGCCGCCACCTTATAACTGCCTGGAATCCGGGAGAGGTTGACAAAATGGCTTTGCCCCCCTGCCACGCAATGTTTCAGTTCTATGTGGCCGATGGAAAACTGAGCTGCCAGCTCTACCAGCGTAGTGCAGATGTATTCCTGGGCGTACCGTTCAACATTGCATCTTATGCGCTTTTAACAATGATGATTGCTCAGGTTTGCAATCTTAAGCCGGGAGAGTTTATACACACCCTGGGAGATGCACACATATATACAAACCACTTTGAACAGGTAGCCCTGCAGTTGTCAAGAGAGCCCCGCCACCTCCCTGTAATGAAAATAAACCCTGATGTTAAAAACATTTTCGGGTTCAGGTACGAAGATTTCCAACTGGATAATTACGAACCATACCCGGGCATTAAAGCCCCTATTGCTGTATAACTTTAAAATGATTTTTTATGATTTCAATAATTGTTGCCGTTGCAGACAATCTTGCCATTGGGAAGGATAATAACCTGCTGTGGCACATATCGGAAGACCTCAAATACTTTAAGCGGATAACCGGAGGCCACACAGTAATTATGGGGCGAAAAACATGGGAATCAATCGGCAGACCTCTTCCTAACCGTCGCAATATTGTAATAAGCCGCTCTCTTAAGGCCGATTCTCTTGCGGGTGCAGAGGTTTTTCCATCGCTGGAGGATGCTATCTCTGCCTCTGCCGGAGGCGGGAAGAGCAGTGAGGAGGTATTTATTATTGGTGGCGGAGAGATTTACAGGCAGGCACTTCCTGTTGCAGACAGACTTTATCTTACAACAGTACATACTACAATTGATGATGCGGATACATTCTTCCCTGAGGTGGAAGAGAGGGAGTGGAGAGAGGTGGGACGCGAGAGCTTCGAGCGGGGCGAGAAGTTCGAGCGGCCATTTGAGTTTGTTGTACTGGAGCGCAGGAGATAAATCAACAAACCCTCCTGGATAGACAGTAACTATTAAGTCATAGAGAGAGCCTAAGAAACCTTAGGCTCTCTTTCGTGTTTATAGAGCATAACAATTAACGAAAAGCTAAAAAGCAATGAAAAAGTTAATGATGATTCTGGCAATTGCGGCTCTGCCCTTTTCCGGATTTTCACAAATGAATAATAATAAAAAAGATATAGCAATGACAACTATAAACAAACTTGAGTTTCACAATTTACCTTACGCTTACGATGCACTTGAACCATTCATTGACAAGATGACAATGGAGATTCACCACAGCAAACACCACAAGGCATATTATGACAATATGATGAATGCTGTTAAAGGAACAGAGATGGAGAGCAAAACCATTGAGGAGGTTTTTGCAAACATGAGCAAATATCCTGCAGCTGTTCGCAACAATGGTGGCGGATATTACAACCACAATCTCTACTGGGAGATTATGAAGGTTAATGGCGGTAAACCATCGGCTAAGCTTGAAACTGCAATAATGAAAACGTTCGGTTCAATGGATGAGCTGAAAAAACAATTTACAGACGCAGGCAAAACCCGCTTTGGCAGCGGCTGGGCCTGGCTGAGTGTTGACAAGGATGGCAATCTCTTTGTATCATCTACTCCAAATCAGGACAACCCCCTTATGGATGTAGCAGATAAAAAAGGGACACCAATTCTTGGAATGGATGTCTGGGAGCATGCGTACTATCTGAAATATCAGAATAAGCGCCCTGACTATACAGAAGCTTTCTGGAGTGTTATTAACTGGGAGGCTGTCTCAAAAAAGTACGATTCTATAGTTAAGTAATTAGTTTAAGTTTGAATTTAGGGTAGAGGGGCCTGTCATGAGACAGGCCTTTCGTTTTTTGTTGCTAAATTAATAACCACAGATTGACGTGTTGACGTAAAATCTTAGACCAAATCCTTGATTACCTCCGCAGCACTCTCCTCTCTCCTCACCAGAGTGGCTATCTGCCCTATCTCCAGCTCTCCCTCTTCAAGGTCACCAAGGAAGATACCGGCCTTTGCACGCCCCTTCCCCAGTAGTTCATTAAGCTCCTCTGCCGATGCGGCACGGTTTTCGGCCTCAATTACAGCAGCTGAGAAGGTGTTGTCTGCCAGACGCGTGGGGGCCAGCTTTTTCAGAAGAAGTTTTGTCTCACCCTCTTTTAGTCCGCGGCAGCGGATTTTGAAATTTTCATGTGCCGAGCTCTCTTTGCATAGTGCAAATCTGGTTCCTATCTGAACCCCCTCTGCACCCAGTGCAAGGGCTGCTCTGTATTGAGCCTTTGTTGCAACTCCGCCTGCGGCTATGAGCGGTATTGTTATTGCCTCTCTAACTGCCGGAATAAGGCAAAAAGTAGTTGTCTCCTCTCTCCCGTTATGACCGCCTGCCTCAAACCCCTCGGCAACTACAGCATCAACTCCCGCCTCCTGACACTTCAGTGCAAAAGCGCTGCTGGAGACAACATGAGCAACTTTGATTCCGTGCCCTTTCAGAACTGACGTCCATTTTTTTGGGCTTCCTGCCGATGTAAATACAATTGGAACCCTCTCCTCAATTATGATATTCATTATCTCCTCTATCTGCGGATAGAGAAGTGGTACATTCACTCCAAAGGGAAGTGTTACGCCATTTTCAGTAAGTGCTTCGCGGCAGCTTATTATGTGATGACGAAGATTATCGGGATGCATTGATCCTGCTCCCAGAAGTCCCAGCCCGCCGGCTTTACTCACTGCCGATGCCAGCTTCCATCCGCTGCACCACACCATCCCGCCCTGAATGACGGGATATTTAATTCCAAATAAATTGCAAACTCTGTTATCCATATGTATTAACAAAAGTACAAATTTTTATCTTTGTTTCCGGCAACTTAAACTTTACAACTATGACTGAAATAAAACGCGACGGCTTTGGCAGCCGTTTTGGTGTGCTTGTAGCCGTAGCGGGTTCTGCGGTAGGACTGGGGAATCTCTGGCGGTTTCCATATCTGGTTGGTAATAATGGAGGTGCAGCCTTTATTATTATCTATCTGGCCTTTGTCATCCTTCTCTGCCTCCCCATCATGTTTTCAGAGTTTATTATTGGCCGAAGAACTCAGGCAAATGCCTTTGGTGCTATTAAAAAACTTGCACCACGATCGCCGTTTTTATCAATAGGAGTTATAAGTGTTGTTGCCTCAATCTGTATTATGTCATTTTACAGTGTAGTGGGCGGCTGGACAATCGAGTATATAATAAAGTCTTTTTCATCTGGATTTCTCACAGCAAACAGTTCTCTCCTTGAAACCCAATTTAGTGAGGCATCTTCCTCTGTTGTTATCCCAATAATTTCACATCTTGCATTTCTTGGCCTTTCAGCACTCATTGTTGTAGCAGGAATAAAAAACGGAATTGAGAAATATTCAAAGATTCTTATGCCCGCGCTATTCTTTCTTGTAGTTTTACTCGCAGTAAGATCTGTGACACTGGAGGGATCTGCAGAGGGTGTCAGGTTTCTCTTCTATCCTGATTTTTCTAAGATTACAGCTAAAACCCTGCTGGATGCTCTTGGGCAGGCTTTCTTCTCTTTGAGTCTGGGGATGGGTTGCATTATAACCTATGGTTCTTATGTTAAAAAGAGTGAGAACCTCTTTAACATATCGCTTTTAACTGCTGCCACAGATACCGGTTTTGCCATCCTTGCAGGACTTGCTGTAATGCCGGCAGTATTTGCCTTTGGAATTCCTCCCGGTCAGGGGCCTAGCCTGGTTTTCATAACCCTTCCTCAGGTTTTCGCTCAGCTCCCTTTTGGTAATGCAATATCAGCCGCCTTCTTTTTTATTCTCTTTATAGCTGCCATTACCTCAGCTATTTCACTTCTGGAAGTTATTGTAGCCTATTTTACCGAGGAGTTGAAAATGACAAGAAAGACAGCTGTAGTTATATCATTTACAATAATAGGGATATTTGGCACCCTGAGTTCTCTTTCAAATGGAGTTCTGTCAGATTATAAAATCTTTGGAAAAACATTCTTTGACCTTTTTGACTACACCTCATCAAACATTCTTCTCCCTGTGGGAGGTCTTCTGGTTGTTCTGTTTGTAGGGTGGAGAATGAAAAAGGCCGATGTGCTGGATGAGCTCACAAACGGGGGTTCTATATCTGTAAGGAGTTATATTCTCAAATGGGTTTTGTTTGCCATTAGATTTTTATCTCCTGTTGCTATAGCATTTGTACTCCTTAGCAGTATCGGCCTTATAAAGCTGTTTTAACTTACTCTTTGCTTGACCTTTTTATAAACCTTGCAAATTTAACTGCAGGCGGCCCTGTGAGTGTTTGCACCTGACTTACAGGCACATATTTATGTGGTACAAAGTGAAACACCTGCCACGCAACAAAGTCGTGATCACTTGAAATCAAAACATCAAGTTTTGTCCCCCCTTGTTGCAGAAACTGAACAGGCTCGGTTGAATCGTTAAGCTCTCCTTCAAGAATTTTCCTGGTAATCTCGCTCTTTTCTGAAGCAAGATAGTAGGTCTTTCTGTGAATACTGCTGCCTGTAGGTTCGTATACCTCTCTCTTTGGTTTAATAATATATACCAGTGCCCCTGCCAGGATTAGTATTATTCCGGCAGATACGGACCATAAAATTGCTGCGAGAATCCCCGCAAGTGCCATTATAAGTGAAGCTGTAATTGTTGTAATGTTTGCCCTTTTGGCAATCTGAGGATGTGAAATCTCTCTCACATCATTTGCTGTGATATTATCTGTGTTCATATTTAAAGTCTTGAAAAATAAATAAATTGATAGAAGTTTTTCAAAGACTAGAACCTAAACGATAATCTCTCTTATTGCAAAAACGAAATACCTTTTTAGTGGCTCAAGAGCTGCTGATTTGGCAATACCTGTTATCACCACTGCCATTTTGTATGTGTTCTCAATACCTCTCTCCCTTAACAGAGATGAGCCCGACAATTTATGCAGCATAAAGGCTGCACCTCCCCTCGCTGCAGGCGCAGTCTGAGGAGTCTCGGTTATCGCCGGTACTGAAGCCGGAGCAGAAGAGAGCATCGCTCCCTGGTTCTGATATGCGGCTGTATATGCAAATTGATCATCTGCAGCAATAGTTACTCTTTCACTTACCCTGTATGGAGAAGAGAGTAAAGTAAGAATTGCAAAAACAATTATCAGATAGCTCTTATTCATAATTAGCTGCAAAGATAGCCACTCTTTTTGTAAATTTGAAAAATTAACCTGATTAACCATTATGACAAATAGTTTCAACCCCTGGCATTGCGTCTCTCCGGGCAACAAATTACCTGATATAGTAAACGGAGTTATTGAGATCCCAAAGGGGAGCAGAGCCAAATACGAACTTGACAAAGAGAGCGGACTCTTAAGACTTGACAGGGTTCTCTATACTTCTGTATATTACCCTGCCAATTACGGATTTATCCCACAAACATATTGTGATGACAAAGACCCTCTTGATATACTTATTCTTTCACAGATAGAGGTGGTTCCCCTTACAATAGTGCCCGCCAAGGTAATAGGAGTAATGAGGATGCTTGATGGTGGCGAGGCCGATGATAAAATCATTGCTGTTGCCGCCGGTGACCCGAGCGTAAGCCATTTTAACGATATAGCAGAGCTGCCAAATCACTCTATATCAGAAATGTTCAGTTTCTTTGAAGATTATAAGAAACTTGAAAATAAAACAGTAGTAGTCGAGAAATTCCTCGACAAACGGACGGCCATCAAAATTCTTAATGAGGCGTTTGCCCTCTACACAAAGTTATTTAAAGACTCTTGCCCCTGCCGCGTCTGAACGCTATACCCTCAAATAATCCGCCTATTGCCAGAAGCACCAGCAAAATTGATGATGCAATCCTGGAGTAAGTTGCCCCTTTATAGTATGACTCAGGTCTAAACTCCATCTCAATAATCTTGCTTCCTGCCGGAACCTTTAAGGCTCTCAGGGTGTAGTTTGCCCTGAATATCTCTGCCGGTTTACCGTCTATAGTTGCAATCCATCCCGCAGGATACCACATCTCGCTAAATACCGCAACCCTGTCAGTGGTTGTTTCACACTGGTATGTTAGTTTGTTGGGAGAGTAGTTTGTAAGTTTAATTTCATCCTCAAATGCCGGAGCATCAATTGTCGTTAACACGCCGGCAAGGGATCTGAACTCTTCAGAAACTACTGCTGTATTTGAGAGATTAACATCAGAAATTGTATTTATCTCATCCAGGTTGTTTGCAACCCATGCAATTGAATCTACAAACCAGCAATTACCCATAGCTCTGTTATTAAGCAGAGGCGGATTCTGAGCCCCGATAACGATATATTTGGAATTTAACATATTCAGCACAGGTGTCTCTGTGTTATCCACCATAATCTGAGCCTCTTCCAGGGTCTTCACAGATGATAGCGAAGAGGCTATCTTCTGCATCTCAGGCATAATGTGGTAATCTATCATATCCTGATAGCGCTGAAGTTTTGCAGGACTGTAACCTCCAATTGTTTTGTGGTGGTAGCTTATGTGAGAATCATTAAATGTATTTATGCTTATATCGAGGACTCTGTAATTTGGATCCTTGTCTTCAAGTATAATATTATCTACCGGCCTGAGTGCATACTGCTGTTCAAACTCCCTGTTTTTTATAAAATGGGAGTCGTTCAGATATCTCTTTCCTGCTCCCCAAAGGTCTGCGAGTACTAAAATTCCTATTCCTCCGTATACAAGGTACTTCAGTTTACTTGCTGAGAGCTCACCTTTTTTGGCTGATGCCTCTCTTCTGCCAAAGGCATACCACAAAATTGCTGCTGCAGCCAGAATATAGAGAAGAGATCTGAGTGCATCTGCCGATAAAAGTGATGCTCTGTCCTCTGCCAGCGTTGCCCTTATCTGTTCAGGTAAATTTGCATCTGCCGGAGAGGTGAATGAGCCGGCCAGTGAAGGGAATATCATAGCTAATAGTGCAAATCCGGCTGTAAGTACAAGAGCAGAGATCATCCCGGTTTTAAATTTCTTCGCAGAAAACTCACTCTTCATGAGCTTTTCAATAACAAGCACCCCCATCAGCGGTACCAGTATCTGAAGAATAACAAGTACCATTGAGACAGTACGGAACTTATTGTACATTGGTATATTCTTGAAAAAGAACTCTGTGAGTGGAAGAAAATTTGACCCCCAGGAGAGCAAAAGGGCCAGAAGTGTAACTCCAAGAGCCCACCACTTAATAGCACCTCCTATTAAAAAGAGGGCTAATATAAAGAGGAATACCATTATTGCCCCCAGGTACATAGGTCCTGCAGTAAAGGGCTGAGGCCCCCAGTAGAGAGGCATCTGTTTGATAATTTGTTCGGCTCCCTGATACCCACCGCCTTTAAGAGCCTTGTATGTTGCCGATTCTCTGTCCAGCTCCCCGGCGGATGCGCCACCGTTGAAATTTGGGATAAAGAGATTTGGCGTCTCCTCCGGACTGTATGACCAGCTGGTTGCGTATCCTATATCAAGCCCCTCCTGTTGCTTACCCTGCTCTTTCGCAAGTTCAGAACCCCCTCTCATTGTATATTTGGAGTACTCATAAGTGGGCCATAGATGGTTAATATTGGTAGCAATTCCCAACCCGCCAAGCAGAAGCAAAAGTCCGGATACCTTTAAAAATTTTAGAATTTTCTTCTCCCTAACATGGTTGTATAACTCTGCGAACCCATAGCCCAAAACAATTATCGCCAGATAGTATGTAATCTGCGGGTGGTTTGCCTTAATCTGAAAACTCAGTGCAAACGCAAAGAGTATTGCCCCTAAAAATCCCTTTTTTCTGTATGCATAAACAACAGCCGCAAGGACCCAGGGCATAAAAGCTATCGCCACCATCTTTGAGTTATGCCCCACCTGGATTATCTGCATATTATAGCTGGCGAATGAGATAGCTACAGCTCCAACTATTGAGAGCCAGGGATTAACTCCAAAGGCAAGGAAGAGGAGAAATGCCCCCACCATACTAATCAACAGATAACTTGGTGGTCTCTGGCCTGTAAGTTTATGAATTGCATCGTAGAAGATGTCAAGGAGATCGCCGTCATACTTTAGAGATATTGTTGTTGACGGCATCCCTGAGAACATTGAGTTTGTCCAGAGTGCCGGATCCAGATCCGGGTGAGACTCGTTATAAGTAATAATCTCATTTGCCATTCCTCTCCAGGAGGCTATGTCACTCTGATTTACCACCTTCCCGGAGAATACCTGCGGGGTAAACATATATGCAAGCACATAAAACAGTGCAACTGCAGCCACATAGGGCAACCATATTTTCAGATTTTTCATATCTATTTTATCTTACCATCTCGTCAAGCAGAAGAGCCAGCCTTTTTGTAAGCTCTCTTCTGGAATATATGTCAATATTTCCGTCTGCAGGAGGCACCCCACCCGCAAGGTATTCGGCATACCTATCCTCAAGCCATCTTCTGCAACCCCTCTCATCATCGTAGTCAAACATTGTCCCTCCCTCGCTCTCCCCCAGGGCTATATCCATGTCTC
This sequence comes from Bacteroidales bacterium, assembly GCA_041441395.1. Taxonomy (GTDB): domain Bacteria; phylum Bacteroidota; class Bacteroidia; order Bacteroidales; family UBA932; genus Bact-08. Next base: position 65,644 of record JASDTD010000029.1, on the reverse strand, counting down.
CCCCCTTTGGGCCAAAACCCAGTACCGGTCTTCTGGCTGCAAGGTACTCAAAGAATTTTCCTGTAAGAATCCCCCTGCTCTCCGGCTCCATCCCGCCGGAGAGGAGTAGTAGCTGGGATCTTCTCTGGAGGGCTGTTACCTTGTCGTGAGGCATATAGTCAATTCTATCAAGGTACGGATTAAGGCCCGCATCCTCTATGGATTTAAGTATTGTTCCGTCTGTATGCCCAACCAATCTTATTTTTAAGGCCGATGCAAATTCCGGGTCGTGTTTCACCCACTTCGAAAGGACTCCCCATAACACCTGAGGATTCTGGCTCTTTACAAACAGGCCTGTGTATGTTATTGAGAACTCCTTGTCAAGAGAGACTGCCTCCTTCGGGAAGTCTGCCGGATCGAAGCCGTTTGTTATTACAGGGACAGCACCTCCTCCCCTTACCTGTTCAAATTCCTCTGCAATTGTATTTGTTACAGTAAGTACAACATCGGCCCCTCTCAAAACCCCCCTCTCAAGCAAAGAGTGAAGAGCCTTTACAGGTGCCGAGTATTTCATATACTTAAATGTAAACATCTTAGTCCATGGGTCTCTGAAGTCTGCCAGCCAGGGAATCCTGAGTGACTTTGCCACCCCCTTTGCAATAAGGTGCATAGAATGTGGCGGACCGGTGCTCACTATAGCATCAACAGGATTCTCCCTGAGCCACCTTTTGAGGAACCTTTTTGAAGGGGCTATCCAGAGACATTTTGGGTCAGGGATGAAGAGGTTGCTTCTGATAAAGAGAGATAATCCTCCCCCTGTATTTATGAAGCCGGGCTTGATATCTCCCTTTTTCTTTCCTGTAAGTGTACGATAGAGAGAGTATGGTTCAAGAATCTCTCTGCTAATCACCTCAACCCCTTTGGGAACCTCACCCTCAAGAGTATTGTCCACAGCCATTAGTTCCGGATTTGAGGGGGTGTAGATAACTGGCTCCCACCCAAAATCCCTCAGGTATTTGGTGAACTTAAGCCATCTCTGCACTCCGGAGCCGCCGGAAGGAGGCCAGTAGTAGGTGATGATCAATACCCTTTTCATTTCTTAATAAGACTACTCTTTAATAAAAATATTATACAGAGCCCTTGCCACATCTGTCTGAATATTCACAAAACCCCCCTCGTAAACAGGGTTGCATCCATTTGTAATAAGAACTATTCCAAACTTCTTCTCAGGTTCAAAAAACATTGCACTGTATAATCCGTAAGCAGACCCTGTATGGCCCACCATCACCTCTCCCGGGATAAAATTCTTGCTCTGTCTGAGTGCAAGGCCGTAGGTTTCTCCTTCAGCAGTCTCTACCACCGGGCTCTGCATAAGGCGTGAGGTCTCCTCTGAGATTATTCTTTCACCACTCTGTAACGCACCATAATTCATGTGCATAATCATATATTTTGCAAGGTCTGTTGCCGATATCTTCATGCCACCTGTCGGGCTGAACAGCGGCGTGCTGTAACCCATTACATATCCGCTATCCAGCTGTTTCGCTCGGCTTACATATGCTGCAGGCTGCGGGGCCGGAACAGAATCATAAAGTGAAACATATTTTGCTCTGTCAAGTGAGTCCGGATTGAAAGAGGCGTACAGGCCCAGTGGCTCCAGAACTGTATGGCGTACAAACTGGTCAAATCTCTCACCGGCAAGCTTTTCAGATATTGCCCCAAGTGTATTGAAACCAAGATTGCAATACTCATACTGCGATCCGGGCTCGTAGCTGTTGTAAGATTTTGCAAACTCCTTATTTTTTTCAGGGTTGATAACATCAAGATTAAAATATCCCTGGCTGTCGTTTAGTGAAGATGTGTGTGAAAGCAGCATCTTAACGGTAATAACGACATCAGGAAAAAGGGGATTTCTTACAGGAAAACCTGTTAATTCACTTACATCCTGATCCAGGTTAATAAGCCCTCTCTCCATAAGTGTAAGAAGCGCTGTTGTTGTGAATGATTTTGAAATTGAAGCTATACGGAACAGATCCCCCTCTGCAAGAAGAGTACTATCTTCCAGATTCTTATAACCAAAAGATTGTGTGTAGATTATCTTACCCTCCTTTACAACTGCAACGGCAAGTCCCACTGCAGAGTTTTTCTCCATAACCCTGGTCATCTCCTCTTTTGCCATCTCTTCCTTTGAGGGCGAACAGTTTGTTGTGGTCAGAACCATCACACAGATGGCTGCCAAAAGTGTGGTAAATCGCAAGATTTTCATAGTCGGTTTTAATTGTTTGATAATGTACAAAGATAGAGTTTTGAAGCAAAATATATCTATTTTTGTGGGAATGAAGGGCGACAAGAATATAGTGGAAACTCCTTTGATGAAGCAGTATCTCTCCATAAAGGCGAAATACCCGGATGCTATTTTGCTTTTCCGGGTGGGTGACTTTTACGAGACCTTCGGCGAGGATGCAATTACAGCCTCCTCTGTGCTTGGTATTGTTCTTACAAAAAGGGGTAATGGTTCTGCTCAGTTTATTGAACTTGCAGGCTTCCCGCACCACTCTATTGACAGTTACCTGCCTAAACTGGTGAGGGCCGGATATAAAGTTGCAGTCTGTGATCAGCTTGAAGATCCAAAACTCACAAAAAAGATTGTTAAACGGGGTATTACAGAGCTTGTAACTCCGGGTGTAGCATATAACGAACAACTGCTAAGTCAGAAGGAGAACAATTATCTGGCAGCTCTCCATTTTGAAAAGGAGAGGGCAGGAATAGCCTTTCTGGATATATCCACCGGGTCATTCAGGGTTGCTCAGGGCTCTCTTGATTATATTGAGCTGCTTCTTGCAAGTTTTGCCCCCAAGGAGGTGCTGCTGCAGAAAGGGTATAAAAAAGGGTTTGAGGAGCGGTTTGGAAGAGATATTTATATAACTCCTATGGATGAGTGGGCCTTTGTGCAGGATGCAGCCCGCGAAAAACTTCTTGAGCAGCTTCAGGTAAAAACTCTTAAGGGATTTGGTATTGAAGAGCTTCCCCTTGCTGCAACTGCTGCAGGAAGCATTCTTTTCTATCTTGATATTACAAGGCACAGCTCCCTGGGACATCTGTGCTCAATCTCCCGAATTGATGAGGAGGAGCATGTATGGATTGACAAGTTCACTTTCAGAAATCTTGAAATTTTCGGCAGTCAGGCAGAGGGAGGGGCCTCGCTTGTCTCAGTTGTGGACAAAAGTTCGTCCCCAATGGGGGCTCGGCTACTGAGGAACTGGCTTGCAATGCCTGTCAAGAATATTAATGAGCTCAACTGCAGACACAATATTGTTGAACTTTTATATAAAGATGATACTCGCCGCCCCCTTCTGCGCAATATCCTATCTGAAATTGGAGATCTTGAGCGTGTTGTCTCCAAAGCGGCAGCCGGCAGAATCTCTCCTCGCGAAGCGGTACAGCTTAAACGGGGTTTGGAGCAGATGGAGCCGGTTAAAGCTCTCTGCAGAGAGATTGCAGCAAAATCAACCCTCCCGTTTGCCTCTGAATTAACACTTCTGTCGGAAGGGCTGGATGAGTGTTCGGCCTTAAAAGAGAGACTGGAGAGGGAGCTGCTTCCGGATCCTGCCGGACAGTTTGGAAAGGGTGATATCATAGCATCAGGGGTTAATAATGATCTTGACGAACTCAGACACATTGCAAGACACGGAAAAGAGTACCTTAATCAACTACAGGAGAGAGAGACAGAGCGTACCGGGATCTCATCACTTAAGGTTAGCTATAACAATGTCTTTGGTTACTATTTAGAGGTCAGAAACACACATAAGGATAAGGTTCCTCCTGAGTGGATCCGCAAACAGACCCTGGTTAATGCAGAGAGGTATATAACTCAGGAGCTGAAGGAGTACGAAGAGAAGATACTTGGTGCAGAGGAGAAGATGCTCTCTATTGAGCAGACTATTTTTGCCAGTCTGGTTGTTTTTATACAAAATAACATTCCTGTAATACAGAAAAATTCTGCAATTCTGGCAAGGATTGACTTACTTGCTGGTTTTGCGGAAGTTGCAAAGAGAAATAAATACAACAGACCTAAAGTTAATGCAGGTAACTCGATAGTTATAAAGGCAGGAAGACACCCGGTAATTGAAAGATTACTACCGGCAGGTGAGGAGTACATTGCTAATGATCTGGAATTAGACTCAGACAATCAGCAGATTATAATATTAACCGGACCCAATATGGCCGGTAAGAGTGCTCTTCTAAGGCAAACAGCTCTCATTGTCCTGCTTACCCAGGCAGGAAGCTTTGTTCCGGCAGATGATGCAGAGATAGGGATGGTAGATAAAATATTCACAAGAGTGGGTGCCTCTGATAATATATCACGAGGAGAGAGTACCTTTATGGTTGAGATGCTTGAAACTGCAACAATCCTCCATAATCTTTCCGACAGATCCCTTGTGTTACTGGATGAGATAGGAAGGGGAACAAGTACATATGACGGAATGTCAATAGCTTGGTCTATTGTTGAGTATCTTCACGAGCATCCTCGTTTTAGAGCTAAAACGCTGTTTGCAACACACTACCACGAACTCAACGACCTTGAACAGACATTCTCCAGGGTAAAAAATTTCCACATCTCTGTTAAAGAGGTTGATAAGCGGGTAATATTCCTCAGAAAACTTGTCCCGGGAGGGGTTGCTCATAGCTTTGGTATTCATGTTGCCCGGATGGCCGGAATGCCTGCAGATGTAGTTAAGAGGGCAGAAAGGGTTCTTAAGCAATTGGAATCCAAAGAGAACACCAAAAATGGAAAGAGAAGGGTAACCTTAAATGATGATGCCGTGCAACTCTCTTTCTTCCAGCTTGATGACCCGGTTCTTATCTCAATAAGAGACGAACTTAAGGACCTGGACATTAACACAATTTCACCGCTTGAGGCTTTTGACAAGCTCAGGAGTATTAAAAAGAAGACAGGACTATAACAATTTGAGAATATGAGTAAGATCTACAGGAGGGTCGTTATGATCTTCAAACTTATGCTTGAGAGTATAAGTTTCGCATTTGGGTCGCTGAGGGGCGACAAATTCAGAACCTTCCTTTCGCTTTTTGGAGTTAGTATTGGGATATTCTCGATTGTTACTGTATTTACGGCCATTGACGCCTTAAAGAGTAATGTAGAGTCGGGACTAAACAGCTTTGGCGGACAAACTGTCTATGTCCAGCAATTCCCCTTTGCTCCGCCGGAGGGAGAGGAGTACAAATGGTGGGAGTATATGAACAGACCCAGCCCAAAATTTGAGGAGTATCTGTTTCTTAAGTCCAATGCAAGACATATTGATGCTGCTGCTTATGTTGTATTTACTAACAGAACCCTTAAATACAAGAGAGCCTCTTTCAGCAATGGTTTTATTACCGCCGCAACTCCTGAATGGGGACAAATTGCAAATGTTGAGATTGAAAAGGGTAGATACTTCTCACATTATGAGGCAAACTCCTCAATACCTGCAGTAATTCTGGGTTATGAAGTTGCAGCATCCCTCTTCTCAAATGGAGAGGACCCGCTTGATAAAGTTATTAAAATTGGAAGTGCGGGTGCCAGGGTAATTGGTGTTCAGAAAAAGGCCGGAGAGAGTATTGTTAATATTTTTGATACCGATAACTCTATCCTCATTACATACAATTTTGCAGCGACAATAATGAATGTTAAAAGCACAGAGAGCATGATTTGTGTTACACCAACTTCTACTGTAGAGAGAGAGGAGTTTCTTCAGGAGATGCGCCAGCTTCTCAGAGCTGCAAGAAGGTTAAAGCCAAAGCAGAATGATAATTTTGCCCTTAATGAAATGACATTCCTTCTCAACCAGACTAAAGCAATATTTGGAGGGATCAATATGGCCGGATGGATAATTGGCGGTTTCTCAATACTGATAGGTGGCTTTGGAATAGCAAATATTATGTTTGTCTCTGTTAAGGAGAGGACAAATCTAATCGGGATACAAAAGGCTCTCGGGGCAAAGAAGTATATGATTCTTACCCAATTCCTTGCAGAGGCAGCTGTTCTGGCCCTGGCCGGAGGAGCCATAGGATTACTGCTAGTTGGAGGGGTTGTACTTGCCCTCCGGGGAAATGAATCATTCCCTATGACACTCAGTTTCTATAATATTTTCAGGGGATTGATGATATCCTCCGTAATTGGAATTGTTGCAGGTCTTCTTCCTGCCTGGACGGCGGCTAACTTAAATCCGGTTGATGCAATAAATTCAAAATAGCACTAAATATTTTGCAAATAACTAACCAGATTGGTATCGCGGTCAATAGCCAATTTTTGCCTTAGGCGCTGACGACCTTTTTTAAGGGCCTCTTCTGACTGAAATGTTATGTTTGCGATATCTTTACTGCTCATATTCAGTTTAAGGAACGCGCACAGTTTACGCTCATTTGCAGTAAGATCGGGGAAATTATTATTCAGTTTTTCGTAAAACGAGCTGTGCACCTTCTGGAAAAGCAGTTCAAACTCTTTCCAGTTTGAACTTCGTGAGATTCGTTTAAAATCTGAAATCATAGCCAGAACAACCCTTTTTCCCTCCGGTGTTATTGTATCTATAATTGATTCGAGCATTCTTACTCTCTCTGCATCTCGTTCCGAATTCTGAATTAGTTTAAGTGATGCGGCAGTCAGAGATCTCTGATTATCCTCAAGTTCCCTATTAATCCTTTCAATCTCCTGTTCAAGCAGCCTTTTTTTCTCCGTCTCCATTCTGCGGAGAGCTTCGTTTGCCTGTTTGTTAAAACGGTATAGACGGAGTATGTATAATGCAAGCAGCGACACAAGGATAAAACTTACAGAAAGAGTTAAGATAATTGCATACTGCTGTTTTCTTTTAGCTGACTGAACCTCATCCTTTTTACTCTGCTCTAAGGCTATCGCCTGCCTCTCTTTTTCAAATCTGTAAGTGTACTCCAGCTCTGTAATTTTCCTGACATTGTTTTCGTTAAATATCTTATCACTCAACTCCTTATATAGTTGATTGTGGATATACGCACCTTTAAAGTTGTTTGTTTTCGCATAAATCTCTGCAAGCAGATAATGTGAATCTTTTTCAGTCTCAATAATTTTAAGATTTTTTGCTATTTCAAGACTGCTTCTTGCATAGTCGAGGGCGCGGGAAAACTCCTTTTGATCATAATATATTATAGCAATCTGTAACTTTGCTAAGCTTTCAGATGACTTCATTCCATTCTCCTCTGATAAGCTTAGTGCTTCCTGATAAAACTCCAGAGCCTTTTGTTTTTCTGAATGTTTATAATAAAACAGACCCGTATTAAGGAGGATGTTTATCTGAAGAGGCAAAATTTTCAAATCCTTGCTAATAACGAGTGCCTTCTGGAGATACTCCATTGCTTGCTCATTATTTGTCTGCATATAGATAAGCCCAATATTGAGCAATCCGCCTGCCAGGGTATGTTTATCTCCGGCGTTCCCGGCAATTTCAATTACTTTTTGGTTGTATTCAAGTGCCTTTTCGTAGTTCTTCTGGGTAAAATATATACTTCCTATACTAACCAGACTTTTGGATACGGCACTTGTCTCCCGCATCTCTTCACGAATTTTTAATCCGTTATGCAAACACTCAAGAGCAAGAGGGTAGTTACCCTGTGTTGTATATATATTACCCATAGAGTTATAGCATATAGCTGCTCCGTTTTTATCTCCGGCTTTCAGCAGAGCTTGCAGGGCTTCTTTATAACCACCTAAAGCCATCTCAACCCTGCCCATGCGGTTATAAGCCTGTGAAATATTAATAAGATATTTACCAAGCTCTTGAGAATCATTTAGCTCTTTTGCAATATCAATAGCTTTCTGAAAGTATATAATTGCGATAGAGTCCCGGCCGGTTACTCCGAAAACAGTCCCAACAGCATTTGTATATTTGCCTGACCCCTGCTTATTATTAATCTTCTCAGCTATCGCCAGCGCACTTTCAAAAAGGGTAAGCGAGCCATTAGGATCAATTTCCATACTCGCCATTCCCTGTAACCATAAACTCTCTGCCCTCCCTTTTTCAAACCCCAGCTCTTTTGCAAGTTTAAAGCTCTCTTTTGCATATAACCTTGTCTTCTCTTTGTTGCTGAAATATGCTTCGTAGGCAACTTCGTTAAGAATATTAACCCTTGTCGTATCCCTGGTTTTATAATTGTTAAGCCGGTTTTCCAGACTATCAATTTTTGCTGTACGACCAGTTACAGTGAGTGTGAACAAAACGAGATAAACAACCAAAAGGTTGACGATACGAAAGATTCTTAATAGCATCTTATTTTGGGTAAAAAGGAAAAAGCAGGCAATTATACTAAAAATTTTCTGCTTGTCCACTTTTTGTCCCCCCTGCTTTTAGTTAATAAAATTGAGGCAGAGCATATCTTTGCCTCAAGTTTTACTCACAAAAAAATAAATATTACAACAATGAAGAAAGTAACTTTAGTTCTGTCAGTTCTTACACTCATCTTTGCCACCAGTGTAATGGCACAAAACAATCCGGCTCTGTTCGGAAACAACAGCAAGCACATCAGAGCAGGTATCGGTCTTAACTCATACGGAATTCCTATAGAGGTATCCTATGATCAAGGCTTCAAACAGAATCTTTTTGGTGTGAATAAACTGAATCTTGGCCTTGGAGGCTATCTGGGATATTATGGACACAATGAAAAAATCGTTTTTGGTGTAGATGACTCCGGATATAAATATTCACATATCGTTATAGGTGCCAGAGGTCTGTTTCACTACCCTTTTATTCCAAAAATTGATACTTATGCAGGGATTATGCTTGGATACAACATTGCCAGCTCAAGATACTATGGTGCGGGAATAGATCCGGATAATGCGGCAGCAGGCGGACTGGCCTTTGGTGGTGTAGTTGGAGCTCGTTACCAGTTTAACTCCAAATGGGGTGTGTATGCAGAGGCAGGTTATTCAATATCTTATTTAAGCTTTGGAGTTGTATACAGTCTGTAATCACAGGTCAATAATCTTTTTTATAGTGCTGATGCTTTCATCTGCTTACAGATCAGAGGCCCAAAGCACTCCTTTTGAAGTTAAATCAACAGGTTACACTATTTTGGTAAATAGTAAGCCTGTTGAATTTAATGTATATAATATTCACAATTCTCAATATTGTCAGATTGAAGATCTGGCAAGGGTGGGGCTGATAAGTATTGATGGCTCAAAAACTGTAAAATTGCCTTAATTATTATAGATAAGCTTGGTTAGTTCAATAAACTCCTCAACACTTAACTGTTCCGGACGCATCCCAAACAGATAACTTTCCGGAGGAGTTCTCCCCTCAAGAAGTTGTTTGACTGAATTCCTGACAGCCTTTCTCCTCTGATTGAATGACGCTTTTACAACTCTTTTGAATTGTATCTCATCGCAACCAAGTATTTCACGGGAGTTTCTCTTTAGTGAAATTACTGCAGATTTAACCTTTGGAGGGGGGATAAAGCTACCGGGCTCCACTGTAAAGAGGTAGTCAATATCATACCATGCCTGGAGCAAAACCGAGAGAATCCCGTAACTCTTGTTCCCTGGAGGAGAAGCAAGCCTCTCTGCAACCTCTTTCTGAAGCATGCAAACAATTTGAGGGACCTGCTCCCTGTAATCAAGCAGTTTAAAGAAAATCTGTGAAGATATATTGTAAGGGAAATTCCCAATCACAGAAAAACTACCCTTAAAAATATCCCCAAGATCCATATTGAGAAAATCGCCCTCAAGCAGGTTTTCTCCCATCTGAGGATAATTCTTCTTCAAATACTCTATTGACTCTCTGTCAATCTCTGCTGCTCTGAATGTTATATTATCCAGATTTACAAGATGCTGAGTAAGAACCCCGGTTCCTGGTCCAATCTCCAGTACATCTGCAGATAGTTTAAGATCCAGAGATTCTACAATCTTCTCAGCAATCTTCTGATCCTTCAGAAAGTGCTGCCCCAGTGATTTCTTTGCCTTTACATACATATTGCAAAGGTAGTAAAATAATAAGGCCCCTGCTCTTTACCAGCTTCGTGTTACTCTAAGGACAACCGGCAGGTGATCACTGATCCCCCCGTTATATCTTGGACCAATAAAGCTCCTTCTGGGCTTCACACCCAGGTATGCTCTGTCCTTTTCAAGAAGATGGGGATGAGAATAGATAAATGAAGAGGTATCTGTACAGAAAACCGGCTCTAAGTTGTTCATCATATTTGCGGAGATCAAAAAATGGTCAATTGTCTCCCATTTTCCGTTGTATTTTATTGTTCCCTGAGCACCCCTTTTAACAGGAGAGAGAATATTAAGAGGTTGTACCATTGGAGAGATAAAAGCAGCCTCTTCATTAAGATCTCCCATTGCAATAATATTTGCCGAAGGATTAATCGCCAGTATAGAGTCTACCTCCCCCGACAGAGCTGCTGCAGCAGCCTCTCTCAGAGGAGCAGAGGCCCTCTCACCTCCCCATTTGGAGGGCCAGTGCATAACAAACAGATGCAGAGTATCCAGGTAATCAAGTACCCCTTTTGCATAAAGGATACTGCGGGTTCTCACAAGCTCTCCTTCTCTGTTAATGACTGGCTTAAACTTTCTGTACAGAACCTTGAATCTCTCCTTTTTGTAGAAAAGAGCAACATCTATTCCTCTGTGGTCAGGCGATTCGGCATGAACAATTCCGTACTCTCCCCTGGCCAGAGCGGTAACATTTACCAGCCTCCAGGCGACCTGAAAATTCTCTATCTCTGAGACCCCGATGATTACCGGCAAATTACCCTCTGAAGCTATAAAAATATGTTTGGCTACTCTGTTTATTTTTTCGTAAAACCGAACAGAAGTTGTAAATAGATTTTCCAGATTCCAGAATATCATAATGCAATCCTCTCCCAAACGCGCAACTACAGAAAAAAAGAGAGCCAGAAATATAGTTTTCATATCGCAAATTTATTTATCATCTCTCTGGTATTATGTCTAACTCTTCATATATATCTGATTATGAACAAGAATTCCCTCATTTTAGAAATAATGGTATTTTTTGTCTAATTTCGCAGCCTTAAATAATTAAAATAGAATTTTATGGCATTGAAATGCGGAATAGTGGGACTGCCCAATGTGGGAAAATCTACACTTTTCAATTGTATAAGCTCAGGAAAGGCACAATCTGCCAATTTCCCATTCTGTACTATTGAACCTAACATAGGCTCCACAATTGTTCCGGATGAGAGACTCCAGGTTCTTGAAAAACTTGTTAAACCAAACAGAGTTGTTCCTGCAACAGTTGAGATAGTTGATATTGCAGGCCTTGTCAAAGGGGCCAGCAAAGGAGAGGGGCTTGGTAATCAGTTTCTTGCAAACATCAGAGAGACCGATGCAATTATACATGTTCTAAGGTGCTTTGATGATCCAAACATTGTTCATGTTGACGGCAATATTAACCCTGTAAGAGATAAAGAGATTATTGACACAGAGCTTCAGATTAAAGACCTTGACACTGTTGAAAACAGAATTGGCAAAGTTCAGAAGCAGGCTCAGACTGGAGGGGATAAAAATGCCAAAAGGATGTACGAAATCCTGGTGAAATTCAGAGAGGCTTTAATGCAGGGGAAATCGGCCAGAACAGTAGTTTTTGAAAATGCTGAGGATGAGAAAATGGCAAAAGAGCTCTTCCTTCTGACCAATAAGCCAGTTCTGTATGTCTGCAATGTTGACGAAGGGGCTGCAAAAACAGGAAATAACTATGTAGAGATGGTGAAGGAGGCAATAAAGGATGAAGATGCCCAGATGCTTGTCGTAGCGGCCAAAATTGAGTCTGAGATTGCGGAGCTTGAGAGTTTTGAGGAGAGGGAGATGTTCCTTACAGAGCTTGGCCTGGACTCCTCCGGAGTGGCCCGGCTTATCAGAACGGCCTATGCACTTCTTAATTTACAGACATATTTTACCGCCGGAGTACAGGAGGTAAGAGCATGGA
>JASDTD010000029.1:51288-53599 GCA_041441395.1 Bacteroidales bacterium | reverse complement strand
CTTCTTAATTTACAGACATATTTTACCGCCGGAGTACAGGAGGTAAGAGCATGGACCTTCCCAAAAGGGGCAAAGGCTCCCCAGGCAGCAGGTGTTATCCACACAGACTTTGAAAAAGGCTTTATACGGGCCGAGGTTATCAAGTATGAGGACTATGTAAAATACGGCTCTGAAAACGCCTGTAAAGAGGCAGGAAAGATGGGTGTAGAGGGCAAGGAGTACATTGTCCAGGACGGAGACATAATGCACTTCAGATTTAATGTGTAGACACACTGTATCAATTATCAAAAACGAGAAACTCTCCAGATAGGAGCAGCTTCTCGTTGAAGTATACTAACTTGATAAAGAAATCCTGGGAAGTAAGTACTACAGCAGGATTACTCCTTATATACATACTCTCTCAGGGATTCCGGAAGAACCGAATCTTTCTTTACCTTGCTTATGATTTTTACAAGTCGATAGTCAGGGTAGAATGACTCCATATAAGCCGGTACAGGATATACTTTTACTTTAATTACATATTCATAGCCCCGCTCATATTCAAAACCAGTTACTTCTCTGTCATTAAATATACCCCACTCAGCTTCCGGGCTCTCCCTGGATATTAACCAAACTCCTTTTAAAAACCTACCTCCATCTGGACTAAGATATCTCTCTGAAGCTATATGATAGATAAACACCCTCTGCTCCTTCTCGCATGAAGATACCATAAAGATAGCAAATAAAAGAGCTATTAATAGTAATGATTTTTTCATAAAATTCTGTATTAAATAGTATTTAAAATCCTGCACCTCTGATAATATATGATACTCGTTTTTCATATACTACATAACCATACTCAGTACGATATTCGTATGATGAGTCAGGGAGAACATACGATGTCGTCCCGGGAGGAATGACTATGCTTATTAAGTCCTCTGTTATTTCAACCTGAGAACCCCCGTTTAGAGTTACTCGTGTTTCACATGCGACCTGAATTAGTCTTGGAGTTGAGGTCGTTGTAGGCTGTATCAACTCTTTATCACTATAGAAAAATAAAACATTTTTAAGCACGGAAGAGTATGTATCTAAACCTCCACCAACATATTCATCAAAAGAATCAACCGTTGTAACACATTTGGCATATGGAGGTCCATACAAATATTTAATTCCTGCAATATCACCAGTTGACAAAGTATAATTGGGATAAATATAAGACCCATCTTTTTTGGTAATTACTGTTGTTTGAGCATTGTTAATTCGGACTAGGGAAGGGTAGATCATTAGTGAACTGTAGTCAAAATCTGCAAAATCTTCACCGTTTACAACATTGTATTTCTGAAAATTACTAAGTACATCTGTCGGGATATTACCCCATAGAATATTAACATATTCATCTCTATCTTGTCTTCCATGTTCATGATATAAACCGACTGCATGGCCAATTTCATGAGCAACATCATCGTAATCAGCCCATTTAGCCAAGTTAATTTTTTGTCTTCCTCCAGTTCTTCCAACTCCTTCTATGTATGTTTTTTTCGGATCTTCTGATACAAACTTTATATAATCGGGTTGGTTTGTTCGAGGAAAAAACACAAGACCCGTTAACTGTTCAAACATATTAATAGCTTGAGTTACCCTTTGTGGACTTTCTAAATTTGAATCCATCAAATAATAGAGAATACCTTGATGCCATAGTCCATTGAAAACAGTGTGGACTGCAGATCTTTGAGGAGTAATATTATTTAGTGAATCTACTATTTTTTTAGGGATTATAACATCGCCTCCTAATACATAAATGCTGTCATATTTTTGTACTTGAAGTCCATTTGGAAAAGTATAGCTTTCTCCATTGTCAGAATATGCAAGTTGAATTTGATAATCTAATTTGCGATCTGAATCTGAATTTGATTTTGTTAACAGTTGCCCATGCTGGGAATCTAATACACGCTGCTCTTTCTGGCAAGAGGATAGTGAGAATAGGGCGAATAGAATCGCAAATAATTTTAATTGTTTTCTCATATCTGCTTATTTACCTAAACCAATACAAAGATAATTAATATATTATAAAACCAAGTGTTTGTCAAATAATTTAAAATAAAACTAATATATTTCACATAACAAAAATAGACAAGTACATTTAAGTGTAATACAAGAGGGGGGAGGATACTCATGGAAGATGCGGAGGATTTTCCATGCTGATACAGATAATTGATATAATAAAAAAGGCTAACCAATAATGGTCAGCCTCTCTTGTTAATATTCGTATGTAGGTCTAGAAGAACTTAAGTCTGTTATCTTTTACCTTACCGGTTTTCTCAAATATACTCTG
>JASDTD010000029.1:0-51188 GCA_041441395.1 Bacteroidales bacterium | reverse complement strand
AGAAGAACTTAAGTCTGTTATCTTTTACCTTACCGGTTTTCTCAAATATACTCTGAAGTTGCTGCAGTTTGTATGAGAACATTTGTCCGCTTCTCATTTTTGCATCTTGCTCTGTGAAGAATTCTCCCTGAGTTCTTGCATCAACATTAAATAGATAGATGCCTAAGTTTCCTTTAACAGGTCCTGTCAGTTTGTTCTCTGGAGCACTTGTTGCTGCTCCAATAAATACAGGGTCCATAGACTGAGCTCCCATTGCCCCGAATGAAATCCCGCTCTGTTTGCTTACTGTTGTACCAAGGATCTCGGCAACAGTCTCAATACTGTTTGTTCCGGCCAACTTCTCCTTTACACTCTGGAAGAACTTCTCGTTGGTCTTCTCCATTTGAAGGACTGTCTTAATATTATCCTTGATAGCGTCAAACGGCTGGATTCCTGCCTCTCTTACTCCTGTAACAGCTACTACAAAGAAATATTTATTGTCAATAGATATAATCTGAGAGACATCATTCTTTTTAGCTTCGTAAATCCACCTGCTTATAGGTCTGGCATTATTGTATGTTGCAACTGTCTTTGCTCCCTCTTCAATTCCTACGGCAGGAACAACTGAGAGATTCATCTCTTTAACGGCTGCCTGGAATTGCTCCATTTTGCCGTCAGCTTTAGATGCCAGTTCGTTTGCTTTTGAGTAGTAATCCTGGAATGTCTGTTTACTTGCCACAGCACTCTTCTCAAGCAGTGCAATCTGAACCTTCTTTACAGGAGCAGTCCTTTTGGAGGCTTTAACAATATGGAGACCATAGCTGGTTGCAACCTTAAGAGGTTTGTTAAGCGGAGCTGTAAAGCAAGTATCAAGTCCAGGGAGTTTCATAAGCTGAGTCATCCATCCAAGCTCACCGGGAGCAACATTCGGATTTTTATCCAAAGAGTTCTCGGCAGCAAGGGCCTGAAAATCAGCACCTCCGTCAATAAGTTTGATAAGCGAATCTGCCTTAGCCATAGCTACCTCCGGAGAACTATTGTCAAGAAGAATATGCTCTACAAAAACTGAATCCGCAACACTCTTAACAGCATTAATTCTGGCTGCTCTAAAAGTGTTTCCCTCCTGGAAAACAGGCAGCACAGCTGTCAAAGGAGCGCTGAATGCAAAGCTGTCAAGCGCAGGAGATATAGAGGCAAGCTCACCTTGTTTGAAGAGATAGTCGCTTAATTGTTTCTCCGAATTCCTTGCGAGGAAAGACTTAAGATTGGTAGTAGTGGTAAACTCTTCGTAAACCTTCTCAATATCCTCTTTGGCAAGTTTGATATCTTCTGCTGAAGGGATAACTTCAAAAACCACATAGTCTATATCCCTGCTCGCCTTCATATCAAACTTAAGTTTGTTCTTGTTGTAGTAATCCTTTATCTCCTGCTGAGAAACGGTTACTGTAGTGTCAGGCATAAAACCAAACGGCTGCATTACAAACGATACATCTGAAGTTGTGTTGTTCTCCGCAATTACCCTTTTCATCTCAACAGGGGTTGTAATGGTGCTCTTGTCAAGCAGAGAGATGTATTTTGTGAACATCTGGTCATTTTTGATACTCTTCTCAAGAAAGTTCCAGTATGTTGCAAGATTCCCTGATTCATCCTGAGGGATAGCCTTTACAAACTCAACCAGTTTATTTCTGTCAAATGTGCCGTTCTGACCCACAAAAGACTGCTCTCTCATAAGAACAGGTGATATTGATGTCCCCTGTGTAAGGTCAAGCAGCTCCTCCTCCCCTACTCCAATTCCGGCATTTTCGATTGAAGGAATGAGAACAAGCTCACCCATCAGATCCTGCCATGCACTTTCGTTTACCATCTCCTGACCCTGTTCGTCAAGAGAAGACTGGCCGGTAACCATTTGTTGTATCTTAGTAAAATAGTCTATCTTTTGCTGGAACTCCTGGTAAGAAATCGCCTTGCCGTTCATCTCTCCTACATCGTATTTGGAGGTGAACATTGAGATAGCCGATTGCAATGTTTGTGCGTCAACTATAAAGGAAAGAAGTGCTATACCGATGATTACGGTAATGAAGACTCCCATTCGGACGCGGATCTTCTCGAGAACTGCCATTTTGTTTATTGTTAGATTAAATAGTTATTTTCTTGTAAGGCGCGAAGATAGTAATTTTTTTTTCATCACACCTATTATAGGTCAAGGAGATTGAGTCTCACAAGCTCTAGTCTTCTGCGTGTGGTTCTGAGTATTGTTATCTGAAAATTTTGATAATTGAGAACATCGCCCTGCCTTGGAATATTCTCATTAAACCAGGTTATAAATCCTCCCAGAGTTTCATACTCCTCGCTCTCCGGAATTTCAAGCTCATACTCCCTGTTCAAATATTTTATCTCAAGCCTGGCTGAGAATATAAATTCACCATCCCCTATCTGTTTTTCGCGGAATTCGTCACTGTCCAGTTCATCAGAAATCTCACCGAAAATCTCCTCAATCAGATCTTCCAAAGTTACAATCCCTGCCGTCCCTCCCCATTTATCAAGAACAACTGCTATAGATCCCCTGTTTTTAATCATTGTGGCAAGGAGGTCCTTTGCACCCGTCTCCTCCGGATAATACTCTATTTTTCTTAGTAATTCCCCTGCCGATTTTTTCCCTGTAAGAAGATCTTTTGAGTGTATATAACCTGTTATCCTGTCAATATTCCCCTCAAAAACCGGAATTCTTGAGTAGTTTGAGTCTCTGAAGAGAGAGAGAATATCCTCTGGTGTCGCCTCTGAAGAAATTGCAACTACCTCTGTTCGGGGAATCATACACTCTCTCAGCAAAACATCGGGGAAATTAATGGCATTATGTATTATTTCTGCCTCTGCAGACTCCTCCTCCTCTTCAGCAATAATCATTGATGGGTTGCCTGCTCTTCTTACGGAAAGGGGACTGGTAACCTTTGAGACAAAAAGAGCAAACCAGTAGAGTTTCATTAATACTACATCCGGATACATTGATGCAATCCACTTTGGAAGGAGAGTCCCAATAAGAATAATTACCAGGGCCGATATAATAATAACAATAGTGCTCTTTAGATAAATATTCATATCTCCCGTGAGCCCTCCATCCAGAGCTAAAGCTGCAAAAGCAACAGTAGCAACAGCTGCCATTACGCTCCTGAAAAACTTGAAAGACCATAACAGAAGCACTTTGTTCTCAAGAAGTCTCTCTGCGAATATCGCATAAGATTTCTCCTGTTTGATATCCAGCTCTATCCTAAGCCTGTTACAAGATGTAAGAGCTGTTTCAGTAAGTGTTGCGGTTATGAATAGTATCAGCCCTGTCAGGGCTATAATCATTGCTGTAATCATACTCCGGGTTTGATTACTTGTTTAGCCAGAAGCGGCCCGACAAAATTAACAGTATCTATATAAAGAACCTCTGTTGAGTCCTTTATTATGCTGTAACTATCAAAAGGCTTAATAATTATTGCGTTTCTTGCAAGCTCATCAGATTCCATTCCATACCCCTGCATATACATTGTTGGCGATTTAAGCTGTACATAGCAGTGAGTAAAAATCTTCTTTTCTGTTCTGTCCCAGTAAATGGTATCCGTTTGAATTGTCTCACCTTTGATATAGTTAGTTATAACTACATCTCCGTATGCCTCCCATTTATCCTGAGATTGCCCCTTTATGTGCCTTGCCACTTTAGCAACAATCTCTGTTTCAAGCAGTCCATCAGGAGTAAACGCTTTTATATTCATCCCTTTTGGAAAGATGTCATAAGGTGGAATTTTTTTTGAATAGGTCTCCATTAAAGGAGCATAAACCCTCATAGACAATCTTCCCCCTTTAGACTGATCAAGTATCATCTCCTCAACTATCTGAGTAGGGACGGAGGTTGGGTCTACAGCATCTGTTACTGGCAATTCTTCCTTGCAGGAAAAAAGAAGTGTAGCAACTACAATTGTAGCTGCTACAAGTCTTATTTGGTGTTTCAGTATGTTGCCTGTGGCAGACATTTATTTACGAGTCCTAACGGTGGTACTCTCTCTCATTCCGCTGCAAGATGCGGTATATGGACTACCGTCAACAATATCATACATAAAAGCCTCCTCCTGAAGTGGAAAGTACTGGCGATATGCTGAAATAAGTTTATCTGCATCTTCTGAAAGTGAAGAGTCTGCATTCTTAGCTTTTACAAAGTAGTCAACTGCTACCCACCATTTTGCCCTGGATTCAATTTCATTTCCTCCGCATTTTGAAGAAGCCCATATTGAGCCCATTAGCATATAAACCTTACCGGCCATTGAAGGGTCCTTCTCCACTATTTGTCTTGCAGCAGAGGCTGCCATAGCAAGGTTTTCAAGTTTTGCAAGATAATAAGAACCAAGCTCATAAAGCATCTGCGCATCCTCGTTTGCAGGTGAGGCAGGATCGTCAATTGCCTCTCTGAGAGATTTCACTGCGTTTGCGTGATCCTCTTTAATTGAGTACAGCTTATACAGATAGTATGCTGTATGATATGAAGGTTCAATTCTGTGAAGCGACTCAACTGATTTAAGGAATAGTGGCTCTGAGAAACAACCGCCCTGATTGAGAAGCTTTACAATACCT
Source organism: Bacteroidales bacterium (assembly GCA_041441395.1). Taxonomy (GTDB): domain Bacteria; phylum Bacteroidota; class Bacteroidia; order Bacteroidales; family UBA932; genus Bact-08. Next base: position 46,601 of record JASDTD010000029.1, on the reverse strand, counting down.
GAAACAAGCTCTTTGTTATTAGGATCTGCCTCATATTTAGGAGTAAATAGAGCTACAATATTTTCACAACTTGCTACTCCGCTCACTGCGAACAGATTATCAATGTCCTTTTTAGCCTGAAGAGCGTCAGGATGGTTTGCCTGAATCTGTGCATCCACCATAGGAGAAAGCTGTGAATAGAGGCTCAGAACCTTTTCAGAGTCAATTCCCTTATTGTTAAAGAGAGCAGATGCACGCTGCATGGCCAAAACCATGATTGAAGGCTCTGCATTTGCTCCAAATGTGTTGATATTCTCCATAAGCGCGTCAAAAATAAGCTTATCATCACTCCCTCTGAAGCTAACAAGATCTATTACCTTGTTTGTTTGGGCACCAAGAGCATATTTTGGAAAATATTCAGTTCTCAAATCATACAACATTAGAAGGGAGTCAATCAGTTTGTTTTTTACTGCTGCATTACCCTCATTCTTGTCGATTAGAAATCTGTAAATTTTTTGCCCGTCAATATAGAGAGTCTGTCTCAGACCCGGAGGGCAATATTTAAAGGCATCTCTCCACAATGGAGCTGCCTCATTCAGGTTCCCCTGTTTCATGTAATCTGTATAGAAAGAGAGGCTCCTCACGCACTCAACACTATCTTTGCCAAACCTGCCCTGTGCCGTTGCATTTGACGAAAAGGCAAGGAGTGCAAAAAAAAATAATAGACTTAATTTCTTCATAACCGGTTAATTATATTTATTTTAAGTTTAGTCATACCTGTATTTCTGGAACCAAATATCGTAGAGACTTATGTTAAGGTTTAACATAATATATCTCTCCCTTGCCATCCCATTCTTCAGAGAACCTCTCTGGCCCATGTCCAGCGATATACCCACAGAGTTGTACCATCTGTACACCGGCAGATTTGCTCCTATTGTAATACCAACAGAGTTAACCTGATTCCCGTTTACGGAAATGTAGGATCTGTCGTAGTAGACTCCGGCTCTGTATGTAGCTCTTCTGAGATAGTAGCGCACATCATATCTGTTTGGAATAAATTCCCCTCCCAGCTTAACAGCCCAGCTGGTTGCAGGTTTGAATGTTACTCCCGGGGTCGATGGCATCTCAGCATCTTTCCAGTCCTGATAAGTAAAGTCCATTCCCAGAAGCCACTTATCTCTCTTTCTGTATGAAAAACCTATTCCAAGCTCAGAGGGTACCTCCAGTCCGGTTTCCCTTCTGAAATTGTAAAAAACTGTATCAGCCTCTCCTGTTGCCGGAATTGTAAATCCGTATCTTGCACTCTCTCCCTTTAATCTGCTGCCAAGCAGATATGTAGCACCAATTGTCAGGGAATTATCCTTGTCAGGTTCATAACTGTACTGTATACCGGCCTTTCCGGTAAATGAGCTGATCATATAGTCTGTACCTGTTTTTATTGTTCTGAAAGAGGAGGAGTTGCTGAAATTTATATTTGAATACCTGTCCATTGTTCCAAAGAAATAGACCAACTCTGCTCCCAATGAGAAATTTTTAAGGAAGACCATAGAGGTTCCCAGAAAGACCTTATTAATTCCTCCTGTTCCATATCTTGAATAGACAACACTTCCAAGTTCATTAATAACTTCAGGATCCTTCTCCCACTCCTGAAATTTGTAACCGACTGATGAGTAGGGAGCAATCCCTAAAACCATAGCAGACTTCTTATATACAGGAAATGAGAATACAAAATTGTGCATATTGAAGCCGTTATAAGCAGAGGATGCTTCCTGAGAAGCATAGTAATTATGGTTGCTCTCAACTCCAAAGTCCAGCATAAAGGCCAGCGTATCTCTGAATGAAAGGGCAGCAGGATTTAAATAATTTATGAATCTGTTATCCTTAACCCCTATTCCTATTCCCCCCATACCCTTGTTAAAAGTTGTCCCCTGTTTTGATATGTTACCCACACCATAAATTGAGTATGGTGTAAAGTATGTAAGTGCGTCGGTGGTCTGGGAAACCGCAGTCGCTCCGCTTAACATAGTCAGCGAAATTAAAATTGCTTTTAGTGCTTTATTAAACTTTTGCATAAATTTTGCAGTGCGGGCCAATCCCATTCTATTAAATTGTAATCAGCAAATATCGGTTTTTTAAGTTTTTCTGCAAAATTATTTCAATTTTGCCTCTTCAAATCCTCTATTTCAAAAATCAAGCCTAAATAATATTTTTCATCGCATCTCAGAAAGAAGCTTATAAGCCTTCTCTATGCTATCCACCCTTTTTATAATTACATAAAGCTTTTCATTTTGCTCTTTAAGTTCAAATCTTCTGTTTTGTCTCTGGATGAAATTCAGCAGAGATTCAAACTTTGCAGATTTGTAGTAACCGGACATCTGATTACTTATAAAATATCCAATAAATAAGTTATTTTTTAAAACAATTTTCTCAAAACCAAGCTCCATTGCAAGCCATCTCAGTCTTACGGTATCTGCCAGCTCTCTTGCTTGCAGAGGGGCGGGGCCGAACCTGTCTTCCATAGAAGCAAACAATGCAGAAAGCTCCTTCTCACTCTCAACAGTATCCATCTCTTTGTAGAGCCTTATCTTTTCTGCCGTCATTGACACATAATCATCCGGAATAAGGATTTCCAGGTCTGTATCAATTGTACAGTCAGCAACATACTCATCCCTGCTTTTACCACCTGTAATAAAAGGTGTGTGCTCAAGTCCTCTCTCGGCCCTTATCTCCTCAACAGCCTCTGCCAATATCCTCTGATATGTCTCAAAACCCATATCGGCAATAAAACCACTCTGTTCTGCACCAAGCAAATTACCTGCACCTCTGATATCCAGGTCCTGCATAGCAATATTAAAACCGCTTCCCAGATCAGAGAATGCCTCAATTGCCCTAAGGCGTCTTCTTGCCTCTTCTGTTATAGAAAGAGATGATGGAACAACCAGGTAACAAAAGGCCTTTCTGTTGGAGCGTCCTACCCTGCCTCTTAACTGGTGAAGGTCACTAAGTCCAAAATTCTGAGCCTGATTTATAATTATTGTATTTGCATTGGGAATATCAATACCATTTTCAACAATTGTTGTTGCAATCAATACATCATAATCTCCAACCATAAAATCCATAATTACCTTTTCCAGCGATGAGGACTCCATCTGACCATGACCAATACAGGTCTTGGCCTTAGGGCAGAGTCTTTTCACAATATCTTCTACAGACTTTATATCTTCAACCCTGTTATGAACAAAAAATACCTGCCCTCCTCTCTCAATTTCAAAATTTATTGCATCGCTAATTACCTCCTCATCAAAATCAATAACCTCTGTCTGAACAGGTAATCTGTTTGGAGGGGGAGTATTGATGATTGACAAATCCCTTGCTCCCAGCAGTGAGAATTGCAGAGTTCTTGGAATGGGTGTTGCGGTTAAAGTAAGGGTGTCTATACTTGCCTTTAACTGCCTTAATCTCTCCTTGGCTGCCACACCAAATTTCTGCTCCTCATCAATAACCAGCAGCCCCAGATCTTTAAATTTTATCTCTTTATTTAGGAGTCTGTGGGTACCAATAATAATATCAATTTTTCCGCTCTCAATTTCTGTTGCAATCTCCTTGATATCTTTAGCACTTTTTAGTCTGCTCAGGTATTGAATATTGCAGGGAAACTCCTTTAGCCTTGATGTAAATGTCTTATAGTGCTGGAGGGCAAGAATGGTTGTAGGCACAAGTACAGCCACCTGCTTGCTGTCTGCAGCCGCTTTAAAAGCAGCTCTTATGGCCACCTCTGTTTTGCCGAATCCTACATCACCGCATATAAGCCTGTCCATTGGATAGTCACGCTCCATATCCTCCTTTACTGACTGTGTTGCCTTAAACTGATCGGGTGTGTCCTCGTATATAAATGAGGCTTCAAGCTCCTGCTGCATATAGGAATCGGAAGAGAATGCAAATCCTTTTGCCTCTCTCCTTTTTGCATAAAGTTCAATCAAGTCTGCCGCAATGTCTTTTGCTTTGGATTTTGCCTGGCTCTTTAATTTATTCCAGGCACCCGTACCCAGTTTATAAACTTTTGGAGGTTCGGAGTCCTTTGATTTATAACGGGATATTCTGTGAAGTGCATGAATTGAAAGAAATATAACATCACCATCCCTGTATATAAGCTTAACAGCCTCCTGTACTTTTCCATTAATATTTGTCTTTACCAGTCCTCCGAATACTCCTACTCCATGTTCAATATGAACAATATAATCTCCTATCTGAAAGGCATTTAATTCATTAATTGTGAGCCTTTCGCTCTTTTCTACAGATCTGTTGGTCTTAACTCTGTGATATCTGTCAAATATCTGATGGTCTGTAAAAATACAGATCTTAGCATTATGATCTGTAAACCCCTCGTGAATACTTGTGTTAACCGGTATAAACCTTACATCCCTCCCTTCCAGTGAAGAGAATATACTTTTCAGACGCTCTGTTTGATTAAGATTTTCGCTGAATATGGAGACAGTGTAACCCTCCTTGTTTCTCCTCTCAATTTCTGCGGCAAGAAGATCGAAGTTTTTGTTGAACAATGGTTGAGGAGAGGTGTGAAAAGTTATTACAGAAGCCGATATCTCTTTCTGTACGGAGAGAGGGAGCGGTCCAAAAATCACCCTTTTCATCCCGGAGAGAAGGGTATTATAACTTTGCAAAGGCTGGTTTTTAAAATAGTCATAATCAGAGAGCCATACAACAGCTTCATCACCGGCAAAATCAAATATATTTGTAAGTTCTTCTATCCCGGCATCTTGCGCTATGTCCGGAAATATTTCAACAAACTCTCTCTCTTCAGATGTTCTCTGGCTGTCTATCTCAAAAACTCTTATATTCTCCACAATATCACCAAAGAAATCTATCCGGAACGGCCTGTTTTCGGCAAAGGAAAAAAGATCTATCAGGCTTCCCCTTAAAGCAAATTCTCCCGGTTGTGAAACAAAATCACATCTTGTAAAACCATACTCGATAAGTGTCTCTTTAACAAATTCATGTGAGAGATTATCACCTTTAGATATCTTAAGTATACTTGAATCTATCTTCCTGTAGTTTGGAATAAGCTCTGCTACAGCATGGGGGTAAGCAGCAAGAATTATTTTACCTCCTTTATACTCCCCTTTTCTATATTGGTTAATAGCTTGAATAGCTGCCGTTCTTTGCACCTGAAGCGAGGAGTCTTTTTTCTCTCCTTTTGCGCTATGATTCAGAGAAGAGGGGAAAAAATAGACATCCTCACTCCCTGCAAGGTTGCTCATGTCTGATGAACAATATGCAGCATCCTCTCTGTTATTAAGAAGGATTATATGAACCCCCTTTGTTGCAACTGAGGCAATGGCAAAAGCTTTAGCCGAGGAGTAGAGCCCATCAATAATAATAGTCTCTTTCCTGCCACTTCCAATCCATTCAACAAGCTCTTTTGCAGATATCTGGGAAGAAAATTCTTCTGACTTATACACTCTTTCCATCTGTAAACAGGGTGCAAATATAGTTAATAATACAGTTCATTTTCTGTTGATAAATATTCATAATTAAATTTTTAATGTTCATCTCTTTTTTTATATATCATAGCGAACACAAAAAGCAAAAATATTTATCACTTTTTCTGCATAAATTATCTTCTTTTTATCCACAGGTTAACAATGTTTATACTTTTATTAAAAGCACTATCAACATATGTTAATATATTAGTATATAAAAATATATTTATCTAATAATTAATCCATTGTATAATTAAAGTGTTGTTAATAATATGTTAATTAATAGTTAATAAAAACAAAAAATTATTAATAACTAAACTTATGAACTTATTAACACACATATATAAATATCAATCTTAATTAAATAAAAGAATAGATATATTTGTATTATTGATTTTTGAAAAAACTGAATGGCACATTTTGATCTGCACGACGACAAAAACTTTAAAGATAAGGATTTTGAAGGTGAGATAAGACCCAGAGATTTTGATGAATTCTCGGGCCAGGAGAAGATAATAGAGAATCTTAAGGTCTTTGTAAAAGCGGCAACTATGAGGGGAGAGTCGCTGGATCACCTTCTTTTGCATGGACCTCCGGGCCTGGGTAAGACCACCCTTGCACATATAGTAGCAAATGAATTGGGAGTGGATATGAAGATTACTTCCGGACCTGTACTTGATAAACCGGGAGATTTAGCCGGACTGCTTACAGGTTTGGAAAAGGGTGATGTACTTTTTATTGATGAAATTCACAGATTATCACCTGTTGTAGAGGAGTATTTATACTCTGCTATGGAGGATTTTAAAATTGATCTTATGATTGATAAGGGTCCGGGAGCAAGATCTGTGCAGATAACACTTAATCCTTTTACTTTAGTAGGAGCTACGACAAGGAGCGGGTTGCTTACATCGCCTCTCAGAGCAAGATTCGGAATTCAATCACATCTTGAATATTATGATGCAAAGGTGTTACTTAAAATTGTAACAAGAAGTGCCTCTATTCTTGATATTGAGATTGATCAGGATGCCGCCGGAGAGATTGCCGGCAGAAGCAGGGGTACTCCTCGTATAGCTAATTCCCTGCTGAGAAGGGTAAGGGATTTCGCACAGGTGAAGGGAAATGGTAAAATAGATATCTCCATCACTAAATATGCCCTGGATGCTCTAAATATTGATAAGAGAGGGCTGGACCTTATGGATAACAAAATACTTTCTACAATTATACATAAATTTAAAGGGGGACCGGTTGGAGTTGGAACTATTGCAACAGCTGTAAGTGAAGATCCGGGAACTATTGAAGAGGTTTATGAACCATTTTTAATAAAAGAGGGATTTCTTCAAAGAACACCAAGGGGCAGAGAGGTTACTGACTTGGCATATAAACATCTTGGAATATCAAAACATACTGTTCAGGACAATATACTATTCAATTAAATATGAAAAAAATTAAATTATTCTTAGTCATTTTTTTACTCACATTTGCGTGGACCGAGTCGGGTGCTTGTACATCTGCTATCATTACAGGAAAACTTACACCGGATGGCAGACCTCTTCTCTGGAAACACAGGGATACAGGTGAGGATAATAATAGAATTGAGCATTTTAAAGGGAAAAAATACAGCTTTACAGCCCTTGTAAACAGTCCTGATAAAGGGGGAGTAGTTTGGATAGGAACAAATTCGGCAGGATTCTCAATCATGAACACAGCATCATATAATTTGAAGGATGATGATGTAAAAGAGATGGATAAAGAGGGCGAACTTATGTACGACGCTCTATCGGAGTGTAAAAACATACAGGAATTTGAAAATTTCCTGAAAAAAAGGAAAAAGCCAATGGGTGTTGAAGCAAACTTTGGTGTTATTGATGCAGATGGCGGAGCTGCCTATTTTGAAACAAATAACACCACTTACAGAAAAGTTGATGCAAATGACCTTGCAATTGCTCCGGAGGGTTATCTGATTTATACAAACTACTCTTATACCGGAAGATTTAATGAGGGAATGGGTTATATAAGATATCAGAATGCCAGGGATATAGTAACTAAAAAGGCAATTGATAAAAATATTACTCCTGAATGGATATTTAACTCTTTATCAAGAAGTTATTATCACTCTTTAATGGGTATTAATCTTATTGAGGATGAGTTTTCTCCGGAAAAAGGTTCGGGTTGGGTAATTGATCAAGACTATATTCCAAGAAAATCATCTACTGCTTCTGTAGTTATTAAGGGTGTTAAACCCGGAGAAAATCCTGAAATGACAACAATGTGGGTAGTATTAGGTTACCCGCCTGCAGGTATTGCAGTTCCCGTGTGGGTAATAACCGGAGATGAGCTTCCTTCTGTGCTGGTAAAAGAGTCAGAAACAAATATGAATGCTTTTGCCTGTGATATGGCGCTTAAGCTTAAGTATAATACCTTCTCTTTAAAAAGGGGCAATGGTGGCAGATACATGAACTTCCCGCTTATTTACAATAAGAGCGGAAATGGATATATGCAGATATTAAAGAATTTCGAAAATAAAATTTTTTCTCTGGCGCTTCCATTGATTGAAAATTGGAGAAAAGAGGGTATAAATAAAAACCAGGTCAAAGAGTTTAATAAAACTGCAGATGACCTGGTTAAAAATGCTTACAGCACCTTACTCAATCTTTAAATCTCTGAAGGCTGCAATATAGCCATCATTAGGTGCGGTTATCTTTATTCTTACTGCCTTAACAGGCTCATGGGGAATAATGGTAGCCGCTCCTCTGTTAAGTGTATCTCCCTTAATGAAATTAATGCCATCATATGAGTATTCTACATATCCGTCATTTATCCAGTAAAAGTCAATATTTGGCATACCTGACTCAACTGTAATCCTGCTGCTCTTAACAGGCTCTTTGAATGTGTATGTAAGGTGATCTCCGGCAGCAAGTTTTCTGGTAGTACGGAAGTATGTGTCAAATTTGTAGTCAGTTATGTTGACTATTTTATTGTTTTTTCCCTCTTCTAAGTTAGTAGTTATTGATACTTCCGGTGTAAGGTATTTATAATCAGCATTCGATGCTCTTACTGTAATACTTTTTATATCATCTTTATAGAATGTTGCAAATCTGTATTTTTCCGGTTTGTCTGTGAAAATCTCCCCTCTGTACACAGGTGAATAAGCTGTAGGGTCGCTTTCATCAGATGTATATCTAACCACAGCCCATTCATATGGTAGCATTACTCTTAAAGCACCATTTTCATAGGTCACCTGTGGATATGGAAGTCTGAATGAGATACCCATATTTGCCATTCGGTTAAAATGAAATCTTTGAAGTCTGTAATTGAAATCATCCCAGTTTCTGTCTGCTTGTGGTGTCCAGCCAATTTCTGCAACAGCGGTTAACTTTGGGTATGTCTGATAATCCAGGAATTTTGACGGCCAGCCCAACAGTTCAGTCCATAAAGCCCCCTGAACTCCTACAACCATAGGTGCCTCATCTTCGTTAAATGAAGCAGTACCGGTAGGGTCAAGTGAATATGTTTTCTCTGTTGATACTATCCCTGCCCAGTTATGACCTCTCTCAAGCGGTGAATATTTCATATCAAAATAACAGTATGCTCCCGGCATCATAATGGTAGGCTGGCCCTTCTTAACAGATTCTATGCCCTTTTCTATGTTTCTCCAGGCATATACACGAGTCTCTTTGTGGAGAGCTCCCCCTTCAAGGATTTCGTCCCACCCTGCCATCTTCTTTCCGTGCTTCTCAACAATCTTCTCCATTCTTCTTACAAAGTAATTAAGAAGTTCATCGTTATTTTTCATCCCCTCTCTCTCCTTTAAAGCAGTACATAAAGGACACTTATCCCAGCCTGAGAAGTTAACTTCATCACCTCCAATATGTATATATTTCCCGGGAAATAGTTTTGACAACTCTTTAATAATGTTGTCCAGCATCTTAAAATTTTCCTCTTTTCCTACACACCATACATTCTGACCCTCACCCTGGACGCTTACTGAATTATCATCGTGATCACAGCCTACATGTGGATATGAGGCTGTTACGGCTTTGCTGTGTCCTGGAAGATCTATTTCAGGGACAATTTCAATGTTTCTTTCTGCAGCGAATTTAACAATCTCCTTAATCTCATTTTGAGTATAAAAACCACCATATCTTGCTTTCCCGGAACCAAAGGATGGAGCAAGAACCTCGTTGTCTCCCCTCCAGGCCCCTTTTTCAGTGAGCAGCGGATATTTCTTAATTTCAACTCTCCATCCGTTATCATCTGATAAGTGCCAGTGAAGGGTATTAATCTTGTGATGTGACAGCCAGTCAATATATTTCTTTACAGTCTCTGCATTGAAGAATGTTCTGGAGACATCCAGCATCATTCCTCTGTATCCAAAGCGAGGATAGTCCTCAATGTGTACAGAAGAGAGCTTCCAGTTATCTGCAGCAGTTGACCTGCCTGAGTACACAGATGCGGGCATAAGCTGGAGCAGTGATTGTATTCCGTAAAAAATACCTGCAGATGATGAGGCTTTAATTGTTACTCCATCAGTTGTTATATCAAGAATATATCCTTCGGGCTTAATTAAGAGATCAGGATTTATTGAGAGAACGATTGATTTTTCTGATGAATTTAAGTTAGCAAGCTTAAATCCTGTTACTGTTTCAATTTTTTCTTTTAGATAATTAAGGTTGAAACTGTTCTTTTCGTTGCTGGTTATTGAAGTCTTTTCATTAAGCACAAAGTGACCCTTGCCTGGCATTTCACTGACCGGTCTGGGTATAATAAGATTTTGTGCATTCATTAAAAGGCTCAGAAGTAGAGCCGGGACAAGCGTTAGAACTCTTTTACTCATAATACAGGGTTAATTTAAAAAGGAAAAGATACTTATTATTCTTTGCTATTCTTGCCCAAATTGTATAGTTTTGTGCCACTTTTAATACTCTCATATAATGTCCGAAAAACTTATTTCAAAAATCCCTGAGGGCTCTTTGTCGGAAAAATGGACAAAGCATAAAGCTCAGATTCGTGTGGTAAGCCCGGCTAATAAACGCAAGCTGGAGGTGATTGTAGTAGGAACCGGTCTAGGTGGAGCATCTGCTGCTGCTGCCCTTGGAGAGCTTGGCTATAATGTCAAGGTCTTCTGCATAAGTGACTCTCCCAGAAGAGCTCACTCAATTGCAGCACAGGGCGGTATAAATGCAGCCAAGAACTACCCAAACGATAATGACTCAATTTACAGACTATTCTACGACACAATCAAGGGTGGTGACTACAGAAGCCGTGAAGCAAACGTTTATCGTCTTGCAGAGGTGAGCAATCTGATAATTGACCAGTGTGTTGCTCAAGGAGTTCCGTTTGCCCGTGAATATGGCGGACTGCTTGATAACAGATCCTTTGGAGGTTCTCAGGTAAGCAGAACATTCTACGCAAGAGGACAGACCGGACAGCAATTATTACTTGGTGCTTATGCTGCGCTTAACAGGCAAATAGAGCTTGGCTCTGTTAAATCTTATGTAAGACATGAAATGCTTGATCTTGTCATGATAGATGGCGAGGCAAAAGGAATTATTGCCAGAAATCTTGTTACAGGAGAAGTTGAGCGTCACGGGGCTCACGCCGTGGTGATTGCAACAGGAGGTTACGGCAATGTATTTTTCCTCTCAACTAATGCAATGAATAGCAATGGTTCAGCTGCCTGGCAGTGTTATAAAAAGGGGGCATTTTTTGCAAACCCTTCGTTTGCGCAGATTCACCCGACATGTATACCTGTACATGGTGAGCAGCAATCCAAACTTACCCTTATGTCTGAGTCGCTTAGAAACGACGGAAGAATCTGGGTACCAAAGAAAAAAGAGGATGTAATCAAACTAAGAGAGAAGAAAATAAAGGCTTCTCAGATTCCTGAAGAGGATAGGGATTACTATCTTGAGCGTCGTTATCCGGCTTTTGGTAATCTTGTTCCAAGAGATGTTGCCTCAAGGGCTGCAAAAGAGAGATGCGATGCCGGATTTGGTGTAAACGAAACCGGGCTTGCGGTGTTCCTTGATTTCAAAACAGCAATTGAGAGACTTGGCAAGAAGGTCATCGAAGAGAGGTATGGTAACCTTTTCCAGATGTATGAAAAGATTACCGATGTTAATCCATACGATGAACCAATGATGATTTATCCTGCTATTCACTATACAATGGGAGGTCTTTGGGTTGACTATAATCTGCAGACAACAATTCCGGGACTATATGCAATAGGCGAAGCAAACTTCAGCGACCATGGCGGTAACAGACTTGGAGCATCAGCTCTTATGCAGGGGCTTGCAGACGGATATTTTATTTTACCATATACAATCGGAGATTATCTGGCCGGAAAGATACAGGTTAAGAAGACCGATACAAACCACCCTGCTTTCGAAGAGGCAGAAAAGGGGATTAAAGAGAGGCTAAACAGGCTTTTCACAATCAAAGGCAAACAGCCCGTTGACCACTTCCATAAAAAACTTGGCCATATTATGTGGGACTATGTAGGAATGGCAAGAAATGAGGCAGGTTTAAAGAAGGCAATTGAAGAAATTCGTATTCTCAGAGATGAGTTCTGGAAAGACCTCTTTGTTCCGGGTGAGAACAACGAATTTAATCAGGAACTTGAAAAAGCTGTAAGAGTTGCAGATTTCCTGGAAATGGGAGAACTTATGGCTATGGACGCATTAACAAGGAAAGAGTCCTGCGGCGGACACTTCCGTGAAGAGATGCAAACAGAAGATGGAGAAACTTTAAGAGATGACCAAAATTACATGTATGTAAGTACTTGGGAGTATACAGGATACGGAAAAGAGCCTGTTAAGCACAAAGAGCATCTTCATTATGAATTCATTAAGATTGCAACCCGTAACTATAAAGACTAAGGAGTACAAAAGATATGGACTTTACATTAAAGGTTTGGCGCCAGAAAAGCGCGAAAGAGAAAGGAAGTTTCGGCACATACAAAGTACAAAATATTTCTCCGGACACCTCCTTCCTGGAGATGATGGATATTCTCAATGACCAGCTGGTTAGAGAAGGTGCAGATCCCGTAGCGGTAGAGAAGGGGTGCAAGTCAGACGGCCCGGTTGCTTTTGATCACGACTGCAGAGAGGGTATTTGCGGAATGTGTTCTCTGTATATTAACGGCAGAGCTCATGGTCCCGATGATGATATAACTACTTGCCAGCTCCATATGAGAAAATTCAAGGATGGAGAGACAATTACAATTGAGCCTTGGAGATCTGCAGGGATGCCTGTTATTAAAGACCTGGTTGTAGACAGAAAAGCGCTTGATAAAATACTTCAGGCCGGAGGATATGTTTCTGTAAATACAGGAGGTGTTCCTGATGCAAACACAATTCCAATTCCAAGAGATAAAGCTGAAGAGAGCATGGATGCAGCTGCTTGTGTTGGCTGTGGTGCCTGTATTGCTACCTGTAAAAATGGTTCGGCAATGTTATTTGTTGCTGCCAGGGTAAGTTCTCTTGCTTTATTACCGCAGGGAAAAATTGAGGGAGCCAGAAGAGCAAAAGCAATGGTTGCCAGAATGGACGAACTGGGTTTTGGTGCCTGTACAAACACCAGAGCCTGCGAGATGGAGTGTCCAAAAGGTATATCTGTAGCTCATATTGCAAGACTCAACAGAGAGTTCCTTAAGGCAAAAATAAAAGATTAGCATTTTTTCGTATTACCAGATAACTGACAATTACAAATAAACAGAGGCTAACCAATTACTTTTGGTCAGCCTCTGTTTGTTTAGTTGTGGTCTCTCTCTTATTTACTGATCTTGTAAATTACCTTCTGAAAAGAGCAATTCCACCAGATTCGTCAGTTACCATTTCGGTAAAAATGCTGAAGGGTGGGTCATTTGGTGTGAGAATTGATCCTATTACACCCACTACATAATCTTTTGGATAGTAGATTTCAAGGTTTCTGTTATCAGAACCACAAACAATTCCCCCGGGGAATAGAGAAATGTTAATCTGAAAATAAACCTTATCAAGCTGAACATAAGTACCCTCTACTGAAATTCCTGAAGGAAGCTTAAATACTACAGAATTGGTACCGGAGAAGACAATTTGATTTGGCTGGAGCAGGTTTTTGCGAATCTTCTGTACATTGTCTTTCAGAAAATTAAATGCAACAGGATTCTCCTGGGCTTTGAGTTCATCATATTTGATAAAAACCTTTGTCTGTGTGGTGTCGATATTCCAGGTTCCCGTAAGCACTATTGGTTCCGGCTCTTTATTACAACTGGCAGCTGTTAATGTGAGCACTCCAAGAGCAATAACTGATAAAAATCTTGAGATTTTCATAATAAAATAATTAAATAAATATTTAGTGTAGGGAATAGGCGTAGCAGAGGCGCAAATTTATAAAAAAATCATCACAATTCTTTTTAAATTTGCAAAAAATAAGTGATAATGGAGTTTTTCTCGATTTGTAATGGTATACCTATTCATATTTCTGATTCTAAAAGAGGGGAGAGGGTTCTTGTTTTACTCCACGGTTACCTGGAGACACTTTATGTTTGGCAGGATTTTATTCAAAAACTACCTGAAGATATAAGAACAATCTCAATAGACATACCTGGACATGGTTTATCCGGTACTCACCCGACAGAAAACTCATTAGAGTTTTGTGCGAATGTGGTAAAAGATGTTCTTAGGGTCTGCTCAGTAGATAAAGCTACAATTATGGGTCACTCAATGGGCGGATATATAGCCATTGAATGTATCAAAAGGTATCCTGAATTTTTTAATTCATTAGTTCTGATGCACTCTACTCCATACGCAGATACACCGGAAAAGATTATTGACAGAGAGAGAGAGATAATGCTTGTAAAACAGGCAAAATTATCCGCTATTGCAAAAATGGGCATTCCAAAAATGTTTGCACCGGATAATCAAAGAAGATTTGATGAGAAAATATTTGAAATAGTTGAACTTACTGAAACCCATGATCCGGAGGGCATCGTTGCCTCTATTGAGGGACTTAAAAGCAGGCCTGACAATCTTCAGGTATTATCCGGCACCTCACTCCCTGTACTGATGTTTTTCGGAAATAATGATTACCATATCTCCCCCGGAAGAGCAAAAGAGCTTTCGGCTTCATTGCCCTCCGCAAAAACGGTTTTTCTGGCCAATTCCGGCCACAATGGTTTCCTGGAGGAGCCGGAGATAGTCAAGGATGAATTAATCAATTTTATGCCTGTCAAATGAAGAATATAGCATTGTGTTTAGTGGCAGGAGCTCTGTTATTCTCTGTCTCTGCAGCTTCTCAGAAAACCCTCAGGGATTACGGCGTTAAAATCGGGGTGATGAAACAAGGTGCAAACAACTCGATAACAGATGTTCCCGGGGTAAAGGTTGGGCACTGTACGCTTATCGAGGGTGATAATGTCAGAACAGGAGTTACAGCAATAATACCCCACGAAGGGAATATATTCAGAAACAAGGTTCCTGCGTCAATATTTGTAGGAAATGGTTTTGGCAAACTTGCAGGCTCGACGCAGGTTATTGAACTGGGTAATATTGAAACTCCGGTAATTTTAACAAATACAATGAGTGTCGCTGCCGCACTGGATGCACTTATTACCTATTCTCTAGAACAACCGGGCAATGAGAATATTGCCTCTGTTAATGGAATAGTCGGGGAGACAAATGATAGCGGCCTGAACGATATAAGAGGAAGACACATAAAACCTCACCATGTTCTTTCTGCTATTTCTAATGCTACTTCAGGAGCAGTGCAGCAGGGAGCTGTAGGTGCAGGAACCGGAACAATCTGTTTTGGATACAAGGGCGGGATAGGAACTGCTTCGAGAGTTCTTCCAAAGTCTTTAGGTGGTTACACAGTTGGAGTACTTGTTCAGACTAATTATGGCGGTGTCTTGGAAATGGCAGGGATACCAGTAGGAAGAGAACTTAATAATTATAGTTACAGCAAGAACATAATGCAGGATTTGGATGGTTCGTGTATGATAGTTGTAATAACAGATGCACCTGTTACTTCGAGAAATCTACAAAGGATAGCTAAGCGTGCTTTTATGGGACTTGCTAAATCAGGTGGAATTGCTTCAAATGGAAGCGGAGACTATATTATTGCTATGTCTGTTGCAAAAGAGAACCTTATTGACGAGTCAAAACCCTTTTATACACCGGTTGAGCTTCATAACGATTCAATGTCACCCCTTTTTATGGCAACAATTGAGGCAACAGAAGAGGCTCTCCTGAACTCTCTTACTGCAGCTGTTTCCATGACCGGGTTTAAGGGCAGGAGGGTAGAGAGATTACCAGAGGAAGTTATCAAAAGGGTATCTTCCGGCGTGAATCTCG
Source organism: Bacteroidales bacterium (assembly GCA_041441395.1). GTDB lineage: Bacteria > Bacteroidota > Bacteroidia > Bacteroidales > UBA932 > Bact-08. The sequence continues at coordinate 30,790 of JASDTD010000029.1, read as the reverse complement.
GCAACCATCTTGTAGATATCATTCCTTAGCTTGTCAATCTGTACTTTTTCTTTAGCTGATATAAATATGCAAGGAGAGTTCTCTTTGTTAATCCAGCTATTTTTCAGCTCATCCAGGGAGTAATTCTCTCTCTGCTTTTCTCCAAGATCAAACTCATCCTGAGGTATATACTTATAGACATCAATTTTGTTAAAAACAAGAAAGGTTGGTTTGTTTTTAGCTCCAATTTCCTCTAATGTTTCCCGGACAACTTTTATTTGCTCCTCAAAGTTAGGATGAGAAATATCAACAACATGCATCAGAATATCGGCCTCTCTTACCTCATCCAGAGTACTCTTAAATGATTCAACAAGCTGGTGAGGAAGCTTTCTGATAAAACCCACTGTGTCACTCAGCAAAAAAGGTACATTTTCAATAACTACCTTTCTGACAGTTGTATCAAGTGTTGCAAATAACTTATTTTCAGCAAATACCTCGCTCTTTGCCAGCAAGTTCATTAAGGTACTTTTACCTACATTAGTATAGCCTACTAAAGAGATTCTGACAAGGCTCCCCCTGTTCCCTCTCTGAGAAGCCATCTGTTTGTCAATTTTCCTGAGCTGCTCCTTTAGTCTGCTTATTTTATCGAGTATAATTCGTCTGTCTGTTTCAATCTGACTTTCACCGGGACCCCTCATTCCAATTCCTCCTCTTTGCCTTTCAAGGTGAGTCCACATTCTTGTCAGCCTTGGGAGGAGATATTGATATTGTGCCAGTTCTACCTGAGTTTTTGCATATGCTGTTTTAGCCCGTTGTGCAAAGATGTCCAGGATTAAGTTTGTGCGGTCAAGTATTCTGCATTCAAGCTCTCTCTCGATGTTTCTTAATTGCGAAGGGGTTAGTTCATCATCAAAAATAACGAGTTTTATATCATTCTCGGTAATAAATGCTTTTATCTCTTCTAGCTTTCCGCTTCCAATATAGGTTTTTGGGTTTGGTTTATCTACTCTCTGAACGAATGTTTTTACACCAACAGCACCGGCAGTTTCTGCAAGAAATGCAAGTTCATCAAGGTATTCATAGACCTTTCTTTCGTCGTCGTTCTGCTTTAAAACTCCAACAAACACGACTTTTTCCAATCCGCTCTCTTCTATTATTGCCATATTATATCGAAAAAAAGATTGCTTCTGTTCGAGGCAGCCTTTTCTATTATTCTGTAATTAAAAAATTATCTTAATTGGAAAATTACCGGGAATGTGTAGCGAACCTTTACTGGTTTGTTTCTTTGCCTTCCTGGTTTCCATTTAGGTGACGAAGCAACTACCCTGGCAGCCTCTTTGTCAAGCGAAGCATCAACACCTCTGACAACCTTAACATCACTTACACTACCATCTGTACCAACAAGGAACTGAAGAATTACTCTTCCCTGAACTCCATTTTCTTTTGCTATTTCCGGGTAAACAAGTTTGCTGGCAACCCATTTTGTGAATGTGTTTTCATCACCACCCTGGAAAGATGGTTTCTCTTCAACTATTGTAAAAGGAATCTCTTCTTCTTCTATTACCTCCTCTACAGGACCTTTTACATAGTCTTTAATCTGAACGCCAAGATTTTTGTCATCCTCTGTATTAATAATGAGCTCATTTTGGATTTTCATGTCATCGTCAACAATCTCAATTACATCAGATACAGTAGGAATCTTAGGTGCTTCAGCAGGAGGAGGAGGAGTTTCGTTTGTTATTGGAATCATCTCCTCTTCAATAACTGCAGCAGCGTTATCTCCCAGTGTCGAGACCTGCTTGTCATATGTTTTCCACTCAAATGCAAGCAAAACTACTGCCAGAGCTATAATTAAACCTATTTCCGTGAAAAGAACTTTCTTGTTTTCAAGATCGGCTTTGGGCGTTTTCTTTATTTCCATATCTGTGTTAATGTATTCAGAAGTTTATCGAAATGTAAAATTATAAAGAAATAATGATTTGACAAGAGTTATTGTGGATAAACTATGACAAAAAATTACTAATTACAAGAAAATGAGGAAGATAAATTTATTAATAATTGTTAAAAACTTTATTGTGGAGCATATCGGAGTCGAACCGATGACCTCTTGCATGCCATGCAAGCGCTCTAGCCAACTGAGCTAATACCCCGGAATTTTGCATCACAAAGATGCAAAATATTTCTCAATTTGCTAGATGATGTTAAGATCTTTCAAAACATTGTTTGTTGCTCTTACAGCATCTGCGCTTTTGTTGAATGCCTCCTGTTCTTCTGCGTTGAGATTAAGTTCAACTACCTTTTCCCATCCGTGTCTTCCCACAACTACCGGAACGCCGAGACAAATATCGCTTTGACCATATTCACCTTCAAGCATTACGCTGCACGGATAGATTTTCTTCTCATCCAGCACGATAGAGCGTACAAGAGCAGCTGCAGCTGCTCCCGGAGCATACCATGCAGAAGTACCAAGATGCTTGGTAAGTGTAGCACCACCCACCATAGTATCCTTAACAACTTGTGAAAGAACATCTTCCGGAAGGAGTTCACTTACCGGAATTCCTCTAAGGTTTGCGAATCTTATAAGAGGAATCATTGTTGTATCTCCATGACCTCCAATTACCATGCCAGCTACATCGCTTGCAGGTGATTTCAGAGCGGTTCTCAAGTAATAAACAAATCTGTTGCTGTCAAGAATTCCTCCCATTCCAATAACCTTATTTTTAGGAAGTTTTGCCTTTGCAACAGTAAGATATGTCATTGTATCCATAGGGTTGGATATAATAACAAAAATTGCATTAGGAGAATATTTTAGGGCGTTCTCAACAACATTTCCAACAATTTCTGCATTTGTTCCAATTAACTCTTCTCTGGTCATTCCGGGTTTTCTTGGAATGCCTGAAGTAATTACAACAACTTTTGATTTTGCAGTAGCAGCATAATCGTTTGTTACTCCTTTAATAGTAGTATCAAACCTTAATAATTTTGCGGTCTGCATCATATCTATTGCTTTTCCCTCTGCAATACCCTCTTTGATATCAAGGAGAACAATTTCACCTGCAAATTGCAACATATTCATTGCGTTAACGCACGTTGCACCAACATTGCCGGCACCTATGACTGTTACTTTAGACATAATAGTAAAAAATTTTGATTAGTATATTTTGTGTAATTTTGCGCAAAACTTTATTGTATGAGCAGAATAGACGAATTCCGCACATTTCGTGCCAAAATGAATAAAAAAATATTAGATTCTGATAATTTATTTTTCAAGAGATTTTATAATTTGGATACAAGGTGCTACGAAGATGGAGCTCTTCCTTCAGTTACCAAGGAGATGCTCGGATTAGCAACATCTGCGGTACTAAGATGTGATGATTGTATAAAGTATCATCTTGAAAAATGTTTTGAACTTGGTGTAACACGAGAACAGATGTTTGAAATTATGTCTGTTGCAAACCTTGTTGGGGGTTCGATTGTTATTCCTCACACAAGAAGAGCTGTTGAATACTGGGATTTGCTAGAAGAAGAGGAAGCAGAAACAAAATTAAATTCTATATAGATGATAATTTACCATAATGAGGATATAAAATTTTCACTAAAAAACAAAAGAGCAATATCATCCTGGATAGCTAACATCGTTTTGTCAGAAAGTAATAATTTGAAAAGAGTGGGAGACATAAACATAATATTTTGCAGTGATAATTACTTGCTAGAATTGAATAGAAAATATCTGAATCACAATTATTTTACCGATATAATTACTTTTGATTACTGTGAATCTGATTTAATTTCCGGAGACCTTTTTATAAGTGTAGAGACTGTTAAGTCTAATAGTATAGAGTATAAAACAGATTTTTTAAATGAGCTCTACCGAGTTATTATTCATGGTATTTTACATCTTTTGGGTTATAATGATCAATCTGATGATGAAATAATGTTTATGAAGTCAGCTGAAGAGAGATCTTTGAACGCTTTATCGATAAAGAATGGGGAATAGATATGATATAATAGTTATTGGAGCAGGACACGCAGGTTGTGAGGCAGCTCATGCAGCTGCAAAAATGGGTTCAAATGTGCTACTGTTAACTATGGACATGGGTAAAATTGCCCAAATGTCTTGTAATCCGGCAATAGGAGGAATAGCAAAGGGTCAGATAGTCAGAGAAATAGATGCTTTAGGCGGAATTACAGGTGTTGTTACTGATGCAAGTACAATACAATTCAGAATGTTAAATAGATCCAAAGGTCCTGCAATGTGGAGCCCCAGAGCTCAATGTGACAGACAACATTTTTCACTCAACTGGAGATTTATTTTAGAGAATACACCTGGTTTGAATTTATGGCAGGATACGGTTACCAGTTTTATATTTGAAAACAATAGAGTGACCGGAGTTGTAACGGAATTAGGAGCTAAATTTTTTGCTCATTCCGTTATACTCACAGCTGGTACTTTTTTAAATGGCAAACTATATATAGGCCAAAATACGACGGAAGGCGGAAGGGTAGGAGAACCAACCTCAAAACATCTATCCGAACAGTTGTTTGAGATGGGATTTGAGGTTGACAAAATGAAGACGGGTACACCACCCAGAATTGACGCCAGGTCTGTTGATTTGTCCAAGTTAGAAATTCAGCTCGGAGATACTTCTCCCGAGAAATTTTCATTTTTGTCAAAGCCTTCACCAATTCAGTCTGCTACTGAGCAGATGTCTTGTTATATGGTTCACACAAATGAGACTGTTCATGATATTTTAAAAGGAGGCTTTCAGTTTTCTCCTCTTTTTTCGGGAAAAATTTCCGGAAGAGGCCCGCGTTACTGTCCCAGTATAGAAGATAAACTAAGAACATTTTCGGATAAAACTTCTCATCAACTTTTTCTTGAACCTGAAGGATGGAATACTCATGAGTATTATCTCCAGGGTTTTTCATCTTCTTTACCATTAGACATACAATACAATGCTTTGCGAGCAATACCAGGCTTTGAAAATGTAATTATTTTCCGTCCTGCTTACGCTGTAGAGTATGACTACTTCCCTCCGACTCAATTATTCCACACATTAGAGACAAAAAAAGTAGAAAACTTATATTTTGCCGGACAAGTAAATGGAACTACAGGATACGAAGAGGCGGCGGCGCAGGGTTTGATGGCCGGGATTAATGCCCATTTAAAAATCAGAGGGAACGAGCCTCTTGTATTAAAGCGAGATGAGGCCTATATTGGCGTTCTTATTGACGACCTCGTTACAAAAGGCGTAGATGAACCTTACAGGATGTTTACATCAAGAGCAGAGTACAGAATTCTCTTAAGACAGGACAATGCTGATTTAAGGCTAACTGAAACCGGCTATAATATTGGATTAGCTTCACAGGAGAGGGTAGAACTCACAAGAAAAAAATATGAGTACATAAAAAGGATTATACATTTTTTGGAGAGTACGTCAATATCACCTGAAGAGGTGAATAACTACCTTGGTGCTATAAATTCTTCAACTATATCGCAAAAGAGAAAGATGTCAGACATTCTTAGCCGTCCACAAAGCGATATTCTTGATTTCTTAAAAAATGTTCCTCGTGGAACATTTAAGGATTCTTTGTTAGACGAGGAGATTGAATCTGTCATTTTCAGTGCATTAAACATTCAGGCTGATACTTATAAACAGCTTGGCAGCAGCAATAATGAGTTAGCTTATTTAATTAAAAGGTTAATAGACTCACATGCTAATATGCCCTACAAAATGGATGGAGCAGACGACCTTAATATTGCTTTCGCATTATTTTCAAAAGAGGTGGTTTCCTCAGTTGAAATATTTGTTAAATATAAAGGATATATTGATAGGGAGAAGCGCATTGCTGAGAAAATTCTCAAGCTTGAAGAAATTAAAATACCTGATAATTTCAACTACGATGCCCTAAAATCCCTGTCAACAGAGTCAAGGCAGAAATTAATGAAGCACAAGCCAAAGACGATATCCCAGGCGTCAAGAATTCCCGGTGTTTCTCCAGCTGATGTATCAATATTGCTGGTCTATTTTGGAAGGTAAATGTTAGTCCGGATTTTAATTGGTTCCACGGGGAACTTGTGTGCTACTCCATGGGGAGAGAGAGTTTGTAGTTTCTGCAGTGTGTAAAGAGATTGGGGGTTAATTCCATAATAAGTGCAGATAGTGTTTTTGGATTGTTCTCTTTGTCAGTCAAAGGGTAGGAGACCTCTAGTCTTTTAATCTGCGGGTATCGTTTAATTAGCTCTTCCCCAAATATATCGGTAAAGCTGTCTGCTCTGGCTGATGTCTCCAGGATATCTAATGTCGATCCGCTATTGGAAGGGTACCCTGCGCAAAAGTTTCCGCTTAATATATCTTTTATAACAAAGCCACCCCTCTCCAGGATCTCTCTGATAGTATATGAGAGAATCTCTCTTGGCCATAAGAATGTGGAGTCAGAGAGGAGTTTCTCTCTTTCGCGGAAATATACTAAATCATCAGCAAAGGAGATATCCTTAAATACTCTCTTTATGGCCTTCTTCTTTTCGGTAGTAAAAGATATCACTTTAGTTTCAGTGAAAAGTTCATTGGTAAAACCGAACTTTCTGTACAGGGAAAACAATGTATCTGTTGCCGGTTTGACCAAAAAGTATTCAATCCCTTCTTTTTTGAGTAATTCAATACCATAATTAATCAATTTAAGCGAATAGGAGTGTCCGCGGTGTTCTTGTAAAGTAGCTACTCCGTATAGATATGCGCCTCTATAACAGGTTTTTCCGGATTTAAAATAAGATGGTAAAATTGATATTACAGAAACATCTCCCTCGGTTTTATTGCCGAGTAGAAGAGTTGTTGTATAAGGGAAGCAATAATCAAGATAGCTATTTATATAGTCTTGATCATCAGTGAAACAAGAGAGCCATATTTTAAATATGGCTTCTCTGTCTTTTATCGTAGCTTCCCTAATTTCCAAATTGTAAAATTTATAAAAGAGTTACTCGTTTTTATAAATATCTGATATAGTATCAGCATACTTAGCCTTAATTTTATTTCTTTTTAGTTTAAGGGTTTGTGATAGCATATCATTTAAAGGAGTCCACTCGTCAATTATTAATTTGACTCTTTTCATCTGTTCGTGAGCGGCAAGCTTTGAGTTTACTTTCTCAATTTCCCGATTAATTTTTTTGACTACCTCGGAATTTGATATAAGATCATGGTTGTCTGTGTATTGCACCTTGTGCTTTGCAGCCCAAAAGTGCAGCTTACTTATATTTGGGATTATTAAAGCAGAGGTAAATTTCTGATTTTCACCAACAACCATGCAGTTTTCTATGTATGATGATTCCTTAAGCATGTTTTCTATTACCTGAGGAGCAATATATTTGCCTGCTGATAATTTAAAAATCTCCTTTTTACGGTCTGTAATTTTCAGGAAGATCTTATCCACCATTACTCCTATATCGCCAGTATGCAACCAACCATCTGAGTCAATTACCTGCTTTGTATATTCAGGATCTTTGTAATATCCAAGCATAACATGAGGTCCGCGGGTTAAAATCTCTCCATCATCTGCAATCATCATCTCAGTGCCTTCCATCCTTTTTCCTACAGTGCCTATTTTAATAATCATCTCTTTAGGATTATTTACAGCAATAACAGGAGAGGCCTCTGTCATACCATATCCTTCAAAAATATACATTTTAGCAGCTGTAAACAATCGAATTATTTTGGCCTGAATTGCAGATCCGCCGGAGACAATTAGCATCTCTTTTCCACCCAGTTTCTCTCTCCATTTACTATACACAAGTTTATCTGCAATGGCATATTGCATTTTATACAATAAACTATTCTTAGTGTAGTCGAATTTAGTAGCTATGCTGAATGCCCTTTTGTAAATTACCTTCTTAATTCCTTTAAGATCTTTTCCTGCAGCTTCAAGTTTTGTATACATCATTTCCAACACTCTTGGAACGGCACAAAACCCATCGGCTTTGCTGTCTGCAAGGTCAGATGCAATTGTCGAAAGGCTCTCTGCATAGTATATGCTAATTCCCAGGTATTGATAGTCATAGTTCATGCCTCTTTCGTATATGTGGCAAAGAGGGAGAAAACTTAGCATTTTATGTGTGTGGTCTCTGATTTGCTGGACAGCTGTGCCTATAAAATTGAATACGAGGTTTTTGTGTGAAAGCATCACCCCTTTAGGGGTTCCGGTTGTCCCGGATGTATATATGATTGTGGCTACTTCGTTTTCGTCAGTCTGGGCCTTTATTGCTTCAATTTCTGTTTTGTATTTTTCAATGTTCTCTTTACCTGATTTATACAGATCTTCAATTGAGGTAAAACCCTCTGTTGGGTCGATAGAGAAGATTTTAATATCTCTGTCCACCATTTTTATTATTGGGACAAGTTTTTTTATAAGGCTGTCTGTGCCCAAAAATACTGCCTTTGCATCACTATGATTGAATATGTGGAGGTAGTCGTCATTGCTTAATGTAGTATAGACAGGGACATGAATCATTCCGGCCATCATCATGCCCATATCAAGAAAGTTCCACTCAGGTCTGTTGGGCATTATTGTGATTGCTTTGTCTCCTTTACCAAATCCCGCAGATAACAGTGCATACGAAATTAGGTGAGAGTGCTCATAATAGCTTTGAGTTGAGTACTTAATCCATTTGCCTGAGCTTTTTCTGCTCAGAATATCCTCTTTTGGATATTTTTCAACCAACTGGTCCAGCAGGTCAAAAACTCTTGTAACTGCCATATTTATTGTGTTTAGGTTATATTAGCTCTTTGATATCAGATACAAAATTATCAATATCCTCTTTTCTGGTATTAAAAGAACACATCCATCTTACCTCTCCTGTATTCTCATCCCAAATATAAAAGTAATGCTTTTTCATAAGTTTTTTGCAAAGATCCTGAGGGATAATTGCGAATACAACATTGGTCTCAACGGGTCTTGATATTATAACATCTTTTATTCCTGCAAGTTCACTTTCAAGATATTTAGCCATGGAATTTGAATGAGATGCCAGCTTAATATTAAGTCCATCTCTTAGATATGCATCAAACTGGGCCGCAATAAATCTGTTTTTTGAAAAAAGCTGAGCACTCTGCTTTCTTATGTATAAAAAGTTCTCTGCAAGTTCCTTCCTGAAAAAGACAACAGCCTCACCTATAAGTAGTCCATTTTTTGTACCTCCGAATGATAGTGCATCAACACCCTGATCTGTTATGAACTCTTTAACAGAGAGGCCAAGAGAAGCTGATGCATTGGATACTCTTGATCCATCGATATGCAAGTATCCTTTATGCTCGTGCATAAGATCTGCCAGAGCTTTTATCTCTTGCGGACAGTACAAAGTTCCAAGCTCAGTTGGCTGGGAGATTGAGAGTACTTTAGGCTGTGAGTGATGCTGAAAACCAAAACCCTTAAGCTCCTTTTTTACTGTTTCTGCGGAGACTTTGCCATTATTAACAGGCAGAGGAATAAGCTTTGCTCCTGTCATAAACTCCGGAGCTCCGCACTCATCCACATTTATGTGAGCGCTCTCGGGGCAGAGAATAGAATTGAAGGTGTTTGTCATTGCTTTTAATGCAAGTATATTTGCTCCAGTTCCGTTAAAAACAAAAAAAGGAATGGCTGATTCCCCCAAAATTTGCTTTATTGTGTCAGTTGCCTTCTTAGTATATTCATCCTCCCCGTATGCTACCTGAAATTCGTTATTTGCTTCGATAATTGCGTTAATAATCTCAGGAGCCGCACCTGAGTGGTTATCACTTCCAAAACTATGTCTCATCAGTACCTGGTTTTTATTATTTGTTAGTGTGCGTAAATTTAAAATATTATCCGAGCAACTCAAAAAAGAGGCCGACTAAAAAGCAATTTTTAGTCGGCCCCGTTTAATTTGTATAAGCAATTTATGCAATAAATGCTTCGTAAGCAGCTGCATCCATAAGTTCGTCTATCTCTGATGGATTTGTAAGTTTTACCTTAATGATCCAGCCGGCTCCGTAAGGATCTTTGTTTACTGTCTCAGGAGCACTTTCCAGGTTAGAGTTAAATTCAATTATTTCTCCGGAAACAGGCATCAAGCCGTCAGCTACTGTTTTTACAGCTTCAATCGCTCCAAAAACATCACCTGCTGAAAGTGTTTCTCCTTCAGTCTGGATGTCAACGAATACAATGTCGCCAAGTTGTCCCTGTGCGAACTCTGTGATACCGATTGTTACTGTATCACCTTCAACTAGGACCCATTCGTGGTCTTTGCTGTACTTAAGATTTGCAGGTATGCTCATAATTTTGTTATTAAATTTGTTGCAAATTTATTAAAATAATTCTAATTTATAATCTTTTCAGCGATAGCTTTATCAGCTCTTCAAGCGCAGTCATTGGATCCTCGCGGAGAATTCCATCTACAACCTTCTCAACATTTGCCTTCCCGAATCCCAGAAGTACAAGGGCAGAGAGGGCCTCATCGCGCGCACTTCCTGAATGAGAGATTATACTTCCGGTTATGACAGAAGTTCCGCCACCCTTTGCTATCTTGTCTTTTAGCTCTATAAGTAGTCTCTGGGCTGTTTTAAGTCCAATACCTTTAATGCTTTTTAGTTTGTTTATATCTCCGGTAATAATAGCATTTCTAATCTCCTCAGTTGTCATTGAAGAGAGCATCATTCTGGCAGTATTGGGACCGATTCCGGAAACCTCTATAAGATGTTGAAAAATAGACCTTTCCTCTTTGTCAAAAAACCCATACATAAGTTCAATATCCTCTCTGAGATGATGATGAATATAGAGCTTAGCCTTTGATCCGGCCTGGAGCCTGGAGTATGTCTGCAGAGATATCTGTAATTTATAACCAAAGGTTACTGTATCAACCACAACTTCAGTTGGTCCTATCTCAACTACCTCGCCTTTTATATAATCGTACATTGTCTGGAATTAAACTATTCTTGCAAATTTATGTTTAATTTTGCAGGAATCAATCAATATTCCGCTGAATAATTGCATAATGAACAGAATCGCAGACATAGATGGAATGAGGAGTCACTTTCCTGCATTGTTGCAGCAGGTACATGGTAAAGACCTGGTTTACTTTGATAACGGGGCAACCGCTCAGAAACCACTAAGTGTTATATCCCTGATAAACGAGATGAATTCCGGCACAAATGGTAATATTCACAGAGCTGTACACGAATTGAGCGCAAGGTGCACCTCTTTGTATGAATCTGCTAGACTCTCAGTAAAAGATTATATAAATTCACCCTCTCCGGAAGAGATAATTTTTACATCCGGAACAACAGCTTCCATAAACTTGGTTGCTTATAGCTTTACTCAGAGATTTATTAACAAAGGAGACTCTGTAATAATCTGCGAGGCAGATCATCACTCAAACATAGTTCCGTGGCAAATGGCTTGTGAAAGGAGTGGGGCAAAACTTAAAGTATTGCCGGTTGATGAGAATGGTGAGTGGGATATGGAACAGCTGGATTCCCTTTTGGATGAAAATGTTAAGATTATTTCCGTTGCCCATGTATCAAATGTTTTGGGGATAGACAATCCGGTATCATTGTTGATTGAAAAGGCGCACAAAGCCGGAGCTAAAGTACTTCTTGACGGAGCTCAGGGTATAGTCCATGGAGATGTTGATGTACAGATGCTGGATTGTGATTTCTATGCGTTCTCCGGACATAAGCTATTCGGGCCTACCGGTACAGGTGTGCTATTTGGCAAAAGGGAGATTCTGGAAGAGATCTCTCCATGGATGGGAGGCGGAGACATGGTTGAAACTGTGACACTTTCAAAAACAACATATGCACCAATCCCTTTGAAGTTTGAAGCTGGGACTCCCAATTTTATCGGAGTGGCGGCTCTTGGTGAGTCTGTTAACTTTTTAAAAAGCGTAGATAAGAATTTTATTAAAGCTCAGGAGAAATTGCTTACAGCCTCTTTGAAAGATGGTCTTAATGATATTGAGGGATTGACTATATATGGAGAGTCAGTAAACAAGCTCCCTATTTTATCTTTTAACATTAAGGGCGTTCATCACTCAGATCTTGCTATGTTGTTAGATAAGATGGGTGTTGCGGTACGCTCCGGTATGATGTGCTGTGAGCCTCTTATGAACAGATTTAATGTTACAGGCATGGTTAGGGCTTCACTGCTTTCATATAACACTATTTATGAGACCGAGTTGTTTATTATATCTCTTCAAAAAGCTATAAAAATGTTAAAATAAATTATATAATAGATGTCAATTAAAGAAGTAGAGCAACAAATAGTTGAAGAGTTTTCGGTGTTTACAGACTGGTTAGATAAGTATGAGTACCTGATTGATTTGGGAAGGTCTCTTCCTATAATCAAAGATTCGGGAAGAGATGAAAAAAATTTAATAAAGGGATGCCAGTCAAGAGTTTGGCTTGCTGCAGACTATTTAGATGGAAAGATATGGTTCACTGCAGACAGCGACGCTATTATAACAAAAGGCATAATATCTTTGTTAGTAAGAGTCTTCTCAGGAAGAACGCCTCAGGAGATAATTGATGCAGATTTCAATTTTATAAAGGAGATTGGCCTGGAGGATAATCTTTCACCTGCCAGGGCAAATGGGCTGCTGTCAATGATAAAGCAGATTAAGTTTTACGCTGTAGCTTTTGCTGCAAATAAATATTAGGTATCTATATGATTTCAGAAAAGAATATTGTATTGGCTCTAAAGCAGGTCTATGATCCGGAAATACCTGTAAATGTGTATGATCTTGGACTTATTTATGAGATAAAAAGTAATGATGAGGGAAAAGTGGATGTCAAAATGACTCTTACAGCTCCTAATTGTCCTATGGCAGATCAGCTTCTCCAGGATGTCTTTGATGCAGTTTCAGATGTTCCGGGAGTTAAGGATGTAGCTTTAGAACTAACTTTTGAACCACCTTGGGATAAAGGTCGAATGAGTGAAGAGGCTCTGCTAGAACTGGGAATGTTATAGAGTAGAATGGAAGAGATAATTCTTCTGCTTGGAAGCAATAAAGGTAACAGAATTAATTTTTTGAGAGAGGCGGTTAAGAGATTATCGTCTATATCAAAATCACCTGTTCTTACCTCCTCTGTTTATGAGAGTGAGCCATGGGGTTTTGATGCAGAGACCTGGTTTCTTAATATGGCAGTTCGTATAACTTCAGATAAAACCCCGCGGGAACTTATAAGGGAGGTAGCCAACATTGAGGAGGAGTTTGGAAGAGTTCGCAACCCGGATTCAAATGGATATGAGTCCAGAGAGATTGATATTGACATAATCTTTTATGGTTCCAGAGTAATTAACACCCGTGAATTGGTAATTCCACATCCAAGGATGCATTTAAGGAGATTTGTACTGGCTCCGGTTTGTGAAATACGTCCTGGTTTTATCCACCCTTTATTCAATAAAAGAGTTGATAATATATTGGAATTGTGCGAAGATAACTCAGTAGTAGTTAAAAGTTGCACAACATTATAAAATTGATTGTGAAAAATTCGCTTTTTACTGATACAAGAGGAACAGAGATTCCTGCCTTTGACCTTCAACTCGAAGATCAGTCAGTTCTATTTGCCTTTAGAACTATGGAGGAGATTTTTGATGAGAGTGGTACGACTCCTGATGACCCTCATAAACACAACTTTTATACTATTATATTTTCAAAAAAGGGAGAGGGGGAGCATGTTATCGATTTTACCAAATACGAAATAAAGGATAACAGGATGTTCTTTCTTACACCCGGCCAGGTCCATCAGGTTTATACTCCTGTCCGGCCGGAGGGATTAGTAATAATGTTTACCGGCGAGTTTCTTTGTAAATATCATATAAATCAGGAGTTTCTTACAAATATGGGACTGTTTTCCTGTAAACCCGACACACCACCGCTTGACCTGTCGGAAGAGAGAGCTACCAGGATTTTTACTATGGGAAAAGAGATGGAGGCACTTTTTTACAGAGGTGAAAGATATGTAAATGAAGCTGTTGCCTCTTGGTTAAAGCTCTTTTTAATAGAGTGTAACAGAGAACTCGAAAGAAGTTTTGATGGTAATACTCAGCTTCTGGAGACAGGCCGTGACCTGGTAGGACGGTTTAGAAAATTGCTTGAAGAGAGATTCAGGGAATGGCATCAGGTTTCTGAATACGCAGATTCTCTTAATATTACATCTGACTATCTTAATACTGTAATGAAGGATGCGGTGGGCACAAATGCGAAAGATTTTATACAGAGCAGGATAATAGTTGAATCAAAGCGTTTGGGAATACATACAGAGCTATCTTCTAAGGAGATAGCTTATAGCCTGGGATTTCAGGATCCTGCTCATTTCAGCAATTTTTTCAAGAAGAGAGAGGGGATTACTTTCTCTCAATTCCGGGAGAGTTAGGATTTTTGCAACAGTTTCCATGTTTTTTGCATTTTTTCGGTTTTTTATCTCCCTACCTTTGCATTATTAATTTAATGAACAAAGTTATGGAAACAAATACAAAAAAATATAATCTTATAAAGAGCTCATCCAGAGGTCATGCAGACCATGGATGGCTTAAATCTTCACACTCTTTCTCATTCGCAAATTACTATGATCCGGAAAGAATTCACTTTGGAGCACTTAGGGTTCTGAATGATGATTATGTAGCACCCGGTAAGGGATTTGGCAAGCATCCCCATGATAATATGGAGATAATTTCAATTCCGTTAAGCGGAGAGCTTAAACATGGTGATAGCATGGGAAATACAACAATAATAAAAGAGGGAGAGGTGCAGGTAATGAGTGCCGGAACAGGAATAATTCATAGTGAAATGAACAACAGAGCGGACTTGGCTGTTGAGTTCCTGCAAATTTGGGTCTTCCCAGATAAGAGTAATGTTAAACCGCGGTACGATCAAAAACTGATTAACAAAGAGAGAGTAACAAACAGACTTGGGCAGATAGTCTCGCCAAACGAAGGAGATGAGGGAGTCTGGATACACCAGCAAGCCTGGTTTCATCTTGGTGAATTTATAGATAATCAAAAGATTGACTATACTCTGAAAAAGAATCAAAATGGGATTTACATCTTTTTGCTGGAGGGAGAGGCAACAGTAGATGGACATAAATTAAACAAAAGAGATGCTCTTGCTCTAACTGAGGCAAAAACAATAAGTATAGATATAAATAAAAACTCAAAAATACTTGTTATAGAAGTTCCTATGGCATGGTAATTAAACTAAAAAATACAAAAATTAATAATACAATGAAATTAGTAGAAGGATTAAAATGGAGATATGCAGTCAAAAGATTTGACTCAACCAAAAAACTATCAATTGATCAGATTAATTACCTCAAAGAGGCTATTAACTATATTCCATCTTCTTATGGCCTTCAGCCGTATAAAGTTCTTGAAATTGAGAGCAAAGAGATTCGTGAAAAACTGAGAGAGGCAGCTTATGGACAGCCACAGCTCACAGAGGCTTCTCATGTTTTCATATTTGCAAATTTCACTGAATACGGACCTGATAAAGTTGACTCATTTATAAAACTCTCTGCAGAGACTAATAACATACCTGAAGAGAACAGTAAAGGATACAGAGATATGCTTAATGGAATGATATCATCTATGACTCCGGACCAAATATCAAATTGGAATGCAAAACAGGTTTATATTGCGCTTGGAGCTATGCTGTCAGCTGCAGCCGAACAAGAGATTGACGCTGCTGCTATGGAGGGATTTGATAAGGCTAAATTTGATGAAATCCTGGGCCTTAAGGAGAAGGGGCTTACATCTGTCTGCATAGGTGCAGTAGGTTACAGATCTCCTGAAGACCAAAACCAGTTTCTTAAGAAGGTAAGAAAGCCGATGGACCAGCTGTTTGAGAAAATCAGCTGATCCATCAGAGTAAATTAAAAAGAAAAACTATTGCCGGCTCTTGCTGTAATTATCAAGGCCGGTATTTAGAAATGCGAGGTACTCCTCTACTGTAGATTCTCCTACAGGTGCAGAGAGTACCTCTTCGTTATGGCCAACAATGACATAGAGAGGCTGTGAAGCCTTACCAAATCTTGTAAGCTGATAATCACGAAGTTTTCTGCCAAGAGTATTCTTGACTTTCCCATCAATTGATGAAGTAATCTGCTCCTCAACAGGCAGTTCTGTCCTGTCGTCAACATAGAGTGAAACAAGAACCACCTTATCCCTCAATATGGCCTGAACCTCAGGATTACTCCAAACCTTTGCCTCCATTACTTTGCAAGCGCTGCAGGTATGTGATTTAAAAGAGAGAAGAATGGGCTTGTTCTGCTCTTTTGCACATTCAATTGCCTCAGCAATATCATAATAACTTGGGAGTCCGTAAGGGACTATATTATTACTATTTGCATATTTAGCAGGCCCGCACAATCCCTGAGTTATCGTGCCCTGTACAGTGCCGGACTGTTGACTGGTAGCAGATCCAATAGTGAATGTGCTCTCATCAGATGGGGGAAGAAGTCCCGAAAGGGAGTTAAGTGGAGCTCCAAAAAGCCCCGGTATGAGATATACGGCAAATGAGAACGATGCTATGGCAAATAACAATCTAAAAGTCCCAACATGGTTTATATCTGAATCATGTGATGTTTTAATTTTGCCAAGAAGATAAACACCAAGGAGAATAGAGAGCACAATCCAGATTGAAATAACAAGTGTTCTTGTGATGATTCCAAGGCCAAAATATGCATCTGCAGAGGCCAGGTATTTGAAACTGAAGCCCAGGAGGATGAATGCAAAGACAACTTTAACTACATTGAGCCAACCACCTGATTTTGGCATCTTCTTCATAAGAGAAGGGAAGAATGAAAATAGTACAAAAGGAAGTGAAAATGCAAGTCCAAAGAACATCATTCCAAGAATGGGCTTTGCAGCTAATCCTCCGGTTACAGCTGCTGCAAGTATTGATCCCACAAATGGGCCGGTGCAAGAAAATGAAACGATGACCATAGCCAGGGCAACAAAGAAGGAGGCTATTATACCGCCTTTATCTGCTTTGGCATCTGCTTTATTTGCCAGGCCAGTAGGCAGGGTAATTTCGAAGGCTCCGAAAAATGATATTGCAAAAATTATAAAAAGAACAGCAAACAAGATGTTGGGGATCCAGTGTGTACCTAATACATCCGTTGCATCGGTACTCTGAAAAAGAGCTACAATCACCCCGACAAGTGTGTATATCAGCGTTACTGAAACGCCAAATACAAGACCCTTTATAATGCCATCCCTTTTATTTCCCCCTCCGCTTATAAAGAAACTTACCGTCATTGGAATCATTGGGAATACACATGGAGTAAAAACACCACCAAGTCCGGCTGCAAAGGCAATAAGCAAAAATACCAGAAGGCCCTCAGATCCGCCCGATTCATTGCCATTTAGAGTTATGTCTGACGCCGGAGTCGCACCATCTCCCTCTGCGACTGCTCCGGCAGGGAGATCAAATGACACATCCATTTCATCCATAAGGCATTCACCACCATTGCAAGTTTGATATGTCAGGATACCATTAACTTTAATAGGTTCAGATGATATTCTCTTTATAGTTTGTACAAAAGAGGCTTTAGTTTCAAATACCTTAACCTCAATTCCAAACGCTTCATCCATTTTTGGCTTAGCCTTTTCCATATCCCGGAGTTTGCCAACTAGTTCAAATCCAACAGGAGCTGTGACCTCAAAGCTGGTTGGAAGGGGGCCGTTTGCTATTGGATCCGAGTTGTACATATACCATGGTGATTCAATATTTGCTTTAAAAATTAAATCAATGGTTCCGTCTCCGTTATCTTTCTGCTCATATTGCCAGGTTGCTACCGGTTGAGCCCACAGAGAAGCGAAAATAAAAAGGGATAATAGTGTTGTGAGTATTTTACGCATAGTTGCTGATATTTCTTACATTTATAAAAGGCAAATTTATCAAAAATCTCTAAAAAAGCAGTATTTTTGCAGTTTACAAACAGATTTGAGATTTATGACACAAGAGGAGTTGTTCAAGAATTTGATTGCTCATGCGAAAGAGTATGGTTTTATCTTTCAGTCGAGCGAGATTTATGATGGATTGAGTGCGGTATACGATTATGGCCAACTTGGTGCTGAATTGAAAAACAATATCAAGAGATACTGGTGGGAGGCTATGGTACGCCTTAACGAAAATATCGTGGGGATTGATTCGGCAATTTTTATGCACCCAAAGGTATGGGAGGCATCAGGCCATGTTGGGGCATTTAACGACCCTCTGATAGATAATAAGGATTCTAAAAAGAGATACAGGGCAGATGTTCTTCTGGAGGACCATATTGCGAAGATTGAGGAGAAAATAGAGAAAGAGGTTGAGAAGGGCAGAAAGAGATTTGGTGATACTTTTGATGAGCAGCAATTCAGAGAGACTAATCCCAATGTGTTGAGAAACAAAGATAAGGCAAACGAGGTTACTCGCAGAATGAATGAGGCTTTAAACGCGAATGACCTGGAGGCTGTTAAGCAACTGATTATTGATTGTGAGATAGTCTGTCCAATATCAGGAAGCAGAAACTGGACCGATGTGAGGCAGTTTAACCTTATGTTCTCTACCCAGATGGGTAGCGTAAGTGAAGATGCTAATGTAATATACCTAAGACCAGAGACTGCTCAGGGTATTTTTGTCAACTTCCTGAATGTTCAGAAAACTGGCAGAATGAAGGTCCCTTTTGGTATTGCACAAATTGGAAAGGCCTTCAGAAACGAGATAGTAGCTCGTCAGTTTATCTTTAGAATGAGGGAGTTTGAGCAGATGGAGATGCAATTTTTTGTTCGTCCCGGAGAGGAGATGAGGTGGTATGAGCACTGGAAGCAAAAGAGACTCTCATGGCACAAGGCCCTGGGTTTAGGAGAGGAGAAATACAGATTCCACAATCACGAAAAACTTGCTCATTATGCAAATGCAGCTGCCGATATCGAGTTTGATTTTCCATTTGGATTTAAGGAGTTGGAGGGAATCCATTCCAGAACAGATTTTGACCTAAGTCAGCACCAGAAATTCTCAGGAAGAAAGATTCAGTATTTTGATCCTGAGACTAATGAGAGTTATGTTCCTTTTGTTGTAGAGACATCTATCGGCCTGGACAGGACTTTTCTTGCTGTTTATTCAACTGCCTATACTGAGGAGAAATTGGATAACGGAGAGGAGAGGGTAGTTCTTAAGCTTCCTGCAATCCTTGCTCCTGTTAAGGTGGCTGTGCTCCCGCTTGTAAAGAAGGACGGGCTACCTGAAAAGGCAAGAGAGATAATGAATGATCTTAAGTTTGACTACAATTGCCAGTATGATGAGAAAGATAGCATTGGCAAAAGATATCGCAGACAGGATGCAATTGGCACTCCTTATTGCATTACAATAGATCACCAGACCCTGGAAGATGGCTGCGTAACCATTAGAGAAAGAGACACAATGGCTCAGGAGCGCGTTCCTGTTGAAAAGGTAAGGGGAATTGTGGAAGAGCGTGTAAGTTTAAGAAAGGTACTTGAAAAAATTTAATACTATACAGTTATGTCAAATCTCTCCGTAAATTATATGGGCTTACAACTTCGCAGCCCTATCCTGGCAGCAAGTTCAGGGCTTACTTCTCAGCTTGACAAGGTTGCTGCTTTTGATAAAGCCGGAGTAGGGGCAATTGTTGTAAAATCGCTTTTTGAGGAGCAGATAGTAGATGAGGCCGAGTTTTTGGCTGACCAGTCTCATGACTACCCTGAATCTGCTGACTATCTTCACCACTATATCAGACATAATTCAATTGCCAAGTATCTGAAACTTGTCAAGGATATAAAGGAAACGGTATCGGTACCTGTAATTGCAAGTATCAATTGCTATTCTATGGGTGAGTGGGTTGAATTTGCAAAAGAGATACAGGATGCCGGAGCGGATGCACTGGAGCTTAATATTTTTTCAATGCCTCTTAGTGTATCAAAAAGATCAAATCAGATTGAGGATGAGTACCTTGAGGTCGTTGCATCTGTTGCAAAAAGAGTATCAATACCTGTTGCAGTTAAGATAGCGAACAACTACACTAATCTTCCCGGATTTGTAAACGGACTTAAGTCCCGGGGGGCTAAGGGTGTTGTTATGTTCAACAGGTTTTACATGCCCGATATTGACATTAAAAAGGTAAGAATTATTGCTGCCGATGCGTATTCTAATGAACAGGAGCATCTAAAGGAGCTCAGATGGATGGGAATAGTCTCAGCATTAGTTCCGGGAATAGACCTCTCTGCAAGTACGGGTATTCATAACGGGACTATTGTTCTTAAACAATTGCTGGCAGGAGCAACTACTGCGCAAATGTGTACAGCACTATATCAAAGAGGAGCGGAGGCTATTACTCACGCACTTGATGATATTAGTCTCTTTATGGAGACTCAGGGCTTTGACAAAATTTCTGACTTCAGAGGGAAACTAAATTATTCAAACATTCAAAATCCGGAAAGATTTGAGAGGGTTCAGTTTATGAAGTCTTTTGGATCAAAGTAGTTTATTGAGGTTGGTTAATTATTTTTAAATAAGTTTTGTAGTAAGATTCCCAAGATAGGTTGCCGTAATTCCCAAAAAAAGACTTAGTCCTGTATAAAGAAGGAAGTGGAAGAAGTTTCCATCTCTCAGCAATGATACATTTTCATTAGTAAATGCTGAGAAAGTAGTGAATCCTCCACAAAGCCCTACTGTTAAAAAAATTCTCAGTTCATCGTTTAATAAGTTACCTCTCTCAGAGAGTCCGTAAAAAACTCCTATGAGAAAACAACCAGTTATGTTAACAAGAAATGTTCCCAGGGGGAATGAAGATATTGTCAGGTTCTGAATAAACCGGGAGGCCAGAAATCTGGCTACCCCGCCGATAAAACTTCCTGCTCCTACTATTAATATCAGCCTTAACATGAGGCCAAAGGTAATAAAAAAACCTGCAAACTATTTGTCTGCAGGTTTTGTTTGTCGGGGTACTCCGACTCGAACGGAGGACCCCCTGCTCCCAAAGCAGGTGCGCTAGCCAACTGCGCCACACCCCGATGCCCCGTAAAAGGGATTGCAAAGTTAAATAGTAAAATTGATTTTGCAAATATTTTGTTTAGAATTTAAATTGCGAATCGCCAGATTAACTTTGCAAGAAGTGTGGTTCTTGTAAATTTGATTGAATTGCCGGAGGTATCAATGTTTTGATTAACTACAAAATAGAAGAAACTACCAATTTTTGGAATCCAGTTAATTCTGTAGTTTAGAATAACCTCTTCATCCTCATTATTCCATTGTGCGAATACAGAGGTGTTTAATCTTGGATTAAAAGCATAGTTAACTCTGCCCCCAAGTTCATTTACTTTGAAATATCCCTCAGGAAGGTCTAGATTATTTCTGCTCCAGTCTGCCCCAATACTTAGATGCCTGTTAATACTTAAATTTAGGTATAGCTCAATATTTGAGCGCATTCCTGTATAGAAACTCCCCCGTTCATACTCTGCACCGGCGTTAATTGTCCTGCCGTCAAAAGAGTGGAACTCTGCACTGAAGTTATTGTCGTTGTACTTACCTTTAGGAATTATTATGCCGTCTATAAGTTTGAACTCTTCATGGGGATTATCCTGGTGGTATTCATAGTTAATCCCAAAATAATCCCCGCTTTTAAAATTTATTCCAAAGGGCCTCATCTCCACCGCAAAAGTCTCAGTAACTCCGGTTTTGTCATTGATAAAATATTCCATGTCAAACAGCTCAAAAGAGAAAGATCTGATAAAGTCAGGCATTTTTTTAAACCGGGGCTCGTATTCCAGCCGGGAGTAGAGTCTTTTGAAGTTGTTACGATTCACAAAACCAAGGGCCGGTTTGAAGTTCTCCTGGACAGAGTTGAATCCGGCGTTAAAGCTCCATATATCGTTAGGATAGAAGAGGAAAACATGATATGTGGCATTTTTTGAGTTATCAGAACCCACTTTGCCGGGATTTTCAAGAGTAAGAGCTCCTGAGAAACCAGCCATAAGGTTCTTGTCTCCCATAAACTTTGATGTGTTATATGTGAAATCAGCTCCATACATTGAGCTATAGTATCCGTTGCTGAATTTCTGGGTTGTAATAAAACCAAGTGAAGACTCTTCAAAAATATCCTGCTTAACTCTTATTACAGAAGAGTTTGCCCAATCAGTTTCACCTTTTGCTGCAGTCTGTAAGGTCATTATACCAATGCTGGTTTTGTTGATCTTCCCAAACAGCCGGCCACCACCGATGATAGGGATGAATGAATTTCCATCAATGCCTATTCGCCTGCTATAAAAAAGCCTTGCTGAAGATACGGACATGTCAAAATAGGTGCTTCCCTCCAGGAAAAACTGCCTCTTCTCAGGATAGAAAATGGAGAATCGCGACAGATTTACCTCCCTTCTGTCTGATTCAACCTGAGCAAAATCGGTGTTAAGTGTGAGATTGAGTTTAAGAGTAGGACTTATGTCATAATTAATCTCTCCTCCTGCCTTAAGTGAGCCTTTGGGCTTGTCTGATTCCCACTCAAGACCGGTAGTGATGTATGGTGTAATTTCCAGCCTCTCTTTTTGTCTGATATTCCGGAGCCCTTCAAGTTTACCGCTTTGGGTAATATTCTCTATGCCATACTGACGGGACCACCCCTGCCAGCGAAGTTGCTCGTTTTTTCTTCTTATATTTCTCTCAAAATTAACAGACCAGGTCTGGATCTCCTCTTTTTTGAATTTAAGGGTGGAGAATGGGATGGCAAATTCTGCATACCATCCCTTTTCATCTCTGCTAACTCTTACATTCCATACTCCGTTCCAGTCAATATTGTGATGACCTCCGTCGCCGCCAAGCCACGAGTCCGCCATAGCTCCGTTTGGATTTGTAACGAAGAGATAACCATTTCTGTTATCGTTAAAAGGGCTTATCATAATTTCAATATCATCGTCTGAGCCCCATTCAAAGTCTCTGTTCATCTGTTTTGCCGATAGTTTATCGGGCTGAGAGTCAAAGCACCATACTCCAAAATAGATGTTGTGAGTATCGTATAAAACGGCAACTTTGGTTAGCTCTGTTGGTTCTGCCCCCTCTGCGGGTTCACTTTGTCTGAAGTTTGTTACGGGGATGGCATTTTGCCAGATTGCCTTTGCCAGATTGCCGTCAATGTGGACAGGATCAACTATTTTTGTTGCCTGGATGCTCCCTGGATTTGATGTCTGGGAAAATGCAGGAAGAGAGAAGAGTATAATAAGAGAGAGAGTAAAGAAAAAATTCTTATCCATAGCTTTTATTTGCGTAGAATTTTATCCATTGTCTTGCCCTTTGCAAGTTCGTCAATTAATTTATCAAGATAGCGAATTTTTTGCATCAATCTATCCTGAATCTCTTCTACGCGATAACCACAAATTACCCCTGTAATTTTTTGGGCATTTGGGTTTAGCTGAGGAGCATTTGTAAAAAAAGTTTCAAAACAGGTTTTGTTATCTAAAATGTGTTGAAGTGACTCTTTTGTGTATCCTGTCAGCCAGAAAATAATTTGGTCTACCTCCTCCTTTGTGCGCCCCTTTTTCCCGGCCTTCAGTATGTATAAAGGGTAGACATCTGCGAAGGGCATTTTGAATATACGGGTGTTGTCCATTATTTTAAGAATTAGTAAGGTTTATATTCTGCAGGTTTTGGTACAGTCAGAAAATAGATAATCACTATAACTGTAACCCCGGCTGTAAGCATAAATGCAACTTTTGCCCCCAGTGAATACCAGATTAATCCTGTGATTGAACTTGCCAGCATAGTGCAGATGCTTTGCAGCCCCGTAAATGTACCTATTGCAGTTGCCGTGTCTCTCTTGTCCGTTATGTTTGAGATCCATGCTTTGGATATCCCTTCAGTTGCTGAGGCGTAAATCCCGTAGAGGAAAAAGAGTCCGAAGAAGAGGTACTGATTTGTATTTACTGACATCCCAAAATAGACAACCGCAAAGAGAGAAAGCCCGGTAACAAATATGGTCTTAAGCCCAATTTTGTCTGCCAGTATACCAATCGGGAATGCAAAAAGGGCATATATCAGGTTATAGAAAATATAGACTCCAATTACCATGGTATCATCCATGCCTGATTGCTTTGCCTGCAGCAGAAGAAATACGTCTGAGCTGTTAAAGAGGGTAAAAATAAGAAGACCAATTACAAGTTTTCTGTATTGCGGAGTGCTTGTTTTCCAGTATTTTAAAAATGAAAAAAAAGGTGTCCTTACCTTACTGCTTTGCTGTGGTTTGCTGTTATCCTTAAGGCCGAATGATGAAATGACAGCCAGAAGTCCCGGAATAAATGCAATGAAAAAGAGTGTTTTGTAATCCTGTGGATAGTAGTAGAGATAGACTAAAGCCAGCGAGGGGCCCAGAACCGCACCAAAAGTATCCATTGAGCGGTGAAAACCAAACACCTTTCCCTTTGTCTGCGGAGTTGCCTCGTCTGAAAGAATTGCATCCCTTGCACCTGTTCTGATGCCCTTCCCGAACCTGTCGATGGTTCGCGCAAAAAATATCCACAACGGGAAGGTAAAAACAGCCATCATTGGCTTTGATATTGCGCTTAATGCATATCCTGCCTGTACAAAAGGAACCCGCTTGCCGGAGAGGTCTGAACGTTTCCCGAAATACCCTTTGCTCAGCCCTGCCGTAGCCTCTGCAATCCCCTCCAGAATGCCTATCAGCAAAACAGAAAAACCAATCTCCTTCAGGTAAATTGGCATGATGGGATAGAGCATTTCACTTGCAGTGTCGGTGAAGAGACTTACAAGCGAGAGAATCCAGATGGTCCGGGTTATGTATTTCATTTTTGCTTCGCTTCCCGCCAGTCGTATTCGGCCTTGCGGAGTCTGTCCATAATTGCGATGCCTATCCCCTCCGAAGGCACCGGCTCGGCAATGATAAGTTCAATCTGAGGGTCGTCTTCAAAAGAGTGCATGGCTTCAAACATATTCACAGCGTAGTCCTTGAGGTCCTTTGTCTGCGAGACTTTTATCACCTTAAGGTACCCGCTCTCCATATCTCCGGAAAATGAGATGAGTCCGGCTTTCGATTTATCAATATGCGATAGCTCCGTGTCTGCTATCAGAAGCATTTTTCTTGGGCTGTAGTGGGACTTTAGCATCCCCGGGGCCGACAGCTTCTCTATCTCTGAGCTGCCGTCAAATGGAACTACCTTCTCCAGCTCCTCTTTTGTGATTATTCCGTTTCGCAGAATCTGGAACCCAATATCTGTGAGCCTTATAATTGTAGATTCAATTCCAACGGTCGTTTTTCCGCCGTCAAGGATATAATCTACATTGGGAAGCTGCTTCTGAACATGGGCTGCCGTTGTTGGGCTGATGCGCCCGAATTTGTTTGCACTTGGGGCTGCGATGGGGCAGTTTGACCTGGTTATAAGCTCCAGGGCAATGTCGTTTTTTGGCATTCTCACGCCTACTGTGGGCAGGCCGGAGGTTACAAGATCGGGAACAATGCTGCTTTTTGGGAGTACCATAGTAAGCGGCCCCGGCCAGAACTTCTCAGCCAGTTTGTAAACCCTCTCGTCTATATTGGCTGCAACTGTTTCCAGCTGGGCCATGGTAGAAATATGCACAATGAGCGGGTCAAAAGAGGGGCGCTCCTTGAGTTCAAAGATTTTTGCCACTGCCAGAGGATTCAGGGCATTTGCGCCAAGCCCGTAAACTGTTTCGGTGGGAAAGGCCACAAGCTTCCCCTCCTGAATACATTTGGCGGCAAATTCCAGATCATTAGAATTTTTCATCTTTCCTGTGTCTGATAAAATATCGCCGCAAAGATAGTGAGATATATTTAATGAGGTTTCCTGTAAAAGTCGTTCAGTGAGTTTGTGTAGTAGCTGTAGTTGATTTTGCTGCTGCGCTGGAAGATGCGTGGCTCTTTGTGACCTGCGGGCACAAGGGTAAGTTTGCTCATTCCGTTAATCCTCATGAATTTCTCTGAGTCGAGTGTCTTCTGGTCAAAGAGGATGTCGAAGTAGAAGAGGTACCTTCCAATCCATTTGATGTAGCTGGCTGAATCCTCTTTGCTGAGCGGACCCTGTTTGTTGGTCCAGTCAAGAATTGTCTTGATTTTTTCCAGTTCGCTCTGGCCTGCTGTAAGCTGCTCCAGGTTGTTGGCGGTTCTGAGCTCTTTCAGGAAGGCGTTGTTAAGGGTGTCGGCATAATGAAACTGATGATTATTAAGGTTGCCTTTAAACAAAGTTATACTTTAGATATTCATGTTAAAATAAAGTTGCACTTTAGATATTCATGAATAATTTTATATATTTACTCTTGAAATAACACCTGCCAAAAATTATTTTGCTATGTATTCTCGTAAAATTAATCTTCAAGATGCAGAAAATGAGAGCATTTTTCTGTGGGGAGCCAGACAAACCGGGAAAAGTACATTGTTGAAACTTCTTTTTCCCAACACCAGATATATTGACTTACTAAAATCGGACGAATTTGAACGTTATAATCGTCGTACTTCACTTTTGCGCGAAGAGTTAAGTTTGCTCCCGGAAAACGAGCTTATTATAATTGACGAAATTCAGAAGATTCCGGAATTACTCGACGAGGTGCAATGGTTAATGACCAATAAAAATCACAGGTTTATTTTAAGCGGATCGAGTGCACGCAAGCTGAGGCGCAGCGGTGCAAACTTGCTGGGAGGCAGAGCTATCCGCAAACATTTATATCCTTTTGTAAGTGCCGAGATTCCTGATTTTGATCTTAAAAAAGCTTGCAACAATGGTATGATGCCAAGGCATTATTTGGTGGATGATGCAAGTAAACGCATTCATGCATATGTGGGTGATTATTTGCAACAAGAAATTAAAGCAGAAGCTCTAACCAGAAACTTGAAAACATTTTCTCGTTTTATGGAAATTGCGGCCTTGAGCAATGGAGAAGTAGTTAATTACAATAATATTGCATCTGAATGCGGTGTAAGTGCTCCAACTGTAAAAGAGTATTTTTCTATCCTGGAGGAGACTCTTATCGGTTATACTATTCCGGCTTTTACCAGAAACGTAAAGCGAAGAGTTATTCAGTCGCCTAAATTTTACTACTTTGATGTAGGGGTTGCTAATTTTCTGCTTAAACGGAAATCTCTTTTACCGGGCTCTGCTGAGTTTGGACATGCATTTGAGCACTTCGTAATTCAAGAAATCATTGCTTATATAGGGTATTCAGAATCACAGCACTCATTGTCATATTGGCGTACAACTTCCGGATACGAAGTTGATGCAGTAATTGGTAATGCCAACGTTGCCATTGAAATTAAATCTACAGAAGAGGTGCATTCTCATCATACGCGAGGTTTGAAGGCTTTC
The DNA here is from genome assembly GCA_041441395.1 of Bacteroidales bacterium. GTDB lineage: Bacteria > Bacteroidota > Bacteroidia > Bacteroidales > UBA932 > Bact-08. The sequence continues at coordinate 3,484 of JASDTD010000029.1, read as the reverse complement.
TCAGAGGAGTTTCCAAATTCACGTCTGATTGTTGTCTCTATGGACAAGCATCCCCGCAAAATGAATGAAATTGATGTTCTGCCGGCTCATAATTTCCTGAAAATGTTGTGGAACGGGGAGGTGTTTTAATTTATTTGAGTTCTGTAAGATAAATCAGGATGTCGGCTTTTAGTTTGCCATTGTTCTTGATTTTTATGTCGTAGACTATGGCTATTGTTTTCATGAGAGAGGGATTTAATTGGTTGTATACCAAAGGTAATAAAACCCCTGTGCGGAATCAAATTCCTATATAATTTAATTTGCTAAACTAAATGTGAATTTTGATCCTTCGTTGGGAACGGATTCGGCCCATATATTTCCTCCATGTTTTTCAATAAGCTCTTTGCAAAGTTTGAGACCAAATCCAGTGCCTTCTTCTCCATTTGTTCCTTTTGAGGAATAATCATTATTCATCTCCCAAAGTTTTGCCATAACTTTTTCGTCCATACCTACTCCATTGTCGGAAACGGCAACCAATATACTTTTTTCCTGTTTTTCAGCACTAATAGTAACATGTCCGTTTTGGTCAGTAAATTTTATAGCATTTGAAACAAGATTTCGCAACACAGTTTTGAATATGTTCAAATCAGCCGACAAACAGATTTTTTCTGGTTCAATTATATCTATTTGTATCCCTTTTTTTACCGCAATATTCTCTATCGTCTTAACTACATTTGTACTTTCTTGCTGAAAATCGAATTGTTCAATTTTTAGTTCTAATTTACCGGATTGGGATTTTGTCCAAAGCAGTATCTGTTCTAATAATTCATATGTCTTAAGTGATGTTTGATTAATTATTTTTACCTGTTCTTCAATTTGCTGTAAATCGTATTCGTACAGCATTTCAAGTAATATAGAGGAAAAACCAATGAGTGAATTGAATGGGGTTCTTAAGTCATGCCCCAAAATTCGTATAAACTGGTCTTTGTCGTCATTTAATTTTATGAGTTTGTTTTGCAATTCAACCTGCTTGGTTATATCCCGGGCTTGTACAATTCGGCGTAACACTCTCCCGGAGCTATCATAAGTTGCTGTGGTATTGTTTTGAAGCCATTCATAATTGCCTTCGGGGTTGAGCATCCTGTATACGATAGTATACTGCTTTTCTTGTTGGGCTAAAAATTCTTGCATTTTTTGTCCATAATGCACTATGTCGTCGGGGTGTATATGCGAAATAATGTCAGGCACAGTAAGTTGATTAACATTTTCAGGTTCAATACCAAAGTATTCACAAAAACGACGCGAGGCAAAAACCAGCTTTTCACCTTCAAACAAGATTATACTGTCTGAAGCAATTTCGGCTAAAGTTCTAAATATTTCTTCACTTTCTGCTAACTTCTTGTTTTGTATTAACAACTGGTTAACTAATTCTTTTTCTGAAACATCATGTGTAATTTTCAATGATTGAATTATGGCCAGATCTAACTCAACAACACTCTTGAATTGAGCTAGCAATTGTTCATGCTCTTCAGAATAATAATTTTCTTTCCTGTCCAGAATACAAATAGTCCCAAATGGTTCACCATTTGGAAAATTTAATGGAAAACCAAAGTAGGAGACCATTCCCAATTTTATGTCAGGGTTTTTGTCCCACTTTTCATCTTTAAATGCATTTGCTACTTTAAGTTTGTTTTGCGATTTTATTACTGTTTCGCAATAGAGTCCATTCCAGCACTCTTTCTGTCCAACCTGGTAAGGATTATTATCTGAATTGCTGGAGATAAATACCTCCATAAATTCGTTCTCCACTTTCATTATCAAGGCAGCGGGTATTCCAATTATTTTTGCGAGTAAATCTACAATATCTTGCCATTTTCTAATGAAACTCTGTGGTATTTCGTCAAAAGAATTTTTCATGATTTACTTTATTTGAATAAAGCCTTTAGGTGCCAGTTATTGAGTTATATAAAGAGGCATAGGTGGAAGGTTAGCTCCAAAAAGATATTGGCCATCTAAACCTTTGGTTGTGTCTTTAATTTCTTTATAAAATTAGGTTTAAATTTCCGTTCAATCAATTTATTCTCCTAATAAATTATTAAAGGTCAATTTAACAAACGCCATTTTAACCACTGTTGATTTGTTTAGTATGGTGTTGTACAGGGGATGGAGATATTTTAAGAAATATGAGACTAAATTAAAATCCTATACCAATTCCTATTGATGGTAAAACTCTGCTATGGTAAATGAGCGCCCCGGCATAAAGTATGAATGAAGATTTTTTCTGTTTGCCATAAAAAGAAAGTCCGAGTTTTGGTTGAAGAGTTATTTCATCATTTTGAAACTCCGAAGACTCAAAGTTTATAGTGTATCCGGCGTTTACAGACAGGAATGGGATAATTCTTCTGGTTTCAATTTTTGAAAAGTTTACTTTACCATAAATGTATGGTGTGGCTGTTACAAAATGAATTGTTGAGATTCCTATTCCTGCAGCAAATCTTGAATTAATGTTACAACCTAATGTGGCTGATGCTTCTGAAAGGATGCCTGACATTGAGTTATTGTAAATTAAAATTGGACCTGCCTGGATTTCTGCAAAGAATTTTTTTGGTGATGTTTGGTTTTGTGATTTAAGAGGGGCAAAACATAGAAATGAAAAAATGATAACGGCAATAATCTTGTTCATATTAGGACGCTTTAATTGGTTGTGAGTCAAATGTAAAGAAAATAAAGATGTGCAGTATCATTTTTCTCAGCTTTTGTAATTATTTTAATTTGAGGGGATTGGCTCGCGCAGCGAGGCGTTTCTAAAGTTTCCCACGTCAAAGTCCAGAAGTAAACTATATACCCACACCGCTGTAACACGCTGATTACCTAAACATAAGCAATCCACCTGTCAGGTCACCTGACAGGTGGATTGTCTATACATTGATAATCTGAGACTTAGAACCGCACGGGTTTCGCAAAAATCATCTGCCGAATGGCCAACTCAGGCCGGGCGGGTAGGTTGACAGGGATATTCGTATATGTGCTTATAAACCAAATGATTGCAAATTACTTTTTGAAAAACTTTTTAAAAAACCAATTTTTAATAATCTAACCATCTGTTAGATAAACGAATATCCCACTCAAACCCCCTCCTGTCTTGATCCAATTCACCGCCTCCCGCCAAGTTTAAAAGGTGCTTCGCAGTTTATACGGCCGGTTCCCGGCCGGTTATCCGTCATACCCGCATCGCTTTAACTCTCAGTAAATCTGCAAGAAGCAGTTTGATCTGACATGTGATATGTCATGTCATGTTAAGTTCCTGCAATCATATAATCAAAGCGTTACACCATTACGGGTTTTAGATTTTACGATAAATTCACCTGTAAATTATAGGAATAATATCATAATGCACATGTGGGAAACTTTAGCCTACGCCTGTGAGTAGCTATTCTGGTCCATACTGGACCACCATTCTGGCGGATACTGGGCCACCGTTCTGGAGCATACCGGGCCATTTTAT
>JASDTD010000028.1:0-25238 GCA_041441395.1 Bacteroidales bacterium | reverse complement strand
ATAAATACCTATGAAACAAACACTTAAGAAATTTATCATGGCGGCCATGAGTCTGCTTGTTGCCTTTGCAGCAATTGCACAGGTTACCACTGCGAGCATTTCAGGTTTTGTCAAGGACACGAAAGGCGATCCTGTGATGGGTGCTGTCGTTAAGGCAACACATGCCCCTTCTGGAACTGTCTATTATGTTTCGACACAAAACAACGGACAGTACAATATCCCAGGTATGAAAATCGGTTCTCAATATCAGATTGAAGCTTCTAGTATGGGCTATGCGACTACAAGAATTGCAGATGTCACTCTCTCACTTGGTGATGAGGTGAAATTTGACTTTGAACTGAAGGAAGAGGCGGTTAATCTTGGTGAAATAGTTGTCACAGCGGAGGTAAATCCTGCAATCAATTCAAACAGAACAGGGGCACAGGAAATATTCACTAAAGACAGAATGTCCCGTATCCCTACCATCAACAGGTCTCTCTCAGACTTCACAAAACTGACACCAATGTCAAGTGGAAGTAACTTCGCAGGAACATCGTACCGTTACAATAATGTTACTGTTGACGGAGCATCTTTTAATAACTCATTCGGTTTGGCATCATCTCTTGGTGCTTCAGGAATTGAGCCTATCTCACTTGAGGCTATTGAGCAGATTCAGGTTATGATAGCTCCATATGATGTCAGAAACGGTGCCTTTACAGGTGGCGGGATTAACTCTGTTACAAAGTCCGGTAATAACATCTGGAACGGATCAGCATATTACTATACAAAGAGCCCTTCAACAAGGGGTTATATCCAGAAGGAAGACATAATTGCTGTTACTGACTTTTTCAGTCGTCAATATGGCGCCACACTCAGCGGACCAATTATTAAGAATAAACTCTTCTTCTTTGTGAATGCTGAATTTGACCGTCAGGAGGTTCCTAACAGCTGGAGGCCAAGAGCAAACAAAACAACTCCTGTGACAGGCTACTACTCCGCCGCAGATGTTGAGACACTTGATGAGATTGTTTCGTTGCTAAAAGATAATTTCAACTACAATCCAGGCACATACAATGTAACCAGCACTCCAACCGAGGCTGATAAGATTACTGCAAGACTTGACTGGAACATAAACCAGAAGAACAAACTCAGCTTCAAGTATTTTTATCTGAAGTCTTTCAACACAAACAATCCAAGTTCTTCAGGCGCTATGTCTAACGGACGTGGTCCTAACAGCTATGCAATTCCTTTCTCAAGTGCATATTACAGGACAAACAACAACTTCAATATCTTTATCGCTGAGTTGAACACAATCGTTAACTCCAAAATGTCTAACTCTTTAACTGTAGGTTATTCAAGACTCAGAGACTTCAGAGAGATGGACGGCGGCTTCTTCCCTGAGGTAAGTATTGGAGATGGTACAGCTTCTAAAAACTCACTGACAACATTCGGTACGGAGGCTAACTCATACAACAATAAACTTGATAGTGACATTTACCAGATTCAGGATAACTTCATTATTAACCTTAATAAACATCAACTGACATTCGGTACACAGTCCGATTACAGAATGTTTGTCAATGGTTATGCAAACAGTTTTGCAGGCCAATGGCAATTCGCCTCATTGGCTGACTTCAAGACAGACTTGTTTGCATACAAAGCTTGGAAAGCGGCAGGTTCAAATCCGAATAGTATTCCTGGCACAACAGCTCTGTACTACAAACAGACTTACAGTATGACAGATGACGGGAAATTCCCGTATGCTGAGGTTAATGTAATGTCCCTAGGTTTCTATGCTCAGGATAAATGGAGTATTAAGGATAATCTTAAGGTTACATTAGGTCTTCGTATGGATCTTCCTATCTTCATGACTGATCTTCCAAAAAATGATTTGGTTGCAGGACTTACATTCCAGGATGGTCGTAAGATTGATGTATCTAAGTACCCTTCAGCAAAACCAATGATATCACCTAGAGTTGGTTTCAATTGGGATGTATTCTCAGATAAGAAGTTCCAAGTAAGAGGAGGTTCAGGCCTATTCTCAGGGACACCTCCATATGTATGGCTTTCAAATCAGGCAGGAAACAATGGTATTCTTTTCGCATCAACAACATCAAAGAACCACGCTTTTGACGGTGTTACAGAACTTCCTAAACCAACAGGTGCAACTTTACCTAAGGCTAATATAGCAATCACTGATCCTGATTTCAAATATCCTCAGCTTTGGAAGACAAACCTTGCAGTTGACTATAAATTCGGCAATGGATGGGTTGCAACAGCAGAGGTACTTTACAACAAAGATATTAATGCTATCTACCACAGGGACATTAACCATCCTGACATGGACGATGCAACCAGAGTTACAAAACTCGGAGGCGCAGATCAGAGACCTTATTTCATTGACAATACTTTGAACGATCAGACATATGATGTTATTCTTATGACTAACTCTTCAAAAGGTTACTCGGTATATTCTACCCTTCAGTTGCAACGCAACTTTACAAATGGACCGCTTGATGGCTTATATCTGAATGCTTCTTATACATTTGGTAAGGCAATGAGCGTAACAGACGGCTCGTCATCAGTTGCATCTTCATCGTACAAATATCGTCCTGCAATCAATCCTGATGCAGAGGAGCTTGGTTTCTCAGCCGGTTCATTCCCTCAGAGACTTCTTGTTCAGGGTTCTTACAGGAGAGAGTGGGGTCCTAACTTTGCAACATCTATAGGTCTTGTATACCAGATGTATATGCCTTTCAGATATTCTTATGCATATAACGGTGACGTAAACAACGACTCTTACTCATATAACGACCTCATGTTCATTCCTGCGACCAAGGATCAGATCAGAATCAAGCCTGCTTCAGGTGATACCCGTACAGCAGATCAGATTTGGGCAGAGATGGATTCTTTCTTTGATCAGGATCCTTATCTTAAGACACGCAGGGGTAAATATTCGGAACGTAATGGTGGTATGGCTCCTTATGTGCACTCACTTGATTTCAACATTGCTCATGACCTAATCATGAAGCAGGCAAATGGTAAGTCGCACACTATCAGGTTCTCATTCGATGTTTACAACTTCCTTAACCTGCTCAACCAGGATTGGGGCGTTCAACAGACAACAGTACTCGGAAATCAGCAGTACCAGTATCTGATTATGACAGACAAACCTTCTGCTACAAACAATTACATACCGGCATTCTCAACTGCTTTGGATAGTAATAAGAAGGTAATCACTGACACTTTCAAGTATAACATCTCTTCGTCTTCACGTTGGACAATGATGTTTGGTATTAAGTATATGTTTAATTAATAAATATTTAAACAATGCGTTTAGAGGGCGACTAAAAAGAGATTTTTGGTTTCCCTCTTTTCCGTACAACATGATTTTTAGAAAATAAAATTATTATCTCGGTTGATTCATTGATTAATTAATTAATCAGCTTACCACAGGTAGTACCTGGGGAATGCAACTTGGTGTTCGTTTAGTATTCTAAAAAACGAGTTTGACACTAAAATTTGCGGGGTTCCTGTTTTCAGGAATCCCGCTTTTTTTATTGGCTTTAATTTTACTAACTTTGTTTAAGATGTTGAGGGAGATGCATAGTTGGAAATCAAAAGTTAGCACAGGAAGGAGAGGGGAGAGAGAGGCTGAAAATTTTCTTTTAATGCGGGGATTGAGGACTCTGGAGAGGAATTGGCGGTATAGTCATAAAGAGATTGATTTAATTATGGAGAGTGAGGATTCAATCCACTTTATTGAGGTAAGATCATTAACGGCTCCTTCACTGATTAAGCCGTACGAGAGTCTTGGCTTTAACAAAAAAAAGAATCTGATGATTGCAGCCTCTGCATATATGGCATTTAATCATATTAATAAAGAGATATCACTGGATGTGGTTTCCGTCCAGTTCTTTAAGGACGAGGTGTACATAGAGTATTTTTGTAATGCATTCACTCCCGGATGGTAAACAAAATATTGACAAATGAATAAGAATAATTATTGCATTATAATGGCCGGTGGAATCGGCAGCAGGTTCTGGCCTGTAAGCAGGAATTCAAAACCAAAACAATTTCTTGATATTTTGGGCGTAGGAAAGTCTTTTCTGCAACAAACCTATGAGAGATTTTCTAAAGTTATTGATAAAGAAAATATTGTAGTTGTAACATCCTCTATTTATAAGGAGATTGTATTCGAACAATTACCCGGGATAAATCCGGAAAATGTTTTGCTTGAACCTTACAGAAGAAATACAGCCCCTTGTATTGCTTATGCAACATACAAACTCCTTGATATAAATCCGGATGCTACTGTAGTTGTTGCCCCCAGTGACCACTTAATAGTTAATGATGATGAATTCCTTGAGACTATACAAAATGCAATAGATTATGCAAGCGGACATAATGTACTTCTGACCCTCGGGGTAAATCCCTCAAGAGCAGAAACAGCATATGGATATATACAGGTAAATAAATCTTCTAAACTTGACATTGCCGGTAACAGAGCATATCTGGTAAAAACATTTACTGAAAAACCCAGCGAAGAGTTAGCTGAAGTATTTGTTAAGTCGGGCGAATTTCTATGGAATTCAGGTATTTTTGTCTGGAATTTACAAACAATTAAAACCGAATTAGAGATTCATCAGACGGGAATATCTTCTATGTTTAGCAAAGGTAAGGGCATCTACTTTACTCCTGCCGAACAAGAGTTTATTAAAACTGTATATGAGGATTGTACCAGTATTTCCATAGACTATGGAATAATGGAGAAAACGGAAAAAGCTATTGTTTATCCTGTATCGTTTGGGTGGTCAGACCTGGGAACATGGGATGCTTTGTATTCGGAAGTAACAAAGGATAAAAGGGGAAACCTTATAATTGGAGACGAGACCATGGTCTCTGATGTAAACAATTGTACAGTAGTGACTCATGAGAAGAATAAACTGGTGGTTTTGAAGGGACTGGATGGATACATGGTAATTAACACAGATGATGTGCTGCTTATTTGTCCAAGGGATGAGGCAGCATTTAAGGGGGTTTTAACAGATCTCCCTTTAAATGAATTTATGAAATATCAATAATATAATATATGGCAAGCGCACCGTTAACAATTGAGGTTCAGTCTGAAATAGGTAAACTGGATGCAGTTCTTCTTCACTCTCCGGGAGCTGAGGTTGAGAATATGACTCCCAGAAATGCTCAAAGAGCTCTTTACAGTGATATTTTAAATTTATCAATTGCACAAAAGGAGTACGAACAGGTTTCCGGGGTATTGAATAAGGTTGCAAAAACCTATCAGATAAGAGATCTTCTTATTAAGATTCTGGATAATCATGCGGAGAGGGAGGCACTAATCGGAAAGATTTGCGTAACAGAAAATGTTACTGACTATTTTGAATATCTGATGGATATGTCATCAAAAAATCTTGCTGCTGTCCTTATCGAGGGTCTTCCTGCTAAAATCAACACTCTTACGGCATATCTAAAGGATGATTATTATGCGTTACTGCCTTTGTATAACTTCTATTTTACCAGAGACGCCTCTGTCTCTATAGGGAACAGGGCATTAATTTGCAAGATGGCCAGCAAGGTAAGGATGAGGGAATCGCTCATAACAGAAGCTATTTTCAGAAACCCTCAGTTTTTTGATTGCAATTTGTTGAATGCTCATGATTTCCAGCCAGGTAACGATGAGATTTTTATGGAGGGGGGAGATATTCTTATAGCAAGAGAAGATATATTAATTATTGGTAACGGAATGAGAACTAGCAGTCTTGGAATTGATCAGCTGATTAACAGATTGTGCAGATCAACCAGTCAGGATAAATGGCATGTTATTGTTCAGCAGCTGCCGGATTCTCCGGAGTCGTTCATCCATCTTGATATGGTCTTTACATTCCTGGATGTCGACAAGGCAATGGTTTTTGAGCCTTTGATTCTAAATGACAATCAATACCAAACTGTTCATATGACGATAGAGGGCGGCAGAGTTACAAAAATTAAAACAGTTAATAACATTCTCTCGGTACTTAAAAAATTGGGAATGGAACTGGAACCTGTCATTTGCGGCGGGAATGCAGATGAGTGGAATCAGGAGAGAGAGCAGTGGCATAGTGGTGCAAATTTCTTTGCCTTCGCTCCGGGAAAGGTGATGTCCTATGCAAGGAATGTCCATACACTAAACGAATTAAGCAAAATGGATTTTGAAATTATTCCGGCATGGGATATTATAAACGGAAAAAAAGATTTATCCAAAACGGGACAATGTGTAGTTACAATTGATGGCTCTGAACTTCCCCGGGGGGGGGGTGGGGCGAGGTGTATGACTATGCCTCTTAGAAGACAATCTGTTAATTGGCCAAAATAATTCAAATTTCTTAAATGAAAAAAATATTTCTCCTTGTATTGTCTGCAATAGCAGGAATAGCTGCGAATGGTCAAAGTCTTTACTTTGCCTCTCGCCCCTCTCTCTCACCGGATGGATCTGAAATCTTCTTTTCCTGGTCTGGTGATATATTCAGAGTCGCCAATAATGGGGGATTAGCCCTAAGGATGATATCAATGTCAGGAAATGAGACATCTCCTCTTGTCTCACCTGACGGAAAGTATCTGACATTTGCTTCAAATGAAACAGGGAATTTTAATGTTTATTTAGTTCCGCTTGCCGGAGGAGTAGTGAAGCAGCTAACTTTCCACGATGGTTCTGATATACCTGTATCATGGTCTGCGGATTCAAAAAAAATATATTTTGAATCAAACAGATATAACTCTCTTAGCGTATATTCAGTTTCAGTTGAAGGAGGAACCCCTGAGAGACTTTTTCCAAACTACTTTAATACAATTTCTGCCCTGGTTGAAAATCCGGTTACCGGAGATTTTTACTTTACAGAGTCAGCCGAGAGCTATAGATTTGCTACAAGAAGAGGTTACAAAGGGGAGCACAATGCAAATATAATCTCCTGGAATCCTTCAAAAAGGGAGTATAAGGAGGTTACAAACTGGATAGGTAAGGATCAGTGGCCTATGGTTGATGGTATGGGGAATCTGTATTATGTATCTGATGAGAAGGGTGGTGAGGACAATATCGTTAAACAGGAGGGTGACAAGAGGATTTTTGTTACAAATTTCAAGGAATCTGTTCAGTATCCATCAATTAGTAGAGACGGATCAAAAATAGTTTTCTTAAAGGGGTATGAGATTAATCTTCTGGATACAAAAACGGGTAAGATTCTAAAACCAGAAATACATATTGCAGATTCAAAAAAGATTAATGATCAGAGTTTTAAAGTTGGGGTTCCGGATGATGCTGCCGTTTCACCGGATGGCAAAAAGCTGGCATTTGTATTCAGGGGTTTATTGTTTGTAAGTGATGTAAAGGGTCAATTCGTTAAAAGAATTGAAACACCTGAAACAGAAAGAGTAGCAGAGGTTATTTGGGCAAAAGACAGTAAGACTTTGTATTATACAAGAACAAACGAGGGGTACTATAACATTTTTAAAAAGAGAGCCGATACTATTTCAGCCGAAAAACCCATCTATTCACCTGAGGAGGGTGTGAGGAGCCTGACTGTCTCTCCAAAGGGGGATAAAGTAGCTTTTGTAAGTGGAAAAAGAGGATTAATGATACTTGATCTGGAAAAGGATAAGACAGAAAAAATAGCGGATCAAGAGTTTTGGGCATATCAGGGTTATAGCATAAATTTTTCTGCAGACCAGAAACATCTTGCATTTACTGCAATGAACATGTTTGAGCAGGACATCTATGTGTATTCTTTTGACAGCAAGCAAGTTATTAATGTGACAAATTCAGCTGTAGCCGAAGGAGATCCAAATTTTTCACCTGATGGTAAGTCTATGTATATAGTTGCGAGTCGGCTATCATCTTCTTATCCAAGAGGTGCTTCTCCATCACTTTATAAAATTCTGCTGGATAAAGTTCAGTTACCATTGGAAGGAGAGGAGCAAGAGAAGCTGTTTGGAAAAAATGGGGCAAAAAAGGATTCTACTGTAGCTATTATTCAGAAGAATTTGCAAAGGAGATACAAACAGGTTATTAGGGGCGGAAGCCAGAACTCTCCATATGTTTTTTATTCAAAAGATAAGAGCTGGCTCCTTTTTGGCTCAAATCACGAGGGCTCAGCTGCTCTTTATGTGCAGGAGCTAAAGGATTGGGATCAGAAACCACCTAAAAAGATAAGTGGAATAACATCTGCCGGCAAATATGTTTCAAACGGAAAAGATCTCTTTATAGTAAGCAGGGGAGGCCTTTTTAAAATTGACCCGGCAGGTGCATCGGCAACAAAAGTTGAAATTGAAGCAAGTTTTACAAAGAGCATCTCTTCTGAGTTTAGACAGATGTTCTTTGAGGTATGGGCAACCCTAGAGGAGAATTTTTATGATGAGAAATTTCATGGTATAAACTGGAAATCCAAAAAAGATTACTATTCAAGGTTTCTCCCGAATGCAGGTACAAGAGATGACTTAAGAATTCTTTTAAACGACATGTTGAACGAATTAAACTCCTCTCACATGGGATTTAGTACTAGTGGTAAGGATGAGGAGACGCCTGTCAGAAACTCTTCAATCACTACCGGTATTATCTTCCACAATAATGATCCATTCATTGTGGAGAGAATAGTACCCGGTTCTCCTGCAGATTATTCCGGCAATCCTGTATCTCCGGGGCATAGACTTGTTGCGGTGAACGGTGTTAGGGTTGATAACAAAGAAAACCGTGAGAAGTACTTTGTATCACCTACCCCTCAGAAAGAGGTTGTTTTAAGGTTTGCCCGTGGTTCGAATGCATATTCTTCTGCAAATGAATACGATATATGGCTTCATTCTGTAAATAGTTCGACGCAGAGAAGTCTTATATATACTGAATGGGAAGACTCAAACAGAGATTATGTTGAGAGATTGTCAAATGGAACGATTGCATATGTTCATATGAGAGATATGTCATCAGAATCACTTGAAAACTTTCTGATTGATATGACTACTTATGCAGTTCATAAGGAAGGACTCATTCTTGACTTAAGATTTAACAATGGAGGAAATGTTCACAACGAGGTAATAGAATATCTTTCTCAAAAGAGGCATTTTAAATGGAAATACAGGGATGGGGCACTGACTACTCATCCTAATGTTACTCCGGGAGACAAACCCATTGTAGTCCTTATAAATGAAAGAAGTCTCAGTGATGCAGAGGTTACCTCAAATGGAATTAGGGAACTTTCAATAGCAAAACTAATAGGAACTGAAACCTACAGGTGGATAATATTTACATCCGGAGCAGGTCTGATAGATGGTTCATTTGTAAGGCTGCCTGCATGGGGCTGTTATACTCTGGATGGTACGAATATGGAGGTAACAGGAGTGAAACCGGATATTAGTGTAAGAAATACATTTAAGGACAGATTAGAGTCAAAAGACCCGCAACTTGACAGGGCTATAAAAGAATTATTACCTTTGTAACCTTGAAAAATTTAGAAATGAGAGAAAAAATAGAGCAACTCCTATCTGAGATAGAACAGCTTGCGGCTAAGCGTGAGCAGGAGATAGAGGAGATAAGAATAAAGCTACTCGGCAAAAAAGGGACAATTACACAGCTTTTTGATGAGTTCAGAAATGTTCTTCCTGAGCAAAAGCGGGAACTTGGTCAGGTTTTGAATACTCTTAAAGTTGCTGCAGTAAATAAAATAGAACAGCTCAGGGAGATGCTGGATGAAAGTATGGAAAGTGAAAATCCCGGTTTTGACTTAACAAAACCGGGAGATGCTTTGGATCTGGGATCAAGGCATCCGATATCCATTACCAGAAGGGAGATTCTCTCCATTTTTAGTAAATATGGATATGAGGTTGCAGAAGGGCCGGAAATAGAAGATGACTGGCATGTTTTTGGAGCTCTCAATTTCCCTCCCGAACACCCTGCGCGAGATATGCAGGATACATTCTTTATAACTGAAGGGGATAACCCTGTGCTTTTAAGAACACATACCAGTTCAGCACAGGTTAGGGCAATGGAAAAGATGCCCTTGCCAATAAGAATCGTTTGCCCCGGCAGAGTTTTTAGAAATGAGGCTATTTCTGCGAGAGCGCATTGTATTTTTCATCAGGTAGAGGGGCTGTACATCGATAAAAATGTTTCGTTTGCGGACCTTAAACAAGCTGTTCTTCTATTCGCCAGAGAGATGTTCGGGGAGAATGCACAGATCAGGTTAAGACCCTCATATTTCCCGTTTACAGAGCCGAGCGCAGAGGTTGATGTAAGTTGCAATATTTGTGGTGGTAAAGGTTGTAATATATGTAAGGGTACAGGATGGCTTGAGATTATGGGATGTGGGATGGTAGACCCTAATGTTTTAGAAGCAAATGGAATAGATAGCACGCAATATAGCGGATTTGCATTTGGAATGGGGATAGAAAGAATTGCAATGCTTAAGTGGCAAGTTAAGGATCTCAGACACTATTTTGAAAATGATTTGAGATTTCTTAAACAGTTTGAGAATGTAGTTTGATAATTTTTTTGGTAGGAGAGAAAAAATTATTACTTTTGCAGTCCCAAAACGCGGAAATAGCTCAGTTGGTAGAGCATAACCTTGCCAAGGTTAGGGTCGCGAGTTCGAGTCTCGTTTTCCGCTCTGCATCAAACAAGACCTCTCCGCTGTGAGAGGTCTTTTTTGATAGGTGAGACACTATCGCTCAGGTGGTGGAATAGGTAGACACGCAGGACTTAAAATCCTGTGGGCAGTAATGTCCGTACGGGTTCGATTCCCGTCCCGAGCACTTTTCAGAAGATCATGCATGTTGAATGTATGATCTTTTTTAATTATTTGATAATACAGATTTTATATATTTGTAAAAATTTCCGGTATGAATTTCAGCTTAAAAGAAATTTTCAGTGCATTCATAGTAATGTTTGCGGTGATTGATATTTTGGGGTCAGTGCCAATTATAATCGGCATGAAGGAGAAGAAAAAAAGCTTCAGTCCGCTTAATGCAGCTGTAATCTCTTTTGTAATTCTTGTTGCCTTCCTTTTTGTCGGCCAGGCGATGCTGGGTCTTTTTGGTGTAGATATTTCATCATTTGCAGTTGCAGGCGCTCTGGTGCTTCTGGTTCTGGCAATTGAGATGATTTTTGGGATACAGATTTTTAAAGATGACGGCCCAACGGATTCGGCTACAATAGTTCCTATAGTTTTTCCGCTGATTGCAGGTGCAGCATCATTCACAACTCTCTTATCACTAAGGGCGGAATATGCTGTTGAAAATATTATTGTATCGTTATTTATTAATATTCTTATTGTATATCTGGTGCTTAATAATCTTGATTTAATATCAAAGAAGATAGGAAAGGGTGGAATATATGTAATGAGAAAGTTTTTTGGGATTATACTACTTGCAATCGCAGTCAAGCTAATTGTTTCTAATTTACACACTCTTTTAAGCTAAGCTCTTTTCTTGCAATAATTACTATAGAAATATTTAATTAACAAAAAAATCTTAACTTACGCTCTGTTAATGATTACATTCAGATAAATAAATAATCCCAAAATAGTATGCGCAATCAGTTTGGCTATTCCGTATTCTATATTTTTACACTATCTCTTTTCTTAATTTCTTCATGTGTTAAGTTCCCGGAGAGACCACCTGAAATTATTCCTGAAATACCAGGAGAGCCTGCTGAAGAACACCAAGTCTATCTATATGATTTTGGAAATGAGAGGCAAAACATATTGGCTCAAATTACTATAAATTCAGACGGACAGGTAAATTTGGATAAGATTACTTTCGAAATCCCTCCTCTAAAATACAACAAATCCTGGTTGTTTCTCCTGACTCAGGACGATTGTCATCACTCTGCATTCAGTTATACCTGGGCGGCAATTAACGGCAAACCGTTACCCACAAAAACTGAACCTAAACCTTTATACTATGATATAGAACACCTTAGGGCCGGGGACTTTCCTCAGGATACGGTTTCTTTAGGTAAAACTCTTGGTAGTACAGATGGTACAGGAAAAGAGGTGCGTTTTGCTTTCACAACAACTCTGGCACCCGAGAATAACATGGATGAAGAGACGGATGTAAAATTAGGATTCAGAGGGGACGAGTTTCGTTTTTTCAAAAAAACCCATCTCACATGGAGTAGTGTTAAAGAGTTAATGAATACCGGTAATGGAATTGCTTTCCATAATATTCAGATGGGTGTGGAAGAAAATAATGTGGACACACTGCTTAGACACTTCTCATTATCTCAGGATATAATTAAGAAAAGGCTTTCTGGCAGAGGGTGCAAGATTTTGGCAGAGCCAGACGGAATTAAACTATATCTAAGTGCGGCAATGTTATATCCTCCCATTAAGCTCCTAACCGCACAGGCAGAAGCAGAAAAGCTATATCCATTCAGGGTTAAAGATAATTTGTACAAGAGAGTACTTGAGAGAAGAGAATATTTAGACTCACTTAACCCGCTCAGACCTGTCAAAGAAGCTGTTGAGGCAGAATTGAATAAGGATAAATCTGAGAGATCTGCCGTTCACTGGCTGGTTCACCGAACTGATATTAACACAGCAAATGTTCTCCTTTGGTTAAATGATAATTATGGTAAAGATGGTGACAACTCCGTGTGGTTCCCCTCTCTGGATGAGTACTATGAGTATAATTATCTCAGAATGAACTCATCAATTAAAACGAGCTCCGAGACCAACTCGTATAAATTGACAATATATATGCCTACTGAACAGTATTTTTATTTCCCTTCTCTAACGATTAATTTGAAGGGGATAAAAGTAGAAAATATCGTGGGTATTAAAACAAGCAGCGAGATATCCGGCTTCTCTTTTGCAAACTACGAAGATGGCATCATGATGAACATTGATTGCCGCAAGTTTTTGGTAGAAAAAGCTCAGCATTATGTTAAACTCTACGAAAAGAAAAAGTCAAAATCAAATCTCTCCGATGCCAAATATCATGTAGAGATGCTGAAAGACTCTGAAATTAAAACAGTACTGCTAAACAGACTTAAGTAGCCACTCTTTCTGTGTGAATATCCTGTTGATATCTTGCTGTTGGCTATTGCATTTTCAAGTTTTTATCGTATATTTGCAGCCCGCAAATTTTATGCGGGTTAGTAATTAATTATAATACACCAAATTAACAACCAATGCCTGGATTAATTGGAAAGAAAATCGGAATGACATCCGTTTTCGGTGCCGATGGAAAGAATATTCCATGCACCGTTATTGAGGCTGGTCCGTGTGTTGTTACGCAAATTCGTACAGAAGAGAAAGATGGTTATGCCGCTGTACAGCTTGCCTATGACGAAAAGAAAGAAAAACACACCAGCGGAGGGCTTAAGGGCCATTTCAAAAAGGCAGATACCACGCCTAAAAGAAAAATCGTTGAATTCCCTATGGATTTCACGAGAGATCTTCAGTTAGGTGATACCGTCACCGTTTCAGACGTATTCGTTAAGGATCCTCTGGAGTGGGTAGATGTAGTAGGAATATCTAAGGGTAAGGGATTTCAGGGTGTTGTGAAACGCCATGGATTCGCCGGAGTAGGCGGCGCAACTCACGGTCAGCACAACAGACTTCGTGCTCCGGGATCAATGGGTGCCTCTTCCTGGCCTTCTAGAGTATTTAAAGGTAAGAGACTGGCCGGCCGTATGGGCGGTGACAAGGTAAAAATCGTGAACCTCAAAGTTATTAAGGTTATTCCTGAGAATAATCTTCTTATTGTAAAGGGATCTGTTCCCGGAGCAAAAGGTTCTTATGTAATCGTGGAGGATTAAGCGTCTATGGAATTATCAGTTTACAAAATAGATGGATCTGAGTCAGGCAAGAAGGTGACTCTTGATTCCGGTATCTTTGGCATAGAGCCGAATGATCACGCTATTTACCTTGATGTAAAGCAGTATCTTGCAAATCAGCGTCAGGGTACACACAAAACCAAGGAGAAATGGGAAGTTGCTTACAGTACAAAAAAGATTGTAAGACAGAAAGGCTCTGGCGGCGCCCGTCACGGCAGCATTAAGTCTCCAACATTTGTTGGGGGTGGCAGAGCTTTTGGACCTCAGCCCAGAGACTATAGTTTCAAATTGAATAAGAAACTTAAACAGCTGGCAAGATTCTCCGCACTTTCATATAAAGTGAAAGAGAGTGCTCTTACCATTGTAGAGTCATTCGATCTGGAGGCTCCAAAGACTAAAGAGATGATTAAAATTGTTAAGAACCTTAAGGTAAATGACAGAAAAATTCTCTTTGTGCTTCCTGAAAACTCTGAGAATATTTATATGTCTTCACGAAACCTGCAAAATGTAAAGGTTATCACTGTAAACGAAATCAGCACTTATGACTTGGTTAATTCAACCAGTGTAGTGTTTGTTGATGGCGTTCAGGATATTCTGCAGGCACAGTACGGACGCAAATAAGCCGCATTGAAATGGGAATATTAATTAAGCCTATAGTAACAGAAAAAATGACGATTCAAGGCGAAAAGTTGAATCGTTACGCATTTGAGGTTGACCGCGAAGCAAATAAGATTGAGATCAAAGCTGCGGTTGAGGAGATGTATGGTGTAAAGGTATTGGATGTAAATACCGTTAATTACCACGGAAAAAAGAAAAGCCGCTTTACAAAGGCGGGATTATTGTCTGGTCGCGCAAACCACTTTAAAAAGGCATATGTGACCCTGGCAGGTGAAGATAAGATTGATTTCTACAGTAACATTTAATTTCTATGGCAATACGCAAATTCAAACCGGCTACACCCGGTACAAGACATAAGGCTATAAGCGCATTTGACGAGATTACCTGTTCTACTCCTGAGAAATCACTCCTTCAGCCACTGCGTAAAAGCGGTGGTCGTAACGGACAGGGCAAAATGACAATGCGCTATATTGGTGGTGGTCACAAAAGGATGTATCGTGTTATCGACTTCCTTCGTGATAAGGACAATTTTACAGCCACTGTAAAGACTATTGAATATGATCCAAACAGAAGTGCAAGGATTGCACTTGTTGTTTACGGAGACGGAGAAAAACGCTATATTTTAGCTCCTAACGGAATTAAAGTTGGTCAGGTGATTTCATCGGGTCCCGGAGTAGCTCCGGAGCTTGGTAACACTCTAATTCTCTCAGAAATTCCACTTGGTACACTTGTTCATAACATAGAACTTCGTCCCGGTCAGGGTGCCGCAATGGCAAGAAGTGCAGGAGCATACGCTCAGCTGCTGGCTCGCGAAGGTGACCACGCAATCCTTAAGCTCCCTTCAGGAGAGACAAGGATGGTTCTCACCGCTTGTCGCGCTACTGTTGGAACAGTGTCCAATCCAGATCATAATCTGGAATCGGATGGTAAAGCCGGCCGTAAGCGCTGGATGGGTCGCAGACCACGAACCCGTGGTGTTGTGATGAATCCGGTAGATCACCCTATGGGTGGTGGTGAAGGCAGGGCATCCGGAGGACACCCTCGTTCAAGAAAAGGTATTCCAGCAAAGGGCTACAAGACACGTAATCCTAAGAAGACTACCAAAAAATTCATTATTGAAAGAAGGAAAAAATAACGGAATAAACTGAATAGAGTATGAGTCGTTCATTAAAAAAAGGTCCTTACATTCAAGCCGTTCTCGAGAAGAGAGTATTGGCAATGAATGAAGCAGGCAAAAAAGAGGTTATCAAGACCTGGTCAAGAGCCAGCATGATTTCACCCGACTTTGTGGGCCACACCATTGCAGTTCATAACGGAAATAAGTTTATTCCGGTATATGTTACAGAGAATATGGTAGGACACAAGCTCGGCGAGTTCGCACCCACCAGAACCTTTAAGGGGCACTCTGGTAATCGCTAATTAATTAATGTGTAAAAAACCACAATAATGGGAGCTAGAAAAAGAGAAGCAGCCGAAAGGCATAAAGAAATAAGGAAGCAGACAGCTTTTGCCAAGCTGAATGATGTTCCTACCTCACCAAGGAAGATGCGCCTCGTGGCAGACATCATCAGAGGTGTAGAGGTAAACCGCGCCTTGGATATACTTAAGTATACCAAGAAGGAGGCATCAATTCGTTTAGAGAAACTTCTTCGTTCTGCAATTGCAAACTGGGAGGCTAAAAACGAAGCAGACCGCAAGGACCTGGAAAATGGAAACATTTGCGTTCAATCTATTATGGTTGGGCAAGGTCGTTCTCTTAAAAGAATCAGAACTGCGCCTCAGGGTCGTGCAGCAAGGATTCGTAAGCGTTCAAACCATGTTACCATTGTACTTGGAAAGAAGAAAAGTAAAACCGTAAAAGAGGAGCAATAAGATGGGACAAAAAACAAATCCTATATCAAACCGACTTGGTATTATCCGTGGCTGGGACTCTAACTGGTACGGTGGAACTGACTATGCAGGTAAAATCCTGGAAGATGCTAAGATACGAGAGTATCTGAACGCTCGTCTTGCGAAAGCTTCACTATCAAGAATAGTTATTGAGAGGACTCTTAAGCTGATCACTGTAACTATCCACACTGCCCGTCCCGGTATTATTATCGGAAAAGGCGGCCAGGAGGTTGACAAGCTTAAAGAAGAGTTGAAAAAGATCTCTAACAAAGAGGTTCAAATCAATATCTATGAAGTAAAAAGGCCAGAACTTGATGCAAATATTGTTGCTAACAATATTGCCCGTCAGGTTGAGGGTCGTGTCTCATATCGTCGTGCTATCAAGATGGCAATGGCTTCAACAATGAGAATGGGCGCAGAGGGCATCAAAGTCCTTATCAGTGGCCGTCTTGGTGGAGCTGAAATGGCAAGAAGGGAACTTTATAAAGAGGGAAGAACTCCACTTCATACTTTCCGTGCGGATATTGACTATGCTCATGCAGAGGCACATACCAAGGTAGGTGTTCTGGGAGTAAAAGTTTGGATATGCAACGGTGAGGTATACGGAAAGAGAGATCTCTCTCCAAACATAGGAATGGCAGCAAATGCAGCTTCATCACAAGGTGGTGGCCACCAGGGTGGCAGAGGCGGTGATCGTCGCGGTGGCGGAGATCGCAGAGGAGGCAGAGGTGGTGACAGAAGCAGAGGCAGATCTAATAACTCTCGCGGACAGCGTCCGCAAAGAGACTCCAATGAGGGGTAGTATTTCTGATAGTTAACAACCAATTTTAAAATTGAGTAATGATTGTTCATTACTCAATTTTTTTTGGTGCTATTAATTACACTACTTTTTTGTACTTTTGCTTTATATATAACCCCAGCACTCTATGAAAAATTTACCTCTAATCCTCGTTTTATCCCTTTTTGCAATTACAGCATATGCACAGCCTCTGAAAAAAGTTACCCCTTCTGAGGCGGGTATGGATCCGGTAAGGTTGTCACAAGTCGACAGAATAATTGAAGAGTCAATTAATAATGGTGAAATACCCGGCGCAGTTCTGGCTGTAGTACGAAATGGGAAGATGGCCTATCTAAAAGCGTATGGTAATAAATCTGTTTATCCTGTTCAGGAGAAGATGACTGTGAATACTATTTTTGATTTGGCGTCAGTAAGTAAGCCTGTAGGTACAGCTATAGCTTTTATGCAGCTTGTAGAACAAGGCCGGGTAAGATTGACTGACAATGTTTCAATGTATATACCTGGATTCAAACCATGGACAGATACCATAACCGGAAGAAAAATAGAGATAAGGGTAGTAGATTTGCTTACACACACTTCAGGTCTTCCCCCATACGCTCCAGTAGCTACTATTGTTGAACAAAGCGGGGCTCCAAATCCGGCTGCATTGATGAGTTGGATTTCAAACTGTAAAAGGGACTTTAAGCCTACTTCAGATTTTCAGTATAGCTGTCTGAACTTTGTAACCCTGCAGAATATCCTGCAGAACATTACAGGAATGAAGCTTATGGATTACTCAAAGAAGAATGTTTTTGAAGTTCTGGGTATGAAGAATACCACATATAATCCGTCAGGAGACCTTCTTAAGCTGGTTGCACCAACAGAAAAACAAAAAGATGGATCAGTCCTTTTAGGAAGGGTACATGACCCAATCGCAAATATCCTTAACGATGGGAACTCCGGAAATGCAGGAGTCTTCTCAAATGCAGAGGACCTTGCAATCCTTGCAGCTGCGCTTATGAATGAGGGAGAGTACAACGGAAAGAGAGTATTAGGTAAGCTAACATTGGAGACAATGACCAGAGTGCCGGCTCAGGTAATTAGTGAAGGGCGATCCCTGGGCTGGGATAATTACTCTTCATATGCATCAAATAACGGAAATCTGTTCCATCCTGAAAGAACATTCGGCCATACAGGATATACAGGAACTTCGTTCATTGTAGACCCAGTATCCAAAACAGCTGTAATACTACTTGCACACAGAGTGCATCCGGTTGATAAAGGGAGTGTTGTAAGACTTAGGGCGCTTGTTGCAAATGCGGTGGCCGGTTCAGTTATTAAATAATATTACTGATGAGCGTAATAATAAGGGAGGTAAAAAGCCGGGTGGAATTAAAGGCATTTATCTCCTTTCCTGAAAAGCTTTATAAGAATTGTCCATACTGGGTAAATGCACTGTGGAGCGATGAGTACAAGACTCTTTTGAAGTCAGAAAATCCAGCATTTGAATATTGTGAGGCATGGTATTTTATTGCTGAGAGAGATGGAGAGGTTATAGGAAGAGTTGCTGCAATAATTAATCATAATGCAAATCGTGACTGGCAAACTAAAAATATGAGATTTGGCTGGCTCGATTTCATTGATGATATTGATGTTTCAGGGGCCTTGCTTGGGAAGGTTGAGGAGTTGGCATATGAGAAGGGAATGACAGCTGTTAATGGTCCCTTTGGTTTTACCGATATGGACAGAGAGGGAATGCTTACCGAGGGTTTTGAAAATATGGGGGCATTTACAACTCTCTATAACTACTCTTATTATCCGGACCATTTGGAGAAGCTCGGCTTTATTAAGGATGCCGAATGGATTCAGCGCGAATTTGATGTTCCTGAGGATGTCCCTGAAAAACTGAAACAGTATTCAAGGATAGTCAAACAGAAATACAGAGTCTCAATTCTTGAAGTGAAATCGAAAAAGGAGTTAAGGTCCTATGCAATAGACCTTTTCAATGCACTAAATAAGGCATTTGTCCCTTTATACGGTTTTACTCCAATTTCCCGAAAACAAATTGAGTGGTATGTAGATCAGTTTCTTCCGCTGATTAATATGGACCTTGTCTGCATTGTAGTAAATGAAGAGGATAAAGTGGTTGCTTTTGCTGTAACTATGCCAAGTCTCTCGAGTGCTATGAGAGAGTCAAAAGGTAGGATGTTTCCGTTTGGATTTTTAAAACTGCTTAAAGCTCTTAAAAACTTTGAACTTGTAGATCTGTATATGATTGGCATAGTGCCTGAGTATCAAAACAAAGGTATTAATGCTGTTATTTTTGATTATTTGAACTCAAACTTTATTAGACTAGGTGTAAAGAGGGTTATTGCAAATCCTCAACTAGAGACAAACAAGGCTGTTCAGAGTATATTTGATTACTATCCGGGGAGAGTTTACTCAAGAAGGCGTTGCTATATTAAATCTTTGAGAGATAATATTACAGAAGAAGATCTGCAATTGCAAGAGCCGCAGCCGCTTCAACAATAACAGGAACTCTTAGTGCAAAACATGTATCATGTCTGCCGTTTACAATCAGCTCCTCAACTGTACAGGAATTAAAGTTAAAGGTGTTTTGAGGGATACTAATGCTCGAAGTAGGCTTGACTGCAACTCTGAAAACTATATCATTGCCGTTTGTAATACCTCCGTTAATTCCACCTGCACCATTTTTAAATGTTTTTCCGGAGGAATCAATGATTGGATCATTATGTTCAGATCCTAACATTCTGGATGCTGCAAACCCATCACCAAATTCGACCCCTCTTATGCCCGGTATTGCAAAGATCAGATGTGAAATAACAGATTCAACGGAATCGAAAAATGGGTTACCTATGCCTGCCGGAAGGTCAGATATTAAACACTCAATAACTCCCCCAAGAGAGTCTCCCTTTTGTGCTGCCCTCTCTAATGCCTCTCCCCATGGGTTTTCTCCTCCAATTTCAAGAATTGAAGAGCGTACAGATACAGGTTCAATTATTCTTTTGGCAATTACTCCTGCTGCAACGAGACCTATTGTAACTCTCCCTGAGTGATGCCCCCCTCCGCGTAAGTCTGTGTGATCTCCAAAGCGCTCCCGTGAGCTGAAATCTGCATGACCAGGCCTTGGGTGGTTTTTGAATTTTTCGTAATCGGATGATCTTGTGTTCTCATTAGTAAAAAGAATACAAATTGGAGAGCCTGTTGTGAAGCCACTCTGCAAACCACTTATTACATTGACTTGATCTGCCTCAATTCTGGTTGTTGTTCCTGCTGCGCCTGCTCTTCTTCTTGATAAGTCTCCGGTAAAATCATTTGGTGATATGGGAATTCCTGAAGGAACACCGTCAACTACAATGCCTAGTCCTGCTCCGTGAGATTCTCCGAAAATTGATACTCTGAATCTGTTGCCAAATGTGTTCATTTTACAAAATTGCTTATAAAACCAGGATAGGATTTTGAAATACACTCCATGTTGTCCAGAAAAAGAGGTTCATCAATATTAAGAGAGGCTATACAAAGTGCCATAGCTATTCTGTGATCACCATGTGTATTGCAGTACCCTCCATGGAGTTTCCCCCCTTTAATTATCATATAATCTCCCTGGATATCTATGTCTGCACCAAGTTTAACAAACTCAGAAAAGAGTGTCTCTGCCCTGTTGCTCTCTTTGTTGTATAATCTGCTTACCCCCTTTATCCGGCTCTCACCATCACAATTAAGGGCGAGTACAACTAGAGGCGGAAAGAGATCCGGAGAGTCTGTTGCATCGTATTCAAATGATTTCAACGGCAACTTATTCTCTTTAATCTCAATTCTTCCGGAGCAACAATCCTCATCATCCGGATTGTCCCGGAAGACGCAGGGTACATCCCCGCACATTATCAGGTATTTTGGCCCCTCATGAACTTCCAGCTCTACACCTGTGGCTTTAAGTACATCAAGGATTTTCTCATCGGCTTGAAGAGAATTAATCTCAAGGTTTTTAATGGTTACCGGTTTAGATATTACAGACCCTACCATTAAAAGAGCTGCAGAACTCCAGTCTCCCTGTATCTGATAAAATATTTTTTTCCTGTATCTCTGTCTTCCTGGGATTATAAACTGAGTGTAGTTATTGTTTGTTACCTTTAAATTAAAATCACGAAGTGTTTTTAAAGTAAGATCAATATATGGTTTACTGGTTGGGCTCTCAAGTTCAATTTTACTGGATTCAACACACAGCGGTAAAGCCATTAAGAGACCGGAAACTAATTGAGATCCTCCCTTGCCGGAGATCTGAATGGTGCCCCCTTTTAACGAGCCGTTAATTCTACCGGGTAAGTACCCGTTTGTTGTTTCAAAAGTGATTCCAACTTTTTCAAGAATCTCGTTTACCCCTGTGTACTCTCTTTTTAAAAGGGTTCCCTTTCCGGTAATTGTAATTTTCTTGTTAACGGAGAGGTGTCCTGATATTGGAATCATGAGCTTTGAGAGAAGACCGGATTCTCCGGCATTGAATGTAAGCGGAGATTTTGATTTTGTAAAATTCAGACTTATAGCATTTGACCCGGGACTTTTTATTGTGAGATGGCCTCTCTTACTTTTATATTTGACCTGAACACCAAATTTTTTTGCCAGTTCTAATGCAGCGTCAGTGTCGTTACATGGGGTGTAACCATAAAGATTAGAGATCCCCTTAGCCATACTTGCCGCAATGATTGCTCTCTGAGCATGACTTTTGGAGGAGGGAGCTTTAATTGTATTTTGAATTGATTTGTATTTTATTTTATGAGAGTAGCTCTTTGGATTAACAGCTGCTTTAGCTTCCTCTGCAAGAGGCTGCCCGGGCGCAGTAGCAAGCTCTCCTTTTGGAGCAGCAAATGTAAATGGTGCACCCAGATTTAACGAAAGCAGTCTGGTGAATTTTCCGGCATTTCCCATACTGAAAGCCAGTAATCGCCTCTTCTCAAAATGTCTGTATAGCCTAAGTGTTCTTACCCCCTCTTCTGTTATAATAGCAGTTGTTGCAATTTTTGCAATATCTGCTCCGTACTCAAAGCATCTGCCGGTTATCTCCAAAAGCCTTTCAAAAGGGTCAGTGTTTGAGAAGTTATGGTAAGATAGTATTACTCCAAATCCATTTTCCCGGGCCAGAGTTACGATAGCTTCCCTATACTCTGCAGGGGCATCATACTCAATATCTACATATTTTACAATTTTGCTCTTTTTGACCGGACCATTTCCTTTAATAGCAGCTGTTAATTTATCAAAACATACCTCTTTTGGTTGTTTCTCCAGCCTGCAAGTTGCAATTAAGCTTGACTCTTTTGAGAATAACTTGCTTATCTCACTAACAGTTAATTCCATCAAATCAAGGCGAATTTCGGACATCTCTGCACGGGAAATTGCTTTGAGAAGAGCCTTGTAATTCAACTTTTGTAAACTAAGACAAATCATTTAACAATCCTTTTAATCGATCAATTGTAATAGGGTAAATAACAGCCTTTCCAATTCCTTCTAAAAGAATCAACTGGATAGCCTCACCATCTTTTTTCTTATCTTTTGTCATCACTTCAGCCAGCTCTCTGGGATGCACAGGGGGTATATGAGGAAGAGCTAAAGATTCCAGGTCTCTGATTATCTTATCTTCAGCGGATTTTGGCAGCAGTCTCAGTTTTGAAGATAGTTTTGCACATAATGCTATTCCTATACTTACCGCCTCTCCGTGTGATAATCCGCAAAGTTTTTCCAGCGCATGGCCAAAAGTGTGACCAAGGTTAAGCAGCTTTCTCTCGCCTTTTTCAAAAGGGTCCCTGGCTACAATTTCGCTCTTAATCTCTGTCACTCTTTTTATAAAAGGAAATAGTTCAGAAAATGATGAAATCTTTTTTAGATAGGGGCTTCCTCCGCTTATTACATCAACAGCATCAAGATAACTCGCTTTGTCTGCAATAAGCAAAGTTTTCACCATTTCTGCCAGACCTTCATTTATCTGTTTTCTTGGCAGAGTATCCAGAAACTCACTGCAGAATATTGTAAAATCAGAGGGATTAAACTGACCAAGTATATTCTTATAGCCTCTTACATTGATTGCACTCTTTCCTCCGATAGATGAGTCTACCTGAGCAAGCAGGGTAGTCGGGATTAAACAATAATCCACCCCTCTGAAATATGTAGATGCAAGGAAGCCGCCGACATCGCCTACAATTCCGCCACCTCCAACCAGAAGAAGGGTGCCTCTGTCTGCTCCGGTATCCATTAGTTTGACAGTAAGCTCTTCTATGGTCTCAAAACTTTTCTTATCCTCGCTTGACTCCATTGTTATTATGGGGTACGGGAAAAGATTTTCAAAAACTCCCTTAAGCCTCTCGTCGGACAATATAACAATCCGCCTCTCCGCAGGGATAAACCCCGGGATTTCATTTATTTTCTTACAATAATAACGGAGAGTCTCCTTCATTTCCATTTATACAAATCTACATAATTTTTCCCTTTAAAAGTGTGAATTCTAAATATGGAAAATTCTTCAACAGTATTGCCAAATTCAACATTGCTCAGCAGTTGAGGTTTCCACTAATTTATAGCTTTGAAAGTAAAAAATGCTAAGAAGAACTTTTTGTGCAACTTGTCTTGGAGTGGACGCAATTACAGTTGTAGT
Source organism: Bacteroidales bacterium (assembly GCA_041441395.1). Classification (GTDB taxonomy): domain Bacteria; phylum Bacteroidota; class Bacteroidia; order Bacteroidales; family UBA932; genus Bact-08. Next base: position 1,496 of record JASDTD010000028.1, on the reverse strand, counting down.
TGAGGTTGATGTAACCGTTGGTATATCATTTCATCTTGTAGGTCTTCCGGACAGCGCTGTGAGGGAGAGCCAGCAGAGAATCGGGACAGCCCTCAACTCTGTGGGTGCCAGAATTCCGGGTAAAAAAATTATAGTGAATATGGCTCCTGCTGATTTAAAAAAGGAGGGCTCTTCGTTTGATCTTGCAATAGCCGTTGGAATCCTTGCAGCTACCGGGCAGTACTCTTTCTGCAATCTCAATGAATTTATGATATTGGGGGAGTTGGCCCTGGATGGGTCGCTGAGACCTGTCTCAGGAGCCCTTCCAATAGCTGAGCATGCAAAAAAGGAGGGTTTTAAGGGGTGTATCTTCCCGGGCTCTTCAGCCGGTGAAGCAGCAGAGATTGATGGGATAGATGTTTTTGGAGCTGATAATCTTAATGAGGTCATTTCAATTCTTTATGGAGAGGGTATTCTCTTACCTTTAAAACATGGAGAGAGGGGACTACGCCACTCTCCCTCTGCAGATATTCCGGATTTCTCAGAGATAAAGGGGCAGGAGGGGGCAAAAAGGGCTTTGGAGATTGCTGCTGCGGGATCTCATAATATTTTGCTAAGCGGACCTCCGGGTGCGGGTAAAACTTTTATGGCTAAAGCTCTTGCAGGTATTTTGCCGAAAATGACCAGAGAGGAGTCTGTAGAGACAAGCAAAATATATAGTGTAGCGGGGAAGGGTGCATTAAAGGATGGTCTTATAACAGAGAGGCCATTCAGGTCTCCACACCATTCGGCCTCAATATATGCAATAATTGGAGGGGGATTTAACTCACGGCCCGGAGAGATCTCTCTGGCTCATAATGGTGTCCTCTATCTGGATGAGATAGCTGAGTACCCCAGGGGCGTGCTTGAGGTACTCAGGCAGCCGATGGAGGAGAGGTGTGTCTCTATTTCAAGACTTAAGTATAAGATAACCTATCCGGCAAATTTCATGCTTGTTGCCTCTATGAATCCCTGCCCGTGCGGCTATTACGGACAGCCGGGAGACAAATGCAGCTGTACCCGGTTTCAGATTGAGAGATATTCGGCAAAACTGTCTGGCCCTCTTCTGGACAGGATTGATCTGTTGTGTGATGTAAATCCTGTCCCGGCAGAGCACCTGATCTCGGAGAGACTCTCTGAGGGTAGTCAGGCCATAAGAGAGAGAGTTGAGAGGGCAAGAGCAGTACAAAGCAAGAGATTTATGGGGAGAATATCTACCAACTCTCAGATGTCCGCCGGTGACCTCAGGCACTACTGCATGGTTGGCAGAAAAGAGGCCGATTTTCTATCGGGGGCAATTAGTAAGCTTGGACTTTCAGCAAGAGCCTACAGCAGAATTTTAAAAGTGGCAAGGACCATTGCAGATATGGAGAGCGCTCAAAATATCTCGATCTCTCATATTGCGGAGGCGATTCAGTATAGGAGAACAGGAATTAATTATTAGCACCATTTTGTACAGTTAAATGCTTAATATTAAG
>JASDTD010000027.1:0-3950 GCA_041441395.1 Bacteroidales bacterium | reverse complement strand
AGAAAATTACAAAACCATTTTAAGTTTTAAGTCCAATTAATAGGGGTCTGGTACAATACCCGTGGGTCCTAATTAGTCTCAGACATGAAATTGGTCTCCTCAAACATATTTGAAAAATCCAAAGGCAACGCATTGACCAGCGAAGATTTTGCTGACTTTATCAAGAAAAACAATATAAGCGAGTTTTACATTGCCGGAGCAGACGCCATTGCCTGTGTGAAATCAACCGTTTACAATATGTGCAAGAACAACTATAAAGTGACAGTCATATCAGATTGCATTACGAGTTATGATAAAAGGAAAATTAACGAAATGCTCAATTATTACGAAAAGAATGGCAGTAAAATAATTAATCTGAAAGACTCTAAACCTTTATCAATAATCTAATAATATCATCAATGAATAACGAAAAATGGAATGAAATATGTTTTCTGCTCGCTGAAAATATTCGGAGTGACATAAGTGAAAGTGATTTTGAAAGAAATGTAATACAAGCATTGAGAGTTTTAGATTGGAAAGAGTATACAGGAGATATTCAAATCCGTCCATCATTTCAATTTGGAGCTTCAAACAGATTAAAACCAGATTTTGTTATTAATTCATCCGAAAAAAGAAACCTATTCGTAATTGAAATTAAACAGCCGAGCCTTCCATTAAATACCAATTTTCAACAACAGCTGTTTTCATATATGCGTCAATTAAGACTTGAATATGGAATCTTGATTGGACAAGTTATTCAAGTGTTCTATGACGGGGATTTGGCAAATCACGATGACCCCGTCATGCTAGAAACAATTGAATTTGAGAATGACAATCCAAAAGGAATTAAATTCGTCGAGTTATTTAACAAAGGTAACTTCAGTATTGAAGCGCTAAGATCATTTACAATAAACTCTCTTAAAAACATTAATCGCCAAGCTGACAAAAAATTATTATCTCAAAAGATTTTATCTCCTGACTACGAAAGAGAAGTTATCAAATTAATTAAGCAAGACTTTTTAAATTTATATGACAGCGAACTAATTGACAGCGTATTAAATGAAATTTCAATAAATATTTCAATTCAAAATCAGGAAATTATTGAACAATCCTCTGTACGAACAAAATCATTAGAAAAATCCGTAATTAAAAGTTCTAGGGATAAAACAAAATACACAATTAATGGGGCTTCTGAAAAACTTGGGAAAAACAGGTTTGTATTAGAGTTAATTCGAATGTACGTGAGAAATAACCCATCAGATTTTACTAAACTAAAAAATATTTTTAGAGACGATTTACAAGGTTCAACCGGAGTAGTAAACTCACTAGATTTTGTAGAGATGAAATATGCAAATAAATCAGATAAAAGGCATTTTATTGGAGATGATGAAATTTTAATGAGTGCAGATAATGTGAAATTTGTTGTCTCAACACAGTGGGGAAAAGACAATATTGACAACATTGTACACTTGGGCAGAAAATTAGGCTTTAAAATTGATGAAATGGAATAAATATAACCATCCGAAAATCTGTGCAAAAACCAGTTTATAAACAAAGTTTCTGCTGATTTTCTTAGCATTTTGTTGGTTGATTGGCTCAATTTCAGCAAATTGCTGATTCTAAAATTTTGAATTATAAAATAATGTGGTTATTTTTATAACATGAAATTCTACCTCGGCGTAACAGACTTTGAATGGTACAATTTCCTTTCGCAAAGGGAAAATGAGGATATCAACTTCTGGCAACCTGGAGGTACTACAAACTTCAGGGCAATTAATCCAGGTGCACCATTTTTATTTAAATTGAAAAGTCCATACAATGCCATTGCCGGTATCGGATTTTTCTCTTCACATGCAATTTTACCTTTAGATGTTGCATGGAGCATTTTTGAAGAGAGAAACGGGGTAGAATCATTCTTCAAATTCAAAGAGAAAATCACTCATTATAGAAGATCAGACAATCCATATAGTAAAAATCCCAATATCGGATGTATAGTCCTGACGGATCCCATTTTCTTTCACAAATCCGATTGGATTGAAGTGCCTGCTAACTGGAACAGAAGCATAGTTCAAGGAAAATCTTATGACTCTTATAACATAGAGGGGAGAGAACTATGGTCTAAAGTTGATTTGCTTCTTAATAAATACCGCCTTTTTGAAAGATCTGAATCTGCAAAAAGCCAGCTTGTACTTGCAGAACCAGAAGCAGAATACACAAAAAAATATCTTACCAAAGTCAGACTCGGACAGGGAGCATTCAGAGTTCAGCTTACCGATGCATACTCAAGAAAGTGCTCAATTACCGGAGAGAAAACACTGCCCGTTCTGGAAGCAGCTCATATAAAACCATTTTCAGAATCCGGTCCTAACCATATTTCTAATGGATTATTACTCAGAGCTGACCTCCATAAACTATACGACTCAGGATATATAACACTTACAAAGGATTATAAAGTTGAGGTAAGCCGTAAAATCAAAGAGGAATTTGAAAACGGCAAAGAGTATTACAAACTGCACGGAAGCGGATTACTAGTACTACCAAAAGATCTATCAAACAGGCCTGATGTGAAATATATTGAGTGGCACAACCAGAATTTATATAACGGATAATAAAACATATTACAAAAGGCATTTCAAAACGCCTCTGATATCCTGTCGCAAGCATCTATTATTAAAATAGTTCTTTAGGATTTATCTTCAAAAACTCATCAAAAGGAATTCCTCCTGTTCCAACAAGCAGGACTTTTTTAGGGTTAAACCTTTCTGCAAATACTCTCATACCAGCGTTCTCTGCTCTCATTCCACTTTTCACTTCAAGTCCTATTACCTCATCTCCTTTTTCCAGTATAAAATCAACTTCGTAGTTACCCTTTCGCCAGTAGTAAAGATTAAATCTTTCGGAAATAGTGTAATAAATCAAATGTGCACCCACAGAAGATTCAACAAGTCGTCCCCATAATTCAGGATTTATGATTGCTTTTTCGTAAGTATCGTTGCTCTGAGATGTTATCAGGGCGTTGTTATATACCTGAAGCTTCGGACTGGAACCTCGTTTACGAATGATATCTCCGGCATATTTATCTAATCCTCCCAGTAATCCGCATTCAGAATGCAGCTTCAGGTAATTGGCCAGAGTTGTTGTGTTTCCTGCATCTTGAAGTTGTCCAATGATTTTTGTATATGAAAGAATCTGTCCGGAATATAGACAACCCAGTTCAAACAATCGTTTCAACAGGGCAGGTTTATCAACTCTGGTGAGCATCAGTATATCTTTGGAGATACTCGTTTCAATGAGAGAATCCTTTATATAATTTTTCCAACGTTCGTCATCGTTAATCAGAGTTGCTGATCCCGGATAACCACCAAAGTAAACATACTGCTGGATATTCCACCCAAATGCTTCTTGCATTTCTGTATAAGACCAATGTCCCAAGTATAGGGTTTCAAAACGACCAGCTAAGGATTCGGCCAACCCCTTTTGAATTAAAAGACGTGACGAACCAAGCAGAATAACTTTTATATTGATGTTCTCACGTGTATCTTTATCCCACTGTTGTTTTACAATTTCACTCCAATTATCAATCTTCTGAATTTCATCTATCACTATCAAAAATTCAGATGCTCCTGATGCTTTTAAACGCAACCTGGCTGATTCCCACACCTGCATTAACCAGGCCGAGTTCGTTGCTGAAATAGCATCTGCTGATTCATAAAGGTTAGGAATAGATATCTGCGACAAGAGCTGGGTTATCATCGTAGTTTTACCCACCTGTCGAGGCCCCAGAATAACCTGAATAAACTTTCTCGGCTCTTCTATTCTTGGCTTAATCAGCTTTAAATAAGGACGTTCAAACATAATTAATATTTACTCAATATGGCTAGCAAATTTACTCAGTATTATTGATTTTGCAAATATCTCCTTAAATATTGAGCAAAGATTGAAAGCTATCCCCTGCTAGCCCTTCTAAAAAA
>JASDTD010000026.1:0-4023 GCA_041441395.1 Bacteroidales bacterium | reverse complement strand
AAAATATTTTCATATTTTTGTGTGAACTAAAACAAAAATCTATGAGTTTATTAAGAAGAAAAATCTCGGAGTTGCAGGACAGAAGAGAAAAAGCAGTGCAGGGTGGCGGTGAATCTGCCATTGCCAAGCAGATTGCTATGGGAAAGCTTCCGGCGCGCGAGAGAATAAACCAACTCTTAGACGCCGGTTCTTTTTTTGAATATGACCTCTTTATCGAGCACGAGGCTCGGGAGTTTGGAATGGAGGGTAAAAACCTTGCCGGCGACGGGGTAGTTATTGGTACAGGCACCATCAATGGTAAACCTGTTGCTATTTATGCACAGGACTTTACAGTTGCAGGAGGCTCTCTGGGATCTATGCATGCCAGAAAAATCACAAAGATTATGGACTATGCCCTGAGAATGAAGATTCCTCTCATAGGAATCAATGATTCAGGTGGAGCGCGTATTCAGGAGGGTGTTAACTCACTTGCCGGATACGGAGAGATCTTTTTCAGAAACACCCTTGCAAGTGGTGTAATACCGCAACTCTCAGTTATTCTGGGACCATGCGCAGGTGGAGCCGTATATTCACCGGCACTTACAGACTTTGTTTTTGTCGTGGACAAAATATCAAAGATGTTCATAACAGGGCCGGAGGTAATAAAATCTGTATTAGGTGAAGAGATTGACATGGAGTCGCTCGGAGGAGCCAGGGTACACAGCGAGATAACAGGTAACGCCCACTTCTTTGCTAACAGTGAGGCCGAGTGTTTCACTCAGATTAAAACACTTCTGGACTACATCCCTGCTTGCAATGAGTGTAGAGGTAAACCGAGAAAAAGTACAGAACCGCTAAAGAAATTTAAAATTGAGAAAATTGTACCTGTTGAGCCAACAAAACCATACGATGTAAGAGATGTAATAAAGGCATTGACAGACTCTTCTGAGTTCTTTGAAGTGCAGGAGATGTGGGCTGCCAACATTGTTGTTGGATTTGGCAGGATTGACGGAAGAACCGTAGGTTTTGTTGCCAATCAGCCTTTGGTTTTGGCCGGAGTACTTGATTGTGACTCTTCAGACAAGGCTGCAAGGTTTATCAGATTCTGCGACGCGTTTGAAATTCCTCTTATCACACTTGAAGATATGCCGGGCTATTTGCCAGGTGTAGACCAGGAACATGCCGGGGTTATCCGTCACGGAGCTAAACTTCTGTATGCCTATAGCGAGGCAACTGTTCCAAAAATAACAGTTATTCTCAGAAAGGCATATGGTGGAGGATATATAGCAATGAACTCTCGTCATCTAAGGGCCGATTTTGTATTTGCATGGCCACTCGCAGAGATTGCTGTTATGGGGCCTGAGGGTGCCGCAAATATAATCTTCCGCAAGGAGATAACGGAGGCGGAAGATCCTGAAGCAATGAGAAAGCAGAAGGTGGAGGAGTACAAACGGAAGTTTGCAAATCCATATGTTGCCGCTGCAAAGGGCTATATTGATTCAGTTATTGATCCCAACGAGACAAGAAATTATCTTAAACATGCCCTGAGTGTCTCAGAAAATAAAGTTGTAAAGAGACCTACTAAAAAGCACGGAATTCCACCATTTTAATATGAAAAAACACAAAATAAATCCTGAAGAGATGACTGTTTATGAAACATTGCAGATCTTTCCAAATTCCAGAAACTACAAGACCAACTTAACTACAAAATACAGGAACAGAAAGCAATGGAAGAGGCCGGATCCTCAGGAGATACTCTCCGTGATTCCGGGAGTTGTTACCTCTTTTTCTGTGGAAATTGGTAGTCACATAAATAAGGGAGAGGAGATTATGATATACGAGGCAATGAAAATGCAGAATATCATAAGAGCTCCCTTTGACGGAACCGTTGAGCAAATCTTTGTTAAAACGGGAGAGAAGGTTGCAAAAGGGGTAGTAATGATGTACCTGAAATCAGATGTAGAGTTTGTTTATGAGGATGTAAACGATGATCTTAGCGCCATCGTTCCAGATCCAGTCGTATAAAGATAAACAGGAATATAGTAAATGCCCATAATGAGGAGCCTCCGTAGCTTATAAATGGCAGCGGAATCCCTATTACGGGCATTATTCCTATTGTCATGCCAACATTTATAAAAAAATGGAGGAAAAGTACAGATGCAAGAGAGTATCCGTAAATACGAATAAATGTATCCTTTTGTCTGTCTGCCAGGGACAATATCCGGATTATTAAAAAGACGAATAGTCCTATCACAACTACAGAGCCTGCAAATCCCCACTCTTCTCCTATTGAACAAAAAATAAAATCTGTGCTCTGTTCCGGAACAAAATTAAACTTAGTCTGAGTCCCTTTCAGGAATCCTTTTCCCCAGAATCCTCCGGATCCTATAGCTATTTTTGACTGGTGCACATTATATCCGGCCCCCTGCAGATCTTCAGTTACTCCAAGCAGATTCTCAATCCTGGACCTCTGGTGCTCTTGCAGGATCTCTTCAAAAAAATAGTCAACAGAGAAAACCAGTATTGTAGAAATAAGAAATGACAATAATATATATTTATAGTATATCTCTCTTTTTTTTAGTGTTGTATAAATGAAGTAAACTATAAACGGGGCGGCAACAATTAGCATCCACTGTGCAGGGGAGAGTGAGGATGCAAAACTCATGAAGTCAAGTTTTCCAATCTCTGGTGCAAAAATTAACATAGGCAGAGATACAATTGCTATCAATAAGCCCTTTATATACTCTCTTGATAACAAAGTGAGAGCAGTGACCATAAGTCCAAAAAGAACAATCAGCGATACAAAAGGGGAAAAGGCAAGGGTGAGAATAAACAGTAGTATAGCAAGTATTCCAAATACCAGGAACCATCCGCTCAGCCCCTCCCTGTACAGGACAAAGATAAAACTGAAGAATACAAGCGCAGATCCGGTCTCCTTTTCCAAAATGATGAGAGCCATTGGAACCAGTATTGTCAATCCAATCTTTGCATAAGAGGTGAATTTTTTAAGTTTGAAATTATATGCACTCATCATCGTTGCAAGGGCAAGTGATGTCGTTATTTTCGCAAGCTCAGCCGGTTGAAATCTGAATGGGCCTATCATAAACCAGGATTTTGAGCCATTAACCTCAACCCCAATAAAAATTACTGCAAAAAGCAGGAGTAAACTCAGAAAGTACAGAATCCAGGCCAGGACATTATAAAGCTTTGGATTAATTACAAAAAGGATAAGGGTTGCAATAACCATTGAAGTTACAATCCATATAAATTGCATACCATACCGCTGGGACATATCAAGAATATGAGCGTGCTCTTCGTCATATACAGATGCAAAAACAGATATCCAGCCAATAAGAACAAGAGCCAGATATGTTACTATCAGCGGCCAGTCAAGTTTCTTGTAAAGATTGAGTGGTGTCTTCATCTTTTGTTGTTCTGAATAAGGTTGGAACTTATTATATGTGCTTCAAGATCCTTTCTCTCAACAACTCCTTTAAGGTATTTTTCAACAAGTAAAGAGGCAATAGGAGCAGCCCAGGTTCCGCCAAAGCCTGAGTTTTCAATATAAGCTGCTACTGCTATCTTTGGATTATCTCTTGGTGCAAAGCATATAAAAACCGAGTGGTCTTTTCCATGTGGATTTTGAGCTGTACCTGTTTTACCGCAAATCTCCAGGCCGGGAACCGCAACTCTGGATGCAGTAGCACCGGACCCGGGAGGAGCATTAACAGCAAGGTACATACCATTTATTATTTTTTTGAAATTTGTGGTATCTACCATTGTGTAATGCCTTTCAGAAAAATCGGTCTGTAGAGTTGTGTCTTCGGCCCCTTTAATAATGTGAGGGGTATGGTAATATCCCCTGTTAGCTATGGTTGCCGCAAGATTTGCAAGATGCAGAGGTGTCGTTCCCAGCTCCCCCTGTCCAATTGAGAGAGATATAATTGACAGGGATTTCCATCTGTTGAGCCCGTGGATTTTGTTATAGCCCTCAGTAGATGGCAGCACGCCGGCCTGCTCTCCGGGAAGGTCACTGCCAAGTTT
>JASDTD010000025.1:0-4256 GCA_041441395.1 Bacteroidales bacterium | reverse complement strand
CAATTACTTGCCAAAAACTGTGGCAAGGTGCATCCACCGCTGCTCTTCCGGCAGGGGATAGATCCGGGCGATTGAGAGTATACGATAAACGAATTGAGTAATAACTTGATTAATATCACTTTGCCCAACAGCATAAAATGCGGGGGAGGCGGGGGCGATTATGGCGCCGGCTTCGGTGAGGGTGGTCATGTTGCGGAGGTGGATGAGGGAGTATGGTGTCTCCCGGGGGACGATTATCAGAGGGCGGCGCTCCTTCAGCTGGACATCGGCAACGCGGCAAATGAGGTCATCGGATGTGCCCGCGGCAATCCTGGCCATAGTACCCATTGTGCATGGTATGATTATGAGGGCGTCGGGGGCGTTGGAGCCCGAGGCGTTTCTGTTGTAGTAGCTGTCGTTTGGGGTTAGGCCGAGAGGCAGGGGCAGTCCGGTTTCGTGGGGGTAGACCTGGCGGGCGGTGTCGGTGAAGATGAGGTCAAGGTCGATGCGGGGTGCGGAGGCGGGAGCCCCCGGGGCACCCGCCTCTGCACTAGCGGCGGTTTGCAGGTGGCGGACGACCTCAATTATGCGGGCGGCGTAGATCTGGCCGGAGGCGCCGGTGACACCAATCACCAGGCGGCGTGCCGCAGGCGCTGCGCCCGCGGCCGCAAGGGTGTTGCTTTCCATGGCGTTATTTTTTACGTTTGGCCGGAGCGGCAGCTCCAGCGGAGGCGGAGGCGGTTTCCGCCGCCGCAGCCGGCTGGATCTCGAGAAGGGCTACGCGGCCATCCATTGAGCTTACAAGGAGGCGGCCGGCGCCGACGGGCTGCACAAGGTTGATGAGTGCACCGGAGAAAGGAATCACACCCGCAAGAGAGCCATCGGCCTCATTAAGAATAAAGATATTCCCCTTGTCGGTAGGGATGAAGATGTAGCCATAGGCAGCGGTGGTGGGCGAAGGGGCAATCTCGTAACCGTAACCGGTGTGGGTGGACCAGAGACGAACCGATTTGTCTGCATTCGGAACCGGTCCATTAAATTCAGCATCGGTACGGTAGGCGAAAACTGTGTCCTGCATAGTTTTGATGTAGAGGGTATTGCCATCAGGCGAGAGGCCGACAGATTCGCGTCCGCCTTTTGCACGCCAGAGCTCTTTACCGGTGGCAGCATCAATTGCGTGGGTCATACGCTCGGGAGTTGCAATAAATACCTTACCATTGGCTACAAGTGGCCATACAGCTGCAGGAGAGAGTCCCCTCCCCTTGTGGTTGGTCCAGCTCCAGAGCAGTGAGCCCGATTTTGGGTCCAGTTTGTAGAGGGTGGAGCCCCAGCTTCCAAAGTATACTCCCTCATTATCGACAAAGGGCTTGGACTCCACAAAGCTCTTTACGCCATTGAACTCCCAAACAGGTTTACCGGTATTTATGTCAAGCGCCCGGAAAATATTGTCTGATGCACCAATGTAAACTATATTGTTGTGAATAGTTGGAGAGCCGAGAACAGACTTATTTGCCCTGGTTTTCCATATAAGTTTTCCGCTCTCTTTATCAAGACAATATATATAGGTATCGGTGGCGCCGAAGATTATCTTGTTGTCGTGGATTGCAGGGGTGGAGAAGACCTTGGAGCCGGTGGCGAAGCTCCAGCGGGGCTTAGCAGCACCAGTAGCAGAAGCACCGGTAGCAGCAGCTGCTGCAGGTGCGGCGGCCGGCGCCGCGCTTCGCGCGCCTTTGCTACCGGCTTTGCCGGTCGCGCCGGCCGCCGCATCAAAGGCCTTCACCTCACCATTGGCATTCACCCAGTAAATTCTACCCTTAGCGGCACCTGAGGTGGCAGGGTCCATAACAGCAGCAGATCCAATATCGGAGTTATCCTGATAATCAAAGAGCACTTTGTGGGCAAACTCAGGAAGCGGAGTATTCATCTTAAGAGTGTGCCAGGGCTTTTTCTCCACACCGCCTGCCCTCTCGACAAATGTTATATTGCCGGAGCTCTTGTCAAGAGTTATGATGTTGTAGCCATGGGCCCCTTTCCCTGCACGCAGGTTCGAGCGGCCCATCACCCCGCGGATGTTTGTCAGCGGGAGATATTGCGCCCGGGAAATTTCTGCACGAAGATTTAAACCTGCAGGTGAGGCGGCCGGCTCTCCCGCCGCCTCCACCTTATAATTATATGCCCTGTTATTATGCCCGTGTCCGCACAGAGCAACCTCAACATTCAACCTTGAGAGAGATGTCAAAATATCAGAGTAGTTAAGCATCGCATCATCAAGCGGATAGTGATTTACAAAGACCACCGGAGTGGCGGGCGCGATTCGCTTAGACAAAGAGTCAAGCCACAGAACCGCATCCCTGGGCACCAACGCCGGAGCCATCCTCATATTAGGCCCACTGTTTGTCCCGATAAAGCGAACCCCTCCCGCCTCAAAATCAAAAAACTCATACCCGAAAACCTCCTTAAAGGTGTTGCAGCCACTCTCGCTCCATTTTGAATCGTGGTTGCCACCTACAATATACCATGGCATACGGAGCTCAGAGATAATGGAATGGGCGCGAGCTATCTCCTCATCACTTCCAAATTCCGTAATATCCCCTCCAAAGATCACAAAATCGAGATCCGGAACAGAGTTTAAATCTGCCACGGAGAGGCGCAAATCCTCAGAGTTTGTGGCAACATCAGATATATGAAGATCAGCAAGAAAAGCAAATTTAACAATTCCGGAATTATTTACTTTAACATTTTTGTTTTGGGAAAAAGCCGCCGGTGAAATCAGGAAAACAAGCAGCAGTAATGAAATTAGAACGAACTTTTTTCTCATTGTGTAGTTATTAATAAATGAAACCTATCACAAATATAGCAAATCGCGGTTAAATTAAAGTTACAAAACTTTGAGATTGAGGACAGATATACTATATTTGTATGATAAACAGAGGCTACGGTAAGGCACAAAATATGTGACTCACCGGACACCTTTGTGTCAAACTTAAACTTCATATGGAAAACATACGCAATCAGGCTAAAAGGCTTGACCATTTCATTGTTAGTGTGATGGGAAACTTTATGCCACGATGGACAATATTCCTCTTTGACGAGTTTATAGTAATTATTGCCTTTGTATCTCTTTGGTTTTTCAGAGAGACAATATCGGCAGAACCTGCACAGCATTTCACAATTAAACTATTTGTAGTGGCAATTATCTACGCCACCACATCAATGTTTTTCCGCACATACCACGGAGTAGTAAGATTCTCCACTATGGCGGACCTCAAAAGACTCACCCTCTCATCAATTTCAGGCTCCCTCATCTATTTTGCCTTTGTTGTCATTTTTAACAATACTGACATAGAGGGCCAATATCACATTACATTCAACTACTGGTTCCCCTTTGTAATGGGAATGATGACCCTTGCCGGACAGTTTATATTCAGGTTCACAGTAAAAAGCGTTTTTGAAAACTTTGAGCAAACATCCAACAAGAGCAACAAGATTAGGGCATTTATACTGGGAAGTGACTACGACTCCATCCTACTGGGAAACCATCTTTTAACAGACAGGACCAGCCCATACCTCCCAATAGCATTTGTTGCATTCCGCAGCAACCAGGTGGGCAAGGTTGTAAGCGGCATCCCCATTATATCACTTGAAAAGGGGCTTGCAAAGAGGATGGTTGAACTTAAGTCAAAGACACTTCTGGTATACAGAAACCAGCTTGAAATGATGCCAAAGGAGTTCTACGACAAATGCATCGTAGAGGGGATGGATATAATGCTTGTAAGCATGTTCACCCGCTTTGACGAGAACGAGGGGAGGGCAATCCCTCAGATAAACAAGATAAAAATTGAGGATCTCCTGGGCCGCAACACAATTAAGATGGACCGCAGCCGAATAGAGCATCAGTTCACCGGCCAGACCATTATGATAACCGGAGCAGCCGGATCAATAGGGAGTGAGATAGCAAGACAAGTAGTTCAATTTGATTGCAAAGAGGTTCTCCTTGTTGACCAGGCCGAGACACCCCTTAACGACCTTTGGCTTGAGCTACAGGCAAAAAATACTGGTATACTAATTAAGCCCATCATAGCAAATGTGACAAGCCAGATAAAGATGAGGCAGATATTTGAATGCGCAAAGCCATCACTCGTCTTCCATGCAGCAGCATACAAACATGTACCCATGATGGAGTTCCACCCATCCGCAGCAGTAGTGACAAATGTTGGAGGGACCAAAGTTGTGGCCGACCTCTGCCTGGAGTTTGGGGTGAAGAGATTTGTAATGGT
>JASDTD010000024.1:0-4258 GCA_041441395.1 Bacteroidales bacterium | reverse complement strand
AGATGAAATTTGAACTAAGCCAGAAACTGGAGGAGTTCTCAACATACGCAGATACTCTCGAGGAGACTTTTGAAAATCGCGAACAAATTGAGATATCCCGATACTACGAAAGACTTCCCAAGGCATCCCTCGTTGCAATCAATGAATTTGAGGAGGGTAGAATTCACTACAGAAAGATAGAGGAGTAGGTGTCCGGAAGCCTCTTCTGAAAAATTACCGGCATGCTCAAAAATCTTATAATATCAAACTATGCCCTTATCGAGAATCTAGAAATTGATTTTCCTGAAGGACTGGTTATTATTACGGGTGAAACCGGAGCAGGTAAATCAATTTTAATGGGGGCGCTCTCTCTTTTACTTGGTAATAAAGCTGAATCAGATACTCTGATTAATCAGGAGAAAAATTGTGTAGTTGAGGCACTCTTCTCATACTCTCAGGATAGTGAGATGGAGAGTCTGCTGGAAAGTGAAGGGATAGAAAAAACAGGAGAACTTATTTTAAGGCGTGTGGTTACTCCTGCGGGAAAATCACGAAGTTTTGTAAATGACCAGCCTGTCTCACTTCAGTTTCTTAAATCAATTTCCGGAAAAATAATTGACATCCACGCTCAGCATCAACACCTTCTTCTTGGTGACAGCCGTTTTCAGCTTTCTGTTTTAGACTCCTATGCAGGTAACGGAGGGATGCTTAAGGCATATCAGGAGGTTTTTAATGAGCTTACAGAGAGGGAGAGAGAACTGGCTTTACTGAAAAAAAGGGTCTCTGAACAGGAGGAGGAGAATGACTACAATAAATTCCAGCTTGAACAGCTTAAAGGTGCGAAACTGAGAGAGGGAGAACTGGAAGAGCTCGAAGAGGAGTACAAAATCTTATCAAACGCAGAGGAGATTAAGGGGACACTCTCTTTGATCTCTGCCCTTCTTGAATCTGAAGAGCTCTCTGTTTTAAAAAATTTAAAAGAAGCAGCCGTTGCCTCGGGAAAAATATCACAAAATTTTACACCAGCTGCAGAGTATGCACGGCGTATCGAGAGTTGCAGAATCGAGCTGAAAGACATTCAGCAAGAGGTTGGAGTGATGACAGAAAAAATAATTGTATCTCCTGAAAGGATTACATTTGTAGAAGAGAGAATCTCAGAGATATACAAACTGCTTAATAAACATCATGTAACTTCAGTCTCCGGGTTAATAGAGCTTGAGAAGAGTTTAGAACAAAAAATTAATAAAACAGGCTCCGAGAGAGAAGATGTTGAAAGGTTGCAGGCAGAGAGAGATCTATTGCATAAAAAAAGGGATGAGCTGGCCGATAAGCTTCATAAAAAGAGAGAGGCTGCAATTTCGGCTTTTTCTCAAATTGTCCGTGACTCTGTAAGGGAATTAGAGATGCCTTATGCCGATTTTTTTGCAAAATTGTCAAAAAGAGAGACTTTTGGAGAAACAGGCAACACCTCAGTATCCTTGATGTTCTCTGCCAACAGAGAAATAGAGCCAAGAGAGCTGGGTAAAGTTGCCTCCGGAGGAGAGTTATCCAGAATAATGCTTTGCCTAAAAGCAATACTGGCAAAGGGAAGCGGAATGCCAACCATGATATTTGATGAGATAGATACCGGAGTATCAGGCAGAATTGCAGACAAAATGGGTAGTCTCATTAAGGAGATGTCAGAAGAGATGCAAATTTTTGCAATAACACACCTTCCCCAGATTGCCTCAAAGGGTGAGTGCCATCTGCTGGTGTATAAAGAGAGCGATAAAACAACAGGGACAAGAACTTTGATAAAGAGAATTGAAGGAGATGAGAGGATTGAAGAGATTGCCAGGATGCTTAGCGGTACTAGAACAACAGAGGCTGCACTTGCAAATGCAGAGGAGCTTCTTAAAAATTGAAAATTATAAAATAAATTAAATATGAGATTAATTATTCAAAACTCGTATGAGCAGATTTCAAAATGGGCTGCTGCATTTATAGTGAAGAGGATAAGAGAGTTTGAACCCACACCCGCCAAGCCGTTTATACTGGGTCTTCCTACCGGTTCTACACCTTATGGAACATACAAGGAATTAATAAGACTCTACAGAGAGGGGAAGGTTTCTTTCAGAAATGTAGTGACATTTAATATGGATGAATACATTGGAATTCCAAAAGAACATCCTCAGTCATACTACACATTTATGTGGGATAATTTCTTCAGACACATTGATATTAAGCCGGAAAACGCCAATATCCTTAATGGCAATGCAATGAATCTGGAAAAAGAGTGTGAAGATTACGAGAAGAAAATTGAATCATACGGAGGAATTAATCTGTTTATGGGTGGAATCGGCCCGGACGGCCATATTGCTTTTAATGAGCCGGGCTCTTCCCTTGCCTCCAGAACACGGGTTAAATCACTTACTACCGATACAATAATTGCTAACTCGAGGTTTTTTGAGAACGATATTACTAAAGTGCCTAAAACCGCTCTTACGGTAGGCGTAGGAACCATTATGGATGCCAAAGAGGTAATGATTCTGGTAAATGGTCATCACAAGGCGAGAGCCCTTAAAATGGCAGTAGAGGGTAGTGTTAACCATATGTGGACCATAAGCGTTCTGCAAATGCATCAAAAGGGTGTCATTGTTTGTGACGACGCTGCTACCGACGAACTAATGGTTGGAACTGTTAATTATTTTAAAGATATTGAAAAAGACAACCTGGACTCTGCCTCCATGCTTTAGAAGATAATTACCTTAGAAACTCTGCCGCCCGGCTGAATACTTTATCAAAAAAGTAATTACGCTCGGCGGCTATTTTTTCACCCTCAGGGAAGGGATTCTCATGAGAATATCTAAAGGGGAAATCCATCTCTTCAATACAATGCTCTGCCTCCTTCCCGAGTGCCGACCTTATTCCTGAAGTGGGTATTACAGTATCTTTTGACAATGATACTACACAAATCCTGTAGGAGTTTTTCCGGTAGAATGCCTCCCTCCTCTCTTTGCAAAGCGATTTGTCCACATGAGCAATAAAGGAGTTCTCAAGATTATCTCCAATTATCCTGCTTTCAAATTGAGGGAAAATAAATTTAGTTGTAAAATAGCTTTTAAGAATTCTGAAGGTATCTCCATCCATTATCATTCTGGAACTACCATTCATCTCGTTAAAAAGAGCTCCTCCGCAAAACATAAAGAGTTTACTTTTGTCAAAATGGCCCTCAACATCTGATGACAATAAAACCTGAGACATAAGCGCTCCTATTGAATATGCAAATATATCAACCCTACAGCTTTTCGAGAGCAATGGATGTTTTCCGCACCTTATTTCATTCATAAGCTGATGGACATTGTATATAGTCTCCCTGCCACTCAGATAAAATCTGTAGGGATCTGCCTGCAGCCTTTTACTTAATGCATAGTTTACAAATGTCAGGTTTTCTGCCTTATCCTTGTTTTTATACTCTTCATCAATAAGCTTTTGCATAGCTCTGGAGTCTGACCATAAATCAGGAGATCTGTTAATATGCATTGAAAGGGGAAACAGAACGACAGGCCTGTTTAATCTATTAGCCAGGAACTCTGCCCATGGTTTGTACTTGTCCCAGCTTCTTTCATTTAATCCGTGAAAGAGAAATATTGCAGAATCCCACCTATTCCCGGAATTATTATCGGTCTCGGGTGAGATAACATAATAATCAAATTTGATATTCTCATTTATCTCCTCCTCTTTTGTTGTGAACTGCAAAACGGGAAAAACCTCTCTCCTCTTTTTAAGAATCTCATCCAGTCCTAGTTTTTCTATAAATCTCAGGGCTTCAATTTTCATATTCAGCAATTTTTTATACAAATAAAGGGAGGCTTCTCAATTGTTAAAAAAAAATGGTGTTTTTGTGGCACCAAATTGGCAAAACTCAAAATAGAGGGGCCAAAATCGCATATGAGTGGTTAATGAAAATTTGATTACATTTGTTGAAATATGAAAATCCCTGATCATATAGTTAAGAGAGGCAACATTGTAAGGCTGGTAATTTTTACTGCTGCATTTGCGCTATTGTTTATCAACATATATAAGCCATTTGGATCCAAAAGCTGGTACGATGTCTCAGACTTCAAATTTTTCCTCTTTTCAGCTCCGATTATTCTTACCGGAGTATTGGTTGTTGTTATCAGCAGGATAATAATGTACTATCATTCAAGGAATCACGAAATTTCATATGTAAAATATTTTCTTTGGGTATTCTTTGAAATACTCTTTATGTCTCTGTTCTATACCATTTTCACCCTTT
>JASDTD010000023.1:0-4544 GCA_041441395.1 Bacteroidales bacterium | reverse complement strand
GAGGGAGGGTGAAGAGATTGTAAAGGAGAATGGTTTGCTCTTCTCTGTTGACTGGGTTCACGGCCAGAAGACAGGTTTTTTTCTGGATCAGAGAGATAATCGTGAACTGCTAGGTAAATACTCTTCAGGAAAAAGAGTACTTAATCTCTTCTGTTATACCGGAGGATTTTCAATATACTCAATGGCTAAAGGCGCAAAATCGGTTGACTCAGTAGACAGCTCTGCAAAGGCTATGAAGATGCTTGAGAGAAATATTGAAATTAACAAAGAGGCAGGATTAGTTGACAAAGAGATTGTGCACAATTCTTTTACTGAAGATGCTATTGACTTTCTGAAAGAATCTGTTGAGAACAGTTATGATTTAATAATTGTCGATCCGCCGGCATTTGCTAAACACAGAGGCGCTTTACAAAATGCCCTCAGGGCATATCAAAGGCTTAATGCAGCTGCTATTTCAAGAGTATCACCCGGTGGAATTATTTTTACATACAGCTGCTCTCAGGTTGTTGATAAAATTGCTTTTGCCGAGGCTGTTTTTTCTGCTGCGGCTGCTACAGGCAGAGTTGTAAGAATTCTTCACAGACTTACTCAGCCGGCAGACCATCCGGTTAATATTTATCATCCGGAGGGGGAGTACCTTAAAGGATTAGTACTTTATGTAGAATAAAAAGATTAAAGAGTTTTATTTGTATGGAATCATTGACAATACTAATGGGAGATAAAGATTCGGTTTACGAATCTCTGCTCCCTCAAATTTTGGCACTTACTGAGGGAGAGCAGGACACCATTGCAAATATGGCTAACATCGCAGCTGCACTTAGAGAGGCATTCGGATTTTGGTGGGTAGGATTCTATATAGTTAAGGAGGACTCTACCGAATATGGTAGTTCTCTGGTACTTGGCCCGTTTCAGGGTCCTGTAGCCTGTTCAAGGATTGCTTATGGAAGAGGAGTTTGCGGAACCTCCTGGAAATTGAAAGAGACTGTTATTGTTCCGGATGTCGAAAAATTCCCCGGACATATCGCCTGCAGCTCTGAGTCAAAATCTGAAATTGTTGTTCCTGTAATAAAGGATGGAAAGGTAGTAGCTGTTCTGGATGTTGATTCAGATAAGATTGATGATTTTGACGAACGAGACAAAAGATGGCTTGAATTATTGCTCTCCTCTGGTATCTCACTCTGATGAACAGGTATCTCCTCATACTTATTGTAACTATCCTGACCGGGTGTACATCTGGTATAAAAGGACCGGGTACAGGTGTGAGCAAAGAGTTGGCAGATAATAGATTTAACAATATTTCACAGGTAAAATACAAACTCCATTTTTCAATACCTGCCCACATTGATTCGCTGGTTAGAGGGAAAGCCCGGATTAATTTTACACTAAAGAGACGGGAGACTCTGTGGCTCGATTTTTTTCACGATTCAATAAATCCTGTTAAGAGCCTGACTATTAACGGGACAGAAGTTAAGCCTGAAATCATTGATGAGCATCTTTTTATAAGTAAGAGCAAGCTTAATAAGGGGGATAATGAGGTTGTAGTTAATTTCCTTGCCGGAGAGCAATCATTAAACAGAAGGGTAGACTTTTTGTACACCCTTTTGGTTCCGGACAGGTCGAGAACACTCTATCCCTGTTTTGACCAACCCGATATTAAGGCTGTATACGAACTCTCTCTTGATTTACCTCAGGGATGGATTGCAATGTCAAATGCACCAACTGAATCTGAAAACGGTGATTTTATCAAATTTGCACCATCTGATCCTCTGCCTACATATCTGTTTTCGTTTGTTGCCGGTCTTTTCAATGAGTACAAAGTTAAATCAGGAGAAAGGAGTATTTCGATATTTCACAAAGAGACTCTTCCTTACAGAATTGCACAGTGCGATACAATAGCTTCTCAGATTTTTTCTTCTGTCAAATGGCTTGAGGATTATACAGGAGTTGACTACCCCTTTTTAAAATACGACATAGCTATTATTCCGGGTTTCCAGTATGGAGGGATGGAGCATGCCGGGGCAACTCTTTATGCAGACAGGACTCTGTTTATAAGCGAGAATCCCACAGTAGCCGAGAGATTTGCAAGAGCTAAACTTATAGCTCACGAGACTGCTCATATGTGGTTTGGAGATTATGTTACTATGAAATGGTTTGACGATGTCTGGACAAAAGAGGTGTTTGCCAATTGGTTTGCTGCCCGTATGGTAACTCCGCTTTTCCCGGAGATGGACCATGATCTGGCATTTACTGACAGCTATTTTCCGCCTGCTTATGAAGAGGATAGAACAATGGGGGCAAATCCTGTACAACAGCCACTCGACAATCTTAATAACGCCGGATTGGTTTATGGAAATATAATATATAACAAGGCACCCATCGTTATGGAGATGATGGTGAGAATGATTGGGGAGGAGAATTTTCGAAAGGGGATAAAGGAGTATCTCAGGAAATATGCTTTTTCGAATGCTACCTGGGATAATCTGATTGAGATACTGGACAATTATACAGAATCCGATCTTAGTTTATGGAGCAGAGTATGGATTAAAGAGAGAGGGAGGCCGGAAATTTTTATTTCACACATGGATGAGGGAAGGGTGAAATTGATTCAGAAAGACCCTTTTGGAAGAGGAGTTGAGTGGGAGCAGGAGATT
This sequence comes from Bacteroidales bacterium, assembly GCA_041441395.1. GTDB lineage: Bacteria > Bacteroidota > Bacteroidia > Bacteroidales > UBA932 > Bact-08. The sequence goes on along the minus strand of JASDTD010000023.1, from coordinate 1,893 downwards.
TCTAATGTAGTATCGGAAGATGGCTTTATTTATCCAAATGTTGATGGAAGAGCATACGGCCATTTTATAACAGATTCCTTAAACAGAGCGATTTTGATGGAGAGGCTGCCACTTTTCACACCTTTGACAAGAGGCTCACTGATGATTACACTTTACGAAAACATGGTGGCAGGATATATTAATCCTGAAAAATATTCAGAGGCTCTATGCAACATGATTCCTCTTGAAAGCGACAGGATTGTTTTTAACAGGGCTGTGAATTACCTTACCGCAACAAATATCAGGTATCTGCAAGGGAGTGTTACATCTCAAAATGCGTCTGAAATGTTGTGGAAAATATCAATCTCAAATACCAGCAGTGACTTAAGATTAACAGCGTTCAGATCTCTTATCCGTTTTGCATGGAGTGAAAAATGGGATAATATTTTATATGATATTCTGAAAAATCCTGCCAAATATTCCGGACTCAAATTAAGCGAAAGAGACTTTATAAATCTGGCATATGAGTCGGCCCTCAGGAATCCTTCAAATTATGAGGAGATTAGAAGAATTACACTTAGCTATATAAACGGAAAAGAGAGAAGAGAGGAGTTTAATTTTGTTTTTACCGCACTTTCGCCTGAGAAGCCAATCAGAGACTCATTGTTCAGAGCTCTCTTAAAGAAGGAGAACAGAGCTGTGGAGCCCTGGACAATAAACGCTCTAAGTTACTTATGCCACTACTCCAGGTCAGAGGATGCTCTGAATTATATTACTCCCGGTTTGGAGATTCTTCCGGAGATTCAGAGAACCGGGGATATCTTTTTCCCGAGAAACTGGCTCCAGGCTTTGCTCTCCGGTCAGAGAGGGGAGAGGGCTGCATACTATGTTAAAAACTACACAGACAGTGCAAATATTCACCCATTACTTATTGGTAAGATACTTCAGCAGGCTGACCATTTATTAAATCAGGCAAAAAGAGATGAGTAAGCAAAAAAAAGCTGTCATAATGGCCTCTTTTGTGGTCTTCTTTTGGGCCACTGTAGCAACGGCATTTAAGCTTGCGCTTGCAGGAATGTCTGCTGTAACACTGCTTTTAATCTCATCATTAACGGCTTTGATTGTCTTCGCTGTATATCTTGGTTTTAACCATAATTTGATCACTACATTAAAGACCCTGAAAGAGAGAAGAGTTATCTTGAATTCACTATGGCAGGGTGCAATGAACCCATTCATATACTATCTTATACTTTTTAAGGGATATTCTCTCCTTCCTGCCCAAATAGCTCAACCAATGAATTTTTCATGGCAGGTTGTCCTCATTTTGCTGATGGCAATCTTTATGAAACAAAAGATTGGATATATTCAGGCTTTAGGTGTACTGATAAGCTTTGCAGGAATTGTTATGCTTTCACTTAATGATGGCGCTGATTCTTCGGGCTCCCTTTCAATTGCAGGTATTATATTTATTTTGGCCAGTACTGTAATATGGGCTGTCTACTGGATGTTAAAAATTGATAATTCTAAAGATCCGGCTGAGGAGCTTTTCAGAAACTTTTTGGCTGGCTCTCTTTATCTTCTTATAGCTTTTGTTATTTCACCGGAACCCTTAGTTATTGGAGTTCCTCTTTACGCAGCTGTATATGTAGGGTTGTTTGAGATGGGTATAACTTTTATATTATGGAATAAGGCCCTGAATATTGCAACAAACAGGATTGTTGTAACTCAGATGATATATCTGGCACCTATGCTCTCTTTTTTGATAATTAACCGTGTCTTGGGTGAGCGAATCACACTCATGACAATTGCCGGACTGCTCCTTATTGTTTCTGGCATACTGGTGAGCAACATAAAACATAAAAAAGGTGTTACAACATAGCTGATTTTGGATGTATGAAAAAAATTCATACATTT
>JASDTD010000022.1:0-4658 GCA_041441395.1 Bacteroidales bacterium | reverse complement strand
GGACTGAAGATTCTATTGAATCTCAAAAGGGGAAAACAGTGATTATAACAGGAGGCTCAAGCGGTATAGGATTTGAAGCGGCCAGGGTTTTATCCTCTAAAGGGGCAAATGTTATTATTGCAGTAAGAAATCTGGAGAAAGGAGAGTCAGCTGCAAGAGAGATTAAAGAAGTATACCCTAAAGCTATTATTGAAGTAATGCACATTGAACTTTCTGATTTGGAGAGTGTAAAAAAATTTGCAGAGACATTCGCGCTTAAATATTCAAGGCTTGATATTTTAATCAATAATGCCGGAGTAATGGTTCCTCCCCTTAAACTTACCAAACAGGGATACGAACTTCAATTTGGAACAAATCACCTTGCCCATTTTGCTCTCACAGGACTACTTTTACCTCTGATGAAAGATATACCCGGTTCAAGAGTAGTCACTGTAAGCAGTATAGCGGCAAGAGGGGGCAAAATTCACTATGACAACCTGGATGCAAAAAAGGGATACGGAGCATTTAAGTTCTACAGCCAGAGCAAGTATGCCAACCTCCTATTTGGAAAGAGGCTGGATAATATTTTAAAAGGGAGATCATACCAGACTAAAAGCATTGTATGTCATCCCGGAGTTTCTGCTACAAATCTTACCTCCAGAGGTTCCGGCAAACCATCTCCGGGAATTCTTTCGTGGGGATTCAGACTGGTGGGACAACCTGCGCATATGGGGGCGCTCCCTACCCTGTTTGCAGCAACAGAACCAAATCTTAAAGGAGGTGAACTAATTGGTCCTGATGGTTGGGATAACTGGAGAGGATACCCGGCCGTTTCAAACGATATGAACAGATATTACAAAGAATCAGTTGCTGAAAAACTATTTAATATTTCAACAGAGATAACAGGTATAGCAATTTAATAAAGACCCTGATGATAAAAAAATACATTGATATTGAGAAAGCACTTAGAGAGAGAAAAAAAGGCTTTCTCAAACATCTCCCCGGTTGGATTATCCGAATACTGAGCAGGATTGTCCATGAGGATGAGCTAAACATAATCCTCAATAAATATTCTAATCTCAGTGGTGCCGAATTTCTCAAAGCTCTCCTGGAGGAGTTTCAGATAAAAATAGAGGCAGAGGGGTTAGAGAACCTGCCTGAAAGCAGAAAGTGCTTTTTTGCTGCAAACCATCCATTTGGTTTCGCTGACGGGCTTGTATTAACAAGTATTGTGTCGGGAAAATACGGAACGCTAAAGGCCATAGCAAATGACTCTTTCAGGTTCATTCCCCAGCTAAACGACTTTGTAGTTGCCGTGAATGTCTTTGACGGATCTTCCAAGGCATACCTGAAAGCAATTGAAGAGACATACGCAATGGATGTTGCGATTACTCACTTTCCTGCCGGTATTGTATCAAGAAGGCATCACGGGAAAATCCAGGATCTCCCCTGGCAAAAAAGCTTTATTACCAAAGCCATTGCACACAAAAGAGATATAGTTCCCTTCCATTTTCACGGAACAAATTCAAAGCTGTTTTACAGAATAAATAATGTAAGAAAGTTCTTTGGTATTGAAGCAAATATAGAATTAATGCTTCTTCCTCACGAAATCTTCCTGAAAAAGGGCAAGACAATCAAGGTAACAATAGGGAAACCAATTTCCTGGGAGACCTTTGACAAGTCAAAATCTGCTTATGAATGGGCTCAGGAGGTAAGAGCCATAACATACAATCTTGGAGAATGAATTTTTTAATACTGGCAGCTGCACTGTTTTTGTTTCAGGGCGAATCTGATAAGCGACTTACCGGATATGTAAATCCGTTCATAGGTACTGAGAAAATGGGGCACACCTATCCGGGTGCAACACTTCCGTTTGGAATGGTTCAATTGAGTCCTGATACAGATACTATTAGCTATTCAGTTAACGGGACCTACAACAAGGATGTTTATAAATACTGCGCGGGCTATCAATATAGTGACTCAACAATTGTTGGATTTAGCCACACACATTTTAGCGGTACAGGCCACTCTGACCTTGGGGATATTCTCATTATGCCTACCACAGGTATATTACAATTAAACCCTGGGAGAGCTGAAAAACACAAAGATGGCTTCAGGTCGCTTTTCAACCATAAAAACGAAACGGCCGAACCAGGGTATTACAGTGTTATGCTTGATGACTACGGGATTAAAGCAGAACTTACTGCTACAACCAGAGTAGGCATTCATAAATACACCTTTCCAAAATCAGATAATGCACATGTGATATTAGATCTTGTTCATGGCATATACAACTATCCGGGAAAGAACATATGGACGTTTCTCAGAGTAGAAAATGAGACAACAATAACAGGATACAGACAGACCAACGGCTGGGGAAGAACCCGTACTCAGTATTTTGCAATAAAATTTTCAAAACCCTTTAAAAACTACGGCTACAAATCCTTTTCCGGAGAACAGATTTATAAAGGATTCTGGAGAAAGTTCAACCAGGAGAGCAATTTCCCGGAGATGGCAGCTCCTCAGCTTAGAGCCTATTTTGATTTTAATACAGATGAGGGGGAGGTGATTTTGCTTAGAGTTGCACTTTCACCTGTAAGTACCAGAAATGCCCTTTTGAACCTTGAACAGGAGGCGCCACACAAAGATTTTAATCTTTACAGAAAGAGAGCTTCTGATATTTGGGAGCGAGAGCTTAGAAAGATTGAGGTAGAGACAGAGAGAGAAGATGACCTTATTAACTTCTACACTTCACTCTATCACGCATTTATCGGCACAACAGAGTATATGGATGTGAATGGAGAGTACAGGGGTATTGACCAGAATGTTTACAAGGCAGAGAAACACACAAACTACACAACACTTTCATTATGGGATACATACAGAGCCTTACACCCTCTTTTTAATATAATTCAACAAAAGAGAAACTCTGACATTATGAACTCAATGCTTGCACATTACGACCAAAGCGTTCATAAAATGTTACCTGTATGGTCACACCACGCTAATGAAAACTGGTGTATGATTGGTTATCACTCCGTTTCTCTGATTGCAGATGCCATGGTAAAAAACATAACAGGATTTGACTACGAAAAGGCGGTTACAGCCTCTGTAGCCACAGCAAAGAACAAATACTATGATGACCTGGAAGAGTACATTACCAGGGGATATGTACCTGAAGACAAGAGTGGCAACTCTGTTTCAAAAACTTTGGAATATGCTTATGATGACTGGGCAATTGCCATGATGGCGGAGAAAGTTGGAAACGCAGGAGTTTTTAATGAATTTATAATTCGTTCAAGGTATTTCAAAAATCTCTTTGACAAAGAGAGCGGCTTTATGAGGCCAAAATTATCAGACGGAAGTTTCAAAAAAGAGTTTGATCCTCTTGACACTCACGGACAGGGATTTATTGAAGGAAATGCATGGAATTACTCCCTTTATGTACCTCATGCCCCGGATGAACTTGTTAAACTGATGGGTGGTAAAAAGAGATTCGCAAACTACCTGGATACTCTTTTTTCAATGCACCTTCCGGACAAATATTTTGAAAAGACTGAAGATATTACCAGAGAGGGAATTATAGGTTCCTATGTTCATGGTAATGAACCATCTCACCATGTCGCATATCTCTACAACCTTACTGACGACAAATGGAAGGGAGAGAAGCATATCAGAAATATTTTAGAGACTAAATATAAACCCTATCCTGATGGCCTCAGTGGCAACGACGATTGTGGGCAGATGAGCGCCTGGTACATTTTCAGTTCTATGGGATTTTACCCTGTTGCTCCGGGTAGTACTTTTTATTATCTGGGAAGCCCGTTGCTCATATCTGCTACAATCAATCTTGAAAACGGAAACAAGTTCAGGATTGAGACCACAAATAACTCCGTGAACAATGTGTATGTAAAAAGGGTTATACTTAATGGTGAAACGCTCGATTTTCCATTTATCTCCCACTATGATATAATGCGTGGAGGTCTGATGGTATTTGAGATGAGCAGCAAGCCACATTAAAAAACGCACTATGACATCACTTAAGGAGATATCTCTTCTTTTCCTTAAACTGGGATCAATATCATTTGGTGGTCCTGCTGCACATATTGCTATGATGGAGGACGAGGTAGTAAGAAAAAGAGGGTGGATGTCACACCAACATTTTCTTGATTTGGTAGGCGCTACCAATCTCATTCCCGGCCCCAATTCTACAGAGATGACTATGCATTGCGGCTACGAACAGAGAGGATGGAAAGGGCTGTTTGTTGCAGGAGCATCATTTATCGCACCTGCTGTTTTAATAACAGGAATAATTGCATGGTTATATCAATTATATGGCACATTACCTGATGCAGAAAAATATATTTACGGGATTAAACCGGCAGTTATTGCAATCATTGCTAATGCTGCAATACCTCTTGGGAAAAAGGCATTCAAAAACACAAGGTTAATTTTTCTTGGACTGGCAGTACTGTTAGCCACTCTTTTGGGAATAAGCGAAATTTACGCCCTTTTTGCAGGAGGTGCAGCAGGTCTCCTTTTATACTTTGGAGAGAATGCAAGAGAGAAGACTCTTTCGATAATTCCCGGATTACAGGTTTTTCTACTATTCTTTAAGACCGGTGCTCTGCTCTACGGAAGCGGATATGTCCTCTTCGCATTTCTTGATGCAGAACTAG
>JASDTD010000021.1:0-4774 GCA_041441395.1 Bacteroidales bacterium | reverse complement strand
TGTTGCACTGAAGAGCCCCCTCAAATTTTGCTTTGCTTTTAAAGCCTGCCTGATGGCCGGTAACAAGATTACCCTCCATCCTTCCCCAAATATCGGCACTGCCACAAAAGAGGTCTCCGATAAACTGGGCGTTGTCTCCAATTACAACCTTACCCCTTGTCTGAATCTTACCTTCAAAAAAACCATCAATTCTGATATCGCTGGTTGTCACCAGTGTACCTCTCAATTCGGTTCCGCCGGCAATTCTGTTTACCTCATTAATCTGGGGAACTACTTCGTTTTTTGCCATAAAACAAATATTTAAATATGTATCACCTCTCCGTGAGATGCTGCGGCAGCCTCCATTATAGCTTCACTCATGGTCGGGTGAGGGTGTACTGAATGAATTAAATCACGGGCAGTAACTCCCAAATTGCGTGCCACTACAACTCCGGAAATCATCTCAGTAACATTTGCACCAATGAAGTGCGCACCTAAAACCTTGTCAGACTGAGCATCAATAATCAGTTTGATAAAACCATCCTTATCGCCTGCTGCTGCTGCTTTCCCGGAGGCGGTAAATGGGAATTTACCAACTTTAATATCCAGCCCCTTCTCCTTTGCAGCTTTTTCAGTAATCCCAACAGAGGCAATTTCAGGAGTAGTGTAGGTACACCCCGGAATATTACCGTAGTTAACTGAAGGTGGGTTTAGTCCTGCAATATGTTCAACACAGTTTATGCCCTCTGCGGAGGCCACATGCGCAAGGGCAGGTGTCGCAATAACATCTCCTATAGCATAAACCCCCTCTACATTTGTCATGTAGGCTGAATCAACCGTTATTTTTCCTCTTTCAGTTTTAATTCCCAGCTCTTCGAGTCCAAGGTTTTCAATATTAGGTATTACACCAACTGCTGAAAGAACCTGCTCAGCCTCAACTATAACCTCTCCCTTTTTAGTCACAACAGTTAGTTTGCATAGTTCTCCTGATGTATCTGCAGATTTAACCTGAGAGGAGACCATTACTTTAATACCCAGCTTTCTGAATGATCTGCTAAGCTGAGCTGAAACCTCTTCATCCTCCAGTGGAACAATATTGTCAAGATATTCAATAAGATGGACTTCAGAACCCATTGAGCGGTAGAAATAGGCCAGTTCACTTCCAATTGCTCCGGAACCAATTACAGCCATACTTGCCGGAAGTTTTTCAGGGACAAGTGCCTGCCTGTATGAGATAATTTTTTTACCGTCAATTGGAGCAAAAGGGAGTGAGTTTGCTCTTGCTCCTGTTGCTATTATTATATTTCCGGCCTCAACCTCTGATTTGAAACCATCGTTTGCGGTAACTTCAACCTTTCCCGCTGCCAGAATCTTACCATGACCCTGTATAACAGTAATTTTATTCTTCTTAAAGAGATATTCAATCCCCTTGCTCATATTGGCAGAGACTCCCCTGCTCCTCTCAACTATTTTTGTCAGGTCTGCCTTTACATTACCCTCTATCTCAAAACCATAATCGGCTGAGTGCGTAGCGTAATGGAGGGCCTGTACACTCTTAAGAAGAGCTTTTGTGGGAATACAACCCCAGTTTAGACAGATTCCTCCAAGTTCACTTCTCTCAATTACTGCGGTATTCATTCCCAGCTGGGATGCTCTGATTGCTGCAACATAGCCGCCCGGGCCGGAACCGATAACTATTAAATCAAACATTGGACTAATTTTTAAATTTAACACTAACTATTGGCACCGTGGCAATTTTTAAATTTCTTACCACTTCCGCAAGGACAAGGGTCATTTCTGCCTACTCTCTTCTCTACATGAACAGGAGCCTGAGTTTTTGGCTCTCCGGAAGAGGTTGAGAGATCCTGTCTGGATGTCTGCATTCTGCTTAGATCTGTCTTCCTTTTTTGCTCCTCTCTGAGACTTACAGGCTCCCGCCTCTCGGAAAGAGGAATCTGAGACTTGAGCAGGAATGCAAGTACATCGCGGCTAACTTTATCCAAAACTCCCTTGAATAGCTGGAAACTCTCAAATTTGTAAATCAGAAGAGGATCTTTCTGTTCGTATGTTGCATTCTGAACTGACTGCTTAAGATCATCCATCTCTCTGAGGTGCTCTTTCCAGTGTTCATCAATCATAAGCAGAGTGATCATCTTGTTTAGAGCTTTTCCGAGCTCTTTTCCATTACTGTCGTATGCCTTTTTAAGATTAACAACCAACTGCATAATTTTGTTTCCATCACTTACAGGGACAGCAATGTTTTCAAATGTAGCACTCTGTGTTTCATATATTTGCTTCATTATTGGCCAGGCTCTATCAACAAGCGCATCAACACGGCGTTTGTAAACCTGCATTACATTATCAATAAATGCATCTGTAACTGTATTCAGAGACTCTTTATTGTATGTAACTTCGTCAACACCGGGCTCAATTGAGAGCTGTCTGATAACATCCAGGGAGAATGTCTCGTAATCAGAGTTACCGTGGTGTGTTGCAACAAGTGATTCGCAGTAGTCATTAATCATATTAATAACATCTACATCAATCCTCTCGCCATTTAAAGCATTTTTTCTTCTTGTATAAATTACCTCTCTCTGAGAATTCATAACATCGTCGTACTCGAGTAGCCTCTTTCTGATTCCAAAGTTATTCTCCTCAACCTTCTTTTGTGCTCTCTCAATTGATTTTGAGAGCATTGAGTGCTGAAGGACCTCTCCCTCTTTAAGCCCCATTTTGTCAACCAGCCCCGCTATTCTTTCCGAGCCAAAGAGACGCATTAGATCATCCTCAAGGGATACAAAGAAACTTGAAGTTCCCGGATCTCCCTGTCTCCCTGCACGGCCCCTAAGCTGTCTGTCAACCCGTCTTGAGTCGTGTCTCTCTGTTCCTATGATTGCAAGTCCTCCGGCATCCTTAACTCCCGGGCCGAGCTTAATGTCGGTTCCCCTACCGGCCATATTTGTTGCAATGGTCACTGCCGATGGCTGACCCGCCTCTGCTACAATTTCTGCCTCTCTGGCGTGCTGCTTTGCATTGAGGACATTATGCTTTATGCCTCGTATCTTTAACATCCTGCTTAGCAGTTCAGATACCTCAACTGATGTTGTACCCACTAGAACAGGTCTGCCTGCCTTAGTGAGATTAACAATCTCGTCAATAACGGCGTTATATTTCTCTCTTTTCGTTTTGTAAATCAGGTCATCCTGATCTTTTCTGGTTATTGGCCTGTTTGTAGGAATAACTACTACATCCAGTTTGTAAATTGACCAGAACTCACCTGCCTCTGTCTCGGCAGTACCGGTCATACCGGCAAGCTTATGGTACATCCTGAAGTAATTTTGAAGAGTAATTGTTGCAAAGGTCTGTGTTGCAGCCTCTACTTTAACCATCTCTTTTGCCTCAATTGCCTGGTGCAACCCGTCAGAATATCTCCTACCCTCCAGTATACGGCCTGTCTGTTCGTCAACAATTTTTATCTTGTTGTCCAAAACAACATACTCAACATCTTTCTCAAACATAGTGTATGCCTTAAGGAGCTGATTAACCGTATGGACTCTTTCGCTCTTAATTGCATAATCCGCAAGAAGCGCATCCTTTGCTGCAAGCTTCTCTTCCGGATTCATCTCCCTCCTGTCAAGCTCGGCTACTTCAGAACCAATATCAGGAAGGATAAAGAATTTGCTGTCACTAACACTTTTTGATATGAGCTCATGACCTTTGTCTGTCAACTCAACAGATTTTTGCTTCTCCTCAATAATAAAATACAGATCGTCCGTTACTATATGCATCTGCTTGTTATTGTCCTGCATATAGAAATTCTCTGTTTTACCAAGAATTTGTTTAATCCCCGGTTCGCTAAGGTATTTAATAAGTGGATTGTACTTTGGCAACCCTTTATGAGCTCTCAATAATAGTTTACCCCCCTCTGTCTCATCCCCCTCGGCGATTTTTTTCTTTGCCTCATTAAGAATTTGGGTTACAAGATTTCTCTGCGCACTGTATATTCTCTCTACAAAAGGTTTATATTCGTTAAACTGCTGATCGTCTCCCTTTGGTACAGGTCCACTGATGATTAGCGGTGTTCTGGCATCATCCACAAGAACCGAGTCAACCTCATCCACAATAGCATAGTGATGTTTTCTCTGGACCAGATCCTCCTGATTAATAGCCATATTATCCCTCAGATAGTCAAAGCCAAACTCATTATTTGTACCAAATGTGATGTCTGCTTTGTAGGCATATTTTCTGGCCTCGCTGTTTGGTTCATGCTTATCAATACAATCTACCCTTAAGCCATGGAACTGGTAGAGAGGCCCCATCCACTCCGAGTCTCTTTTTGAGAGATAATCATTTACAGTTACTACATGAACACCTTTTGCCGCAAGAGCATTCAAAAATACAGGCAGAGTAGCCACGAGAGTTTTACCCTCCCCTGTCGCCATCTCGGCAATTTTTCCCTGATGAAGTACGACACCACCAATGAGCTGGACATCATAGTGGACCATATCCCACTTAATCATGTTTCCTCCCGCCATCCAGCTTGTCTTCCAGATTGCTTTATCTCCTGAAATCTCAACATAATCATGTTTAGCGGCAATGTCTCTGTCAAGAGAGGCAGCTGTAACCTCCAGTTTCTCATTCTCCTTAAATCTTCTTGCCGTAGATTTTACAATAGCAAAAGCCTCAGGTAAAACTTCAAGCAAAACCTCCTCTATCTTCTCGTCAATTCTCTTGGTAATCTTATCAACTTCTGTAGCAAGAGCCTCCTTTTCAGAGACATCTATCATTACATCCT
>JASDTD010000020.1:0-4911 GCA_041441395.1 Bacteroidales bacterium | reverse complement strand
AAATCTTCATCACCGCCCCGCCACCTCAGGATCCACTATGGGATTATTTTGTGAAGTCTTTGGCCTAATATTTCAGGTTAGGGGTGTTTTCGCCACGAAGCTCCATGTCACGAATTTGGGTGGAGGAGATGTCAAGGTAGGGGGCGTCAATGAGTTTGACGCCGTAGTGGGCGCAAAGGGCCGTTACGTTATTGTGTGTAGCTGAGTTGTGATGCGTGTTTAGTTCTTCGAAGGTGCCCTGCCGCCGTGGGTAAACCCAGACTTCGAATTCTGCGAGTAGCTCTTGCCAGGAGTTCCACTGTTCAATTATTTCAAGGTTGTCTGAACCTATTACAAGGATGTGTTCAACGCCGGGTTCGCTCTCCCGGAATTTTCTAATGGTTTTTATTGTGTAAAGGGGCTCCTCCATTGAGAATTCAATGTCTGATACCTCTATCTTTTTCCCTTTATCTTTCAACTGTGGCTCGGCGGCCAGCCGGGCCGCCGCCTCGCGCACCCGTTCAAGCCTCTCTTGTGGTGTAATATTTGAAGCCCTCTCTTTAAGCGGATTCTTTGGACTGACAACAAGTACAAGCCTGTTGAGCCCCCCCTCTGTAAGGACCCACCTGGCAATTGCGGCGTGCCCTGCATGAAAGGGGTTGAATGACCCAAAATAAAGGGCTGTACGCATAATGTCAGTAATTTTCTCTGATAATCTGCTCTACCTCATTAAGGGCAGTTTGCAGATCATCGTTTACAAGAATTTTGTCAAAATTTCCGGCGAACTGCATCTCTTTCTGGGCCTTTGCAACTCTCTTTTCAATCGCTTCAGGCGAATCGGTACTGCGTTTCACTAGTCTCTCCCGGAGTATTTCTAGTGATGGAGGGGCAATGAAAATTGACAGGGCTTTCTCTCCGTAAAGTTTTTTAAGGTTGATTCCGCCCATTACATCTATATCGAAGAGGACAATCTTCCCATTGCCCCAGACTCGTTCTACTTCACTTTTGAAGGTTCCGTAGAATAGTCCGGGATATACCTCTTCGTGTTCAATAAATTCGCCGGCTTCAACCCTGCTTTTAAACTCGGCCTCAGAGAGGAAGAAGTACTCCTTTCCGTTGACCTCTGCACCACGGGGAGCTCTTGTTGTTGCCGACACGGAAAAATCAAAGATATTGAATGTTTTTAGAAGATGTCCCACGATAGTGCTTTTTCCACCGCCTGAGGGGGCCGAAACAATTAGAACATTTTTAGTAATTGAATTTTTAGAATTATTCATAGAGATCCTCCTCATTTTCTATCTGTGAAAATTCCAGAATAAATTTTGCTATTTTTTCTGTGCACTGTTTTACAAATAGTTCCCCCTTCTCTTTTGTCGCTTTTTTTGGATTACCCACACCTGTATCTTCAGAGATATAGATCCACCTTCTTGGAGTCCATGCCCACTTTTCACGAAGCCCCTCAATTTTAAACTTTGTCTCTGCTCCGGCCCCTGCCTCCTCAAGAGGAGCTGCAAGATCGGGACGAATGTGCATCATTGCCGATGTCTCCAGCTCGCCCGCGTGGTCACCGGGCTCGTCAAAGTACTTGTCGGCCTTGGCAACTGTCCACCAGTTAACATATGACATTATTATGTCGGGGAATTCTAATGATAACTCTCTGATTATAGGCTGAAAAGCGTTTCCGCCGTGTCCGTTTATTATGACAAATTTTCTTATTTCATGAGTGTCCAGAACATACAGGATATCTCTAAGGATGGAAAGTTGAGTAGTGGGATTCATATGCATGCAAAGCGGAATCTCCATCTGTCCGCTGTTTACTCCATAGGCTATGGATGGTAAAACTATTGCCCCTGCTCCGCTGAGATTTGCGATTTCAGCAGCATCTGCTGCTATCTTCTCCGCAAGAATAGTATCAGTTCCGTAAGCCAGGTGCAGGTTGTGTGCCTCAGTGGCTCCCCATGGAAGAATTGCCACATTGTAAAGAGAATTTTTAACGCTCTCCCAGTTGGTTTCCTGAAGGATATGAGTCTTCATCTTTTCAGTGTTTTATGCAAAGTTAGCGTTTAAGCTTATAAATTTGTATTTTTGCATGATTTTTATCACGAGTTATAACTCCAAACAAATTAATATAAGATGATTTCATACAAAGAACTAGGCCTGGTGAACTCTAAAGAGCTTTTTGCCAAGGCAGTTAAAGGCGGATATGCAATTCCGGCTTTCAATTTTAACAATATGGAGCAGATGCAGGCTATTATCTCTGCATGTGTTGAAACTAAATCGCCTGTTATTCTTCAGGTTTCAAGCGGTGCAAGAAAATATGCAAACCAGACACTTCTAAGATACATGGCTCAGGGTGCGGTTGAGTACGCAAAAGAGCTTGGACAGAATATTCCTATAGTTCTTCATCTTGACCACGGTGACAGCTTTGAGCTTTGCAAATCTTGCATTGATATGGGATTCTCATCAGTTATGATTGATGGTTCACACCACTCATTCGAGAAGAACATAGAGCTTACTAAACAGGTTGTTGAGTACGCACATGCTCACGGAGTTACTGTTGAGGGCGAACTGGGAGTACTTGCCGGTGTGGAGGATGAGGTTTCTGCAGAACACCACACATACACTCAGCCTGAAGAGGTGGAGGAGTTTGTAAAGAGAACAGGTGTTGATTCACTTGCTATCTCAATTGGAACTTCACACGGAGCTTTCAAATTCAAACCCGGCCAAAAACCGGAGATTCGTCTTGATATCCTTAAAGAGATTGAGAAGAGAATCCCCGGATTCCCAATCGTTCTTCACGGTGCATCAAGCGTTCCTCAGGATGTTGTTGCCGATATCAATAAATTTGGCGGCAAACTGGAAGACTCAATCGGTATTCCTGAAGAGCAGCTAAGAAAAGCAGCAGCCAGTGCAGTTTGCAAAATCAACATCGATTCAGATGGCCGTCTTGCAATGACAGCAGCAATCCGTAAAGTCTTCGCTCAGAGCCCTGCCGAATTTGACCCGCGCAAATACCTCGGCCCTGCCCGCGACGCCCTTAAAGAGCTTTACAAACACAAGATTCTTAATGTTCTTGGAAGCAACGACAAGATGTAACCTTGCCACAGTTTTTGGCAAGTAGTTGATATAAAGGCCTCTGAGCAGGGGCCTTTTTTTATTTGCTCGACGCGTAGGCAGCCAGGGCCCTTTCGCGTGCAAATTTATGTTCCACTATAGGTAGAGGGTAGGATTTTGACAATGCGATTTTAGTACCAGTGTTAACATTACTAGCTCCTAAAGCCTCAGGTACCCATCGGCGGATATAGTCGCCGTGCGGGTCGAATTTTTTGGCCTGCTCTGTTGGATTGAAAACCCTGAAATATGGCGCTGCGTCGCATCCTGTTCCGGCTGCCCACTGCCAGTTCCCCACATTTGATGATAGTTCGTAGTCGTTGAGTTTTGCGGCAAAATAGCTCTCTCCAATCCGCCAGTCTGCAAGCAGGTGTTTTGTCAGGAAGCTGGCCACCACCATTCTAACCCGATTATGCATATGCCCGGTCTCGTTTAGTTCACGCATCCCGGCATCCACAAGCGAATAGCCGGTCTCTCCACTCATCCACGCCTCAATCTCATGCTGCTCATTCCTCCACGGGATAAAATTGTACTGCTTTTTGAAAGGGGCCTCTTCAGAATATGGAAAGTGCTTGATAATATGCATAAAGAATTCTCTCCATATAAGCTCACCAAGCCATGTGTCGTTTAATTTTGCCCCAATTGCCACCGCCTCCCTTATGCTTATTGTGCCGAATCTCAGGTGTATCCCGATTTTTGTTGTTCCGGTATCTAATGCGGGTATGTCTCTGGTTTTGTGGTAGCTGGGAATTGTCTCTTTTATTTTCAGAAGTAACTGTTCCGGATTATCTTCAAATCCAAGGTTTTGTATGGTTTTAAAGCCGATTTGTTCAGGAGTGGGGGTTGAACCGAATAGTTTAAGGGTGGGGGAGTCGAGAAGTAGCTTAGCGGTCACTGGGGTGGCGGGGGGGCCTGGCTCCCTCGCGGTAGCCATCCGGGCCGTCCCGGCCCTGCCGCCGTCACCGGCGGCCCCCTCATACGCCACCCGCCACCTCTTAGAATACGGTGTATAAATCGTATAGGGACTCCCGTCCGGTTTTCTGATTCTGGAATCGTCCGGAGAGAAGATCACCTGGTCAGTAAATCTGTTAACTGCAACCCCGCTCTCCCTGAAAAATTTCTCCACCTCGCTGTCCCGCCTTACCGCAGCCGGCTCGTAATCCTCGTTATAGAATATAGCTGCAGGAGTGATAAAATTACTATCCCCCTGCCTGAATTTCATTACTCCATCAAGCAACCATCTAAAAGCATCAGCCGGACGCCCATAAAAAGAGAGAATCGGCCCCAGCTCACTCTCAACCCTTCTCAAACTCCTGATAATAAATTCAACCCGCCTATCCTCCCTGTTCGGCAACAACTCAAGGATTCCCGGATCAAACACAAAAACAGGAACCACCTTCAATCCGCTCGCTATTGCCGCCTCCAGCGCCCTGTTGTCATTTACCCTCAGATCCCGCCTCAACCAAACCAATGCAATTTTTTCGCCCATAATCATGTTGTGAAAATCTTACGTAAATCTACAAAAAACGACCACTCATTCAACCCACTATTTCGATTTTTTCCCTGCTCATCCGCTGCGCTGCTTCCGGCGGGGGTTCATTGCTCAAAGACCTGCTCCACATCCCTGCCTGAATCACCCGCAGCCCCTCCGGAACTTTTCCTCCTCATTCGCTGCGCTGCTTCCGGCGGGGGTTCATTGCTCAAAGACCTGCTCCACATCCCTGCCTGAATCACCCGCAGCCCCTCCGGAACTTTTCCTCCTCATTCGCTGCGCT
Organism: Bacteroidales bacterium; assembly: GCA_041441395.1. Classification (GTDB taxonomy): domain Bacteria; phylum Bacteroidota; class Bacteroidia; order Bacteroidales; family UBA932; genus Bact-08. Next base: position 46 of record JASDTD010000020.1, on the reverse strand, counting down.
GCTTCCGGCGGGGGTTCATTGCTCAAAGACCTGCTCCACATCCCTG
>JASDTD010000019.1:0-30302 GCA_041441395.1 Bacteroidales bacterium | reverse complement strand
AACAGGGAATTTCAATAACATCATAAAATATGAACAAAATCAAGTCCCTAGAAGATTTGCGCAAGATGAAGCAAAATCTCGAACACGGAATGAACATCCGTGAAAAGAGTAATGAGCCTGAGTCTCTTGTTCAGATCCGTGTTGCTATGGCTACTTGCGGCATTGCATCAGGAGCCAGAACGGTAATGAATACTCTTGTGGAGAAGATCGAGAAGGAAAAAATTCCTGCGGTTGTAACACAGGGTGGTTGTATGGGCTATTGCTATGCTGAGCCGACAATTGAGGTAAAGGTTCCCGGCAAGGATCCTGTTGTCTTTGGTTATGTAGATACTGCAAAGGCAATTGAAATCGTTGACAAATATATTGTAAACGGTGAGTTGCTGGATGGTATAATACCAACTAACTACAAAACTATTAACGACAAAAACTAAGGAGAAATGGCACAGTATAAATTGCATCTTCTGGTTTGCGGCGGAACGGGTTGCAGAGCTTCAGAGAGCGAGCAGATCGTAGAGAATCTCAAATCGGAAATAAAGAACCTTGGGCTGGAAAACGACGCTCAGGTTGTTACAACTGGTTGTTTTGGCTTTTGTGAAAAGGGGCCAATTGTAAAAATTATACCGGACAATACTTTCTATACTCAGGTTAAGAAAGAGGATTGTGCCGAGATTATTCGTGAACATGTCCTTAAGGGAAGAAAAGTTCACAGACTTCTGTATGAAGATCCGGAGACTCAGAAACATATTGAGGACTCAAAGCATATGGGATTCTATCAGAAACAGATGAGAATTGCCCTTAGAAACTGCGGTTTTATTGATCCTGAAAATATTGATGAGTACATTGCAAGAGATGGATATGCAGCGTTAGGAAATATTTTGGCTGATATGACTCCTCAGGAGGCTATTGATCTGCTGAAAAAGGCAGGTCTTCGCGGCCGTGGCGGCGGAGGTTTCCCTACCGGTCTTAAATGGGAAATTGCTTCAAAAAATAAAGCTGATCAAAAATATGTTGTCTGTAATGCAGACGAGGGAGACCCGGGTGCATTTATGGACCGTTCAATCCTTGAGGGAGACCCTCATTCGGTAATTGAGGCTATGGCTATATGCGGGTATTGTATTGGCGCTACAAAGGGTATTGTTTATATCCGTGCCGAGTATCCGCTTGCAATTAAGAGGCTTAAGGTTGCTGCAAGACAGGCGCGTGAGTATGGCCTTCTTGGAAAAGAGATACTGGGTTCCGGTTTTGAATTTGATATTGAGCTGAGATATGGTGCAGGTGCCTTTGTCTGCGGAGAGGAGACAGCGCTTATTCATTCAATGGAGGGGCACAGAGGTGAGCCTACTGTTAAGCCACCATTCCCTGCTGAGAAGGGTTATCTTGGCAAACCAACAAATGTAAATAATGTAGAGACATTTGCTAATGTTCCTGCTATTTTCATAAAGGGTGCCGAGTGGTACTCCTCAATTGGAACAGAAAAATCAAAGGGGACAAAGGTTTTTGCGTTAGCCGGAAAAATCAACAATGTGGGCTTGATTGAGGTTCCAATGGGTATTACTTTAAGAGAGGTAATATATGAAATTGGTGGTGGTATAAAGGATGGTAAAAAATTCAAGGCTGTTCAGACAGGTGGCCCTTCAGGCGGATGTCTTACTGAAAAGCACCTTGATACACCTATTGATTTTGATAATCTTCTTGCTGCAGGTTCTATGATGGGATCTGGTGGTATGATTGTTATGGACGAGGATGACTGTATGGTTTCTGTAGCTAAATTCTACCTGGAATTTACAGTTGAGGAGTCTTGCGGAAAGTGTGCTCCTTGCCGCGTTGGTAACAAGAGATTGCACGAGATGCTGGAGAAGATAACCTCCGGAAAGGGCGTTCCTGAAGATATTGAATATCTGAAGAATCTTAGCCGTGTTATTAAGGATACTTCTCTTTGCGGTTTGGGACAAACTTCACCTAACCCGGTTCTCTCAACTATTGAGAATTTCTATGATGAGTATCTTGCTCACGTAACTGAGAGGGTTTGCCCTGCAGGAAGTTGTAAAGCTCTTAAGCTTTATACAATCATTGCAGACAAATGTACCGGTTGTACGGCTTGTGTCAGGGCTTGTCCTGTTGATGCGATTACCGGAGAGAAGCGTCAGCCTCATGTGATTGATGCAGATAAATGTATCCGCTGCGGTGCCTGTTACGAGAAGTGTAAGTTCACAGCTATTCATGTTCAATAATCTCCCACTCAATGGAAAATATCAAAATTAAAATTGACAATATTGAAGTAGAGGTAGCAAAGGGAACTACCATCTACCAGGCAGCTAAAAAGGTGGGAATTGATATTCCTATTCTCTGCTATTTGAATCTTGAACACCTGAATATTGAAAACCGCCCGGGTGGTTGCCGTATTTGTGTGGTTGAGGTTGAGGGAAGAAGAAACCTCGCCCCTTCATGTTCTACCGAATGTACTCCGGGAATGGTAATTAATACTCATAACTTAAGGGTTATGAATGCTAGAAAGACAGTTCTTGAACTTATTCTTTCTGACCACCCTAAAGAGTGTCTTACATGTTCTTCATCTGGTCAGTGTGATCTTCAGACTCTCTCTCAGAAGATGGGTATCAGAGAGATTCACGCTGTTGAGCATGCTGAGATGTCAACTTACAGAAAGGACTTCTCTCCTGCGCTTAAGAGAGATATGGATAAGTGTATTATGTGCCGCCGCTGCGAGACCATTTGTAATGATGTTCAGACAGTAGGAGCACTAAGTGCTGTTAACAGAGGTTTTATGGCAGTAGTTGCCCCTGCTTTTGAGCAGGATTTGGTTGACTCTCCTTGTACTTTCTGCGGACAGTGTGTTGCTGTTTGTCCTACAGGAGCCTTGACTCCTTATGATGACACTCAGAAGGTGCTGAGAGCTCTTGCAGACCCTACAAAGACTGTTATTGTTCAGACTGCTCCTGCAGTTCGTGCTGCACTGGGTGAGGAGTTCGGCCTTGAGCCGGGAACCCTTGTAACCGGCAAAATGGTTGCAGCACTCCGCTCTCTTGGATTCGACAAGGTGTTTGATACCGACTTTGCGGCTGACCTTACCATTATGGAAGAGGGTACAGAGCTTTTGGGAAGAATTTCAAAATATCTTGCAGGTGATAAGGATGTAAAACTTCCAATTCTTACATCTTGCTGTCCTGCCTGGGTTAACTTCTTTGAGGAGTACTACCCTTGTATGCTTGACATTCCTTCTACTGCACGCTCACCACAGCAGATGTTCGGCTCTATTGCCAAGAACTATTACACCAAGCTTATGGGTGTGAAGAGGGAAGATCTGGTAGTAGTTTCTGTAATGCCTTGTTTGGCAAAGAAATATGAGTGCCAGAGAGAAGAATTTATTGTAGACGGTAACCCGGATGTAGATTTCTCAATTTCAACCAGAGAGCTTGCTTCACTTATTAAGAGCTGCAATATGAACTTTGAAAAGCTTCCTGAGGAGGAGTTTGATAAACCGCTGGGTGAATCAACCGGTGCTGGTGTTATCTTTGGTGTAACAGGTGGTGTGATTGAGGCTGCTGTTCGTACTGCTTACGAACTTCATACCGGTAAGAAACTTAATAAAGTTGACTTTACAGAGCTTCGCGGTCTTGAGGGAATCAGAATGGCAACCATTGATTTTGATGGTACTCCTATTCATATCGGAATAGCTCATCAGCTTGGAAACGCAAGAAAACTTCTTGATGGAATCCGTTCCGGAATGTACAATTTCCACGCTATTGAGATTATGGCTTGTCCGGGTGGATGTATCGGTGGCGCTGGTCAGCCTCTGCACCATGGAGACTCAAGTATAATTAAAGCAAGGTCTGAGGCTATCTACAGAGAGGATTCACAGAAAAAACTGCGTAAATCTCATGAGAATCCTTATATCATTAAACTATACGAGGAATTCCTGGGCCATCCAATGAGTGAAAAAGCTCACCATTTGCTCCATACACACTATTTTGAAAAAGATAAAAACTAAGAGTCATGAGTAATTTGAAACTACAAGAGTGCCATATTAAGAGTATTCACGAAATATGTGACTCATACAAAAACGATCCCGGAGATCTTATCAAGATACTACACTCTGCTCAAACACATTTTGGCTACCTGCCGGAGAGTGTTCAGCGCGAGATTGCCAAGAAACTAAAGATTTCAGTGGCTAAAGTTTATGGAGTTGTTACATTCTACTCGTTCTTTACAATGACTCCCAAAGGCAGACACGCAATTTCTGTTTGCATGGGAACAGCTTGTTATGTTCGAGGTGCAGAAAAGGTTCTGGACGAACTTAAGAAGCAACTAAACATAAAAGTTGGAGGAGTAACTGAAGATGGTAAATTTTCACTGGATTCACTCCGTTGTGTTGGTGCCTGCGGACTTGCTCCGGTATTGCTTATCGGCGAGAAGGTTTACGGCAGGGTAGAGCCGGGTCAGATCAAAGAGATTCTGGATAGCTATACTGACTAATAAGATTTATCTTATTTATGAAAAAAGAGGGTGACCAAAATTGGTTAGCCTCTTTTTTTTCTCGGACGATTACCCCTGAGGTTATTTGCCCAGAGCGTTAAGGACCTTCTCCCTGTCAAGTTTCTTTGTGCAGAAGAACCAGTCGTAGCAATGCATTTCATCTTTGCTCTCCATACGCTCTTTTGCAACTCCGCAAGATCCTGCAGTTGGTACAATAACATCATCACCGGGACGCCAGTCGGCAGGGAGCGCTACACTGAAATTGTCTGCTGTCTGGAGTGCTATAAGTACTCTCTTAATTTCATCAAAGTTCCTTCCCACTGCGAGAGGGTAGTATATAATAGTACGAATCACTCCTTTCGGATCTATGAAAAATACTGCTCTAACCGCCTTTGTGCTGCTCTCTCCCGGCTGAAGCATACCGTATCTTTTGGATACCTCCATAGTAATATCTTCAATCAGAGGGAATTTAACCTCAATATCTTTCATCCCTTTGTACTCTATCTTCTCTTTGATAGTTCTAAGCCAGGCAATGTGGCTGTAAAGTCCGTCTACCGACAGTCCAACAAGCTCAGTATTCATCTTTTTGAAATCATCTGCCATTGATGCAAATGTCATAAACTCAGATGTACATACAGGTGTAAAGTCTGCCGGGTGGCTGAACAAAATTACCCATTTCCCTTTGTAATCTCCCGGGAAATTGATATCGCCCTGTGTTGTTACTGCTTTAAACTCAGGTGCTTTGTCACCAATTCTTGGCATAGAATAAACATGCTCTTCCATAATTTCACTTTTTTTAATTATTAATGTATTATTATGGTAACAAAGATATCTAAGTTATTATGATAAATCAAATAGATTAAAGGCATTCGCCGATAAATACAATCTATCCCAATAAATTATTAAGTGCTCTCATATTTTTGACTTTGACCACTTTTTTCTGTAGTTCAATTATGCCTGCCTCTTCCAGTTCCGATATGCATCTGGCCAGTGCGGGGCGGGTAACTCCAAAGAATTTGGCTAACTCGGTCTGGTTCTTATCCATTCTGTATGTGTCTGTATTGGGAAGTAATTGTCTAGCATGGTCAAGCCCTTCTATGATATAGTATGCAAGTTTACCCTTTATGGTTTTAATATTAAGTACTTTAAGCCTGTTTGAGAGAAACTGAGTCTTGTTTGAATTGAATTTTATATAGTTTTCAAGAAACTGGCCATCCTTCTGAAACATCCTTATTACCTCATCTCTTGGAACCATAAGGATTCTGCACTGGGTTGTTGCTGTAACATCAACAGGAAAGGTGTTCTCCTCGGCAAAAAGAAATGCCGAGGCTAATGGTCTGACTGCCTCAATATTTTCAATGGTCATCAGGCCGCCGCTCTCAGTTGTCATCTCTGTTCTAACAGATCCGTTGAGTAAAATATAGAGATGTTTACAGGGAGATCCCTGCCTGGCTATAATTACACCCTTGTCAAATGTCTCTATTTTGAAAAGGGCATCTTTAAATAGCTTACCGATTCTATCGCTGCCCAAATTGCCCATAATCGGGCATCGGGAAAAATCCATATTTTGCATGCACTCTGTTTGTAATGCTAATTTAATATAATTATCTTTAGTGTAACAAGAATTACACTTCTTTGTTTTGAGGCTCCTTACTTTTGTGCTGTAATAATTAACCAAATAAAAATTGATTTATGAGTAACATGTTTTGTTTTCAGTGCCAGGAGGCGGCAAAAAACACCGGATGTACAGTAAACGGAGTTTGCGGAAAACCGGCAGATGTGGCAAATCTTCAGGATTTGCTGATTTTTCTTTGCAAGGGTATTTCTCACTTCACAGTGAGATTAAGGGAAAAGGGAGTTGAAAGTAACGAGGTAAATAAGTTTGTTGTGGATTCTCTCTTCATGACTATTACAAATGCAAATTTTGACAGGGAGAGATTTATCACAAGAGTCAGACAGGCTATTGATCTGAGAGAGGCTGTAAAAGCACTTTATGTTTCAAAAGGTGGAGATATTTCTGAAATTTCTTTTGAAGGTGCTTTCTGGGCCTCTAAGGAGGAATCCGACATGGATGCAAAAGCTCTTGAGGTTGGAGTTCTTGCAACGGAAAATGAAGATGTACGCTCCCTTCGCGAACTGACAATTTACGGTCTTAAAGGTATGGCTGCTTATGCTGAGCATGCTTTTAACCTTGGTCACGAAGACAAGGATGTATATGCATTTATTCAGCAGGCACTAGTAGATACTACAAACGATAAACTATCGGCAGATGAGCTCACTGCTCTTGTTCTAAAAACCGGCGAGCATGGTGTGAAGGTTATGGCTCTTCTGGACAAGGCAAATACATCGGCTTACGGAAATCCTGAAATTACAAAAGTGAATCTGGGAGTCCGCAATAATCCTGCTATCCTTATAACCGGACACGACCTTAAGGATATGGAAGAGCTTCTTAAACAGACAGAGGGGACCGGAGTGGATGTGTACACACACTCAGAAATGCTCCCGGCAAACTACTATCCGGCTTTCAAAAAATACAGCCATTTTGTAGGTAATTACGGATCATCATGGTGGCATCAGATTGAGGATTTTGAAACATTCAACGGACCTGTTCTTTTTACTACCAATTGTATAGTTCCTCCAAGAAAGTCATCCACATATGCAGACAGAATCTATACTACCGGTTCATCAGGGTTCCCGGGATTTAAGCATATTGAAGACAGAAAAGATGGCAAAGCAAAAGATTTTTCTGAAATTATAGAGCATGCAAAGAGATGTGCTTCACCAAAAGAGATTGAGACAGGAGAACTTATTGGAGGCTTTGCTCACGCACAGGTGTTTGCGCTTGCCGATAAGGTTGTTGAGGCCGTTAAGAGTGGTGCTATCCGTAAGTTCTTTGTAATGGCAGGTTGTGACGGAAGGATGAAGGACAGAAACTACTACACAGAATTTGCATCGGCTCTTCCAAAGGACACAATCATACTAACGGCAGGCTGTGCAAAATACAGATACAATAAACTTCCATTGGGAGACATTGGAGGAATTCCAAGGGTACTTGATGCAGGTCAGTGCAACGACTCTTACTCTCTTGCTGTAATTGCTCTTAAGCTTAAGGAGGTGTTTAATGCAAACAGCATTAACGAACTGCCGATTGCTTACAATATTGCCTGGTATGAGCAGAAGGCTGTGATTGTTCTCCTTGCTCTCCTATATCTGGGAGTGAAGAATATTCACCTGGGCCCAACACTTCCTGCTTTCCTCTCTCCAAATGTTGCAGAGGTTCTTGTAAAGAACTTTGGGATAGCTCCAATAGGCTCTGTTGATGAGGATATGAAACTGTTCCTGGGCGAGTAAGTATTTGGTTAGTTATTTACATTTACAACCCCACCGAGGCTGTCTGCAAAGGCAGCCTCTTTTTGGATATCCCCCCGGTCAACCGCAGCCCCTCAGGAACTTTTCCTCCTCATCCGCTTCTCCACAGCGAACAAAGTGAGCGAGGAGGAAAAACTGCCGCAAATTAATTAACTTTACAGACAAATATGTAGTGAAATGGAGATAAACGAAGCCAAAAAGGATTATAATGCGCCGATGCATACTGCTGAGCATATTATTAACCAGACAATGGTAAGGATGTTTGGGACAGAAAGGTCATTCAGTAATCATATTGAGAGAAAGAAATCAAAGGTTGATTACCATTTTGAGAGGCCCCTGAGCGAGGAGGAGATAAAGGGGCTGGAGAGAGAGGTAAACAGGATAATCGCGATGAATCTTGAAGTTAAGGAGTCTTTTGTGTCGAGAGAAGAGGCTGAAAGGGTTGTCAATACAAGTAAGCTGCCGCCTGAGGCCGGCGATACTGTCAGAATAATATCAGTGGGAGACTATGATAAATGTCCGTGCATCGGTGTGCATGTTGAGAATACATCTGAGATTGGGGGTTTGAGAATTATATCTTCCGATTTTGATTCTGAGAGAAATGTGTTGAGAATCAGATATAAAAGAGCGACTTCAGAATAAAATTCCGGGAATCAACTAATTTCACTAATTTTGCAGCCAATTTGACAAAGAAATATGAGCGATAATAATCTATATACCAAACTGGAGGGGCTAAAGGAGAAATTTGAAAGCATTGCAGCTCAGATATCAGATCCGGGAGTGATGTCGGATATGAAGAGGTATGTATCTCTTAACAAGGAGTACAGGGATCTGGAGCCACTTGTTGCGGTTGGAAACAAATACCGCAAAATGGTGATTGATCTGGAGAATGCAAAGGAGATAATTCAAAATGAGAAGGACGAGGAGCTTAGAGAGATGGCTAAAGAGGAGATAGCTCTGATTGAAGAGGCTATGCCGGCCATGGAGGAGGAGATTAAGCTTCTGCTTATTCCTGCCGACCCTCAGGATGCAAAAAATGCTATTGTTGAGATCAGGGCAGGCGCAGGGGGTGATGAGGCCTCAATTTTTGCAGGAGATCTCTTCCGTATGTATGCTAAGTTTGCAGAAAGAAAGGGGTGGAAACTGGAAATAAACAGCCAGAGTGAGGGTACTTCCGGTGGTTTTAAAGAGGTGATTTGCAAAATATCGGGGCAGGGTGTCTATGGAGTTCTTAAATATGAGAGCGGTGTTCACCGTGTACAGAGGGTTCCTCAAACTGAGACCCAGGGTCGCGTACATACATCTGCTGCTTCAGTGGCAGTTCTGCCTGAAGCAGAAGAGTTTGATATAGAGCTAAATATTAATGATGTAAGGAAAGATACCTTCTGCTCTTCCGGTCCCGGAGGTCAGTCTGTAAATACAACCTATTCTGCAATCAGACTTACGCATACACCAACAGGTATTGTTGTGCAGTGCCAGGACGAGAAGTCTCAGATAAAAAATTATGAAAAAGCTCTTGCTGAATTAAGGACTCGTCTCTACAATTTAGAGTATGAAAAGTACCTGAATGAGATTTCAGCAAAGAGAAAGACTATGGTCTCCACCGGCGACCGTTCTGCAAAAATCAGAACATATAACTATCCTCAGTCAAGGGTAACCGATCACAGGATTAACTATACTATGTATAATCTCCCTGTTTTTATGGATGGAGCTGTCCAGGAGGTTATTGATCTGCTTCAGATTGCTGAGAATGCCGAGAGACTTAAAGAGTCCGGAGAGTAATCTGCATATTGTATGAACAGAGAAGAGTTATACGGAAATATTTTAAAAAAGAGGAGCTTCCTCTGTGTGGGGCTGGACTCAGATCCTTCATTATTTCCATCTTCGCTTTTATCTGCAGAGAATCCAATCTTTGAATTTAACAAAGCCATTGTTGACGCCACTCACAGGTATGCAGTGGCCTATAAGCCTAATCTCGCCTTTTACGAGGCCGAGGGTCCAAAGGGGTGGGAGCAGCTTGAGATGACAGTTGAGTATATCAGGAGAGTTGATTCATCTCTTTTTATAATTGCCGATGCCAAAAGGGGAGATATCGGCAATACTGCAGACAGATATGCCAAAGCCTTTTTTGAGAGAATGGACTTTGATGCTGTTACTTTAGCCCCCTATATGGGCAGAGATTCTGTTGCCCCTTTTCTTAAATACGATGGTAAATGGTCAGTAGTACTTGCACTTACTTCAAATCCCTCAGCTGAGGATTTTGAGATGGATATTTACGAAAAGGTTATTAAGAGAGGGATGGAGTGGGGTACTCCTGATAATCTTATGTTTGTTGTGGGTGCAACCAGGCCGGAAAAGCTGGCCGAGATAAGGGCCCTGTCGCCTGATCATTTTTTTCTTGTTCCCGGAGTGGGTGCTCAGGGGGGGGCAATCTCTCAGGTTGCTGAGGCCGGAATGAATTCTCATTGCGGGCTTCTTGTAAATATATCAAGAAATATAATATTCGCCGGTGCTGATGAAGATTTTGCCTGTATGGCAGAAAAAAGGGCAGCCGAAGCCGCCCTTGAGATGTCAAATTATATCAGATAATTCATGTCTCCTTTTTTTGCTCCGGAAGAGTAGCTATTATTGTCCGGGAGCCTTTTACCCTTTGCCCTTTAGTAACCTGAACCCTGGAGTCAAGCGGGAGGAAAAGATCTACCCTTGAGCCGAATTTTATAAAACCTGCCTGCTCTCCCTGCCGGACAAATTTACCCTCCTCGGCATAACAGACTATTCTTCTTGCCAGATATCCGGCAATTTGTCTGAAAAGAACAGTCCCTCTTTCATTTTCAACAACTATAGTGGTTCTCTCATTCTTTTCTGAAGATTTTGGATGCATTGCCACCAGATATCTTCCGGGATGGTATTTGTAATACTTTACAACTCCCTTTACCGGAAACCAGTTAATATGAACATTGAATACATTCATAAAAACTGATACCTGAATACACTCCTTCCTGAGAAATTCGCCCTCATAAACCTCTTTGACAATAACAATTTTACCGTCGGCGGGAGCTAAAACAACACTATCGTTTACAGCAGGGGTTATATTTGGAAATCTGAAGAATCTGACAATTAGAGTAAAGATTAAAATTGCAGCTGCCAGCGCATACCAGAATATATTTCCGGAAGGAAATAAAAAGTACAGTACCACAACCGGAATAGCAAGTATGAAAAAGCTGTTTGTTATTATTTTATAACCCTCTTTATGAATTTTCATGTTTAGAATAGTGAAAGAAGTTTAATATAAGCTATTGCAAGCGGAAAAGAGGTAAGGGCGCCGTCAAATCTGTCCAGAAGACCCCCGTGACCAGGCATAAGAGAGCCTGAATCTTTGACTCCAAAGTTTCTCTTAAACTGAGACTCTGCCAGGTCACCAAGAACGCTTGTCACATTTATTATAAGTGCAATAATTACTGTATGAATAAGATTAAAATCAGAGAATCCGGAATAGTATATAATTATTGAAAAAGCCATTGCGCATCCCAATCCTCCGTAAAAACCCTCCCATGATTTTTTTGGTGATATTGAGGGAAAGAGTTTATGTCCATTTTTCTGCCCGAATAGCATCCCGAAAACATAGGCTCCAATGTCTGATATCCAAAGTATAATAAAGAAAAAGAGGAGTGTGCTTCCGTCGAAGGTTCCATCCTCTTTGTATACTATCAGTGTTGTTAGTGCAAATGGCAGGGCTGTATAGAGAATTGATCCTGCCAGGTACTGATTTCTGTTGTAACTCTCCGAGCTCTTCTCCCATATAAGAGAGATATATGTTGCTACAAGAGGGAAAAGGACAAGCAGGAGCAGTTTTACCTCAAGTTTGTATTCCAGTATCAGAAAAAGCAGAAGAAATAGTGAGAGGCCTGTTAATATTGCAAAAATACGCGGAAAAAAATAGCTCTTTCCCAGACTTATCTCAAGGTATTCGTACATTACAGTTACTATAATGAAAAGTATAACTGCTGCGTAAGCAATGGGACCTATGAGCAGAGAGCCTACCATTATCAGAAGGAAGACTAGTCCGCTCAATGTTCTCACCACTGTGTTGTTCATATTACTCTATAGGGCGCTTTCCTGCTCTTTTACCAAAAATAATTTCCAAATCTTCTGCAAAGATAACCTCTTTTTCAAGAAGTAGTTCTGCAAGCTTTGTGAAACCCACTCTGTTTTCTGTCAAAACTTTTTTGGCCATTTTGTGAGCCTCTTCAATAAACTTCTTTACCTCTGAGTCAATGAGCTCTGCAGTCTTTTCGCTGTATGGTTTACCAAGATTGAATCCTGCCGACTCCGATGAATCATAGAATGATATATTTCCAACCTCTTTGCTCATTCCAAGGTAAGAGACCATAGCATAGGCCTGCTTTGTAATCTTCTCCAGATCGCTTAAAGCGCCGGTTGAGATCTTGCCGTTGATTATCTCTTCGGCAACCCTTCCGCCAAGTGTGGCAGCCATCTCATCCATCATCTGTTCTGTGGTTGTGATTTGCCTCTCTTCAGGAAGATACCAGGCTGCACCCAGAGCCCTGCCTCTCGGTATGATTGTAACTTTAAGAAGAGGGTTTGCATGAGGCAGCATCCAGCTTACAGTAGCGTGTCCGGCTTCATGAAATGCAATAGTTCTCTTCTCATCAGGAGATATAATCTTGCTTCTTCTTTCAAGACCGCCTATTATTCTGTCTACTGCGTCCAGGAAGTCCTGCTTCTCAATAAACTCTTTGTTATTTCTTGCTGCTATAAGTGCTGCTTCGTTACATACATTTGCTATGTCTGCACCGGAAAAGCCGGGAGTCTGTTTTGCAAGGAATTCAATATCAAATCCCTCAACGAGTTTAAGGTTGCGAAGGTGTACCTTGAAAATCTCCATTCTCTCTTTCATTTCAGGCAAATCAACATGAATCTGTCTGTCAAATCTGCCTGCTCTCATCAGAGCTTTGTCTAAAATGTCTGCTCTGTTTGTTGCAGCAAGTATAATTACGCCTGAGTTTGATCCAAAACCATCCATCTCAGTAAGAAGTTGGTTGAGTGTATTCTCTCTCTCGTCGTTTGATGAGAAGCCTGCATTTTTGCCTCTTGCGCGTCCGACGGCATCTATCTCGTCAATAAATACAATGCTGGGGGCCTTCTCTTTTGCCTGGCGGAAGAGGTCTCTTACACGGGATGCCCCTACACCTACGAACATCTCAACAAAGTCAGAGCCGGAAATGGAGAAGAAAGGGACATCGGCTTCGCCTGCCACTGCTTTTGCGAGAAGGGTTTTTCCTGTGCCCGGAGGGCCTATAAGAAGAGCACCCTTAGGGATTTTACCACCAAGGTTGGTGTATTTTTTTGGATTCTTAAGAAAATCCACAATTTCCATTACCTCTACCTTAGCCTCCTCAAGTCCGGCAACATCCTTAAATGTTACTTTAACATTGTTGTCTTTGTCAAAAAGTTTAGCCTGAGATTTCCCTACTGAGAAAATACCACCTCCCTGGGATCCTCCTCCTCCCATAGATTTGTTCATCCTTCTGAAGAAGAATATCCAAAGACCAATTATCATCAGGGGGAGTAACAGCCATTCAAGCATTTTGCCAAAATAGTTTGTTCTCTGCTCTGTCTCGACAGCAAATCTCTTTTCCGGCTCAACGCCTGCCATGACAGCATCTACCTGCTCCTCAAGGTTAAAATTCCCTGAAACAATAAAGTAGAACTGAGGACCAAATTTTGGTTCTTTGCCACCAAACTTATTCTTGTATTTTGAAAGGCTGTCTTTCCTTATAAAGACTTCAGCCATATTCTCATTTGTGACGAATACAATCTTTTCAATGTCGCCGGCAGGAATCATTTTCTCTTTTACAGAGAACCACTCTGTCTTAACAGGTTCTCCCCCCTGGTATGAGTTCCACATTATGGCTATACCTGTAAGGATTATTAAGATAATCCAGAGGTTGTTAAACTTCTGAGGCTTAAAATTTGATAATTTCTTGTTGAGGTTGTTTTTATTCTCTTCGCTCATTGCTTGTCATCTTGATAGTTAGTCTTTATTGCATCTGCCCACAGCTCTTCAAGCCTGTAAAATTGCCTGTACTCTGTCTTGAAAATATGCACTACAATGTTTGTAAAGTCCATAATAATCCAGAATGCATTCTCCTTCCCTTGTGCCCTTACCACCTTTCTGTTGCATTGAGTGTACATCTTCTCCTCCACATTATCTGCTATTGCAACGACCTGTGGTGCAGAATCTGCATGACATATGACAAAATGGTCTGTAATTGCTGTTCCAATATTTCTTAAATCCATAGAACACACTGCCTGAGCTTTTTTATCGAGCATAGCCTCTGTTATGCATTTAAGTTCAGTCTCGTCTGTGATAATCTCTTTAGCTGCGCTGCTTTGGAGAGATTTTAATCTTTTAGTTGTTGTCTTCTTTACTGGCACAATAATTGTCGTTTTTTCGTAATTTCTGTAAAAATACTGCAATTTTGCGACCAATTTAAACTTTTATTGATATGGCAATTGACATAATTTGGCTTGAAAACATTGATTCCACTAATAAAGAGGCACTTAGAAGGTCAGAAGAGCTTAATGACTTTACAATTCTGGCTGCCGAGTACCAATCTGAAGGAAGAGGACAGAAAGGCACATCCTGGGAGAGTGCCAGGGGTTCTAATCTTACCTTTTCGCTGCTACTTAAGCCGGATATGATTAAAGCTGAGAATCAGTTTATTATATCCCAAATCACTGCTGTAGGTGTATATGAGTACCTTAAGAGCAAAGGGGTCAATGCTAAGATTAAATGGCCAAATGATATATATGTTGGTGATAAAAAGATAGCAGGAATACTTATTGAGAACTTTATCGAGGGTGACAGTTTGTCAGAATCGATTGTTGGGGTGGGACTTAATCTTAATCAGGAAAAATTTGCATCCGGTGCTCCTAATCCTGTATCATTAAAAGCTCTTACAGGAGAGAATTATGATCCCAGAGAGGAGATGGAGAAGCTGGCTTTCTTCCTGTATGACCTCTACATTCCTTTTAAGAATTTTTCATGGGGAAGCATTTCTGAAAAAATATCCTCAATGTACCATAGAAACTTATACAGATATGAGGAGTTGCATAAATTCCAGGAGACACCATCCGGAGAAATTTTTGAAGGAAGAATTATTGGTACAGACAAAAATGCTTGTATCTTGATTGAGAAACCGGATGGTTCCACAGCCTCTTATGCATTTAAGGAGATAAAATATATTATTTGATCTAGCGGGAGAGCTGCTTGAGTTCACTTATTGCTACTGTAGGAGAGGGGTTGGAAAAAATGCTGTTCCCTGCTACTAAAATATCTGCCCCTGCCTCAATGAGGAGAGGGGCATTCTCTTTAGAGACACCTCCGTCTACCTCAATTAGAAGATTTGGAGCTTTTTTTGATGCCATCTCGCGGATCTCTCTTATTTTATCAAGGGATGAGGGTATAAATGATTGTCCTCCAAATCCCGGATTTACTGACATTACCAGTACAAAATCAACATCTCCGATAATCTCTTTAATCATAAAAGCTGGTGTGTGGGGATTAAGTGCTGCTCCTGCCTTCATCCCACACTCTTTAATATTCTGGATTGTACGGTGAAGATGAGTACATGCCTCAATGTGAACACTTAAATACTTCACACCCATTTTTGCAAATCTCTCGATGTATCTGTCCGGATCGACTATCATCAAATGTGCATCCATAGGTTTCTTTGCCAGCTCTGATATTGCTTTTACAACAGGAAATCCATATGATATGTTTGGTACAAAGAGACCATCCATTATGTCTAAATGGAAGAGGTCCGCTTCGCTGTTGTTTACCATCTCAATATCGGAAGCAAGGTTGCCAAAATTGGCTGAGAGCATGGATGGTGCTATGAGAGTAGCCATATTTACTATTTTAATTTTGCAAGTACATCAACCAGCAATTTCCAGAATTTTTCAACTGATGCAATCTCCAGTCTCTCCCCGGGAGCATGGGCTCCTTTAACTGTAGGGCCAAATGATATTATGTCAAGATGTGGCAATTTGTCAATAATAATCCCACATTCAAGGCCGGCGTGTATAGCTCTTACCACAGGAGTATTTCCAAATAACTCCCTGTATGAATTTTCCGTTACCTTAAGAACTTTTGATTCTGTATTGGGCTGCCAGCCCGGATACTCTGTTTCATGAGTTACATCTGCACCCGCAAGTTTAAGGACCGCTTCAACTCTTTTTGCTGCATTGTGTTTAGCGCTGTTTATTGAGCTTCTCTGGCTTGTAGCAACTTTAATTGTGTTTTCTCCCTCCATTTTAATGCTTGCAAGGTTCGTAGAGGTCTCTACAAAACCGGGGATGGTCTGACTCATAGCGATTACACCATGAGGCATTGCATAGAGAGAGCAGACCAATCTTATAAAAGATTCGTCGTCTATACAATATTCATAAGAGTGAGCATAGCCAATTTTTCCAGCAAGCTGAGGATCTGATATAAAATGCTCATTCTGAGCTTCAGATACTACTCTTTGGAATATCTCGTTAATATTATCTTCGTCAGCCGGATCAACAGCTATAACTGCATATGCCTCTCTTGAAATAGCATTTCTTTTATTCCCACCATCAATTTCACACAGTGATACAGGAAATTTAGAGTAGGTTTCAAAAAGGAACCTGAGAAGGATCTGATTAGCATTTGCTCTGTTCTTCTCAATGTCGTCTCCGCTATGGCCTCCTGTTGCTCCAAAAACACCATATTTTAGAAATTTGACTCCGTTTCTGCTCTTTCTGGGAGTATACCTGAATCTGCCGGTAGTATCAATTCCCCCGGCACATCCTATGAATAACTCTCCCTCGTCTTCTGAGTCCAGGTTTATTAGTATGCTCCCCTTAAGAAAATCTTCTCCGAGAGATTTTGCCCCTGTAAGTCCGGTCTCCTCCTCAGTTGTAAAAAGGGCTTCAATAGCGCCGTGTGAAATGGTTTCGCTTTCAAGAACGGCAAGTTGAGCTGCCATACCAATTCCACAATCGGCCCCAAGAGTTGTCTCTTTCGCAATAAGCCATCCACTCTCCTCAGAGACCTTTATGGGGTCTTTTCTGAAGTCGTGAATTGTGCCGGAGTTCTTCTCGCAAACCATATCGGAGTGGCTTTGCAATATTACAGTTGGTGCCAGCTCCATACCGGCAGTAGCGGGTTTTTTTATTACAACATTTCCTGCTTTATCTGTGTTGCACTCCAGTCCTCTGATTTTTGCAAAATCCTGAAGGTATTTGATAATGTGCTCTTCGTGACCTGATTCTCTTGGCATTTTGGTTATTTCACCAAAAATCGAGAAAACTCTTGCTGACTCCATTGTTTTTCTTAGTTTGATTTTAGCTGTCCCTCAATATCCGAAACATATTTGCGGAAAGATCTGTTTGTGTCAATCAGGTCTTTTACAGTGTTATATGCGTGAAGTACAGTTGCATGATCTCTTCCTCCAATCTGAGCTCCGATGGAGGCAAGCGAATTATTAGTCATATTTCTGCTTATATACATTGCAATTTGTCTGGCTTGAACAAACTCTCTTTTTCTTGATTGTGACAGGAAGGACTCTGTGCTGATTTTAAAATATTCGCAAACTATTTTCTGGATCTTACCTACAGAGATTTCTGTTTTTGTTCTGCTCACAAATTTCTCAGTTAATGACTGAGCCAATTCAAGAGTTATCTCTCTGTGGGTTAATGTTGATTGTGCCAGAAGAGAAATAAGTGTCCCCTCAATCTCTCTGACATTGGTTGTAATATTATTTGCAAGGTATGTTATTACCTCCTCCGGAAGTACTATTCCATCCTTGTAACTCTTGGCTTTAAGTATTGCAATTCTTGTCTCAAAATCCGGCTGAACCAGCTCTGCAACAAGTCCCCATTTAAATCTGGAGAGAAGTCTTTGTTCAAGATCCTGGAGTTCTGACGGAGCTTTGTCCGATGTAAGTATCAATTGTTTACCTATGTTGTGAAGGTGGCTGAAAATGTGAAAAAAAGCATTTTGTGTGCCTGGTTTTCCGGCAAACTCGTGGACATCGTCAATTATCAACACATCTATCATTTGATAAAAATGGAGAAAATCTGTAAGCTTGTTCTTGACATTCGCAGCATCCATGAATTGGGTCTGAAACCTGTTCGCACTTACATAGAGTACTATTTTATCCGGGAAACGCTCTTTTATCTCTATTCCTATAGCCTGTGCCAGGTGGGTTTTTCCAAGGCCTGAACCTCCGTAAAGGAACAGAGGATTGAATGAATTATTACCCGGGCTGGATGAAATGTTAAGTCCGGCGGCTCTCGCCAGACGGTTGCATTCTCCCTCTACAAAATTGCGAAAGTTGAAGTTGGGATTCAACTGTGGGTCTATCTGTCTCTGTTGAAGTCCGGGTATAACGAACGGATTTGCAAATGTACCTGCCTGAGCCGGAAATGGTACCGTTTTATTTGTAAGTTCCTGTACCCCTTGCTGTGGCATAGTGACAGCCTCCTCATTGGATACTACCCTTACATTGTACTCAAGTTTTGCACTGCTTCCAACAACTCGGCGCAGTGTTTTTCCAATCAGTTCAATAAATTGCTCTTCCAGATATTCACGGAAGAAGTCCGAAGGTACCTCAATTGTTAAAACTGAGTCCAGAAATTTGACCGCCTTAATGGGAACGAACCATGTCTTGAAGCTGCTTGGCGGAATGTTGTCTTTTATAATTCGCAGACAATTATCCCATACAGCTATATGTTTCTGATCGGTCATGGTTTATGGTTTGAAGTTTAGATCGCTTACAAAATTGGGGATAAATTCTGTAAAAAAAAATCAAAAAGCACTTGCAAATTTCAAGAATTTTTCAAGTGCTTGTTAGTCAGATAAAATTATTTTTAGAAAGATTTTATCAACTTTTAATACTTTTATAAGTCGTTGATTTAGAATACCGTAATCTTTATATATTTTTTTGGATTTTTATTGATATTCTCTATTAGCTCATCCAGGTTTTTCACCAAAGTATTAACTGATGTGTGGAGCGAATCGGTTGTCATTAGCTTGCCGAGAGACCCCGCCGGATTTCTCATATCGTCAAGCAGCATTTTAAGAGATCCGATTGTTGCGGATAAATCTGCTGCTGCTAGTGAGTCTGTAATTTTTGAAAGATTTCCGATAGTTGTCCCAAGTGGTTCTGCTGCGTTATCAAGTTTAGCAGTGAGATTTTTTAGATTTTCCAGTGCAGATTCAATTTCCGGAGTGCTCTCTCCAAGAGTTGCTGAAATTATCTCAAAGTTCTTGATAGTTCTGTTGAGCCCGGTAATTATACCTTTAATATTTGCCTGTCCCTCCTGATCAAGGATATGGTTTATTCCTGTTACTGTAGTGTTAAGAGAGGTGAGCAGGGTAGAAATACTGTCTTTTAGAGGGAGAATCTCAGCAACCAGCATGTCAACGAGCCCGGCCTCAATTCCTGATGCAAGTGTGTCTTTGTTTGCAAGGAGCTTCGGAGAATCACCAGGTACAATTTTAACAGCTTTTGATCCCAGAAGGTCTGCCGAGTATATCATAGCAACCGAGTTTGATGGTATAGGATACCGGGCATTGATTTTAAATTTTGCAATAAAGTTTCCGCTCTTCTCTATGTATTCAATTGATTCTACAGTACCTATTTTGTGCCCTTTGAAAAAAACAGGCCCGGTTGGGGTAAGGCCTTCAACATTTTCATACTCTACTAAATAGATATTATTCTTATTAAAGAAGTCCTGCCCCTTTAGAAAATTAATAAGAAAATATGTTGCAATTAATGTTACCAGAGCAAAGAGTCCTGTCTTTTGTTCCTTTGTTAGTTTTATTTTCATCTTGTTTTATTTCAATGGTACAATTGTATTATTCTCAATCCTGATAATAAAGGATTGAGGGAATTTTTTTCGGATTATTTTCAGAGCTTCTGATGCCTCATCCTGAGTTGTGAATTTGCCTGTATGATATTTATAGAATGCACCTATTTTTTTAAAATCGTAATCATTAATACCTTTTAAATCAGGTGCCCCCTTGGGAAGTGTTTTTGTAACAGCCAGCAACTGTATTGAGTAAAAATCCGATACTTCTTTAACTGCCTCCTTTTTAACAGTATCCGGGACTTGAGGAGCGGGTTTTGGTCGCGGTTCAGGAGAGGCAGGAACTGTATATGTATTCTCCCCCTCATATATCTTTTTATATTTGGAAAAGGCGTTAAAGATTGCATTTGCCATCTTATGCTGATTGTTTTGCTGAACAAGAATTGCCATATCATTGCTGTTGGAAATAAATCCCAGTTCTACAAGAACAGCAGGCATTGTTGTCTTCCATAACACAACAAGCCCTGCCTGTTTAACTCCTCTGTTTATCTTTACAGGCCCTTTTGAGAGATTCTCCTGAACAAGAGAGGCAAAAGAGAGACTCTGTTCGAGATGGGAGTTCTGAAGAAGTGAAAATATTATATATGATTCAGGAACATCAGGATCGAATCCCTCATATTTACTTTGGTAATCATCTCCTTCTAGTATAATCACACTGTTTTCAAGTTTTGAAACCTCCAGATTTGAGCTGCTTTTGTCCAGACCCATTACAAATGTTTCTGTTCCGGATGCTGCTCTTGCCCTGGCAGAATTTACATGTATGGATATAAAGAGGTCTGCCTTCTCTTTATTGGCAATATCGCTTCTTTTATCAAGAGGTATGAAAATATCGGCAGAGCGTGTGTAGATAATTTCAACATCCGGATATGACTCTTTAATGAGCTTTCCAAGCATCAGTGATACAGACAGAGTTATATCTTTTTCTCTGTGTCTTTTGTTAATACTTACTGCTCCGGGGTCTTTACCACCATGGCCGGGATCAATCACAACTTTCTTAATAGCAACCCGGGTATTGCTCTGTGCATATGAATGTAGCTGAAGGGTCAGGCAAAAAAAGATCAAAAGTATTCTGAAGAGCATTATTTATGTTGATTAATATTTAAATTTGCACTTTGCAAAAGTAGCAATTATTTTGTTTTTGAAGAGAATCACTTATACCATTCTGGCCGTTTTGGGGTTGTTGATGTTTAGTCAAAAGGCGGAGGGCCAGTCTTTGAAACCAGACACTCTTAAGACTATTACAGACACCCTTAAAGTTAAATCAGACACTCTTGCAGTCAAGAAACAGGTTGACTTTCCTGCTTTTTCAGTTGCAAGGGACTCTGTTGTTGAGGATTTTAGAAACGGAAGAAAGATGATCTACTATTATGGTGATGTAAAGGTTAATTACGAAAATATTGAACTGACATCTGAATATATGGAGTATGATCTTGACTCCAGAACTGTTTTTGCAACCGGGATTAAGGATAGTACAGGCGCTGTAATCGGACGGCCGGTGCTTACTGAGGGTAACAGTAAATACGAGATGGAGAAGGTATACTATAATTTTGCTTCCCGCAAGGCCAGAATTACAAATATGATCACTCAGGAGTCGGAGGGTTTTCTACATGGATACAATATAAAGAAAATGGCTGACAACTCTATAAATATATCACCCGGTAAATATACTACATGCGATCACGAGCATCCACATTTTTTTCTCAGGATGACAAAAGTACGAGTTGTTACAGAACCAAAAAGAACCACAGTGTTTGGTCCTGCTTACCTGGTTCTGGAGGATGTTCCTCTTCCTCTTGCCCTTCCGTTTGGATTTGTCCCTGAAAAACCGGAACGATCGGGAGGTCTCCTGATTCCCTCTTTTCAGGAGGAGGCTGCGAGAGGATTCGGCCTGAAAGGGCTTGGATATTATTTTGTAATAGGCGAGTATTTTGATGTGTCAATAACTGGAGATATTTACTCCCTTGGTTCCTGGAATGCTATGTTAACTGCAAGATATAAAAAGAGGTATAAATTTAACGGGGATTTTTCTGTTAACTATTCAAATAACCAAACCGGTGAAAGAGGAAGCACAGACTTTTTTCAGTCGAAGGACTTCTCTGTCAGGTGGAGCCACTCCCAGGATTCAAAATCAATGCCCGGTGCATCATTCCGAGCCTCTGTGAACTTCTCCACACCTTTGAACAACAGGTTTAATTCAATTGATGTTCAACAGAGCCTTCAAAATCAGGTATCCTCTTCAATCTCATATTCAAAGACATTTGCTGATTCACCATTCAGCCTCTCTTTAAATCTTTTACACAGTCAGAACTCTCTGGACAGCTCTTATGCACTGACAGTTCCCAATTTCACCCTGACTATGAACAGAATTTATCCTTTTAAGAAGAGGGACAGGGTAGGTAAGGAGAAATTTTACGAATCTGTAACATTCAGCTATAATACTACATTTGATAATAAAGTCAATTTTAAATTAAAAGATTTCAGCTCCCCGGATTTCCTCTCTCAGTTCAGAAGTGGTATGAAGCATAATTTCTCTATTGGCCTTCCTACATTTACTCTGTTAAAATATATAAACTTCTCTCCTGGGGTTAATTATGGTATGAACTGGTATTTTCAGACTAATGATAAATATTATAACGAGGAGAAGAAGATTGTAGAGAGCAGTGTCTCCAGAATGTTCAGCCATTTTGGACTTACTCAGGACTTTTCGGCCTCTCTCTCAATGAATACAAGATTGTATGGCATGTTCAACTTTGGAACTAAGGGGAAACTACAAGCCATAAGGCATATGGTAACACCTCAGATCTCATTGAGCTACAGGCCGGAACTGGGAACACCGGCAAATGGATACAGAGTGCTTGATTATGTTGATGATAATGGTATTCAGCACCTTGTAAACTATAATCGTTACGAGGGGATGACTTATGCACCCCCAACTCCGGGAAGAAATGCATCATTGAATTTTTCTGTGGGGAATAATGTAGAGGCAAAAATCAGAAATCTTGATGATACTACAGGTACGGGAACAACCAAACTCAAGCTTATTGACAATCTTGCAATAGGGGGTTCTTATAATTTCCTGGCGGATTCACTTAAGCTGTCAACTATCTCTGTTAATATGAACACGACGATTTTCGGATCGCTGGGTCTTAGTGCTAATGCCTCATTAAATCCCTATGCAGTGGATGAGAGGGGAAGAGTAATGAATACTTTCAATATTGTAAAGGAGGGAGGGATAAAGATTGCCAGAATGGAAAATGCAAGTATGACTCTCTCGTATCAATTATCAGGGAAGGGTGAGCGAAAGGGTGGAGTAAGAAAATTCCCCGGAGAAAACACAACCCAGAATATTCAGGGTGATACTTTTGGTGGCGTTAAGTCAGAGCCGAGAGATTATACAAAAATTTATCACCACCCTGTTACCGGGGAGTATATTCCGGGAGGATGGGTTTATTATCTTGATCCCTCTGTTCCCTGGACATTAAGTTTTAATTACAACTATTCATACGGAAGGAGGTATGAGTACAATTCTGAAGAGAAGAGTCTTAAAACGCTGCATCAGCACACTCAGACTCTTGGCTTATCCGGGCAGATAAGACTTACAAAGGCGTTTAACATTAATATAAATACCAATGTAGACTTATCAAAATTCACTCTTACAACAACTCAGCTAAGTGCATCCTATGATCTTCACTGCTTTAATATGTCAGTATCGTGGGTGCCTACAGGACAATGGCAGAGCTGGAGCTTCAGGATAAGCGCAAACGCATCTGCTCTGGCAGATTTACTCAAGTTTAAAAAAGGTTCAAGTTATTGGGATAATTTCTAATAATTATTCTAACTTTACTATTAATCATTAAATAAATTATGAATAAGAGAATTATATCTTCTCCTGCTGCACCCAAAGCAGTAGGCCCTTACAATCAAGCGGTTGAAATTAATGGGTTCCTTTATGTATCAGGACAGCTTCCTATAGATGTTGCAACGGGTGAGTTTGTACCCGGAGGGGTAAAGGAGCAGTGTGTTCAGGTATTTAAGAACATTGGCTATATTCTTAATGAAGCCGGTTATGGTTTTGAAAATGTAGTTAAGACGACAGTCTATCTTACAGATATGGCAGATTTTTTAACAATGAATGAAGTTTATGCACAATTCTTTAAGGAGCCCTTTCCTGCAAGAGTAGCGTTTGCTGTAAAGGGTCTTCCTAAAGGGGGTCTTGTTGAGGCCGATGTGGTAGCTGCAAAGTAATTTGAAAAGTGGAGTTTAATCTCCACTTTTTTTGTGATTTTATAGAATTTATCTATATTTGCAGAGAATTCGGGTGATTTACGGTTCAGATAAATCCACAATACTATTCCCAATCAAATTTAATGTACGACATAAAAGAGTTAAGCAATAAGGGTCTGGAAGATCTGTTTGCAATAGCTGAAGAGCTAAAGTTGAGCAATTTCAAAAAATTTACAAAAGAGGAGCTTGTATACGAAATATTGGATGAGCAGGCCAGGGTGGGTAGCAAGTCCGGTGCTCCTTTAATAGTCAAAAAAACTCAACCACAAATAAATAATCAAAAACAGAACAAAAAGGGGCCTAAAAAGAGAGATGATAATCCTCGGAAACCGCTTGCTGATGCACCTGTAAAGGCAGCACCTGCTGATCCTTCAGCTGTATCTGTATCTGCTCCGGAAAATACTCCCGCTGTAGTTCAGCCAAATCCTTCTGTTCCTGCTCAGAATACACCGGCTAAAAAGGGAGACGATTCCAAAGGGGAGAAGAAGAGAGGAAGACCTGCAAGAAAGAGAGCTCCTGAGTCAGAGCCTAAGGTTCTGCCGGCTACTGTAGTATCAGAAGCAGAGATCGCAGCTATTGTTGCTGTTACTAAGGGGATCAGAGAGGAGAGTAACAAACCAAAAACTGTAAAAGAGTTTGTCAACAAGGTTGTAAAAGAGGATGCCGCTCCGGTTGTTGAAATTGTAAAAGCGGAAAAAAATATTGAAAAATCCGATGTTGAGACAACTCAAGTGCCGGCACAGGGTCAGCAACAAAGTCCGGCAAATAATATAGACACAAGAGATAAAAAACCAAAAGAGAACCAGATAAGACCAAAGATTGAGTTTGAGGGTGAGGTCGAGGCTACAGGAGTACTTGAGATAATGCCGGATGGTTATGGATTTCTAAGATCTTCTGATTACAATTATCTGAACTCTCCTGATGATATCTATGTATCACAGTCACAGATAAAACTTTACGGGCTGAAGACCGGAGACACACTTACAGGTGATATAAAACCACCAAGAGAGGGAGATAAGTACTTTCCTCTTGTTAAGGTAAAACAGATAAACGGCAGAAGTCCGGAATTTATCAGAGATCGTGTTCCGTTTGATTTTCTCACTCCTCTCTTCCCTGAAGAGAAGTTTGATATAACATCAAATGGTCATAATAACATGTCTACAAGAGTTGTAGATCTGTTTGCTCCAATTGGCAAGGGACAGCGTGGTCTTATTGTAGCTCAGCCAAAAACCGGTAAGACAGTTCTTCTGAAGGATATTGCAAATGCTATTGCTGATAACCATCCGGAAGTTTATATGATTGTTTTGCTTATTGATGAGAGGCCGGAAGAGGTTACAGATATGCAGAGAAGTGTAAAGGGGGAGGTTATTGCTTCTACTTTTGACGAACCTGCTGAGAGACATGTAAAGGTTGCCAACATTGTGCTGGAGAAAGCCAAAAGATTGGTTGAGTGCGGACATGATGTTGTAATTCTTTTAGATTCAATTACCCGTCTGGCTAGGGCTTTTAATACAGTTCAGCCTGCATCAGGAAAGGTTCTCAGCGGAGGGGTGGATGCAAATGCACTTCACAAACCAAAAAGATTCTTTGGAGCTGCCAGAAATATTGAAAATGGGGGATCATTGACTATTATTGCTACTGCTCTTACAGAGACGGGATCGAAAATGGATGAGGTTATTTTCGAGGAGTTTAAGGGAACCGGTAATATGGAACTTCAGCTTGACAGGAAGCTGTCAAATAAGAGGATATTCCCTGCTGTTGATGTAACTTTAAGCAGCACACGAAGAGATGATCTTCTCTTTGATAAAGAGACTCTTAACAGAATCTGGATTCTTAGAAACTATCTTGCTGACATGAACTCTGTGGAGGCTATGGAGTTTATGAAGACGAGACTGTTGAGAACAGATAATAATATGGAGTTTTTAATCTCTATGAACGGAGAGTAGCGGGGATTGCCCGGCCGGTTTAAAACCCGGCCAGGTGTACTGCTAATCCTATAACGAATCCAATAGTAATATTAATGGCTTTGGCGAGTACAAAGCCTTTTTTGCTTTCTGCAAGAAGAGGAAGTGCTGTATGGCCATCCTGGGCAATGGAGCTGGCAAGAAGTACCGAGAATGGTATCAGACCACCTGCAAAAAGTGTTATAAATACCATATGAGGCCCCGATTCAGGAATAATCCCTATGAGAACAGCAAGTAGAATCATAAGAATTATATTATCTCTCAGCCAGTTTTCAACATCAAGAAACTGCATTCCAAAGTGAATGATCAAAAGTGCACCAAATGTCCACAGGAATATTGATTTAAAGTGTTTCTTTACAACATGTCCCCAGAGGTGCTCCCTTATAAAGTGGTCTCCGGCTCTGGCTGTTAAAAACAGGAGAAAAATACTCACACCTGCGAAAAGCAGATTCATCCACCTCTCTGAGAAAATATCAAAACTATGGTGAGAGTGACCATGGTCGAGTTCATGATCGTGTTCAAGTATCCCTGCGAAAACTGCTACAATAAAAACAGCAATACCTGCCATTATAATAATCCTCTCCCTTGTCATACTCCTTTTGGCCTCCTTTACAGGGTGGTGTTCAGAGTGGTCATGTTTTTCGTGGCAACACTCGTCGTGAAGTTTAAACTCCTCAGGCTCGAATGGCCTTTTGTCTCCTTTGTAAAATTTATCGACTATAATTCCTGCTGCAACTCCAATAATAAACAGTATGATGAACAGAAAAATTGCTGTTTTTGGTATCATTGCCAGCATTACAAAAGCTTCGTCTCCGGATGATGCTATCATCATTGCTACAAGTGAGCCAAAACTGAGTAAATTATGGGTAAAAAGTGATACCACTGCAAAACCACCAATGCATCCGGGAATAAGCCCAAGCAGAGCTCCCAGAAACACCTGCTTAACTGGGGATTTTTTTAGTTTATTAAATGACTCTCCATGTGAGCGAATGTTGATGTATTCTATGAGCAGCATCATTACCATAACAAGTCCGGTAATCAGGATGCTGTTTTTAAGAGCCTCAAATATTATATTCATATATTGTTTTTGTAGATATTAAGCAATTCTGCAGCGGCGGCAAACGATCCCAGTCTTCCCTCCATAACTTCAGCTTCGTAATGTGAGAGTCTGGAGAGGACCTCCCTGTTTTCAAAGAATCTCTCTCTGAGTCCTTCGTTAATTGTTTCGTACATCCAGAACCGGGATTGCTCTTTCCTTTTTTTATAGTAATATCCGTTTTCCTTTGCCATTTTAAAGTACTCTGTAATTTTTTCCAGAATCTCCTTTAATCCTGATTTAGTAACTGAGGATGATGTCAATGCTGTAGGAATCCAGCCTGACTCAGATGGCGGAAAAAGATGAAGAGCATTTGAATAGAGAGCTTTTGCCAAAGTGGCTTTATCGATGTTGCTACCATCGGCCTTTGTAATGGCAATAAGGTCAGACATCTCCATAATCCCCCTTTTAATACCCTGAAGCTCATCTCCTGCCCCTGCAAGCATTAAAAGTAAAAAGAAATCACTCATAGAGTGGACTGTGGTCTCTGATTGCCCTACACCTACTGTCTCAATAAAAATAACATCAAATCCGGCTGCCTCACAAAGTGCAATGCTCTCTCTTGTTTTTCTTGCAACCCCGCCCAGAGATCCTCCGCTGGGACTTGGTCTGATAAATGCATTGGGGTCTGAGCATAGTGTCTCCATCCTGGTTTTATCGCCTAAAATGGAACCCTTGCTCCTTTCAGAACTTGGGTCAATTGCCAGGACTGCAAGTTTATGGCCCAAAGAGGTGATCATGCCTCCAAAGGCCTCAATAAAGGTGCTTTTCCCGGCTCCCGGAACCCCTGTGATACCGATCCTCATTGATTCATTTTTGTGGGTCTGGCATCTTTCAAGAATCTCTGTCGCCATTATCCTGTGTTCATGCCTGTTGCTCTCAACAAGTGTTATTGCCTGGCTCAGAACGGAAATATTGCCCTGTTGGATTCCGGTAACATATTCATCAATGGAGAGGTTTTTAACTCTGTTTTTTTTGTAGAAGTTACCAATATACGGGTTAACAATAGGGGGTTGCTCTATCCCTTCGTTTACTATAAGTGCACTGTCGTGATTTATGTGGTTCTTATCCTGCATCTCAAATCTCGTTATCTTATTACTGCTCCTGAGAGGAGAAGGCTAAAGGCCGGTCTTCCTGGAGAGTTGGTTATAAAAGTTATCTGATAGAGTTTGTCTCCGGTCTCACTGCCGGTAATCGCTACTACTACGGCTTTACCGGAGGCACCGGGAGCTATGGTAGAGGGATGTGTGACAGAAACTCCTTCAAAGTTAGATTCGTACTTGTAGAGAGTAAGTGGTTTGCGGCCAAGATTGCGGATCTCAAATGTGTGCTGAATTTTTGTCCCGGACTTAACAGTACCATAAGCGTACACATTGTTCTCTGTCATTGGAAGAGGTGCCTGATCCGCCTCATCATCTGTCAAAGATGAAAAGTTATCAAGTATTCTTGCCCTTACCTCAAATTTTGGTGAGGAGATAATCTTTCCGTCCAGGACTAAATTACCTGAGAGGTTCACAGATCCCCACCTCTTCTCTGCTTTTGTGTCAAGTTCAATATTAATTTCACCCTTTTTGCCCGGGCCTAGTATTGCGGGATTTGCAGACATCCTGAGTCCGTCGGGTAGGTTTGTGAACCCTATTCTTAATGGCCTTCCTCCGGTGTTTGCTACTGTTATGCTCTCCCTCTTTGTATCCCCCTGTGCAATCTGACCGATATCGGCAAAACTGCCTCTGAAGGAGAGCTCTCCAATCTTATATGGGAAAAGCTGAGAGAGTGATTTGGCCTTTTCGTGGACAACCCCTTTAATTCTTAGTATAATTGGCCTGTTTACCCCGCTCACATATACCGTAAGAGCTTTGTCAAACGGATATGGGCCCTGGTCATTAAGAAATGTCACCTCTATTTTCCCGCTCTCGCCCGGTTTAACGGGGTTTCTGGTCCATACAGGAGTAGTACAGCCACAGGATGAAATTACTGTCTGTATTACAATAGGTATCTTTGAAACATTTCTGAATGTAAACGAGTATTTGTGCTTCCCAGAACTTAGCGTTATGTCGCCAAAATCGTGCACCTGTTTATTGAATTCAATAATGCCGTTTATGTTGTTCTGTGCTGCAGATGTCAATGTAAACAAGAGCAGTACAAGAATGGCAAATGGTCTGAAAATTCTTATTACTCTCATCTCTCTTTCCTGTTATGGTTGAGACAACAAAGATACATTTGTATTTGTTCTGTTCCAACCTTTTTATATCTTTGCAAATAATAAACCAATTCAAACATTTTCAATAATGGCTTACAAAATTTCAGAAGATTGCACCGCTTGCGGTACATGTATTGATGAGTGTCCGGTTGAAGCTATCTCTCCCGGCGATATCTATAAAATTGATCCGGATATCTGTTCAGATTGCGGTTCATGTGCAGATGTTTGCCCTGTAGGTGCTATTAGCCCGGCTTAATACTGATTTTTTATATGAACAGACCGACTTATTAATTAAGTCGGTCTGTTTTTTTTTCATAACTTTGATGCCTCAATAATTTAACCCTATGTTAAACATTAGACTTTTAAGAGAGCAGCCTGATTATGTAACAGAGAGGCTGCGTGTAAAAAACTTTGATGCTGCTGAAATTATCAGGAGAATTAATACCCTTGATGTTGCAAGAAGGAATTCACAGACAGAACTTGACAATATTCTCTCGGAACAGAATACACTTGCGAAGGAGATTGGAGCTCTTATGAAGTCCGGTAAAAGAGATGAGGCCGAGGTTGCCAAGAGCAGGGTTGCCTCTTTAAAGGAGGAGTCAAAATCTCTCGAGGAGAGAATGAACAGATCTGCCGATGAGTTAAATGAGTTATTGGTTCAGCTGCCAAATCTACCCCATTCATCTGTGCCGGCAGGAAAGAGCGCGGAGGATAATTTGAATGTAAAAGAGGGTGGGGCTTTACCTCATCTTGTTGACGCTATCCCTCACTGGGAACTTGCAAAGAAATACGATATTATTGATTTTGACCTTGGCGTGAAATTGACCGGAGCCGGATTCCCTGTCTATAAGGGTAAAGGAGCCAGGATACAGAGGGCACTTATTTCATATTTTCTGGATGTTAACACAAAAGCGGGTTATACAGAGGTTCAGCCCCCTCTTATGGTTAACGAAGCTTCAGGTTTTGGTACAGG
>JASDTD010000018.1:0-30471 GCA_041441395.1 Bacteroidales bacterium | reverse complement strand
TTATATTTAATTCTTTTCTTTACCTCTATTATCTCTCTCAAAATGTCAATGAACTATCCGTTTTTTCTCAAACGGGCTGCAAAGGTAGGGACTTTTTTCAATTCTCCAAAAAAATTTGAATTGAATTTCTTATTATCTTAGCCCAAATTTTATGAAAATATGAAGAAAATCGTTGCATTATTAGCTTTTATAACTCTTAGCGCCTATTCCGGCCTTGCCTGTACAAATCTTTTAATAACATCCGGGGCATCTGTTAACGGAAGCAACATGGTAAGCTACTCTGCTGATTCTCACACCAGATATGGTGTACTTGTACACTATCCTGCAAGCAGATACCAGAAAAACTCCACGCTTGATATATATGAGTGGGGAAAGGAGAGGTATCTTGGCAAAATTCCTCAGGCAGAAAAAACATATAATGTAATTGGTAATATGAACGAGCATCAGGTTGTTATAGGTGAATCAACCTGGGGCGGTCTGGAGTCTCAATATGATCCTCAGGGTATAGTTGACTACGGATCACTTATGTATATTTCTCTGCAAAGAGCTAAAACTGCAAGGGAGGCAATAAATGTGATAACAACTCTTGCTAATGAATATGGTTATGCATCTTCAGGAGAATCAATATCCATCGCAGATAAGAGTGAGGTTTGGTTTCTTGAGATAATAGGGAAGGCTCCAAAAGTGGTTGACGGGAAAAACATTAACAAAGGAGCTGTCTGGGTTGCTATTCGAATACCTGACGGATATATTTCAGGTCATGCAAACCAGGCAAGGATAACAACATTTCCAAAAAACGACCCGGAAAATTGCCTGTATGCACCGGATGTAATAACTCACGCCAGAGAGCAGGGGTTGTACAAAGGAGGCGATGAAGAGTTCAGTTTTGCCGATACATATGGTCCTGCAGATGGAGCAACAGTCAGGGGATGTGACGCAAGGGTATGGAGCTTCTTTAACAGATATGCAGAGGAGGATATGAGTAAATATCTGGACTACGCACTTGGACATAATCTTAAAAACAGAATGCCTCTTTATGTTAAAGCCAAGAGAAAATTGGGTGTCAAGGATGTAGCCGATATGATGAGAGATCACTACGAGGGTACAGCTATGGATATGACAAAAGATATAGGTGCGGGTGGAAATGCCCTGCCTTACAGATGGAGACCAATGGGATTCGAGGTTGACGGAGAGAAATATATAAATGAAAGAGCTATCGCAACACAGCAGACCGGCTTTTGGTTTGTGGGAGAGGCGAGACCCAATATACCTGATCAGATAGGAGGCATATTCTGGTTTGCAGTTGACGATGCCGCCACATCTCCGCTAACCCCTGTATACACCTCATCTACTGCTATTTCGGATAACTACAGACTCGGAAATGGCTCAATGCTGGAGTACTCCCCTACCTCTATGTTCTGGATAACAAACAGAATTGCTCAGTTTGCCTATCTCAGATACAACCATATAGGAACAGAAGTTAGATCAATAATAGATACTCATGAAAAAGAGATGATGAAGAGAGTAGCTGAGACAGATCAAAAAGCGTCAGAATTTTTAAAAAAGAGTCCGGAGAAAATCGCTCCCCTTACAACTGATTTTTCAGTAAACTCAGCAAACGAACTCTTTAATAAATGGAAAAAACTGGATGAATATCTTCTGGTTAAATATATGGATGGTAATACAAAAAAACAAAATCCGGACGGTTCATTTAAAAATAATGGCCACTCTGACAAAATACCTCCCGCACCCGATTTTCCGGGATATACAGATATTTGGAAAAAAGCTGTTAAGGAGAGTGCCGGACTAAGATTAAGAGAACCTTAACCCAATTCTCCTCTTGAAAAAGAGGAGTTTTTTATTTTTAAATTAGTAAACCGTTTTACTATTTAAATAATAAAATTATATTTGTACTTGTCGAAGTAAACAAACACTAAACTTACTTATATGAAAAAATTCTTCTTGCAATTCAAGAATGAGGATTGGATTGCTACATTTATGGGTGCAATTCTTGTTATTCTTGTAATTTTTGTACCATCCCTGGGCAAGGTGAAGTATCAGTTCCCTGAGGGATACCCTGACTGGTTTGCCAAAGTCCCTTTTGAAGTAACAAAATTCGTGATAATCTTTGGTCTGAGCTATATTGGGCTTAAGCTCCTTGATGTTAAAATGAGATGGTTCCCGCTCTCATTCATCTTTATTTACGGATTATCTTTTCTTGCTCAATATATAAGTACTCTTGCACCAATAAAACAGATTGGTTTTGAAGCTGTCTTTTTTTCTGTTGCAATTGGATTACTAATAAGAAATGTTTTTGGGTTGCCAAAATGGCTGGAGCCGGCGGCAAGAAGTGAATTTTTCATAAAGGCCGGTCTTGTTGTTCTTGGCACAACTATAATATTCGGGGAGATAATGAAGGCAGGCTCTCTGGGAATGGTTCAGGCAATAATTGTTATTTTACTGGTATGGAACTTCTCTTTCTGGCTTTCAAAGAAACTGGGTATTGACAAGGAGATGGGTGTACTCCTCTCAACAGCTGTTTCAATATGCGGGGTATCAGCCGCAATTGCTGCAAGCGGTGCAATGAAGGGTGATTCAAAGAAACTCTCTTTTGTTGTCTCTCTGGTTCTGGTTGTAGCTGTCCCGATGATGTACTTAATGCCTTTTCTTGCAAAGCTTATGGGATTAACACAAGAGGTTGCAGGAGCATGGCTGGGGGGTACTATTGACACAACAGGCGCTGTTGTTGCTTCCGGAAAATTCCTGGGAGATATTGCTGAATCACAAAGTGTTATAATAAAAGCCTCTCAAAATGCACTTTTGGGGGTTGCCGCATTTGCTATTTCAATTTATTGGTCAATGAAAGGAACTAATAAGGAGTTAAGACCATCTGCATCAGTAATATGGGACAGGTTTCCAAAATTTGTAATCGGGTTTATGCTGGCATCTGTTGTTTTCAGCTTTCTATTAGAGCCGGCTACAGCGAAGGGATTGAGCGGCGCAGCCAAAGCTCTTAGAGAGACCCTCTTCTCCGTTGCATTTGTTGCCATCGGGCTTGAAACCGATTTCAGAAAAGTGTTTGGGAAGGAGAACAACCGATACACAGCCGCATTCCTTATTGCTCAAACATTTAATATTATCCTGACTTTAGCAATTGCATTCCTGTTGTTTGGCAAATATGAATTCTCGTTTGGATTCTAAAATTTTTTACTTTCCAAACATAGAGACAATTGTTTTAAATTTAACTATTATTTGTTCGTTACACAGGTTGCCTATACTCCCTTCGTGAGTATGGGCAACTCTCTTTTCAGCCATGAATCGGCCTTGATTAACCTCTTCACCCACCTCCCTGTAGGCATCTCTGAAAGGGGTCCCCGATATTACCCTCCTGTTGACCTCTTCAACAGTAAAGAGGTAGTCATACTTTTTATCATCCAGAATATCCCTTTTTATTATCATTTTCTTGAGCATAAAATTTGTCATCTCAATAATGTCAACAACAACTTTAATTGAGGGAAACAAAACCTCTTTCAGGAGCTGAAAATCCCTGTGATAACCGTGAGTAAGGTTTGTGGTCATCATAGTTATTTCATTGGGCAGGCTCTGCAGCCTGTTGGAATGCCCTCTTATAAGTTCCCATACATCAGGATTTTTCTTATGTGGCATTATGCTTGACCCCGTTGTAACATCATCCGGGAATGAGATAAAGCCATAATTACCATTCATAAAAAGTATTGAGTCAGAGGCCAGTTTATTCAAAGTGGAAGCAATTGAAGATATCGCAAAAGCCAGACTCTTTTCAGTTTTCCCTCTGCTCATCTGGGCAGCAACAGAGTTATAATGCATAGTTCCAAATCCAAGAAGAGTAGTGGTCATCTCCCTGTCCAGGGGAAATGAGCTGCCATATCCGGCAGCAGATCCCAGCGGGTTCTGGTCTGCTATATTCCAGGCCGACAGAAGGAGCCAGAGATCATCTGAGAGAGTCTCGGCATAACCGCCTAACCACAATCCTGCTGATGATGGCATGGCAATCTGGCTGTGTGTGTAGCCAGGAATCAGAAAATCCTTATGCTCTTCACTAAGTGAGACTAGTGTATCAAATAATAGATCTGTCTGTTTGAGGACTCTTTTTATCTCACTCTTAAGAAATAGCTTAATATCTACAAGTACCTGATCGTTTCTGGATCTGCCTGAGTGAATTTTTTTTCCTATCTCTCCTACCCGTTTTGTCAGGTTTATCTCAACCTGAGAATGAATGTCCTCCACTCCATCCTCAAGAATAAAAAAGCCTCCCTTAACATCATCTGCCATTTTTTCAAGCTCCTCAACAAGAAGAGCAGCCTCGTCATCCGGCAGCAAGCCAATTGATGCAATCATATTTACATGGGCTATGGATCCCTCAATATCAAATCCGGCCATCTGCAAATCCAGTTCTCTGTCTTTACCAACAGTAAACTCACTGACTCTTGAGTCAGGATTACTCCCTTTGCTCCAAAGTAAACTCATCTCTTAAGATTTAAATTGTTTATGAAATTCACATAACCCTTTATCCCCTCCCGCAACTCCTCAACTGTGACATACTCATCGGCCCTGTGAGAGCGACTGGAATCACCTGGCCCCATCTTTATTGCGGGGAGTGGTATTCTTATCCAGTCAGAAGTTGTGGGTGATACATATATTGGAAATCCGCATCTCCGGGCACACCCAATAAGTTGATGACCATCCGGCGTTTTTGAACACCTGTTCCCAAGCGACCTTGGTTTCAGGTCACTTTTAAGCAAATCTTCAAGAATATTAAATATCTCCTCATTAGTATACTGATCGTTGGGTCTTATATCCAAAGTAAAAGTGCATCTGTCAGGAACTACATTGTGCTCTCTTCCGGCCTCTATCCTTGTTACACTAATCTTCACCTCTCCCATCAGAGGTGATACTTTGTCAAATTTGTATGAAGCTAATTTAGAAATATCTTCATGAGCAATCATAATTGCATTGACACCCTCATCTCTTGCAGCATGTCCGCTCACACCCCTTGAAGTAGCATCAATAACAATCAAACCTCTCTCTGCTATGGCTGTCTCCATTTTTGTCGGCTCACCAATTACGGCACAGTCAGCCTGAGGTAAGAGGGGATAAAGCATCTTCATCCCGTTAGGACCGGAATTTTCCTCCTCGGCACTGATTGCAAGTAATAAATTGAATGGCAAAACATTTTTTCTGAAATATAAGTATGTCTCTATCATACTTACAACAGAGGCACCCGCATCATTACTGCCAAGACCTCGGATTACACTATTATCTGAAGATGAGTCAAACGGATCAAATGTGTAAGATTGAGATGGCCTTACAGTGTCAATATGAGAGTTCAGCATTAACACAGGAGTGTTTGGATTATAAGGGTAAGCAAGTGCCCACAGATTATTGCCTGCCCTGTTCACATCAACACCCTCCTGTTCAAGCTTTTTCGTTATCAAATCCGATACAACATCCTCCTCTCCTGAGTAAGATGGAATTGAGACCATCTCCCTCAGCAATCCTGCTGCTTTTGCAGTAATCTGACTTAAAAGAGTATCTTCCATCAGAGTTTTAACATTGTTCCAGCCTTATGAGCAATGGCAGTCCACTCCTTTATATAAACCTCAGATACCCCCTTTTTTAAAGCATAATAGGCATTATCCAGCTTGGGAATCATACCGGCAGTCACTACACCCTCTTTTTTTAGCCTGTTGTAACCCTCAGTATTAATCAGCGGAATTACACTCTCTTCATTTGCCTGATCATACAAGACACCCTTTTTTTCAAAACAATAAACCAATCTGGTGTAGTAATGATGGGACATAGCAATTGCTATTGATGAGGCCATTGTATCTGCATTGGTATTAAGCAGGTTCCCGGATTTCTCATAAGTTACAGGACAGAAAACAGGTGTTATACCTCTTCCTATCAAGCTACTTATGAATCCGGAATTTACCTCCGCCGGATTGACATCGCCCACAAAACCAAAATCAAACGGCTCAGGAGAGCGTCTTTTAGCTGGTACACAACCGGCATCAGCCCCGGAAAGACCGAGAGAATCGCAGCCAATTTTCTGAAGAGTTGCCACAATGCTTTTATTTATCCATCCGGCATAAACCATCGTGCAAATCTTTAATGTCTCAGCATCTGTTACTCGGCGGCCATCTTTCATAACAGTTTTAATCCCGAGAGTTTCTGACATTTCACTGGCGAGTATGCCTCCCCCGTGAATAAGTATCTTTGGCCCCTCCGTTTTGTTGAACATAATGAGAAACCTTTCCAGAGCCTCCGGATTGTCAACAACATTTCCACCAATTTTTACAACATTAAGGACTTTCATCTGGTCAATTTTTAAATATTTCTTAGAATCTCTCTTATAACAGCCTGAGCAGAAACTACTCTGTTTGAGGCCTGGTGAACAACAATTGATGAGGAGGAGTCAATTACTTCATCAGTTACTATCATATTCCTTCTTACAGGCAAGCAGTGCATAAAAAAAGCGTCATCTGTAATTGCCATTTTTTCACTGTCAACAGTCCAGGATCTCTCCATATGTAAAACTTTCCCGTAATTATCTCCGCTAAACGCAGACCAGTTTTTGGCATAAACAAAATGCGCCCCCTCATATGCCTTGCGCCAGTCGTACTCTATCTTAGCTTTACCCGTAAACTCCCGGGACAATTCATAACCCTGCGGATGGGTAATCACAAATTCGTAATCAGTACAATTGATCCACTCTGCAAATGAGTTTGCAACAGCCTGAGGCAGGGCTCTCGGATGAGGAGCCCAGGCGAGAACCACCTTAGGTCTTTGAACCCTCTTGTACTCCTCTATAGTAATAACATCGGCATAACTCTGAAGAGGGTGTCTGGTTGCTGACTCCATACTAAACACGGGCTTACCGGATAACCTTATAAACTGGTTAATTATCTCCTCACTATAATCCGACTCTCTGTTCTGAAGATTTGCAAAAGATCTTACTCCAATAATATCACAATAGCTACCCATCACAGGAATAGCTTCAAGAATGTGTTCGGGTTTATCACCATCCATTATAACCCCCATCTCAGTTTCAAGCTTCCAAGCTCCTTGATTAATATCAAGAACAATAACATTCATCCCTAAATTCATGGCCGCCTTCTGAGTGCTTAAGCGAGTCCTGAGACTAGAGTTAAAGAAAATCATAAGAAGGGTTTTGTCTCTTCCCAAATCTTTATCTGCTAACGGGTTTATTTTTACATCCCATGCCAGATCAAGGGCATGTGCCAAATTGCCGATATCACCTGCTTTTGTAAAATTTCTCATTGTATCTCCTTTTCAAGCTCTTTAAATGCTGTAATAAATTCATCTGCTTCTTTTATAGTAATACTAAGCGGAGGAAGAATTCTGATCACATTACTACCTGCAGAGCCAGTAAAGACACACTTCTGAAAAAGCAATCTCTCTTTAATCTTTTCATAACCCTCCTTTAGTTCAATCCCTATCATAAGGCCTCTTCCCCGTATTTCAGCTACCGAATTACAACTGCTTAACTCTTGTGAAATATGTTCACCTATCGTCAATGCATTATCCATAAGATTCTCCTCTTCAATAACATTAAGAACAGCCAGAGCTGCTGCGCATGCTAAATGATTCCCGCCAAATGTGGTTCCAAGCATACCTGCCACCGCTCCAATTTTGTGAGAGATAAGAACTGCTCCCACAGGGAAACCGTTTCCTATTCCCTTTGCAGCTGTTATCATGTCCGGTTTTATACCCGAATACTGATGTGCAAAATACCTCCCTGTTCTTCCGCACCCGCTCTGTACTTCATCCAGAATAAGCATAACCTTGTGTTTGTCACAAAGTCTTCTTAAATCGGTCAGAAATCTGTCATCAGGCATTATTATTCCGGCAACTCCCTGTATCCCCTCAATAATTACAGCAGCGTACTCCCCCTTTGACAATTCTCTATCAGCAAGGGAGATATCATTCAGAGGGATAAATGTTACCTTATTAGTTCTGTTAAAAGGGGCCCTTATTGCTTTATTATCAGTAGTAGCAACGGCTCCTGAAGTTCTTCCGTGAAAAGCACCCTTGAATGCCAGAATCCTGCTCTTTCCCGTTTGAAAAGATGCCAGCTTCATTGCGTTCTCATTTGCCTCTGCACCGGAGTTACATAAGAACAGAGAGTAATCGTTGCAGCCTGATACCTCTCCTAACTTCGCTGCATAATCACTCTGCAAAGAGTTAGTAACCGAGTTGGAGTAAAAACCAAGTTTAGCAACCTGATCTGAGATGGCTGAAACATATTTTGGGTGAGAGTGACCTATTGATATAACTGCATGCCCGCCATACATATCCAGATACTCTTTTCCCTCTTTATCCCATAATCTTACTCCTTTTCCCCTTGTTAGCTCAACCGGCCACAATTTGTAAACTTCAAAATTTTTCATCTTTTTAAAATCCAATTCCCTTTAGTTTGAGAGCTTTTTCCTGAGGAAGTCCCAGCATAATATTCATATTTTGAACCGCTTGTCCCGAGGCTCCTTTGAGAAGGTTGTCAATTATTGATGTTATATGTATATACTTTCCATGTCTCTCAATATGAAGCATGGCCTTGTTAGTATTTATTACCTCCTTTAGACTGATATCATCTTCTGATATAATTACAAAAGGAGAAGCTGAGTATCTTTTTTTGAATAATTCTTTTATCGTTTCTGCATCATAGTATTCATCAATCTCAGTGTAAATACTTGCAAGAATTCCTCTTGTAAAATCTCCTCTTAGTGGAATCATATTTACTGCCGGAACCCTCATGCCTGCAAATCTGTCAAGAGTCATCCCTATTTCAGCCAGGTGCTGATGTGTAAATGGCTTATAAATTGATATATTATTCTCTCTGTAGCTGAAGTGTGATGTGCTTGAAAGTGATTTCCCCGCTCCCGTTGACCCGGTTATTGCATGAACATGAGACTCATTTTTGAGTAGTCCGGCTTGAGCAAGTGGAGCAAGGGCAAGATTTATTGAAGTTGCAAAACAGCCGGGATTTGCAACAAATCTAGCTCTGGAGATCTCTTCGTATAGCAGCTCAGATAATCCATAAACAAACTGCTCCTCTCCCCACTTCCCATCCAGTCTGAAATCATTTCCAAGATCAATAACCTTACACTCTCCTGAGATTTTTGCTGTAGAGAGAAATTTTCTGGAAAGGCCATGACCCAAAGCCAGAAAAAGGACATCGGGATCGCCCATGCTATCAGTAAAGCTAAGGTTACACTCTCCCGTAAGGTCTCTGTGGAGACTTGAAACACTCTCCCCAACTGAAGTTGTACTTATCAGCCATTTAAGCTCAACATCAGGATGGTTAAGCAAAATTCTTATAAGCTCACCTCCTGTATATCCTGTCGCTCCTGCTATTGCTACCTTAATCATTTCTATGTACTGAATAGTAAATTTTAAGAGGATTCGCAAGTACCTTAGTAAAGCCGATAACATCCTGACCAGTGAATGATTTATTCATTTCGCCATACTGGCCGAATGCAGAGTTCATCAGGTCATATTTTGAACTACAGCCAAGTATTGAAAAATGATAAGGACGAAGCTCTACAGAGACCTCTCCGGTTACGGAGGATTGCGTGTCTTCAAGAAAATTCTCTATGTTTCTTGCGAGAGGATCCAGGTACTGAGCCTCATGCATAAGCTGGCCGTACCAGCCTGCCAGCTGCTCTTTCCAGTAGAGCTGACCCTTGGTAAGTGTGTGTTTCTCAAGAAGATGATGCGCCTTTATTATTATCATTGGTGCAGCCGCTTCAAATGCCACTCTCCCTTTTATGCCGATTATTGTATCGCCCACATGGACATCCCTGCCAATTGCATAGGATTCGGCAATTACTGCCAGCTCCCTTATTACCTCAACAGGTGAAAGTGATTTGCCGTTAAGTGAAACAGGCTCTCCCTTGTCAAATCCTATTTTAACAATTACAGAGTCGCTTTTTTTAAGCTGAGAGGGATACGCACTCTCCGGCAGAAAACCTTCTGCAGTAAGAG
The DNA here is from genome assembly GCA_041441395.1 of Bacteroidales bacterium. Taxonomy (GTDB): domain Bacteria; phylum Bacteroidota; class Bacteroidia; order Bacteroidales; family UBA932; genus Bact-08. The sequence continues at coordinate 20,427 of JASDTD010000018.1, read as the reverse complement.
TTTCAACACCTCCGACGCTTGTTCCCCAGAGACCCTGGTTGATTGAATATTTTGCCTTCTCCCATGAAAGTTCACAGCCATTTTTTGCCAGATACTCTATCTCCTGAGCTCTTGTAAGCGAGAGCTCCCTGATGGGTGCAATAATCTCAACACCCGGTGCCATCACCTCAAATACAAGGTCAAAGCGAACCTGATCATTCCCGGCCCCTGTACTTCCGTGAGCCACATATTTAGCTCCTCTCTTCTTAACCTCCTCAAGCACTGCAAGCGCCTGGAAGATTCTTTCAGAGCTTACCGAAAGCGGATATGTTCCGTTTTTGAGTACATTTCCAAAAATCAGGTATTTTATCCCTTTTGTATAATACTCCTCAACAGCATCAATAGTTTTGTGTGATGTTGCTCCCAGTGTGAGCGCTCTCTCCTCTATCTTCTGCTCCTCATCTTTTGTAAATCCTCCGGTATTAACCATTACGGTATGAACCTCAAGTCCCCTCTCATTAATTAGGTAAGGAACGCAGAACGATGTGTCCAGCCCGCCGCTGAACGCCAATACAACTTTTTCTTTCATCCTGGATAACATTTTTATAGTGAGAAAAGTGAAACAATTTTTCCTAACGGAGAGCTCTTCACCGGTTTATAGCCCGGATCGAATAGCAATCCTGTACAGAGGCACATTTTGTGGTTGTTCCTCTGGAGTATATCATAATTTCTGCATCCTTCACAGCCCTTCCAGAAATCAGGATCGTCCGTAAGTTCAGAGAATGTAACCGGGCGAAATCCCAGTTCATAGTTGATCTTCATAACAGCCAGACCGGTTGTTATACTGAATATTTTTGCACCCGGATAAAGTTTTCTGGAGAGTTTAAAAATTCGTCCCTTAATTTTCCTTGCCAATCCTGTATTTCTGTGGGAGTGGGCTACAATAAGGCCGGAATTTGCCACAAATCTGCTATGGCTCCAGGTCTCTATATATGAAAAGCCTACAGCCTCGTTATTCTCAATGGCAATTATGGCCTTTCCATCACTCATTTTTTTAGCGATATATTCAGGAGATCTTCTGGCAATACCTGTACCGCGCTCTTGCGCAGATATATACATTAGTTCGCAGATTTTTTCTGCATACACAGTATGGCTCGAATCGGCCACTACAATGCTGACACTCATTCTGGTGTAAAATGTAAAAAATGTGGATACTGGGGTTAATATGAAGGTCAGAAACCTTCCGGCAATCTTAAGCAGATTGTTTTAAGGCCACTTGGGCACATCGTCGGACGTGTCTGTGCTTTTTGCTTAAATTGATATGACTGCCTGTAATATTCATATGGGTCGCAAAGGTAAAAGAATAATTTATATTTTTCATATCTTTGAAAGATTAACTGAAACTTATTATGGAAATAAAGGAAACCAAACCAAAAGGGCTGCCTGAAAACGCATACAGAGAGCTACGGGAAGGAGAAGAGTACAAACCACTTATGTCCCCGGAGAAATCATATCCGGAGGTAACCCCATGGTCTGTCTCAATGGGTATATTAATGACAATAATTTTTTCTGCTGCTGCTGCATATCTGGGTCTTAAAGTAGGACAGGTTTTTGAGGCTGCTATTCCTATAGCAATTATTGCTGTAGGCATTTCAGGAGCTCTAAAACGAAAAAATGCTCTTGGTGAGAATGTTATTATACAATCAATTGGAGCAAGTTCAGGAGCAATCGTGGCAGGAGCAATCTTTACCCTGCCTGCTTTGTACATTCTTCAGGCAAAATATCCCGAGCTTACTGTTGACTTTGCAAAGGTTTTCATGAGCTCTCTGCTTGGTGGAGTACTGGGGATTCTTTTCCTGATTCCTTTTAGAAAATATTTTGTAAAAGAGATGCATGGTAAGTTTCCATTTCCGGAAGCTACTGCTACAACTCAGGTGCTTGTCAGTGGCGAGACAGGCGGAAAGGGGGCCAAGCTTCTTCTAATAAGCGGACTTATTGGTGGTGTTTACGATTTTGTGGTTTCTACCTTTGGTCTCTGGTCTGAGGTTTTCACATCAAGAGTTCTCCCTTTTGGAGAGACTATTGCGGAGAAAGCCAAGCTTGTTTTCAAGATAAATGTTGGTGCCGCAGTACTGGGGCTTGGGTATATAATTGGACTTAAATACTCTTTTATAATAAGCCTGGGTTCAATGCTTGTTTGGTTTGTCATCATACCTTTGATGAATCTTGCTTTTGGAGATCAGGTAATAGACCTGATGAATGCAGGCCTGACAACCATTGTTGGAAATATGTCTCCTGAAGAGATCTTCAGAACATACGCCAGACATATTGGTATTGGGGGTATAGCAACTGCAGGTGTAATTGGAATTATTAAATCCTCCGGCATTATAAAATCGGCTTTTGGTCTTGCTGCAAAGGAGCTTTCAGGTGGTGCAAAGGGAGAGAAGTCAACACTGCGAACACAACGCGATCTCCCTATGAAGATTATTGCAATAGGTATTATGGTTGCTCTGGCAGCAACATTCATTTTCTTCTACTTTGGTGTAGTTAACAATCTCTTCCACGCAATCATCGCACTGCTGGTAGTTGCAATTATTGCATTTCTATTTACAACAGTTGCTGCTAATGCTATAGCAATTGTTGGGACTAACCCTGTAAGCGGGATGACCCTTATGACTTTAATTCTGGCTTCTGTAGTTATGGTTGCAAGCGGCCTTACAGGTACAGCCGGGATGACAGCAGCACTGATTATCGGAGGTGTTGTCTGCACTGCTCTTTCTGTATCCGGAGCCTTTATTACTGACCTTAAAATTGGTTACTGGCTTGGAACCACCCCTGCAAAACAACAACAGTGGAAATTCCTTGGAACACTTGTAGCAGCAGCAACCGTAGGCGGAGTTATGATGATTCTTAATAAAACATATGGTTTTGTTGGAGAACATGCACTGGTTGCCCCTCAGGCCAATGCTATGGCAGCAGTAATAGAACCTCTGATGTCGGGTGGCGGAGCACCCTGGCTTCTTTACGGGATTGGAGCAATTATTTCAATTGCCCTCACTCTGTTTGGGGTTCCTGCTCTTGCTTTTTCTCTTGGTATGTTCATACCTCTTGAGCTCAACCTTCCTCTTCTTGCGGGTGGTGCCATTGCCTGGTTCGTCTCAACAAGAAGCAAAGATGAAACTCTTAATACCGCCCGTAAAGAGAGGGGAACTCTTCTTGCATCAGGTTTTATTGCCGGTGGTGCCCTTATGGGAGTTGTAAGTGCAGTGCTTCGTTTTGGAGGAATAAACCTGCTTAACACAGATTGGATGGAATCAAACGGAGGAGAGCTTCTTGCTCTTGGAATGTATCTTCTTATAATATTCTATCTGGCCTGGGACAGTCTCAGAGCCAAAAGAGAGGACTAATTATATAATCTGATATGGAAGGAAACTACATAACCGCTTTTGCGCTTACGCTATTTGCAGGTCTCTCAACAGCCATTGGAAGCGGTATTGTACTTCTGTACAGGAAGTTTTCACCCAGATTTCTTGCTGCTTCGCTTGGATTTTCAGCAGGAGTAATGATATTCATATCTCTTGTTGAACTCTTCCCTGATGCACAGAAACAACTGGGAACTCTTTATGGTGAAAAGCCCGGTAACTTTTATGCACTTATTGCATTCTTTGGAGGAATAGCCCTCATTGCAATCATTGACTACCTTGTGCCCTCTTATGAAAACCCTCACGAACCGGGGGATTTATCTATCACAAAAGTTAACGGAGAAAACAGAGACAAAGGGTTGATGAGGCTTGGGTTTATGTCAGCTTTTGCTATTGCCATTCACAATTTCCCTGAGGGAATAGCAACCTTTGTAAGTGCAATGAATGATCCTGCTCTAGGTGCAACAATAGCTGTTGCAATTGGTATTCACAATATTCCTGAGGGTATTGCTGTTGCTATTCCTATTTATTATGCGACAAAGAGCAGAAAAAAGGCTTTCTGGAACTCGCTTTTCTCTGGTCTTGCAGAACCTCTGGGTGCTGTTTTTGGATATTTTATGCTCTCATATTTTTTTCACGAATCATTTATGGGGGTAATTTTAGCAGGAGTTGCAGGTATAATGGTTTATATCTCACTTGATGAACTGCTGCCTACAGCCGAGAAATACGGGGAGCACCACCCTGCAATTATTGGTGTCATAGCCGGCATGGCTGTTATGGGTCTCAGCCTGCTCATTTTATAAAGGCATGGTAAATTAATTTGTATAACAACACACTTAAATATGAAAGAGAAAGTTTTAGAGAAATTTCTGAGATATATTTCAATTGACACAGCATCCGATCCTGAGTCAGAGAGTCAACCCAGCACTTCAAAGCAACTGGATCTATCCAGATTGTTGGTAAAGGAGTTGAGGGAGATGGGTATAATAAATGCTGAACTTGATGAGTGGGGCTATGTTATGGCAACAATACCATCAAATCTGCCCAAGGGGAGCGATGTTCCTTCTGTTGGTTTCATTGCCCATGTGGATAGTGCTCCGGATGCTTCAGGGGCAAACATAAAGCCTCAAATTATAAATAACTACGATGGCTCTGATATTATTATTAATAAGGAGCTGAGCTTTGTAATGAAGGTGGAAGATTTTCCAGAACTTCTTAAGTACAAAGGGCAGACTTTAATTACAACAGACGGCACTACACTCCTGGCAGCCGATGATAAGGCTGGTATAGCAGAAATTATGACTGCTGCTGAGTACATTATGACCCACCCGGAATTCAGTCACGGGACTATAAAAATCGGCTTTACTCCTGATGAGGAGATAGGGCGGGGTGTTGATAAATTTGATGTGGGAAAATTTGGAGCAGAGTTTGCTTACACTCTCGATGGTGGCGAGATTGGTGAATTGGAGTACGAGAACTTCAATGCAGCCTCTGCCAGGATTTTTATTCAGGGAAGAAATATTCATCCCGGTTATGCTAAGGATAAGATGATTAATGCAATAATACTCGGAGCTGAACTTAATTCAATGCTTCCTGTAGATCAAAGGCCTGAATATACAACAGATTACGAAGGTTTTTTTCATATTATCAGATTTGACGGGACTGTTGAAAAAGCTAATATTCAGTATATAATAAGAGATCATGACTTTGATAAATTTGAGTCAAAAAAGTTTTTGATTAGTCAGTGCGTTGATTTTCTAAACAAGAAGTATGGAGATGGTACTTTTTCTCTTGAAATCAAAGATCAGTACTATAACATGAGAAAACAGGTGGAACCGCACTATCACATTGTTGAAAAAGCAGTGACAGCTATGGAGATGGCTGGTATAAAACCTAAAATTAAGCCAATAAGAGGTGGAACAGACGGAGCCAGACTCTCGTTTATGGGTCTCCCTTGTCCAAATATATTTGCAGGCGGGCATAACTTTCACGGTAAGTTTGAGTATATCCCTGCAGAGAGTATGGAGAAAGCAACAGAGGTAATTATTAACCTTGTCTCACTATACTCAAAAGAAATTAAAAAGTAATTAATATAATTCAACAAATCATGTTATTAACAACAACATCCACAATAGAGGGTAAAGTAATTGAACATTACTACGGACTTGTTTCCGGAGAGACAATAATAGGGGCTAATATTATTCGCGATTTCCTTGCCGGTATCAGGGATATAGTTGGCGGAAGATCAGGCTCATATGAACAGGTATTAAAGGAGGCCAAGGAGGAGTGTCTGAAAGAGATTACTGCACAGGCTACTGCTATGGGAGCCAATGCGATAATTGCTATCGACCTTGACTACGAGACAGTAGGAGGTTCAATGCTAATGGTTACAGCTGCCGGAACAGCTGTAAAATACAGATAGAAAACTATGTATAATTTTGACGAACAGATAGATAGGCGGGGAAGCTACTCCGTCAAATATGACTCTTTGACTGAAGTCTTTGGCAGAGATGATATACTTCCTATGTGGGTTGCCGATATGGATTTCAAAACGGCGCCTGCCGTTTTAAAAGCGGTAAGAGATGCTGCTGAACATGGAGTATACGGATATGGATTTCGCTCTGCCGATTCTGTGGATTCATTCATTGAATGGGTAGAGAGCAGATACAGCTGGAGTGTTAAAAGAGAGTGGATTTCATCTGCACCCGGAATAGTCGCAGCCTTGCCACTCGCGATAAACGCACTAACTGAAAAGGGGGATAAAATTCTAATTCAGACTCCTGTTTATCCGCCATTTCATGCAATTGTTATTGAGAATAATCGCACACTTGTTAAAAGTCCTTTAGTAAACACAGAGAGTGGCTGGGAAATTGACTGGGCAGATTTTGAGAACAAGCTTGCTGATGGAGTCAAGTTTTTCATTCTTTGCAATTCCCATAATCCGCTAGGCAGGGTATGGAGCCCGGAAGAGCTTAAAAGGATGGGGGATCTTTGCTGCAAATACGGCACAATCATTTTTTCTGATGAGATCCATGCCGATCTGTCACTTTACGGAAATAAGCATACAGTTATGGCAACTATGTCCGGAGAGATTGCGGATAATACAATTACTGCGATGGCCCCAAGTAAAACATTCAATGTGGCAGGAATGCTTAATTCAGTTATTGTATCCTCATCAAATAGGTTGATGGCAAGTTATAACAGAGAACTTAAAAGATTCCACCTTGATCTGGGTAACCTTTTTGGCCATGTTTCCATGGCTGCAGCATATAAAGATGGTGGAGAATGGCTTGCAGAGCTAATAAAATATCTTGAGAAGAACATAGATTTCGCCTATGATTTTCTTGAAAAAGAGGTTCCTGAAGTCACCTTCATTAAACCGCAAAGTTCATTTCTTCTTTGGCTGGATTTCAGTAAAACAGGATATACTCACGAAGAGGTGAGAAACCGCCTCCTGAATATTTCAAAACTTGGGCTGAACGACGGACTTGCATTTGGATCTGAGGGAGAGGGGTTCTTCCGGATGAATATTGGAACAAATAGAGCCAGAGTTGAGGATGGTTTGTCCAGATTAAAGATCTGTTTCTGATTCTTGTCTATTCATAATCATAGTGTATATGGCATAAAATAGAAAAAAAGCCGCATTCCTGTTTGGATGCGGCTTTTTATCATTACCTTATGTTATTTATAGAGGTAGTATTTTTGCGATAGTTTTCTGAATGACTCTACATCCTTGTACCAGTATTCTTTTATATCTTCAAATTTATGTCTCTTTGAAAAGCGAAGTCTTATCTGATCACTGCCGGAAACCTGGTCAAACATTCTGTACCTACCCTCGCCGGCATTTGCAAAAACAGCTTTCTCAGGCCACAGCTCTGCAACAGCCTGCATTACCCAGAACTGAACATCTGAGAGTGCTGCCTTTTTATAATCCATAACATGAACCTGAACACCCTGGAGATTCTTACCAACTCCCACAGAGTAAAATGGTTTAAGGTGCATTGGGCGGAAGATCAATCCAGGCAACTCATAACTATTGAGCCTCTCTGCTAGCTTTTCTGCCTCAACCCACTCGGCAGCAAACATCTGGAATGGAATTGTATAGCCAACACCAATAGACATATAGCCAAGTTCTCCTAGAATTCCTGAAATTGGATAGGCTATTGCGCTTATAGGCTGAGGAATATGAGGTGATGAAGGAACCCACTGAAGCCCTGTTTCATCGAATGTCATACATCTCTTCCACCCCTCCATCCCAACAACTGAGAGTTTGCACTTTTTACCAAGCATATTCTCTTCGTTAAGCATCACTGCCAGCTCGCCGCAAGTAAGACCATATATATAAGGAATCTTAAACTGACTTACAAAAGAGATAAAACCATCCTCTGTAAGATTGCCCTCTACTTTCTCCCCTCCAAGCGGATTAGGCCTGTCTAAAACAACAAATTCAATATTATTCTCTGCTGCGGCCTCCATTGCAAGACCCATTGTACTGATATAGGTAAATGAACGGCTCCCTATGTCCTGAATATCATATACAAGTACATCAATATCCTTTAACATCTCAGGGGTGGCTTTCCTGGTTTTACCATAGAGTGAAAAAACAGGAAGTCCGGTCTTGGCATCTGTCATGTTCTCGACCTTGTCACCGGCATGAACATCTCCCCTCACACCATGCTCAGGCCCGAACAAAGCAACCAGTTTAACATTCTTTGCCTCGTGCAGAACATCAATGGTAGATTTGAGATTGTTGTCAAAACCTGTAGGATTTGTTATAAGTCCCACTCTTTTGCCCTCAAGAATTTTAAAGTTTGAGGCTTTGAGAACCTCTAATCCGGTTTTAATATTCCGGGAGACTCCTGTAAGAGGAAGTGCAAGGAGAATTACCGGTATAATTAATTTTAGAAATTTCATAATTGTAATTAATTTGAATTAATAATTAGCTCTTTGCTGCCTCTTTCCTGCCAAATGAGGCATCAACTTTAATGAATGCCGTTACAGCAATTGTAGTAGCACAACAGATCATTATCCAGTAGAAGAAATGCTTGTAACCTATCAGCTCCTGTAACCAGCCGGCTGCCATTCCGGGCAACATCATACCTAAGGCCATAAATGCTGTGCATATTGCATAATGCGAAGTTTTATGCTCTCCGTCAGCAAAGTATATCATATAAAGCATATAAGCAGTGAAACCAAATCCGTATCCAAACTGCTCAATAAATACACATAGATTTATAATGAATAAATTATCCGGCTGAAAAACACTCAGGTAAACAAATGTCGCACAAGTAAGTGAGATACTCCATGCCATAGGCCAGAGCCACTTCTTGAGACCACCTCTTGCAGCCACAATACCTCCGATAATTCCGCCTAAAGTAAGGCCGATTATTCCTACAGTTCCATAAACAAGACCCACCTGACCAGTTGTAAGACCAAGTCCGCCTACCTCTTTAGGATCAAGAAGGAATGGGGAGATTAGTTTCACAAGCTGCGCTTCCGGGAATCTGTACAGCAGCATAAAGGCTATCGCAACCCATGCCTGTTTTTTCTTAAAGAATGAGGCAAAGGTTTCAAAGAACTCTTTAAAAATCGTTCCGGCTGTAACCTGTTTTGCAGCCTTATCACTTTCCGGTCTGGGAAGAATAAATCTGTGATAAAGCATAACTGCCACAAAGAAACCTGCCAGAATAAAAAATGTAACAGACCATGCAAATGAAATATTACCTGATATCCCTTCAAACTGAGCCGTAGCCTTATGGTCAAGTTTTGAATCGGCCTGTATTAAAATATATGCAGGTTTATCCCAGTTATTTTCAGTGAATTCAAGTCTCTCTCCATATGGCAAAAACAGACTCTTGTCTCCTCTGTCCAGTCTTGTATTTAGAATCATCTTTTCACCCGTAGCAGGTGCTTTTGATAGTCTCACTTCAACCAGCTTAGCAGCTCCTGTATAACTATTAACTTCTGCTATTTCTATCTTTTCTCCAAAGTTATCTCTGATAAAGTTACCAAGAGGGCCGGCTACACTTCTGCTCCACCAGCTCTCCTCTTTATTGCCTTTTTCCGTGGCACTCTCCTCTTTAACTGTAAAACCATTCAAAGTGTTGTGTTCAACAGCAAAAGCCTTTAACATCGCTACAGAATCGGCTCTTATTCCGCTAGTACCCAATTCAACAACCTCAGGATAAGAGGTAAAAAAATACTCGTCAACTACTGCCGTATTGCCCTCAGATGCTTTTAATACAGAGTCACTTTGCGGAAGTGTTACGGCAGTAGAGTATTCAGGAGATGCAACCACCTGTAATTGTAATGGTTTAAGCCCGGTTGAACTCTCTAAAGCTCCGGCAACTATAATTAGCAGTCCCTGACCTGCAATAGTAGCCACCCTGTAAAATGTACTTCTGATACCTACATAAAGTGACTGATCATGTGTATTTAGGGCCAGCATATAGAATCCGTCAGCTGCAATATCGTGAGTTGCGGAACTAAACGCCACAAGCCAGAAAATTGCCAGCGACCACTGGAAGAAATCACTTGCAGGGATTGTAAATGCTATTCCGGCCAATCCGGCACCAACCAGCAACTGCATAGTTACCACCCACCATCTTTTAGTTTTAAGCAGGTCTACAAATGGACTCCAGAAGGGTTTTATTACCCATGGCAAATAGAGCCAGCTTGTGTACAGAGCAATGTCTGTATTTGATATTCCCAATCTTTTGTACATGATGACTGATATTGTCATCACAGCCACATATGGCAGACCCTGTGCAAAATAGAGGGATGGAATCCATGCCCAGGGAGATCTCTTCTTATTGCTCATATTACAGATTTTTTATTGGTATCTCTTTTCAACTGAAGCTCCGGGAAAGTAGTGAGTGAGAATCTCATTGTATTTAAATCCCTTCTCACCCATAACTGCAGCTCCTATCTGACACAATCCCACACCATGTCCCCAGCCTGCACCCTTTAGGATGAACTCCTCAGGTTTACCTGGTGAACCTCCCGATTTCTCTACAACAAAAGCAGAACTGTATAGATGCGACTCTGAAAGGGTTCTCCTGATTTCCAGCTCCTTCCCTATTATACGACTTCTTTTTGCACCTACAATCTTCAACTTCACCAGTCTGCCGGATGTTCCGCGTTCTACGGGAACTAAATCCAGTATATCACCATAGTCTGTTCCTGACCTTCTCTTTATAAGATCTGACAACTGAGATGCAGAGTACTTTACCTCCCATCTGTAAAAATGGACTGTCTCCTGATCGTAGTTGTTGAGAACCTGTGATAATACTTTTTTGTCAGTTGTGTTACAGAAAGATTCAGGCGAAGAGAGTATCCACTTCCCGGCATTCTCTTCAACGGTCAAATCAGGAATCTCTGTTTCTGACTTACTGTCCCTCTGTTTTACAAGATATGGCATATCCTTCTCCTCCCAGCAATTGTGGAACTCCTCAAATACACCACCACAACTCTTTGAGTATCTTGCATCACATATTCTTCTGTTATACATAAGAAGCTCTCCTCTGGTCTGCTCAATTGCAGCCCTTACAATTGCTGTAGATGCTCTTGTTATCCCCTGATACCTCTGACAGTGGTCATCAGCACAAATATCAAATCTTGTGTGATCCTCTCTGTCGTACCATCTGATAAGCTCATCTTCGCTCTCTTTCATTGTATTGTATTCAGATCCTGAAGCAGTAATCTCCTCATTTTTATCAATCTGAGCCAGTAGCCAGGAGCGTGATATTACGGCGTGAGCCTTAAGCAGCTCAAGCGAGGCAGTTGCGCTCATTTCAGAAGATATTACTGATGTCAGATACTCCTCAACCCCCAGGATATTTATTGCAGTAACTTTGGAGTTTTCTGCAATAAACATTACAGAGCCTCTGAATGACTGATTCTCTTTACGCTCCCAGTGAAAATTAATTCCAATGGTCACACCTCTCAGTTCAAAAGAGTTCCTCATCTCATCAGCAGGCTCAAAAAGAAGTTCGTCATAAAGGTTCCCGTTCCACTCAACCTTGCCCTCTTTCTCGGTTACTCTTTGAAGACCCGAATATGTTCTGCCCCCTGACAGGTAACTGCCTGTAAAGAGGAAATCTATGCGCGGCTCAAACATTATGCCTACGCTCACTTTTGGTTCTCTCATCTCTGGAGTTTATTTGTGATTATTTTAGCCAGGGCTGCAGTCTCGTCAAAAGATATACAAACCTCTGAAAGTATCTCCCTTATCTCCACTGAAGTCATCTTATTATAGTCCTTCTCCAGCGGAGTTATAAACACACCACCCAGATCCACAGATGCAGGGCTAATGAGTATATTTTGCTCACCCTCTGCAAAATAGTGCGAAGGCCGATGTTTACTTCTTGCAAAAATGGCGACAATCCATCTATTATCACTGTACCAGCATAAGATGTTCATCATTGGCTCAGGCTCCCCCTCTTTCATCTCCAAAGATGAGTAGATATTATTAAAAATAACTTCAGCATCACATTTATTGGAAGAGTCGATAATGAAAAGACCATTGAGGGCTTTCGTGGCCATGTACAGAGAGGAAGAATCAGTTTTATATAACAATACCCTGCCCAAAGCCTCCAATCTCTCCTCCAGGGGCAGAAACCCTTTGTTACCTGCCTGAAAATGAAAGTGGTCAGGTGCAGAGGCGCCACACTTGGGGCCATTATAAAAGAGGGTATATCCCTCCAGCCTTTCAGCCAGATCCAGCATAGCACCCAATCTGCCGTATATCAACTGATCAGTGTGTGAAACAAGCGGAATGGTAAGGTGTCTGGGGAAAATCGGAAAAGGATTTACAAGGATTGTGTAAGGGTTATCTTTATCATTATTATAGAAATACTCTACACCCTTCTGCACCTGTGGTCTGTTTGCTGCACAAAGAAAACATTTGCGCTCCTGTATTGATTTTGTATCAACCTTTGCAGCAGATGAGACTATCCTCGCGGGATTGAACTGCACTTTAAAAGGGAAGCCGTCAACAAGAACCTCCTTTGCAATTACCCCCTCCAGGGCTTTGTAGTTATTACCGGCCTGCTCCCAGGAGGCAAGCTGCTCTTTGAATAACTCTTCAGTAGCATTTATATATGGCATCAGCTCCTTATCTCTTTTTGTTAAGTTCAATTCTGGCCTTAAGTTCCCAGGTACGGATCCTGTCCTTGTATGTATTGTGGGCGTTCATCTTAACTATATCAAGAGCTGCATCTGAGTTTCCATCCCACCTGCGGCAGTGATAAAGAACATCATAAATTCTTCCAATCTGATACTCTCTTGAGATGTTAAGACCAAGTGCATAATCCTCACCATAGCTTGTATTAGGAACATTAACCGATCTAAGAACAGGCGTATAGAATGCCCTTGGAGCACCAAGACCATTAATTCTTAGTGCGTTGTTCCTTCCGTTATCCGGAGTCCACTCTTTGTGGTCAATTATTCCCGGAGCAATCATCTCCATATTAAAGTTGGTCATCATGTATGTCCCAACTACCATTGCGCAGTTTTGCTCATAGAATGAATCGACAACCTTTTGGAGAGTGTTCTCATCAGAATAGATGTCATCACTGTCAAGCTGAACTGCAAATTTACCACATTTAGGATGGTGAACTCCTGCATTCCAGCAACCTCCAATACCTAAATCTCTCCTCTCAGGTATCAGGTGGATAAGACGCTCATCTGAAGCAAATTCTTCGATTGCCTCATAAGTACCGTCTGTTGAGTGGTTGTCAATAATTATCAGGTTAAACTTAAAGTTTGTCTTCTGTTTAAGAACAGAAGCAATAGCATCTCTTACTGTTTTGATCCTGTTAAATACAGGTATAATAACTGATGCCTCGTATTCAAAAGTGCCTTCATTGAATTCAATATGTTTGAATTCAGGTTTCAGGTAGGCTCCAATATCTTTCAGATGCCGGGTACAGGCCTGCTCCATCTCTATTTGAACTGCTCTGTTTTTTGGATCAACATAGTCAAATATCTTCTCACCTGATTTTCTGGTATCATTTTCAGCCTCAGTATAAAGAAACTCGTTTATATGCTCAAGCTTGCCCTTTTGAGAGACTTTCAGTCTCAAGTCATAGAGAGCTGCAAATTTGTAGTTCACATCCATCCCTGATGCAGCCTCTTTCAAAAGAGATGTCCTGTAAAGCAGCACCGAACCAAAGTTAAAATCATCCCTGAGACTACCATCCTGATATGTAATTACAGGATTAGCATTTCTCTTTCCGTCAATTATCTGCCAGTGGTCTGCATATACCATTGCTGCCTGAGTGTCATCAGCTATCTTAAGCATCCTCTCCATTGCAAACATACCCAGCATAAGGGTTGACTCTTTCTGGTATATAAGTGTATATTCAGAGTCCGAGTTAAGGGCTATTTTTTTTATTGTCTCTGTAGATTTAAGAGAGTCAATTGTCAGAATTTCGCATCCTTCAACTTTTTCTGCCGATGCATCTGTTGCAAGCAAAAAAATCTTGCCGGTAGCGTTTACATCCTTAAGTCCTTTGACTGTTTCAATCACCTGAGCCTTGTTCTGATATGGAACAAAGCATGTTAATCTTTTTACCATTTTTAACCTTTTTTAACATAAACTATGAGGCTGCTAAGATACCTATTTGAGGCGAAAAGTACAAAAAACCGGCTTTTAACTATAAAAAGAGTAATTTTGTTATTCATTTCCAACTGATGATTAAATACGACTATATAATAGTAGGCAGCGGACTTGCGGGTCTCTACTCCTCGTACAGGGCTTCCCGATATGGAAATGTGGCTCTGATAACCAAATCGGGCATAAGAGAGAGCAACTCCTACTTTGCTCAGGGAGGAATAGCAGCAGTTACAGACGAAGAGGATGCAACCGAATATCATTTTGACGACACCATAATTGCAGGAAGAGGTTTAAGCGACTATAATGCTGTTGACATACTTGTAAATGAGGGTCCTGACAGGATAAAAGAGTTGATTGATGAGGGGATGGAGTTTGATATGCAAAACGGAGAGCTTGCACTTGGTCTTGAGGGGGGGCATCACAAAAGGAGAATCCTGCACGCCGGAGGTGATATAACAGGAAAAAGGATCACAGATTTTATGATTGAGAAGGTCTCTTCAAATCCTAATATATCCATTTTTGAAAACCTTGCAGCGATTGAGTTATTAGTATCTGAGGATATTTGCTGCGGAGTAAGGACATGGGACCTGAACAGCGGAAAGGAGAGAATTTTCACAGGCGATTTTACCATCCTTGCAACAGGCGGAGCATCGGCAATCTATACACACACTACAAACCCCTCTACTTCAGTGGGAGATGGAATAGCAATCGCCTGCAGGGCGGGATGTCAAATTGCCGATATGGAGTTTATCCAGTTTCACCCCACATCTGTTTATACCGAAAGTGAAAAAACTTACCTGATAAGCGAGGCTGTCAGAGGAGAGGGCGCTTATCTTGTCAATATAAAAGGTGAGAGATTTATGACTGCCATCCACGAAAACGGAGAGCTGGCACCCAGAGACATTGTGGCAAGATCCATTTACAAAGAGATTCAAAATCAGAATGAGCCATTTGTCTACTTAACACTAAATCATTTAGATCCGGAGAAAATTAAAAAGAGGTTCCCGAATATCTTCGCAAAACTCTCTACTTTGGGAATTAATATGTGCGAAAGAATTCCCGTAGCACCCGCAGCCCACTATATGGTTGGAGGAATTAAGACAGACACAGATGGTGAGAGTTCTCTGAAAAACCTTTTTGTGTGCGGGGAGCTTGCCTCAACCGGTGTTATGGGAGCAAACAGACTAGCCTCAAACTCACTACTTGAGTGTCTTGTTTTTGGATACAGAGCTGTTGAACGGAGCAGAAATGCAGTCCCCTCTACCATAAAAAGCGGTGAGGAAAATTTTACACCTCTCTTTCGAATAGATTATTCAAGAAAGGGCGAGTTTGCAGAGCTAAGCAAAAGAGTGGCGCGGATTCTTACAACAAATGCCGGGATAGTTCGCAATGAGGAGCTGCTCCATAATGGTCTATTCAGGTTGGAGGCTGAAAGAATTATGTATGTAAGAGAGGACAATGAAATCTTTGATCTGGTGGGTGAAAATCTGATAATTGTAGCAGAACTTATAATCAAATCGGCACTGATGAGAAGGGAGAGCAGAGGCGGTCACTACAGGGAGGATTTTCCAAAAGAGAATGAAAACTTTATTCACCATATTATTCAACAGAGAGGGAGAGAGATCTTCACAACACCTGTTGATACCGGTAATCATAATAAACTATGAGAAACGAATATCTTATTGACAAAATTATCACCCTTGCCATTGAGGAGGATGTTGAAAAGGGAGATGTAACCACCAATTCACTTGTTCCTGAGTCAACACTTGCTGTTGCAGAAATGACCGCAAAAGCAGATGGAGTAATATCAGGTATTTATATTGCCAGAATGGTTTTTGAGAGATTTGACAAAAATATAAGGTGGTTGCCCTCCACAACTGAGGGTGGCCGAGTTAAAAAAGGAGATTCTATTGTGCGTATTGAGGGGAGCTACAGGGCACTTCTTACAGGGGAAAGAACAGCTCTTAATATTCTTCAGAGAATGTCCGGAATTGCAACAGCCACTTCAAATTATGTAAAGGAGCTTGAAGGCACAGCAACACAATTGCTGGATACCCGCAAGACTGCACCCGGAATGAGGATACTTGACAAAATGGCTGTCAAGGCAGGCGGTGGGACAAACCACAGAATGGGGCTATATGACCTGGCACTTATAAAGGATAATCATATAAAGGTGGCAGGCGGAATTACAGAAGCTGTAAAAGAGGTGAGGGCCTATGCTCCGGGCATACAAGTTGAGGTAGAGGTGACAACCCTTGAAGAGACAAAAGAGGCAGTAACTGCAGGGGCAGATATTATTATGCTCGACAACATGAGCAATGAAATGATGGAAGCTGCAGTAAAACTTATAGACGGGAGAGCCAAAACAGAGGCATCAGGTAACATGACAATAGGAAGGCTCAAAGGAGTTGCCGCAACAGGCGTAGATTACATAAGTGTGGGTGCTCTTACCCACTCCGTGACAGCGCTGGATATAAGTATGAACATTGTTCCACACAAATAAACGGATAAGATGACAACAGAGAGCATAGTGAAAGAGATTGAGAGGCTCAAAAAAGAGAAAAACGCAGTTATACTGGCACACTATTACAGCAGGCCTGAGATTCAGGACATAAGTGATTTTCTTGGAGACTCTCTTGCCCTCTCACAAGAGGCGGCAAGGACAGATGCAGATATAATTCTTTTTTGCGGCGTGAATTTCATGGCAGAGACAGCCTCAATAATATCACCGGGTAAAAAGGTGATTGTTCCTGATAACAGGGCAGGCTGCTCGCTTGCCGAAAGCATTACCGGGGAGGATATTGAGGAGTGGAGAGGCGAAAACCCGGATGGTGTGGTGGTCTCCTATGTAAACACAACTGCAGATGTTAAGGCCCATACCGATATTTGCTGCACATCGGCAAATGCACTCAAAGTTGTAAACAGTATCCCCCCTGACAAAAAGATACTGTTTGTCCCTGACAAAAACCTGGGAGCATATATAAATCTTAAAACCGGGCGCAATATGGAGCTCTGGGAGGGAGACTGCTGCGTACACGAAAGGTTCAGATCTGAAGATATAACAGATATGGCAAAAAGGTATCCTGATGCCGATATACTAATACATCCGGAGAGCCACTGCTCCGGAGATCCGGCCATCTTGGCAATGGAGCAGACCTTCTTCTATTCAACGGCAGGGATGCTTAAGCATATATCGGCCTCAGAGAAAAAACAATTTGTCATTATGACCGAGAGAGAGATAATCCACCAAATGCAGAAAATGCATCCCGACAGGGAGTATATTTCAGCCGGCCCCCGTGCACTCTGCGGACAGATGAAACGCAACACCATTGAAAAAGTACTGCTGGCCCTGCAAAATGAGGCACCTGAAATTAAAGTTGAGCGAAATCTGAGGGAGAGAGCCTGGAGATCAATTCAGAGAATGCTGGAAATTTAGCATCAGTGGTAGTAGTTAGTCACAAAAAAAAGAGGGTGACTTAAACAGACAGCCTCTTTTTGTGGAGAATATCGGAGTCGAACCGATGACCCCCTGCTTGCAAAGCAGGTGCTCTAGCCAACTGAGCTAATTCCCCGTGTAAGCGAGTGCAAAGATATAAAAATCCCCAATATTCAAATACCCTGAACAAAAAAAAAGTAAAAGAGAGCGCGAAGCGGCAGGTTGTTGTATTGTGACTTTTATGCTTGCATAAAAAGTCACAGTACGGCAAGATGCAATGGGCGCAGCCCTTACCCTCTTTTACTTTTTTTTATTGCAGCTTGATATTTTTACTATTTATAAATATTGGGGATCAAATCTCATTTTTGCCGAGCGAGAGGGGAATCACGGCGACATGAAATGGAGCCGTAATTCCCACGAAGCGTAGGAAGTATTTTTTTTGCCGAGCGAGAGGGGAATCACGGCGACATGAAATGGAGCCGTAATTCCCACGAAGGAAAGGCACGATTCCTCGCCTCAGAACAAGATCTGGCTCCGGGAATAATACACTCGCCGGAAATCACGGGACGTTCGAAAGCATCATATAGTCTGAAGCTCCAAAGCGTAGTATCTTTGGATGCCTGTTCCCAATCCCGGGAAGAGAGCACCCTGTTCAAGAGAGTATTGTCATATTGGGAGTAGGAGAATGGCTTTTGATCATTGTTTTTTGTTGCCCTGCTGTAAGTGAATCTACAAATTCTTCAAACCTTAAAATCTTCTCGCTATTCACCTTATTGAAAAGCAAATGTTCAAAGTCCTTTTGCTTCTTCTTTAAATCAACTGTTTTCAGCAATTCTGATGTCGCCTGTTTGAACTCATGCAAATTATGCACTCCACAACGCTTTGAAAGGAAATCATAATCAGGTTTTGTTTGCGCCAATAGAAACATCAAGTCGTAAAAGTCCCGTCCTTTGGCGCGGGCTAACATAGCTGCAATTTTCATACTGCATAATACGCCATCAGAAGGAACAGGAAACGGGAAAAAAAATCCGCAACCTTTGATATTCGTAATAACCGGAGAGTAAACAATTCCCTGGTCTTGGCTTTCAACCTTTATCAAAAACCGTTCCTCCTTGTATCCGCTCAATCCCAAATCAAACAACAATTCGGGAAAATGAATATTACGCCGGAAAGCCGTTAGTTTTGGACTTTCTTTATCCTTTGCCTCTACCCGCAATCCTGAACGCTCCAAAAACTGAATAACTCCATTTGTCATTTCAATAAATTCGTCTTTCGACAAATCTTTGCAATCAAAATCCAAATCTTCGGAGAATCGGTCTATTCCTTTTACCAAACGCAAGTTTGTCCCACCAATAAAAACCATCTTTTGAATGTTTGGAGTAGAAGAAAGGTAATCCAAAATCATCAATTGTAAATACTCTTTCAGCATGTGCTTATCGAAACTCGAGTTTTCACGGAATTGAGCCGGAAAATAATTTCTTATCTGTTCAATCTGTATCATAAATCATAAGTCTTAAAAAGTAGTTTTACCCGATGGTTAAGTGCCTTGCTTTGAAACTTGGTGCAGTACTCCATCAATAAATCCTTGTTTAAATCATCATGCAGGTAATCTTCATCCAAACGCAACTCTTCTAATTCCTGTTCACTATCATAGAACGGATAAAGATACAGCAAATCAAGCAACGCCTTTTCGGGTGTGGCAAACTGTATGGTGCGGTTGTCTGCTGTTGGCTTCAACTCGTACCCGAACATTAGCCTCTCCTTGACATTCTTATAGGAGTATTCGCCAAAGTCGTTATTAAATGAAGCTGTTTTCAGTGATGTTACACTGGTAAGCTGTACCACTGCCTCCGGTATCATTCCATAGAACGATAATGCTGTATGTAGGCTGATGTATGATGGGCGGTAAATCCGATTCGCAAAATAAAGAGAATAATCGGGCTTGTACTTATATTCTGAAAAAGCAAAATATCCCTGCCGTAACCGGACAAGATATGCTTTCTTAACCCAGCGGGTAAGGTTATTCCTGTCAAAGTTAGGCTGCCATGCATATACTTGATAGATATTGAAGCATGCCAAATCAAACATTTTATCCTTAAATTCAAGAAAGGTCATTTATTTTATTTCTATTATGCTGCAAATATAGTGCATTTTGGAAACATAACAAAATATCTGGTTCTGGATTGATTTTTACCCCCTCCTCCATATTGTGCAAGCCCCATACACAATGCAGTTGCAAAAATTAAATTTAAAATTGACTACTAATCTATCCTGGAATCCATATCCCGGGAAAAGAGCACTCTGTCGCTTTTGTCGTAGACACAACGACACCACGATTGCCTCAGAGGAAAAGTGTCAAACACTTATATATCTGCACATTATAACTTTTTGTAAAATTCATTATGTATTTAACTATCAATTATTTGACACTTTTCCTCTGAGGTAGTACTCAGTCACAAAAAAAGAGGCTGTCTGTTTAAGACAACCTCTTTTTTGTGGAGAATATCGGAGTCGAACCGATGACCCCCTGCTTGCAAAGCAGGTGCTCTAGCCAACTGAGCTAATTCCCCGTGTAAGTGAGCGCAAACACCAGCAAAGAAAAGAAAAAGTCAAATTTGCAGATGAGCCGGAAAAGCTTGCTTTTCAAAGGCGAATCAAAAATTTGCAGGAGGCGCAGCCTCCTCTTTTCTTTTCCCCGTCGTTTGCCGAACGGAAGGGGAAACACAGAACTGCTGAGTAAGTGAAACTTGCGAAGCAGTGATGTAATTCCCAATTTTAAAGAACTTTAAGTAGTCCCGAGCGGAGTTGAACCGCTGACCCCTACATTATCAGTGTAGTGCTCTAACCAACTGAGCTACGGGACTGTATAAGAAAAAAGAAAGCATTAGAGTGAAAGGAGAGTTAAAACTTCTCCGTTTAGTACAGCTCCAAAAAGGAGGTGTTCCAGCCACACCTTCCGGTACGGCTACCTT
>JASDTD010000017.1:0-30763 GCA_041441395.1 Bacteroidales bacterium | reverse complement strand
ATATTTTCTATTCTTCTCTGGGTGGCCTTTCGTTTGCAACAGCAACATTGATTGTTCTACCCATATGCTCAGAACCGTTAAGTGCCGCAATTGCTGCATTACCCTCTGATTCGTTAGGCATTTCAACGAATCCGTAGCCTTTTGACCGGCGGGTTTCGCGATTGAATATAATTCTGGCAGATGTAACTTCGCCAAATGGTGCGAAAAGTTCGGCTAAATCCTCTTTTTTAGCTCGGAAACTCAAACTTGAAACAAAAATGTTCATAAGAACCGAAGTGAATAAGGTTAAGAAATTTTATTTGTGCATAACAAAGATAATTAAAAATCTTAAATGCCAAAATTTTACGTTATTTATTCTCAATATCCAAAACTAGTCCCGTCAAAACAGTGAGTGCAAACAGAAGACTTTTGGAGTCCGACAGATGTAATCAGATCAGTTATAGTATTAAACTGAAGGCTTGATAGTTTCAGCTCCTTACGAATATACTCAACCATCTCATGATATTCACCTGAATTTTCATTGGAATATTGGTCTAAGTTCACTTCGTGTGATCCCTCTTTCTCCAGTATGTATCTTCTTGTAATTAATTCCAGTGGTGATCTTGAAGCAGAAAAATTCAAAAAAGGACATGGATATACTAATGGCGGACAACTAATTCTAATGTGAATCTCTCTTGCACCATAGTCCAGAAGTGTTTTTGCATTATCACCAAGTTGTGTCCCTCTAACAATTGAATCGTCGCAAAATGCAATTTTCTTTTCTCTTAGTAAGCTCTTGTTTGGGATCAGTTTCATTTTTGCAACCAGGTTTCTTACAGACTGGTCAGATGGCATAAAACTTCTTGGCCATGTTGGTGTATATTTGACAATTGCACATCTGTAAGGGATCTTTTTCCCGGATGCAAAACCAATGGCCATACATGTGCCCGAGTCCGGGATTGCAGATGAAATATCAAGCTCGGTTTTATCCTTGGATCCCAATAAATATCCAAGGGAGTATCTAACATCGTCAACATTAATTTTTTCGTATGAACTTGTTGGGTAACCATAGTAAACCCATAAAAATGAGCATATCTGCATTTTCTTTCCGGGAGGAGAGAGTTGTTTGTAACCATCTTCTGTAATTAATACAATCTCTCCGGGGCCGAGATAATACTCCTCTTCATATCCAAGATTCAAAAATGCACAGGTTTCTGAAGCAACAGCGGTAGAACCATCTCTCCTTCCAATAATCAAAGGTGTTCTGCCATATTTGTCTCTTGATGCAATTATCCCTTCTGAACACAATAATAGAATTGAAGAAGAACCTCTTATTTTATCTTGCGCAATTTTAATTCCTTCTGTAAAATTGTCTCCCTCTGTTATTAAAATGGATGTAAGTTCTGTAGGATTAGTTTTACCTGAGCTCAGTTCAGTGAAATTTCTTCCTCTCTCAATCAGCTGTTTCTCAAGGTCATCAATATTATTAATTTTTCCTACAGTGGCAATTGCGAATTTTCCAAGATGGGAGTTAATAATCATTGGTTGAGGGTCCGTATCGCTTATTACCCCAATACCTGAGTTACCATCAAATTTTTTGAGTTCATCTTCAAATTTGTTTCTGAAGTGAGAGTTCTCCAGATTATGTATCGACCGTGAAAAATGACCTTCTCTATTTCTTGTAGCCATTCCTCCTCTTCTCGTTCCCAGGTGAGAGTGATAATCTGTACCATAAAAAAGATCTGTTGAACATCTCTCTTTTGAAACTACTCCAAAAAGTCCGCCCATTATTCTGAATTTTGTTAGACGGTCACAAAAGTATATAATTTAAGTTTTATCTTAGTGCTTTATTTATACAAAAAGTATACAATGAATATTATATATCTGACAATCCATATATTATTCGCTATTGGGATGTTTCTATCCCTTAAAATAATCAATTCCAAGAGTGTTAATAAATTTCAGGCTATTACTGTAAACTATGTTGTTGCTTTCATATTGACTTCAATTGCCTACGAAAAGCCTGTTTATGAAGCTTTTGAAGCCATGACTCAACCTATGCTGTTTTCCTCTTTATGGGTTGGTTTTTTGTTTATTTTATCATTTATTCTGATGTCTTTCTCTACTATCAATGCTGGTATTGGTATAACAACTGCATTAAATAAAATGGCTGTCGTAATCCCTGTTTTGGTTGGTGTTTTCTATTTGGGACAAAGAGATAGTATTATATTAAAGGCAATAGGTATACTCCTTGCAATAATCTCTTTTTTATTAATACTTTTTAAGGAGAATGGAGATAATAGACTAAAACTTAAATCCTTGTTATTACCTCTATCTGTTTTTCTGGTTTCAGGATTGATAGACACCTCTATGGAAGTTGTAAACCACAAATATGTAAACACAGAGAATCCTCAGGAACTATTTCTTATGGGTATTTTTGCAACAGCTTCCTTGCTTGGAATTGTAACAATATTATTCGATTTGAAGAAAAATAGAAATACCTCGGAATTAAGTTTTAAACCTCTTATTTGGGGCTCTGTTATGGGGATATTTAACTTTCTGGTATCCAAGATGATACTTGTAAATGTGGGCTTAATGGGCGGCTCAGTTGTATTCCCGGTTCATAATGCTTCAGTAGTTATGCTTACAGCACTTGCCGGAGTTCTTTTCTTTAAAGAGCATTTTACTAAAAAACAATGGATTGGAGTTGTTGTGGCAATAGTATCCGTATTAATGATTGCAGTAACTATTTAATGAAGATTATTGAAAAGGGAAGTTTTTCAATATTCTTTACAGTCCAGATCAGCATCATACTAGACCAATCAAGTAAATGTGCAATATATAGCGATATATTAGTTCCTTCAGTTAATATGAGCAAAAATGTAAGAATTATTATTATTGCACTCAGAGGGATTGCTAAAAGATTGGCTAGCATAAAATATGATGGTATAAACCCAAAATAATGGATTGATAAAGGCAATGTCCCTAACTGACAACTTAGAGAAAGAGAAATACTGTTCCAGATGTATCGCCTGATTTTTCCGCAATCTGTTATCATTTTTGACAGGAATGGATTAATTATAAGTATTGAGAGAGTAGCGGCAAATGACAATCTGAAACCGGGGTTGAAGAAAGATACCGGATTTATCATAACTATCAGCAAAAATGAAAAACAGAGAGTATTCAATCCAAAACTGCTTCTGCCTGTAATTCTTGAAATTTCTGAGCAGCTTATCATTATTGATGCTCTTAAAATACTCTCCTGCATCCCGGTGAAAGATGCATAATACCAGACGAAGAAAAGAATTGTTAGACATCGTAGCCTTCTCATTATTTTGAAATTTCCCATCCATATTAATGAATAACTTAAAATCAGATGGATAAAATTTAGATGTAGACCGGAGACTGCCATCAGGTGCATGGACCCTGATCTCGAAAATGCTTTAGTAGTCTCAAATTCCATATCTTTCTTATAACCGGATGTTAAGGCAATGATAACCGAAGATCTTTCCCTATTTGGAATTCTTTGCTTTAATAATTTTATAAATCTATTTTTCATCTTCAGCTCTCCTCTTCTCTCTCCGGAATGATTGGATTCTTTTATCGTAAATGAGCCGGTATACATATAACAGAGGGAGTATATACCCTTCAGTGCAAGGTAATTTTTAAAACTTTTATTTGATCTGTTTACACTAACCGGATATGAATAACAGACACCAAATATTGTATCACCCGAAGAGATAGTAATGAGGGCTGTTTTAATTTTTAATCGTTGTTTCTCTCTGAATTTTTTGTTTGTAACATGTAGTATAACTGAAGCAGAATCTGTTGATATAATTTCATCAACAATCAGTTCGGCATATTTAATTTTCCCTGAGGGAATTGAACTTATTTTTGTAATTTTGTAATGATAACCGCTCAAATTTAGATTAAGGAGTGCCAGGAGGTAGACCGAAACAATAACTGCACAACTCTGAATTATTGATATATAATAATCATCAAATGAATTTGAGCTCTTTATACTATAGAAATATATGCCAATAAGGGCGACTAATACCGTTGATGTAGTTATAATTAACAGAGAGGAATCAGGAATAGAAACGGACCCTGTCGCAAGTCCTGCAAGATACGCGAGAGAGATTTTAAGTAACGGATTTCTTCGGCTCATTTGTAAGTAATAATTGCGAAATTTATTTCAAATTATAACTTTAATGAGCCTATAGTTGCTATATTTGTGCGATTTTAGAAGGAAATTTAACAAATTTATAAATATTTCAAAAAATGATTATTCTAGTATTGAATTGCGGGAGCTCGTCTCTAAAGTACCAGGTGCTTGACATGCAAAACGAAAATCAGTATCAATTGCTGGCCAAGGGTTTAGTTGAGAGAATAGGCCTTGAGGTTGGGATTCTGTCTCACAGAGCGGATGGCAAAGACAAATTCGAGGTTGAAACACCAATCCCAAATCATACAGTTGGTATAAAAAAAGTTTTAGATATTCTGATTGATACAAAACTAGGAGTTTTAAAATCTCTTTCTGAAATTAATGCTGTTGGCCATAGAGTGGCACACGGAGGGGAACTGTTTAAGAAAAGTACTTTAATTGATAGTAAAGTAATTGAAGGAATAAAGCAATTATGTGAACTTGCACCATTGCACAACCCTGCAAATTTACTGGGTATTGAAGCAGTTCAAACACTAATGCCGGCAGTACCTCAGGTAGCCGTATTTGATACTTCTTTCCACCAGACAATGCCTGAGTACGCATATATGTATGCAATACCCTACGAGTACTATACTCAGCATAAAATAAGAAGATATGGATTTCACGGAACAAGTCATAAGTTTGTTGCAAAAAAAGCATGTGATTTAGCCGGACTTGATTTTCAAAAGTCGAAAGTTATTACTTGTCATTTAGGAAACGGAAGTTCGATTACAGCAATAAAAAATGGTGAATCAATTGATACTTCAATGGGCTTTACTCCTCTTGAAGGGTTGATTATGGGTACAAGAAGCGGAGACCTTGATGCCGGTATTATTTCTTATATAATGGAGAGGGAGAAGCTTGATGCTGCTGGAATAAATGCTCTGCTTAATAAAAAGAGCGGATTCCTTGGAGTTTTTGGAAAGTCTTCAGATGCCCGTGATATTGAAACAGCGGCCTCTCAGGGAGATAAAAGGGCAATTCTTGCCTTAAATCTATTATATTACAGAGTTTTAAAATATATTGGAGCATACACAGCTGCAATGAATGGATGTGATCTAATAGTCTTCACAGGAGGGATTGGTGAAAACGACCCTCATATCAGAGAGATGGTTGGAACACACCTTGAGTATTTAGGTGTAGATTTTGATTCTGATGCAAACAAAGGAGTCAGGGGTAAAGATGTGATTCTGACAAAGAGAGATTCAAGGGTTAAGATGGCAACTGTAACTACAAATGAAGAGCTTGTAATAGCTCAGGATACTATGAAATTAATATAATCAGAATATTAAAAAAACGAGATAGAATATGATTACAACATTTGAACAAATTTATGATCAACTCAGGAGCAAACCCAAGAAAAGATTAATTGCTGCCTGGGCTGTTGACGATCACACTATTAATGCAGCAAAACTTGCTGTTGAGGCAGGCATAGTTGAAGCTACTCTGGTAGGAGATGAAAAGATGATTCGCCAGGTATGTACACAAGAGAAGATTGACCCCTCTGTTTTCAGAATTGTCCCTAATGATGATGAAATTAAGGCAGTTGCAATGGCTGTAGATTTGATTAATTCAGGAGAAGGAGATATACTGATGAAAGGGTTATGCAGTACTGATAAGTATATGAGAGCTATATTGAATAAAGAGAAGGGATTACTTCCACCAAAAGCTGTTCTCAGCCATGTAACAGTGCTCTCAAACCAGCAATATCATAAACTATTAGTTTTAGGAGACATTGCGGTAATACCAGCACCAGACCTTTCTCAAAAAATTGCAATTACAAACTATGTTGTTAAGACTGCACACTCTTTGGGAATTCCAAAACCTAAAGTTGCTGTAATTGCTGCCACTGAACAGATGCTTCCCGGAATGCAAGCTTGTGTTGACGCAGCTATTATTTCAAAGATGGCAGACAGAGGTCAGATTGCAGGTTGTTTTGTAGACGGACCACTCGCATTAGATGTTGCAATATCTCAAGAGGCTTGCGCAGTAAAGAAACTTGTAAGTCCTGTTGCAGGTGATGCAGATTGTCTTGTTTTTCCAAATTTAGAATCTGCAAATGTTTTCTATAAAGTCAATACTCAGCTATGTATTGGTAGTCGTCAGGCAGCTATTGTTGCCGGGGCAAAAGTTCCATGTGTTTTATCAAGCAGGGCAGATAGTATAGATACAAAACTTAACTCAATTGCTCTTGCTGCTTTAACCGCTAAATAATTTATGGGATACAAGATATTAGCTATTAATCCGGGCTCTACCTCTACAAAAATTGCTGTTTTTGAGGATCATAAACAGATTTTTACACATACTTTAAGACACTCTTCAGAGGAGATTTCTCGCTTTGAAAAAATATCTGATCAGTATGAATTTAGAAAGGATGCAATTTTAAAGACTCTTGAAGATAATAATATTCAAGTAGGAGAGCTCTCTGCTATTGTTGGCAGGGGGGGGCTTTTAAGACCAATTAAATCCGGGGTTTATGAGGTAAATGCAAAGATGATTGAAGACTTAAAAGTTGGTGTATCCGGAGAACACGCAAGCAATCTTGGTGGACTTATAGCTGCTAATATTGCAGAATCTTCACCAGGATGTAAAGCCTATATTGCTGATCCGGTTGTTGTTGATGAATTAGAACCCGTTGCCAGAATCAGCGGACATCCTCTGTTGCCTAGAGTCTCAATTTTCCATGCCCTTAACCAGAAAGCAATTGCAAAAATGTATGCAGGATCTGAGAGTAAAAGGTACGAAGATCTCAATCTGATAGTTGCTCATCTTGGAGGTGGAGTCTCAATAGGCGTACATAAAAACGGACGAGTAATTGATGTTAACAATGCATTAAATGGCGAGGGACCTTTTTCTCCTGAGAGATCAGGTACATTACCTGTTTTAGCGTTTGCAGAACTATGCTTCTCAGGTAAATATACTTTACAGCAAGTGAAAAAAATGATTGCCGGTGAAGGTGGAATTGTTGCCCATCTTGGTACAAACTCTTTTAATGAAGTTCAAAAAAGAGTATCTGAAGGTGATCCGCATTTTACTTTAATTTCAGATGCATTCGGTTATAATGTAGCAAAAGCGATTGGTGCTGCTGCTGCAGTTTTGTCCGGTAAGGTTGATGCAATACTATTAACAGGCGGCGTAGCATACAACACTAAGCTAATGGAAAAGATATCAGATATGGTCTCATTTATAGCCCCGGTGAAAATATATCCCGGCGAGGACGAAATGTCTGCCTTAGCAATGAATGGTTTGGCTATTCTTGAAGGGAGGGAGCAACCGGCTGTATACTAGTTTAATCAATACATAATACTGACTTGACTCTCTGTTACTTGGTATCAGAGAGTTTTTTTATAATTCAAAATTACTGAAGGTTAAAATAGTATTTAAGATTGTGATTTTGAATAAGATCTGGATGGATAATTTTAATAAGGTCCATCAATATTATATCAGGCTCAATAACTCCCTTCTCCCAAAATTGGCTTCCTCCTCCAGGAGTACTAAGTTTAGTATTGTTGTATACTTTATAGTTAACAACCGGTTTGATTTTAGTAAAAAGAGGATTGGAAGATTTTAACTCACTCATAGTAGAAATTGAATTGGGATTTAACCAAATATCAGCATCAGAGGAGAGGATGAATACCTCTTCAATACTAAAGGCTTTAGTGTAAGCCGATTTCTCGGTAGAACCAAGTACTGAGCCTCCGGCATCCTCAATAATAATATTCATGTAACTACTCTTGCCCGGAATATACCAAACCTCTTTCCATGGTGCATTAATCAATATGTTTCTCTTTTTACTGTTTTTGGTTAACTCTCTTAATTCCAAATATTTTAATTTTGTAGAGTCGTATATTGAGTCTGCCAAATCTCTCTTGTTTAATAATTGTCCAAAAAGCTTAAGATATTCAAGTTTACCAAGAGGATGATTTTCCAGGTAGTCTCCCAGAGCTATAACAGGGATATTAAACTGCTTTATTTTCTCTATGTATTGGTTGTTTTCACCCTCAATACCATAAGTTAGTACCAGATCAGGTTGAAGTGACATTAGTAATTCATAATTTAGAGATCCTTCAAATCCAATATCGGAGATACTACCTTCGATCAATCCCTTTTTAATCACCTCACTTGAAACATACTGAGCACCAGAGACACCAATAATTCGTCCGGCTTCACCAAGAGCCTCTATGTATGAAATATGACTTGTAGACATACAAACAATTCTCTTGTACTCTCTATCAGCCGGCAGAACCAACCAGCCGGATGTTGAATCGATAGCATCTCTGCCAAAAGGATTAATGAGTATTTTAACCCCATCAATATCTTCTTTGATGCCAAAAAATGAGGCATATTCGCATCCCGGAGCAGGTTCAGATGTTAATAATTGATTATTACCACCATTACATGAATGGAGAACAAAAAAAAGTAACACTATATACAAGAGGTTAATTCTCATAATGGCTAATGAATTTTTACAAAGTTACTAATTATTGCCTTTCTTTGCATTATGGATAGATTTGATGTAGCAATAGCAGGAGCTGGTGCTTCAGGCCTTATGGCAGCAATCTCTGCAGCCAGACAGGGGATGAAAGTAGTAGTTGTAGAGAGAATGGAAAGAGCAGGAAGAAAGGTCTTGATTACAGGTAAAGGTAGATGCAATATCACCAATACAAAAGATTGGAATGAGTTCTCAACTCATATTTATCCAAACCCCGGGTTTTTCAGATTTGCATTTAGATCTTTCACCAACCTTCAGGTTGTTAAATTTTTTGAGGAGATAGGACTAAGTACCAAAATAGAGAGAGGAGACCGTGTATATCCTGAGTCAGGAAGGTCCTCTGATGTCGTAGACATTATGCTTAAAGAGGCAGCAAGACTTGGCATTGTATTTATATATAAATCAAGAATAATTGATTTGGAACTAGTCAATAACAGGGTTAATTCAGTAATTTACGAAAATGGAACTGATATAAAGAGGATTTACATTGGTTCATTAATTGTTGCAACAGGTGGTCTCTCTTATCCATCAACAGGTTCTACAGGTGACGGCTATCTTTTAGCTAACAAAGCAGGACATAAATTATCAAAGAGATTTCCCTCGCTAACTGCATTGATGCCGGAAAAATACGATTTTGATTTAAAAGGATTAATTTTAAAAAATATTGGTCTTAAATTATTTGTCGGCAAGGACTGTGTTCAAGAAGAATTTGGTGATGCTGAATTTACTAATAATGGATTTGAAGGCCCGTTGGGGTTGAGGATAAGCAGGAAAGCTGTCTGTGCATTAATTGATGGAAATAAAGTATCCCTGAAAATAGATCTTAAACCTGCAATATCAAATGAACAACTTATTAATAGGATTGTAAGGGAGTTCGGGGATAGTGACACTTTGACATTAAAGGAGCTGCTTAAGAAGTTACTGCCACAGCAATTGATACCTTTGTTTTTGAATGAGCTGCGATTTGGACCATCTAAAATTTTATCCAGGAGGCTACCCGGTGAAATTTATGCTGTTTCTGATTTGATTAAAAACTGGATTATAAAAATTGAAAATTTCACGGGATTTGAGAGATGTGTTATAACAGCGGGTGGGGTGGAACTGAACGAGATTTTCCCTAAGAGTATGGGGTCAAGAATTATCGAAAATCTCTATTTTGCGGGAGAAGTTATTGATCTGGATGGAGATACAGGTGGCTATAATTTGCAGATTGCATTCTCAACAGGATATCTGGCAGGTCTGTCGGCATCTCACCTGATTAAAAAATCAAGTAGTTTAATATAATTGTTGTCCAGGCTATCTAAATACACTCTCAAATTGGAGCCTTTTTGAGATTTAAGGTTTACCTCTGAAGTTACTGCAATTATATCTCCGCTCTTTAAGCTTGTTACTCTTGATATCTCTTCTATAGCAGAATCAACAATGATATTGGGATCTGTGTAAGAAGGAGATGTAATAATGTCGTTATCGGCTTCCATATTGATGACAAAACCTTTTGACAGCTCAGATATGTTTTTTATGTCAATGAAGTAGAAGCTTTGCTCCATAACTGAGTTTAAAGAATATTCAGTTACTTTAATTTTATCACTGTAAAAATTATCTGAAACGATATTCAGGGCAATATTTACTTCCGAGTAGTATCTGTGGGCGAATTGAGACGAAATATATTTCCCCGCCCTGTTAATTTTAACAGCAATAGCAGGTTCGATAATTATTGATTGGAAAGACTCCGGAATATAAAAATCTGAATTATCGCGACACAGAGTTAAATCTGTTTTTACAAACAGAGATAATTCAAATTTATTTTGAATGAAAATATTCATTGTAAAGCCTTGTTAAGACTTGTTTTGTGTCAAGTGTAAAATCTCCGTTCATCATCCAAGAGTAATAACTTGGATCACTTTTGAAAATTGAAAAAACAGTTTTCCCTTTGTGTTTTCCAAAATTAAAAACAGGCTCCTCTTTTTCGTTTATGGCAATTCTTCCTGCGTAATCCAGTGAATTGTTTCTGATAGAAAACTTGGATAAAAAGTCCACACTGTTTTCCAATTTGTCGGAATATTTGTCGAGCTGAGATTCCAGTATTTCATATGTGGCAACTGTATCAGCTTCTGCAGAGTGTGCGTTTTCGAGATTTTTATTGCAATAAAATGAATAAGCGGCACTAAGAGTCCTTTGTTCCATTTTATGAAAAATATTCTGGACATCAACAAGCTTCCTTTTACGAAAATCAAAATCAATTCCGGCCCTTAAAAATTCCTCAGCTAGCATAGGGATATCAAATTTGCTTGAATTATAACCGGCAAAATCACATCCGGTCATCCATGCTGAGAGACTTTTTGCTATCTCTTTAAAAGTAGGACAATCCTTTACATCTTCGTTTGAAATTCCATGTATGGATTGAGCTTCAGGAGAAATAGGGATGGTAGGATTTAATCGTCTGGTTTTTAGCTCCTGATCGCCATTAGGAAATATCTTAAGTGCACTGAGCTCTACAATTCTGTCTGAAGCAATATTAAGCCCGGTACTCTCAATGTCAAAAAAGATAATCGGATTTTTTAAATTAAGTTTCATTATATGATGGTTTATGCATTTACCATCATAGGCATAATTAGTGCTAGTATCTCCTCCTGCGGATCGACAGGCCCAGCTGCAAGAATTAATGCTGCTCTTGATGGATCTGATAGCTCCAGTGAAATATCAGTGTAAGGGAGATTAGTGAGAATCTCAATTAGGAAGGTCGATTTAAACGCAATCTCCATATTGTCTCCTTCATACTGACATATCAGGTTCTCATTGGCAGAAATAGAGAAATCCAGATCTTGAGCTGATAATGTAAGTGTATTATATGTTAGCCTAAGCCTTACCTGACTGCTGGCTTGATTTGAACAAACAGCTACCCTCCTGGCCGAGTTCAGAAGATCAATCCTGTTTATAATGAGCTTATTTGTATTGTTTTTTGGTATTACAGATTTGTATGCCGGATAGTTTCCCTCAACAAGCCTGCAAATGAGATTAAAAGATTCAAACTCAAAAGTGGCATTTCTTGAGTCAAATCTTATTACAACATCTTCATCCCCTTTTCCAAGAATGTTCTTTAAAACGGAGGATGGTTTTTTAGGGAGAATAAATGAAGATTTATTTTCTGACTTTATGTCATGTCTTGTATAACAAACCAGTTTGTGAGCATCAGATGCTACCAGCGTTGAGTTGTTTGTATCAATGTCAAAAAAGATTCCGTTCATGACTGGACGAAGCTCTTCTTCAGCAGTAGCGTAAAGAGTTCTGTTAATGCCCTCTAGAAGAATATGAGAATTGATACTTATTGTAGTATAATTATCTCCGAGCTCAGGGACAGAAGGATAGTCGTCAGAGGTGGTGCAGGGTAATTTTGCATTTCCGTTAGCCCATGTAATATCAAGAATAGAATAACTTTCATTTGTTTTAAATTCCAGTGGCTGATCTGCAAATTCTCTTAATGAATCAACTAAAAGTTTAGCAGGAACAGTAATCTCGCCCTCTTCCGAAATATTTTCTATTAACATTTTGGTTTTTAAGGTTGTCTCAAGATCAGACGCTGTAATTGACAATGTCCCATCTTTCAGAATAAAAAGGAAGTTGTCAAGAATCGGAAGGGAGTTTTTTGAAGAGATAACCCTTGAAACCGATTGTAACCTTGTAAGAAGTTCAGTGCTCGATACAACAAATTTCATATTTTTCAATTTTGAACAAAGATAATAAAAAATAGTTATGGCATATAATTTGATTTTGGGGTTAAAAAACATTAAGTGTATGAAAAAAGTATTTGTTTATTTTTTTGCTACAGTACTTGTAAGTAGCTTAACCGCATTTGTAGTTGTTAAATTAACAGACAAAGAGAGAGGAAATTACAATAATAATACTGCATCCCTGCCTCTCCGTAATGTTACATTATCTGATCAGCTTTATCCCGATTTTACATTCGCAGCTGAAAGATCAGTTAAGGCAGTTGTTCATGTTAAAGTCACTAAAAAAGGGATGGAGCAACCATTCACAATTTATGATTTCTTTTTTGGATATGGAAATCCGGGGATGTCGCCAAGAAATCAGGTGAATTCAGGTTCGGGAGTGATTATAACTTCTGACGGATACATTATTACAAATAACCATGTTATTGAAGGTGCCGATGATATTGTAGTTACGCTGGAAGACAATAAATCCTACAAATCAAAGCTTATTGGAAGAGATCCTGTTACAGATATTGCACTTCTTAAAATTGATGCTAATAATCTGCCATATTTAACATTTGGGAATTCAGACTCTTTAAGACTTGGGGAATGGGTTATTGCAATAGGTAATCCTTATAACCTGAGATCAACAATTACCGCAGGAATTGTTAGTGCTAAAGGACGGAGTATGCCTGCATCCGGAGAGGAGTTTAAGATAGAATCTTTTATTCAGACCGATGCGGCTGTTAATCCGGGTAATAGTGGAGGAGCTCTGGTAACAACTCGTGGTGAACTTGTTGGGATAAATACAGCTATTGCTACAAGAACAGGCTCATATACAGGGTATTCGTTCGCTGTTCCGTCATCAATTGCAAAAAAGGTAGTAGAAGATCTTATTGATTTTGGCAGCGTACAACGAGCCTTGCTGGGTATCTCTATGCAGGAAATAGATGGTGATCTCGCAAAAGAGAAGGGTCTGGAAGGTACAAATGGTATTTATATTGCTGAAGTAGTGAGAGATGGTGCTGCAGACAGATCAGGAATTAAAGAGGGTGATGTACTCCTGTCAATTAATGGAGTGCAGGTAAATTCAGGACCGGCTGTTCAGGAACAAATCAGTAAATACAGACCTAAAGATAAAATAAACATAGAGTTATTGAGAAACGGTAAACAAATCTCTCTCTCTGTTGTTCTTCAGAGCAAGTCAGACGATAATTCAACATCAGATATCTCAACTAACGGAGTAATTAAATTATTCGGGGCTGAGCTGAAAGAGGCACCAAAAGAGCTTTTGGAAAAGTTATCTCTTAAAAATGGTGTTGTCGTATTATCTGTATCTGAAGGAAAATTTAAAAGTACAGGTATAAAAAAGGGTTTTGTTATCACTTATGTTAACCAGACTCCGGTTTCCAATGCAGCTGAGTTGAGTTCAATTATCCAAAGAAGCAGAAGATCAGTCCTTATAGAAGGTATTTATCCTGATGGTTCAGTTTTCTACTATGGTATGGGACTTTAAAATTTTGCTGCAATGCTCAATTTTTTATAGCTTTGCAAGATAATATGTATACATGAGACAACTAAAGATTACAAAATCAATCACAAACAGGGAGAGTGCCTCTTTAGACAAATATTTACAAGAGATTGGAAGAGAGGAATTGATAACTGTTGAAGACGAAGTAGAATTAGCACAAAGAATAAGAAAGGGAGATCAGGAGGCCTTGGAAAAATTAACCAGGGCCAATCTTCGTTTTGTGGTTTCTGTCGCAAAGCAGTATCAAAACCAGGGGCTTAGTTTACCTGATTTAATAAATGAAGGGAATCTGGGCTTGATAAAAGCTGCTGAGAAATTTGATGAAACCAGAGGTTTCAAGTTTATATCTTATGCTGTCTGGTGGATAAGACAATCAATTCTTCAGGCCTTGGCTGAGCAATCAAGAATTGTGAGACTGCCACTTAATCAGGTAGGATCTCTCAATAAAATAAACAAAGCTCTGTCCAAATTTGAACAGGAAAATGAAAGACTTCCCTCACCGGAGGAACTTGCTGTGATATTGGATATCCCCAGGGAAAAGATTGCAGATACTTTGAGAGTATCAGGCAGACATGTCTCTGTTGATGCTCCCTTTGTTGACGGGGAAGACAATAACTTGCTTGATGTACTCCCTAATACGGACTCACCAAATGCAGACAGAGGTTTGCTTAATGAATCTCTGAATAAAGAGATTGAACGGGCCCTCTCTACGCTTACTGAGAGAGAACGAGATATAGTAAAATACTTTTTTGGAATTGGAACAACTGAAATGACTCTGGAAGAGATAGGAGAGCATTTTGGACTTACCAGAGAGAGGGTAAGACAGATTAAGGAGAAAGCGATAAGAAGGCTCAGACACAGTGCGAGAAGTAAATTGCTTAAATCTTACCTGGGCTAAATTAAAACACCATAACCTGAATTAATAACTATGAAAAAATTTCTATTTGCAATGATTGCAGCAGGTGCGATAATTACATCGTGCGGTCAAAAGAGTGAGTCAGGAAATCCACTGTTAGAGGAGTGGAATACTCCATTTGGTATACCTCCGTTTGAAAAAATAAAGATTGAGCATTTTATGCCGGCTTTTACTGAGGCAATGAACCAACATAAAGCAGAAATTGACTCAATAGTAAACAATACTGAGGAGCCAACATTTGAAAACACTATTGTAGCTTACGATAATGCCGGTGCTTTACTGGATAAAATATCCCCTGTTTTCTCTCATATTAGCGGAACAGATTCAAATAATGAAGTCCTTGCACTTGAAAAAGAGCTCTCGCCTTTAAGAAGCAAACATTATAATGAGATAAGTCTTAATCAGGGACTTTTTGAAAGAGTAAAAAGTGTCTATCTGAAAAAAGATTCTCTTGGATTAGATCCTGAACAAATGAGACTTCTTGACGAAATGTACAAAGGTTTTGTAAGAAATGGCGCCGATTTACCTGAAGATAAAAAAACAGAACTGAAAAAAATCAACGAAGAGATTTCAGCACTTCAGCTTCAATTTGGCCAGAATCTGCTTTCAGAAACGGGTTCATATAAACTTGTAATTGATAAGGAAGAGAATCTTTCCGGATTGTCTGAATCTCTGAAGGCATCTGCTTTTGCGAGAGGGGAAAAGGATTCTTCAACAACCGGAAAGTGGGTTTTTGGACTTGATAATCCAAGTATAATTCCTTTTTTACAACAAGCAGAAAACAGAGAGCTCAGAAAAGAGATTTTAAACGCTTATATAAACAGATGTAATAATAACAATGAGTTTGATAATAAAGAGGTTATCAAAAAACTTATTGATCTAAGACTAAAACGGGCAAAATTACTTGGCTTTGAAAATTTTGCACAATATCAGCTTGAGAGCAGAATGGCCAAAACTGAGGAGAATGTTTACAATCTACTTAATCAGCTTTGGAAACCGGCTCTGGAATCTGCTAAGAGGGAGCTTGCTGATATGACAGCTATTGCAAAAGAGGGTGGTTTTGAAGGTAATCTCGAAGCATCTGACTGGAGATTCTACTTTGAAAAGGCTATGGCTAAAAAATTTGATCTCAGTGATTCTCAGCTAAGACCGTATTTTAAGTTGGAAAATGTCAGAGATGGAATTTTCTATGTTGCCAACAAACTTTATGGAATTACCTTTACTCAGCTGGACAATGTTCCTATGCCTCATGCTGAATCAACTGTCTATGAGTGCAAAGATGAGGATGGTTCTCACCTTGGTATTATTTATATGGATATGTTTGCCCGTCCCGGTGCAAAGAGAGGTGGTGCCTGGTGTAGTGGTTTCCGCACACAAACTTATAAAAACGGTGAGAGAATTGCTCCACTTGTACTCATTGTAGGAAACTTTACAAGACCTAACGGAGATGAGCCTGCTTTGCTTAGCACTGATGAAACTGAAACTTTCTTCCACGAGTTTGGACATGCTTTAGCCAGTCTTCTTAAAGATGTACATTATTATGGAGTTGGAGGGATGACAAGAGATTTCGTTGAATTGCCTTCTCAAATTATGGAACATTGGGCATTTGAACCTCAAGTTCTCAAAGAGTATGCAAAACACTATCAAACAGGCGAAGTGATTCCTCAGGAGCTTGTTGATAAGATTGTCAATGCCGGTAAATATGGTCAGGGATTTGCAACAACAGAGTATCTTGCTGCCTCTCTGCTTGATATGGATTACCATATACTTAAGGAGATTCCTGCAAATTTAGATGTTAATCAATTTGAATCTAAAGTTCTTGGAGACAGAGGCCTTATTTCACAGATTCCGCCAAGATACAGAAGTACCTATTTCAGCCACACCTTTGGTGGAGGGTACACTGCCGGATATTACTCTTATATTTGGGCTGAGGTCCTTGACAGTGACGCTTACCAGGCATTTGTTGAGACTGGAGATATTTTCAATAAGGAGGTAGCAACAAAATTCCGTAAGGAGATCCTGGCAAGAGCCGGTCAGGATGAGGCAATGACCCTTTATGTTAATTTCAGGGGGAAAGAGCCGGGTATTGATCCTCTATTAAAAAACAGAGGTTTGAAGTAATATTCTTAATACTAAAAAGGGGCTGATTCAAAAATCAGCTCTTTTTTTTATATTTGTCTTTATGCAATTGACAGCAGAAAATATTTTACTTATTGGATCCGTTTTGATTTTTGTAAGCATAGTTGCCGGGAAAGCGGCTTATAAATTCGGCGTCCCTCTTTTGTTACTATTTCTTACAGTCGGTATGGTATTCGGGAGTGACGGAGTAGGCATCAAGTTTGACAGCCCTTATATAGCACAGCTTATAGGAAATGTTGCTCTAAGTATTATACTTTTTTCAGGTGGTATGGATACTCAGATTAAAGATATCAGGCCTGTTCTGGCCCCCGGAATCTTACTCTCCACTCTTGGCGTTCTCCTTACAACATTGTTTACCGGAACGCTCATCTATTTTATTACCTCAGTACTGACAATCTTTCCGGGTTTTACAATTGCAGAATCAATGTTACTGGCCTCTATTATGTCATCAACAGATTCGGCATCTGTGTTTTCAATTTTAAGGTCTAAAGGGATTAAATTAAAGGAGAATCTCAAGCCACTTCTGGAATTGGAGAGCGGAAGCAATGACCCAATGGCTTATATGCTTATGCTTATTTTTTTAAAGATGGTTATATCCGGAGACTCATCAGCTTCATCATTTTTTATCTCTTTCCTTATACAATTCAGTGTAGGTGCTATTTGCGGATATCTTTTTGCTAAAATTGCCCTCTTTTTTATAAGTCGACTAAATACTGACAACAGATCTCTTTATCATGTACTTCTGCTGGCTACACTATTTTTCACACAATCTGCAACCGGACTAATTGGTGGTAATGGTTTCCTCGCTGTTTATATTGCCGGTCTTGTTATTGGAAATCATAAAATACAATGCGACCCTACTGCATATACCTTTTTTGATAGTATTGCCTGGCTGAGTCAGCTTGTTCTATTCCTTACTTTGGGTCTTTTTGTTAATCCCAATGAGCTAATTCAAATTGCTGTACCTGGTATTTTAATTGCTTTTTCATTAACAGTAATATCCAGACCTTTGGCAGTATTTATTACTCTTACCCCATTTAGAAATTTTTCTAACAAGGCCAGGCACTATATCTCCTGGATAGGTTTAAGAGGTGCAGTTCCTATCGTTTTTGCCACATATCCCCTGATTGCCGGAATTGAGAATGGTCAATTAATGTTTGACATAGTATTCTTTGTTACAATAGTGTCATTACTTCTTCAGGGAACTTCTGTCAGCTTATCTGCAAGAAAGCTATCTTTGTCAGATGAGGTTGAAAAATGATTGGATACTTAATATTATCTTTGCAAAAATCTAATAAATCAAAACTATGTCTCATTTCTTACACGAGGTAGGAGAGTTTATTGTTGCCTTTGGCAACTGGCTCTGGGGTCTTCCCCTTTTTATATTGCTTATCGGGGGAGGTTTCTGGTTCCTTGTGTATTCTGGCTTTGTACCTTTCAGGTACTTTGGAAGAGCTATTAAATCTTTAAGAAAGAAAGAAGATGATGCTCCTGGTCAGATAAGCTCATTTGAGGCATTAGCTAGTGCAATTGCTTCAACAGTTGGAATGGGCAATATTTCAGGAGTTGCAGTTGCTCTTACAATGGGTGGCCCCGGAACAATTTTCTGGATGTGGGTAAGTGCTGTTGTAGGTATGGCTACTAAGTTTTTTGAAGGTACACTTACAATAATGTTTAAAGGTAAAGATAGCTCAGGAGAAGTACAAGGAGGCCCGATGTATATGATAACTGAGGGTCTTGGCAAATCATGGAAACCACTTGCTGTCTTCTTCTCAATTTTTGGTTTAATTGGAACACTTTGTCTTATGCAGGCAAATCAGCTTACAGAGGCAATAATTACTGTTGTTACTACACCAATGGGTATTGAAAATACAGGATTGCTAAGATTCTCCATAGGTTTAGGCATGACATTGATAGTTGCGTTTGTTGTTTTAGGAGGCATAAAAAGGATTTCCAGAGTGGCATCTAAGTTAGTCCCGTCAATGGTGCTGCTTTACTTCATTTTAGTTGGCTATATTCTTGTAAATCATTTTAGTGTAGTCCCGGAAGTCTTTGCTTCAATATTCAGAGAAGCATTTCAATTTAAGGCTGGTCTTGGAGGATTAGCAGGATCTGCAATTGTTATCGGAGCCAGGAGAGCAGCATTTGTTAACGAAGCAGGGGTTGGTACTGCATCAATGATGCATGGTGCATCAAAGAATACAGAGCCCGTCAGAGAGGGACTTGTCGCAATGCTTGGTCCTTCAATTGATTCAGGACTAGTTTGCACTCTGACGGCTTTAGCAATTCTGGTAAACGGTAACTATGAGGTGTCGCAATTACAGGGAATTCAAATGGCAATGAACTCATTTGAAATGTCAATCCCCGGAATCGGACATTATCTACTATTAGGGATGGCATTTATTTTTGCTTTTTCCACCATGTTCTCCTATTCCTATTATGGGGTAAAATGTACCAATTTTCTATTTGGAGCTAAATATGCACACTTATATAACTACTTTTTCCTGGCAATGCTGGTAGTAGGCGCAATGATTTCTCTGGATGTTGTGGTTGGAGTTATTGATAGTGCGTATGCATTAATGGCAATTCCAACTATGTTTACACTCCTTGTATTGTCTCCAAAAGTTAAGAGGGAGATGAAAATATATTTCAATAAACAACAATAAATAGAATGGAACTAGAATTACTTATAAAACAAAAGCTAAGTGAAGCGGTAAAAAATCTTTATGATTCAGATATTCCGCTGACAGATCTGCAGATACAGTCTACCAGAAAAGATTTTGAAGGTGATCTGACAGCTGTTGTTTTTCCATTTTTAAAAATTTCAAAAAAATCACCCGAAAAAACTGCAGAAGAGATTGGAAAATATTTATCAGATAATGTAAGAGAGATCTCTTCCTATAATGTTGTTAAAGGATTTCTAAATATCACAATTTCTGATGATTATTGGATTGACAGATTAAAACTTATTTCATCATCACCTGATTGGGGTATTTTGTCTAAATCAGGCAGGAGAGTAATGGTAGAATTCTCCTCTCCAAATACTAACAAACCTCTGCATCTGGGACATATAAGGAATAATCTTCTGGGCTGGTCTGTTTCAAAACTCCTGGAGTGTAACGGACATGAAGTAGTTAAGGTTAATCTGGTAAATGACAGAGGTATACATATTTGTAAATCTATGCTCGCCTGGAAAAGGGAATCTGGTGGAGAGACTCCATCAACCACAGGATTAAAGGGAGATCATCTTGTTGGAAAGTACTATGTGATTTTTAATAACCTCCTTAAAAAAGAGATTGACGCCCTTATAGAATCGGGAATGGAAAGGGAGGAGGCAGAGAAATCGAGCTCTATAATGCGAGAGGCTCAGGAGATGTTGCTAAAATGGGAGCAGGGAGACAAAGAGGTGGTTGACCTTTGGAAGACAATGAATGGATGGGTATATGAAGGTTTCGATCAGACATATAAAAGATTGGGCGTTTCGTTTGACAAAACCTACTATGAATCAAATACTTATCTCCTTGGTAAAGAGTTGGTAAAGGAGGGTTTGAAAAAAAAGGTGTTTGTAAGTAAGGAAAATGGATCTGTATGGTGTGATCTTACTCCTGACGGACTTGATGAAAAATTACTTTTAAGATCTGACGGGACATCTGTCTATATGACACAAGATCTTGGAACCGCTAATCAAAGATATTCTGAATACTCATTCGACGAACATATTTATGTTGTTGGAAACGAACAAAACTACCACTTTCAGGTTTTAAAACTTATCTTGAAAAAATTGGGATTTGACTGGGCTGATTCAATTTATCATCTCTCTTATGGAATGGTCGAACTTCCTCAGGGGAAGATGAAATCAAGAGAGGGAACAGTAGTTGATGCAGATGTTCTGATTGATAGTATGGTCTCTACAGCAAAGGAGACTTCTGTTGAACTGGGAAAACTGGATAATATGGACAAAGAAGAGCAAATTAGACTATTTGAAATGCTCGGCCTCGGGGCTCTTAAGTATTTTATACTCAAAGTTGACCCAAGAAAGACTATGCTCTTTGATCCAAAAGAATCGATCGATTTTAATGGTAATACAGGCCCTTTTATCCAGTATACACATGCAAGGATTAAATCAATACTAAGAAAAGCAGAAGAGCAAAATATTCCCGCATCTTTTACACATTCGTATTTGAATCCTGTTGAAGTAGAGATAATAAAAATGCTTAATAATTTCCCGGTGAAAATTTCTGAGGCAGGTGAGGCTCATTCTCCTGCCCTGGTAGCAAACTATTGTTACGATCTTGCAAAAGAATTTAACCGTTATTATCATGAGGTATCAATATTAAAAGAAGAAAATGAATCAGTAAGGTCTCAAAGACTAATTCTGATTGATTCAATTTCCAGAATTTTATCCAGAGGAATGGGAATTCTTGGTAT
Source organism: Bacteroidales bacterium (assembly GCA_041441395.1). Lineage (GTDB taxonomy): Bacteria > Bacteroidota > Bacteroidia > Bacteroidales > UBA932 > Bact-08. The sequence continues at coordinate 9,367 of JASDTD010000017.1, read as the reverse complement.
TGAATTACCTGACAGAATGTAGGAGATGCAAGACAATTTTTCATTCAGAATACCTACAACAAAGAGAGAGATGGAGGCTCTTGGCTGGAGTAGTGCAGATGTGATACTCTTTTCCGGAGATGCATTTGTAGATCATCCGTCGTTTGGAACAGCTGTTATTGCCAGAGTTTTAATTAATAATGGGTACAAAGTGGCAGTTGTTCCTCAGCCAAATTGGAGAGACGATTTGAGGGACTTTAAAAAGTTGGGTGCACCAAACTTGTTTTTTGGAGTCAACTCCGGTGTAATGGATTCAATGATTAATCATTATACTGCAAATAAAAGGCTTAGAAGTAATGATGCCTACACTCCGGGTGGTGAATCAGGAAGAAGGCCTGATTATGCTGTAACTGTCTATACAAGAATTTTAAAAAAAATATTCCCTGATGTTCCGGTAATAATCGGTGGTGTTGAGGCCTCTCTTAGAAGATTTACTCACTATGATTATTGGCAAGATAAATTATTACCATCTGTACTTATAGAGTCTGGAGCTGACTGGCTTGTGTATGGCATGGGAGAGATGCCGATACTTGAACTTGCATACAAGATTTCTATGGGAGAGAGTATCGAGATGATTAGAAGAACTAATCAGATTGGTTACATTACAGATAGTAAGTCATCTTTCAGTGCCGACTCACTATTATTACACTCCTACGAGGAGTGCATAGAAAGCAAGGAGGTATTTGCACGCAATTTTAACATTATAGAGTCTGAATCTAACAGTTGGAGTCCTAAACATATAATAGAACCTGTCGGGAATAAGTTTGTTCACATAACCTCACCCTGGCCTTTGTTAACCCAGAAAGAGTTAGATTCATTTTATGATCTCCCCTATTCAAGGAAACCTCATTCCAGATATGGAACCAAGCCTATTTCTGCATATGAAATGATTAAATTTTCAATTAACACTCACAGGGGGTGTTTTGGCTCATGCACCTTTTGTACAATTTCTGCTCATCAGGGAAAATTTGTACAATCAAGATCAGAAGATTCTATTATTAAAGAGGTGGAAAAGATTGTTAAGATGGAAGGCTTCAAGGGTTATATTTCTGATTTAGGTGGCCCTTCCGCAAATATGTATAAAATGCAGGGCAAGAACTTGCTGCGATGTCATAAGTGCAGAAGGGACAGCTGTATCTATCCGGATATTTGCAATAATCTCAATAACTCACACAGTTCATTACTGGATTTATATAAAAAAGTTACATCAGTTAAAGGTGTTAAAAAAGCTTTCATCGGAAGTGGAATAAGATATGATCTATTTATTAATGAGTTTGGTTATCTGGATGAAATTGGAAAGAGATACCTTGAAGAGGTAATTACGAAGCATACTTCAGGAAGATTTAAAGTTGCACCGGAACATACTTCTGATCATGTTTTAAAGGCTATGGGTAAGCCATCATTTAAATTATTTGAAAAATTGAAAAGTGAATTTAAAATAATATCAAATAAACATAACCTAAAATATCAGATAGTGCCATATTTCATATCCAGCCATCCCGGTTGTAATATGGATGACATGAAATATCTCGCGCAAAATGTACATTTAAAAGATATTAGCCTGGAACAGGTTCAAGATTTTACACCTACTCCCATGACTCGTTCTTCAGTCTCTTTTTATACAGGAATAGATCCAAAAACAATGAGAAAAATCTTTGTTGAAAGAGATCCCAAAATGAAACAAAAACAAAAATCATTTTTTTTCAATAAAAAGTAAAAAAGGTTGCAGAAAACTTATTTTTTTGCACTATAATTGCAGCCCGAATTTTAACTTGAACATTATTTTATGGAGAAAAAACCAAATACAACTAAAGACACATCAGCCAGCATGAGAGGCAGCTCTCAGTCAAAGCGCAGATCGGTAGTTAGTTATAATAATCTTAGTCCAGAACTTCTTGCAATTCTTAAAGAGAAGTATCCAAGAGGATATGCAGATTATATGGGAGAGATTTTCAAGGTTGATAAGCCGGATGGATCTTTCTTTTACGCTATCTCTCTGGAAGTACCTGATGCTGTATATCTGGTTAAGGTTGATGTTAAGATTGATGATTACGAAGAGGCTGCCGATGAGCTGTTTGGTGGTGGTGCTTCAGAGGCTGACGGATCTGATCCCGATGAGTTTCCTGAAGACGATTCTGTTGGTTCGTTCTCTGAAGAGGCGGAGGACTCTGACGAATAACCCGAATCTTTATTTCCTGAATTTTACAAGGCTGATTTTTCAGCCTTTTTTCGTATTTTCGTGTATGCTTAAATCTATGTCCATCCTAAACAAGTTAATTGATAAAGTCAGAGAGCTTCCTGAAAATAAGCTGCTTTTTATAATGTCTTTTATTGTGGGCGTTGGTAGTGGTTTGGCTGCAGTTCTACTTAAGCACTCAATACATTTTGTTGCAGGATTACTAACCAGTTGGTTTAATACTCCTGCAGAGAGTATACTTTATATTCTTTACCCCGGTCTGGGGATGCTATTATCTCTATTTTTTGTTAAATACTTTATTAAAGACAATATAGGCCACGGCGTAACCAAGGTCCTGACTGCTGTTTCAAAAAATGATTCAAGAATTAAACCCCACAATATGTGGAGTTCTGTTGTTTCAAGCTCTCTTACTATTGGTTTTGGTGGTTCTGTCGGGGCTGAAGCCCCCATAGTTTATACAGGTGCTGCCATCGGATCAAATGTAGCCCGCTGGATGGGACTCTCTTCCAAGCATATGACTATTCTTTTAGGTTGTGGTGCTGCTGGTGCAGTTGCAGGTATTTTCAAAGCTCCCTTGGCAGGAATTCTTTTTACCCTGGAGATACTTCTCTTTAATATCTCTATGACTTCTATACTCCCTTTGCTTGTCTCTGCTGTAACAGCAACAACAATATCCTATTTTTTCCTGGGTGATAAAGTTGTATTTGCCAATTCAATATTACCCTTTTCAATGAGTAATATACCATTTTATATTGCATTGGGTATTGTGAGTGGTTTTATATCACTCTATTTTATAAGAATGACTCTCAAAATGGAGGATAGGATCTCTTCTGTAAAAGGAGACTACAAAAGATGGGCTATTTCTGCAATCTCTTTAGGGCTATTAATTTTTATATTCCCTCCTCTTTACGGAGAGGGATATCAATCATTAACATCGCTGCTTAATAATGATACCCAGGGAGCAATCGGGCCGAGTATTTTCTCGGCAATAATAGAATATAAGTGGTTTATACCACTTTTCTTTACAGCAATAATTTTCTTTAAGGTATGGGCAATGTCCTTTACAAACGCAGGTGGAGGTGTAGGGGGTACATTTGGCCCGACGCTGTTTATAGGAGGTGTAACAGGATTTGTGCTGGCAAGGGTAATTAATTTAACAGGTTTGTATATTCTCCCGGAAGCCAATTTTGCATTGGTAGGAATGGCAGGTTTGATGGCAGGGGTAATGCAGGCACCTATGACAGCAATTTTTTTAATTGCAGAAATAACAGGAGGATATACACTGTTAATTCCTCTGATAGTGACTGCTGCAATATCATTTGCTACAATAAGAACATTTGAAACTTATTCAATCTACACAAAAAGAATAGCTAAACTTGGAGCTCTGCTTACCCATAATAGTGATCAAGCTGTTTTAACACTGCTTAAAACAGCAGATCTTATTGAGAAAGATTTCAGAATTTTGTCAATAAATGGCTCTTTAAGAGATATTATTGAACAGGTTAGGAAATCCAGAAGAAATATTTTTCCTGTTATAGATGATGATGGCAAGCTACAGGGAATAATTCTTCTGGACAATATCAGACAGATAATGTTTGATTCAGATAAATATGATATATTAAAAATTTCTCAATTGATGATTACAGTTGAGCAACCTGTATATGAAGAAGATTCAATGGAAGTTGTTATGAATAAGTTTGAGAAGAGCTTATCATGGAACCTTCCGGTGATTTCCAATAATGGATTATACAGGGGATTTGTATCCAAGTCAAAAATATTCTCTGCATACAGAGAACAATTACAAAAAGTATCTCATGAATAAATTATATATTGATTTTATAAGTAAACAGCTCTCTGTTCATAACTGGCAAGTAGAACATTGTGCAGAACTTTTAGAGGAGGGGGCAACAATACCCTTCATTTCAAGGTACAGAAAGGAGAGGACAGGATCCCTGGATGAGATTTTAGTTGCTCAAATTAAACATTATCATTCAAGATTTACAGAACTTGATAAAAGAAAAAGAGCCGTTTTATCATCTATTGAAGAGCAGGGGAAACTATCAGAATCCCTTGAAAAGGAAATTACAACATGTGTTGATTCTCAAAAGCTGGAGGATCTGTATCTTCCATTCAGACCCAAAAGAAAAACAAAAGCATCTCTTGCCAAGGAGAGAGGTCTGGAGCCTTTAGCACTTAAAATTTTTTCTTTTCAATCAGAGAACCCTTCTTACGAAGCTGAGAAATATCTGAATTCAGAAGTACCAAGTATTGATGAAGCACTGTCCGGGGCCAGGGAAATCATAGCAGAATGGATTAGTGAAAATATTAGAGTAAGAGAATTACTAAGAGAACAATACCTTAAATTTGGAAAACTTGTAGCTAAAAAACACAAAGATCTTGCTCAGGATAATGATAGTAAATACAGTAATTATTTTTCATTTGAGGGCACTCTGAATAATATGCCTGCTCACAGAGTTCTTGCCCTTTTAAGGGGAGAAAGGGAGGGCGATCTTAGTGTTAAACTGGAAATTGACAGCCATTATTCAATCGGTTACATCAGAAATGTATTGTTTCCATCCGATAAGAAGATTCCCGGAAAAAGCAGAGAACAGATTGAAGCGGCGATTGACGACTCTTATAAGCGACTACTTCACCCATCTATTGAAAATGAAACACTAAATAGTGCAAAAGCCAGAGCAGATATTGAATCCATTAAAGTTTTCGGTAATAATCTCACTGCTCTTTTGCTGGCACCTCCCGCAGGACAAAAAAGGGTTCTGGCATTGGATCCGGGCTTTAGAACAGGATGTAAAGTTGTATGTTTAGGAGAACAAGGCGAGTTGCTCCATAACGATACAATTTATCCACACCCACCTCAGAATGAAAAAATCCAGGCAATTAAAAAGATATCAAATCTGGTTGAAGCTTATAAAATTGAAATTATCGCTATTGGAGATGGAACTGCCAGCAGGGAAACTGAGGCTTTTATAAAAAAAATTTCTATGCCTAAAGGTGTACAGGTTTTTTCCGTTAGTGAAGATGGAGCATCCGTATATTCCGCATCCCCTGTAGCAAGAGAGGAGTTCCCGAACTATGATGTTACTGTAAGAGGCGCGGTCTCTATTGGCAGAAGAGTAATGGATCCTTTGGCTGAACTTGTAAAAATTGATCCAAAATCCATTGGTGTAGGACAATACCAGCATGATGTGGATCAAAATCTCCTTAAAGAGATGCTTGATAATACAGTTATTAGCTGTGTAAATAAAGTTGGAGTTAATTTAAATACAGCTAGCAAACATCTTCTCAGCTATGTGTCAGGAATTGGACCATCTTTAGCACAGAATATCATTGAATACAGGTCTGCCAAAGGTCCTTTTAAATCCAGACTTCAACTATTAGAGGTTAAAAGATTAGGAGACAAGGCTTATGAACAATGTGCCGGGTTTTTGAGAATACCTGATTCCGGGAATCCTCTTGATAATACTGCTGTGCATCCGGAAAGATATCATCTCGTTAAAAAGATTGCAGCCGACAAAAATGTAGATTTATCTCTGTTAATAACTAACAGTAAATTAAGAGAGGAGATCAGAATTGAAGATTATATTTCAGATGATGTAGGATTACCTACACTAAAAGATATTTTTGAAGAGTTGTCAAAGCCAGGCAGAGATCCCAGAAGCATTGCAAAAGTAATGGAATTCTCTCAGGAGATTCATTCAATTGATGACCTAGTTTCCGGAATGATTCTTCCCGGGATAGTAACCAATATCACAAATTTTGGCGCATTTGTAGATATTGGAATAAAACAGGATGGACTCGTTCACATATCTCAAATGTCAGATAAGTTCATTTCTTCTCCTCAGGAAGTTGTGAAACTTCATCAGCAGGTGAAGGTGAAAGTTCTTGATGTTGATTTGAAAAGGTTGAGGATTCAGCTTGGAATGAAGGGGTTGGATTAGTGGATTTTGGTTTTTTCTCCCTTTGAGCAATAATCACTCCCGATACTACGATTGCTATTCCTGCAATCTTATAGTTTCCAAGGCCTTCCTGACCAGCCATATATGCACCAAATGCTGATATTGCCGGGACTAATGATGTGAAAATATTTGTTCTCGCTATTCCAAGTTTTTTTATTGAGTTGATAAATAAAATAAAAGCGACACATGAACATAGTCCCGCTAAGAACAATAATGGCTTAATTGAATCATAATTAATCATCGATATACTAAATTCATCAAAGTCATATATTATAAAAAGAGGGAGAAAATAGAGAGCTCCAAGAAGGTGCTGATAAGTTGCAATTGTATAGCTGTTATATGTAAATGCTAGCTTTTTTACAACCATGGAGTAACCTACTGCTGAAAATACGGCAATAAAAAGCAAGGCTATTCCCCAGTAATGTTCAACCGATATTTGACCACCATCAAACACAACAAGAAGGATACCCGGAAGAGTTATAAAGACTCCAATAATATTAATTGTTGTAATTCTCTCCTTGTAAATCAGAATACCGGGGATTAATGCGAATATTGGAATCGTTGCAATAATTATTGAGCTTAGGGTAGGGGAGTTTACAATTTTAAGCCCAAATGTTTCTCCAATAAAATATATGAATGGCTCTAATAAAACTAACAAAAAAAACCATTTGATATCGGATCTTCTGATTTTTTGAATTTTTCTTGCACTAAGAGAGATAATTAGAAGAAATATTGCAGCAATTGTCATTCTGAAGAAAACAAGTGCCATTGGAGGAAAATTCAGAATTAGCAATGAATTTGTCCAAATAAATGAAAATCCCCAAAAAACAACAGCTGTAATTATTGATAAGTAGACGATTACCGCCTCAGTTCTTTTATTCATATTTAAAAATTAATCGTTCTCCGGCTTTTAAACCGGTAAGCTTACCATTTGAAACGGCATGGGCCCCATTAACGAAAGTGTGAATTATAGTTGAGTTGAAAATTGAGCCCTCGAAGGGAGACCAGGCGCATTTATACTTAATATTCTCTTTTCCAACTTCAGATGGTTTGTTTGGGTCAAAAATCATGATATCTGCAAAAAAACCCTCTCTGATAAAACCTCGTCTATCTATCTTGAAAAGTCTGGCAGGTGAGTGAGACATCCTGTCTGCAATATCATTAATTGTAAAGTATCCCTTTAAATGCAGTTCCCACATAATTTGAAAGCTATGCTGGATTAAGGGTAATCCGGAGGGGGCACTACTGTAGTAGTGATTCTTTTCATCAATTGTATGTGGTGCATGATCTGTTGCAACAATATTTATAACACCCTCTTTTACGGCCGCAATTATAGCCTCTCTGTCTGCCCGGGTTTTAATTGCGGGGTTGCACTTCATCCTTGATCCATAATCGCAATACATAGAGTCATCCATCACCATATAATGCACGCAAACCTCTCCTGTTATTTTAGGATTAATCTTTTGTGCATTCTTAATCATCTCAATCTCCTCTTTTGTTGAGATATGGAGTATATGCAGAGAGGTATTATGCTTAATAGCAAGTTGTATTGCTTTAGTTGTTGATTCAATACAAGCTTCTCGGCTTCTTATTAAAGGGTGCAAATTAAAGGGAATCTCCTCTCCATACATCTCAACAGCTCTCTTCATGTTTGACTTAATAACAGCCTCATCTTCACTGTGAATAGAAATTAAAATTTTTGATTTTGCGAAAATTTCTTCCAGTGCTTTCTGATTATCAACAAGCATATTACCGGTAGATGATCCTAAAAATAATTTTAAACCACATATTTTAGAATAATCTGCTTGCTCAATTTCGGACAAATTATCATTTGTTCCCCCCAAATAAAAGGAGTAGTTTGCATAAGAGGAATCTGATGCAATAGTGTATTTATCTTCCAGTAACGATAAAGTAGTTGCCGGTGGATTTGTATTAGGCATATCCATAAAAGAGGTAACTCCTCCAAGTATTGCAGCAGCACTTTCTGATTCTATATTACCTTTATGTGTGTTTCCTGGTTCTCTGAAGTGCACCTGATCGTCTATTAAGCCAGGCATCAGTATAAGTCCTTCGGCATCAATAATTTTATCAGCTTCCGGAATTGCTTCACTATCCCTGATTATTGATGAGATATATTTACCATTGATTAGAAGAGAGCCTTTGAAAATTTCCCCCTCGTTAACTAATATAGCATCTTTTATAAGAGTTGTCATTATTATGAGGTTTGTCTGGGTTTAATTCTCCTCATTCTCATTTTCAGCACTCCCCAAAAAGCCTCACCAAATATCCCACTGCTCATTTTAGAAGTACCCTCTGTTCTGTCAACAAATATAATTGGCACCTCCGCGATGTTATAACCCAATTTAAATGTATTGTACTTCATCTCAATCTGAAATCCGTAACCTTTCATTCGGATTTTGTCAAAATCGATTCTTTCAAGAACCTCCCTTTTATAGCATTTAAATCCGGCAGTAGTGTCAAAAATCTTCATTCCAAGAACTTTCCTTACATAAGCAGATGCATAGTATGACATTATTACCCTTCCAATTGGCCAGTTTATTACACTTATTCCTTTGCAATATCGTGAGCCTATAGCCAGATCTGCGCCATTTGAACAAGCATCATATAGTTTAGGCAAATCCTGTGGATTGTGGGAGAAGTCTGCATCCATTTCAAAAATATAATCATATTTATGACTGATTGACCAGTTGAATCCGGTGATATAAGCAGTCCCTAAACCCTGTTTTCCAACTCTTTCAATAATGTGCAGAGAACCGGAGTACTCCGGTTGAAGGCGCTTAACAATGTCTGCAGTCCCGTCAGGAGAGCCATCGTCAACTACAAGTATGTGAAAAGACTCTTTCAAAGATAGTATCTCTCTGATTATTTTTTCAATATTCTCTTTCTCATTATAAGTAGGTATAATGACAATTTTTGAGGAGTTCATTTTGTGAAATTTGTAAAGTGCAAAAGTAGGAATAAATCCGCATATTATTTTTAGTTAAAATCAAAATCTAAATACCTTTGCAAACCCAAAACGGAGCAGGATTCTCAAAAAAAAGAAATTTTTCTGCATTTTTTTTGGAATTGTAAAAAAAGTGCCTACCTTTGCACTCCCCAAACGGAAGACCGGTTAACAAGGGGCAGGGACAAG
>JASDTD010000016.1:4005-5145 GCA_041441395.1 Bacteroidales bacterium | reverse complement strand
CCGCGGGGTTAAGTGTTAAGGTGAAGAGCGACAGAGGGTTGCGGCGGTGCGGGTAGAGGTGGTTACAGCGGTGCGGGTATGGGTGGTTTGGTTGGGTTACGGCGGTGCGGGTGGGGTGAGGGGGTGGATAGCAGAAAAGAGGGGGAAGGTGGTATTTAGTCGGTCTCTTTTTTTATCTTTGTATGAGAAAATTATGGTGTGATGGATATTTTATATAGTAAGATTTACGGTGAACTGATGGAGGGGAGGGTGAAGCTGGCGGTTGTGGGGTTGGGTTATGTGGGGTTGCCTCTGGCTCTGGAGTTTGCGAGGTTTGTGGATGTTGTGGGGGTGGATGTGGATGAGGCGCTGGTGGCGAAGTTGTGGAAGGGGGTTGATCCTAATGGGGAGATTGGTGGCGATTCGTTTGCGGGGAGGAGGATTTCGTTTACGACTAATCCGGCGGAGCTGAAGGGGGCTCGGTTTATTGTGGTGGCTGTGCCGACTCCGGTTGACAGGCATAACAAGCCTGATTTGTCGCCGTTGTTGAGTGCTACTAAAAGTGTGGGTAAATATTTGAAGAGGGGGGATGTGGTTGTTTATGAGTCGACGGTTTATCCGGGTTGTACCGAGGAGGAGTGTATACCTGTGCTTGAGTCTCTCAGCGGGTTGAAGTGTGGGGTGGATTTTAAGGTGGGGTATTCGCCTGAGAGGATAAATCCGGGTGATACTGAGCATTCGTTGCAGAACACTGTGAAGATTGTGTCGGGGTGTGATGGTGAGACGCTTGATCTGGTGGCTCGTGTCTATGAGCTGGTTGTGAAGGCGGGTGTGCACAGGGCTCCGGCCATGAAGGTGGCTGAGGCTGCAAAAATTATTGAGAATACTCAGCGTGATGTTAATATTGCGCTTATGAATGAGCTCTCGATTCTGTTTAACAGGATGGGGATAAATACTTATGATGTGCTTAAGGCTGCGGGGACTAAATGGAATTTTCTTCCGTTTACACCGGGGCTGGTAGGGGGACATTGCATCGGCGTGGATCCGTACTATCTTGTGCATAAGGCTGCTGCGCTTAAATATCATACTCAGATGGTTGCGAGCGGGAGGTTTGTGAATGATTCGATGGGTGGGTATATTGCGAAGCAGACGGTGAAGCGG
>JASDTD010000016.1:0-3905 GCA_041441395.1 Bacteroidales bacterium | reverse complement strand
CCAAAGGCGGAGGGGGTGTATGATGCTGTTATTCTTGCTGTTGCTCATAAAGAGTACATAGAGATGGGTGTTGAGGAGCTGTCGGCCCTGATTATTGAGGGTGGCCTCTTTGTTGATGTGAGAGGGCTCTTCAGGGAGATGGAGGAGAAGTTTATGTACTGGTCTTTATAAGAGGTAATTATGAGCTGGTATGTTCTTTACACTGCTGCAAGGGCGGAGAAACAGGTTGCTGCCAGGATTGAGGCGGAGGGTGTTGAAAAGGGGGGGGTTGAGGCCTATCTTCCGTTGCACAGGCGAAGAAAAAAGTGGAGCGACAGAATCAAGGTTGTAGAGGAGCCGCTATTCAGGTCCTATGTTTTTGTGAAGTGCGAGGAGCATATTCTCTATAATCTCAGACAGATTCCCGGCGTTGCCAATTTTATTTGGTACGACAAGCGTCCGGCGAGAGTAAGGGATGAGGAGATAGAGGCTATTAAGGAGTTTTTGGTTTATGCCGAGAACCGGGATTTGGTCACCTCGGGTGACAGAGTGCAGATTTTATGCGGCTCTTTTGAGAAGAGGCAGGGCAGAGTGCTTTGGGCCGATGGTAAGGTGGCCTCTCTCTATCTGGAGGAGCTTGGGGCAAAGATCTGTGTTGAGTTAGAGAATATTGGGCGGGTGGAGAAGCCTGGCGAAGGTGCTCCGGCGGCTGCCGGGAGTACCCGCAAAAAATAAATAGAATCAGAAATTTGATTAACAATTCTAGAAATGGATTACAATACACAAAGGAAAAAGCTTATTATGCCTGAGTACGGCAGGAATGTCCAGAAGATGATTGAGTATGTGAAGGGGATAGAGGACAAGGAGAAGCGCAATGAGCAGATTAAGACTGTTCTTACGGTTATGGGGATTTTAAATCCCTCGCTGAGGGATATCAGTGATTTCAGACACAAGTTGTGGGATCATGTGCAGATAATTTCTGATTTTGATATTGATATCGAATCACCTTATCCAACTCCCACCAAGGAGACTTTTTCAACAAAACCTCATCCTATTCCGCTAGAGACTACCCCTTTAAAGGCTGCTCACTATGGAAGAAATATCCAGAATATGATTGATATGGTGGCTGCCAAGGAGGATGGCGAGGTTAAGGATAATATGGTGAGGGTTCTGGCTAACTATATGAGACAGCAGTATCTTATATGGAATAAGGATTCGGTAACTGAGGAGACAATTTTTGCGGACATCAAGAGGTTGTCCGGCGGAAAACTTGTTGTAGGGCCAAATATTCATATCGGGATTCATAAGGAGGGTGTGCACAACTTTAAGGAGGGGGGCCACAGCTTCAACAAAGAGGGTGGTCACAATCCTCAGCACAGGGATAATCAGCACAGGAATCGTAACCTGAAGTTTCGCAATAACAATAAGGGCAGAAATAAAATTGGATAAATAAATCAGATATAAATATGGCAGTATTCAGAGTTGAGGGCGGGCATCGGCTTAAGGGCGAGTTGGTTCCGCAGGGTGCTAAGAATGAGGCGCTTCAAATATTATCGGCGGTGTTACTTACTCCGGAAAGGGTGGTTGTGCATAATGTGCCTGATATTCTGGATGTGATGAAATTGGTGGAGATGCTTGGGGATCTGGGTGTTGTGGTGGAGGAGCTGGGCGAGGCGGCGGCGGAAGCGGCGGCCGGAGCTCCGGCTCCTGCCGCCGCAGGCGGGGGAGGCGAGACAGGCGGGGGAGCGGGCGGCGCGGAAGCGGCGCGAGCCGCTTCCGGGGCTGCCCACGGCAGCCCTGCCGGCGAAGCCGGCGCCGCCCGCCTCATCTCCCGCTCATATGCCTTCACAGCACGCAACATCAATCTTGATTTTGTCCGCAGTGAGGAGTTCCGTAAGAAATCCTCCGCGCTTCGTGGCTCTGTGATGCTTACCGGTCCGCTACTTGCAAGATTCGGCTTTGCCTATATGCCTAAACCGGGCGGTGACAAGATTGGCAGAAGAAGGCTTGATACTCATCTTATTGGTTTTGAGAATCTTGGTGCAAAACTTAACTGGCAGCAGGGTGCTTCATATTTTGAGATTACTGCAAAGGATGGTCTTAAAGGTGCATATATGCTTCTTGATGAGGCATCTGTAACCGGTACTGCAAATATTGTCATGGCTGCTGTTCTTGCAAAGGGGACTACAATTATCTATAATGCAGCTTGCGAACCATACCTTCAGCAACTTTGCAAAATGCTTGTGAGAATGGGTGCGAAAATTTCCGGAATCAGCTCAAATCGTCTCGTTATTGAGGGTGTTGAGTCGCTGGGCGGAACAGAGCATACCATCCTCCCTGATATGATTGAGGTTGGCAGCTTTATAGGACTCGCCGCCATGACCGGCAGCGAGATTACAATCAAAAATGTAGCCTACGATGAGCTCGGTATTATTCCAGCTCAGTTCCGCCGCCTTGGAATTACTGTTGAGCGAAGAGGAGATGATATCTATATTCCTCAGCACGATCATTATGAGATTGAGAGTTTTATGGATGGCTCAATTATGACTATTGCGGATGCGCCATGGCCGGGTCTTACACCTGACCTGCTCTCGGTATTCCTTGTGGTTGCTACTCAGGCGAAGGGGAGTGTTCTTATTCATCAGAAGATGTTTGAGAGCAGGCTCTTTTTTGTGGACAAGCTCATTGATATGGGTGCTCAGATTATTTTGTGCGACCCTCACCGGGCAACAATTATTGGTCACAACAGGGAGTTTTGCCTGAGGGGTACCAGGATGGTCTCTCCCGATATCAGGGCCGGTATTGCAATGCTTATTGCGGCAATGTCTGCAAAGGGGACTTCAATAATTGAAAATATTGAGCAGATTGACAGAGGGTATCAGGATATAGACAGAAGACTAAATGCAATAGGGGCAAAAATAGAGCGTCTCTAATCATTGTCAATTCTAAAATTTTTAAGGAAGAGAAACGAATATGGCCAGCAACAAGGAAAACGGCACAAAAGAAAATGGCGCAAAAGAGAGTACCTCAAAAAGTACAGCTTCTAAACCAAAGGTTAGGACTTCACGCTCAAAAACAGGTGAAAACGCACCCCCGCCCAAAGGGATGGAGGCAGCACGCCTTATTACGGGGCTCTTCTTTGGAGGTCTCTCGATCTATACTTTTATAGCTCTGATTTCATACATCTTCACCTGGGCCGAGGATCAGTCGCTACTTTCAAATCCTGAATTCTGGAATAATATTGTTCCGGTTGAGAATGGTGGTGGAAAGGTGGGCTTTCTGTGGTCTAATTTGCTAATTTCAAAATTATTTGGGCTTGGCGCATTTGTTATTCCATTTTTCTTTGGTGCGGTTGCTATTTTCTCTCTTAGAATTAAGAGGGTGCGACTTCTGAGACTCTTTTTCCTCTCTGCTTTCGGCGCCATTATTATTTCAGTATTTTTCTCCTACATATTTGGTTTTACCCGTTTTGTGGACTGGTTTGGCAATGGCGCAGGGGGCTCTTACGGTTACTATGTGAATGAATGGCTTATCTCAATGATTGGTGCTACCGGCGCCGGGTTACTGATCTCTACAATCCTTGTGCTGTGGCTCTTTTTGTGCAGTTACCGTTTTGTGAGCTGGTTCAATATGGGTATTGCTGCCATTTTCCACCGCAAACCAAAGGAGAAGCCGCTTGAGGCCGATGCAGTTGCGGGTGAGGATCCGGAGGATCCGTTTGAGTTGATAATTGATGGTGATGGGGGTGTTGCGGGTGATGAGGCGGCCGAGCGGAGCGAGGCGGCCGGTCCCGGTGCGGCGGAGGCGGCAGCGGGAAGCGCTGCGGGTGCAGCCGCCACAGGTGAAATTCCTCTTGAAATCCCACTTGAGACCCCAATCGATATTTTTAACGAAGATATCTCAGGTGAAGAGACAACTCAGGAAGA
>JASDTD010000015.1:97539-98694 GCA_041441395.1 Bacteroidales bacterium | reverse complement strand
CTTATCGTATGCAATACCATTGAGTACATCTGTTCTCGGGCTTCTGAGAGATGCTGGTAAAAGGCCTGAGCAGTTTATAGTTGCCCTAACATTGCCTGTCTGAGGATTAATGATGACTATTGTATCTGTCATATAGACATTTGCCCATATTTCACCCTCAATCCATTCAAGTTCATTAAGCTGTTTTACAGGTATGCCATTTAACTTAACCTCAAGAGTTTTTTTGGTCATAAAATTCATAGGGTCATTGAAGAATAGATTATGACTGCCATCACTCATAATCAGGTATGTGCCATCTGTTGTAAGACCCCAGCCCTCTCTTGGATTGTTAAGTTTGCCTATCTCTTTGAATGAATTTTTGTCAATAACAAAAACAATTTTCTCCATCCAGGTGAGGAGATATATTTTGTCATTCAGCATAACGGCACCCTCCGCAAAGTAGTTTGACGGAAGGGCAAATGTCTTTAATGTTTGTCCGGTTTTAAGATTAGCACTTCTAAAAAATGAACTTCCGTACTGACCGGAACTTTCATACAGAATATCACCCTCAATAAAAAGCCCCTGTGTATAGATGTTTGTCCCGTGCGGGATGGTCTCCAGCACCTTTACCTTTAAAGAAGAGCTCTTTCTCTGCTGACAGGAGGCTGTCATTGGTAAGAGCACCGTAAGAAGGGCAATAAATATTATAAGGAGATTCCTCTGCATCTTACAAAATTATTGAGACAATTTCCTTTTAATTGCAGCCTCTACAAGCGCGACAAACAGAGGATGAGGATTTTCAGGAGTGCTTTTAAGTTCCGGGTGGAACTGAACTCCAATAAAAAACGGATGGTTATCCAGCTCCATAATCTCAACAAGCCCCGTTTCACTGTTTCGGCCGCTTGGAATAAGTCCCGCTTTTTCAAAAGTATCTACATAGAGATCATTAACCTCGTATCTGTGTCTGTGTCTCTCTGAAATCTCTGTTTTTCCGTATATTCTGTGCGCAAGGGAACCCTCCTTAATAGAGCAGGAGTAGGCACCGAGTCTCATTGTACCTCCCTTAATTGTCATAGACTTCTGATCCTCCATAAGGTCTATAACAGGACTCTTTGCATTTGTCTTGATCTCTGTAGTCATTGCATCCTCAAGGCCAATAACATTCCTTGCATACTC
>JASDTD010000015.1:0-97439 GCA_041441395.1 Bacteroidales bacterium | reverse complement strand
TCTTGATCTCTGTAGTCATTGCATCCTCAAGGCCAATAACATTCCTTGCATACTCTATCACTTCCATTTGCATGCCAAGGCATATACCGAGGAAAGGAATCTTATTCTCTCTGGCAAATTTTACAGCAGTAATCTTACCTTCAATACCCCTTTCACCAAATCCTGGTGCCACAAGAATACCATCCATTCCGGAGAGTTTCTCGGCAACATTTTGTTCATTGATATATTCACTGTGTATGGAGTGAACATTAACTTTGCATTCGTTCTGTGCTCCGGCGTGAATAAAAGATTCCAGTATTGACTTATATGAATCCTGCAATTCAACATATTTTCCAACCAGTGCAATTTCAACACTCTCTTTGGGATTGAATAATCTCTCCAGGAAAGATTTCCATTTATCCAACTCTGGGGCCTTGTCAATGGCATCCATTTTGAATTTTCTTAGTGCCAGTTCATCCAGTTTCTCTCTGTACATAGTAAGAGGAACTTCGTATATACTTTTAGCATCAATAGATTCAATAACTGCATTTGGCCTGACATTGCAAAAGAGGGCCACCTTTCTTCTTATATCCATTGGAAGAGGGTGTTCTGTTCTGCAAACAATTACATCCGGATGAACTCCATTCTGCTGGAGCATTCTGACAGAGTGCTGGGTTGGCTTGGTTTTGAGCTCTTTAGCTGCACTAAGATATGGAACAAGAGTAAGATGTATTACCATACAATCCTCATCGGGCAACTCCCACTGAAGCTGGCGAACAGCCTCTACAAAGGGGAGCGATTCAATATCACCGACAGTTCCTCCCAGCTCAGTTATGATTACATCATATCTCCCGGTTTTACCCAGAAGAAGCATCCTTCTTTTGATCTCATCTGTTATGTGCGGAATAACCTGAACGGTCTTTCCAAGATATGCACCCTGTCTCTCTTTGTCAATAACAGAACGATATATTCTGCCTGTTGTGACATTATTTGCCTTTGAGGTCTGCACATTAAGGAATCTCTCGTAGTGCCCCAGATCAAGGTCTGTTTCGGCACCATCTTCAGTTACATAACACTCACCATGTTCGTATGGATTGAGTGTACCCGGGTCTACATTTAAATAGGGGTCAAACTTTTGAATTGTAACTGACAAACCCCTTGCCTGTAGTAACTTAGCTAGTGAAGCGGAAATAATGCCCTTCCCTAGGGAAGAGGTCACACCTCCCATCACAAAAACATATTTGGTGCTCATAATGTATTTATGGATTGTTATACAGGGATACAAAGATAATACTTTCCAATCGTTTTCCGCAAGAATTCCCTACATTTGCTATGAATAAATATACCAAAAAACTATTAATGAAATCCTTACAGGAAACATATAAAATCAAAAGCTATGAAGCAGATCTGAATGCTGCTCTGAAACCACAATCTATGATGCTCATGATGCAAGAGCTGGCTAATCTTCATGCAGATGCACTGGGCTTTGGTTATGATAATTTAATGGAAAAGGGAATTATTTGGGTACTATCCAGATCTCATGTTATTTTCCGCAGAGTTCCAAAGTGGCGGGAGGAGGTCTATTTTAAGACCTGGCATAAAGGGAGCGATAAACTATTCGGCCTGAGAGACTTTATTATGACAGGAGAGGGAGGAGAGGAGATAGCAACTGCCACAACCTCATGGCTTATCATTGGTACCGAATCAAGAAGATTACAGAGGATTGAACAGCACATCGGAAACGACCACCCATCTGTAAATCTCGTTCATGCAATTGAAAAACCGGCTCCAAAACTTATTTCACCCCCGGAACTTAAATTTGACAGGAGCAGGTTAGTTGAATTCACGGATATTGACATGAACAATCATACTAACAATGCAAGATATATGGAGTGGGCACTGGATTCTGTCCATGAGTCAATACCATCAGATGGATTCATAGCTGAGTTTATGATTAACTTCAACCACGAAAGCAAAATTGGAGAAAAGCTGGATCACTATTCATGCAAAACTGATAAAGGGGCCTTCTTTGAGGCTAAAAACGGAGATACATCAGTAGTACAAATTGAATTTATATTCTCAAATGCTATTTAATTCACAAACATACAATTTCATAATAGCAGCGATGACCATAACAGGTCTGTCTGTATTTATAATACTCTTCTTTATAGAGGCAGGATACGGAATACTTTTGGACAAAAAATGGGGAAGAACAATTAACTCAAAAGCAGGATGGTTTTTAATGGAGGCACCTGTCTTTGTTGTAATGGCCACAATTTTTTTGTTGTTTGGAAGGGATGCTCAAAGCGGAAATTTGCTAATCTTTTCACTTTTTATGCTTCACTACCTCCATCGTGCCTTCATCTACCCGCATCTTATTGTTGGAAACGGGAAGATGCCTCTCTCAATTATCTCAATGGGCGTTTTCTTTAATCTTGTCAACGGGTCACTTCAGGGAGAGTGGCTTTTCTCACTTGCTCCTGAAGATTATTACGGTACTATTCCTGACTTAATCACCTCACCCAGATTTATTTCAGGGGCAATACTTTTTTTTGGAGGGATGGCTCTGAATATTGATTCGGACAGAAGACTCCGGATGGCCAGAAAAGATGGATTACAAAAGGGAGACAAACCCGGGACTCATTACATACCTGACGGAGCGGGCTTTAAATTTGTAACCTCCCCAAACTATCTGGGTGAGATAATTGAATGGACAGGCTTCGCATTAATGATATGGTCTCTCTCCGGATTTTTGTTCGCCTTCTGGACTGTAGCAAATCTTGTCCCCAGGGCAGCCTCCACATGGAACAGGCATAAAGCCGAAAGGGGTGATGAAATAAAAGAGAGAAGACTTATGAGAGTCTTCCCTTATATCTATTAAAAATTTATTGATTAAACCTCTACACTCCTGCCAAGGTATTCTGAAAAGCTCTTTAGTTTAGGTTCGTATTCCTCCTCAAAAAGAGCCGAAGAGATTATGAAATCTGCAGTTGATCTGTTTGTTGCTGTTGGAATATTATAGAGACTTGATATTCTCAGAAGGGCCTTCACATCCACATCGTGTGGCTGGGGCTGCATAGGATCCCATAGAAAAATCAACACATCTACTCTTCCTTCACAAATCAAAGCTCCAAGCTGCTGATCTCCCCCAAGCGGACCGGATTTCAGCAATTTAATATTTAGAGCAGGATCATTTTTACTCTTATTCTGAACAAGTGCAGCCTCTACCATCCTTCCAGTAGTTCCGGTACAAACAAGATTGTGCCTGAGGAGTATTTGTTTGTTAAACTCAACCCACTCGATAAGATCTTTCTTTCTGTTATCGTGCGCCACCAGCGCTATTGTTTTTCTTTTCATCACAAATTATCAGCTAATGTTATTTTTCTGCCATCAGGTGTAATGCCTCTCCGGTCAGACGGAAAACAGTCCATTCATCCATAGGAGTCGCCCCCAAACCCTTATAAAACTCTATTGAGGGCTGATTCCAGTCCAATACAGCCCAGTCAAATCTTTCGCATCCTCTCTCAACTGCTATTTGAGCTAGTCTTTTGAAAAGTATCTTTCCTATGCCTCTTCCCCGGTGCTCCTCTTTTACAAATATATCCTCAAGGTAAAGACATGCCCGGCCCTTGAAAGTAGAGAAGTTGTGAAAATAGAGTGCAAAACCCAGTGCAATCCCCCCCTCCTCAGCTATTATAACTTCAGCCTGTCTTTTAACAAAGAGAGACTCCATTAAAATTTCCGGAGTGGCTGTAACATCACTCCTTAGTTTTTCGTAGATAGCAAGCTCACAGATGAAATCAAAAATTATCTCCACATCCTTTTCAGTGGCATTTCTGATAGATATATCACCTCTTTTCATAAATTAGCAGATTTTAACGTCAAAGATAGGTCAATCCAAGCAAAGAGGCAAGGTAAAACTAAAAGTACTCCCCTCGTTTGGGGTGCTTTGAGCCCTAATCTCACCCTTGTTCAAGTCAATAAACTCTTTACAGAGAATCAATCCTAATCCTGTCCCTGTTTCATTTGCGGTACCGGGCTCTGAAATTTTATCTCTCTCGCTGAATAATGTTGAGAGTATCTCCCCGCTTATGCCCTTACCTGTATCTTGTACAGATACAATTACTTTATCCAGGACAATCTGAGTGGTGACCTTAACGAAACCTCCTTCTGAGGTATATTTAACTGCATTTGAAATAAGGTTTCGTACCACAACTTTTACAGAGTTCAAATCTGCACAGACAAATATATTATCATCTGTCTCATTGATCACTGTTATACCCTTTATACGGGCTGTCTGAGACATTACAGATTCAACTTCGTTAATAACATTACTTATATTAACCCTTGTGATATTCATCCTGATATCTCCGTTTTGAGAACGGGCCCAGATCAGCAGATTCTCCAGCAATTCAAATGTGCTTCTGGAGGAGAGATAAATATTGTTGGCATAATCCTTTATATCGTCAGATGGTAACTCAGAAATCTCACTGGAGAGAATTTCAGAGAAACCCAGTATTGAGCTGAAAGGTGTTCTTAAATCGTGAGATATTATTGAGAAAAACCTGTCTTTAGTTCTGTTAAGGCGGAGCAGTGTCTCATTTTGCGATCTGAGTTGATTCATTAATGCTGCCATTTCAGAATTATCAGCGAGGAATCCTATTAGTTTATCATCATCTATTATCACACTGACCAGAACATCTTTAATGTTATTTTTGCAGGTAATTATTTTATTCTCAATATTTTTTGTTTATATACAGATATATCCCTGAAGATAACGACAGTTCTTTGTTCGCCGGGTTTATATTCAAATAGATTTGATGTAAAAATAACAGGAAAAAATTCTCCGTTTTTTCGTCTAAAAGTAAGTTCACCAGTTACAAATCCTTTTAGATCCCTCTCTTTGAGCATCTCAGGAAGTCTGGGGTCATCTGTATTTATAACTCCATTCCTTCCTATGGATACAATCTCCTCTTCTGTTAGTTCAAGAATTCTGCAGGCTGCAGGGTTTGCTGAAAGAATAACCCCGTTGGGACAAGTTAGGAAAATACCCTCACCGGAATTTGTATATATGCTCTTGAAGAATTCAAGTTCGTCACCATTTTTGTCAACCTGACAATGATGGCTATGATTGGAAAGAATCCCCATAACAGACCATTAAAAACCTGAGATAAAGGTATAAAAGATTCTTGACAGTGTGAAATAATTTTCACATTTCTATAGCTGTGTTATCCTGAGACCTCTGGATTGTGGAAATACCAGATAATTAAAGCTGATTTTACGACAAAGACCGTAAATGCCTGTGTTAATTGCTTGGTACATCTTTGAAAATAAAGTAATTTGCTTTTCTGGCTGCAACAATATGATCCGTCACAGCTGTATTGATAGCAGAAACAGCTAAGTCGACTAGTGCAGATATGCCAGAGCTACCACCAGAATTTTGTTGTAAGTTTAAATAAAGATCGCAACGTCTTTCAATTTGTGTTTATTCGGATCAAATGAAAAATTGTGCACGGAATTATATTTTGGTAGTTCAAAATACTATTGTTATTTTCGTGTAAAATAGAAATGATATTTATGATATGCGCAAATTAATCGATAGAAATATAGAATCATTTGTAAATGAGAACCTAAATGTATTTCCGGTGGTTGCCATTTTAGGTCCGAGACAATGCGGAAAGTCTACTTTGGTGAAGATGCTCTATCAAAATTCGGATAACTATCTATATTTAGACCTTCAGAATTTGGATGATCTCAATAAGTTAAGGGAACCAATGTTGTTTTTTCAAGCCAATCAGGATGTTACTATTTGCCTGGATGAAATTCAGTTAGTACCGGAACTTTTTTCGGTATTAAGAAGTGAAATAGACCGTAATCGCCGTCCGGGACGATTCATTTTACTTGGGTCAGCCTCGCAAGAGCTCATTCAGAAAACATCGGAATCGTTGGCCGGAAGAGTCGGACTGATTGAACTCACTCCGTTTACGATTGAAGAGGTTAAGCGGAATCCAAATTTTGTATTGAATAAGTTCTGGCATCGTGGTGGCTATCCTGACAGTTATCTTGCATCATCGGATCAGGGAAGTGTACTCTGGAGAGAAAACTTTCTTCGTACATATGTAGAACGGGACATTCCGCAACTTGGTTTTAAGATTCCTGCATTGCAGCTTCGCCGCCTGCTTACTATGTGTGCGCACAATCAAGGGCAACTTTTAAATTCGTCCAGACTGGGCGAATCTTTGGGAGTAACATACCAAACCGTTCGCCGTTATATTGATCTGATGGAGCAGACCTTTATTGTCCATTCGTTGCCACCGTTTGAAAAAAACATCAAAAAACGCTTGGTTAAATCTTCCAAAATTTACGTAAGAGATAGCGGGCTATTACATCGGCTACTGCAGATAGACGATTTTAATTCACTAATGGGGAATCCTGTTTTTGGAGCATCATGGGAGGGTTTTGTAATAGAGAATATCATTTCTTCATTGAGGGATTGCAAATTTTCTTTTTATCGTAGTGCTGCGGGCGACGAGTTAGACCTTATTATTGAAAAGGGTAAACGGACGATAGCAGTAGAGTGCAAAGCCTCATCAGCTCCTAATGTAACAAAAGGCTTTTGGAGAGCAATAGAGACTATACAACCGGATAAAACATTTATTGTTGCACCCGTACCAACCGCCTATTTATTTAAGAATGATGTAGAAGTTTGTGGGGTGAGTGACTTTTTAAAAAAAGTTGAACTATAAGCGGTAATCTGATTTGGTGGTGTCCCGTTTGTGTCCCGGCTATTTTTTCAGCCTATATTACAAGAACATCTCTATTTTTTCGCCTGCTTGCAGGCGAGCCGGCTACAGCCGGCCGCCCGGAAGGCTGGCTCCCGAAGAGAGCTTTAAGCCTGGAGGGCGTGCCTCCTTCCACACGAAGTGCGGTAAAAAAGGAGGTCTCTGCTACTACCAAAAAAAAGCAGGTCAACTGACCTGCTTACTTTTGGTAGTAGCGGAGACAGGACTCGAACCTGTGACCTTCGGGTTATGAGCCCGACGAGCTACCAACTGCTCCACTCCGCGATATTGGACTGCAAAGATATGGTAAAATGATTCTAATTCCAAATTAATTTTTGAAACATCTGACAATATCTTGTTTATCAACATTTTTCTGTTCTCCTGTAGAGAGATTTTTAAGAGATATCTTAGAGTTTGTAACCTCATCTTCACCAATAATGGCAAGAAAAGGTATCCCCCTTTTCTCTGCGTAGTCAAACTGTTTTTTGAGTTTGGTTTCATCTGTGTAAATCTCAGCAGAAACACCTGCCTCCCTTAGATGTTTGACTATGGGAATTGTGTAAAGGAGCTCTCTCTTGCCCATATTTGTAAAGAGAACTTTTGTCCCCTCTACGGCATCCTTAGGGAATCTATCAAGTGCCGATATTACATCGTATATTCTGTCTGCTCCAAATGATATTCCTACTCCTGAAACACCTTTAAGGCCGAATATTCCTGTTAGATCATCATATCTTCCACCCCCGCATATACTTCCCATCTGAGCTTCTGTTGATTTAACCTCAAATATTGCTCCGGTGTAATAGTTTAAACCACGAGCAAGAGATAAATCAAGTTCAACCGCGCAGTTGACACCCGAGCTATTTATCAGAGAGAAGAGCTCTTCCAACTCTGCAACACCTTTCAAACCTGTCTCAGAAGATAATAGAATCGATTTAATCTCCGATAACTTCTCTTCTGTTGTCCCGGTAAGGGAGAGAATCGGCTCAATAATTGAAACAGCCTTTTCATCAACCCCTTTCAACCGCAGCTCCTCCTTAACTGCTTCAACTCCTATTTTGTCAATTTTATCAATGGCAACAGTGATATCAATAAGTTTATCTGCATGGCCGGTAACTTCGGCAATTCCAGAAAGAACCTTCCTGTTGTTAATCTTCACGGCAACTGAGAGACCAAGATGGTTAAATACCTCATCAACAATCTGCACCAATTCAAGCTCATTGATTAAAGAATCGCTTCCCACAACATCCACATCACACTGATAAAACTCTCTGTATCTTCCTTTCTGTGGTCTGTCTGCTCTCCAGACAGGCTGGATCTGATATCGCTTGAATGGGAAGACAAGTTCATTTTGATGCTGCACCACAAATCTTGCAAAAGGTACTGTCAGGTCATATCTGAGGCCCTTTTCACAAACCTTAACAGATAAAGAGTTGCTGTTCTGCAGCATATCCGGAGAAATTCCGGAAAAGGCGTCACCTGAATTCAGAACCTTGAAAAGTAGTTTATCCCCCTCCTCTCCGTATTTTCCCAGCAGGGTTGAGAGATTCTCCATTGCAGGAGTTTCAATTGGAGAGTATCCGTATTTTTTGAATACAGTTCTTACAGTATTAAAAATATAATCTCTCCCGGCCATTTCAACCGGTGAAAAATCTCTTGTCCCTTTGGGGATTGATGGTTTCTGTGCCATTTTTTTAGTTTTACGGGGCGCAAAGATACTAATTTTCCCTAAGGTATAAATCTATGGCAGCTGCTGCCTTTCTGCCTGCACCCATAGCAAGTATAACAGTAGCTGCTCCGGTAACAGCATCGCCTCCGGCAAATACACCTTTGCGTGTTGTTTTCCCGCTATCGTCCGCAACAATGCAATTCCATCTGTTTACCTCCAGACCGGGAGTTGTTGATGACAAGAGCGGATTTGGAGAGGTACCGAGTGACATAATTACAACATCGGTTTCAATATCAAACTCAGAGTCCTTTAATGGAACAGGCGATCTCCTGCCGCTTTCATCGGGCTCACCCAACTCCATTTTTATGCATCTGAGACCTCTTACCCATCCTCTCTCATCTCCAAGTACCTCTACCGGATTTGTCAGCATCCGGAACTCAATTCCCTCCTCTTTAGCGTGATGCACCTCCTCTACCCTTGCCGGCAACTCCTTCTCGGTTCTTCTGTAAACTACAGTTACCTTTGCTCCCAGTCTTAATGCCGAGCGGGCAGCATCCATGGCGACATTCCCGCCTCCAACCACAGCTACGCTTTTTCCTACATAAATTGGTGTATCGTATTGGGGATCGTATGCTCTCATTAAATTATTCCTTGTGAGAAACTCATTTGCAGAGACCACTCCGTTGAGATTCTCTCCGGGGATATTCATAAATTTTGGCAATCCGGCTCCGGAACCCACAAATACGGCAGCATAACCTTCATTGTCCATCAGGTTATCAATTGTAACAGTTCTTCCAACTACTACATTTGTCTCTATTTTAACACCAAGGGCTCTGACATTATCTATCTCACTCTTAACCACTCTCTCTTTAGGAAGCCTGAACTCCGGAATACCATACTGCAGAACTCCGCCAGGTTCGTGCAGTGCTTCAAAAATTGTTATCTCATATCCTAGTTTTGCAAGGTCTGTTGCGCAGGCAAGACCTGCAGGACCACTTCCAATTACAGCCACTTTTTTACCATTAACAGGCTCTTTTTCTGTGAACCTAACACCATTTTCACGACCCCAGTCACCTGTAAATCTCTCAAGTTTTCCTATTGCTACAGCCTCCCCTTTTACGCCGAGTATGCAAGAGCCTTCGCACTGGCTCTCCTGCGGGCAGACTCTCCCGCAAACAGAAGGGAGGGAACTGTCTGCAGCAATTATCTCTGCTGCCTTGTGAAAATCTCCGTTTTCAATTTGTCTGATAAATGCTGGAATATTTATGTTTACCGGACAAGCAGTAACACATCTGGGGCTCTTGCAATCAAGACATCTTGATGCCTCAAGCATTGCCTCCTCTGAGTTATAACCATAACTAACCTCTTCGTAATTAGTGGCTCTTACAAGCGGATCCTGCTCTCTGACTGGAACCCTTGGTATCTTGTTTCTCATTATTCGCTGGTATTATTGTGGTTTAACCCTATTTTACATTTATGATCAAGTTCTGATTCAATTGATTTATACATTCCCTGTCTTCTCATCGCCTCCTCAAAATCTACCTCGTAAGCATTAAACTCAGGTCCCTCAACACAGGCAAATCTTGTTTTGCCGGCTACAGTCACTCTGCAGGCTCCGCACATTCCGGTCCCGTCAACCATCAGAGTATTTAAGCTTACAGTCAGTGGAATATTATATGGTTTTGCGGCAATTGTAACAAACTTCATCATTATCATTGGTCCGATTGCAACCATATGGTCATACTTCTCTCCTCTATCCAGTATTTTTTTCATTAAATCAGTCACAAGACCCTTTTCACCATAAGATCCGTCGTCAGTACAGATATACAAATTTCTGCAAACGCTTTTCATCTCTTTCTCAAAAATGAGCATATCTCTGTTTTTTGCACCAATAATTACATCGACAGATGCACCCATTGAATGCAAAAACTTCACCTGCGGATAAACAGGGGCAGTTCCCAATCCTCCGGCAATAAAAAGAAATTTCATTGCCGATAGTTCACCGGCGCTTTTATGAATAAACTCCGACGGCTCACCAAGCGGACCGGCAAAATCTGTAAAAAAATCGCCCTCCTCCAGATGACAAATTTGTCTGCTCGAGGCTCCCACTACCTGGGTGACAATTGTAACCGTACCGGCATCTTTATCAAAATCACAAATAGTCAGTGGTATTCTCTCTCCCTTATCATGAGCTCTTACTATTAGAAATTGTCCCGGTTTAGCCGATGAGGCCATTCTTGGAGCGTACACCTCCATTAGGGATATAAGGGGAGTAAGACCTCTCTTTTTTACAATTTTATACATCTGTTTAAGTTAAAGTCTGTCAAATGAATAGCCAAGTTTTTTTAGCCTTTTTATTATTGAGTCAAGCTTGTCGTAAAGTTTGTCCGGCCTCCTCTCATCTACGCCGGGATGGATCAAAATTACCGCACCATTAAGATTACTGTTCTTTTCAAAAGCAAAAAGTTTCGCAATAAGCTCATCTGATGATTTATAATTACTCATTCCGGGATATGTATAATCCGCAGGAGTTGCTGTACCCGGTGTGTAATTTACTGTCTTAAGGCCAAGTGTTGAAGCTGTATATACAGACTCTTTATTGTACCATTCATAAGGAGGCATAAACCATACAGCATCTTTTTGAGAGACTCCAAATTTCTGTAATTCAGCCATATTATTTATAATATCATTTCTGAGACTATCTCCTGAAACCAGAGATTTCTCTCTTTTATCCCACGGAGCATAAAGAAGGTGCTTGTCTGAGTGGCCTCCTACATAGTGTCCCTGTTTAACAATTTTCTCTATTGTGTTTTTTTGCTCGGGGATTCTCAGGAAGTTTCCGGTCAGGAAGAAAGAACCCTTAACCTTGTTTGAAGAAAGAGTTTTAAGAATTTTCTCTCCGCCCTGGAACATAGAATCAGCTGTAAATGCAAGGTAAATTACCTTTTTATCAGGATTCAGCCTTACTATCGCCCCCTGACTATCTTTCAATGTAAGGGCAGATTTTTCAGATATTGCTCTGGCCTGCTCCTTCCCATCACTCTCCATCTTTGCGAAGTAAAATGAGAGGCCTGCTGTTCCGTCCATAGTAGGTTCATTTGATGCATAATCTCCAATGTCATCGTGATATACAGCCTTTCCGTTGTTGAATGGAGCGTACATATCAGGTTTTGTAAGAGATTGACCTGCTCTCTCTAAAAAGAGCAACCTCTCGATAGGTCCGTCAACAAGTCCGCCGTAAGTTAGATCTCCGTTATGCACTGTGTATGATGAGTGTGGCGAATCAGGATAATCTCCACCTTTTGGAAAGCCTACTATCATTGAAGTGCCCCATGGATTTGTTCCAAAGAGCCAGTCCCTGAGTGCCATCTCCATCTCCACATATGTCTCATCACCGCTCACTTCCCGATAGAGCCTTGCCTGAGTTATAGCTGCAGATACCAGGTTATTTGAACACCACAGGAATGGGATTCCATAAATGAAGGGGTCGTCAGCTGCTCTTTTCCTTAGATGCTCAAGCCCATCTTTCATGAACTGAATATACTTATCCTTTGTTGCTTTGTCAGAAGATGATGCAAGATAATAGTGACCCAGGTTAATAAATGGATAGAACTGATAGTGTCTTCCTCTGCCAAGTTCCATCCACGGAGTAACCGGTTCAAGTTGTCCCCAGTAATCTGCTCTCTTTCTCCAGCTCTCCTCGCCTGTATATTTGTAAAATGTGGCAGCTGCAAGCTCAACATCATCCACCCATGTATCCTCTTCATAAAAGTAAGGTGAAACAACACACGCTGTCTGGGTGTTCCCCGGGAACTCTTCGGCAAAGGCAAAGGCTTTAACCGCTTTTTCTCTCAACTTTGCCGAGTAAGCAGGATCGCTCTCCTTAAGTATCTCTGATGCCAGTGCAAAGCTTGAGGCAAATTTACCAGCAGTAGAGGAGACACCTGTAGTTCTGTTAAAATGTTTGCCCAAAGACTGAGGCTGTCCCGATACAAAGTATACAGGCCTGCCTGTTCCCGGGCCCCATCCGTAATCCACCTTATCTTTGTTGGGGAGGCGGAAGCCGGCGTGGTCACGGTCATCGGCAATTTGATTAAACATAACCTTATCTTCCGGATTCATTCTGTCCAGCCAATCGAGACCCCAGCGAATTTCATCAAGAATATCGGGAACTCCGTTTGCCCCTTTTCTTCCTCTTGCATCAAAATTATCTTTGAATACACTTTTATCCTTTTGTTGCTCCCATGAAAACATCAAATGATAAAGGGTAGTTGCGGAAGTTGTTGTATACTGCAGATAATCTGTCGCATCATGCCAGCCTCCTCTCACATCTGCTTTTTCTCCATTTCTGGCAGGATGTCCCACTATATAACCATCATCCTGGTGGCACAACTCCCCAGTATATGGGTTGTCTCCGCATCTTTGCTGCCTCATATACTCAAGCAGAAAATCAGATAGTCCCTCATATGAGTCAGCTGCAATTCTAAAGTTTGGTGATTTTGCTCCGTTGGAAACAATATAGTAACCACCCTCTTTTTCAATTTTTGAAAAGTCAAAACGATATGCACTCTTCATTCCCCAGGAAACAGCATCGCTCTTTTTCCCTGCTCCCTGAAATACAACTTTGTCTGTCAAGGCATCCCTAACCTCGAACACAGGAGTGCTTTTCTCGTTAAGTGAAATGAATACTGCAACCTTAATATCTGCCGGCAGGTACCCTGCCTGATTCACTCTGATCCAGGAGCTGGCAGCAATTTGGTTTGAAACACTGAAAAAAAACAGTAAAAAAAAGATGGAAATTTTAAGAAATCTCATATTACTTGGGGGTATTAATGATACATTAATAGCAAAAGTAATACTTTTTTATCTCTTTTCAGAGTTATCTCAGTAGTTGTATGAAGTAACAGTGAGAGGCTCCTTTTCAGAACTGAGCAGAGAGTATAGTGTGGAATCCCTGAGTATAACTCTGTAATCATACTCCTTTCCGTCTATTAAGATTTTGTTTGATACAAGCCTTACTCCGTGGCTGTAATCGACATATGTATCTATATGAATATTTGTCACCGGCTGTATAGGGATTCCGGTCAATCTGTGCCAGCCGTATATTGTTACATGGTGAGTTCTGCGCGGATCAGATAGTTTGGATGAAATTACAATATCCTTCTTTGTCCCTGCTGTAAAAACACCCGGAGTGCTTCCCGATGCTTTTTTCTGAGCATGTACAATTTTTGAGTGGTCGTAAAACAGATCAGGAGTCTCATTTCTGTTTCCCCTGGGGATAAAGTTAAATGGCTCCAGCTTAAGCTCTGCCTTTTTGTAGATTATATCAACTATAAAAGGGGTTGGCAGAGATGCATTAAAAAATTCTGCAATTTTCTGTGCAGACTGAGGAGTCATCGGAAGGGTAAAATAATCATCATCTGACCCGGCAGCAAGATAATCGCTTTTAACAAAAATTATCTCCTTTACAATTAATTCCTCTCTCTCAGCACCCTCCAGAAGTCGCATCTCTTCATAAAAAAGAGAACCGCCCCGGGAGCTTTGAGAAAACAGACTCCCGGATGCGGTAATTAAAATAGCGGCTGTAAGGAGGAATTTCATCCTTTATTTAACTTCTACCTCTTTTGCAGGATAACCTAACTTCTCCAAAGCTTTGGCGAGGTTCTCCTTATTTGTTTTAGTGTCTTCGTAGCTAATCCAGATTGTTTTATTATCAAGGTTAACCTTCATATCCTTCACTCCTTTCTCATGAGGCATCTTGGATTCAATTTTGTTAACACAATGCTGGCAATCAACATCGGGAATAGAAAATGTAACCTGTATCTCTTTCTTGTTACCCTTCTTATTCTGTCCCTCTGCAACATTTGTAGTTACAAATAAGATGGCTGCAAAGGCCATTACGATCATAGCGAATCTTTTCATAATAAAATTTGATTTAGTAAATATAATTAGTTGTGTTTTATTTCCAGAGAGTAAATCTCAACCCTGCATATACTTTTCTACCCATAAGAGGTCCCCAGATAAGGGTAGAGTTGAAATCAGGTGAATATGGATTATCAGCCCCCATGATAGGATGAGGTTGCTTGTAGTTGCCAAGGTTTTCACCACCTACATATATATCAAGATCCCTGAATTTCTTTGTTATCTGAGCAAAAAACATCGGATATACAGGAGATGTTCCGCCACCCATAAAATATGGCAACCTTGAAGGTCCATTAATTTGAGCTGTAAAATCAAAAGTCCATTTATTCATTCTGGTTGCATACTGGATGTTTAGGACCCCTTTATATCTTCCTGTCAGAGCTCTCTCAATCAGTCCCTGACCATGATAAGTTGCTTTTGAATCAGTATATCTGAAAGTTGCAAGAACAGTAAATCTCTCAAAAGGCTCTGTGGAGAAGTCTGCCTGATAAGTATTTGTAAATGATTTCCCGTCCAGATTATAAAGCCATATCCTGGATATGTCTCTCTCCTGGTCAATAAGGAGCTGCTTGTTGAAGTCTGTGCGGAAGTAGTCAAAGCTCAGATAACTGTTTTCATTGAATCCAAATGGAAGATAAACAGTAAAATTTGCTCCGTATGTCCAGGCATCCTCTATATCCGGTTTCTCCTCCAGCACAATTTGTCTTCCAGTAGAGAGTATACCCAGATTATCAGATATCTGATTTGGTGATCTGAACCCCCTGCCCCCCGATGCCCTGAATATCAACTTTTCAGTAAAGGCATATTTGACATTTAATCTTGGAGCAAAGAGCCAGCCGTGAATATTGTTCCTGTCAAGCCTTACTCCTGCTACTACAGATACCTTCTCCCCGTTTGTATATGTGTACTCCCCATAAGCACCCGCCGAGCTCTCCTCTCTTCCGGTATGTTTTGTTCCGTACAAATTTCCATAAAAGGGAGCAGAGAGTTGTTCGTCAAAATTATCATACTGACCGCTTATGCCTAGTACATATTTGTGAATGTCATCTATCTGATTCTGGAACATTATATTAACAAAAGCAGAATTCTGAATTGCATCAAACCTGTTTTTTCCAAAAAAAGAGTTCATTCTGTGCCAGGTGTAGTCTGCCACAGTTGCAATATTTTTACTATTATCCTCACTAAGAGGGATACCAACCTTGAGATATCCGTTTAGCCCCTTATTTTTTATTTCTGAACCCCAGAGTGTATTTGTAATCTCCATCCCCTTTTTGTACTCATTCATCCCTGCAACCCTGTCGTCAGACAAGGCCCTGAATCCAAATCGAACCTGTGCTCCGTTATCGGCAACATATAGCCATCTGTTGGATAGGTTAAACTGCATTGAAACAGGCTCGTCCTTGAAACCATCATGGTTTCCGTCGTGGCCCATGGGATCGGTAGAGAAGTGTCCAAGTATAACAGTACTCCACTTTGAATTAAGTTGAAGAGATGAAGCAATATTTGCCTCAGTTCTCAAAGTACTCCCCAGAAATAGATTAAGGAACAGAGGCTGTTCGGCAGTTGGTTTACGATGCTCAAGATTTATCTGACCGGTTATTGCCTCAAGACCATTCACAACTGATGACGGCCCTTTTGCTATCTGAATGCTCTCCAGCCACTGTCCGGGAACATAGGAGAGGCCGAATGGAGCAGCAACTCCCCTCATCGCCGGTCTGTTTTCGTCAAGCATCTGAGTGTATGTACCCGAAAGGCCGAGAAGCCTTATTTGTCGTGCACCTGTTATCGCATCTGAATAACCAACAGTTACGCTTGCAGAGTTTTCAAAGCTCTCTGCCAGATTGCAGCATGCCATTTTACAGAGACCGGCAGTTGTTATAACCTCGGTCTTGACTGGTGTCATTTTTGAAAGATAGTTACCCTCCTGTCTTTCAACAAGTCTGGCTGCTTCAAGCTCAGAGTCCTCTCTCAGGATGAGTTCAATATTTTTGGAGCCGGCGCTAGTCTTTACAGTATCTTTAGTGTGGCCTACAAAAGTTGCAATAATCGAAACCTCGCCGGAACCCTTTGTTTGAAGAGAGAATTCTCCCTTATCGTTTGTCTCTGCAGATACCTTGCCTTCAAGCCAGTACACAGATGCGTAAGCAAGCGGCTCCAGCCCACCGCCGGTTCTGCGGACCTTAACAACACCACTTGTTGTTTGTGCATCAATTGTTCCAAATGCAACAATCAATAATATAAATAGAATGTATTTTTTGATCATATTTGTATAGAATTGTAATAATTTATCAATCAGTCGTTTCGCTGATGATAAATTACAATCTCCACACAGATATTAAAGTATAAAGGTCACCCCTGATAGATTCAGGTGGCAAAAATTCAGGATATGTAACAACCTCTTCTGAGATAGCTGTCAGCGAAGAGAGTCCCTGATTAACTCCGGATATAACCGGCAACAGAGATATTACAGGATGTTCAACCTTTGCGGGAACTGTTTTTTCATATATATCTTCAAGGTGAAAAACCTCTGTATGACAGCATCCTTCGCCCTCGCCGCCGTGATTTGTGCACCCTCCGTCACAACCTGAGTGATGAGAGTAATGAACATGATCATGAACATTCTCGCAAGTGGCATCCTGAAGCATAAGAAGAGGCGTGACACTCCCGTCATCACTGCATATATGCAGACCATAACCAAGACCTGCTGATATATACAGCAGGAGTAAAGTTATAAGAGAGATGTTTCTGAGTTGTATCATCACGAGGCAAAAGTATAAAAAAATATTAATTACCCACCATTTTATCAAATTCCGCAGATAAATCCTCTCGTGAAAGATAATCGTACAAGCTCATTTTACGAATGTTAAAATAGTACTGCCAGAAGTTTCCCAAATCATTTATATACCTGTTCGAGGCGTTATCCTTTTCGTTCTGGGCATTATTAAGTTCTGTAACTCCTATTGTTCCATCCATAAACTGAGCCCTTGCATACTCATATCTCTCCCTTGAAATTGAGTCCGCTCTTGATGATAGATTGCACTGCTCAACCTGATTGTTAAACTGTATCACTTTTATAAATACATTCTGTTTAAACTCATTAAGCTCCTGATCCACCTGCGCCTTAACAAGCTCCTGCCTGGATTTTGCCATCTTGATCCTCCCCTTGCCAAGGCCCCAGTCAACTATGGGAAGTCTTAATCCTAAACTTACAATCTACTGATCCATAGGGTTACTGTATGCATTTCCAAGCTCCTCTCCCTGCTGAGTAAGGCCAAACTGGGCATTAAGGTTTGCCTGTATACCGGTGTTGGCTTTATTTCTTTCAACCTCCTGCTCTGCACTTAACAGCTCAAGCTCATTATCGAGAAGAAATGAGGAGTTTTTGTATGCTTTATCCAGTACCTCATCAAAGTTAAGAGTAATATCAGGTCCGGATTCGGGAACCTCAAGGTCAAGTTCCACATGTTCATTGTATCCCATAAATGTCTTGAGCCTTAACATTCTCATGTCCAGATTTAACTTGTGATCATTAATAGAGAGATTATCATTGATCATTCTGAGTTCCAGCTGAAGTACATCATTCTTTGATATTAAACCCCTCTCATATCTCTCCCTGGTTAGCTTATAAAGCGACATCGTATTATCGTAATTCTTGCTTGACATCGCAAGTCTCTGCTGTGCCTGTAAAACATCAAAATACAGAGGTATTACATTCCCGATTATGTTTTCCATCTGCTCCAGATACCTTCTTTTAGCCCTTTCGTATCTGCGTGGTTCAGTTACTTTATCCCATTTTAGATTGTTGTAAGTTCTGAGTGGCTGAGTATATGTGATATTAATCGGCTGAGAATTATAATTTGCAGGTTTTCCGGAGCTAAACTGATCAAGTCTGTAAAGACTTGTAAAGAGGGAAATTCTCCCCCCTGTCAGTGCAATATTCTGGTCAATTGAGAGCGAGAGAGAATTTTTCATATTGTTATTGGCTACATAGTTAATCTCACCCGATTCAGAGTTCTGTAACGGTACAAGTGATCTGTTATAATTGCCCAGTGTAGCCGATAGATTAAGAGAGGGAAGTAACTGAGCTTTAAATGCTCTGAATTGCCAGTAACTTGCGAGAAAGTTATGTTTGGCAACTAAAGCAGATGGTGACTGATCTTTTGCAATTTCTATTGCCTCCTCCAGTGAGATTTTAATTTTAATTTTCTGTGAGGAGCGGGCTTCCGGAGATATAAATTGGAAAGTGAAAGTGAGAAGAAACATTAAAAATCTGAACATATTATTATCACGATGGCGGGGTTAATTACAGGATGTAAAGTTAAGATTTATTACTAAATTTGTCATCAATCAACATTAGATCAATTCTGACAAATATGAAAAACTTTCTGAAAATTGTTGCCGCCACATTGATTGGATCTCTGATAGCAATGCTGGCCGGTTTTTTCCTGTTTATGGGATTTATATCATCATTAGCCTCCTTCACTGAGAGTAAGACTCCTGTGGTTCCATCCAGCGCTGTTATGGCCCTGAATTTTTCACCTGCAATAACCGAGCAATCCGTTGAAGACCCTTTTTCTGCACTAAACCCTTTTAGCTCAGAGACAAGTAAAAGTACCGGAATACTTGAGTTTGTTCAGACAATAGATCGGGCCGCATCAGACTCCAGAATCAAATTCATATACATGAATGTAAATCAGATTAATGCGGGCATATCACATATTGAAGAGATAAGAGAGGCACTTATCAGATTCAGAGAGAGCGGCAAGCCTGTCATAGCTTATGCTGACAACTACAGTCAAGGTGCATACTACCTTGCTTCTGCAGCAGACAAAGTATATCTGAACCCTGCAGGAACAGCTACACTCACCGGACTAAGCATGAGTCCGCTATTCTTTAAAGATCTTCTTGACAAAACAGGTGTGGAAGTTCAGCTGATAAGGCATGGTAAATTCAAAGCTGCCGCCGAGCAGTTCATAAGCAACAAAATAAGTCAGGAAAATAAAGAACAATTACAGGCTTATATCTCTTCTGTCTGGAATGGATGGACTCAGGCAATATCTGAATCAAGGGGGATTCCTGCAGATAAAATTAATCTGTTAACAGACAATCTTGAACTTGCAAACGCAAAAGATGTACTTGATGCAGGTCTCGTAGACGAGCTTCTTTACAAAGATGAATTGACCAGGAATCTTGTTAATCTATTTGGTGTTGAAGATGAAAAGGATCTAAAAATTATCTCATCTACAGCATACTCAAAGGCAAGTAAGAAAACAGATTTTAAACAGAAAAACAAAGTTGCAGTCCTCTACGCCAACGGAGATATAATAATGGGTAAGTCAGATGAGAACATTGCCTCTGACACATTCCAGGAGATAATATCAAAGATTGGTAAAGACAGCACAATAAAAGCCGTTGTTTTAAGAATTAACTCTCCCGGAGGATCGGCCCAGAGTTCAGAGATAATTGAGAGAGAACTTGCATTACTTAGAGAGAATAAACCTGTAGTGGTAAGTATGGGTGATTACGCTGCATCAGGCGGATACTGGATTGCATCAAATGCTGATAAAATTTTCACCGGCAACTCAACCCTAACAGGATCAATCGGTGTTTTCAGCATGGTAATTAATGCCCAAAAGACAATGAACAAGCATCTGAGCATATACTCAAACAGCGTTAACACTAACAAGCACAGTGACATAATGAGTGGTTACAGACCACTGGACAACGAGGAGATTGAGTTTATAAGGGGCGGTGTTGAAGAGATTTACACCAGTTTCATTGAGCTGGTATCAAAGGGGAGATCTATGTCTGTTGAGGGAGTAGATTCAGTTGGTCAAGGCCGAATATGGTCAGGAGCAGACGCACTTAAAATAGGCCTGGCAGACGAAAAGGGTGGTTTGGTTGATGCAATAAACAGTGCTGCAGCAATGGCAGGAATAGAGAGCTGGAGACTGGTTGAGTACCCGGTAATCAAATCTCAAATGGATAAGCTGCTGGAGACATTCTCGGAAATGGAAAGTAGCGCAAAGGTTATCTCTTCGCCGGAATTACTTATTGAGAAGGCATATAAGTCATTGAAGAGCGAGAGTGGTATCAGAAATTTCGCAAGAATACCATTCAATGTTGAAATAGCTCTATAAAGCTACTTTTTGAGGGAGATTTCCAATACTCTTCTGGTATCCTCGGTAATACGATAATTGTGGTCAATACGCTCTCCAAGAAGACAAATAATTTTGTCATCTTCAGTAGTGGCCACAATTTTCTTCTCTTTATCAAACCTGTCTCTTTTAAGATCTGTGAGATAATCGCTGATCTTTTTGCTCCCCTTCATCCCTAATGGATAAAACCTGTCTCCTTCACGCCATCTCCTGAAAAGAATATTCTCACCTGTTATCCCGGCATCAAGGTAAAAAACTCTATTTGAAGGGAGGGGTTTAAAACCGGAGATTAAATCATATATTTTTACAGAGATATTGTTTAAATCAGCAACATCTTGATCACTTACGGAGATATCTCTGATTATTAAATAGTCCCTGTCTTTAAGAAGCTGATGACTTCCTGAATAAAAGAGCTTGCCTGACTGAGAGTCCAGAGAATTATAAATATCATTTACTACATCAGGTGAAAAGCCCCAATCCTCAAGCAACAGATAGAGCCAGTACTTTTCATTTCCATAATTTCTGAGAACAGGAATTGATATTCTTGCACTCTCAGAGCCACCTGATAAAAGTGAGAGCGACATTCTTCTCACCTCTTCAAACCTCTGCTCAATAACCTTTGCAGCCTCAGAAAAAAGGGAAATTTCTCTTTCGAGTGTCTTGAGAAAGGATGGATTAATCTCCCCGAATACAGGAAATACCTGGTTTCTGATCTTATTTCTTGAGTAATGGGATTCAAAATTAGTTCTGTCATGCCTGAAAGGTACCCCTTCAGACTCTGAGTAGTTGAGTATCTCTTCCCTTGAGAATTCAATCAGTGGTCTTATTACCGACATCTCAAATCCCGCCGGATTTGATGACTCTTTAATAGAAGATAGTCCCTTTATTCCTGTACCTCTGAGAAGATTAATAAAAAGAGTCTCAATTTTATCATTAAGATTATGAGCAACTGCCAGGTAATCAAAACCATTATCAATACAGAGCCGGGAGAACCATCCGTACCTTAAATCCCGGGCTGCCATCTGAGTTGAAATACCCTTTTCCCTTGCATAGGATTCTGTATCGAATCTCGTTGAATAACAATTAATTCCTCTCTCTCTGCACCAATCCTGTACGAGAATCATATCTCCATCACTCTCCTCTCCCCTTAAAGAAAAATTTACAGTAGCAACAGAGAAGTTATTATAACCTATTGAGTGAAACAGATGAGCCATTGTCATTGAATCCACCCCTCCGCTTACAGCAAGAAGTACTCCCGGGACATTACTTCCGGAACGCTCCTCTCCGGGAGTTACCAGAGAGAGCAACTTACTCTTAAACCTCTCCCTT
The DNA here is from genome assembly GCA_041441395.1 of Bacteroidales bacterium. Lineage (GTDB taxonomy): Bacteria > Bacteroidota > Bacteroidia > Bacteroidales > UBA932 > Bact-08. The sequence goes on along the minus strand of JASDTD010000015.1, from coordinate 75,603 downwards.
AGCATAATAAATGACTCTATTTCTTTATCTGGCCAAATGTGTAAGAGAATCCAACTGACAGAATCTCCTTAAATTGAACTCTTTTATCAAGGAGACCATCCTTATCAGGAATTAATATATTATCGTCGTAAATTAGATTTGTCCTTATATTGGCAGAGAAATACCTGTTAATTTTACTGTCAATAAAAAGATCCCAGTAAACTTTTATGTTTTGCGGATTATGCAAAAAATCAGAGAAGAACACGAGATTGGATGCAATGGCGAGATCTTTTGTCAGTTGTTGTTTATAATCAATTTTCAATTGAGCTCCAAGTTCAAGTTTAGCCGGCTGATTAATTCTGTTACCATATTTTACCCTCAGACTCTCCTGTGATACAACCACAAGATTGCTGGTAAGAGGTGAAAAGTTAATTGAGACAGGTTTTGCGGGTTTATAATCAAGACCTATACCAAAAGATATGTAAGCAGGAGAGAATGGGCCGGAGACAAGAACCTTGTTGCCGGATGCGGGATAGTTAAACGAGTTTGTGAATTGAGATCTGAAATTAAATGCAGCTGAAATAAAGACCTTCTTAAAAGACTTATAGCCGAATTTGCTGTCAAAAATTATCTTATCATCGCTCTTCTTAAATCTATCACCAAAAGAGTTAATAAATCCCCAGGCAAGCTGAAGCCTGTTTTCCCAGAACATTTTGTCAATCTCCCAGTGGTTAAACTTATTAACATATGCATTGAGTGCCACAGAGGAGAATCCCCCGGCAGCCCAGTTAGTCAGCGACATCTGAGAAAATCCTATCTGAATCTGAGTGCCCTTTGTCCATGGATTTGGCTTTACAGGCTCCTCAACCGCCGGCTTAGGTATCTTTATACTATTTGCAATATCAAAAGCAATCTTTTGGTGAGCGCTTAAATTAACAACCCTTTCTTCACTCTTTATCTCCTGGCCATTTGCAACATAAAAGAGTCCCAAAGTCATGAGAATAGTCAACAGATATTTAATCTTATTCATATTAAAATAAAAATTGTTAATCCTCCAGAACATCGTCTGAATTATATTTGAAACCTAATCTTTTACCTGTCTGCAATTTAGCACTTTCGATCTTGTCGTTTATCTGCTCAACTGAGGCCATTTTGACAAGGTCAAATGGCGGAACAAGAAGATCAAAAGATAGTGTATACAGTACAGAGGTCTCAACAATTGAAACCAACTCCTCTCTGGTAAGCTGTTTTTTTCCGAATGAAGAGACAGATCTCTTTGGTTGTCTCTTCCCCTCTACCATAAAGAACTTGTCCTTATTTACAAAAATTCTGGCCACAAGGTAACCAAGGTCCTCCTGTCTGTTAAACTTCAGAGAATCTGACAAGAAATTATAGACATTAATAATCCCGCAATATGAATTTACAGGATTGGCTTTGAGGAATTCTGTTTTCCAGACAGGGTGATCTCTGTCAAACTGAAATATATCTGAGTGCATGCTAAAAATAAGCACATCATCGGCAAATTTAAGCTCTGCTTCAAATTTTCCTCTGTCTCTGTATTCCAGCCTGACACGCCTGTCATTACCGTTAAAATTCTCCAGAAGATCGTTAAGATCGTTACTCATCTCATTAAGAACATCTTTAAGTTGATTAAAGACCTCCATGGTCTGATTGAAGACATGGACCTTAGTCCGTGACTTCTCGTTTAGTCCCCCGAGAATATCCCTCTGTCGGGACGGTAAATCTGATGCCATTTTAAAAAAAATTAAATATTAATATGCTCTTGCAAATATAACTCTTCTTTTGGATGGTTTTCCTGAATAAATACAAAGACCCTCCTCCTCTTTTACATTTTCAAGAGGAATACATCTGATAGTTGCCTTGGTTTCTGCCTTTATACGCTCCTCTGTTTCAGCAGTTCCGTCCCAATGACACAGAAGAAATCCCCCATCCTCAATTTTTAATTTAAATGTCTCCCAGTCATTCACTTCAAAAGTGTTCTCCTCTCTGAATTTATATGCTTTATTGTATATATTATCCTGTATTTCTTCCAGGAGCACTTTTATATGTTCTTCAACACCCTCTCTGCTGACAGAGCTCTTAGTAAGAGTGTCTCTTCTTGCAAGCTCAATTGTACCATTCTCAAGATCACGGGGTCCTATTGCTATTCTGACAGGAACACCCTTAAGTTCCCATTCTGCAAACTTAAAACCGGACCTCAAATTATCCCTGTCATCAATTTTTGAAGTAATTCCAAGCTTTTCCAACCCCTCTTTTATCTCCTTCATCTTAGCAATAATCTTCTCACTCTCCTCATTGGTTTTAAAGATAGGAACCATAACAACATGGATAGGAGCAAGTTTAGGAGGAAGTACAAGGCCGTTATTGTCACTGTGAGCCATTATAAGTGCACCCATGAGTCTGGTAGAAACCCCCCAGGATGTAGCCCATACATACTCAAGTGATCCCTCTTTGCTTTGATATTGAACATCAAATGCTTTGGCAAAATTTTGTCCAAGAAAATGCGATGTACCAGCCTGAAGAGCTTTCCCATCCTGCATAAGAGCCTCAATACAAAGTGTATCTAATGCGCCGGCAAATCTTTCACTCTCGGTTTTAGAACCGACAAGAACCGGCAAAGCCATAAATTCTCTTGCGAATTTTGCATAAACCTGAACCATTTTTTCAGTCTCCTCAATAGCCTCCTCTTTTGTGGCATGAGCTGTATGTCCCTCCTGCCAGAGAAACTCGGCAGTACGAAGAAACAGCCTTGTTCTCATTTCCCACCTTACCACATTTGCCCACTGGTTTACCAGAATCGGAAGGTCTCTGTAAGACTTGATCCAGTTTTTATAAGTATTCCAGATAATAGTCTCTGAAGTTGGTCTGACAATAAGTTCCTCTTCAAGCTTTGCATCAGGATCCACAACTACACCGGGCCCGTCCGGATTGGTCATAAGTCTGTGATGTGTTACTACAGCGCACTCTTTTGCAAAACCTTCCACATGTTCAGCCTCCTTGCTGAGAAAAGATTTTGGAATGAACAGAGGGAAATATGCGTTGACATGACCTGTCTCTTTAAACATTTTGTCAAGCTGAGCTTGAATCTTTTCCCAAATTGCATATCCGTATGGTTTAATAACCATGCAGCCTCTAACAGCTGAATTTTCAGCTAAATCGGCTTTGATTACAAGGTTATTGTACCAAAGTGAATAATTTTCCTCCCTTTTGCTTATCTCTTTTGCCATTTTTGGTAATTATTTTGTTTTATATGGTACGTTTTTTGTCTATATTTGCAATGAAGGCACAAAAGTACAAAAAAAACAAACACAGGAGGTGTGATATGAAAAACAGCATTTTTGCTCTGGCCGTAACAGGATTAATCGCAGCATCTTGCGGGACTTCCGGCCAATATGCGTCTTCAAGATTTGATGACGCAATTTATTCCGGTCCTGAAAACAAAGTATATGTCTCTGCTACAGACTCAAGACTTCAGGATCTGAAAAACCGTACTGCCGAAACCTCTACACTAATTGTCAATGGTAAAAAAGCTCAGGTTGTCTACATGGACGAGAATAAAACAGTTGACATACCGGTAAACATTGACGAAGATAATACATATCTGGTCATTGATGAATCAATCTCTTACGAGGAGCTGCTCAGAAAATTTGATTCTCCTGACTACACTATCAATCTTCATATTGAGAGCAGATGGGATGACTGGGACTACTACAGGCCATGGATGTGGGGATACAACCCGTGGAGCTGGAGATATTACAGCAGTTTCCACAGACCTTGGAGTTTCTATTCAGCTTATCCTTACTACTGGAGAGACCCGTTTTTCTATGATATGTATTACTCCTACGGAGCATATTACGATCCGTGGAATCCATACTGGTACTATGGCGGACACTATCCTATCTACAACTACTACGGATATTACGGATACTCTCCGTACGGCGGATATTCAAATCCATACCATTACTATTATACCGACTCCAATTACCAATACCAAAACAGTAACAGAATTCGTGGAAAAGTATACGGAAAAAGGGTAACTGACACCAGAGAGGGAGGTACGGCTGATAACAGAGAGAGAGCTGTAATAACAAATATACCAAGACAGACAACTTCTGCAACCAGGACTACTGCAAGAGGCAATCAGCAGAGTACTTCAGCTCCTGTGAATAATAGTATATACAGAAGAGGAAACTCTTCAGGTCAAGGTATCAGCTACGGTGAAGGCACTGTTAATTCCAGAGAGAGAAGCACAACTTACAACAGACGTAATGAGGAGAGGAGCAATTCAACTGAAAGGCAACAATCAACCGGAACCTACAGAAGAAGCACTACAACCAGTCCGGTCGTAACAAGATCCTCCTCAAATGAATCCGGAAGAAGTAACTCTTACGAAAGAGGCAACAGCAGCAGAGAGAGAGATACCCGTTCATATGAAAGCAACTCCTCATCTTACACAAGAGGCGAAAGCTCGGCAACGAGGTCTACCTCAAGCTCATCATCGTCTGCAGGTAGAAGTTCATCCGGAACATCATCCTCCTCTTCCAGCAGTAGCGGGTCCGGTTACAGAAGATAATTCTAAACAAAGAAAATGATGAAAAAGTACATATTACTGGCGGCAATAGTCTTCTTTAGTATTGTCGTCAACGGACAGACTTATTCACACAATGCACTGAGGCTGGGGCAAAATCCCTATGTTGCATCGGCAGCTCTTTTCTCTCAAACCTTTTATGAGGGCAGCGCCAGAACATCAGCAATGGGAAATGCCTTTATATCACTTGGAGGTGATGTTGGTGCATTAAGCATTAATCCGGCTGCATCAGGGGTATACAGATACTCTGAATTCTCCGTTACCCCCTCAATGGTATTTGCCCCTTCCAAAACAGAGTATTTAAACACCTCCCTGTCAGATTTAAGGAGTAAGCCTACCCTCTCTTCAATGGGATATATAAGCAATCTCTCATCCTTTAACAGAGGGAGAAACTCCTCACTTAGCATATCATTTGCAGTAAACAGAATAAACGATTTCAACTCCCGGTTGAGCGCCAAAGGGAGCACAGCAGAGAGCTCCTGGCTTGGAGCAATAGCATCCGGAACAAATGGTACTGCATCATCTGAGCTTGATATTACAAATGAGGGAGACACATATCCGTACAATATTGGTATTCCATGGAGGAATGTACTTGCATGGAACTCAACTCTCCTTGATCTTTTACCAGGGACAAATAATGAATATATTGCGGCAACAGAGAATCTTGATGGTGACTATATAAGCATCGGGGGACCTCTTAATCAGAGTTTTACAAGAGAGACAATGGGTAATCAGACTGAGATACTTGTAAATATTGGAGGAAGAATTGGAACCAAACTTTTCCTTGGTGCAAATATTGGGATACAGGCATTAAGTTATACAGATTATCAGAGATATAAAGAGAGTGCTCAAAATCCGGCTAATTTCCTGACCGGCTTCAAGTATATGGATCACACATTCAGACAGAGCACAAATGGTATTGGATTAAATGCAAAACTTGGAGTAATCTTTCTGCCGGTTGCCGGTCTTAGACTTGGAGCTACACTAACTACTCCTACAATTATGTCTTTAACCGAATCCTGGGAGGAGCAGATGACCAGAAGTATTACCGGACTTAATCCGGAAACGATGACACTTCTCTCTCCATTAGGGGAATACTCTTTCGGGATGGTTTCACCTCTTAAACTCGGAGCGGGAATCTCCTATGTGTTTGGCAGATTCGCAATTATTTCCGCTGATGTTGAAGGTGTAGCATACAATACAACCCGCCTTGTGAAGAGTGAAAACGGGAATAGCTCTTTTACAAACGAGAACGAAGATATTAGCAGGGACTTCAGATTTGCGAAAAATTTCCGTCTTGGAGCAGAGGTAAAACCTTTGAAAAACTTCGCTCTTCGCGCCGGTTATTCATACTACCAAAATGCAGAAAAGAATAATCCAAATGACTTTTCTTTTATATCGGCAGGGGCAGGATTTAACAGCAATGGCGGATTTTTCCTTGACCTCTCTTTCCAACACAGAGTTGCAATAAAGGAGAGATTAAAACTTTACCAGGACTACTCTGGCGTAGGTGCTCCGGAAGGATTTCTTACATCTTCTGCTAACAAGCTATATGTAACATTCGGATTCCGTTTTTAGAGATAACTTATGGAATCAGGGCCTTCATTGAAGAGAAGGTCTACGGATGAAAGATTTGGAATAAAACCATGTTTGTGGGCAAATACCTGAAAGTATTGCCCACTCTCTTTTTTAGCGGAGGGTGTATATGGTGATTTTTTGGGATGAATAACCTCTCTTAGATCTGTTAGTAACGATTCATCGTATGTATGGTTGAACTCTGAGGATAATTCCAATTTACAATTAATCCCGGTAAGCTGGCAAATTAGATTAATTAACTCTAAATTAAAATCAAAAAGATTCTCATGTTTAACTGTTTTGTAGAAGGGGGCAAAATCATCTTCATAATATTCGAAGAAGGGAGATGTCCTGTATGCGGATACAATGGCTCTCCAATGCTCCTGTTGCCACTTTCCGGAATAATCAATCTTCATCTCCCTAATTGGGAGGTAATGACCGTTTAATCTGGAGACAGGTATTGTTAAAGGAAGAAGGCCGCTGGCACCATAAATGTGACAACGGCTTCTGAAACTCTGTTTCTGATACCTCTCGTGCTGCTCAATCTCTGCTTTTTCTGAATGGTATATTGAACTTATATACTCAACGGGCGGAAGATAAGCTGTTGAGAGTATCACCCTGTTGACTCTACTCTTCAATAGTATCTGTAGTTCTCTTAATTATACCTCTTTTGGATGATTTAATAAAGTCAAGAATGATTCTCTTTTCCGGAGTCTCTTCAAAATCAGTCTCGACCTTTGCACAGGCATCTGAAGTATTCAATCCGCTTCTGTAGATTACCCTGTAAATATCACTAATCTGCTGGATTTGCTCATTGGTAAAGCCCCTTCTTCTAAGACCAACAATGTTCAGGTTGAAATATGCCAGGGGTCTGTGCCCTGCCAGAACATAGGGAGGGACATCTTTATAAATACTGGAGACACCTGATATCATTGCATGTGCTCCAATATTTGTAAACTGATGAGCAGCTGAATGGCCGCCAATAATGGCAAAGTCGTCAACATTTGTCTCTCCGGCCAGAGCTACATAGCTGACAAGGATTACATTATTTCCAATTCTGCAATCATGAGCTACATGCACATAAGACATTACCATACAATTCTCGCCTATCCTGGTAACTCCCTTACCGCTAAACGCGGTTCCCCTGTTAACAGTAGCACACTCCCTTATTGTTGTATTGTCACCAATTTCAACATAGGAAATCTCACCGGCAAATTTCAGATCCTGAGGTATTGCACCAATAACGGCACCCGGAAAAATCTTGCAGTTCTTGCCAATTTTTACATAATCTAAAATAGTTACATGGGGCCCAATCCAGGAACCCTCTCCTATCTCAACATTTTCAGCTATATAGGAGAATGGCTCTACTGTAACACCTGATCCTATTTTTGCATTCGGATGAATATAATTCATATATTTTTTTCCTTTTCTATCTTTCTATTTATTTTTGATGACCTGAGCAACCATCTCGCCTTCACATACAAGAGTATCACCTACAAATGCCTCTCCCTTCATACAGACAATTGAACGCCTTAAAGGAGCAGTCAAAGTGAGTCTGATTACAAGAACATCTCCGGGAACAACCTTCTTTTTGAATTTCACCCCATCAATTTTAGCAAAATATGTTGAGTATCTCTCCGGCTCGTCAAGTTCAGAGAGCACCAGTATACCACCCACCTGGGCCATTGCCTCAACAATTAAAACTCCGGGCATAACAGGCTCTTCAGGAAAATGGCCTATAAAATATCCCTCATTCACACCTACTGTTTTAACACCAACAACATGGTGAGGTGTCATCTCAATAATTCTGTCAACCATCAGGAAAGGGGGTCTGTGAGGAAGAAGTTTTTTTATTCCGTTAATGTCAACAAGAGGCTCATCATTGAGATTAAACTGAGGTGCTACCGGTTTTGAATAGAACTCTTTCGCCGCTTTTCTGAGCAATTGGGCTAATTTGGTATTAACCTTGTGCCCCGGTTTATTTGCTATTATCTTACCTTTAAAATAGAGGCCTGCAAGAGCGATATCTCCAATTACATCTAAAAGTTTATGTCTTGCACATTCATTGTCAAACTGTAAATCCAAATGGTTAAGATAACCTGCTGAGCCTCTTTCCAGCCTCTTTTCCCCAAAAAGGTCAGATAATCTGTCAAGCTCTTCCCCGGGAATCTCATTCTCCACAATTACTATTGCGTTGTCAAGATCTCCTCCTTTGATGAGGTTGTTCTTAAACAGTGGCTCCAGCTCGTGTAAGAAAACAAATGTTCTGCAAGGAGCAATTTGTGTTATAAAATCAGTTCTCTCATCATATCTTGCAAACTGATGACCCAGAACTTTTGAATTAAAATCAATCATCACCTCTGCAGAGAAGCTATCATCAGGATAAATTGATACTTCAGAACCACTCTCTTCGTCTCTCACGACAATCTTCTCCCTGACTTCAAAATATACTCTTTTTGCATCCTGATTCCGATATCCATCTTTTGAGAAAGCCTCTGCAAATTGTTTTGAACTTCCGTCAAGAATTGGAACTTCCGGCCCGTCAAGAGATATGAGCGCATTGTCAATACCCAGTCCGTAAAGAGCTGCAAGTACATGTTCAGGTGTGGCTACAGATGCCTCACCCTTTACCAGTGTTGTATTTCTTAAAGAGGGGGCAACAAAATCTGCTGTTGCATCCACAATTGGTTCCCCCGGCAGATCAATCCTTTTAAATTTAATTCCGTGATTTTCAGGGGCAGGTGTAATAAACATGGTAACATGCACTCCAGTGTGCAAACCCTTTCCTGAAAATGTATATGACTGATTTAGTGTTCTTTGATTAACTTGCATAAAGATTCTAAATGTGTAAAACTTGGCAAAGATAGTAATTTATTGATTTTTGTGTAATTTTTTAAACATAGCGTAGGCTCTTAAATACTCTTTAGCATCTATTGCAGGTGATCCGAGAAGAACCTCTCCCTCATTTTTAATACTGCTCATAATTCCGGCCTGAGCACCAATTTTTGTATTATCTGCTATTGTAATGTGTCCGGAAATTCCAACCTGCCCTCCAATCTGACAATTTTTACCGATTTTAGCAGATCCGGCAACACCTGCCAGAGCAGCGATTACTGTATTCTCTCCTATCTCTACATTATGAGCTATTTGAATCAGATTATCAAGTTTTACACCCCTCCTGATTATTGTTGACCCCATTGTTGCTCTGTCTACTGTAGTACCTGCACCTATCTCAACATTATCCTCAATAATTACATTTCCGGTTTGAGGAATTTTTTTATAGCTACCATCTGCAGAGGGGGCAAAACCGAAACCATCGGCGCCAATAACAGCATTTGAATGAATAATACAATCAGCACCAATTACTGATCCTGAGTAAATTCTAACTCCGGGATGAATAACGGAACCCTCGCCAATAATAACATCGTTTCCTATGTAAACCTGTTCCATTATCTGAGCACCATCTCCTATAACAGATCTTTTTCCAATATGTGAGGAAGCCCCGATATAGCTACCCTTTCCAACTTTTGCACTCCAGGCTACACTGGCTCTCCATGATCTTCCTGCTCTCCTGGCCTCTTTCATCGAGTTAAACAGGCCAAGCATCACAGCAACAGCCTCATAGGCATTATCTACCTGAACCAAGGTGGAGGCTACAGCAGAAGAGGGAACAAAACTCCTGTTGACCAAAACGACACTTGCTTTTGTTTTATAGAGATAAGCCTCATATTTGGGATTTGCGAGAAAACAGAGAGATCCCTCTCTTCCCTCTTCAATTCTGGACATGGTCTTAACAACTGCATCAGGGTCACCAATTATGGTCCCTTTCAAATGTTCGGCAATATCCCTTGCTTTAAGTTCCATCTAAATATTAAAGTTTTTGGGAGTGCAAAGAAAATACTTTTTAGTTATTTGGGAAAAAGCTTTAGCGGAGAGCATATCGGAAATTTCATAAATATCCCAGCTCTCTCCGCTCTTTGACAATATTCTGATATTTTCCTCGCTTTGGTCGTATCCTCTGTTTTGCACCTCTCCTGTTTTGACGAAATAGCGGGAAAGTTCCCGCGGAATATTGTGTTTTCTTTCAAACTCGCTGATTTTTGCCTCAAAAGTTATGCCATCAAATGGCTCTTTTGAGAGTTCAATCCCGGGAAGTCTTCTTTCTGTAAGCATTCTGCAAAGCTTTGACAGAATAATATCTTTATTAAAACACCATTGTTTAATCGCAGAGATAACATCGGAGTCATCCAGCCTTGCGAACATATCAAGAGCCTCTCTGCTTGACAAAGATTTTCTCTCAACAGAGCTCTCAAGAAAAAAGAGAAGCGCAGGAGAGCCTGTCAGCGAAGAGGATACTGAGTGAATCTCTCTTGCCCTGTTAATTATCTCTACAAGAAGTTGTTCTGCAGCTATTACTGTTTTATGAAGATAGACTTGCCAGTACATTAATCTTCTGGAAATTAAAAATTTTTCAACAGAGTATATGCCCTTCTCCTCTATAACCAGATTGTTATTTCTAACAGTCATCATCTTAATAATTCTCTCGTGGCCTATCATACCCTCAGCTACTCCGGAAAAGAAGCTGTCTCGTCTTAGATAGTCAAGTCTGTCGACATCAAGCTGACTGGATACCAGCTGATGAAGATATCTTTTGGGGTATTTTCCGGTAAAAATATCGATAGCTGCAGAGATTTTTCCATTCATCTCCTTGTTTATTGCATCCATAAACTGCAAAGTAATCTCCTCGTGTGAGACTCCCCTGATTATATTATTCTCAAGTGCGTGGCTGAATGGTCCGTGGCCTACATCGTGAAGCAGAATAGCAACCATCGCCTGCTCCTGCTCAGTCTCATCAATATTAACACCCTTTGATCTTAATGAATTTACTGCCTCATTCATCAGGTGCATTGCTCCTAGGGCATGGTTAAGTCTGGTATGGCAGGCACCGGGATACACAAGTGAGGTAAGTCCCAGTTGCTTGATCTCTTTGAGCCTTTGAAACAGAGGATGCTGAATTATTTCAAGGATAATTCCTCCGGGAATGTTTATAAATCCGTGAACCGGATCATTTATAATTTTATACTGCTGTATCATTGAGTAAAGGTATTAATAAAAAATATTTTCATAATAAAAAAAATATACCTATATTTGCACCGGATTTGAGAAAAGGAGATAAGGGGACGGCAGTCCCCTTATTTATTACATTTACATCACATAATGATTTCTAAAGAAAAAATAGCAGAAGCCATAGAGTCTTACCTTAAGTTGCATTCACTCTTCCTTGTATCCATAGAGGTGAGTAAAGAAAATGACATTGAGGTGACTGTTGATTCAGAGGGGAGAGTAGATCTCTCACACTGTATTGATATAAACAATATAATTGAAGAGCGTTTTGATCGTGAGAGCGATGACTACTCTCTTACAGTTACATCAGCGGGTCTTGATCAGCCTTTTAAAGTACTGAAGCAATATGAGAAATATATTGGCAAAGAGGTTGAGGTTGTTTTAAAGAGCGGTTCTAAATTCAAAGCAATTCTGGAAAGCGCAGACAATGAAAGCATTGAACTTAGCGAGGAGAAGAGTGTAAAAGTTGAAGGGAAAAAGAAAAAAGAGAGGATTACTGAAAAGAGGGCTCTCAAGCTATCAGAAATCAAATCTACCAGACCAGTAATAAATTTCAAGTAATACAATAAAGGAACTTACCTATTATGGAAGGGTTAAATTTAATAAGCACATTTGCTGAATTCAAAGAGTTGAAAAACATTGACCGTCCTACAATGATGAGTGTACTGGAAGATGTCTTCCGTAATCAGCTCATCAAGATGTATGGTACTGCAGACAACTTTGATATCATCATAAACATAGACAAAGGCGACTTTGAAATATGGAGAAACCGGGAGGTTGTTGAGGTGGTTGAAGATCCAACCTCTCAGATTTCACTTGAAGAGGTATCAAAAATAGATGACTCTCTTCAGGTTGGAGAGCTTTACCCTGAGGAGGTCAGACTGTCGGCCTTTGGAAGAAGAGGAATACTTAATCTTCGTCAAAATCTATCCGGACGAATAATGGATATTGAAAAGGCAAATCTTTACAATACCTATAAGGAGAGGGTCGGAGAGGTTGTTGTTGGTGAGGTATATCAAGTTTGGAAAAAAGAGGTTCTTGTAATGGATGAAGAGGGAAATGAACTTCTTCTGCCCAAAACAGAACAGATACCATCAGACTTTTTCCGGAAGGGAGATTCTGTCAGAGCTGTTGTTTCAAGAGTGGATCTCAAAAACAACAACCCTGTGATAATTCTCTCCAGAACTGCAAATGAATTCCTTGAGAGACTTTTTGAACAGGAGGTCCCTGAGATATTTGACGGATTAATTACTATCAAAAAGATTGTTCGTATACCCGGAGAGAGAGCAAAAGTTGCTGTGGAGTCTTATGACGAAAGAATTGACCCTGTTGGAGCATGTGTGGGAGTCAAGGGTTCAAGAATACACGGAATTGTAAAAGAGCTTCGCAATGAAAATATTGATATAATTAACTGGACTTCAAATATGCAGCTTCTTATCCAGAGAGCTTTGAGTCCTGCAAAAATAACTTCAGTTAAGATTCACGATGATATAAAGAAAGTTTTTGTATCATTGAACCCAAGTGATGTATCACTTGCTATCGGAAAGGGAGGAAGTAATATTAAGCTGGCCGGGCAGCTGGTTGGAATGGAGATTGAAGTATTCCGCGAAATTGATGAGGATGAAGACGATGTCCTTCTTGAGGATTTTTCTGATGAAATTGATGAGTGGGTTATAAAGTCTCTTCAATCAATTGGCTGTGACACAGCAAAAAGTGTCCTGGCCATACCAGATGCCGAGATTGCAAGAAGAGCCGATCTTGAGGTAGAAACCGTTATGGAAGTTAAAAAAATATTGAACTCAGAATTTGAGGAGAACAATTAAATAAACAGAGAGCAGAAATATGACAGAAAGCGAAAATATCAGAGTTAACATAGTTCTCAAGGAATTCAACATTGGGCTGGGGACCTTGGCTGATTTCCTTAAATCCAAAAAAATTGACATAGACCTTAAACCAATCACTAAGATTACGCCGGATGTCTATGCTCTCATTCAAAAAGAGTTTGGCAAGGAGCAACTTATCAAAGAGCAGTCCAAGAAAGTTGCAATCAAGGTAAAGGATATTACAGAAAAGGCAGAGATGAATAAACACGATGACAGTGATTATGAGCCTCATGTCAGAGAGGTGTTTATCAAAACTACCATTGTGGAGCCCCCGCAACCCAAGATAGTTGGAAAAATTGACCTCGACAAACCTTTCCATCAGCAACACCCGGTAACTCCCCAGAAACCGGAAGTCAAAGCTGAACCAATTGTTGTCCCTGAGGCAAAACCTGTTGTGACAGAGGCTCCTGCTGTGAAACCGGTTGACGAGCCGGTTGAGAAAACTGTTGAGATACCCGTTGAGATACCTCTTGAAATACCTGTTGAGATACCTGTTGCCGGGCCAGCCGGGATTAAGGCAGAAGAGCCAATAATCGAACCTGTTTCAGAGATTATTCATGAGCAAGTTGAGAAACCTGCAGAGAAGCCTGCAGAGAAACCTGCAGAGAAGCCTGTTGAGAAGAAGACAGATTCTAAAAAAGCAAAAAATCTGCAGACCGGCATTAAGAGAGAGGAGCCTAAGAGAGAGGAGCCTAAAGAGGAGACCCAGGCGCATGTGCCTATTGAACATATTGAGACTAAAGTTGAGAAGCTTGCCGGCCCAAAAATTAGCGGGACTATGGACCTCTCTCAGTTTGAAAAGAAAAAGATTGAGCCCCGCCTTCATAAAGGCAAGAGAGAGAGAATCCATAAGGGTGGAAAAGAGAAGGTTGATATTACAAGAGAGGCCGGATCAGATCGCAAAACCGTAAAAAAGGAAGAGACTCCTGCTGCAGCTGCAACAGCAGCATCCAGAAATCTCAGACCGGCAAAAGACCCAAAACATCTTGTTAAGTCAAAGGACAGATTTAAACCGGTAAGATCTGAGGTGGATGAAGATGAAGTTCAGAAGCAGATTAAGGAGACTTACGCTCGTATGACAGAGGGCAAGGGCAAGACTAAGGGCTCTAAATACAGAAGGGACAAGAGAGATCTGGTTAGTCAGAAGATGATAGAGGAGCAGGAGATGCAGGAGAGAAGTTCAACCATCCTTAAGGTTACAGAATTTGTAACTGTTAACGATCTTTCAATAATGATGGATGTTCCGGTTACAAAAGTAATAGAGGCCTGTATGAATCTGGGACTGATGGTGTCAATTAATCAGCGTCTTGATGCTGAGGCCATGGTACTGGTAGCAGAAGAGTTTGGGTTCACAATGGAATTTATTACTGCAGATATCCAGGGTGCAATACAGGAAGAGCAGGACACAGAGGAGAATCTTCAGCCGAGACCTCCTATTGTAACAGTAATGGGACACGTTGACCATGGTAAAACCTCCCTTCTTGACTATGTAAGAAAAGCAAATGTAATTGCCGGTGAGGCTGGTGGTATCACTCAGCACATAGGAGCATACAATGTTAAATTACCTGACGGACAAAGAATAACATTCCTGGACACCCCCGGTCACGAAGCGTTTACAGCGATGCGCGCAAGGGGAGCTAAAGTAACAGATATTGCTATTATTATTATTGCAGCCGACGATGCTGTGATGCCTCAGACAAAAGAGGCTATCAACCACGCTCAGGCTGCAGGGGTACCTATGATTTTTGCAATCAATAAAATTGACAAACCGGGTGCTAACGGAGAGAAGATTAAGGAGCAACTTGCAAATATGAACCTCCTGGTTGAAGATTGGGGCGGTAAATATCAGTGTCAGGAGATCTCTGCAAAACAGGGTCTTAATGTAGATAAACTCCTTGAAAAGGTCCTTCTTGAGGCAGAGCTTCTGGATCTTAAGGCGAATCCAAACAAGAATGCAAATGGTACAGTTATTGAGTCATCTCTTGATAAGGGAAGAGGATATCTTGCTACGGTTCTTGTCCACTCCGGCACAATGAAGGTTGGTGACTTCCTGCTTAGCGGAAGCTATCACGGTAAGATCAAGGCGATGTTCAACGAGCGCGGACAGAAGATTACTGAAGCCGGTCCATCTACTCCTGTTTCAATTCTGGGATTAAACGGAGCACCTGCTGCCGGTGAGATCTTCAATATTATGAATGATGAAAAAGAGGCAAAGGATATTGCAAACAAGAGAGAGCAACTCTTAAGAATACAGGGTCTTAAGACACAGAAACACATTACGCTTGAAGAGATTGGCAGAAGAATAGCAATTGGAAACTTCCAGGAGCTTAATGTAATTGTCAAAGGTGATGTGGACGGATCAATTGAGGCATTGTCAGACTCTCTTATAAAACTATCCAACGAGGAAATCCATGTAAATGTAATACACAAAGCAGTTGGAGCTATCTCTGAAAGCGACGTTCTCCTTGCTGCTGCATCAAATGCAATTATAATCGGATTCCAGGTTAGGCCATCATCAAATGCAAGAAAACTGGCAGATAAAGAGGAAATTGAGATAAGACTCTACTCTGTTATCTACGATGCAATCAATGAGGTTAAAAGCGGTATTGAGGGAATGCTTGCACCTGAGGAGAAAGAGGAGATTACTGCAACTGCAGAGGTACGCGAGACATTCAAAATCTCAAAAGTTGGAACAATTGCAGGGTGTATGGTTAAAGAGGGCAAACTAACAAGAAGTGCCAAGATAAGGGTTATCAGAGATGGTATCGTTATCTATACAGGAACTCTTGGATCCCTCAAAAGGTTCAAGGATGATGTCAAAGAGGTGGCTTCAGGATATGACTGCGGTCTTAATGTTGATAACTTTAATGACATCAAAGTTGGAGATATCATTGAATCCTACACAATTGTTGAAATAAAGAGGAAACTCTGATTTTAGATCAGACGATATTTACCTCTGGTTCAATATCAATATTAAAGCGCTCTTTGACAGCAGAACGAATCTCGTCTGCAAGGTCAAGGAGCTCTTTTCCTTTTGCCCCTTCAAAAGCAAGTAAAACCAATGCCTGATTTTCGTGAACACCAATATTTCCTCTTCTCATACCTTTAAAACCACACTGATCAATTAACCAGGCAGCCGGAACTTTACTAAACTCCTCAGATACAGGAAAAATCTTTAGCGTTGGATATTTCTCTTTCAAAGCAGTAGCTTGTTCAGAAGAGATGACCGGGTTTTTAAAGAAACTCCCGGCATTCCCAACAATCTTTGGATCCGGCAATTTTGACTCTCTTATTCTGCAAACTATTTCACGAATGTCAGCTATTCCCGGATTTTCAATTTTGGACAAAGATTCTGAAAGATCTGAGTAATTGCCGTTTATTACAGGGTGCTTCATAAGTTTAAAAAGAACACTTGTAATTATTGATCTGCCTTTAAGTTCTCTTTTAAATATCGAATCACGGTATCCAAATTTACAATCCGCTCCTTCAATTTCAACCATTTGAAGAGAATCTGTATCAAAGTATCTTACAGATTTAATTGAATCAGCTGCCTCAGCTCCGTAAGCACCAATATTTTGAACAGGCGAAGCACCAACACAGCCCGGAATAAGAGAGAGATTCTCCAAACCTCCCCATCCTCTGTCAACAGTAAAACGGACCAGATAATCCCATTCTACACCCGCCCCTGCTCTTAATAAAACTGAATCTTCGTCATCGCCCTCTACTGATATGTCAACCATAGCAGGATGGATTACAATCCCCCCAAAATCGCTCTTGAATAATATATTCGAACCAGAGCCAATTACCAGCCTCTCCATACCATTTAACTCATCTACACTGAACAACTCAATAAGCTCCTCTTCAGTAGAAGGGGCAGCGTACCAATCTGAGCAGACATCCAGCCCCAGAGTATTCTTATCTTTAAGACTTTGCCTCCATTCCACACTACATTGCAAATCTTTAATATTTCTCATAATTAACTCTTTTCCCATTAAGGTACCCTCTATTTTTTGGGCACTCTCCTGTAACATGTTATGTTTGTATGCAAATCGGAAAATATATCTCATCAACACAATAAGAAGCAGAATAAAAAGTATTGAGATCTCTGCCGTAAGGGTCTCCTTTATCCGCCTCTCTGCCGAAAGTAACTCCGCATCTGCATTTTCAATGTTCGAAATACCCCCGGAAGATTTTGCCAGTTTTGCAAAATCTCCCAGTGACCACTTTGCTCCAATAACTCCCCCTGCCATATAAACCACCCCTCCGTTTGAGCGGTTAAGGGTGATAAGTGTCTTAAAATCTGTAAAGAAAACTTGACAATCCATCCCAACAGCCCGTTTAATACTATCTGCAATCTCCCCTGAAGTTCCACATAGTACTAAGTGAGGTATGGATGACTCTCCAATTTTATTGTGGATTAATTTTATTGAAGTGTAGTGTGCCTCTGACAATCTGTCAATATGGGGAATAACTGTAATAAAAACTCTCTCCAATGACAATAGAGAATCAGTAACATAGTTTCCTGAGGCATCTGCAACCGCAAAATCTGTCAGAGAGGGAAAGCGCTCAACAGATCCTGAAATTGTCCTGGAATCTATAAAAGTCCATGAAGAATCAGGCACCTCGTCAATAGTAAACACCTCTCTCTTTCCCTCTTTTTCGTATATCAGTTCGGTTATAAATTCTGCCTTCCCCGGTTCTCTTATTCTTGCGAGCTCCTCAACTAAATCTGTACCTGTATGAAAAGGAGTAAAATCTACGAGAGGCAGATGTCTTAATGCAAAGATGCCGGTTCCGCCAAGCAAAAGAGTATAGAGGGTAACTGTCCCCCATTCCCATGTGGCAGGGGCAACAGGGATAAATTTATCTCTTTGAAAATAAATTATTAATGATGCTGCAAGCAGAGCAATATTTTTGAAAAAAGTCTCCCAGTGAGTTAATTTAAATGCCTCTCCAAAACAACCACAGTCACTGATTGGATTAGCCAACGCAAGATATAATGTCAATATGGTGAAAAAAGCTGTAAATATCAGAAGGGCCTTTGATGCAATCTTCATTCTAAGCCCAAGAAGTATGGAAATTCCTATCAGTGCCTCAGCTACAGATAGCAGAAATCCCAAAATCAAAGCAAATGTCTCTGTATCAGTAAGGCCGATAATTTTTAAATACTCACTTACAACCAAACCATTTCCAACAGGATCTGCTAACTTCAGAAAACCGGCAAGCAGAAAAAGCAAACCTGCAAAAACTCTTGCAACAGCCCTAAAAATTTTCATAATACAATCTTTTCTCTGATCCTTTCAAAAATCTCTTCAGGTGTCAGCATATCTCCCTCCGGGGATGAACAGTCAATCCTAATGAGCCCCTCTCCCCTCTTGCATTCGGAGATATAGACATCTCTTACCCTCTCCTGAAATTTAATACTCTCTTCGTGAATGTCTCTTGCTCCCTTTAAATACTCTCTGTCTTCGCCACTCCTCTTTCCGTTTAACTTACTATTAACAAAGGAGAGCGGTACATCCAGAAAGAGATTCATATCAGCCCTTGGAATGGCAAAGTGTCCGTATTCAGCCTGAAATATCCAATCTCTCAGCTCTTCCGCGCGTTCAGCACTGTTAAGTTTTGCACACTGAAATGCTATATTTGAGTAAAGGTACCTGTCAAGAATAACTACATAACCACTCTCAAGCCACTCCTTTATCATTAAAGAGGCATCACCTCTGTCTCCTGCAAATAAAAGGGCTATCAGAAAGGGGTGCACCTCATCTATTCCGCCCAGCTCCCCTCTGAGGAATCTGGAGATCAAATCTCCGTAAACAGGAGAGTCATATCTTGGGAAATGGAGAAATTTAACCTCTCTTCCTCTCTCTTCAAAATAAATACGCAACAGTTCAATCTGGGTAGATTTACCTGCTCCGTCCAGGCCTTCTAGCACAATCAACATAATTAAAACAGCTATATTTGTGACAGGAAACAAAGTTAGACAAAAAAAGAAGAGATAAGATGATAACCATTGATAAAATATCCGGCCCTCTGATAATGGGTATTATAAACCTGAACGACGACTCTTTTTATGAAGGCAGCCGATGCTCAACAGACGAGGAGTTTTGTTTGAGATATGAGAAACTGCTTACGGAGGGTGCCGATATTATTGACCTTGGAGCCTGCTCCACCAGGCCCGGATCCACCCCGGTAAGTGAAGAGGAGGAGTGGGACAGGCTTAAACCGGCTCTTAAGAGAGTACTGCTTAACTATCCGGATAGCGAGATATCCATTGACACATTCAGATCATCTATAGTATTGAGAGCCTTTGACTTTGTTGGAGATTTTATTATCAATGATATCTCTGCCGGAGAGGATGATCCCGATATGTTAAAAATGGCTTCCCGGCTTGAACTTCCATATATTGCAATGCATAAAAGGGGTACTCCTGATAATATGCAAACTATGTGTAACTACGATAATGTAACTGAAACGGTTAGAAAATATTTTGAAGATTTTGTAGTTAGAGCCGCAGATGCAGGAATAAAAGATATTATAATTGATCCCGGATTTGGTTTTGCTAAAAACCTTGATCAAAACTATAAACTTTTGAGAGAGTTGGGTAGTTTGAAAATTGAGAGGGGTAATTCCGGCAAATACTATCCAATTTTAGCCGGGCTCTCTCGCAAAAGCATGATATACAAACTTCTGGACAAAGAGCCCTCTGATGTACTTCACGCAACATCTGCTCTTAACCTGACAGCCTTAATAAATGGTGCCTCAATTTTAAGAGTCCACGATGTGAAAGAGGCCTCTGAAATTGTCAGGATCTATAAAAAACTATCTGATCCGGCTTAATTTATTATTATTTTTGACTCTTTAATCAGCTACATTATGCAACATCATCCAATTACTTCACTCTCTCCCGTCGATGGAAGATATGCCTCACAGGTTAGAGAGCTCACCGGATATTTTTCTGAATTTGCTCTTATACGGTACAGAGTCTATATTGAAATTGAGTATTTTATAGCACTCTCCCAAATACCTCTTCCTCAGCTTAAATCTGTAACAGAAAATGACAAATCTCTTCTGAGAGAGATATCTGCAAAGTTCTCAATTGAGGATGCACTGAGAATTAAAGAGATTGAAAAAATAACAAATCACGATGTAAAGGCAGTTGAGTATTTTATAAAAGAGAGAATATCAGGAACAGCCCTTGAGAAAATGGGTGAATTTATACATTTTGGTCTCACTTCACAGGATATAAACAACACCTCTGTTCCCTTATCTCTTCTGGAGGGGATCAGAGATGTATATCTTCCAAAACTCTCCTCCCTTCTTAACAAGCTTACAGAGATGTCTGAAGATTGGTCAGATATACCAATGCTTGCCAGAACTCACGGGCAGCCGGCCTCTCCTACAAGAGTTGGTAAAGAGATTTATGTTTTTGTATCCAGGCTTAAAGAGCAGATTGAGATGCTTGAAAACATAAAATTCTCAGCAAAATTTGGTGGTGCAACCGGAAATTTCAATGCACATCATATTGCATACCCGGAGATTGACTGGAACAAATTTGCCGAGAACTTCGTAAACCGGAAACTGGGACTTTACAGATCATATCCAACCACACAGATAGATCATTATGATCACATCTCTGCACTTTTTCACAATTTATCAAGGATTAACACAATTTTGCTGGACCTGTGCAGGGATATCTGGAGCTATATATCCATGGAGTATTTCAGACAAAGAGTAAAAGAGGGTGAAGTGGGCTCATCGGCAATGCCACATAAAGTCAACCCTATTGATTTTGAGAATGCAGAGGGTAATCTGGGACTTGCAAATGCAATATTTACCCACCTTGCAGAGAAACTACCTGTTTCCAGACTGCAAAGAGATCTTACTGACAGCACTGTTTTAAGAAATGTGGGAACCCCGATTGCCCATACTATTATTTCATTAAACTCAATCGAGAAGGGGCTGGGCAAACTTATAATTGACAGAGATGCCATTCGAAGAGATCTTGAAGCAAACTGGGCTGTTGTTGCAGAAGGAATTCAGACAGTCCTTAGAAGAGAGGGATTCCCTAAACCCTATGAGGCACTAAAGGCTCTAACAAGAACAGGAAGGCCGATAGACAGCATTTCAATAAAGGAGTTTATCGACGGGCTGGCCGTTTCCGACGACATAAAGGAGGAGTTGAGAAAGATTACTCCGTTCACATATACAGGAATATAAAATACTATCTATATGAAAAGAGTTATTCTACTTTCTGCCCTGATCATTGTTACAAACCTCCTTCACTCTCAGGAGATTGATTATTCTGACCATTTTACTGGTGAGAGGCTCAGAGTTGATTTGGTATTTGCCGGAGATGCAGAAAAACAAGATATCTATCTTGAGGGTCTTACCCTGGAACCCCTGTGGAGCGGAACAAGGAGCAAACTGGCCGACCCTTTCAATTTCGGAGAGTTCAGGATTGAAGTGAAAGAGAATAATAAAGTTATATATTCAGCAGGCTTCAACAATCTTTTTCAAGAGTGGCGTACTACTTCTGATGCAAAAACAAATAAAATGGCTTTTTCCGGGTCTTGCAGAATTCCCTTTCCAAAGAGTAAAGTTGATCTGGTATTTTATGAGAGAATCAAAGATAGTGGCAAGCTATCACAACTGGCAAAATTCAGCATAGATCCTGCAGACAAATTAATTAAACGAGAGAGAGAGCATAATTTTAAAACAGATACAATCCTCTTCTCGGGAGATCCTGCAAAGAAGGCAGACCTGCTCTTTATTGCTGAGGGCTACACAGAGGCAGAGATGGGGAAATTCAGAGAGGATGCAAAAAGATTTGCATCGTATCTCTTCAATATTGAGCCTTACAAATCAAGGGTCTCCGATTTTAACATATGGGCTGTTGAGTCTGTATCACACGATAGTGGTCCCGATATTCCCCACTTTGGAGTGTGGAAAAACACTGTTGCATCATCAAACTTCTATACTTTCCGTACTGACAGGTATCTTACAGCACCGGATCATAAAAGAGTTTCCGCTCTTGCATCTTTATCCCATTGTGATGCAATGTATGTAATTGTAAACACAGACAAATACGGCGGTGGAGGGATTTACAACTATTACGGACTAAGTATGTCTGACCACAAATTTGCTGCTGAAGTATTTGTTCACGAGTTTGGCCACAGCTTTGCGGGGCTTGCAGATGAGTATTACTCTTCAGATGTTGCTTACGAAGAGTTCTATAATTTAAAGGTTGAGCCCTGGGAACCAAACATAACGACTCTTGTTGATTTCGATTCCAAATGGAAGGGACTTATTCCTACCGGCACACCAGTTCCTACTCCTCAAAACAGCACTTTTTCCAAAACCACAGGAGTTTTTGAAGGCGGAGGATATATGGCAAAGGGAATTTACAGACCTGCAATTGAGTGCAGAATGAAGAGCAACGAAGCCCAGGGATTTTGTGAAGCCTGCAAGGCAGCCATTAACACCATGATAGATTATTATACTAAATGAAACTTAGAAAAGACTACAAATACATATTATTTGACCTTGACAGAACATTGTGGGACTTTGATGCCAATTCCAGAAACAATATCTATCAACTACTTGACAAATACAAGGTTCAAATAGATAATAAATCTGAATTCTATGAAAAATATGATCAGATAAACCACCTGTTATGGGCAGATTATGAAAAGGGAGATATTAAAAAGGAGGAGCTGCGGTGGTTAAGATTCCATAAAGCTTTCAACCTGTACGGAATTGATAATGAAAATTTCTCAAAAGAGTTTGGCGAAGTCTATCTTGATGAGATGCCAAATCAGAATATTCTGATGCCTCACGCCATGGAGGTTCTTAATACTCTTCACAAAAATGGTGTAAAAATGGCTGTTATCTCAAACGGGTTCAAAGAGGTGCAATACAGAAAACTGAATAAATCAGGAATTGATAAATTTTTCCGGGCCGTAATGATTTCTGAAGAGCAGGGTGTTCACAAACCCTCCCCCATTATTTTTAAAAGGGCAATCAAGGCTATCGGCGGTGATAAAAAAGAGACCCTGATGGTTGGGGATGATTTTGCGAATGACATTGAAGGTGCTATGATTTACGGAATAGATCAGTTTTTCTATAATTATAAAAATATCCCCTGTGACGGTGGTCCGACATATGAATCAAACGACCTCAGAGACCTTATTGTCTGACACTTATTTTTTCTCTTCCAGAATCAGATAGAGATCTTCGTTATCTTTATAGAACTTGTACTGCTCTCTTGCGAATTTCTCAAGGCTATCTTTATTTGAGCTAAGTTCGTGCAGCTTCTCCTCTATTGATTCAATCTCCTCTTTGTAGTATATCTTCTCCTTCTCCTGAGAGCTGATACTGGAGACGACTCTTGAACACTTTATCAGAGAATTGCTGTCAAAGAATGTGATCCAAACAAAAAAGACAACAGTAACAAGCAGATACTTGTTTTTTGCTATTTGCCAGAATCTTGTCTCCTTGAATTTATTGAACATATGAGCGCTGCAATCAAATTGATATGCAAAAATAGAAATATAATTTGTTATTTTTGTTGAATATACAATCTATCTATAAGTTCGATATGACAAAACCAACACTACTGGTATTGGCCGCCGGAATGGGCAGCAGATACGGAGGACTTAAACAGCTTGACGGAGTGGGTCCTTCAGGTGAGACAATAATGGATTATTCAGTTTACGATGCAATTCAGGCCGGGTTTGGAGAGGTCGTTTTTGTTATCAGAAAACACTTCCGCTCAGATTTTGAAGAGAGAATCAGATCCAGATATGGTGACAGGATTAAATTTAACTTTGTTGAACAGGAGCTTGAAAATATACCGGTAGGGTTTAAGTTAAACGAGCAGAGGAGCAAGCCCTGGGGAACCGGACATGCTGTAATGATGGCAGCCCACGCTATCACAACTCCCTTTGCAGTCATTAATGCCGACGATTACTACGGACAGGACTCATTTAAGATTCTGGCAGATTTTTTAAATTCTGTTACCGGCAAAAACGGAGAGTATGCTATGGTCGGCTTCAGAACAGCCAATACTCTGTCTGAGGCCGGGAAGGTTTCAAGAGGAATATGCAGTTCGGACAATAACTCACTTCTCACATCAGTGGAGGAGCATCACAATATATTTGAGGAGGAGATTGACGGAATCAAAAAAATTATGGGTGATAACTCTGCCGGAGTAAGAGTTGAAATTGATAAAATGGCACCTGTTTCAATGAATATGTGGGGGTTTACTCCAGACTATTTCACAATGAGTGATCAGCTATTTATTGAATTTTTAAATAAGAATATTGACAATCTGACATCTGAGTTCTACATACCATTTGTTGTTAATAAACTAATCTCAAGCGGTAAAGCAACATGCAAACTCCTTTCCACTCCTGATAAATGGTTTGGAGTTACATTCAGAGAGGACAGGGAGAGAGTGGTTGAGAGTCTCTCCATATTGGTATCAAGCGGTAAATATCCAACTCCGTTATTTTAATTTTCCAATGCAGATTCTTAACCATTTCAAAATTCTTGACTCATACCTTCCGGATCTAAGGCAGAGCTGGATTTTACTTGCCCTAACTGCACTTGTTGGGATGCTCACGGCAGGATTGGGAACTATAGCGATCTCATTTGCTCTCCCATCGGCAGCTAAATGGGCAGACCTGATTATTTATCCCCTTGTGTTTCTTCCTGCAACAATTTTTATAGCCGGAGAGATCCGCAATCAGAGAGACATAATTAATATTCAGCCGAATATAACTCTTCCTGCCCGTCCCCTAAACTCAAATTTTTTCGGAAACATTGGGATGCCTCTAAGTTTTATAATCATCTTTTTTTTGACATTCTCATTTAATATCGCTACGGAACCTCTCTACACATGGATGGGTGTTCCTGACTTTCTCAGAGAGTTCTACGATAATATGAAACTCAATCCCTGGAGCTCCTTTCTGACTATTGTGATATTTGCTCCCCTATTTGAGGAGCTGCTATGCAGGGGAATTATTTTGAGA
Source organism: Bacteroidales bacterium (assembly GCA_041441395.1). Taxonomy (GTDB): domain Bacteria; phylum Bacteroidota; class Bacteroidia; order Bacteroidales; family UBA932; genus Bact-08. The sequence goes on along the minus strand of JASDTD010000015.1, from coordinate 50,398 downwards.
GGTCTCCTCCACCACATCAGACCCGCAAAAGCAATATTCTGGTCTGCTCTTATGTTTGCAGTTATGCACCTGAACCCATGGCAGGCTCTCCCGGCATTTATGGTTGGTTTGCTGATGGGGTGGATATACTGGAAAACAGGATCACTACTGGCCACCATTTTTATACATTTTATTAATAATGGATTCTCTTTCATAATTACCCTCCTCTTTCCGGATATGGGAGCAGATGCCACTTTCTCATCCCTGATGCCATTTAATCAATACATAATTCTCTATGTTTTTTCAATTCTGTTTACCATTGCAGCCCTCTGGTATTTAAAAAGCAACTATGACAAATCTATATCCACTGAAGTTTAAGCCCATACTTAAAGAGAGAGTCTGGGGCGGAGAGGTATGGCAGATAAGCGGCCTTGATGATGATACCTCTCTTGTTTCAAATGGTTTCCTTCGCGAAAACACAATAAACGAGCTAATAGAGACATATCTTGGAGAGTTTACAGGAGATGCAATATATGAGTCCTTTGGAAATATATTTCCACTACTGGTAAAAATTCTGCAGATAAATGACTCTCTATCTCTTCAGCTCCACCCATCTGATGAAATCTCACTTGAGAGACATGACTCCTACGGTAAGACAGAGTGCTGGTATATTCTGGAGGCCAAACCCAATGCGAAAGTATACCTGGGGCTGAACAGAGATCTTACCCCTCAGGAATTTTATGAACATTGCCGGAATGAGACCATTGAAGGGGTAATGAATATTATTACTCCAATAAAGGGTGATTTTATATTCATAGAACCCGGAACTCTCCACTCCGCAACCGGAGGGATCACTGTTGCCGAGATTCAGCAGGTATCAGATATCACATACAGAGTTTACGACTGGGGAAGGGAGCATAACCCTGAAACCGCAAGGGAAATGCACCTTGATGAGGCAATTGATTGTATTAATTATAATAAACTCGAAATTAAGCCTCCCTTTTATATTAGAAATAATGAATCTCTTTCAATGACAGACTCAAGGAGGAACCTGTCCGATTGCAGTAAATTTAAAGTATCACTTCTTGAAGTTAATGAAAAAGAGCGCCTTGAAAGCGATGATTTTAACAGTTTTATAATATATTTCTCAGTTAACGGAGAGGCAATTATTAAAGGCGGAGATGGAGAGGTATCCCTGATGAGAGGCGAATGCGCAATTTTACCCGCCTCCATTGGAGAGTATACAATAGAAAAGGCAACACCCTCGTGTCACCTCTTGGAAATAACCTGCAAGCCCGGAATTAATTAATCCTCATCCTCCCACCAAAGAGTCTCCATAAGGCCATCCATCTCTCTCCGCTCCTTTTTGGTTGGTCTGCCCGTGCCTCTCTCCCTTACCATATGCATTGTCTCTTTAGGTACCAATAACTTATCAAGCTCAGACTGAGGAGTTGTATTTTGCACAAACTCCTCAACCAGTCTGGCCGGTTGTCTTTTATCGACAGGAGTTTTCACACTGAATGAGTAAGTAACAATTCCCTTTCTGACAGTAACTTCGTCTCCGCTCTTTATCTCACGGGATGATTTAGCCTCTGTTCCATTAACTTTTACCCTGCCGCTTTTACACGCATCGGCCGCCTCTGAACGGGTTTTAAAAACTCTTATAGACCAAAGGAATTTGTCAAGACGGCTCATATCCTTAGAAAATTTAAGCGTGTTTATTTTGTGTTGAAGATGTTCATTGTGCGCTCAATGCCAATAGTTCCAAAAGAGCGGATAGCATCTGCTGCCTTATCACAAATGAAAGGTAACTCCTTACGCTCCCTCTCACTCCATCTGCCCAGGACATAATCAATCTGCCCTCCGTTTCCAAAGTTATCACCAATTCCAATCCTCAGCCTTGCATAATTTGTATGCCCAAGAGTAGCTGCAATATCTTTAAGACCATTGTGTCCTCCGTCACTACCCTGCTTCCTGATTCTCAATGTACCAAGAGGGAGTGCAAGATCATCAACTATAACAAGCATATTTTCTATCGGAATTTTCTCTGTCTGAAGCCAGTAATTAACCGCCTTTCCGCTTAAATTCATAAAAGTGGAGGGTTTAAGCAGGATGAAACTTTTTCCTTTATACCTATATTCGGCAACAGAACCCAGACGACGACTGTCAAAAGAGATGTTGGACGCCCCGGCAAGGACATCCAACACATTAAAGCCAATATTGTGACGGGTATCTGCGTATTCAATGCCGATATTTCCAAGACCGACTATTAAAAAACTCATGCCCGTATCAGTTTACTATTTGTTTGCAGCAGCAGCAGCGGCAGCAGCACCAATAGCAGCACGGGTCATCTTAACAGCACAGATAATAGTACTCTTTGGAGTAAGAATCTGAACGCCATCGTGCGAAATATCTCCGGCTACAATTGTTTTTCCCAGCTTAAGGTTTGTAATATCTACATTTAGTGTATCTGGAAGCTTATCAATCATTGCTGAAATTTTAAGCTTACGAGTAGACTGCATTAGTTTACCACCCTGTTTAACACCATCAGAGTTTCCGGAAAGAACAACAGGTACATTGATAGTTACAGGTTTTCCCTCAGCAATGGCAAGAAAATCCACATGAAGAGGCTCATCTGTTACTGGATGATACTGTGAACTGTGGAATGTTGCAAGATACTTTTTGCCATCAATATTTAATTCAATAATGTAAGAGTTTGGAGTATAAATAATTTGACCAAGCTCCTTTTTGTCAACAGAGAAAAGGATATTCTCCTTAATGTTCTCTCCGTAAAGTACACAAGGAACGCGCTCCTCTCTTCTTAATGTTTTTACAGCTTGTTTGTTCGAAACCTTTCTTGCAAGGCCCTCTAGTTGAATTGTTTTCATAAAAATAATTTAAAATGTGTTACTCAATCCGGTTTACGGATCCCATCGCACCAAAAAGCTTGACTTTTTTAAGTTACCGAGGCAATTTTGGGAGCGCAAAGTTAATGAAAAATATCAATTAACCAATTTTGTACGCAGATTCCACTCAAAAGTCCGGTAGTAAGTTTCAAGGTCACCTCCCGGTATTTTGGGGATATATACAGATAATCCTGAAAAATTATCAATAGGAATGTCCAGAAAGTTCTTTGTAGCTTTTTTGAGAATAACAGCTTCTCCGCTCTCCTTTTGGAATCTCAGCAACTGAGAAGGGGTCGCTATTTTTGAGATATAATGCTCAAGGTCAAAAAAGTAATCTTGACCAAGCCTGAAATAGGGCTGAACGCTATTTCTGCTGACAGAAGCCATTTTTTCTCTGTTTTGGGTAAAAATCTCTTCACACACTACTGCAATATCCTCAATCTCATCTGTATCATAGAGAGCAATTGTTGCTGAGTTGTACAGTGTATGTGGGCTATCCCCCTTTAGAACATAGTAGTTATAAAAAATATTTGCAACCTCTTCAATATCTGCCCTGTATTCAAACAATGGGAGCATAACCTTTTCGTAAGGAAACCCTGTAGCCAGTATCTCTGTAGGTGATGCCATAATATAGTCGGCCTTTTTCCTCAACTCATAAGCAACCTCTATCCCACCCATAAAACAGCAGTCAAAAATCAAAAACTCTAATTTATATGGTATAGCATCTCTGAGTTCAGATATCTCCATCTCAACTCCCCTATCCTCACCAAAGGATTTCACAATAGATGAAAATGGATCTTCGAATCTTACTCCGGGAAAGTTATTATTTCCATAATAGCCCTGAGGTAACCAGCCTGAGGCGTGAGACCATAGAATAACTCCATAATTATCTGCCGGAAAAATAGTCTTTATCTTAGTAAGAACACCCTTTAGAACCTCAGGAGAGGCCGAGTTGTGATCTTCATAAAAAGCCACGATATCCTCAACAAAAAGACCATTCTGGTCTTTATACATTCTAACCAGTTCAGGCTTCTCTCCTTTAATATGTTTATAAACAAGAAGTATATTCTTATCATTTACAGATGGCACATACCCATCCCTGAGAGCTTCCACATTATCCTTTGCGTATGTACTTAAATTATTATTGGCTGCAAGATAAAGCAGCACAACCCTGTCATAATCCCTCCCTAGCCCTATCTTCTCACAAGAGACGCCCAAAAACAGGGAGATAAGAATTAGAGAAAGCAGACTATATACTCTAACCTTCATCACACTAATCCTTTACTGAAACAATTGAATAACCCACACCCCTGATATTCTCAATTGAAAGGGGCGTCCCCTCAAGTTTCCGTCTTGTTTTGTAGACAAGAACATCAAGATTATTAATATTATCAATATTATGATCACCCCAGACCTTAATAATTATCTCATCAACTGAACAGATTTTGTTTTCATTCTCAAATAATACCTTCAAGAATTTGTTCTCGGTTTTTGTCAGCGGAATCAATTTGTCTCCATTTTTAATACAACATTTATCAGCAAGGTAGTATTCGTTGTCCAGAACCGGCTCTCCGCCTGCTGCATCTATAAGCTGAAAAGCTCTGACAATTCTCAGGTGAAGCTCCTTGAGTCCAAAAGGCTTACGAAGATAGTCGCAATTACCCAATCCCAGACCCTTAACAACGCTCTCCTCGTCTGAAAGCGATGTAATAAAAATTATCTGAACAGAGCTGGTTCTTCTTATTATTTTAGCCAGATTAAACCCGTCAATCTCAGGCATATTAACATCAAAGAGCATTAACTCAGGTTTAAAGTCAAGAAACTGCTCATATGCAGACTGTCCATTATCCGTATACCTTACATCATAACCATTAAAAGTCAGAAATTGATACATAATCTGACCAAACTCTCTCTCATCTTCTGCTATTAGAATTCTTCTTCTTTTCATCCTTTTTTAACTGTAAAGAAAAATTTACTGCCCTTCCCCGGTGTGCTCTCAACTTTAACATCTCCCTTATGACTCAGAGCAACCCATTTTACATAGTTAAGCCCCAATCCAAAACCCTTACCTTTTGTTGCATGTTCTGCAGATTTAACTCTGTAGAACCTTTCAAATATTCTCTTTTGATCAGCAGGAGCAATCCCTATACCATTATCCTCTACAATTATAGTAATATAATGCGGATTTTCCTCAGCGTAAATTTTAATATGCACACTGTCAGATGAATATTTAACAGCGTTCTCAATAAGGTTACCCATTGCATTTGATATATGTATCTTATCTCCGTAAATCAGCAAAGAGGGATCAAAGAGAGGCTCAATCTTAATATTTTTATCACTTCTGTTAAAGTAATGATTAAGGTACTGTGAGATGGACTCCATAAACGGAAAGTTCTCTTTTATAAGATTAACCTTATTCTTTTCCAGTTTATTAATATCAAGCAGTTTTTCAATAAGTCTGTTTATATAAATAACCTTATTTCTGGAGAGCTCCAGAAAATTATTTACCTCACTCTTTTCACTATACATCTCAGCCATCTCAATTGAAGAGAGCGCACTCTGCAAAGGAGACCTAAGCTCATGAGTAAAGAAACTGGTAAGATTCTCCTTAAGCTGCGCAAGAGTAATCTGCCTGGACAACATCTTAAATTGAAGAACAATTGCTACAACAATAAAGGCAAAAAGGATAAAAGATGCAAGTACAATTAATAAGAAATCACCTTTATATACAAAGAGAGGATAAAATATTTGAGCTTCCAGTATTATCTTTTTGTTTGCATTAAGAGGAAGGCTAAGATCAAATGAAGAATAACCAAATTTATTAAAAAGACCCTTTGTTAAATACTCAAAAGAAATAGTATCCTTATCATCAAGATATTTTAAAGAATAACTAGGCAAGGCACCCTTTGCTGAATACAATTCCCTATTAAAATATAAGGATAATGAATCAAGGTTTAATGGGATTGTATTTTTCAAAAGATCTTGAAAAAACTGTTCCATTGTAATTTTTAAGGAAATTTGAGAACCTATATCTTTGGTATCAACAGATACGACATCATTATAGCTTTCTTTTTTTGGGTTTTTATTACTATTGGAAACAAACTCAACATTAAAATTTTTATTTAATTTACTCCTTTCTATTCTAGAATTTAGTTCATTTGTTACCGAATGAATCAAAGATTGCTCGCATAATAATCTATAACTCTCTCTCTCACTTAAAATTGACTTATAAAGCCACACGCTTTGAACGACTAATAGAGAAAAAATTACTATAATTGACAATGTCAGCGCTTTACGTATCATAGCCTAAAAATTAAGGTAAAAGTAAGGAAAATGTAAGTAAACAGAAAGGATTAGGGGAAAATTACATATCATATTTGTATTGAAAAAATGAACTAAAAAAAATATTGCTATGGAAACAAATGAAAATGTAATGACTCCTGAAGAGATGGCTCAACTTTGTGGTGGTATTCGTTATGAATGTGTAGTTGACAAAGACGGAAACGTAACTCTTAGGATTATTCTGGACTAACCTGCTTAGAAAAAAATTACAATTAATGCATGAAATCATTCCCGTTCTTTTATCAGCATGACTCCATGGACTGCGGTCCTACCTGCTTGCGGATGATTGCAATGCATTACGGAAAGCACTATTCGCTTGAAACCCTGAGAAAACGCAGTGAATTTTCCAGGCTGGGGGTCTCTATGCTTGGTATTAGCCAAGCTGCCGAGAGTATTGGATTCAGAAGTACAGGGGTTAAAATTACCTTTGAAGATCTTAAGGAATCAACGCTACCCTGCATAATCCACTGGAATCAGAACCATTTTATGGTTGTGCACGGATTTAAAGGGCGGGGGAAAAGGCTTAAAGTACTGGTTGCCGACCCTTCTGCAGGGCTCAATCAATTCTCTGAGAGGGAGTTCAGAAACGGATGGATATCAACAATTTCCAGAGGGAAGGAGTTGGGTGCGGCTCTTATTCTGGAGCCCACACCGGAATTCAGACTTGCTCCCGGAGAGAGTGTAAACAGAAATAAATTCAGATTTCTGCTCTCCTATGTTAAACCTTATAAACAACTTATTTCTCAGCTTATAATTGGACTTGTAGCCGGGTCCCTTCTTCAGCTCATATTGCCTTTTCTGACTCAAAGTATTGTTGATATTGGAATTGGCACTCAAAACATAAAATTCATATGGCTTGTCCTTATTGCTCAGTTAGCTCTGACTCTTGGGATGGTTTTTGTCGAATTTATCAGGGGATGGATATTGCTTCACCTTGGAACAAGGGTGAATATTTCTCTTATCTCTGACTTTCTTATTAAACTGATGAAGCTTCCCATTGGTTTTTTTGACACCAAAACAACAGGGGACCTTTTACAAAGAATAAGTGATCATAAACGAATCCAGAATTTTCTGACAGGTTCATCACTGAACATCCTCTTCTCTATGATGAATATTGTGGTATTTGGTGCTGTTTTGCTGTTCTATAGCTTTACGATTTTTGCAGTCTTTTTTGGAGCATCTGCACTATATATATTATGGGTCAACCTCTTTATGAAGAAGAGAAGAGAGCTTGACCACCGGACATTTGCCCAGAACGCAGCAAATCAAAGTTCATTAATTCAACTGATTACCGGAATGCAAGAGATAAAACTAAACTCTTGCGAGAAACAGAAACGGTGGGAATGGGAGAGAATACAGGCTAAATTATTTAATCTCGGTCTTAAAGGTCTGGCTTTGGGTCAATACCAGGAGGCAGGTGGAACTCTAATAAATCAGCTTAAGAATATAATTGTAACATTTATAGCAGCAAATGCTGTTATTTCAGGAGATCTTACACTGGGTATGATGCTCTCTGTTCAATATATAATTGGACAGCTTAACTCTCCTGTTAATCTTATAATTGGCTTTATTCAGCAAACTCAGGACGCAAGAATAAGCCTGGAGAGGTTATCTGAAATTCACACGAAAAAGGATGAGGATGACCCTTCAACTCCTCTTATTTCAGAGATACCAAAAGAGTGCGGAATCAGGATTACTGATCTGTCATTCAAATATGACGGAGCGGGCTCTCCAACCGTTCTCAACTCTATAAATCTGGAGATTCCGCATGGAAAAACAACAGCAATTGTTGGTGCCAGCGGAAGCGGTAAAACAACACTTATCAAACTAATGCTCGGCTTCTATCAGCCTCTGATGGGGAAGATAGAGATAGGCTCCACTGCACTCACCTCATTTAGTATGAAGGAGTGGAGAAGAACCTGCGGAGTGGTAATGCAAGAGGGATTCATTTTTTCAGACACCATAGCAAACAACATTGCCCCCGGCGATGAGTATATTGACAAAGAGGGACTTCAAAGAGCCGTTTCCATAGCAAATATCGGCTCCTTTATTGAAAACCTCCCTCTGAATTATAATACAAAAATCGGACAGGAGGGCTTTGGCACGAGTCAGGGACAGAAACAGAGGATTCTTATAGCACGAGCTGTCTATAAAAATCCTCTGTTTCTGTTTTTTGATGAGGCCACAAACGCACTTGACGCAAACAACGAGAAGGTTATCATGGAGAATCTCGCAGAGTTCTTCAAAGGCAGAACCGTAGTAGTAGTAGCACACAGACTAAGTACTGTGCGAAATGCAGATAATATCATAGTCCTGGACAGGGGAAGGATTATTGAACAGGGAACTCATCACGAGTTGACAGAAAAGAGAGGAGAGTACTACAGGTTGGTTAAAAACCAACTAGAACTGGGTAACTGATGGAGAACAGGCCAAACATTGAATTACGATCAGACGAAGTAACCGACATTCTGAGAAAACCTCCGGGCTGGATTATCAGATGGGGTATCACAGGGATAATGATATTAATCGCTTTTCTTTTAGCGGGCAGTCTAATATTTAAATATCCTGACAAGATTGTTGCACCAATAACTATATCATCCGAGAATATGCCGGTAAAAATTCTTACAAGAAGTAACGGCAGGCTTACATCATTTCTTGTAAGAGATCACGAGAATGTAAAAAAAGATCAGTTAATAGCAGTTATAGAGAATACTACAGATCTGGATGCATATTTCAAATTAAGTGAGAGGGCCGATTCTGTCGAAGCAGCTCTTCTAAGGGGGGGAAATTCTGAAATAAGATTATCATTTATGTCCGGAGCCAATTTAGGAGAGCTTCAGGAGGACTATACATCTCTATATTCCGCTGTATCAGAGTATAATGCATTTATAAAAAACAATTATCACGGAAGAAAAGCCGAGAGGATCCGCAGCCAGATAAAATTTCAGAAGATGCAGGTATCGGCCTCAATAAGGCAGCTTTCACTATCATTGGAAAGAACAAAACTTTCTGGAAAAAACTGGGAGAGAGATTCAGTTCTCTATGCACAAAAGGCTATATCTACCTCTGAAGTGGAGAGGAGCAGGAAGGAGTGGCTTGAGGCCGTTAATCAATATGAAAATCAATACACCTCTTTTAATAATCTCAATATTCAGGTTGAGCAGGCTGAACAGACAATATTTGATCTTGAAGAGGAGAGATTAAAAGGTATCCGTGATTTTCACAGATCAATCAAATCAAAGCTTGATAATCTAAGATCATCTGCTTCAGCATGGGAGAAGAGCTATCTCTTAAAGAGTCCTGTCGAGGGGAGAATTTCACTCTCTAAATTTTGGGATAAAAATCAGAATATTGGTATTGGAGAGGTAGTGGCTACAGTAATACCAAGTGGAGAGACAAAAGTGATTGGTAAAATATACATTCCTGTACATGGTGCAGGAAAAGTTAAAATTGGTCAGAAGGTAAATGTTAAAATTGACAATTATCCATATCTGGAATATGGAATGGTAACAGATTCGGTTGAGGGGATTTCTGAGGTTCCTGCAGTAATTGATAATAAAACAGTCTATATTGTTACAGTACAATTTCCGAGAAAACTTGTGACCGGATATAAAATTGAGATACCCTCAAGCGAAGAGATGACAGGAGTAGCTGAGATTATAACAACTGACATTAGTGTCCTTAAAAGAATTATCTATCCGATTAGACATATGCTTGAGCGGGTCACTCGTTCATAAATAACTCCTCGCTTATTCTCTCTATATACATTTTTGCCCTCTCTCTAAGGATGACCTCTTCTGCCGAAAGGTTACTCCCTTTACCAGCAATAGATTCGAGATATTTTTCAAGAAGAGATTTTGCCTCGGTGAGACTGCCTTTATCTTTAAATCCGCCCCTTACCATAGCCATTTGAAAAATCAACTTATTATCACCGGGATTAAGCCTGTATGCCTCTGCAAACGAATCATATGAAAGCTGCAATTTTTCAAGTGCCGAATATGCAATTCCCAGCTGATTATATAGTTTGTAAAGCAATACCGGATCCGGCTGAACTAAATCCATTATTTCGTTAAAGACATTAATTGCCTCCTGAGAATCTCCTTTGTGACTCAGAGATGAGCCAAGATAAAACATAGCCTCTGTATCAGATGAATCTCTCTCCAGAACACTCTTAAGTAAAGGGACAGATTCACCAAAGTTCCCCAGAAAGAAGTTACATGCTCCGGCATATTTAAGAGTAGCAGCAGTTGAGTCTCCTTTAAATATGAGGTAATTAAAATTATTCAACGCAGAGTTGTACTCCTCAAGTCTGTAATGAACCATTCCAAGCTGCTTCCTTAATGGCAGATAGGTTGAGTCAAGTTCAACACCTCTTAGCGCATAAATCCTGGCACTGCTTAAATCTTTATTTATATAAGCAATCTGGCTAAGGTTAAGTTTTGTGGCAACACTCTTTCCATTTACAAAGTCGGCCACTTTATAATAGACCTCGGCACTATCCCTTTTACCCAGCAACCAGTAACAATCTGCAAGACTCTTTACAGTATTGTAGCCGGAACCGCCTAGTCTCATGAGTCGTTTATAGAGGTTGACAGCCTCTCTTGTATCCTGCTGGGACTGCATTGTCTGAGCCAGTTTATTCAGGATCCTGATATTTGTAGTATCAATCTTACTTAGCTTAACCAGTAGTTGTTTAGAACTTCCTGTCTCACCCAGCATAGAGTACATATCAGAGGCCGATTCCATCGCCCGCAAATTGGATGAGTCTATTTGCAGTACTCTTTTGTAAGCCTGAAGAGCTTGTGAATACTCAAACTGGTTTCTCCATGAATCACCCAGCAGAGTTAATACTAAAGGGTCTCTGAATAGAGAATCTTTTAACAGTGGATTTAACTCCCGGGCAACATCTCTGCTCTCCCCGTTCTGAATCCTGATATAAAGAGAATTAACATCATACTGAGCAACTATCTGACCTGCTGTCAATACAAGAATTACAAGAATTATTAATCTTTTCATGGCTGGGAAATTAACAAAGCCTTCCACTGCAATTACTTTGCCAAGAGTAAAATAGAGAGGGCGGCCAATCAGCCGCCCTCGGAATCAACCAAACTAAACTATTTTTTTGGACTTTTGTCCGGAAACGGAGGTAATGTTGCAGGCAGATATTTATACTCTTTCATCTGCTTTTTAACAACCTCAAGCGCCTTATTAAGCTGCTCGTCTTCTCCCATAAACTCTTTATAAGGATCATTAAAGATCTCAATATCCGGAGTCACACCTGTACCCTCAATGATCCAGCCGCTTCCGTCAGCAGCAAATGGAGCGTATGATGGTGTAACAATTGAACCTCCGTCAACTACGGGGATACTTCCGCTATAACCAACTACTCCTCCCCAGGTGCGACGACCTATAACTGTCCCCAGTTTATTATGTTTAAATCTGTAAGGGAAAAGGTCTCCGTCTGATGCTGAGTATTCATTTACAAGAAGCACTTTAGGACCCTGGAAAGTACCCACAGGGTTTACATCTCCCTCCTTCTGATTTGTGTGCATAGAGAAGTATGTTATTGTTCTCTGCAATCTCTCAGTAATCATTGGAGAAACATTTCCACCTCCGTTGCCTCTGTCGTCAATAATCAGAGCCCTCTTTGTCAGCTGAGGATAATAGTGTTTTACAAACTCATTAAGGCCGGGTACTCCCATATCAGGAATATGGATATAACCTACCTCCCCATTAGTAGCCTCACTCACTTTTCTTATGTTATTCTGAACCCAGCTGAAATATCTGAGTCCTGACTCATCTGAAATTGGCTCAACCAGAATTTTTCTGGAACCGGCAATCTCCGGTTTGGTATTAATCTCAAGTTCAACAATTGAGTTAGCTGTACCTGCCAGATATTCATAAATATCATTAGTCTCTTTTAAAGAGCGGCCATTTATTGAAACTATAAAATCTCCCTCTTTAATTCCAAGACCAGGCATAGTAAGCGGAGATCTGGTCTCTTTACTCCAGTTAGCACCCTCAATTATCTTCTCAATTTTGAAGAAACCTGATTTATCTTTTGAGAATTCTGCACCAAGAAGACCCATATTTACTCTTGGAGCCTCAGGGTGCTCCCCGTTTTGAGAGTATGCATGGCCCACATTAAGTTCACCAATCATTTCGCCGATTATATATGCCAGATCTGAGCGGTGGTTAATGTGAGGAACAAGCTGAGCATATCTTTTCTGGATTTTATTCCAGTCAACTCCGTGCATATTTTTCGCATAGAAATAATCCCTCATCTGTCTCCAGCTCTCATTGTAAATCTGCATCCACTCCTGATGATAGTTAACAAGCTTTTTAACACCTGCCAGGGAAATAGATGTTGAAACTGTAACAGGGCCCTTTGGTATATCTATTACCTGCATATTTCTTCCAGCAATAGCAAGAGCCTTTTTATATCCGGCAGAGAAGATAATATTTGCTTTAAGTTCTGTCTCTTTTCTGTTATCCAGGTCATACATCTTCATACCACCTCTTGTGCTGTAGTATACATTATTGCCAATCATATGAATATTTCCGTAGAAACCCGCTTCAACAGGAAGTTCAATGATTCTTGATTTCAGGTTTGTAAAATCATACTGGATATCCCCCTTTTTTGGAGTTTCCGGTTTCTTTTGATCAGCAGCCGGAGCTTTAACCGGTTCAACAACAGCAACAGTGTCATTCTTAAGTGCAAAAGGGATATCGGCATCTTTAGCCAGAGGAAGGATATAGACCTTATTCATGTTTGTATAAACATGGTTCCACTCGGTCTGACCATAAGTAGGGCTGAATGTCCTGGCCGATGAGAAGAGGATATACTTACCGTCCTTACTGAAATTTGCTGAGGATGAGTTGTACCACTCATCGGTTAACTGAACTTTCTCTCCGCTCTGAGAGTTGTAGAGAATAATAGTGTTAACACCTTTGCCCGGGCGGGTGTAAACAATGTATTTACTGTCAGGAGACCAGCTATAGTCATTCATCGGACTAATATCTGATTTTTCCACAACACTATTTTTGCCTGTGGCAACATCAAGAATGTTGAGTGTATTCATCTTCTCACTCCAAGCAATTCTCTTTGCATCCGGAGACCACTCGAATCCCAGAATATGAGTCTTAACATTAGTCAGTTTTCTCTCTTTTCCCTTTGAGTCAACATACCAAATATTAAACTCGCCATCCTTATCAGAAACATAAGCATAACCATTTCCATCAGGAGACCAGTCAGCTGTTTTATCATTAGCATCAGATGAATTTGTGAGATTATATGTTATACCCTTTTTTGCCGGTATTGAGAATATATCTCCCCTGGCAACGCCGAGTAGTCTCTCTCCATTAGGTGAAAGAGACATGGATCTTATGCTGCCCGAAAGATCTTTCCACTCAGGACGAGACCATGCGATGTCATTATTTATTGAAACACTTAACTTCTCCCATTTTCCGGTATTCATATCCAGTTTATGAATGTAACCTCCATTCTCATACACTATATAATTATCACCTGCAGACGGGAACTTAACATCATACTCTTTATAGCTGGTAATCTGTTTTGTGCTGCCGGCTTTAACATCATATTCATAAATATTCATATAGCTGTCTCTGTCAGAGGCGTAATATACCTTTCCTCCATCAGGTGACCACATTGGAAAAACATCCTGATTCACATTATCTGTGATTTTTTTAGACTCTTTAGTCTGGAAATTAAAAATGCGGATATCGTCAGCCATTCCCCCTTCATATCTTTTCCATGAGCGGAATTCTCTGAATATATAGTTATAGGCCAACTCTTTTCCATCAGGAGAGAAATTTGCAAATCCTCCGTTTTTGAGAGGGACTCTTTCAGAGAGGCCTCCATCTGCCGGAACCATCATAAGCTGGCCGGTAAAATCATTAAACGTATAAGATCTTGTTCTGTATAAAATCTTTTTACCATCAGGAGTCCAGTCCATTACAATATTATTTGGGCCCATTCTGTCTCCTATGTCATCTCTTCCAAGCGTAGCAGTAAAAGTTAACCTCTTTGGCTCACCACCCTCAACCGGGATAACATAAACCTCTGTATTACCATCATACTGACCCGTAAAGGCAATCATCTTACCATCAGGAGAAAATTTTGCAAACATCTCGTAACCTATTGAAGATGTTAATCTTCTCGCCTCACCTCCTTTAGAAGAAGTGATGTAAAGGTCACCGGCGTAAGAAAAGACAATTTTATCTCCCTTAATATCAGGAAATCTCATCAATCTGGCCTCTTTTTGCTCAGCAGCAACAGCTCCCGTAGCAAAAAATGCAGATGTGGCAACCAGAATGGCTGCAAAAAATAGTTTCTTTAAGTTTCTCATAAATAAATACTTTTAAATGAATCTTTGACAATAGTAAGAAGAATAAGTTTAATGAAAATTGCAAATAATTATTTTTTCACTACTTTTGCACTCCCTGATACCAAAACCATTGCCCGGATGGCGAAATTGGTAGACGCGCTGGTTTCAGGGACCAGTGACCGAAAGGTTGTGCAGGTTCGAGTCCTGTTCCGGGCACAAAGTACAAAACCAAAATGCTGAAATACAGTGTTTTGGTTTTTCTCTTTTTAATCCACGTCCGCACCACGTCCGCAATTTTAGATTACTACAAAAATTGGTCAGCCAGAGAAAGAATATATTTTTCTTCGTAGCTAAATTAGATAATTAAAAAAAAAGCGCCGAATATTTCTATCCGACGCTTGGTTGCTTAGCAGAAACTTAACATGACATATCATATGTCAGGTAAAAGTGATTTTTGCTGCTTTATTGAGAATTACAGTGGCGCAGGTATGACGGACAACCGGCCGGGAACCGGCCGTATAAACTGCGAAGCACCTTTTAAACTTGGCGGGAGGCGGTGGTTTGACAGGGATATTCGTTTATCTAACAGGTAGTTAGGTGTTTAAAAATTGGTTTTTTAAAAAGTTTTTCAAAAAGCAATTTGCAATTGCTAGATTTATAAGCACATATACGAATATCCCTGTCAACCCGAGCCGGGCGTGAGGCCTGGCGGTTACCCGCCCGCCCGGCATGAGTAGCCAGCCAAATACTTTTTGTTCAGCCTCCTTTATTTTTTTATTATATTTGGTACAATTAAAAAATCAACCCGAGATGAAAAAGATTAATATTTTATCCGGAAAAGCTCTTGCAGCTATCTTCTCGTTTGCTCTTCTGGGTTTGCTAAGCATCAATGCCGTACTCTCAGGCGAACAGTCACCCAAGCCTATACCTGATGATGTCATGAAAATTCTTAACAACTCCTGCGGAAAGTGTCATAATCAGGGAGGAAGCGGAGCTGCTCTTGCAAATCTCAACTTTACAAAATGGGATAATTATGATGCTGTTAAGCAAGCTAAAAAGGCTGAGGCAATTTGCAGGACAATTACATCGGGAAAGATGCCCCCAAAATCCTTCGTTAAAAAGAATCCACAAGTAGTTCTCACAGAGGATCAGAAGATTTTTATTTGCACCTGGAGTAAGCAATAACCAGCTTATTTAATATGAGCTGTCAGAAATATATTCTACTTCCACAGCTGTTGTAAGTAATACTCACATCTTTCATACTATTCTTTAAATAGCAATAACTGTCAATGCCGGTACAATGGCATAATGACGCTCTCTTTAAAGAGCCGGAGGAGAGTTTATCCACAAGAAACAGGAGTCTGTTTTCAGAGGCATTGTTTGTATGTAGCCCTGCTACAATATTATGAACAGGTAAATTAAAATACTCCTCTGCTGAACGGATAATATTTGTAATACCTCTGTGAGAGCAACCGGAAATTACTGTAATTGAACTGCCATCATTATAAGCCACATATAATTCATCTTCAAATAAATCTCCGTTTATAAAACTTGTATCGGATTGATTGAATATTGAAATTTCAGGCATAATAAATAATCCGGGATAAATCTCCAGTGGATTCTCCACAAAAATCAACCTTCCGGCAGAGAGAGAGTTATCGTGTCTGAATCCAGTAAACCTCGAACCATTATGTTTAGGTATAAGTGCAGACTCCTTTATATATACTAAAGCATTTTGATTTAGTTTAAGAAAAGAATCCAGCCCTCCTGCATGGTCATAATGTCCATGACTAATAAAGACACTGTCAATTTGCCTCAGATCAATATTCATAACTGCAGCATTCTTGGCAAAAAGATCTCCCTGACCTGTATCAAACAGATGTCTTGAAAGAACATCTCCCTCTTTATTTACAATTTCAAGTAAAAGAGAGAGGCCATGTTCAGCACCCAACCCCTCTCCTGTTACATGATTTTCAACAAGCGTAGTAATTTTCAAGACTTTCATTTACTATATCAATGATATTTAAGTTATGATGTCAATAAGTTTCATAAATGCTTCATATACCTGCCTGTCAGTTGATAAATCTCCCATCTTTCCCCCATCACAGCTTACTCCCACATTCTCATTAACAGGTATCTGTGCCAGCAAAGGGATTCCAAATTCAGTTGCCAACCTCTCGCCTCCTCCTTTACCAAAAATGAAATATTTCTCATCAGGGTGTGAAGAGGGTGTAAACCATGACATATTTTCAACAACTCCTATAACAGGTATTCCAATCTGAGGGTTCTTGTACATAGCTATTGCCTTCTCTACATCATCCATAGCCATAATCTGAGGAGTGGTAACAAAAATCACCCCGTCAGCTGCCATGTTCTGAAGAATTGTTATATGTATATCTCCGGTTCCCGGAGGCGTATCTATGATTAAATAATCAAGCTCACCCCACATAGTGTCGTTAAGCAGCTGAGATAATCCACTTGATGCCTTGGGGCCTCTCCATATAACCGGCTCTCTTGTATCAATAAGAAAACCAATAGACATTAGCTTTATCCCAAAGTTTATAAATGGTACCAGATAGGTTTTCCCATCCTTTTCAACTACAAATGGTCTCTTCCCTTTAAGATTGAACAACAAAGGAATTGACGGACCATATATATCGGCATCCAGCAGCCCGACTGAATGGCCCTCTGATGCCAGACTCATTGCAAGTCCTGCTGCTACTGTGGATTTACCGACACCCCCCTTACCGGATGCCACTATAATTATTTTTTTTATACCCTCAGGCTTGCTCTTGATTAATTGTTCCTGTTTCTCCATTGCTATTAATATTTATAACTATTTATCGTATTCCATATTTTTTTCAATTCAATACTTACAACTGAATCCGGATTAAATTCAATTATACTTTTTCTGTTGACCATTGCATCAACTACCACCCGGTCAAAAGGAATTTTTCCGATAACGCTAACATCGTAAATTTTGCATAACTCCTCAACCTCTGTAGTTAAATCAGGAGAGAGGTCATATTTATTGATTACGACATATTTTTTTGAACTGTAATTTTCTAAAAGTTCAAGAGTTCTGTTGAGATCGCTTTTTGCTGAGATGGATGGTTCTGTAACTATTAAGAGATCTGACACTCCGGATATTGAAGATATTAATGCACACCCAATGCCCGGCGGAGCGTCAATCAGAATAGTGTCCAATCCCTCTCTCTCGGAAATTTCTCTGGCCTTACTCCTTACCATTGCTACCAGTTTACCAGAATTCTCCTCTCCCGGTTCCAGTCTTCCATATACCATCTTCCCATTTCTGAAGGATCCGGAGTGCATCCTGCTCTTATCGTTTGGAACCATTTCTATTGCTTTAGAGGGACATAACCGCGCACAAAGTTTACACCCGTCGCACGATATTTCATCAACAATACAAATTCCATTTATAGAGGAGATTGCATCAAAACGGCAATACTCTTCACACAGTCGGCACCCTGTACATTTATCCTGATCAATAACAGCCTTTTCACCTGCAATATATACTTGAGTCTCCTCAATATCCGGATTCATTATTATATGCAGGTTTGCCGCATCCACATCACAATCCGCAAGGACAACTTGCCTATTCATTGTAGCAAAAGCAGATGTAATACTGCTCTTGCCGGTTCCACCCTTTCCGCTTATTACTGCAAGTTCCATTGTAATATTTTATTAGCCATTACTTCAAATTGAAGGGAGATACCTTCGTTCTCCTCTGTGACAAGTCCTCCTTTTGAATAGATCTCCGCATAATTTCTATCAAATGGTATCTCTGCAAGAAGATCAATTTTCTCATTTTCCAGATACTCATAAACCTCGTTGCAACCCAACCCTGCCCTGTTTACAATTACAGAGAAGCGCTTCTCCATATGTCTTAAAATCTCAACAGAGAGTTTAAGATCATTTAATCCAAAGGGGGTTGGCTCTGTAACAAGAATTATATAGTCAGAGGCATTTACTGTATGAATAAATGGACAAGATGTACCGGGCGGAGAATCAAAAATCTCTATCTCTGCACTAGTTGCTGATATTGCATTTTTGAGGACCGGGACAGGTGTATAAACACCCACTTTTAATCTTCCCTCAACAAGAGAGGATAGTCCCTGTACATCGTATGTTGTGACATCTCCCAAATCCACATCTTTTTCAGTAATGGCTCCATAATTACAAGCCAGCAGACAAGCACCGCAATCATGACACATCTCCTCCATTACTTTTGCAATATTTCTCTCCTTCAGAATTATTATCGCATTGTATGCACACCAATCCTGACACCTGCCACAGTAGACACACTTATCGACATCAATAACAGGGACTTTTTGAGTAACCTTAATTCTACTCCTCTCTGAAATATTAAAAAAAGCGGCAGCATTAGGCTCCTCAGCATCACAATCTGTAAGGGACACATTGGCCCCTCTCTTTAATAATGACTGATATAAATTGGTTGACACAAATGTTTTTCCTGTACCACCCTTACCGCTCGCTATTGCTATTTTAACCATCTAGTGATCACATTGATTAGCTCCTGTCTCCAATATATCGTTAAGACAATCCTCTACAAGTGCCTTTGCTGACTTCTGAGGTGCTCCCATATGAACTTTAATACCATTTTGAACCAAAATAGATTGAGCGTGCTGCCCCATCCCACCTGCAATAATATCTGTTACCTGCTCACCATAAAGCCATAAAGGTAAAATTCCCGGCTCATGGGGTGGAGGAGTAGCCAGTGTCTCAGAGAGAACTGTATTACCATCTGTATCAACAAACGCAAACTGTGTGCAATGTCCAAAGTGTGAACATAAAACCCCATTTTCAAGTGGAACTGCAAATTTTCTTTTCATAACTACTCTTTATTATTTTTTAAAAGTTCAATAATCTGTTCTATTGTCTTATCCTCTTTAATCATTATAAGACGCACACCTAAACTGTCAAAAATGTTTTTAACCTTGTTTCCAAACTCTCCCGACACTACTTTTTCTGCACCTTTTGTAGCCACCACTCTTGCCGAGGCCACTCCTGCCCCCTCAACACTCTCTGCATTTTCATTTGGGACAAACTCAACTGAACCAGTCGCGGAGTCGTAAACTACAAAAAATGAACATCTGCCAAAGCGTTTATCCATCTTTGAATCAAGTGTGCTACCTGTTGATGTTATTACTGTTCTCATTATAAATTATTATTTTTTTTGATCCGCAGAGAGAGCATCCCCCTACCGGATTCTGTTTTTCTAAATGGTTAAAAAGACATTTACAACTTTTGCACTCATACCAGCTGCTGTCAAAGTAGACCTTACCACCTTCAAAGACTATGGGTCTTCCCTCAACGAAAGCAAGAGCAATTTTTCTTCTTGCATTTTCATAAATTCTTGCAAATGTAGATCTGGAAATTTCCATCTCTATGGCAGCTTTTACCTGTCCTAAAAGCAGATGATCACTTAACCTGATTGATTCATACTCCTCAAGATTGAGTACCACAGGATGTTCATTACTACTCTCTCCAATGATCCTGTACCCCTTAAATTCAGGAGGATTAAACATTTTTCGCTTTAATTTTGGTCTTGGCATAATAATGGGCATTTGTCCATTACAAAGATAATGGACAATTGCTCATTTCGGCAATTTTTTTGATTATTTAGACCGGGATAGAGAAGAAGAATGTACTGCCATCCCCAGGTGATGACTCCAGCCATATCTCACCACCCAGCTTAGTTACATAACCCTTTACAATGGATAGTCCAAGTCCTGAGCCCTCTATACTTCTGATGTGCTCCAGGTTTGCCTGCACAAATATTGATTTCAAAAGGACACAGAGTGGTTCAGGTCTTGGTTTATCAATTGTCAAGGCATATGTAGAGGCTTTGGGTGGAGATATAAGGGTAGAGTCAGAACCAGGAAAAGGAAGTACTTTTATATTCTCGTTGAAATAATAATATAAATCACTATTTTTTTATTCTATATAAACTTCTTTTACTTACTTTGCAAAATATTTAATAGACCTATTAAATAGACTTATTAATATATTGAAATGAAACTTGCAAAAGATTCCACAACTGAAGAGAAGATTTTAATTTCCGCAGAGAAACTCTTTTACGAGAGAGGATATGCGATGACTCACACCACCGATATTGCCCGTCTGGCCGGATGCAACCAGGCCTTGGTGCACTACTACTTTAGAAGCAAGGAGCGGCTTTTTGATCTTTTTTTCGAGAATAAGGTGAGGCTCTTTATAAATGTATTCCTTACTGAGGGTAATGATGAAAGTAACTTTCAGGCAAAAATTGCAAAAAAGATAAAAGCACATTTTGATATACTTAAGGCCAATCCAAGACTACCTTTTTTGCTGTTTAATGAAATCTCCACAAACCAAAAAAGGCTGGAAAAGATAAGAGAGAACCTGGGGGTGATACCCTCCCTTTTAATCCAAAATCTGGATAAAGAGTTAGATGATCTTTACAAAAAAGGAGAAATAAGGCAGATTTCTGCTGTCGATTTGATGCTCTCGATTATATCACTGAATGCTGTTATGTTCATTGCGGACCCTATAGTAAGAATAATGACAAACTGTAATGATGAGGAGTTTTCAAGTATGCTTGAAAAAAGAAGAGAGGATAATGTGAAGACCATACTCGCAAGGCTGCAGCCCTGCCCCCTACCTCAGGGGTAAATGGCCAAACAAATAATAATCAATAGTTTACAAAAAATAGTACTTTTTTATATGAACTTCAATATCAATCGTTTGGCCATTTACCCCTGGGGTAGTATTTTTTTGCTTTTCGCTGCTTCGCTGACTGCTGCCGGTCAGGATTTTTCTGTAAAATTATCTGTAGAGGAGTTGCAGCTTAAGGCAGAGAGAAACTATCCGGCAGCTAAGCAGTACGGGCTTATTGAACAGAGCCGGGACTTTACACTGGCAAATGCCTCTAAAGGATATCTGCCACAGCTTGGGCTAAATGCCAGAGCAACTTATCAGTCAGAGGTTACACAATTGCCTGCAGCTATGCCTGGGGTAAGCCCTTTGAATAAAGATCAATATCAGGCAGTTGTGGAGGTAAACCAGATAATATGGGACGGAGGTGCAATTGAGGCACAGAGGAGAATTGCAAAGGCCTCTTCCGAGGCGGAATTGAAGAGGGCCGAGACGGAGCTCTATACAGTCAGAGAGAGGGTTAATCAGCTGTTTTTTGGAATACTTCTGATTGAGGAGCAGATCAGGCAGACAGATATTTTAATTCTGGAACTGGAAAACAATTTTAACAGGGTGTCGGCCTATCTGGAAAACGGAGTTGCGACAAAATCTGATCTGGATGCTGTAAGAGTAGAGGTACTCAGGGCCGGACAAAAGAGGGAGGAGCTTAAAATGACGGGGATTACTTACAGAGAGATGCTGGCAGCTTTAACTGCCGATGATATGGTAAAGTCCGGGAATCTTATAAAGCCCTCTGCAGATGTCTCAGCATTTACAAATGGAAACAGAAGACCGGAGCTTGCACTCTTTGACGCTCAGTCACATCTTGCAGAGAGTCAGGAGAGAAGCATAAATGCTGCGACAATGCCCCGGCTTAATCTCTTTGTACAGGGAGGATATGGTAATCCGGGACTCAATATGCTAAAAAATAAGTTTTCAGCATATTATATTGGAGGTGTAAGGCTCTCCTGGAACTTTGGATCTTTTTACACAAAAGGTAACTCAATCAGGCTGCTTGATGTGAAGAGAGAGAGTATCAACACTCAGAGGGAGACATTTCTTTTCAATAGCTTGCTGGCAGAGAGGCAGCAGCTTAACGAAATTTTAAAATTCACAAAACAGATGGAGTCTGATACAGAGATAATTCGTCTTAGAGAGGGGATAAAGAGGGCGGCAGAAAAAAGGGTTGAAGAGGGGATAATTTCCGTTTCAGACCTTATACGGGAGATAAATGCAGAGAATCTTGCCCGTCAGGAGAGAGCCACTCACGAGATAATGCATCTTATGGCAATTTATTCCATTAAGTACCTGAAAAATAATTAAAAATATGATTAAAAATACTTTTTGTGTCGCTGTCACAATTTTCAGCCTGATATCTTTCAGCCTGCTATCCTGCAGCAGGTCCGGTGCTGAACATGATGCTTCAGGAGTTTTTGAGGCAACTGAAATTCTGGTTTCGTCAGAATTAAGCGGGAAAATTCTGGAATTGAATATCGAGGAGGGTGACAGCGTTGAGGCCGGCGCGGTATTGGGCCAAATTGACACAATTCAACTTTTCCTTAAAAAAAGGCAGCTTCTCGCAACAGTGAGAGCTCTTGAGGCGCGCCGCCCTCAGGTTCGCAAACAGATTGCGGCACTCGAAGAGCAGATTTCAGTGCAAAAGCGGGAGAGAGAGAGGTTTGAGAGATTACTCAAAGCAGACGCCGCCACTCAGAAACAACTTGATGATATCACCTCATCAATATCTGTACTTGAGAAACAGCTGGAGGCACAACGCTCAACTCTTAGTAATACTTCCGGAGGAATTACCGAGGATGCTGCTGCACTGATGGTTCAGGTAGATCAGATAAACGATCAGCTGGAAAGAAGCAAAATTGCATCTCCAATATCGGGGACCATCCTTGAAAAATATGCAGAGGCAGGAGAGATAACTATGGCCGGCAGGGCGCTTTTCAAGGTGGCAGAGACAAAAAATATGCACCTAAAGGCATACATCACTTCAGATTTGCTCACCAGATTAAAGCTTAACCAGACAGTTAAGGTTTTTGCTGATTTTGGGGAGGAGGGGAGCCGGGAGTACAGCGGAGAGGTTATATGGATATCTGATAAGGCCGAGTTTACTCCAAAGACTATTCAGACCCGGAGTGAAAGAGATAATCTTGTTTATGCAATTAAGATTGCAATTATAAATGATGGTTTTTTAAAGATTGGAATGTATGGAGGGATTGACCTCGGTTTGTAAAAAATCGTTTTCCAAATCAATTGTAGTTAAAGAACTTGCCAAAAACAACGGCAAGGTCTCCTTTGAGGTTGAGAGGGGGGAGATTTTTGGGGTGATTGGACCGGATGGTGCAGGCAAGACAACTCTTTTCAGGGTTCTTACAACTCTTTTGCTGCCTGATTCGGGAGAGGCTAAGGTAGAGGGTTATGATATTGTGAAGGATTACAGGGAGATCAGGAAAATAGTGGGATATATGCCCGGAAGGTTCTCTCTCTACCAGGATCTAACAGTGGAGGAGAATCTAAGAATCTTTGCAACACTATTTAACACAACAATCGAGGAGAATTACCACCTTATAAAGGATATTTACTGCCACCTGGAGCCCTTTAAAAAGAGAAAGGCGGGGGCGCTGTCAGGAGGTATGAAACAGAAACTGGCTTTAAGTTGTGCACTTATTCATAAACCTGAAGTCCTCTTTCTTGACGAACCTACTACAGGAATAGACCCGGTTTCAAGAAAAGAGCTATGGGAGATGCTGGGAAGATTAAAAAGAGAGGGAATCACAATTGTTGTATCAACTCCATATATGGATGAAGCATCTCTTTGTGACAGAATTGCACTTATGCAGGATGGAAAATTCCTGATGTGTGATACCCCCCGGGCAATAATTGACTCTTTTGATAAAAATCTTTTTAGTGTTAAGGGGGAGAATATGGGGGTACTTCTTGAGGGTTTGAGAGGAGCAGATGGGGTGCTCTCCTGTTTTGCATTTGGAGATTCGCTCCACATAACAACGGAAAAGGAGAACGGAATATTTCAGGCAGTTACAGCAGACTCTCTGAAGGCCTACCTTGAGAAGGCTGGTTTTAAAGGGGTTGAGGTCACAAAAACAGAACCCTCTGTTGAAGATTGTTTTATGGAACTATTGAGCAAATGAGAGTAATAGAGGTAGAGAACCTTACTAAAAGATTCGGCAGCTTTACAGCTGTTGATAATATTTCATTCTCAGTTGAGAGAGGAGAGATATTCGGCTTTCTGGGTGCAAACGGAGCAGGAAAAACAACAGCAATGAAGATGTTGTGCGGTCTGCTCAGGCCGACATCCGGAAAAGGGGTTGTCGCCGGATTTGATATAAACATAGATAGCGAAAAGATAAAGGCAGCAATTGGATATATGAGCCAGAAATTTGCTCTTTACGAAGATCTTAAAGTATGGGAAAACATAAGGCTCTATGCAGGCATTTACGGAGTTCCTGAAAAAGAGGCAACAGAGAGGTCACACAGACTGCTGGAGGAGCTGGGCCTTGAGAAAGAGAGGGAGAGTCTGGTTAAGTCGCTCCCTTTAGGCTGGCGTCAAAAACTGGCATTCTCAGTCTCCATTTTTCACAGGCCGAGCATTGTTTTTTTGGACGAGCCCACAGGAGGGGTGGATCCGGTAACAAGGCGGCAGTTCTGGGAGATGATTTACAAGGCTGCAGCCGGAGGAATCACCATTTTTGTAACAACACACTATATGGATGAGGCAGAATATTGCAATAGGGTCTCAATAATGGTGGACGGCAGAATAGAGGCACTGGACTCCCCTGCCCTGCTTAAAAAGGAATTTGGAGCAGTAAATATGGACGATGTTTTCAGAAAACTGGCAAGGAGATCAAACAACGGGTTGTTATGAGAGCTTTCAGAGTATTTGTTCAAAAAGAGTTTTACCACATCCTCAGAGACAGGTGGACTACCATTATTCTGCTGGCTCTTCCAATACTTATGATTATACTCTTTGGGTTTGGGATTACAACAGAAATCAGAAACACAAAATTTGCGGTATATGACCCTGCAGGTGATTTTACTACAAGGGGGATAATCAATAAACTAGAGAGCAGTGAATACTTTACTCTTGAGAGGTACCTCTCCTCCCCTGATCAAATTGAGCAACTATTCAGAGAGGGCAAAACAGGTTTTGCCGTTGTATTCAGTGATGAGCAGATTCTTTTGGTGGCGGATGGTACTGACCCAAATACTGCGTCAATACTTACAAATTATGCAACTGCACTTATTAATTCATATTTGGAGGAGAGCGCTGTGAGACAGGCGGGCGGCGGCGCGGCGACGAATGTCGCCGGCGATCCGCCGGTTGCTGCCGCAACCGCCGCCGCCCGCCGCACAATCACACCGGAAATCCGCCTCCTCTACAACCCATCGCTCAAAAGCGCATACAATATTGTACCCGGAATAATGGGGATGATACTGATGCTAATCTGCGCAATGATGACATCGGTATCAATTGCTCGAGAGAAGGAGCTTGGAACAATGGAGGTTCTGCTGGTCTCACCAATGAAACCTTTTCTTATTATTCTAAGCAAGATTGTTCCATATTTCACCATTTCCGTAATCAACTATATTACAATACTGATTCTATCAGTTTATGTTCTCAAGGTTCCCATTGCCGGCAGCCTGATACTCCTCTCGGGACTTTCCCTGCTATTTATCATGGTCTCTCTGCTGCTTGGTATTCTTATCTCATCACTGGTAGAGAAACAGATTGTAGCGCTGCTCATTTCCGGCATGCTGCTGATGATGCCTGCAGTCTTCCTCTCAGGGCTGATGTTCCCAATTGAGAGTATGCCAGAGGTGCTTCAGTGGCTCTCGCACATCCTCCCTGTAAAGTGGTTTATTATTGCAGTAAGGAATGTAATGATAAAGGGGCTGGGATTCTCGTCAATAATAAAAGAGGTTGCTATACTTACCGGAATGGCCGCTGTTATACTGGCTGTAAGTATCAAAAAATTTAAATTCAGACTGGAGTAGTTATGTTAAAATATTTACTGGAGAAGGAGTTCAAACAGTTCTTCCGGAACAAGGCCCTGCCTAAAATGGCTGTAATAATGCCATTCATGGCAATTTTAATATTCCCGCTGGTTGCAAATTTTGAGATTAAAAACATTAACCTGGCAATTGTGGATAATGACAAAAGCTCCACATCACGAGCAATGGTTCAGAAGATTGCTGCCGGTGGATATTTCAGTATATCACAAGTTGCAGATACCCACAATGAGGCGATGATAGATATTGAGCTTAACAAATCCGATATTATTCTTGAGATCCCGGCAAATCTTGAGAGAGATATTCAAAGAGATGGCACAGCGAAGGTACTGGTCTCCGCAAATGCTGTCAGTGCAACCAAAGGGGGGCTTGGGAGTGCATATCTGGCCGGCATTGTAGGCGATTATAACAGAGAGATCAACTCAGATATATTAACGAGGTGGGAGCTAACGATGTCGGAGCAATTCACAATCACACCCCGGTTCTGGTACAATCCACGCCTGCTGTATACATACTTTATGGTACCCGCACTGATGGTTATGGTTCTTGCAATGGTATGCGGATTTCTGCCGGCACTCAACATTGTGGGAGAGAAAGAGAGCGGCACCATTGAACAGATAAATGTCACCCCGGTAAGCAAACTAAACTTTATACTCTCCAAGCTCCTCCCCTACTGGATTATCGGCTTTGTAGTCCTCACCATCAGCTTTCTTGCAGCCTGGGTGGCCTACGGACTAACCCCTGCAGGGAGCCTTGCCACAATCTACCTCTTTGCCGCCCTCTTTGTACTGGCATTTTCAGGTTTTGGGCTGGTCATCTCCAACTACGCCACCACCCTCCAGCAAGCAATGTTTATGATGTTCTTTTTTGTCCTCACCTTTATATTCATGAGCGGACTCTACACCCCTGTTGCAAATATGCCCCAGTGGGCACAAAACCTCAGCATAATTAGCCCCCTCAAATATATCATCGTAGTTCTCCGCCAGGTCTACCTGAAAGGGAGCACCTTCTCAGATCTTCTTACCCCTTTCTGGATGCTCTCCGGTTTTGCAATCCTCTTCAACGGATGGGCAGTGCTGAGTTACAGAAAGAAGAGCTAGCCTCCGGCACTAATCGCCTCAGAGGAAAAGTGTCAAACAGCATTGAATAAGCGCATTACAAAAATCTCTCAATTCAGCCAATTATTTAATTATCAAATGTTTGACACTTTTCCTCTGAGGCGATTCCACTTTAAGGTTCACTTCGCCTGCATTTTCATAGAGAGCCTCCTGCTCAACCTCACTTAAAGACTTAACATCTTTTCCATTAAACTCAACTATTCTGTCCCCACCCTTTAACCCGGCCTTCTCTGCGTCCGAGCCGTGATAGAGGCCGTTAACCACCCAACAGCCCAGGGTTTTGCTTCTATCTGTATATGCGAAGCCAAGGGTATTAAAAAATGACTCTTTATTGAAAGAGGAGTTAGGCTTCAGATACAGTTTTTTACCCTTTAGATCAATAATCACATAAAATCGTTCCCAAACCTGGTTCCCAATCAGGCCTATATGATCATTTTTGCCTGACAAGGCACCTGAAGAATCGGTACTATAACCCAGAACTAAATCATTAATATCAAAAGAGGCAATAGTACTCTTTTTTGCACGGAATTTCCAGCTTGATGATTTTCCTCCAATACCACCCTGCTCATAAGTTACCCCAAACTTCTCCTTAATGGTACTCAATTTATACCTGTTCGCCACAGCAGCTGATAAGCTGATAGAACCTCCCGAACCAAGGTCCATCATTGCCTTTCCCGTAATTGTAATATTATCATCAATACTAACAGCGACAGGCAGATAAATTCTGTTAGAGGTAATCTCTACATCAACAGGCACAAACCCCTCCGTATCCGCAGCAGACAGCTGGTTTACAAAGCCGATTTTTTCGTTCTCATAGTCAATTATTATCGCCTTGCCGACAAGCTCCTGTATCCCGAACAGACCATCGGCCTTGTCCCCGAGTATAGGCTTTAACTGAATAATTGGCGCCATTTTAGGCTTATACTCCTTTCCGTACAATCTAAAAACAGCATCATCAAAAATCATCTTGACCCTTTGCTGCTTTCCCCCGACACCCCCCAGCATGGCATAACCAACCTTGCTGAATCTCAAGCCACTACCGGCAAGAAAAGTGCTATCCACATAGACCATATCAGCCCCCGTATCAAATACAAAATTGGCAGCCTTACCACTAAAGTCACTTTTAAAATAGATATGTTGACCATGGTAGACCATATCGTTCATAGTGGTTTGAGCGACAGATTGCAGAGGCAAAAGAGTTGCAATACCTGCAAGAAGAAGCATTGAATAGAGATGTTTCATAGAGATAGTGATGAATTGATATTTACCAAATATAAAACAAAAAACCCAAATCGCCTCAGAGGAAAAGTGTCAAACATCAGTAAATGTGCTTGTTAAACAATTTTCAAAATTTTAATAATCATTTAATTATCAGATGTTTGACACTTTTCCTCTGAGGTAACCAGGTAAGTGTCAAAAGTTGACAAAACGCCAATGTAACTTTGTAGACATATGAGAGATCTTATTAAATATTGCAGATATTACAAAGGTGAGGATGAAATCCCTCTGGAAATTTCCAAAAATGGAGATGGCATGTTTTGGTTCTATGAAAAACTATGGGTTGAGCGAGAAGATTTACATGGTGATGATACAAGAAATATGATAGAATATATTCGGTCCGGACTTGAGGATTTTAGAAAAGAGGATGATGTTCCAATAACCCTAAAAGCACTATTTTTCAACAGGCACTCTCACTGGGGAGGTGGCTACGGAACAGATGAGGACGTTAAATATTTTAAGGAGTGGTATTTTAAATACTATCTAAAAGAGGCATGTGAAGCCTCAGATCTTACCTCAGGGGTAAATGGCTAAATAGCTAAATGGCTAAATACAAATAAAGAAATTAACCATATTTTATAAACAGACTATTAGATATTTTTCTATAACTTTAAAGGTCATTATTCACAATAATATGAGGTTTCAAATTTCCTTTAGCCGTTGCGGGAAAAGCAACATGCTGCCGATGGACTATCAGTACTATTTGAGCGCTTGGATTTACAAAGTTCTGTTCAATGCAGACAAAGATTTTGCTCAATTTCTTCATCAGACCGGTTACTCCGGGTCAAGTAAAAATTTTAAGCTCTTTAATTACTCCCCCTTGATATTTGAGCAATATCTATTATGGAAAGAGAGAGCTCTTTTTGAAATTAAGAGTGATGCCATTAAGGTTAAAGTTTCTTTCCAGCTAGGTGAAGCAGCAGAAAAATTTATAATTGGTCTTTTCAATCAACAGATAGCATACATTGGAAACAAATTCAACGGAATTGAACTAAGAGTTAATCAGATTGAGAGAATTCCTGACATACAGGAAAGCATAACACAGTCATACCGAGCCCTCTCTCCTGTTGTCATAAGTGTAATAAATCCATCAACAAATTATGCCAGATATGCCTCACCTGCAGATGAGGAATATTCTAAATGGATAAAGAACAACTTAATAAACAAATTCAATAGCATTCCACACAATACAAATCAAATTGTTGATTTTGAGATGGATTTTACACTAAAAAGTAACCCTAGATCAAAATTAGTCACTATAAAACCCGACTCAGAACAAGCAAGTAAGATAAGAGGCTACCTGTTTGATTTTGAATTAACAGCTCCCATTTACATTCATAATCTAATACAGTCTGCCGGATTTGGAGAAAAAAACTCAATGGGATTCGGCTGGTGCGAAGTTAATGTTAAGCCTTGAACAACATAATTAATGAGATACGCTTTTAACAATAATAATTATATAATAATGTAATGATTAAAGAAATTTGCCAATTTGTGGAAACACTGGAAGAGCAAGCTCCCGATCTATTTGAAGAAGGAGCCAAGCTCAAGGAAGGTATTTACGTTGCTTTAGACATCGGTCTGGAGGATGGTAAATATGTACTCAAGAATGTTGATGAAAACGGAAATATCTTGAAAGAAGATATTGGACTCTTTACGAAGAAAGAGGAACTAACTCCTTTTTTCGAAAAATGCAGGAAAGTATTGCAATCGTCAAATCCTGTTGATAAAAATAAAAGCTTTAATCCTAATCTTAAGATTTTCAACGTTACTTGTTCTCCTTATGTCGTTGGATTCACAAAAAAAGGGATACTTAGTAACATTGAAAAAATACGTAAAGATGGAACTACAGTTGGTAGAAATGGTATTCTAAATGAACTTACCAATCAATACTTTAAAAAAGCTGGAGTGTATATTGAAGAAGGACCCTCTAGTATTTGGTTCAACTCTCTAAAATCATGGCTGACGGCTAATTTCTGGGAACTAATCGAAAAAATTGGATTCAACAATCTAAAAGAAGGGCATGTAATCGTATTCTTTCTTAAAGAAGTAGATATAAAACATTACAAAAAACCTTATTTGAAATATGTTGGTGAGAACGTTTTTAATAAAGCAGAGTATAATACTATATTTCAGGATATCACCTATGGAGTAAGTGACAGTCTTAATACTTTCAATGACAAAAAAAGCTTTCTCAAACACCAAACGGCAAGTTTTAGATACAACTACCGTATAGATGGTAATGATGCCCAATCTATTTTAAAGTTTTTCCAAATTGGTCAAAAGTTACCCAACCCACTTCCCATCTTTGTTCATAAAGAAGAAGCAAGCCTAAATGCAGATGTAGTCAAGCTTTTCAACAATGAAGGAGTTGCCGGATATTCTGAGATCATTCGGTCGCTACTGTATCTTCGAAAAACGAACCTTCAAAATTTCTATCTTTTGTTTCTTTCAAGAGGAAAAATCATCGATCTGGATTTTGTGCCTGTTTTTAAATATACGTTGAAAGATAAAGCAGAAAATGATTTCACTTTAAAGGAGATTTTTGGAGCAGAGCCAGTCGTGTATTTCAGCAGTAAAGATCACAACGTATTTGATTTCCAATTTATGGTTGTAAATCCCATTTTCAACAATCAGTTGGTTCAGAAAACTAAAGCTGGAACATTATGGCTCAAATATTTCGATGAAATAAAAGTTAATCCCGAATATGACTTAACAGATGCGATCTACAACCTCCTTTACAAATATCGTAAAGCATGGTACGACTTCATTTTTAAATCGAAACAACAGATAATTACCATGACCATGATCAATGAAATGTTCATAGAATCGATTATCGATGATTTGAGACATGATGAAGGATTAAAAGAACCAGTACATATGCGAAAAAAACTAAGCCTTTGGTTTGGCTTACAACCTTTGTTTGATAACAATTTTAATACAAATAGTATGGCAAATAAAACCGTTGAATTACAAACTAAGATTCGGGAGATTGCCCAAACCGGATCATTTCACATCACAACCGATGATGAATTCGCTTTTGCAGCTGGGCAGCTTATTTGGAAACTATTGATCCAAAGCGAATCGGCAAACCGATCGCACGCGCTACTTGAACCGTTCTTGCAAAAAACAGAACCTGTTCTGTTTAAGCAAGCAATTGCAAGCACGTTCAATATGTACAAATACAAGTTTACACTCTACCCAACTAAGTATGAGTTCGACAAACTCTTTAGCGAAGTAATGGGATATGATCCTGACCTTTCAAATATGAAAGAACACCTACCAATGATTTTGGCAGGTTATTTTTCCGAATCGATTTTCAAACAACACTAATCATTAAAACAAATCAATATGACTTATTCAAAAAGAATTTTTGGCGCAGCAATAATTAAAGCAATCAATGCGAACTATAATGCTGATTTTTCTGGACAACCAAGAACACTCCCCAATGGAGTCGTCTATGCAACTGATAAAGCATTAAAATACTCAATTAAAAACTTTATTAAGGAGTTTTTCCCTTTAGAGTATGTTTTCTACTTTAAAAGGATTAACCAACAAAAAAAGGAAGATGCAATACCCTTTAGCCTCATCGAGGCATTTTGCACAAAGAATCCATCTTTAGCTGAAGTAGTTATTTCTAAGAAAAAAGATAAAAGTAAAGAGGGAAAAGATTCCGAAGAAATTGATGAAGGCAAGTTATCTGTGAAACTTAAAGCAAACAAAACAGAAGTAGCTAAAGCATTACTGGATTGCATAGATATTAGGCTCTTTGGTGCAACGTTTGCAATGAAAGGCGCTGAAAAAAAGGATAATGTTTCAATTTCTATTCATGGACCAGTACAAATAACACATGGGATAAATCTATGGAGTGAAAATAATTTCTTCTCAGAACAAATCATGTCGCCATTCCGCAATCCGAACGAAAAAAATGATGATAATACAGCCACCACGCTTGGACGCCAAAGTCGTTTGCACGAAGGACATTATTTGCATCATTTTTCTGTAAATCCAAAAAACTTGGAGGACATAATCGAATTGGCAGGAAAAGATGCCAAAACTCTTTCGGCTGATGATATTGCCAAATTAAAAGAAGCACTGCAAAAGGGTGTGACCTATTACGATTCGGCCGCCAAAGCAGGTTGTGAGAATGAATTATTGGTTTGGGTTACATTAAAACCAGAATCCAAGCTCGTCCTACCTAATTTCACGCAGTTGATGAAAATGGACAAAGAAAAAGTGGATGGCAAAGTCCAACTTGATTTGGCTGAATTGAAAACAGTTATTGAAGCAAATGCTACTGAAATTGAATCAATCGAAATCAGTTTGAATCAAGCATCGATTGAGATAATGAATGCGCCGCAAAAAGCAACAATTAAAAGTTTGTAGATTTTCATAACCCTGAAGGTTTTAAAAACCTTCAGGGTTTAATTAGCCGCAGTATGGAAAAATTAGTTTCAATCAACATCAAGTCGGATTTTGGTTTCTTGAAGAAACCCGACACCAACGATCCAATTTATCTGACCTTTAATATGCTTCACAAGCCATCTCTTTTAGGAATACTTGGAGCAATTATTGGCGAAAAAGGGTTTCAGAAACATGGAGAGATGCCTGAACATTACAGGAAGCTAAAAGGTTTGAAAGTATCCATAGCTCCATTGGAAGAAAACGGGAAAACTTATCATGAAAATGGAAATTTTGCGAAGACAGTTATCAAATACAACAATACAACTGGATTAGCAAGCGAAGAAGAAGGTGGCAACCTAATGGTTACAGAGCAAGCATTAGTAGCTCCAGCATTTAAATGTTGGATTCTGCTAAACTTGGAAAACAACGTAGAAGCGAAACTCTACAGCTTTTTAAAAGAAAACAAAGCCGAATACCTGCCCTACATGGGTAAAAATGAGTTCTCTCTTTGGTGGGATAATTTTGAGGAATATACCTATGAGCCATTGTCTCCAAACGGAGAATTCCAGATAAATAGTTTGTTTATCAAAGAAGAAACGGTAAAAGATGGAATAGTAAATGTGCGTTTCCGCCCTGGTGTTTTATCTATAACTGGAAGCAAATACATGTATTTTGAAAGGCTTCCAATTGGCTATATTGAATCACCATTATTCCAATACGAATACAGGAATTTTGCATTTACGAACTGGAATTTAAAGCAAGATTACGTATTGCCCGAATCGTATCCATTGTATAAACTTTCGAATAATGAAATCATTCAATTGTTCTAGTGATATCTTAGATGGTCTTTTGCCAATCTTCAGAGAGCTTTCTAAAACATATTATGCCCATTTATCTAAGGATAAATCGGATAAGGAGACCCTTTTCGAACACTCGGAGCTGGTTTCTAAATACTGTTTGCGATTGATGGAGTCTCATCAAATAGATCATTTGCTCGACTCCTTGATAGAAAAGCTCATGCCACTATTATATATTAAAAGTGAAAAGGAATTGGGAAACTTATTCAAAGAGATATTCATCGCAGCCATTGTTTACCATGATTTGGGAAAAGTTAATCCCAATTTTCAGGTTTTAAAAATGGAGACTGAATTGTTCTCTTTGAATAATAAATTGTCGTTTCAATCAAATCATTCGTTGCTTGGTGCATACCTGTTTTCAAACATCTTTTTTAAGAAGACTGTTGAAAACACTCAATTTAATGATGACGAAAAACTTATTCTGTATTTCTCTATTCATCTATTTGCAGGGGCTATCATTAAGCATCACAATCCAACAATTGAATTTTCGTTAGAATTTGAAAACCAACAAATCGATGATTGTTATTCATTTTTAGAGACGTATCGCATCTTTTGGGATGAAAATATCTGTTCGAGTTTCTACTATGGGGCTACAGATATTTTTGGGGGATTTTGTGAGATGGTTGATAACCCTGAAGTCTATTTCAATTTGTTTGCAACAACTAAGCTTTTGTATTCCTTACTAACCGCTTCTGATTTCTATGCAACTAACGAGTTCATGACAAAAATAGAAATCAATGAATTCGGGATATTAAGCAAACCCGAAAAAGAAAAACTTATCGAACGGTTTAAAACTGTAAGGCCATATAATAAAGACCTGTACTCAAATTTGGAGTATTACCAATCTTTTCCCTTTGAAAAACTAACTGAACGGAACAATCAAAACCTGAATATCCTAAGGCAAAAGCTTACTGCCGAAATGATTTCGAATTTAAGAGAACATTCTGCAAACAGATGCTTTTATCTGGAAGCTCCTACTGGTGCGGGAAAGACAAACTTATCGCTGGCATTTGCAACAGAGCTAATGAGTGTCGATTCCTCGATAAATAAAGTGTTCTATGTTTTTCCTTTTACAACCTTAATAACCCAAACATTTAAGTCGATAAAGGAGACTTTAGAGATTGACAACAATTCCATTATTCAAATCCATTCAAAAGCAGGGTTCCATGAAAAAGGAGATGGTACGTATGGAAATGAGAAGCGGATCTATTTGGACAATTTGTTTGTAAACTACCCAATTGCACTCCTATCGCATGTCCGGTTTTTCGACATTCTGAAAGGCAATGAAAAGGAGAGCAACTATTTGTTGCATCGATTGTGCAATTCGATTGTAATCATTGACGAAATTCAAACCTATAATCCTGAACATTGGGATAAGATTGTCTATTTCCTTGCCAATTATGCCCAATCATTCAACATTCGGGTTCTAATCATGTCGGCAACTCTTCCAAAAATTGATGCGCTGCATGAGAACTTGAAAGGATCATTTGTTTCATTGATTTCAAATCGGGATCATTATTTCTCGAATCAGAATTTTGCAGGCCGGGTTTCATTTGACTTTACTTGGGCTGACAAAAAAAGGCCAGAAAATGAGGATGAGAAAAAAAGACACCTAATCGAATTATCTGAATTCATGATTGAAAAAGCAGAACAGTATGCAAATTCAAATGATGAAAAAGTAAAAGTCTTGATTGAATTCATTACAAAGAAAACCGCAGCACTGTTTTTCAGTATCATTAATCAGGACTGCCGTTTTGAAGAATACAAAATCCTTTTGCTTTCTGGCGATATTCTTGAATTTAGGAGAAAGCAAATCATCAATTCAATAAAGGAACAAGAATTCCCCAAAGTGATAGTTGTATCAACACAGGTTGTTGAAGCGGGTGTTGATATTGATATGGATTTAGGATTTAAGGATCGTTCGCTAATAGATAGCGATGAGCAATTGGCTGGGCGTATCAATCGGAATGCATCAAAAGATAATTGCATTGTCTATTTGTTTGATTGCGACAAGACGAGTACCATTTATGGTTCAGATTCTCGCTACAAAGTACAGCAAACGGATAAAGATATTTTCGACGACTACAAAGAGATTCTTGTAAAGAAGCAATTTCATGCTTTGTACGAAAAGGTATTTGAGCAAAAATCAAAGAATATGAGGAACGTTTTTCATGCTGACAATAGTTACTATCAACACTTTAAAAACTTCAATTTCTCGAAACTCCATGCTGAATTCAAATTGATTGAGGATAATGACAGCCAGCAACTATTTATTCCGATTCCAATTCCGGTTTCTTTCTTTGAAAACATTTCGGATATAGAGAAAATGGATGCTTTAACAGAAGAACTTAAATATGTAGATGGAGTTAAAGTGTTTGAATACTACGAAAAGTTAATAAAATTGGAATTAGACGACTTTACCATGAAAAAAATTGAAATAAAGAAGTTAGGTAGTATCATGTCGCAGTTTAGCATCTCAGTATATCGAAAGCAACTTGAGGTTATTGCAGATTTATTGCATCCAGAGAAAAGCAAATATGGTTATCAATATTTATTTAATTGGGAGGCGTACTACTCTCAAGAATATGGATTTGATATGGAAAAGATTTATTCCAATACGTTATTATAACTTAAAAAATGCGCATCACCGGCACTCATTTTAATTATCTTCTGATTTGTAAACGAAAGCTTTGGCTGTTTGCAAACGGGATTAATATGGAATCTACCTCCGATTTGGTGTATGAAGGGAAGTTAATACACGAAACTTCATACTCCAGGCGGAGTGATAGATTTCAGGAGATTGAAATAGATGGGATTAAAATTGACTATTACGACTCAAAGGGTAAGGTTGTTCACGAGATTAAAAAGTCTGACAAAAGGGAGGAGGCGCATATATTGCAGGTAAAATACTATCTGTTTGTTCTAGAAAGAAATGGGACTGAGGGTGTGACAGGGATTATTGAGTATCCAAAGCTTCATAGAACTGAGGAGGTATTACTAACAGAACCTGATAGAGAGTTTATTCGGGAGAGTGTTGTAAAGATTGATGAAATTATTCACAGTGATGATTGCCCCGAAAGAATAGGCAAAAGCAACTGCAGAAACTGCAGCTATTTTGATTTTTGCTGGAGCGGAGAGGAATCGGATGATAATTAATACTTAATCAAATGAAAAAGACCTATTATTTGTTTAATCCCGGCAGGCTTCAGAGACAAGACAACACTCTGAAGTTTACAGCTGTTGATGAAGAGGGCAATGAACAAAAGCCGAGGTTTCTCCCGGTTGAGAATGTATCCGAGCTTTATTGCTTTGGCAATCTGGATGCTAACTCGGCCCTCTACAACTTTTTAGGTCAGGAGCAAATCTGCGTCCACTTTTTTGACTATTATGAGAACTATACCGGTTCATTTATGCCAAAAGAGGCTCTAATTTCGGGCAGGATGCTTATCTGTCAGGTGAAGGCGCAACAGAATAAGAAAAAGAGGATGGAGGTTGCTCAAAAGTTGTTAATCGGAGCGAGTCACAATATGCTAAAGAATTTAAAATATTATAATTCCAGAGGCAGAGATATCGTACCTTTAATGAGCAGCATACAGGCTCTTTCAGAAAAAATTTGCGAAACATCGGAAATAGATGAGTTGATGGGAATTGAAGGAAATATCCGAAAAAACTATTACGAAGCATTCGATTTTATAATCAATGATTTTCAAATGGAGGGCAGAAGCTATAAACCTCCACTTAATGAGGTTAATGCTCTTATATCATTCGGGAATATGATGTGCTATAGCCAGTGTTTGAAAACAATTCATCAGACACAATTGAATCCTACGATTAGTTTTCTTCATGAGCCTGGCGAGCGTCGTTTTTCACTCTCTCTTGATATTGCAGAAATATTCAAGCCTTTGTTAGTTGATAGAGTAATATTTAAGGTTCTGAATAAAAAAATGATACAGACCGATGACTTTGAAGAGTCGTTAAAGAGAGTTGTTTTAAAGCCAAAAGGGAAGAAAAAATTTGTAGAGGCCTTTGAAGAGAGACTTAATGAAACTATTCAGCACAGGACTTTGGGCAGATCAGTAAGCTACAAACATCTGATTAAACTGGAGTGCTACAAGCTTCAAAAGCATTTGCTTGGTCTGGAGGAGTATAAACCATTAAAAATGTGGTGGTAGAATGTACATAATTGCTGTGTATGATGTTGGTCAAAAGCGAGTTGGCAAAATGTTAAAACTTTGCAGAAGATATTTGAATTGGATTCAAAACTCTGTGTTTGAAGGAGAAATTAGCGACGCTAAGCTGATAGAACTTAAATATAAAGCACAATCAATTATGGATAAAGAGTCAGATAGTCTTATTATTTTCAAAACCAGACAGGAAAAGTGGCTTGAAAAAGAAATTGTGGGGAAAGAGAAGCAAGAGCTAGACACATTTCTTTAAGGTAAATGTTGTCGATTGTTTGAGCAAAGTGAAATTAATCTAATTTAATAATAAAAAGTAAATCACCTATGTTCTTTGACATATTGAATATCAAGATTGTATACAAGATTGTCAAACCTATGCCCGTTTTACACTTTTGCCGTTAGACGATTTTTTATAAGAAATTTTCTATATTTGATTTCCGAAAATGCTTGATTATCAAATATTTTTTTGAAATCGTCTATCGGCTTTTAATCGTACCATAATGGAATTGAAATTTGGATGACCAGGGCAACCACCACCGAAATAGTCAAACTTTTAATCGTACCATAATGGAATTGAAATATAAGAATTAAAGTACAGCCTAAATTGAAATAAACTTTTAATCGTACCATAATGGAATTGAAATTATCACTATTGCATTAGTTGTGAGTGATGTGATCCTTTTAATCGTACCATAATGGAATTGAAATCCATATAAACTCATCAGTAATTGCTCTCTGAATGCTTTTAATCGTACCATAATGGAATTGAAATCGAAATGTACTTCTTAGCTTGTTAGGACCTTTTGAGCTTTTAATCGTACCATAATGGAATTGAAATTGCGCGGATAACTGAGGGCGCTCTTCAAAAAATTGTCTTTTAATCGTACCATAATGGAATTGAAATTCCGGATATGGGCACTACACAGTAACCTACACAAGCTTTTAATCGTACCATAATGGAATTGAAATTTACATCATGTCGCTTCTCATCCCAGTCTTTCAGTCTTTTAATCGTACCATAATGGAATTGAAATCCGGCAGGCGAGTCGGCAGTGACAGTCAAGGTTGCTTTTAATCGTACCATAATGGAATTGAAATATTTTACACAAATTTACAAAACATTAATATTTACTCTTTTAATCGTACCATAATGGAATTGAAATAGAATAATTTTAGGTACATCAAGCCTTAAACTCATTCTTTTAATCGTACCATAATGGAATTGAAATCAGTACCATCCACGAAGTATGCAGAGTTGAGAGGCTTTTAATCGTACCATAATGGAATTGAAATAGAAGTATCTTTTGAAGTTAGAGGAGATAGATAGACTTTTAATCGTACCATAATGGAATTGAAATCTCTTTGTCAGCATCTGGCTTTGCTTGGTTGGTTGCTTTTAATCGTACCATAATGGAATTGAAATGCTTGATGCTGCGAGGCTCATAGACAACAACAGACACTTTTAATCGTACCATAATGGAATTGAAATTAATGTGTGTGTGTGTTTAAAATTTGTCCTTGAATCTTTTAATCGTACCATAATGGAATTGAAATTTTGAGTCATCA
This sequence comes from Bacteroidales bacterium, assembly GCA_041441395.1. Lineage (GTDB taxonomy): Bacteria > Bacteroidota > Bacteroidia > Bacteroidales > UBA932 > Bact-08. The sequence goes on along the minus strand of JASDTD010000015.1, from coordinate 10,665 downwards.
ACAATAGCATCATCAGACACTGCCTTTTAATCGTACCATAATGGAATTGAAATGTGTACTTTCCAAATTGGTCAATTATATCAGTTCCTTTTAATCGTACCATAATGGAATTGAAATCTTACGGGAGCCGTTTTTATAATAACCGCTAACTCTTTTAATCGTACCATAATGGAATTGAAATGATATAAGTCATTCTTAAACAGAAAGAGGGCAAACTTTTAATCGTACCATAATGGAATTGAAATTGTTGCACTCCCCGGAATGATTGATATCGCTCCTGCTTTTAATCGTACCATAATGGAATTGAAATACCGGCAGCTTGAGCATTTCTCAATTCTGGGCAGCACTTTTAATCGTACCATAATGGAATTGAAATGCGCACCTAGTATAATCGGGATAATCGCCTGCTGAACCCTTTTAATCGTACCATAATGGAATTGAAATGATTAGCCGGCCGTATATCATTTATACAAGCGTATCTTTTAATCGTACCATAATGGAATTGAAATGGCAGAAGGCCCTTGACGATGTGATTGCAGAAGACTTTTAATCGTACCATAATGGAATTGAAATACATTGACTATCCTATTCAGCTTCAAACAATCAAACTTTTAATCGTACCATAATGGAATTGAAATCTCCAGGCGAACCGTTATAGTATCGCCATAGCGTCTTTTAATCGTACCATAATGGAATTGAAATACGATTAGTAGAACCGCCACCAACTGTCTTAGGGCTTTTAATCGTACCATAATGGAATTGAAATGGCTCACCCCTCTGCCATCAATGCAAGCATAAGTCTTTTAATCGTACCATAATGGAATTGAAATTAGTATATAGCAGTAGAGTCATAGTCTCCCCTGAATCTTTTAATCGTACCATAATGGAATTGAAATCGATAACACACAGCAGTAAACTCCTCTGAATTACTCTTTTAATCGTACCATAATGGAATTGAAATGAGGATTATCCTTAGCGGTTTTGCTTGCGATGTATTCTTTTAATCGTACCATAATGGAATTGAAATGGGTTACAACATTCCGGCCATTCCTTACGAGTCACTTTTAATCGTACCATAATGGAATTGAAATAGATTTCTAGGTTATGGCAAAAGCATCAATAGTTACTTTTAATCGTACCATAATGGAATTGAAATCTGATTTATACTTATCAATAAATTTTTCAAGGGTCTTTTAATCGTACCATAATGGAATTGAAATAGATTTGCGCCGGAGCATCCTGAGCATACAATCTCTTTTAATCGTACCATAATGGAATTGAAATTTCCCATAAGGCTTTGAACAACCTGGCCGGCAGCCTTTTAATCGTACCATAATGGAATTGAAATTTCTCTAAGCTCGAAGAAGAATTAGCACAGCCACTCTTTTAATCGTACCATAATGGAATTGAAATTCGTCAGACAATATCCCATATTTACTGTTGAGATGCTTTTAATCGTACCATAATGGAATTGAAATTAGATTCAAATTAACATTTGCGTTGCCCTCTTTGTTCTTTTAATCGTACCATAATGGAATTGAAATTCAATAACCCCGCAGGAATTTGAAATCCTAATCACTTTTAATCGTACCATAATGGAATTGAAATTTAAATTGAACTTCCCTGAAGCTTATAAAACAGGCTTTTAATCGTACCATAATGGAATTGAAATCTTCGGATAACGATATAATTCAAAGGGATTGGGTGCTTTTAATCGTACCATAATGGAATTGAAATTTGACTGCCAAAGCTTGTGTCTTACTTGCATTTCCCTTTTAATCGTACCATAATGGAATTGAAATTTGGAATATTTCCCGCTTGTTAATTTTTTCCATTGCTTTTAATCGTACCATAATGGAATTGAAATTCAATAGATCTATCAGGAGTAAAAGCAGGCGAGTCTTTTAATCGTACCATAATGGAATTGAAATACGAGATCCTTGCCGAAACAATTGAGCACTTCAAGCTTTTAATCGTACCATAATGGAATTGAAATCGGCAAAAAGGTAAAGTATGCTATGGGGGGACTGTCTTTTAATCGTACCATAATGGAATTGAAATTCTACATTGACGTTATATCCTTGGAACTTAGTTACTTTTAATCGTACCATAATGGAATTGAAATTATCAAGCCAGCGCGGGAACGATGGGCAGTGTGATACTTTTAATCGTACCATAATGGAATTGAAATGTATTTCAACAATTCTTCCTTCATCAGCTGCAGCTCTTTTAATCGTACCATAATGGAATTGAAATGTGAAAAATCGTTCTTTGATTTAAACTCATCAATCGCTTTTAATCGTACCATAATGGAATTGAAATTACGATAACTAGCCAGCCTAAGTTCATCACTTAACTTTTAATCGTACCATAATGGAATTGAAATGAGCTTTAGCAGCTATACAGGCTGTCGCACAGTTACTTTTAATCGTACCATAATGGAATTGAAATGTAATTAAATCAAGCAATATAGCCGCAAAAGCCACCTTTTAATCGTACCATAATGGAATTGAAATTTCATTAATGAGAAAAACAAGGTTAGGGTTCAATCCTTTTAATCGTACCATAATGGAATTGAAATTTAATATAGCGGTAGATCTGCACATATTGTTTTTCTTTTAATCGTACCATAATGGAATTGAAATATGGGGAATTATACACCCCTATAATTAAGACTAACTTTTAATCGTACCATAATGGAATTGAAATCACTGTGCAATCTGCGATGAGAGACACGCCTGGAACTTTTAATCGTACCATAATGGAATTGAAATTTGGATAAAGGAAACAAAGATGGTTAAGTATTATTCTTTTAATCGTACCATACTGGAATTGAAATAAGGAATTGCTTAATTCTTTTGAAGCAAAGGGAACTTTTAATCGTACCATACTGGAATTGAAATCTTGTAACTTAGACTGCATTTCTGCAATCTCATTTTCTTTTAATCGTACCATACTGGAATTGAAATAAGGTTCGCACCCTGAAGGTTCGCACCCCGAGGGTCTTTTAATCGTACCATACTGGAATTGAAATGAAGATCAGCACCCTGAAGGTTCGCACCCCGAAGGCTTTTAATCGTACCATACTGGAATCGTAACGAATAAAAACGACTTCATGATTATGAATCATGAGCTTTTATTAGTTGATTAGAAATGCCTGCATACCTCCTTTGAGGAAAACTGCGCTAACAGCGTTTCTTTTTTGTTAATAGACCCGTGAAAGTAGATTTTGGAATGAACTGCTAATTGAATCGGTGCTTCTTTAAATACAATCCGCAACCAATGAGGGTTATTCCTATAAGAATGAAGGTTAGATGCATAGGAGCATAGAATACTCTGAGCATTATCAACTGAGCAATAATCCACCAGGTAAGCAGAACTCCCTGCGCAATAATAAACAACGGATATTTCGAGGTTTTAAATAAAATGGTAGCGACAGTAACAAAACTTAAAATTCCATTGATAATCAAAAGGATAATACCTGGAATCAAATAGCTTTTGAATGGAGAGTGTTCAAGAAATGACAGTGGCATTTGCAAGCCAGATCCAGAAGGGTCAGCAATCAGGTGCAAACCTCCGAATACAGCACTAATTCCATTTGCACATAATAGAAGTATTGCTATAATTTTCACTATTGTTTTCATAATTTAAAAATAGTAGAAAATTTCACTCCCTCGCATTACCTCAGAGGAAAAGTGTCAAAAATCTAGTATTTAACTAATTACATAATTTTTTAAGTTTATACAACTCGCTCTTTAACAAGTATTTGACACTTTTCCTCTGAGGCAAAAACGGCAACGGCAAAAACTGCATTTCAGTTTTTTCGTAACTTCAACCAAATTTAAATCTTCACTACTATGGAAACAATTGTTGACATTATGGATCTCTTTTCAGGGATCTCCTGGCTTTGGTATGTAATTTCAGTGGTGGTTGCGTTTGGGATGGGTGCGTTGTGGTACACTGTGCTGTTTGGTAAGCAGTGGGTAAAAGCTGTGAATTATGTTTGTCTGTGTGGTGCAAATATCTCTGACGGAGAGGAGTGTACATGCAAGGGCAGATTTCCGTGGGAGATGCTATTTCAATTTGTGGGAACTGCACTTATAGGATTAATGTATTTTATTTTAACCCCCGTATCTTTTTGGCTCTCAATTATTGTTTGCGTCGCTTTTGCAGGGTGGACAAAGTCCATGCTTAAGTTTCAGATTGCCGGGTGGAGCAGGTATATAACACTTGCCATGATTGATGTTGGGTACTTTGTGGTAGTGTCAGTGATTTTTATTTTGTTCAGCTATCTATAGGCAACCTTGGGTCCAAATCCAAATTTATCGCTACTTTCTTGGATTCAAATCCAAATTTATCGTATATTTGGTTAAAACTGATCTAATATGATAGTACGGGAACTTGAAGATATTGTTAAAAAAAGGCTTAACAAAGGAAAAGCAATTGTTATAATGGGGGCCAGACAAGTTGGAAAAACCACTCTTGTTAAGGGTCTGTTTAAAGGTTCAAATGAAGTTGTTTGGCTAAATGGCGATGAGCTTGATGTACAAAATCTTTTTGAAAACATATCATCTACAAGGCTAAAATACATCTTTGGAGATAAGAAGTACGTTGTTATTGATGAAGCACAGAAAATAAAAGAGATAGGAGTTAAGTTGAAACTAATTGTAGATGAGATTCCACAAATACAACTTATAGCAACTGGCAGCTCCTCTTTTGATCTTGCAAATCAAATCAACGAACCACTTACCGGAAGAAAATGGGAATACAAAATGTATCCGGTATCTTTTGCCGAAATGGTTTTGCATCACGGATTACTGGAAGAAAAGCGGTTAATTCCTCACAGACTTATCTATGGTTACTATCCCGATGTTGTAAATAATCCGGGAGACGAAAAAGAGATATTGAAGCAATTATCTGACAGCTATTTATATAAAGACATTTTAATACTTGATCAAATTAAAAAGCCGGAAAAGCTGCTTAAATTATTGCAAGCCGTTGCATTTCAAATAGGCAATCAGGTATCCAATTCAGAACTTGGGCAAATATGTGGTCTGGACTCAAAAACAGTTGAACGATATCTTTTATTACTTGAGCAGTGCTATGTAATTTTTAGATTGGGCTCTTTCAGCCGTAATTTAAGAAATGAGCTTAAAAATTCTAAAAAAATATATTTTTATGACAATGGTATCAGGAATGCTATAATTGCAGATTTCTCACTAGCTGAAAGTCGAAATGACATAGGTAGATTGTGGGAGAACTTCATAATTTCAGAGAGATACAAAAAGATAGAATACAACTCCTTATGGAAGAACAGATGGTTTTGGAGAACAAAAGATCAGGCAGAAATTGATTATATTGAAGAGGGTGATGGCCAAATCAAAGCCTATGAATTCAAATGGAGTCCAACTGCTAAGCATAAAACACCTAAACTATTTTTAGATAACTACTCCGGTAGTACTTTTTCAGTTATTAACCCAGAAAACATTGAAGACTTTCTGCTATGAAAAAACCAAACCTCCTGATTTTTATTTTCACATTAATGCTCCCGTTTACCCTCTTTGCTCAAAAGGGGGCCACAACTGAGCAGCGGATTGATGCGCTTTTTGCATCGTTTCACAATGAGATGCCCGGTGCGGCTGTTGCTGTATCTTTAGATGGCAAACTGATATATAACAAAGCTTTCGGGATGGCAAATCTTGAACATACTGTGCCAAATACCACAGCGACAATATTTGAGGCCGGGTCGGTATCAAAGCAGTTTGTGGCGGCGGGGGTGCTGATGCTGGCAAAGGAGGGGCGGCTCTCGCTTGGGGATGATGTTAGAAAGTACGTACCGGAGCTTCCTGTTTATGAGGCGGCAATCACAATTGATATGCTGCTTAGTCATACCAGCGGACTCAAGGAGTGGGGTGCAATATACTCCCTCACCGGATGGCCGAGAACCACTCGTGTTTATACGCAGGAGCTCGGCTATGATATAATTTTCAGACAGAAGAGCCTTAATTTTCTTCCGGGGAGCCAGTACTCATACAGCAATTCAAATTATATGATGCTTACTCTCATTGTTGAGAGGGTATCCGGACTCTCTTTGGCTCAATTTACTGCCGAAAGGTTTTTCGGGCCGATGGGTATGTCGCAGACCAGCTGGAGGGATAACCACAGGGTGATAGTGCCCGGAAGGGCTACAGCATATGACAAGCGTGACGGGAAGTTCCTGCTCAATATGCCTTTTGAGGATCTGCACGGTCCGGGGGGCCTTCTTACAACAACGCACGACCTGCTAATATGGAACAGGCTGCTGGAGGGAGAGGAGATGTTCGGCAGTGAATATGCCATTAACAGAGTGGCCGAGCGCAAGCTGAATGACGGAAAGGGGTGCGGATATGCTGCCGGACTGACTATCGGCAAATACAACGGATACGACGAGATTGCCCACAGCGGCTCAACAGCAGGCTACAGAGCGTGGCTGGCCTGGTATCCGCAAAAGAGGCTGTCGGTAGTGCTTTTAAGCAATTATGCACAATTCCAGGCTGTGCAGATTGGGCGGGCGATAGCTGCAATTTTTGTGGGAGAGGAGCCGACATCTCCTGCTCAGTCGGTTGCTAAAGCCGATGATAACGTGGATGACAAAACTCCATCTCCCAAACGGGAGTATAAAAGTCTTGCCGAATACGAGGGAGAATATTTTAGTGAAGAGGCAGGGAGTACAACATTCATTATTAAACTTACCTGCGATAAACTGGAGGTGAGGCGAAAAGCAGGAGAGAGTTTTAGTTTAACAAATCTCTCAGGAGATAAATTTACCTCAGACGGAAACGGAGATTATCTCTTTACACGTGACAGACGAGGCAAGGTTAATGGCTTTAAAGTGAGTGTTATGAGGGCATCTGATATACCATTCTATATTTTATAATTCACTTTTTCTGTAATATTTCTGCCATTGCTGCGACCAATATGGGTGAAAAGCAAAAACAATGAGCAACACAAAACAAGATTTTCTCAACTTAATTGATGATAACAGAAACATCATCTACAAAGTATGTTTTATCTATTCAGACAGCGTAAATAGTCATGAAGATCTCTTTCAGGAGGTGGTAATCAATCTCTGGAGCTCCTGGCCAAGGTTCCGGGGAGATTGCAAGGTTCAGACCTGGATTTACAGGATTGCACTTAATACCTGTGTGAGCTTTCTGAGAAAGAGCAAGGCAAGACCATCGTCACTGCCGCTGACAAACAATATTGAAGTTGTTGCGAATGATTTTGATCATGAAAAAATCAGGGAGCTCTACATCAATATTAACAACCTTGAGAAAATTGAGAAGGCTATTGTTCTTCTCCACCTGGAGGAGAAATCACACGATGAGATATCTCAAATATTGGGGATATCAAAATCAAATGTTGCTGTTAAGCTTTTCAGAATAAGGGAAAAATTAAAACAAATGTCCAAAAACTGAATGTAGCAATGGAACTGGAAAAATTAAAAGAGAACTGGCAGGAGCTGTCAGAAAAGATTGAAAAGAGGGAATTATTTAATAAAGAGGTTACTATGAATATGCTTAAAAAGAACGCGAAGAGCTCTATCGATAAACTTGAGAGATATGAATTTATATTCCTGCTGATATCTGTATTTTACGCAATATTTCTCGGTTTAGCTCTGTTTGTGAACGAAGAGAGACTAATAGTAAACGAGAGCATCTGGGCCTGTATTGCATTGTTTGTAGTTGCAGGGGGCTGGCAGGCATTTAAGTTGATACTTCTTCAAAAAATGAGATTAGACTCCTGCTCTACTATAGAGATGCTGGAGAGGGTTACTCGTTACAAAATCCTTACAAAGGCAAGACTATACTGGGGAATGTCACTTCTGATTCCGTTTTTTGGAGTGGTCTTCTACTTTCAAAAGGATATATTCACCCCTGAGTTAATAATCGTTATGGCAGCCGGAGCAATTTTGGGTATTATTATCGGGCTTTCAAGCTTTTATAAGCACTGGAAAAACATAGACGACCTACTCTCTGATCTTAAAGAGATAAAAACCTACGAGAAGATTTAATCAGAAGCGGGGTAACAGGTATAAGGGAACAGGTATAAGGGAAAAAGAAGGCTAACCGTTAAGGTCAGCCTTTTTTTGTTAAATCAGAGAGAACTATCTTCTGTAAATACTTCCGCCGCTTCTGTTGTTATCTCTGTTGTCGTTTCTGTTATCTCTGTTATCTCTGTTATCTCTGTTATCTCTCTTGTCGTTGTTTTTGTTGTCCTTGCGATTGTCCTTCCTGTTATCCTTTCTGTCACCTCTGCGGTCATTATCCCTGCGATCATCCCTGCGATCACGATCGCGGTCCCTGTACCGGTCATCCCTGCGTTCTCTCTCCTTTAGCCATCTGTAGTGCTCAGGATGGCTTCTGTTTGCATAATATCTTGGATCTCTGGCATCCCTTATCACAACATATGGTCTGAAATCTCTGTAATTTGCATATCTTCTCTGAATTTCGTGATGCCTCAGAAATGGTCTGTATTCGTTAATCACCACAACCCTCGCTCTGTAGAAATCAAAATGTCTGTACATTGAAGGCAGTGTTTTTCTTGCAACCCACCTTCCGTTTTTGTAATATATAAACTCTCTTGAGGGAACATGGTAATAAACATCAATCTCAGGAATATAATAGTATTCCACATAATCAAATCCCACCGGACCCCATATTGGTTGAACACCAATATTAACTCTTACCTGAATTTGTGCCTCTGCTGCCTTGGGGGCAATCAACCCTCCAATAAATAAAACAGCTATAAGTACTAATTTTTTCATAACGAATTGTTTTTAGTGGTACTTAACTACATCAAAACAATAATCGTTCCAAACGCTACAGGTCCGGAGTTTTTCCTCCTCGCTCACTGCGTTCGCTGTGGCGGAGACTCCTTCAGTTATGCGGACTACTCTGTGAAAGGGCATGCAGTAATTCTTGCCAGTCATCCGCAAACACCACGGAACCCCCGCCGGAAGGAGCGCAGCGGATGAGGAGGAATCGTTCTGAAGTCCAGAAGTAAACTATGTGCCGTCCTGAAATAGGTTGACTGATTTTAACAAATATAAGTAAACGAGTTCATTCAGACTTTGATTTTTTTGTTAAGGAATTTGTTTCGGTACTCTATCCTTCTTAACTGTTTCTGATTGTGCATGTTGTCTGGTGTTAACATGTGACATGACAAGTGAGGCCTGAGGTGATTATAAGAGTGAACTGCTTGCGCAAGTAGTAGTTTTAATTCAAGCAAAGAGTGATGCCGACCATCAATAAGGAACTCATGTTTAATCGTCCCGTTAACTCTCTCTGCGATTGCATTGGTATAAGGGTCGCTGTTTTCAGTCATACTTGTAATAACACTCATTCTTCGTAATTTTTCCTGGTATATTTTGCTGCAATATTGAGACCCACGGTCTGTATGATGGGTGAGCTTGGTCTGATATTGTCTGTTATTAAAAGCCATTGCCAGTGCCTTGATAACTAACTCTACATTCATATTTTCATCAATGCAATAGCCCATAATCTTCTTCGAATAAGCGTCAGTAATCATTGACAGGTAGTAGTATTTATCCTTTGCATTGATGTATGTGATATCTCCAACCCATACTTGTTCTGGCTGAAAAATTCTGGTCCCGGTAACAAGATCCTTGTATTTTGGAAAGTGATGTCTTGAGTTTGTTGTAATTTTGTATTGCCTTAGAGGAGGAACCAACATCCCGTTGGCCTTAATAATCTCATTCAGCCTATCTCTTCCTATTTTGATTTCTTTTAATGGCTGAGAAAGCATGTGGTGTAGCTTCTTTGTTCCTATTCGTGGTAATGACTCCCGCTGGCTTTTAACCAGCGATATCGCTACGAAGGCCTGAACCTTCTTTGTCTTCAGACTTTTCTTGTGTTTATAATAGGTTTGTTTTGTTTTCCCGAGTAATCTGCACCCAAAAACTATTCCTCCTTGTCCCCCTTTGGAGATGTAGGTGTCGACTGCCCGGGCATAACTTTTTTTAACAGATCAATATTGTAATCTTCTTTGACTACTTGAACTATAGCGTCGAACATAATACCCTTTTGCCTGAGAAGAAATATCTCTTTTCGCATCCGCTCGTTCTCATCTTCCTTAGCCTTGAGCTGATCTTTCAAACGCTTGACATTACTGGGATCACCGGCATTTTTCATGGTATGAATGATTGTGTAATCAGGATTAAAAATACCATATTTTCTCATCCATTGTAAAATTGTCTTTTCATCTTTGATGTTATACTTCTGGATTACATCTCGCATTGTCATTCGTTTATGCTCTACTGCAGAGACTATCCTGCGTTGAAATTGTTCGAGCTTTCTCTGAAAAATTGATTGCTCATTCTCGACTGTAAATTTTTTCATAAAAATTGAGTTTTTGAGTCAACCTATTTCAGGACGGCACACTATATACCCACACCGCTGTAACACGCTGATTACCTAAACATAAGCAATCCACCTGTCAGGTGACCTGACAGGTGGATTGTCTATACATTGATAATCTGAGACTTAGAACCGCACGGGTTTCGCAAAAATCATCTGCCGAATGGCCAACTCAGGCCGGGCGGGCGGGTAGGTTGACAGGGATATTCGTATATGTGCTTATAAATCTAGCAATTGCAAATTGCTT
>JASDTD010000014.1:0-5504 GCA_041441395.1 Bacteroidales bacterium | reverse complement strand
ATGGCTGTGGTATCGGGCGACCTGGATAAGGTGATGGCCTCGATGATTATTGGAATTGCCGCAGCAGCTATGGATACAAAGGTTAAAATGTTCTTCTCCTTCTGGGCGCTTAGTGCACTCAGAGATGAGAAAAAGAGCGCCAAGGGCAAGAACTTTATCTCAAAAATGTTTGGGATAATGCTTCCAAAGGGCAAAAATGCTCTTAAACTTTCAAACATGAATATGCTTGGTATGGGCCCGGTTATGATCAAGCACCTTATGAAGAAAAACAATGTTCTCTCACTTGACGAGATGTTCAAGACTGCGGGAGAACTTGGTATTGAGATTATCGTATGCGAAATGTCAATGGGTCTTATGGGCTTCAAAAAAGAGGAGTTCATTGATTACCCTCACCTTTCGTATGCAGGGGCAGCAACATTTGTGGCTGATGCCGGCGAAAGCGCTGCGCAATTATTCATTTAGCAATCAAAAACAGATTGCAAACAATTAAACAAAAAATTTCATTAACAATAAAAACAATTGAATTATGATGACACAAGAGGAACTAAAAGCACTTAACGTAGATAAGAGTGTTGACGCAAGAGGAACAGCATGTCCCGGACCACTACTCGAGGCAAAAAAAGCCATTGGAACAATAGAGGAGGGTGAGATTATGGAGGTTCTATCTGCCGATGAAGGAACAAAGGTAGATATACCTAAATGGTGTTCAAAACAGGGACACGACTACCTGGGAACCGTTGAGGAGAATGGTTACTTCAAAATTTACATGCGTAAGAACGAAATCTAAAAATTGTTGAGATGAGCAAAAGGAATGCAAAAATCCTGGTCTTCTCAACAGAAAAAATATCCGACCCCGCCATTGACATGGCGGGTCTTCTCAAATTACACTATCCGCCGGAGGTATTCACAATTCCGGTAAGGTGTTCAAGCGGAATTAAGCCGAGATGGATTCTTCGCGCCTTTGAAAAGGGGTTTGACGGAGTATTCATTGCCGCAGACGGAAGCGACTGCTCATACGGCGAGAGCTGCACGGAGAAGACGGGTCATCTTGTAGAGAGGGTCCACGAAATGATGAAGGAGCATAATATTGAACCTTCACGCCTGAGAATGGCTGCCATCTGTTCGGTGTGCAGTGAATCCTTCGTTAAGCAGGTTAAGAGCTTTAACGAACTATTACTAAAACAGGAAATCCAATAATTATGCAGACAGAACGAATTAAACTTACCTATGACGCACTTGTCATAGGCGGTGGAATTGCAGGAGGCGAAGCTGCCCTTAACCTTGCCAATAACGGTTACAAGGTTCTGGTGGTGGAGAAGAGCCTCTCCGTTGGGGGAAAGATGATTATGCTCAGCAAGGTATTCCCTACCCTGGACTGCTCGGCCTGCATAACAACACCCAAGGTGTCTGAGATATCAAGACATCCAAACATTAAGATATTTACTGAAAGCGATATAGAGTCAATCGAAAAACTTGGAGAGCAAAACTTTGTAGCAAAGGTCACAAGAAGACCGCGCTATGTTGTTGAAGAGGATTGCACAGCTTGCCAGCTTTGCGAAGAGGCCTGCCCGGTTATTGTAAAGGACCAGTTCCAGTACGGACTCGTGGGTCGTAAGGCTGCCTATATACCATTCAGCATCTGCAGCCCAAAGGTTGCAGCAATAGATATTGACAACTGTACACTTTGCGGCGCCTGCGAAAAGGTGTGCCCTCCGGGTTGCATTGACTTCACAATGAAACCTAAACACTATGAGGTAAGCGTAAAGACAGCCATAGTTGCAACAGGCTTTGAATTATTTGACCCTTCAACCGTAAAGAGATACAGCTACCAGGAGGGTAAGAATGTAATCACATCAATGCAGATGGAGAGACTTCTTGCTCCAACCAGACCATTTCATACCATTTTAAGGCCGAGCGACGGTAAGGTTCCTGATAAAATCGCCTATGTACTCTGCGCCGGATCAAGAGACGACTCAATGGGGAATCCAATCTGCTCTCAGATATGCTGTATGTACTCCATTAAACAGGCACAGCTCCTAATGGGTGCATTGCCGATGGCAGACATCACCATCTACTACATTGATATCCGCGCATTCGGCAAAGGATACGATGAGTTCTACGAGCAGGCGGTTGCTATGGGTGTAAGGCTGGTAAAGGGAAAAATCGGCAAAATATCGGAAAAGGAGAACGGTAATCTTGTACTCAGATACGAAGATGTATCAACAGGTAAGCTAAAAGAGGCGGAGCACGATTTTGTGGTTCTTTCAGTAGGTGCAAAACCAAACGAGGAGCCTCAGTCACTATTCAAGACCCAGAAGCTGGAACTTGATAACCTTAAATATGTTAAACAGAGTGACCCTCTGCTAAGCCCTGCAAAAACCACCATTGAGGGGGTATTTGTTGCAGGAGCAGCCACCGGACCAAAAGATATCCCGGACTCCATCCTCTCTGCAGGATGCGCATCCACCGAGGCAATCAGTTACCTAAACAGTTAAACCTGAAAGAGATGAAAAAGAAATTAGGAGTATACATATGCGCGTGCGGAGGTAACATCTCTGACTATGTAGACATTGAGAAGGTGAGGGAGGCTGTTAAGGACGAGGATTGTCTGGTACTGGCCAAGACCACCATGTTTGCCTGCGGTGATACCAATCAGAAGGATATGGAGCAGGACATCAAAGAGAACGACCTAAGCGGAATAGTTGTGGCAAGCTGTTCACCAAAACTACACCTTACAACCTTCAGAGGCGTTAGTGAAAGAGCAGGTTTGAACAAATACAACTATGTCCATGCAAATATAAGGGAGCAGGGCTCATGGGCCCATTCAGACAACAAAGTGGGAGCTACCGAGAAGGCTATCAACCTTGTTAAGGCAGCAATTGCAAAGGCCCGTCTGGCCGAATCCCTTGAACCAATTATAATTGAGTCAAAGAGATCTGTTGCCGTAATTGGAGCAGGCGTTGCCGGAATGAAGGCTGCAATATCTCTGGCAAGAATGAAAGACGAGGTATATCTTATCGAAAGAGAGGCAAGAGTAGGCGGACACCTATCGGCCTTAGAGAGGATAAGCCCAGAGGGGACCGATGGCAGGGAGCTGCTGGCAAGACTTGAGAAAGAGATTGCAGCAGAGCCAAATATCACCCTCCTTACAAATGCCGAGGTTACCTCTACTGGCGGAAACATCGGAGATTTTAAGGTGGATGTGACCATTAAAGGATCCCAGGGCGAGGTGGTAAAGCAGTTTGTGGCGGGTTCAATCCTTGTTGCAACAGGCTTCAACTCATACACCCCTGCAGAAGGCGAATTCGGCTACGGCAATATTAAAAATGTCATTACCCTGCCGGATTTTAAAAAGTTGATTTCTGAGGGTGGTAAAGCCGATGCAGACGGAACAATGCACCTCTATTACAACAACAGAGAGGTTCAGTCAATTGCATACATATACTGCGTAGGAAGCAGACAAGTTAAGGGTGAGAATAAATACTGCTCACGCTACTGCTGTACTGCCGCTATACAGTCATCCCTTGATGTAAGAGAGAAGTTCCCTCATGTGGACAACTTCCACTTTACAAGAGGTGTGAGAACCTACGGAAAACAGGAGCTTATATACAAAGAGTCAAACGATAAGGGCGATGTCTATATCCAGTTCCCTGACAAAAAGCCGCCAGTGGTTACAGAGGAGAACGGAAAGGTACTTGTTAAGGCAATTGATATTCTCTCTGACAAGAGCGAATCCGAGGTTGCTGCAGATCTTCTGGTTCTTGTAACCGGAATGGTTCCTGATTCAGATACTGCTCTTGGAAACCTTCTGAAACTACCTAAAGGTCGCGACAAGTTCTTTAACGAGATACACCCTAAACTCAGACCGGTAGAGACCGTAATCGACGGAATCACAATAGCAGGAACCTGCCAGGGACCTAAAAATGTGGCCGAGTCGGTGAATTCGGCACTATCCGCAGCCGCAAAATCCCACTCATTCGTGAGTCTGGGAGAACTGGAGCTTGAGCCGATAGTGGCCTATGTTGACAACGAAACCTGCAACTGGTGTACAGCCTGTTCGGATGTATGTCCTTTTAGCGCGGTGAGTATGATTGACCACAACGGCAAATCTGTGGCGGCAATAAACAAGAGCAACTGTAAAGGTTGCGGAATGTGCCTGCCGGTTTGTCCAAGTGACTCAATAGAGCTGATCTCTTTCACAAACAAAGAGATGGAGAGTATGATAGATGTTTTGGCACAATAACAAGGAGAAATTATGGCTACAGAAAAAAGTATGACAGTAAAAATCCTTCGTGAAACGCACAAGGTGTCAGACGAGGTAAAGGATAATCTCAAACAGTTCAACAAAGATAAAAAGAGCATCCTTGAGGCCCTTAAAGAGGGCGAGCAGACCATTGCACAACTGAGCAAAGCAACCGGAATGGACAGGGCAAAGACACTCTACATAACAATGTCACTGGCTAAGTTTGGTTTTGTTGCAACAGGTAAAGTGGACGACATGGATGAGTACTTCACCTATAAACTGAAAACAAAATGAGCAGGTTAGATACAAAATTTGGTAAAAAACTAAAAAAATACGGAGCTACAGAGTTCAACCGCTGCTACAACTGCGGAACCTGTACCGCTGTCTGCTCGCTTACAAACAGTGAGGACTCGTTCCCGCGTTCAATGGTGAGACTCAGCGCTGCAGGAGACCAGAAAGGGATTGAAAGTTCACTTAAACCATGGCTGTGCTACTATTGCGGCGAATGCTCAACAAGCTGCCCGCAAACAGCAAACCCTGGCGAGCTGATGATGTCCCTCAGAAGGTGGCTCACAGGCCGTTATGACTGGACCGGGTTGTCCGGACTATTCTACAGATCATCGCTGGTTACGATTATTGCGATGGTTCTGGTATTTGCAGGAGTGATTGGATATGCAGCTTATGAATCTTTTGACATGGAGCGCATTATGCACACAGCCCACTACTTTGAGATGTTTGCAATTATGGGAGTCTTTGCAGTTATCCTCCTTCCGAACATCATCAGAATGTGGTATCTGACAGTGATTAAGCCGGGCTATAAACTTCCGGTAAAGGTTTACGCCTCATCAATGAGCGAACTCTTTATCCACATGTTCACACAAAAGAGAGCATTAGGTTGCGACGACAACCAGGCAAGATGGTTCGCCCATCTGGTTTTAGTGATAGGCTACCTTACACTCCTCTTCACAACAGTATTCCTTAACTGGTTCTCAACAGAGAGTATGTTCGTGGTGGTACTTGGATATGTAGTTAGTGCAATTGTATTTGCAGTAACGTTCATATTTGTGCTGGGCCGAATCAAGCAGAAGCAGGAGGTTGCAAAACACACCCGCTCATCTGACTGGTTCTTCATAATCTGGCTCTTCCTTATGGGAATCACAGCATTTGCAGTAAGACTCTTCATAGACCTTGACCTCCTGGCCGGGAACCTCTGGCTCTTCCTCTTCCACTTCACCATCCTGGCGCAGTGGGCACTAATCAT
>JASDTD010000013.1:0-5611 GCA_041441395.1 Bacteroidales bacterium | reverse complement strand
AAATCTTCATCACCGCCCCGCCACCTCAGGATCCACTATGGGATTATTTTGTGAAAACTACTGAATAATAGCTCTCTGGAAGGGGCGGATGCGTGGTGAAAAGCGCAACAGGCGTGGGCTAAAGTTTCCCACGCCTGTGAGACAGCAATTGCTTAGTATTTCAGTTCCCCGGTCTCTTCGCCGCGGAGTTCCATTTCGCGGATTTTGGTGGAGGAGATGTCAAGGTAGGGGGCGTCAATGAGTTTGACGCCGTAGTGGGCGCAAAGGGCCGTTACGTTATTGTGTGTAGCTGAGTTGTGATGCGTGTTTAGTTCTTCGAAGGTGCCCTGCCGCCGTGGGTAAACCCAGACTTCGAATTCTGCGAGTAGCTCTTGCCAGGAGTTCCACTGTTCAATTATTTCAAGGTTGTCTGAACCTATTACAAGGATGTGTTCAACGCCGGGTTCGCTCTCCCGGAATTTTCTAATGGTTTTTATTGTGTAAAGGGGCTCCTCCATTGAGAATTCAATGTCTGATACCTCTATCTTTTTCCCTTTATCTTTCAACTGTGGCTCGGCGGCCAGCCGGGCCGCCGCCTCGCGCACCCGTTCAAGCCTCTCTTGTGGTGTAATATTTGAAGCCCTCTCTTTAAGCGGATTCTTTGGACTGACAACAAGTACAAGCCTGTTGAGCCCCCCCTCTGTAAGGACCCACCTGGCAATTGCGGCGTGCCCTGCATGAAAGGGGTTGAATGACCCAAAATAAAGGGCTGTACGCATAATGTCAGTAATTTTCTCTGATAATCTGCTCTACCTCATTAAGGGCAGTTTGCAGATCATCGTTTACAAGAATTTTGTCAAAATTTCCGGCGAACTGCATCTCTTTCTGGGCCTTTGCAACTCTCTTTTCAATCGCTTCAGGCGAATCGGTACTGCGTTTCACTAGTCTCTCCCGGAGTATTTCTAGTGATGGAGGGGCAATGAAAATTGACAGGGCTTTCTCTCCGTAAAGTTTTTTAAGGTTGATTCCGCCCATTACATCTATATCGAAGAGGACAATCTTCCCATTGCCCCAGATTCGTTCAACTTCGCTTTTGAGGGTTCCATAGAATAATCCGGGATATACCTCTTCGTGCTCAACAAATTCTCCGGCGGAAACCCTGCTTTTAAACTCGGCCTCAGAGAGGAAGAAGTACTCCTTTCCGTGAACCTCCGCCCCTCTGGGAGCCCTTGATGTTGCCGATACCGAGAAGTCAAAGCAGTTAAAGGTTTTCAACAGATGCCCCACTATGGTGCTTTTGCCTCCCCCAGAAGGGGCAGATACAATAAGAACATTTTTAGCTATTGTATTTGCAATTTTAGAATTATTCATAGAGATCCTCCTCATTTTGAATATGTGAAAATTCCAGAATAAATTTTGCTATTTTCTCTGTGCACTGTTTTACAAAGAGTTCTCCCTTCTCTTTTGTCGCTTTTTTAGGATTACCCACACCTGTGTCTTCAGAGATGTAAATCCACCTTCTTGGAGTCCATGCCCATTTTTCACGAAGCCCCTCAATTTTAAACTTTGTCTCGGCCCCGGTCCCCGCCTCGTCAAGTGGAGCTACAAGATCAGGATTGGTGTACATCATTGCCGATGTCTCCAGTTCACCTGCATGGTCGCCCGGCTCTACAAAGTACTTATCGGCCTTTGCAACTGTCCACCAATTAACATATGACATTATTATGTCAGGAAATTCTAAAGATAACTCTCTGATTAATGGCTGGAAGGCGTTTCCGCCGTGTCCGTTTATTATGACAAATCTTCTGATTTCGTTTGTGTCAAGGACATAGAGGATGTCTCTAAGTACAGAGAGTTGAGTCGTAGGGTTCATATGCATACAGAGCGGTATCTCCATCTGTCCGCTGTTTACTCCATATGCTATGGATGGCAAAACTATTGCTCCGGCACCGCTGAGATTTGCAATTTCAGCAGCATCTGCAGCTATTCTTTCTGCCAGAATTGTGTCTGTACCGTATGCCAGGTGGAGGTTATGCGCTTCAGTGGCTCCCCATGGGAGAATTGCCACATTGTAAAGAGAATTTTTGACGCTCTCCCAGTTGGTTTCCTGAAGGATATGAGTTTTCATCTTTTCAGTGTTTTATGCAAAGTTAGTGTTTAAGCTTATAAATTTGTATTTTTGCATGATTTTTGATTGAATCGGAGCAGCAATTCATGATAATTGATATTCAGAAATAATAACTCCAAACAAATTATATAAAATGATTTCATACAAAGAACTAGGCCTGGTAAACTCAAAAGAGCTTTTTGCCAAGGCAGTAAAGGGCGGATACGCTATTCCGGCTTTCAATTTTAACAACATGGAGCAGATGCAGGCAATTATCTCTGCTTGTGTTGAGACAAAATCGCCTGTTATTCTTCAGGTTTCAAGCGGTGCACGCAAATATGCAAATCAGACTTTGCTCAGATATATGGCTCAGGGTGCTGTTGAGTACGCTAAAGAGCTTGGACAGAATATTCCTATTGTTCTTCACCTTGACCACGGTGACAGCTTTGAACTTTGCAAATCTTGCATTGATATGGGCTTTTCATCAGTTATGATTGATGGTTCACACCACTCGTTTGAGAAGAATATAGAACTTACTAAACAAGTTGTCGAGTACGCACATGCTCACGGTGTTACCGTTGAGGGGGAACTTGGAGTACTTGCCGGTGTGGAAGATGAAGTTTCTGCCGAACACCACACTTACACTCAACCTGAAGAGGTAGAGGAGTTTGTAAAGAGAACAGGTGTTGATTCACTGGCAATCTCAATTGGAACTTCACACGGAGCTTTCAAATTCAAACCAGGACAAAAACCTGAAATACGTCTTGACATTCTGAAAGAGATTGAGCAGAGAATCCCCGGATTCCCTATCGTTCTTCACGGTGCATCAAGCGTTCCTCAGGATGTTGTTGCGGACATCAATAAATTTGGAGGCAAGCTGGAAGATTCTATCGGTATTCCTGAAGAGCAGCTAAGGATGGCAGCCGCTAGTGCAGTTTGCAAAATCAACATTGACTCAGACGGCCGTCTGGCAATGACCGCTGCAATCCGCAAAGTCTTCTCTCAAAGCCCTGCCGAATTTGACCCGCGCAAATACCTCGGCCCTGCCCGCGACGCACTTAAAGAGCTCTACAAGCACAAGATTCTTAATGTGTTAGGCTCAAACGACAAAATGTAACCTTGCCACAGTTTTTGGCAATTAATTGATAATAAGGCCTCTGGATGGGGGCCTTTTTTTATTGTCTGCTCGATAAATAAGCGGCAAGTGCCCGCTCCCGGGCAAATTTGTGTTCAACAATTGGTGAAATATAGGCCGATCCATCTGTGCCCATAGCCTCCGGAACCCAGCGGCGGATATAGCTGCCTTGCGGGTCAAATTTTCTGGCCTGTTCTGATGGGTTGAAAATTCTGAAATATGGTGCTGCATCACAGCCTGTTCCGGCTGCCCACTGCCAGTTCCCAACATTTGATGATAGTTCGTAGTCATTGAGTTTTGCGGCAAAATAGCTCTCGCCAATCCGCCAGTCTGTCAGCAGGTGTTTTGTCAGGAAGCTGGCCACCACCATTCTAATCCGATTATGCATATGCCCTGTCTCGTTTAGCTCACGCATACCTGCATCCACAAGCGGATAGCCGGTCTCTCCACGCATCCAGGCCTCAATCTCCCTTTGGTCATTTCTCCAGGGAATAAAGTTATACTGCTTTTTAAAAGGGGCATCTTCAGAATATGGAAAGTGCTTGATAATATGCATAAAGAACTCTCTCCATATAAGCTCGCCAAGCCATGTGTCGTTTAATTTTGCCCCAATTGCTACCGCCTCCCTAATGCTTATTGTTCCAAATCTCAGGTGTATCCCGATTTTTGTCGTTCCTCTCTCCATCGCCGGAAGGTTCCGTGTTTTGTGATAATCAGGAAGTATCTCTCTAAATTTCAAGAGTAACTTACCCGGGTCATCTTCAAAACCAAGGTTTTGTATGGTTTTAAAGCCGATTTGTTCTGGAGTGGGGGTTGAACCGAATAGTTTAAGGGTGGGGGAGTCGAGGAGTAGCTTTGCGATTTGTCCGCTTTTAACGGCGGCTCCAATGCTCCTGGTACTAACACTTCCGGATACATCTCCGCCACCATAAGCCCCACGCCACTTTTTAGCAAACGGTGTATATATTGTATAAGGACTCCCATCCGGTTTTCTGATTCTGGAATCGTCCGGAGCGAAAATCACCTGATCAGTAAACCTGTTAACAGCAATCCCGCTCTCCCTGAAAAGTTTTTCCACCTCATTGTCCCGCTTTACAGCAGCAGGCTCATAATCCTCATTGTAGAACAGTGCCGCCGGCCTGTTCAGATTATTATCCTCCTGCCTGTCCTCCTGTCTGTCAACCTTTATGCCTTTCCATCCTCCCTTAATAAACCACTCAAAAACATCTGCCGGCCTTCCATAAAAACAGAGAATCGGCCCCAATTCACTCTCAACCCTTCTCAAGCTCCGGATAATAAATTCAACCCGTCTATCCTCCCTGTCAGGCAACAATTCAAGAATTCCCGGATCAAACACAAAAACCGGAACTACACTCAATCCGCTCGCCACAGCCGCCTCCAGCGCCTTATTGTCACTTGCCCTAAGATCCCTCCTCAGCCAAACCAGCGCAAATTTTTCGGTATTCATACTATTCTGTAATTCTTATGTAAATCTAAGAAAATCGGCTGAATATTTACAGCAATCCTTCCCACTCACCCGCAGCCCCTCCGGAACTTTTCCTCCTCGCTCACTTTGTTCGCTGTGGCGGAGGTTCCTTCGCGTCTCGGTTGATTCAGGTAGGGGCATGGCAATCTTTTTAACATAGTTTACATTGCAGATCATCCGTAAAAAAGTGTTAATAAGAAGAATAACAGCGCTATACAGAGGTGCGGGTATGACGGATAACCGGCCGTATAAACTGCGAAGCACCTTTTAAACTTGGCGGGAGGTTTGACAGGGATATTTGTTTATCTAACAGGTAGTTAGGTGTTTAAGAATTGGTTTTTTAAAAACTTTTTCAAAAAGCAATTTGCAATTGCTAGATTTATAAGCACATATACGAATATCCCTGTCAACCTACCCGCCCGCCCGGCCTGAGTTGGCCATTCGGCAGATGATTTTTGCGAAACCCGTGCGGTTCTAAGTCTCAGATTATCAATGTATAGACAATCCACCTGTCAGGTCACCTGACAGGTGGATTGCTTATGTTTAGGTAATCAGCGTGTTACAGCGGTGCGGGTATATATATAAATTACTTCTGGTCTTTGACATGGGAAACTTTAGGTCAACCCGCGGCTTCTGCTTGTTACAATGCCACGGGTTGCAATAAGCATTCCACCCTGAGACCTGCAGGAGCCTCCGCCGCAGACTGCAGGGCAGCCGAGGAGGAAAAGCTCCTGCAGGTCTCAGGGTGGAGTGCTTGTTGCTGCGCCTGGTTACTTGCTCTTCTGCAACTTGTCAAAGTACATCGCAAATGACCTGTAAAGGAAGTGGGTCCATTTACCGAATGGTACTATGATTAGTGCCCACTGCGCCAGGATGGTGAAGTGGAAGAGGAAGAGCCAGAGGT
>JASDTD010000012.1:0-5773 GCA_041441395.1 Bacteroidales bacterium | reverse complement strand
CAGATTACTAAAAATGTTGCTTAACTTTTTGTCTCAAATAAATTTGCAAGTCCATCCCTCCGTAAGCCACATTAAATACTTGGTTTGGATATCCCTCACTGTTTGTTAAACTTTTGGAGTCAGTAATAATTGACTTCTCGTTTGCCTCAACAACATTTGCCACATATGTGAAGTCTCTCGAATACTCTCCATTACCATTGATAAGAGGTCGCTGATGGTTAATAAGCTGCTTAACCCAAAGCGGGATAACTGCAGCATAGGCTCCGTTAGGATCCTGCCTCTTTCCAAAAACATTAAAGTATCTTAGACCAATACACTCCATCCCATAGGTTTTAGCAAAGACATCTGAGTAGAGTTCGTTGACATATTTAGTAATAGCATAGGGAGAGAGCGGCTTTCCTATTACATCTTCAACCTTTGGAAGAGCAGGGGAGTCTCCGTAGGTGCTTGAAGAGGCTGCATAGATGAATCTCTTTACTCCATTATCTCTCGAAGCTACAAGCATATTGAGAAATCCTCCCACATTTACCTCATTTGAGGTAATAGGGTCTTTTATTGAGCGTGGAACCGACCCCAGGGCTGCTTGGTGCAGAACATAGTCAACACCTGTTGTTGCCTTCAGGCAGGTATCAAGGCTCCTGATATCTCCCTCAATCAAAGAGAAGTTGGGATTAACTAGAAATGGCTCAATGTTTTTTCTGAATCCTGTTGAGAAGTTGTCCAGACAAATCACCTTATACCCCCTCTCCAGAAAGTGTTCACAAAGGCTGGAGCCGATAAAACCGGCTCCACCTGTGATTAAAATATTGAAATTAGTCATATGATTCTTTATTATAAAAAATCCGGTAACTCCCAATTGGAGTAACCTATCTTTTTCCGCAGTATACCTGCGATTTATAAATTATCCCCAACCGACCATACAAGTAAAGTTTTGGCCTTGTCGGGGATATATTGTTCTGCTTCTTCAGGTGATACGGTAATGTACCTTATCTTAAATGAAACACTCTCTTCTGCTTTTCTTATGAGCTTATTCAGATAGTCGTGATCGAAATTATTGCCAACTAATAAGAGGTCTAAAATTTTACCCGGGTTACCCTGCGCAAAGTCATTGATGATGTATCCTTTCTCCAGCTCACCTATATGATTTACAACATTATCAACTATCTCTTCAATTCCCACATATTTTAAAAGCAGGCGATGCATATCTTTGAAATATGGATGCTTTGTATTTGCCTGATATACTTTTTTGTTTTGCTCTGTTTTTGATTCTAAAAGCTTTGCTTCTTCAAATCTGTTAAGCTCCTGCCGTATTCCATTGGTGCTTTCTCCAAACTCTTCGGCTAAATTGCGTAGATATGATGTAG
This sequence comes from Bacteroidales bacterium, assembly GCA_041441395.1. GTDB lineage: Bacteria > Bacteroidota > Bacteroidia > Bacteroidales > UBA932 > Bact-08. The sequence goes on along the minus strand of JASDTD010000012.1, from coordinate 4,409 downwards.
TATCGCTGTTGATAAAAAATTTTATCATCAGCTTTATCCGGGTTTTAGAAGTTATGAGGCTTTCGAGCATAATTTTGAGTAGTTTTATTACTCAATAATAGTACGAATTTAAACAATTTTTGGAATAAACCGATGTTTTTTAATGTTTCGGATAAAATTTTCTTCAAGATATGGTAAAGTAAAAACTACTCCTGCGCCAATGATAAGCCCCAGGAAAGTGTATATAAATAACATCATTGCTCTGCTTGGTTTGCTTTTTTCATTTGGCACAACAACGGGTTCTATGATTGTAAGTATAGGCGTAGTTTCAGTAACGGCAATCTTTGCCTGCTCTTTCTGCTTTGCAAGTTCGGTATATATTCCTAACAGAAGATTATATTCGGATGCTAATTTCTCTTCATGTGTTTTGGCGACTGCAGACGAAAAGCTCTTGTTTGCATCTCTGTATCTCGCAAGTTCTGCCTGTTTTAGTTCAAAGTTTCTTTTTCCCTCCTCATAATTCCTCTCAACAAATTCAAGGTTACTTGCTACTTTCTCTATTTTGAATTTGGTGATGTATTTTTGCAACATCTCTTGTCCTTTTTGTGCCAGTTCTGCTGCGAGAACAGGTTCTGGCATACTTGAAGAAAGTGATATATAACCATCTTTACTGTTGACATTAAGATTTAAACTGGTGTTTAAGAAATTTGCAATCTTTTTCTCTTTTATGGTCAATGATTGCAAAGATGACGTATCGGATTGTTTAGTTTCTGCTGGTTTTCCTTTAATCGCCCTAATAATTACTCCCGGTAGACCGATTGTATATTTTTTTATTGCTCCGATTACACTAAATTTTTGGTATTTTTTATCTGTGTAATATTCATATAATGAAATCGGTTCTTCTATTCCGTTAAAATGAAATTTTGAGTAAATTAATTCCTTTTGGAAATTAATGTTTGTCATAATCATTGGGTAGACAGTAGGGGAGAGAGCTTCGCCGGAACTTAGTGATCCTAGGTTTATTCCGGCCATTGCGGCAAGTCCTCCTAAACTTCCGCCTGCACTTTTCTGTCCTGTTTGTGGGACCATAGTACAAGATGCTGTATAGACATTAGGAGTAAAGATTGCAACTATAAAACCTAAGACTGCAAAAACAGCTGTAACTTTTAAAATAAATCTACGGTTTCTCCATAATTTTTGGATAATCTCGACTAGGTCAATCTCATCCTCTGCTGGATTATTTGTTATTATATTTTTGTCTCTCTCTTCCATCAGAATTGTCTTATTAGGGTTGTTACCATTGCTGCAGTTGATACTACGGAGGTTGTGATTCCGAGTACTTCTGCCAAAGAGGTGCCTGATCTCTCTGGCTTTTGCGGAACGATGATTTCACATCCGGGTTCTACACGGGCGCTGAGGCCGGTGGCGACTTTGCCGTTCATGTAGACAATATATGGGCGTTTTTTAGCTCTGTATGCATATCCGCCGGCGTTGTCAATATATTTCCCAACTGACATGCCTTTTGAGTAAGTTACTGTGTTTGGATACATTACTGCTCCGGAAATCTTTACTGTTCCGTTGTAGGTAGGGATATCAAGCACATCACCCTCCCTGAGAACAATATCATCATCTCCTCCGGGATGTGATATGGCTTTTTGCAAATCAATTCCCACATAGTAAGATTCGCTTATCTCCGTTTCGTCAATCATTAGGGAATCTTTACTGTTGCTTTTTGCCAGCTCAAGGGTGGCCTCAAGTCTTGCCTTCTCATCCTTGTCCATCTGTCTTAGCAGTCTGGCCCCCTGTATATATGCGCTCTCGGTAAGTCCGCCTGCCCTCTCAACTAGTGAGGAGAGCCTCTCGTCACGGGTTGTTTTTGCGTAAAGTCCGGAAAAGAGAATTTCACCAATTACCGATACATTTTGCTGAACCTCGTATCCCGGAGAGCGTCTTACTGTGACGATATCAAATGGCTGCAGAACAAACTTTTTGTCTCCGGAGATGATTAGCCCCTTTTCAAGTGTAAACGAGAATGTTTCACCCTGTCTGTCTGACTGGGAGGTGCTCATTGGGCTCTTTATCCTTCTTGATACATCGATTCTTGCAGTTGATGCGCTCTCCAGCAGACCTCCACCCTGGAGTATAAGATCTTCAATACTCATATTATATGCATAGGGGTAGGGGCCCGGTCTGTGAACCTCTCCCGCAAGTGTAACACTCCTCTCCTCTCTTAGCTCATCTTTTGATGGCACATAGAGTCTGTCGTTTTTCTGTAGTTTAATATCTGTAATCTCTTTGTTAAGCAATTTATTCAGGTTTACAGATTCAATTCTTATTGTAAGATCAGGGTTCTCTCTGTATAGTAGTGCCCTCTCAAGGAATGCATCCTCTTTGGGACCCTCGGCAGAAAGGAGAAGCTCTGTCAGGGTAGAGATCTTTTCACCCAGTGCAAATGAGCCCGGTCTGAACACAGATCCCTCTATTGTTACTCTGTTCTCAAATCTTTCAAGAATTGCACCTACTGAAACAACATCCCCATCTTGTGTTTTGAAGGTTGGGTAGTTTGCGGATTCAACTGTGTGTATACTCTGCTCTTTTCCCCCTTTTCTGCTGACAAGGAGGCTGAGTTTATAGGCCTCTCCTTTGAAGCCACCAGCAAATGAGATAAGGTCTGCAATAGTCTCCTCTTCCTTCATCTCATAAAAGAGAGCTCTTTTAACTTGTCCCTCAATCTTAACAAGTGCTCTGTATGGCTCAACCTTTACAAGGTCTCCGTCTCTCAGGGCAATATCCCCGCTGTTGTCACCCTTTAGGAGGTAATCGTATACATCAGATGAGGCAATCAGTTTGCCTGCCCGGTAAACCTTAATATCTCTGAGACTACCAATCTCGTTAATTCCACCGGCTGAGTAGAGGGCGTGGAAAACAGTAGAGAGTGATGAGAGTGCGTATGTGCCCGGCACCTCAACTTCACCCATAACATTGACTTGAATAGTTCTTGTTTTACCAAGAGTCACGCTTAAAAATGTCCCCGGTTGTGCCGATGCCAGGTCTGAATATATTCTGCTGAATGACCTTTTAATCCTGTTTCTTGCGTCGGCTATCTGGAGACCCCCTACCTGTACAGGGCCCACTCCGGAGGCCACTATCTTACCGTCAGGGGAGACTGTAACGGAGAGGTTGAGTTCGCTGTTGCCCCAGATATCAATAAGTACCTGATCCCCTGGTCCAAGAATATATGTTTCAGGGGTAGGGAGATTCATATTTGGCTGGAATGTAAGATTTGGATTGGAGAATGTATTGCGCCCGAATACACTTTCGGCCGCCCTCTGCTGGCTCTCTTTTATTGCACTCCAGCGGGCGGGGTCAGGAAAGTTAATCAATGGCTCCCTCTCTCTGTTCTCAATGCTCTGGGTTGCTGAACCTGCTGTGGAGTTTAGTGAGCCTGATTCATATTGAGCCTTAAGCCTCTGAAGCTGATCTATCGTTACCCCCTTTGCTGAGAGTTCTGTAAATATTTGCTCCTGTGACATTCCTGATGTGCTGAGCCTTTTAAGCTCATCAATTACCTGCCGGTCGCTCATTTGAGCAAAAAGGGCAGATGCTGTAAGAAGCACTGCCGCTAGTGTAAATAATCTTTTTACGATTCTCATATGTTGGTACTTGTAATTATGCGTTTATATGCTGAGTCTCCTCAATTTCAAGCTCTCTGTCTATCTGCTCAAACCTTTGAGAGTTTGTGCTCTTAAACTCGCGGACCAATTTTTTCAGTTTTTTTACCACATCGTCCGGATAGACATATTTATTTGCTGTATAGAGTATATCTTTAACAGCAGGATTTATAATATCATAGTCATATTTTATAACCTTGGCAATCATCACCTTTTTATGGTAGGTTGGGAGGGTGTTCTCTGAGGTTGCGAGGAGCTCTTCAAAGAGCTTCTCGCCGGGGCGAAGGCCGGTCTCAACTATCCTTATATCTTTGTGGGGTATTCTGCCGCTGAGGTGTATCATCTTCTCAGCAAGGTCGTAAATCTTTATTGCCTCACCCATATCAAAAATATAGATCTCTCCTCCGTTCCCTGTGCAACCCGCCTCCAGTACAAGGGAGCAGGCTTCAGGGATGGTCATAAAGTATCTGGTGATATCTCTGTGGGTAACGGTGACCGGCCCTCCGGCCTCAATCTGTCTTTTAAAGAGTGGAACAACTGAGCCGTTTGAGCCAAGCACATTGCCAAATCTTGTTGTAACAAACTGTGTAGGGTTTTGAACCCCCTGCTCAATCTGTTTAAAGTAGAGAGACTGGATATAGATCTCTGCAGCTCTCTTTGACGCACCCATTACATTTGTAGGGTTTACAGCTTTGTCTGTGGATACCATTACAAATCTCTTCACCCCAAACTCCAGGCAGAGGTCGGCCACAACTTTGG
>JASDTD010000011.1:0-106013 GCA_041441395.1 Bacteroidales bacterium | reverse complement strand
ACCAGCGTCTTTGTGTAAAATGTCGTCAATGTTTTTGAAAGTCTGTTCAAACATTTGTTAATATTCTGTATTATAATCATTTTCGGTAAGTACAAAAGTACGAATTTTTATGGGAGCTCAGATAAGAAAAAATCGCTATTTTCAAAGCAAAGCATAGGAGTTTAGATGAACAATTCCTAGACTCCCCGCTAACGTTCCCGCTCCCACCTCAGAGGAAAAGTGTCAAACATCACGATGTCAATTAATTATGATTACATAACAGTTTGCCTAATCGCTTTATAGTTAGGTGTTTGACACTTTCCCTCTGAGGTAAGGAGGCAAGAACCAAGCAACAAGCGAGCCCACGACGAGCGTGCACGCCTGGAAGGAATATATACCCCCACACAAAATATTGTATTTCTAAATCTTTCTTCTACCTTTGCATCGTAAACGATATAATCTAGCGCGATAAAATGACAAATAAAAGTTTTTATGATTTTGAAGTGGTTACGATTCAGGAGAAAAGGGTCTCAATGGCAGAGTATAAGGGTAAAACGGTGATTGTGGTGAATACTGCAAGCAAGTGCGGGCTTACTCCGCAGTTTGAGGGGCTTGAGAGGCTCTATCAGAAGTATAAGGATAGGGGGCTGGTGATTCTCGGCTTTCCGTGTAACCAGTTTGCAAACCAGGAGTCGGGAAGTGCAAGTGAGATCCAGGAGTTCTGCCAGCTGAACTATGGGGTTACCTTCCCTATGTTTGCAAAGGTGGATGTAAACGGCCCCACTGCCCATCCTCTCTTTGTATATCTGAAGTTCAAGCTGGGCAGCATATTTGGAAGCAAAATAAAATGGAATTTTAATAAGTTTGTTATTGATAAGAACGGCAAACCGGTTAAGAGGTTCGCTCCATTTACAAAACCAGAGAAGATGGAGTCCTTTCTGGAAAAAATTCTCTAAAACTCTCAGAAATACATAATGTTATGAAGGATAAAAGTGAGATGTTGTATCTGGAGAACCAGCTCTGCTTTCCGCTGTATGCTGCCTCCAGACTAACCACTCAAATCTACACCCCGCTTCTTGATGAGCTCGGTCTTACCTATCCGCAATATCTTGTGCTGCTGGTTCTCTGGCAGCACGGAGAGATGCCGGTAACTGAGATTTGCAACAAACTACTGCTTGAATCAAACACAGTTACACCACTGCTCAAACGCCTTGAGCAAAAGGGTATCGTAAACAGACGACGGTCAGAATCGGACGAACGAAGCGTTATCGTCTCCCTCACAAAGGAGGGGAGCACCCTGAAAGAGCAAGCACTCTGCATCCCCGAAAAGATAGTCGCCTCTTTCAGCGCCAGTAACATCACAGAGGCCGAGGTCATCGCCTTCCGCAGTACTTTGCTGAAGCTGCTACCTCAGAGGAAAAGTGTCAAACGACACAATATCAAATGATTATGGATTTTGGATATTTGTGTAATGCCTTCATAATTAAATGTTTGACACTTTTCCTCTGAGGCAATAGTTGTTTTTTGTAACTTAGTTCTCCAAATTATTCTGATATGAAAACACGGGAGCACTACCTTAATCTTTTAAAAACACACATCTCTAATCCTAAAATGATTGCACATTGTCTTGCCTCTGAGGCGGTGATGAGGGCGCTGGCTGTGAGGCTGGGGGATGATGTGGAGAAGTGGGGGCTGGCAGGGCTTATGCACGATCTGGATGTTGAGATTACTAATGGGGATTCATTTAAACATGGAAATGTATCTGCACAGATGTTGAGGGAGGAGGGTTTTCCGGAGGATGCGGTTGAGGCAATTCTTCTTCACAATGAAAAGGCAACGGGAAGGGTGAGGAGCGATAGGTTCCATCACGCTCTGGCAGCCGGGGAGACAATCACCGGGCTAATCTTTGCGGTTGCTCTTGTCTATCCGGACAAGAAGATATCCAGCGTCAAGACCAAGTCGGTAGTGAAGAGGATGAAGGAGAAGCTGTTTGCTGCATCTGTCCATCGGGAGAATATTCTTGATTGCGAGAAGCTTGGGATTCCGCTGGATGAATTTGCAGAGCTGGCAATTGAGGCGCTTGCACCAATAGAGAGTGAACTGGGGTTCTGATAAAACGACTTAATAAAACTAAAATGAGAATAGAATACGACATAAAACTGGGTTTCAAGGATGTGATGTTTCGTCCAAAGAGATCAACTCTTAAAAGCCGCTCTCAGGTTAAACTTGAGAGGACCTTCAGGCTTATGCATACAAAAACCGAGTGGACCGGGGTTCCGGTGATGGCTGCAAATATGGATACTGTGGGGACTTTTGAGATGGCACTTGCCCTGTTTAAACATAAAATGTTTACGGCAATTCATAAGCACTACACAATTGAGGAGTGGAGCGCATTTATGAGAAAGGCACCCAAAGGAATTGAAAATTTCATAGCTGTAAGTACAGGTACTTCAGCTGCTGATTTTGAAAAGCTTGTGAATGTAGTTAATGACCACCCACAGTTAAGATTTATATGTATTGATGTTGCCAATGGCTATTCAGAACACTTTGTGTCATTTCTGAGAAAGGTTAGAAAGCAATTTATTGACAAAGTAATTATTGCAGGCAATGTTGTCACCGGCGAGATGGTTGAGGAGTTGCTTCTTTCAGGTGCTGATATAATCAAGGTGGGGATTGGTCCGGGATCTGTTTGTACTACCAGGGTAAAGACAGGAGTGGGTTATCCTCAGCTCTCTGCCATTATTGAGTGTGCCGATGCTGCCCATGGCCTGGGTGGCCTGATAATCAGTGATGGCGGTTGCTCAACACCTGGAGATGTGGCAAAGGCATTTGGTGCAGGGGCCGATTTTGTTATGCTCGGCGGAATGTTTGCCGGTCACGATGAGAGCGGTGGAGAGGTTGAGGAGAAGAATGGGGAGAAGGTTAAGATTTTTTACGGGATGAGTTCGGCAACTGCAATGAAAAAGCACTCCGGGGGTGTAGCCGAATACCGGGCCAGCGAAGGGAAGACAGTAACGGTTCCGTACAGGGGCAAAGTGGAGGAGACTGTCCTTGATATACTTGGAGGGGTCAGAAGTACCTGTACATATGTGGGTGCATCTCAGCTTAAGGAGCTTTCAAAACGCACCACTTTTATAAGGGTAGAGGAGCAGGAGAATCAGGTCTACTCAAAGGCGTAGCTGATTGCTTTGTTGAGGAGGTCGTGGAAATCTTTTGTGGTTTTGTACTCATTAACAGACCTTTCAATAAGGTCAGGTGAGGTCATCCAGCTGTCGTCAACGTACCTGGTGAGGAAGTAGTTTTTTAGCTTAAGATAATCTGCATATTTGAAATCTGAGGGGTATCCGGTGGGTACCCTTTTTAGTGCCTCACCTGTCTCAATCTTAAAGCTTTTTGCTTTGGAGATGGTCTCCTGAAATTCGTCTCCGTTCAGGAATATCTCTTCGCGTATACTTTTTAGGGCGGATGGCTCAGGCCGGTAAACTCCTGTACTGAGGATGTGCCCTCCTATGTAATTTGCACCTTCGGCCTCAACATGAAAATAGTATCCTGAATAGCCACTCCCTCTTCCGTATGGAGAGAGAAACGCACCCATGTGGGTTTTGTAAGGGTTTTTGTCTTTTGAAAATCGCACATCTCTGTAGATTCTGAAGGTGCAATCCTTTGCAGAAAGTTTAGCGATTGCCGGGTCGAATGTGGAGATGCCGGCAATAAGCTTGTTAACAGTATCGTTAAAAACTCCCTGAGCCTCTTTGTACTCAGATTTATGCTCTTCAAACCACTCCCGAAAGTTGTTCTCCTGAAGATTGTTAAGAAATTCCAGTACTTTTTTCATACAGACAAATATACAATTTTTGCTAATAGAGGGTAACAAGTTATACAGATGAAATAAGCCTCTCCACCTCTCCCAGGTAGCCTGTCCCAAATAAATTAAGATGATTCATCAAATGATAAAGTTGGTAAACCCTCTCTCTCTCTTTCCATCCATCTAAAAGCTGGTACTCACTGTTGTATGCATTGTAAAACTCAGGAGGAAAATATCCAAAAAGTCTTGTCATTGCAAGATCAGCTTCTCTGTGCCCGTAATAAACAGCCGGATCTATCAGGACAGCCTCATCGCGGGGATTGCATATATAATTGCCTGACCATAAATCACCATGAAGGAGAGATGCACCTTCACCGTCAACACCGGAAAGCAATGTGCCAACTCTCTTCTCCATATTAACAAATCCTTTTTTGATTTTGTCAGTTACCAGCTCATTCTCTTCAAGAAGTAGATATTGAGGCAACAGCCTCTTGTTAAAAAAGAACAGGCTCCAGTCAAACCTCTCTTTATCTGAAGGGATATTAAGTTGGGGTGTTGCTCCAATAAAGTTGTTTTCAAAGAATCCATATTCAGATTTTTTGTACTTATGCAACCTGGCCAGCCCTCGTCCAAAATTTATAAAGAAATCAGATGTCGGTTTTGTGGCTGATATGAATTCAGTTGTTAAAAAATTTGGCCCATAGGATATGACTTTGGCAACAGGCAAAGCATCGGCTTTTGCGAGCTCTCTGAGTCCGTTTGCTTCGCATTTGAATGAATCTCCTGCCGGCCCTGTCTTTGTATGCGCCATCATATAAATCAAACGCTTGACAGGTTTTTTTGTTCAGATTTTTACGATATCGTTATAATAAAATATACTTTGATGATTTTCATTATTTAGTGAAGCCTGAATCATTGCCCTGGCAAGGATATCTGTATCCATCCCTCTGTATTTCGAAAGAGGCCCGATCATTATTGGGGAGAGAATTTTCATCATCCATGCAGAAATACTCTCCGCAATTCTGTAATCTGAAGAGTCCCTTTTCCCCATTAACAAAGATGGTCTGAAGTGCAATACTCTCCCTTCCATTGCCTCAGATGTCCCATCCTCCATCTCTGCCTTTGTCTTCAGATAGAAACCACCTTTATGGGAAGCTCCAATACTTGATACATTTATCATAAGCTTAACGCCATTTGCAGATGCAACTTTTGCAAAGGCAACGGGGATATCTCTGTCAATCCTTTGCTGCTCTATTTTGCTGCCAGCTTTTTTTATAGTGGTACCCATCGCATTAAAGAGTACATCTCCTTTGATCACATCCGTCATCTCCTCCGGATTCATACTGTTTATTATGAAAGTTTTAAGTTTAGGGTGTCTCATCTCGCTCTCCCTTCTCTGAAAAACGATAACCTCTTCAAATCTATTGTCTTCAAGGAGATCTCTGACTATTTTTCCGCCTGTAAGACCTGTTGCGCCAATAACTATTGCTTTCATATATTTACTTTTACTCTTGTAAAAATAGGTAACTTTATGGTCTAATTATAATTCAATGTATAAATATCTTTCTTTGATTGCAGCCTTTTTAATTTCATTATCTTCCGGAATATACTCACAGGAGAGGGTTAAAGAGATAGTAAAAGAGGCGGGAATACCACTAATACAAATAGCCTTTTCTGAAGGCAGGCAGATTAAGAATTATGAAATCTCAACAGTAGACTCAATAACTTCCAGAGATGATTGCTCCTCTGTTTTTCAGGCTGCCTCCCTGAGTAAGCCGATATTTGCTTATATAGTGATAAAAATGGCAAAAAATGGAGAGATCAATCTTGATGAGCCACTTGTAAATTATGCAGACCCCGGAAGGTTTGAAAACCCGGAACTTGCATCTAAACTTACAGCCAGAATGGTCCTGAGTCATAAAACAGGGCTTCCCAACTGGTCTGCATCACCTAGCTCAGCTGAGTGGCCCTCTTCTAAAATCTCGTTTAAATTTAAACCTGACTCAATATTTACCTATTCCGGAGAGGGGTTTGCTTTTCTTCAGCGGGCTGTTGAGAGTATAAAGGGAAAGGGATTGGAGGAGATTGCGCGTAAAGAGGTATTCGAGCCACTTGGTATGAGCTCGTCATCATATTTGTGGATTGAAAAATTTGACTCTCTTGCTGTTTCCGGATTTACAAGAGAGGGTGTTAACAGAGGGGTTGGGAATTTTCCCAGGGCAAACTCGGCATATACACTGAGAACTACAGCTGCCGACTATACAAAGTTTCTGCTGGCTTTAAGTGAAGCTAAAGGAGTTGGTAAGGGGTGGCGAGACATTATGTATACACCTGTTGTTAATGCTGTCAGATACCCGGAGAGGCCAAGAGAGTGCGATTCGAACATCTTCTGGGGGCTTGGTGTAGGAGTTGAAAAGCATCCTGAGCTTGGTAATTTTTTATTTCACTGGGGAGATAACGGAAATTTCAAGGCACTGTTTATGGTGGTTCCAAAAAGTAAAGTGCATTCTCAGAGAGTATTGGTATACTTCACAAATAGTGCTGCCGGTCACGATATAATTGATAAGATTACCAGGAGCTTTTTTAATAACAATGTGAGTGTAGCAATTCATGACTGGGTACTTAAATAATTCAGCCGTATTATCCATTTTACTATATTTGACGACTTATTTCAAAAATTTTAAGCCATGATTATAGGCATAGACATAGGAAGTACAACTACAAAAGCGGTTGCTGTAGAGGATGGAAAAATTCTTACTACTGTTAAAACAAGGGCATTTGATTCAGTAACATCTGCCACAGGAGCACTTGGAAAAATGCTCCTTGAAAATAATTTTGATATATCATCAATAGAGAAAATAATTATAACCGGCGCGGGTTCAATAAACATCAATAAAGAGATATTTGGAATAACAACTCACAAAATTGATGAGATTCGTGCTATTGGCCTTGGGGGGATGTTTCTTGCCAAAAGAGACCCTGTTGTTATAGCAAACATTGGAACAGGAACCTCAATAATTGAGGCATCAAAAGAAAGAATTGTACACCTTGGTGGAACCGGAGTTGGAGGGGGTACGATAACCGGTTTGTCAAAAGAGCTTATTAAAACCTCAGTGTTTGATAATATTATTAAGCTTGCAGAGAAGGGAAATCTGGATCAGGTAGATTTGCTTATTGGAGATATTTCTGAAAAGGAGATCAGCTTCCTGGATAAAACATCAACTGCAGCAAATTTTGGAAAGATGCTCGACACTGCTCGGAGGGAGGATATAGCCATTGGAATAATGAATATGGTTTTTCAGGTTATTGGAGTAATCTCTGTTTTTGCTGCCAGAAGCAGACATGCCAATTGTGTGTTGGTGACAGGAAATGGAAGCAGAAATCAGATTGGTCAGCGTGTATTGGAGGGTATCTCCAGGATGTATAAAATTAAATTTGAGTTTCCTCCGGATGCTGAGTATGCAACAGCAATAGGAGCAGCTTTAAGTGAGAATTGAAATAGGGGAATAATCGGGTATTCACCAATAATTGCTTAATTTTAGAGATTAAGGGAGTAATTTTATCACACAAGATGAATCTCCTTTTTATGAAAAGGCAAATTGCGGTATTTATTGTGTTATTTCTGTTTTTTCTGCCTCTGAGAGGGAATACACCCGGAAGGAGTGATGTTCATGTCACAGCCGGAGTGGTTCAAAGTAATCCGGCAGAGGCAAAACAAAAAATGGCCGGCGGACCTGATTGGACCTATTATATTTGGATTTCAGCTGCTTTTGTTCTGGTTGCTATTGTAGGCTTCACTGAAAATCTCATCAATGCTGAGAGAGAGAAGGTGAAGAGGATGAAATCAGACAACGCTAAGCAGATGATTGAAGAGCATTATGAATAGGTCAAAAGGTTATACGGTACTTGGGTTTTTATTAACATTTTTTATTTTTTCTTGTTCGGATAGTAATCTGAACAGCGATTTTAAAGCGAAGAGGTTGCTGGTTAAAGACCGGGACCTCTTTTCTGTTGCAGATACTATAAAAGAGAGAGAGCTGAGGGAGGCGGTTAAATTTCTGTATGCATATATGCCTCTTGGAGACATCAGTGACTATGATGCCTCTCTCTTTATTGAGGCTGCCAAGGTTGCAATCTCTACAAAAACATCTACAAGTTGGGGCCCTTCTACTCCTGAGTATATTTTCCGCCATTTTGTGCTGCCTGTCAGAGTTAATAATGAATCTCTGGATACTTCCAGAGCATTGATAAACAGAGAGCTGCTGCCCAGACTCAAGGGACTGACTGCAGAGGAGGCGATTCTCGAAGTCAATCACTGGTGTCATGAATATGTAATTTATTCTCCAAGCGATGAGAGAACTTCATCTCCTCTTGCCACAATGAGAAACGGAGAGGGGAGATGCGGAGAGGAGTCGGTTTTTACTGTCTCGGCCTTAAGGGCGGTGGGTATTCCTGCAAGACAAGTCTATACACCAAGGTGGGCTCATACTGACGACAATCATGCATGGGTTGAAGCCTGGGCAAACGGAAAGTGGCATTACATAGGTGCGTGTGAACCGGAGCCGGTGCTTAATATGGCATGGTTTTCCACATCTGCTACAAGAGCTCTCCTAATGCATACAAGGGTTTTTGGAAGATATTCCGGGCCGGAGGAGATAATTGAGCAAACAGATACATACGCTGAAATAAATGTAACAGAAAATTACGCCCCTGTCTCAAGGATTTCACTAATTATTACTGACAGCCTGGGTAATTCTGTTAATGGAGCAATTGTGGAGTATTGCATATACAATTATTCAGAATTTTGGCCTGCCCTTAAAACAAGAAGTGATTCAAAGGGGGTGACCAAAGCCCTGATGGGAAGGGGGGATATTCTTGTAAGAGCTTACAAGGGTGATTTGTTTGGTGTTAAAAAGATATCTCCTGAAGCTGAGTTTCTTGTGGATACAGTTGTCCTGGATAAAAAATCCGGGCAAGAGTTTGTATTTGAAGCCGATATTGTTCCTCCCTCAGAGGGTAGTATAAATAGAGTGGTCACTGATGAACAAATTTCAAATAATAAAATCCGTTTGGCTGAAGAGGATTCGATAAGAATCAGCAGGTTAAAAAATTCTCCCTGGAACAAACAGGAAATAGAGAGATTCAGAAGCTCTGTTCCTGATAATAAAAAGCATATTGGCGAAACTATTCTTGCATCTCTCTCTGTTAAGGATTACAAGGATACACCTTTCAAAGTTCTGGAAGACCATCTCGTCAATATAAAAGAGAATGTAACAGATCCGTATATAATATCTCCGCGGATTGGAAGGGAACTGCTTACTCCATGGAGGGGCTATCTCCTCAGTATCCCCGGAGCGGATACATTAAAAATGAATCCGGAGGCAATTGAACGACTGGTGTCATCTATTAAAATTGAGAACAGATACAACCCTCAGCGTATTCCAATCTCTCCTGCGGGTGTGTGGAGATTAGGTGTTGCCGACACCTATTCAAGAGATCTCTTTTTTGTTGCGTTGTGCAGAACATTTGGAGTGGCAGCGAGGCTTAACCCTGTAACATCAATTCCTGAGTATATGTCTGAAAAGAGATGGATAAAGGCAAGATTGAGTGCTTCAGACAATACAGAGATAGTTAATTCCAACAGAGAGGGAACTTTGTCACTTACCTATGATGGAAAATTGGTTGATGATCCAAAATTTGAAAGTCACTTTACAATATCAAAGGCTGATATAAACAGCTTCAGAGTGCTTTCATTCAGAAACAGAGAGGGCTTTGAGGGGACAAGTTCATGGAGAAGTGTTTTTGGAGGAGAGGAAAAAGTCATCTTGGATTCAGGGTACTATCTTTTAACAAGCGGAAGCAGAATGGCTGATGGCAAGATATTGACAAGAATGCAGTTTTTTAATATTGAGGCAGGTAAAAAATCAATTGTGCCCCTTATCTTAAGAGAGGACAACCGGGAGTTAAGAGTCCTTGCAAATATTAATGTGGATGAATCAATTATTGAGAAGTGCGGAAGAGGCTATTTTATACTTGTCTTTTTAAAATACGGAGATGAGCCCGGGAACCATGTTTTTTCAGATATTGTAAAGTATAGTAAAGAGTTTAAAAAGTGGGGCAGAGGAGTGCTCTTTGTATACCCGGATAGTAATTCTCTTAACTCAGCTGTTATAAAGAGCAGAGATCTGGACTTGCCTTCAAATTTTATATTTATGGATGATCCGTCAGGGGAGCTTTTAAAATCAATTGCCGGTTCATTAGGCTTTAATGAAGAGACCCCTTCTCCTCTGGTAATTGTTGCAGATACATTCGGAAGGGTTGTTCACTTTGGCGGGGGATACTCAATTGGCACCGGTGAAAGAGTAATCAATATTACCAGAAGATTATGAAAAACTCAATATTATTAATCATCCTTATTCCTCTTCTGGCTCTGTTAAGTTGTACAAAAGGAGAGGGTGGAAAGAAGTTTGCACGGGTGGAGCGAGGTAAGATTTTCCTCAACGGCAAACCATACTATTTTATGGGAACCAATATGTGGTATGCTGCTGTACTGGCATCAGAAAGCGAGGGTGGGGATACTTTACGCCTCTTCAGAGAGCTCGATTTTTTAAAAGAGCTGGGGCTTCATAATATCAGGGTTCTTGTTGGAGCTGAGGGAGAGCGGGGGGTACACTCAAAAATTGAGCCTGTACTTCAACCCTCTCCGGGAGTTTACAACGATACTCTTCTTAGGGGGCTTGACAGACTGATGGTAGAGCTGGGGAAAAGAGAGATGACTGCTGTTCTTTACCTGGGAAACTCCTGGGAGTGGTCTGGCGGATATTCGCAATATCTTATGTGGTCAGGAGAGGAGGATGCACCCATTCCGGCACTGGCCGGCTGGATTCCTTTCAGAGATTATGTTGCAAAATTTGTTTTTTGTGACTCTTGCAAAGATATGTTTGCAAGACATGTAAGATTTATCGTCTCCAGAGAGAATAGCATAACCGGAAAACCATATACTGAAGATCCCGCTATATTCTCCTGGCAGGTTGCAAACGAGCCCAGAGCATTTTCCAAAGAGGGTAAAGAGTATTTTTATCAATGGGTTACAAGTGTAGCCTCTCTTATAAAATCTATTGACTCAAACCATATGGTATCAACCGGAAGTGAAGGTTTATATGGTTGTGAGGTTGATATGGAGCTCTATGAAAGGATTCATTCACATCCTGACATTGACTATTTGAATATGCATATTTGGCCATATAACTGGGGATGGGCTTCAAAAGATAGTATTCTGGAGAAACTGCCATACTCTATTGCTGAAACGGAGAAATATATGGAGAGTCATATTCAGATTGCTGAAAAGCTTAATAAACCACTCGTTCTTGAGGAGTTTGGCTATCCAAGGGATGGATTTTTATTTGAAAGGGGAAGCTCTGTTGAAGCAAGAGATAAATATTTCAGTTTTATATCAGATAGATTAAGAAAGAGCTCCTCTGAAAAAGGAACTCTTGCCGGTGCCAACTTCTGGGGATGGGGCGGCTTTGCTGATACTATTTCCGGAAGGTTTGACTGGAGGAGAGGTGATCCATATACCGGCGACCCTGCTCAGGAGCCGCAGGGGCTGTACTCTGTCTTTGCCTCTGATACTACTACTCTTGAGGTAATAAGGCGATTCGGTCGTACATCCTTCTGAATGCCTCCCATGGTGTCTGATCTCCCTGAGTATTATTTGTAGTTTTTCCGTAGAAACCATCCAGAAATGTTCCTACATTTGACCAAACGGTGTGCATAACACCCTTGAATCTTGGTTGCATAACTTTGGCAGTATTCTTGCGGAATCTTACCATATCCTCCACCTGGAGTACTGCAGCCTGAGGGTTTCTCCACGGACAAGTCATAACATCTATCCCTTTCATTGCAAACAGGGCTGCTGTCACATCTGCCCTCTCATAATGCCAGTCGCAAACGGTAACATCCTTAGGGATCATATCAATGGCCCTGTGGGTATTGTTGTAGCTTCCCTCCCATCTTCCAAGGCCGATTGTTCTTCCGTCGAGGAGCCTGTCGCCCCACAGCCACATTTTTCGTCCTTTTGAGGCAAGGTGGTTTCTGATTGTCCAAACCTCCTGAGCAAACAGTTCGGCTTTGTCCTTACCTGCACAGCGAGGGCATCTGTCGTTTCCAATGTCAAAAACCTCATCCATCCCGGCATGGAATGTGTCGGAATTAAAAACATCACATATTTCATCAACGACATCAAATACTACATTGTGAACCTCAGGATGGTTGGGACAGTAGCTTCTCATATTAAAGCCATTCATAGGAAGCCTTGCCGGGTCATTGCTTAACTCTAAAGGAGTCTCCTCAAATTGAGGATATGTTGAGAGCAGCTTGTTAAGACCACCCCTCCCGGACTGGTGGCCGAGAAGATCAATAAGGGGAATCATCTTTATGTTGTGTTTTTCGCAAACTTTCAGGAGTCTCTTAATTTCCCGCTTTGAGAGAGCGAGAGTGTCAATAAGCTCAGGTCTGCTCTTCCATTTGTAATTGTATTCAACTCTGAGAACGAGGGTGTTTACCGCTCTTGGGGCTAGTTCAGTCTCAATAAAATTTACAAACTCATCCATCCTGTCCGGTGTAGGAAGTGCAATGCAGAATCCTCTGACAGGCAGCAATGAGTCAAGATTTTGGGCTCCTGTGTTTGTAAAGCAGAAAATTAATGCAACAGTAACAAAAGTTGCTCGCAGAAATTTTTTCATGGTAAGTATTGTTTTGGGGTAAGCACCGCTAATTTACAAAAAAAAGATGCCGGTCAAATTAGTTTTGACCGGCATCCGGGGGTTAATTAGATCAACTGCTTATTTTTGTTTTTTAACCTCGATCTTAACTGGAGTTGGGTGCTGTAAATTATCGCTTACAGGGCACCTGTCTTCAATTTTCTCAGCCCACATTGCAAGAGTTGCCTCATCAGCATCAGTATCCGGCTTGAGAGTTACAACAATTTGCTTATAGCCCGCCCTGTCATCAAAACTCATCCCAAAAAGTCTTGCCGGATTCAGGTCTCCGTAAAGATCAATCTCTACACCTCTGAGTTCAAAATTAAGCTCTTTAGCTATTACATGAGCCATAACATTGAGACATCCTGCAAAAGCTGCAAGTACATACTCAACCGGATTTGCTCCAAGGTCTGTTCCCCCAAGCTCAGCCGGTTCATCAACCACTATCTCAAATTGTCTCGCTTTTACTATTGTCTTTGTAGGGCTTTCACTGTGTGCTTTTACCCTGAATCTTGAATCTGCCATAATGTTTATTTATTAGTCGTTTTGCAAATTTACAAAAGTAAAATCACTCTCTCTCTAAACGATGAGTGTAGTTTTTAATTAAAAAATATGTAATATTACATGTTCTGATAAAGGAAAAGGGGATACATTGATGATTACACAAGATATATATTCATGGGCAGGTAAACTTAAAGAGAGTGAAATAGAACAGCTTCTTAAGACATCAGTACTTCTTGATTATAACAAGGGTGAAGCTATTATAAAACAGGGGACAATGGCATCTCACATTATGTTTCTTGAAGAGGGGATGGCAAAGCTAAATCTTGAGACAGCCGGTAGAGATACCACCTTTAACTTTGCCGTTAAAGGAGACTTTATTGGTCTTATGTGCTCTTTTGTTCAGAAAAGGCTGGAGTTCTCTGCTATAGCAATTACTCCTTCAAAAGTGAGAATTTTTGACAGGGATGTGTTTGAGAAATTTATAGGTGAGAACGGAGAGTTTGCGGTTTACATAGTTACCATGATGTCAGAGATGACTAATGGCGTTGTACATGCTCTAATATCTCTGAGTCATAAAAATGCAAACGGAGCTCTGGCAATGTTAATTCTTAGTGTGGAGAGAGTCTTTAGAAGCAACAAATTACATCTGCCGTTTACCCGGGAAGAGATGGCAGCTACTCTTGGTTACTCCAAGGAGAGTATCATCAATACAATGTCAGATTTTCAGAGGGATGGAATAATTTCAATATCAGGCAGAAATCTGGAGATTCTTAATAAAAATGCCCTGCAGATAATTGCAGACAAGGGCTGAAAAACAATTTATGTGAGTCTCTCTTTTAATTGAAAAACAATCTCAACAGGGGGCATATTATCGTAGTTATAGTATTCAGTCAAATCTGCAACCCCTGAATCCAGTAATTCGTTGGGAATGAGGAAATCTATCTCTGCATATCCAATTTTAAATGAGCAGCGATTCTCTCCCTGAGTAAAAATTATTTCATTGAAATATCTGACATCAATCTTATTCTCTTCTGTGAGAATAAAATATTTGTGCAGTTCTGATGGCTTTACATTTGAAACAAAGGCCTTCTGCACACCGGCAGATATGTTATCATATATCTCCGGCTCTACTTTGAATTCAAGTTTTTCCATAGTGCAATTTAAGGAAAACTAATGACAAAACCTATGATTCTTTGTCAAATATCTCCTGTACAATTTTTGATACACTCCGGAAGTCAATTTTACCGGTTCCCATCATCGGGAGCTCTCTGATAACAACAAAGTGCTTAGGCAAGGCAATATTTGGGAGCTCCTCACCCATCTTCTTAAGAATCTCTGATTTGTTCACTTCGATAGTTACAGTGGCAATTATTGATGATCCCCGTACCTCATCCTGAACATCAACTACACAGCAGGAGACTCCGGTTGGCAAATATTTCTCGAGTGTGTTTTCTACTTTTACGAGTGATACCATCTCTCCTCCAATCTTTACAAATCGCTTAAACCGTCCTGAGTGCCACAGATAACCATCACTGTCAAGATACCCCATATCTCCCGTGTTGTACCATCCATCCTTAATAGCCTCCGCAGTTTGTTCGGGATCCTGATAATATCCATTCATAACAGAAGGCCCTTTAACAAGAATTTTTCCAATCTCTCCCGCTTTGCACTCCTCTCCACTTTCAAGATGTTCAACCCTTACCTGAACACCCGGTATTGGTTTACCGGTACTGCCCGGTCTGTTATAATCATGAGAGTTAACTGAAATAACCGGAGATGTCTCTGTAGCCCCATATCCCTCAAGCAGAGTAACTCCATGTTTTTGAATATAACCCTCTCTCAAAGCATCAGGGCATTTATCTGCCCCCGATACCATAATTCTAACTGATTTGAAATCTCCGGGCTCTGATTTATGCAGATAGCCCCAGAAGAAGCTGGGAGTTCCTACCATCATTGTTGGCCTCTCCTCTCTTGCAATTTTGCTGACAGTCTGAAAATCGAGAGGGTTGGCATAGGTAACCATGGTAATTCCGTAATAGAAAGGTGTCCATAGGTTTACAGTAAGACCAAAAATGTGAAAGAAAACTAGGTTTGAGAGAATTGTATCTTTTTCTGTAACCCCAACATAGCTTCCAAAGCTCTCAATATTTGATGATATGTTTTTATTTGTTAATGGCACAGCCTTTGGATCTTTCTCACTGCCACTTGTAAACAGCATTGCTATTGTATCATCTTCTTTTCCTTTATAAGTAAGCTTAATAATAGCAGAGGCCGGGAGTTTGCTTAAAAGAGCAGCTTTTATTTTATCACCGGTTCCTATTCCTGCCATAATATCCTCCATAAACACCATTCC
Organism: Bacteroidales bacterium; assembly: GCA_041441395.1. Taxonomy (GTDB): domain Bacteria; phylum Bacteroidota; class Bacteroidia; order Bacteroidales; family UBA932; genus Bact-08. Next base: position 90,610 of record JASDTD010000011.1, on the reverse strand, counting down.
TTCGCTCTTTGGACATCCTATCTTTTCTAAAAGTGCTTTTGATGTTATTATGGTTTTGAATCCACATTTTTGCTGAGCATATTTTGCATTGGATTCTGCTCCTGTAGAGTAATTTATCATCACAGGGATCCTGCCACTCATCAAAACGCCTAATGTTGCCAGAGCGCATCCTGCAGATGTTGGAACCATAATTCCAACAAATCCCGGGTCGTACTCTCTGAACTTTTTGCTCAGGATTATTGCTCCTATCAGAGCTTTTGAATATGTTACTCTTTTATCAAGAGTTCTGTCAATTATGGCCATTTTCTCCGGATTTTTCCTGGCCATTCTAATGAACTGCTCGTGTAGTATCATCAATTATCAGTAATTATTCCTGGGTGAATATTTTTTCGGGGCGCAAGATAATCAATTTCTTTAATCTTCAAAAATTAGGTGTAAATAAGATGGGTGTCTATAAATAAGTAAAATAGTTTACTAATATAGATTTATGGGAATAATATATTTGCAAAGTATAATTAATAATCGTGGTCAAATTCAATTATAGGGGGGACTTATATGTACTTCCTTGAATTAATATTTGTATATTTAAAACACTTAAAAAGCTGAATTATGATTGACAAGGATAACAGAATGTATGTGGCTCACTCAAAGTCACCAATTTTTATGAATCCAAAGATGGTGAACAGGCATGGATTGATTGCAGGGGCAACAGGTACCGGAAAGACCGTATCTCTTCAGGTACTGGCAGAGACTTTCAGTAATGCCGGGGTTCCCTGTTTTCTTGCTGATATGAAGGGAGATCTTTCAGGGGTAAGCCAGACAGGAGGAACCAATAAATTTATAGATGCAAGAATTGCAGAGTTTGGGATTGATTCCTCTACTCTTGTATTTAGTGGTGCTCCTGTGAGGTTTTTTGATGTTTTTGGAGAGCAGGGTCATCCTATGCGAACAACAATTTCCGAGATGGGGCCGCTGCTCTTGTCCAGGCTGATGGGGCTGAATGAGACTCAGGAGGGGGTTTTAAACATAGTCTTCAGGATCGCAGATGAGAAGCAGCTTCTGCTTATTGATATCAAAGATCTCAGAGCAATGCTTGACTGGGCTTCAAGAAATGCAAAAGAGTACACATCCGTTTATGGTAATATATCTACTACAAGTATTGGTGCTATTCAGAGAGCTCTTCTTGCGCTTGAGAGTCAGGGGGCCGATAAGTTCTTTGGTGAGCCCGCTTTTAATATATTTGATCTGATGCAGATGGAGGGGGGTAAAGGGGTTCTTAATATTTTGGCTGCAGATAAGCTTATGATGTCCCCCAAGCTCTACTCTACATTTTTACTATGGCTTCTTTCAGAGTTATATGATCAGTTGCCGGAAGTAGGTGATCTTCCTGTCCCAAAATTTGTCTTCTTCTTTGATGAGGCACATATGCTGTTTGAAGATGCACCAAAGGCTCTCAGAGATAAGGTTGAACTGGTGGTCAGGCTGATTAGATCAAAGGGTGTGGGAGTCTATTTTATTACTCAGTCTCCGGCAGATATTCCCGTAGAGGTGCTTGGACAACTTGGCAACAGGATTCAACATGCACTAAGGGCCTTTACGCCTCAGGATCAGAAGGCAGTAAGGGCTGCAGCTCAAACTTTCAGAACAAATCCGGCATTTGATACAGAGCAGGCTATTCTTGAACTGGGTACAGGCGAGGCTCTTGTTTCATTCCTTGATGAGAAGGGAGCCCCCTCTGTAGTTGAGAGGGCAAAGATGTTATTTCCCATGAGTCAGATAGGTGCCATCACGCCTCAGCAAAGAGAGACTCTTATAAGGCAGAGCAGGTTGTTTGGAATGTATGAGAGGCAATTTGACAGAGAGTCGGCATACGAAAGGATATCTGACGAGAGGCTGATAGAGAAGAGGCAGGAAGAGGAGGCAAGAGTGTCTCAGGAGAGGGAGTATAGAAGAACAGCCTCTTCATCAAACAGAAAAGGGAGTTCTAAAACAGCTTTGGACAAAGTATTAGGCTCTGCAGCGACCAGTATTGGAAGGAGTGTTGGAACTCAAATTGTCAGAGGAATTCTGGGTGCAATATTTAAAAGATAGTAAGAGGATTAACTATAATTCTGAAATTCTTGCAAGAACCACTCCCGTGCCTTTTGTATTTTTAAGGTAGACTGAGAGTGGTTCTCTGTTTACCAGAACCTTTTTATGTGTAAGAGAGGCGTGGATGAATGTCAGTATTCCTCCTTCTTTGAAAATTATTCCCATATGGCTTACATCCACTCCTTTAATTTTTGTTGTAAAGCCTACTATATCTCCGCTGCGGAAAAAGGCTTTGTTTTTCTCAATTTTCTCTGCTGGTAAATAATAGTGCTCTCTGATGCTGATTTCTTTTTCTTTATCCTTAATAAGAGGAATAAGGGTTTCATTGTTCGCAAGCTGCTTGTATTTATCAGGATTGGAAGAGATAATAGATAAGTCAACTTTCAGGGGTTCCCATTCAGGTGTATGGATAACATTTTTTAGTAATCCCTTTTTTTCGTTTTCAAACATCCAGTCTGTTGTGTAATGTAGTCTGTCATGAAATCCTGTTATCTTTCCCTCTCTGTATCTGATAAACTTAAGGTTATCACAGAAATTTTCAAAGGTGGGATTGGTGCTTTTGATGGTTCTTGATAAGGCCATTACAGTCTCTACAAAAGTTGTACAATCAAGTCCTCTGAGGTTAATTACAAGCCCCTCCGGCTCAATCTCCAGGGTGTGTGCAACATATGGTACTGAGAGGAAGAACTTAGCACTCTCCACTACCACTTTATCAATGGGCAGTCGCTCTTTACCTTTCATGAATTTTATGTAGTTATCAAATATCACTCTGTCACCGGGCTCGCTGTAGGTCTTGTAACTCTGGGCGGATGTGGCTGAAAAAATAAACAGGCTGGCTATAAATAGTATTGATTTTAGTGTTTTCATTTTGCAAGGATTTTAAAAAGTAACTCCGGTTCATTTGTAGTAATATAATCAACTCTCAGGTCAATCATAGCCCTGAGGTCCTCTTCTGAATTTACAGTCCACACATTTACTGTTAGTCCTCTCTCTTTAGCCTTTTTTACAAGCAATGGGTCTTTCCTGAACATGCTGATATTGAAGTCAACTCCCCGCATTCTGCTTTGACTGATCTCTTCTACAGATTTATTACTCCCAAGATATGCTGTTTTTGCCAACGGGTCAATTTTCAAAACCTGTTCAAGTTTATCAGTTAGTTCAAGAGTCCTCTCAATACTCTTTCCTGATGGTTTTATTTCAACAACCAATCCTGTTTTATTTTGCTCCATTGCTGTTCTAATATATTGTTCAACAGTTGGAAGGTACTCTCCGGCGGAGAGTTCAATTGATGTAAGTACACTTGCAGGTGTATCCTCTACCATATGACCTTTAATTGAGTTTTGTGGTGCAGCACTCTCTTTCCATGCTCCTCTGTGTGCTACAACGATGTTTTTTAGGAACTGATCCTTAACCAGCTCAAATTCCATTCTAAGAGTCTTTTCTTTATTGCCCCTCTCGTATGCAGCAATAGTAACGGAGAATCTGAAGGGATCTCCCTCTGATAAAACTCTCCCGGCTCTCAGATTGATCTCCCCTTTCTTGTTTATTCTGAATAATTTGGCAGTGTCGATAATGATTTTGTAAACAATATCGTTTTCAGACTTGGTAAACTCTTTAGGTAGATGGATTTTTCCTATATATGCAGATTTCTTGTTAATTGGAATTCTGTAATTATCAAGTGATGCCAGATTTTGTGTCTCTCCTTTTGATGACATGAGTAGTGAAAAAACGAGCAGAAAGGTATATGAAAATTTTAGAAATGGGATCTTCATTATTGATGGGGTTAGTGATATCAACTCCAAATATAGCAATTAGAGATCAAATTTAAACCTGAATCTTATACCCCACTTTGTTATATTTGGATTAGCTGTATATGTAAGCCTCCTGATCAGATCTACTCTGAGCACCTTAAAAATATTTCCGATTCCTACACTCATCTCCATATACGGACCCCTGTCAAGGGTAAATGTAGATGGGTTACCATCTTTGTCTTTAGGGAGAGGCATAAGCCCGGCCTGAGCAATAACAGCCGGACTATTATTCCCCGGATTGTTATTATTTCCCAGTCCTCCGTATAGTACTTTTAGTGTGACAATCTCTCTGAGGCCAAGGTGTTTTACCAGTGGAATTTTGTTCAGTATAAAGCCATTGAAGTTATGATCAACGAAGAGTGATGCGTACTTATCGCTTACGAATTCCAGGAAGTTCATAAGATTATACCTTGTTGCCTGGTATATATAGGATTGGTTTGCGTTGTGCATCTCCAGGAGCGGAAAGGGTACAGTCCCTAAAACAAGTCCTGTCTCAAGCTGAGCATCAGTGTATCCAATTACAGATGGATAGAATCTTTTACTCGCGTTGAACCGGAGAAGGTGATAATTGTAGTCTCCTCCAAGTAATTTATTACCTAATGTATAGTTAAACTGTAGTATTGGGTGTCTGTTTGGAATGGGAACGCGGATAGTTTTTTTCTGATAATATTGTTCGTTAGGGGCATATCTGAGATCCACACTGAATTCTCCAATATCAAGTGATGGGATTGTCCCAAAATCAAGGCTTCCTCCAGGCCTCTGTCTTGTAAAGTTGTAACCGAGCCTGTATGAAAAATGGTTTTCAAACTCGTGAAGATACTCCGCTTTTATTGTTTTATTATAGAATAGCTTATCGTCAATACCTCTGCTTATTGAGAGATATGCGCTACCTTCATGAACAAAATAGAGCTCTACACCGGGGACCTTTGTCTCTTTCTGAATGCTGAACCTTAGACTTTTAACCGGGAATTCATAGATGGTTCTCTCTGAAAGGGAGATTGTTGTTCCCAGTTTGTATTTAAACTGTTTATCACCAAATCCATATGAGATATGACCATCCAGATTGATTCTTTTGCTGAACTTGGGTGTGGTTACTCCACCAACTCTTACCCTGGATCCCTCAGTTGGATTGTAACTGTAGAATGTGCTGACAGGTCCCAGTTCAAACTTTCCAAAATCATGATAGCTTGCAACAACTATCCTCATAAAGCTCATCAATCTGCGGAATGTAGGCATATTTTTCAGAGAGTCCGATGTCTCATAGATTCCTCTCTCTGATTTTGAGAGCTCCTGGTGTCTGTTCATCTCCCAGAAGTCGTCTCCTCTTGAGAAAACAGAATCTGCTCTGGCATTTTGCTTCACAAAACTTATTGCAGGTATCGGTTCATTAAAAACATGATCTCTGTATGATACAGATCGTTGCCCAAAAAATCCGAGCCCTTTTTTGCTATATCCAAGGTCAATAGATGTCTCATTTCTATCAAGAATCCATCCCCCCTGCTCTGATCGGCGAAACTCCTGAACAATCCTGCTCTCTTTTATCCAGTTGAGATTTATATTTTTGTTAACCTCTATCTCAGCTCTTCTTACTGCATATGTGCCATCCATTGTTATATAAAGATACCCCTGAAAGAGAAGATCTGCCTTGTTCCTTGGAGTGAAGTAGAGTCTTGTACACCTCTCTCCCCCACTGATTAGTGTATCGGTTATGTAGTACCTGTAGAAAGATGGTGCTACGGAAGAGATGGGACTTATAAATTTATTTGTAAGGAATTGGATGTTGTTCTGGTAAATATCCACCTCTTCGTAAAGATAGTTAAGCCACTCTCCAATGCCCTGCTCATCCATATGCTCTTCAAATGTTACCATCTTCTCCCCCCGGATGATCTCATTAGCTGTTCCGGTAAGCCCGTCATAAGCATAGTCAGAGAGCCTCTCCCTGATATACATCGGCAGAACGGCTCTCCCCGGACTTCTTGTTGTGTCGAGATTGTCAAATACAAATTTGAACTTATTCAGAAGTTTCATTGACTGCACTTTTTCACCAAGATTTGTGAAAGAGAAAACAATCTTCTCGTACTTCCGGTAGCTTAGCGAGCTGAAGTTTGTACTTCTGTTTTTATCTCTGTATGCCAGTACACTGTCAATAAGTTCTACTGCAGGATTCCCTCTGTTCCTGTATCTGATTTTTCCTCCCCTGACAACCAGTTCGTCTATCTCTATTGTCCTTATATTCTCATTCTCCGCTGAGTTTTTCCTTTGCTGACCATCTGTTCTGAAGGGCAAGAGCATTGATGCAACGGTGAGAATAGCTATAAGGATAGTTATGTTGCCCCTTTTTTCCATCAAAACAAAGATAATCAAATCATATCAAAATGGAATCAGACTTTCTTTAATTCGTTAATATATGCTGATGCAGAGAGTGCAGCCACAGTTCCATCTCCCACAGCGGTTGTTACCTGTCTGAATCTCTTTGTTATGCTGTCTCCTGCCGCAAATACACCCTCAACACTTGTTGAGAGATCCGGTTTAACTACAATTTCGCCCCACTGGTTAAGGTCAATCTTACCCTTCAGGGACTCTGTGTTTGGTACATATCCAATAAACACAAAAGTGCCATCTGTTTTAAAATTATATACCTCTTTTGTTTTAAGATTCATGATGTCCACACTTTCAAGTTTCTCATCACCATAAAAGGCAGCAATTGTCGACTCCATAATAAAGTGAATCTTAGGGTTCTTTTTTGCTTCGTCAATATAGTGCCCAAGTGCCTGAAAATGGTCAAATTGGTGTACGATAGTCACCTTAGAGGCATATTTGGTCAGAGATACTGCCTCTTCGAGTGCAGAGTTCCCTCCGCCAACTACTACAATCTCCTTATTTGTAAAAAAATCTCCATCGCATGTTGCACAATAGGAGATTCCTCTTCCCTTAAGTTCTTCCTCTCCCGGAACGCCAATTGTTCTTGACCTTCCGCCGGGGGTAATTATCAATGCATCAGCTGTGTATTTTGATCCATCTGATAACATTACTGATTTCTCTCTTCCGTGTGGTTGGATATCTTTTACTATAATGTTTGATTTAATATCACAGCCAAAACTCTGGGCCTGTTTTTTCATTATCATAGCCAGCTGGTATCCGCTTATGCTTTCAACTCCCGGATAATTGGCTATTTCATGAGTAAGAACCATTTGTCCTCCAATGGTTCCCTCATTTAATATGAGTGTCTTTACCCTGGCCCGTGAAAGGTAGATCCCTGCAGTAAGTCCTGCAGGGCCTGCCCCAATTATAATTGCATCGTAATGATTTGTCATGGTCTGGTGCAAATTATTTTTTTGGTGATCCAAACTCTTTATCAAGAATTGAAGTTACTTGTTCTCTTGTTTGTATACTGGAGGTGGCTTTAACTACCTTGCCGTTTTTGTAATAGATTGTAAAAGGGATTCCCATAAATCCTCTTACCTCAGGAAGATTGCGGATTACATGTGACTCAGGGTTGTCAAACTCCATATCAAAGAATTTCACATGGGTATACTCAGACTCAAGCTCCTCTGCTATGCCATAGACAGGTATACACATAGGCCCCATTCTGCCGCAAATTACCATTACATTTTCATTTTCGCTGAGAATCTTAGCATGCTGTGATGCTGATTCAATGTGTTTAAGATTTGTATAAAGCATATTCTTTTTAATTTGTTGTTTTTTTAAATCTTTTGCAAAGATACTCCGGTGTGAATTGAGGGACAAGAAACCTGAATTGGTATTGAACAACTTTTTAATTGAAATGGATTACTTTTGTACTATGAAAACTATTAAAGAGAGTGACAAGGAGTATATCTGTGATATACAGGCTCCTTGTTTTCAGTCGCTTGACCCTGTCGAGCTTGAAATGGTAAAATCAAGCAGAACTCAGGTGATGTTCAAGCGGGGAGATACTGTTGCAAAACAGGGTGTCTTTGCCTCGTATATTCTTTTTGTTGTGAATGGTTTGTGCCGGCAGTACATTGAAGGGCCCGGGGATAAAAGGCATAACCTCAGAATTGTACAGCCTGGAGAGTTTATCGGCCTTACCGCTGTTTTTAATAAAAATATTTACGGCTATTCTGTTGCTGCAATTACCGATTGCCATGCTTTCCTGGTTGAGAAAGATACTATTTCATCTGTAATTGAAAAAAACGGGAGATTTGGGATGAGCTTAATAAAGAGATATTGTGAACAGAATTCAGATCTCTTCTCTTCAATGGCCAGCCTTCTGTATAAACAGATGAACGGGAGGATGGCGGAAACTCTTCTTTATCTGGATTCTTTAAGGGAGCCTCACCCGGACATTTTTCAGCTTCTCTCAAGAAGGGACATTGCAGAATTTGCAGCCGTCTCTGTTGAGAGCGCAGTCAAGTTGCTAAAGAGTTTTGAAAGGGACGGAATGATTGAACTTAGCGAAAGAGAGATAACCATTACAGACAGAGCCTCTGTTGTACAGCTTAGTCTCAGGGGCTAGGGGTATAGCCTTTTAATAAGCCACTCTTCTCCCTCTTTATTATATGAAAATCTGTCATGAGTTCGTCCTGTTGCTCCTTGCCAAAACTCATAATAACGTGGTATCAGCTGGTAACCACCCCAAAAACAGGGCCGCTTGAGTATGCCATCGGCGGCAAGCTCTTTCACATCTCTGTCAAATCTCTCTTTATCAGAAAGAGGTCTGCTCTGTTTTGAGAGAATTGCAGAGGCTTTACTCTCAGCCGGTCTGCTGTCAAAATACTCATCGGAGTCAGCAGGGGATATTCGGCTTATATGACCCTCTATTCTTATCTGCCTCATACTTCCGGGCCAATAAAAGAGCAAGGAAGCTTTAGGATTTCTTGAAATATCATTCCCTTTCCTGCTTTCATAATTTGTAAAAAAAACATAGCCCTCAGCAGAGTATTTTTTCAGGAGGACTACCCGTGAGGATGGTGCCCCGTCATCTCCGCAAGTGGATAATATCATTGCATTGGGCTCGTGTTTCTCAACCTCCCTGGCCTCTTCGAACCACTTTTCAAATTGATAGACCGGGTCAGATATAAGGAGGCTCTCCTGCAGAGGCGGCGGAGAATACTCTTTTCTCATATCGTAGAGTCTCTTATCTTTCATAGCAATTTTATTGTTCATAATATTAACAAAAATTTGGTACTTTTGATGCGAAGAAGGTAATAATTATGTCTAAATGCAAACCAATAGCCTGGAGTGAGGCGCTTACCGTTAATGAGGGAAGAATTGATAACCAGCACAAAGAGATATTTGAAATAATAAATAGTTTTGTATTTGAAAATGAAAGTCATTCGGGTACTGCGAGACTGGCTGAACTTCTTTCTAAACTGACAGATTATAGTTTAGTGCATTTTAAAGAGGAGGAGCATTACATGAAAATTAACAAATTTCCTCTTCTTGCGGAGCACAGGTTGTCACACAAACATTATATAAAGAAGGTGGCTTTGTTTAACCTGAATTATTCAAATATGCAACCGACAAATGCTGAAGAGGTATGTGATTTTCTGATAAAATGGTGGACTAATCATATTCTTGAGAAGGATTTTAAATATAAACTACACATAGAGCAGATGCAATGAAAACTGAAAAACCTGTACATATAATCTATTTTTCTGATCCTCTCTGCTCATATTGCTGGGGCAGTGAGCCAATTTTGAGTAAATTGAAAAGGGAGAGGGGAGACAAGTTTGATATTGAATATCGTATGGGAGGCCTGATGCCGGACTGGAGTATGTTTTCCGGACATCCGGATGGACCTGCTGTTGTAGGGAAGCACTGGCAGGTTGCCTCAGAAAAGATAGGATTCAAGTTAGACGGAAGTGTCTGGGAGCTTGACCCGCCAGCATCATCATATCCTCCATCAATTGCTTTTAAGGCAGCATCATTACAGGGAGAGGAGAGGGGGCTTGAGTTCTACTTTATTTTGAGAGAGCTTCTGTTTCATAAAAGGGTAAATGTTGCAAAAAGAGAGAATATACTCAGAGCCGCAGAGCAATCCGGATTAAATATCCAATTGTTTCTTAAGGATCTTGATGGTCGCGGGAGGGAACTTTTTCAGGCCGATCTTAAATTTGCAGCTGATCTTAATGTAGATCTCTTTCCAACATATATAATGAGTTCTCTTTCAGGAAAACGATTAAGACTTGCTGGATTTATTTCTTATGAAAACCTATCTGCAGCTATTGATGAAATTCTTTAGAAATCTGTTTTTTATTTGATTTATAAAAGGTATATTAGCAGACAAATCAGATGCTATGATTAAATTCCGATTCGAATACGGAATGATTCTGGTCTATTTACTAATAGGAAGTGGATGGATTTTTTTCTCTGATGAATTGACTGAGCTGCTTGCTCCAAATCCTGAGACAGCTGCTCATTTCCAAACTTATAAGGGGCTGTTTTATGTTTTTGTAACCGCTTTGCTTTTTTATGGATTCCTAAGTAAGCACTTGCAAAAACTAAGAAAAGCAGAAGAAAAAGCACTTGAGAGTGATAGATTAAAATCAGGGTTTCTGGCAAATGTAAGCCACGAAATCAGAACTCCTATGAACGGTGTTATGGGATTTGCAGAGTTACTCAAGGATGAGTCACTTTCCCGTGAACAACAATTGGAATACATATCTGTTATAGAGAAGAGCGGAGAGCGTATGCTCGATTTGATTAATGATATTGTCAATATTTCTATGATTGACACGGGGCAGATTAAACTACATTTAAGTAATGTTGAAACGGCTGAACTTTTAACCTCTCTGACCGCTCTCTTTGAGCCGGCTGCCCGTGAAAAGGGTGTGAGTCTTAAATTTTCACAATGCAGTGAAAATGAAGCTGTGAGTAATTTACTTTTAGACAGAGAAAAGGTAATATGCGTATTATCTATTCTTTTAAAAAATGCTTTAAAGTATACAACCAAAGGGAGTATTGAGGTTAGTTGCAGAAAAGAGGCAGATATAGTACGTTTTACCGTTAAGGATACCGGAATTGGTATTCCTGAAAATCAGCTTGAAGCAATTTTTAAAAAATTTGTTCAGGTAAATATGTCATATACAAAAACATATGATGGAGCCGGTCTTGGACTGGCAATTGCAAGGTCTTTTGTAGAAATTATGGGTGGTAAAATATGGGCAGAATCTTATCAGGGGAGAGGATCAATTTTTAACTTTACGGTTCCGTATAAAACCTCTTAAGATTTAATTCTGTAATGCAATCAAAGTTTAAACTAAGTAAAAAATATCTCCCTTTTTATCCATTGTATGATAATCCTGAGAGTCTGATTTACTTGATGGAAGATGGCTCTGTTTATCATAATTACACAAATTTTATCAGCAGACCTGAGAATAGGGATCTTTTCAAAAATTACGCAGATAAACTGCAATTTGGAGATAGTGATACAATAAGGATTACCTCTTTCTCCTTTTCAGAGGGCACTCTTATGGTAAATTACATGCCATCCAGATATAGCATTTACAAAGGTTTTTCGCAGATTAAACATTGCTTTTCCCATGAGGAGGGGCTTAAAGAGGGAAGAGTAGGAGAGAGACTCTTATCAAACCATTGCGGAACGGGGCTTTTTATTGAATGTAAAAGGGGGGGAGAGGGTGATAATGCTAATGACCAAGTGTTAATTGGGATGAGACCAAATTCTCTGGTTATAGATACTCACAGATTATTCAGGACATACTCTGCTAGCGGAAGTATCGATTTAACTGATGGATCTCCTTTTGAGACTATCAGAAGGGAGACTTTTGAGGAGTTAAATTATGCAATAGACATAAAAGATGTTGAACTGATCTCTTTTGGATATGATTGTCAGCTTGGATATTTTCAGTTTAGCTTTTTTTATAAAAGTAGTCTTACTTACCATGAAATTGTGGAGATGGCCGGAGATGCCAGGGATAAAATAGAATATTTATCGCTTGATGCAATTACATTTTCTGAGACCAAGCCGGAGAGAGCTCTGGAGGAGATAACTGAAATACCCTGGGAGCCTTCTGCCCTCTACTCTTTGATTTTCCTATATTCAAGGATTCTCCCTTCAGAAAAAATGGATTGGTTAAGGCAAGAGATTGAAAATAAATTAATGTTAAATAACTATGAGAACAATTACAATATTTTTGATTAGCCTCATTCTCTCTCTCTCTTTTGCTAATGATGCTTCCGGAGAGGGAAAGAGTTTCATTGATAGTGTTACTCTTAAGGCTATGAAGAGTTTTAATGTGCCGGGAATTGCAGTTGCAGTTGTGAAAGAGGGAAAGATTGTTCATATGAAGGGGTATGGGGTCGCTTCACTGGAGACCGGGGCCCCTGTTAATGAGAATACACTTTTTGCGATTGCATCAAACAGTAAAGCATTTACCTCGGCGGCTTTATCAATTTTGGTAAAAGAGGGCAAACTAAAATGGGATACTCCGGTATGTGACATAATCCCTGAATTCAGACTGAGCGATCCATATACAACCCGGGCATTTACAATAAGTGACTTGCTATCTCACAGGGGAGGTCTGGGTCTCGGTGCCGGAGATCTTATGATATGGCCGGATGGATCAGACTTTAAGACTTCAGATGTTATTTATAATTTAAGATTTCTGAAACCTGCCTCTCCCTTTAGAACGCGATACCAATATAATAATTTAATGTATATTGTTGCAGGTGAGGTAATCTCAAGAATTTCCGGGTCAAGCTGGGAGTCTTTTGTTGAGGAGAGGATAATATCTCCTCTGGGAATGACAAGGAGTGCAGGGTCGTATAAAAGATTGAAAGATAAAAGTAATACTGCCTCTCCGCACGCCCCTGTTAATGGTGTAGTTAGTGTTATTGATATGGAATTAAATCCAATGGCTAATGCTGCGGGAGGCATATACAGCAGCGTGGCCGATATGGCAAAATGGGTATCGGCACAAATGGGTAAGAGAGTCTATGAAGATACCTGGACTCCTTATACGATAATCCCGGTAAGAGGCTCTTCAACATACAAAACTCATTTTTCTGCTTACGCCCTTGGGTGGAGGGTAAGTGATACAGAGGGGTACAAAATGGTGACTCATACAGGCGGCCTGTCCGGTTTCCTTACACAGGTTACGATGATACCGGAACTCAATCTCGGAATCATTGTCTTTACAAACCAACAGTCATCTGAGGCTTTTGTCTCTGTTACAAACACAATACTCGATAAATATTTTAATATAAAGGGTAAAGACAGGATTGCGGAGAACATTGAAAGATTAAACACCTCTCTGGAGGAGGCTGAAAAGGTAATAAACGGAGTAAAAGAGGTTGTTGAGAGTGCCAGAGGTAAAATTGATGCAGATTATCTCAGGAGTTTCTGTGGAAGCTACAGAGATAATTGGCTTGGGCTTGTCAGAATTGAGCCGGACGGGGAGAACCTGAAGTTTGTCTCTGAAAGGTCTCCAAAATTATCAGGTGAAATGATGTATTATAAGGGTAATACATTTATTGTTAAATGGTATGATCGATCTTTTGATGCTGATGCATTTGTGACATTTACTTTAAATAATGAAGGGCTGCCCAATGGCTTTACAATGAAGGCAATATCTCCTCTTACAGATTTCAGTTATGACTTTCACGACCTCGTATTTATCAGATAGGTTTTTTATTGCTAAATTTGGTTAAATAATAAATGCTTGAATTATGTTTGATTTTCTTGATACATACCCGTATTTACTTCCGGTAATAATATTTTTTGGAAGGATAATAGATGTTACACTAGGGACTTTGAGAATAATTTTTGTCTCTAAAGGTGAAAAATACAAAGCCCCGTTGATAGGTTTCTTTGAGGTACTAATCTGGATTGTTGTGATATCTGAGATATTTTCCAGAGCAAATGATTTGGTAGCGTATATCTCTTATGCTGGTGGATATGCTACCGGAAATTATGTGGGGATTCTGATTGAACAGAGGATTGCTTTTGGTATTATCCTTTGCAGGATTTATACAAGGAAAAATGGGAAAGAGCTGGTGTCAATTCTCAATATCAATAATTTTGGTGCTACTCTGCTTGAAGCAACCGGCTCAGTTGAGAAAATTCAGATCATTGAGACTGTAATTGAGAGGAAGGAGATGAAAAAAGTGGAGAAACTGGTAGTGGATTTTGATCCGGATGTTTTCTATGTTGTTGAAGATGTTAGGATCAAACAAAGAGGGATCTTCCCAAAAACAAGGTCACTAATGTCTCGCTGGAGATTAGGAAAATGAATTTTATTTTAATGGCTATGAAAACAAAATATACATTTTTATCAATTTTGTTAGCTGCGCTTCTTATTATCACCTCTTGTTCCCAGGTTAATAAAAGAGAGGAGAGGGACACCTCATACCTTGAGGAGATTGGTATAAGAGAGCTGGCAGATAAATTCAGATCCGGGGAATTGTCAATAAAGCAAGTTACAGAAGATTATCTTTTAAGGATAGAGAAATTTGACAAGAGCGGACCGATGCTTAATTCAATAATTTCTGTCAATCCTGATGCAATTAAAATTGCAGATGAACTGGAGCGCGAGCTGGCCGAAGGGAGAGACAGAGGCCCTTTGCACGGAATTCCTGTAATCCTGAAAGATAATATTGACACGAGGGATTCAATGCCTACTACTGCAGGGGCTATAGTTTTGAAGAATTCATTTGTAAAAAAAGATAGTAAGATTGCAGAATTATTAAGGGAGGCAGGAGCAATAATTCTTGCTAAGTCTAATTTGAGCGAATGGGCAAATTTTAGAGGTAATATCTCCTCCAGCGGGTGGAGTGGAGTTGGTGGTCAAACCAGGAATCCATATATAACTGACAGGAATCCATGTGGATCCAGTTCAGGGTCAGGTGTTGCCGTATCTGCTAATTTGTGTGTTTTTGCAATAGGTACCGAGACAAACGGATCAATAGTCTGCCCCTCCAACAATAATGGGATTGTTGGAGTTAAACCCACTGTAGGACTACTAAGCAGATCGGGAATAATTCCAATTTCGTTCACACAGGATACACCCGGCCCTATGACCAGGAGCGTGGAGGATGCAGCTATAGTGTTAGGTGTCCTTGCTGCTCCTGATTCAGCGGACGCATTGACTATGGTAAACGGGGCCCGGTTTATTAAGGATTATACTCAATTTCTTAACAAAGAGGGATTAAAAGGGAAGAGAATTGGATTGCTTACAAATATCGGAGGATTCCATTTTAAGGTTGACTCACTGATGACGGGAGTGGTATCTTATCTTAAAAGTGCAGGGGCAGAGATTGTAGAGATAAATTACCCTTTAGGAAGTGGTGTAAGTGCGGCATCATTCCAGGTTATGCTTTACGAATTCAAGGATGGACTTGAAAAGTATTTTGCTTCACTTGGTGAGAATGCCCCCGTGAAAACGATGGAAGAGTTAATTAAGTTTAATAAAAGTGATTCAATAGAGCTGAGGTTTTTTGATCAGTCACTTCTTGAAATGGCTGCTGCAAAGGGGACGCTGGATGATGAGGAGTATAAACGGTCATTGGCCTTTATGCAAAAAATGACCAGGGAGCAGGGTATTGATAAAGTCATGAATGATAACAAGCTGGATGCACTGATGGCACCAACAGGCGGGCCCGCCTGGAAGACAGACCTGATAAACGGAGATAATTTTCTGGGAAGCAGCTCCTCATACGCTGCAATATCGGGGTATCCAAATATTACTGTCCCAATGGGTTTTGTTGGTGAACTGCCTGTTGGGGTATCATTTTTTGGAAGAGCCTGGAGCGAGGCAGAACTCCTTTCAATTGCATACGCATACGAACAGGGGACAAAACAGAGAAAAGCTCCTCAGTTTCTTAACTCTTTCCGATTCAGAAAAAGATGAGATTAAGGCTGCAAAATATTCTATTAATATTGCTTACCGGGAGTTTGCTTAGTTTAGCATCTCCACTCCATGCCTCAGAATATGAAAATTCTAAGATATCTCTTCTGACTTGTACGGGAGGAAGCGAGTTGTACTCAACCTTTGGTCATAGTGCGCTACGGGTTCAGGATGACTCACTTTCAATTGATATTGTTTTCAATTTCGGGCTTTTTGATTTTAACACTCCAAATTTCTACATGAAATTCCTCAGGGGCAGATTAAATTATATGTTAGGGATACAGACCACCTCAGAGTTTTTATGGCAATATAACTACGAAGGAAGAGGAGTTATTGAGCAAAAACTTGATTTGACCCCTTTTCAGAAGAGAGAGATAATGGAGCGGCTTAATTTTTTGTACAGACCTGAAAACCGATACTATCTCTACTCATTTTTGCACAAAAACTGCACAACTGAGCTAAGGGATCTTCTCAAACCCTACATATCATTTTCTGAAGGAAAAGAGAGTACAACTTTCAGAGAACTTATTTATGGTTATGTAGTTGATTCAAAGTGGACAAGAACCGGAATTAATTTAATACTCGGATCAAATTTAGATAAAGAAATATCAATTTGGGAGGGGATGTTTCTCCCTGATAAGCTGTATGAGGGATTGAAGCCCTTCTCCAATGAGAGGGAGCTTTTGCCAAGAGGGGCGCAATCATTTATGAAGAAAACCCCATTTATTTTATCGCCTTTATTTTTCTCTCTGATAATATTGTTGGGGTTGGTTCTTTCAAGATTTTTCAAGGCATTTAGACCTCTTCAGTTGCTTGTACTTATTATTTCTGCGCTTCTGGGATTAGTGTTACCATTAATCATTTTGCTAACTGACCATGTTGAACTCCATGCAAATTACAATCTTTTGTGGTGTAACCCACTCTATATAATCTTATTGGGAGTGTACCCATTTGCTGCAAAAATTAAAAAAGCTTTTCGTATTATGACAGTTGTAATGATGATATTCTCTCTTACAGCAGTAATAATATGGTTAAATAAAGTACAGGGGTTTTTACCGGAATATGTTTTTATACTGGCTTCTCAGGTTATAATGTTAGGAGGTATCAGAACTAAAGTTTATGAAGAGGGCAATTAAAATACTCTCTTTTGTCATACTTCTGACTTTACTCGTGACAGTAATTGCAATAGTTTGGTTTATACCAAATTACACCATCAGAATTAACTCAAAGTTCAACAATATTTTTCTTACAGACCACTCCTCTGATAAACTTTTAAAACCTGAAGATTTTGGAATCCCAAAAAGTAGTGTTGAGTATTTTTCAACGCACACTCCTGATGGGTTGAAAATTTCTGCATTAAGGGTTTTACATGAAGATTCTGCTGATAGGAGAGGGGCAATTATTTTTCTACACGGGATAAGGAGATCAAAAGAGTGCTCATTTCCAATGGCCTCATTTTTTTCAAAAAAAGGATATGATTGTTACGCAATGGACCTCAGGTCTCATGGAGAGAGTAGTGGAGAATATATAACATACGGCGAATCAGAACATGATGATCTCTCTTCATTTATTGACTATATATCAGAAAATTTTGGACTTGAGGAGAGAGTCATTTTGTGGGGACAATCATTGGGGGCAGCTGTAGCATTTTTGACTGCAGAATACGACTCAAGAGTTGATGTTCTTATTTCTGAAAGCACATATTCTGAATTTGAAAGATCAGTAGGTGATTTTTTCTCTTTCTTTACAGGGTTTAACAGCCCATTTATAGAGAGAATTATTGTTAAAAGAATCTCGAGTATAGCTAAATTCAGACCAGATGATATATCTCCGCTGAATGCAGCCAAAAATATTGATATACCTGTTATGATAGTTCATGGTCATAAAGATAATAAGATTAGTCCGGTCAATGCTTATGAACTATTCTATGGATTACTTTCCGGAAATAAAAGATTTTTGATATTACCGGATGCTTCTCATCTGGATGTTTGGGATAAAGGCGGAAATGAGTATTTTGCAGAGGTTGAAAAATTTCTAAATACAAAATTGAATGGAAAGAAACAACCCTTTTCATTGAGGCCTTAATCAGACAGTTTCAACGAAAAGGGTCGCCAGGAATCTATTTAAATTCAAATTTTGGGTATAACTTTTAGTTTTTCCCGGTCATTCCCAATTTTCTAAGAAGGGCATCCGGCTCCGGATCTCTTCCTCTGAAGTTTCTGTATAAATTGGCCGGATCTTCTATGTTGCCTTTAGATAATATATTATCTCTGAATGATGAGGCAACCTCTTTAGAAAATACCCCTTTTTCCTCAAAAAGGGAAAATGCATCGGCCTCCAGTACCTCTGCCCATTTGTAACTATAGTATCCGGCTGAATATCCACCGGCAAAAATATGGCTGAAAGATGGTGAGAAGCAGGTTGATTCAATATTGGGCAGCAGTTGGGTTTTTTTAACTGCTTCTTTTTCAAAGCTCTCGATATCTTTGTCAGGTAATGCTTTTAGTGAGTGCCAAGCCATATCATTAATTGCATAAGTCAGTTGTCTGATATTTGAATAGCCACTTAAATAGTTCTTTGCTGAAACAATCTTGTCTATTAGTTCAGATGGTATAGATTCCCCTGTTTGGTAATGTTTAGCAAATGATTCCAGGAACTCTTTATTAATGGCCCAGTTCTCCATGATTTGAGAGGGAAGTTCAACAAAATCTCTTGCAACATTAGTACCTGTAAGTGATGGATACTTACCCTCAGCCAGCATACCATGCAGAGCATGACCAAATTCGTGGAGAAGGGTGGTGAACTCATAATGTGTAAGTAGTGACGGGGTCTCCTTTGTGGGTTTTGTGAAATTGCAAACCAGTGAAACAAAAGGCCTTTTCTCAATGCCATTCTCAAAGTACATATCTCTGAATGTTGTCATCCAGGCACCACCTCTTTTACTGGCTCTTGGAAAGAAATCCATATAAAGAAGTGAAAGGAATCTATCGTTAGAATCATAAACTTCAAATGCCTTAACATCAGGATGATAAACGGGGATAGCTCTGTTTTCTTTAAATTTCAGCCCATAAAGAGAATCAGCTAATGCAAATATTGCCTGCTGGACATTTTCCAACTTGAAATAGGGCTTAAGAAGTTCATCGTTAATTGCATACTTCTCGTTCTTATACTTCTCAGAGTACAGACTAAAGTCCCAGGGCATCAGAGGACCTTCAAATCCCAGAGAATTTGCATAGTTTTGAATCTCTGAGACCTCTCTCTTTGCATACGGCAGAGATTTATCAAGCAGATTTGAGAGGAAAGAGTTAACAGTTCCGGCGTTTTTGGCCATATTTACATCAAGCACATAGTCTGCGTGTGTTGCATAACCTAAAAGATTAGCTCTCTCAATTCTTAAAGCAGCAATTTGCTTAACGATGGCTGAATTGTCAAATTCATCTTTGTATGCTTTTGAATTAGAAGCCTTCCATAATTTTTCCTTTAACTCTCTGTTTTCACTGTACTGCATAAATGGTCCATAGCTGGGTGATTGCAGAGTATATATCCAGCCATCAAGACCTCTTTCAGAAGCATCAGCGGAACCGGATTCTACAGCAAAAGGAGGTAGCCCTGCAAGTTGGGCAGAGTCTGTTATATGTATGAAAAACTTGTTGGTTGCAGCAAGAACATTTTGGCCAAATTGTAAAGAAAGCTGAGATAGTTCTTTGTTAATCTCCTTAAATCGCATCTTCGCCTCCTGAGGAAGATTTGCGCCATTCCTCTCAAATCCCTTATAGGTCTCCTCAAGTAGTCTTGCATCCTCCTGATTGAGATTCATTGATGCTCTATTTTCATAAACTCTTTTAATTCTGTCAAAAAGAGCTTCATTCAGCATAATGTCATTTGAATAATCAGTAAGCAGAGGAGAGATCTCCAGGGCAAGATTCTGCATTACAGAATCAGTTGCAGCTTCGTTAAGATTAAAGAAAATTGATGCTATTCCGTTAAGTTTTCTTCCTGCGTACTCCATTGCAACAATTGTGTTTTCAAAAGTAGGCTCTTCACTGTTTGCCACAATTGAATCAATTTGAGCACGCCCCTCTTTAATAGCCTCTTCAAAAGCTGGTTTGTAGTGTTCGTTTTTAATTTTATCAAATGCCGGTGCTTCAAAAGGGTTATCTGAAGCGACGAGTAAAGGATTCATATCTGTCATCTTTGTTTTGCAGGAGTTAATTAGTAAAATCGCAGAGATGGCAGCAATAATTGTTCCGATTCTTTTCATAAATTGGTTATAAAGTCTGTATTACCAGGTATTTTGTTTGTTCCCAGAAGCTGGCAGGCTGAGAAATCTTGAGAACCTGCATTCCATTAGCATCAGGTTCAAATGTGTATGTACCTGTTGGGTGTACAGAAAGAACTTTTGCTTTCTCTGCATTTGTGTTAATCTCAGTAACCTCTCTGATGTCAATTTTAATAAAGGCAGACTGTTCGGCCTGGTATGAAATTTTGGCCGACTTAAATAGTCCTCCCTTTGACATCACATTTGCACCAATAAGCTCAGACTTTGATCCTATTATGTAGAAACCTGAGTAAATCTGGGCGTCTTGCGTGGCAATTGTCTCCTTCTGAGATGCCGATGTCTGGCTCAGTGAAGTTACTTCTGTCTTAAGAGTAGTTACTGTTTTGTCAAGTGACTCAATCTCCTGAGTCTTTACAATTAGTTGTCTGTCTTTCTCTTCAAGCTGTCTTCCAAGATCAGCAATCATTACTGACTTAGCATCCAGTTCGGCTGTAAGAGCGGCCAGACGCTTTTTAAATTGACTTGATTGAATTCTGCTGTCATTCTTAAGTTTGTCAATTTGACTCTTGTAGCTCTTTATTGCATCTCCAATAGCTGCTACATCAGATTTAAGCTGCTCTCTCGAATTTTCCTGAACCTCAGCACCACCTTTTTGAGATTGCAGTACCAAAATATTTTCAGCCTCTCTGATTGAACGAAGTCCCGATTCTACTTCGTTTAGAGTTGCAAACACCTCTTCAAATTCAGCACTTTTAACTGCGTGAACAGATCCGAGCGAATCCAGTTGCGCTTGAAGCGCTTTGTATTTTGCAGATTTTTCTACACATGAGGTTAGAAAAAGGGATGCAACTGCAATAATTGTAAAAATGAAAATCTTTTTCATTGTATTGATATTTAATTAATTAGATCCAACTTTGGGTATATTATTCAATCCCAAATGTATGCAATATTTTAATTCACTCTCAATTATTTTTTTTTCTTATGTAAACACTTCCATTAGAGCTGTTTATATACGAGTAGTTGTAGCAATGCATCACGACTCTCCCGTCATCTCTTTTTTTAAAAGATGTGACATATCTGAAATCAAAACCAAGAGAGGAGAGCTCCTCTCCGGATACTCTTCGTTTTCCGCAATTACTGAGATTTTTTAAAATTTTTAAATTCTTCATCAGTTTTTTGTTGACAGAATCTATTTCAATTTTTGTTAACCTGCCTGCTGTATTATTATAGGCATTTCTGCAAGCATCACTGCAAAATATCTTATCGCTTCTGCCAGTAATTGATAT
Source organism: Bacteroidales bacterium (assembly GCA_041441395.1). Lineage (GTDB taxonomy): Bacteria > Bacteroidota > Bacteroidia > Bacteroidales > UBA932 > Bact-08. The sequence goes on along the minus strand of JASDTD010000011.1, from coordinate 69,294 downwards.
ACCGCACTCTTTACATATCCGGTCCATTTTTTTTATTTCAAATTTAGCACTCGGCTCAATTCAATTATAACTCATTTATTATTCCAGATGAAAAATGTATGTTTCTAAAATGGTTATCTTTGTATTAATATTGTACAAGATGACAGAAATAATTTTTACCAGACATGGTCAGACAGAGTGGAATGTTGCAAGAAAGATGCAGGGACAGCTTGATTCTCCTTTGACTGAGATGGGCCTGTTACAGGCAAGAATGCTTGGTGCTTATTTAAAAGATAAAAGTATTTCTGCTGTCTATTCGAGTCCTCTTTTGAGAGCCCAAAGAACAGCCACAATAATCAGAAAAGAGATAGGCCTGGAAAATTTAGAATTATCACCGGCCCTCAAAGAGATAAATTTGTCAGATCTTGAAGGTAAGTCATTTTCAAAGGCATCCGAAGAGGAGCCTGAAAGGATGCAGGCATTTTCGTCACACCCCTCTGCTTTTGTACCCGGGCCGGGAGGAGAGACTTTTGAGGAGGTTCAAAAAAGAGCGCTCGGTTTTATATTACCCCTTTTTGACAGGCACAATGGCCAGAGAATAATAGTTGTATGTCATGCAGTAGTTCTGAGACTAATGATGGCCTATTTTGAAAGTTATACAATAGATGAATACTGGAAGGTTCACGGCTTCTTCTTCCCCTGCAGTATAACAAGTGTATGCCGGGAAAATGGCAGTTATATTTTGCTCCAAAGAAACAGTATCGAACATTCAAAATAGATAAGCATTTATAGTCGATTTTAAATGTTTAAACACAGGGTTATTTAACTCCTGTGTTTTTATTTTGTATTGAATATTAAAATCTTCAAAATGGAAAAATCAATTAATCGCGTAGAGTTAAGAGGGCATGTGGGGTTTGATCCGCGAATCAGTTCTCTTGAGGATGGGTTGCAGGTAATGAGACTTTCTCTGGCAACAAATGAAGCTTACAAAAACAGAAAAGGGGAGTGGCAGGAGGAGACTGTCTGGCACAATATTGTTGCCTGGGCCGGAAAAAGTATGCCTGATTTTGGGGCAATCAGGAAAGGAAGCACAATTTCTGTTACCGGGAGAATTAAACCTGTTAATTACCAAACTAAGGCAGGTGTTGACAGACAGACCTATGAAATTGTAGCCTCTTCAATTAAACATCATTTACCCGGGAGTTCAGAATAAAATTTTGTTGTACTTTTGTTATTTAACAAGCGGTGCCCTTAACGGGCCCGCTTGAAAATAACATTCCGTTATATGAGAAAATTTCACATTTACAACACAATCAAAAGAAAGAAAGAGGTTTTTGAATCGATACATCCTGGAATGGCGGGTATTTATGTGTGTGGTCCAACTGTATACGGAGATGCACATCTTGGCCACGCAAGACCGGGAGTAACATATGATATTCTGGTTCGCCTTCTAAGAAAAATCGGGTATAAAGTAAGATATGTCAGGAATATTACTGATGTTGGACATTTGGAGAATGATTCAGATGCAGGGGAGGATAAGATTGCAAAAAAAGCAAGACTTGAGCAGCTGGAACCAATGGAGATAGTCCAGCACTATACACTAAGATATCATGAAGCAATGAGATTAATGAATACACTGCCTCCTGATATTGAACCAAGGGCATCCGGACATATTATTGAACAGATATCCCTGGTTGAGAAAATTTTAAAAAGTGGGTTTGCTTACGAAAGTAACGGCTCTGTCTATTTTGATGTGGATGCCTACAGTAAACACTACAACTATGGTGTTCTTTCAGGGAGAAGTATTGATGACATGATCTCTAACACAAGAAATCTGGAGGGACAGAGTGATAAAAAAGCATCATATGACTTTGCTTTATGGAAGAAGGCTGCACCTGAGCATATAATGAGATGGCCTTCACCATGGAGCGAAGGATTTCCGGGATGGCATCTTGAGTGCTCGGCAATGTCATCAAAGTACCTGGGAGATACATTTGATATTCACGGAGGAGGAATGGATCTTCTTTTTCCTCATCATGAATGTGAACTTGCTCAGAATACTGCTTCCAGGGGGAGTTCCGGAGTTAAGTACTGGATGCACAATAATATGATTACCATTAATGGTCAAAAAATGGGTAAGTCATTGGGAAATTTCATAACACTGGAAGAGCTATTCACCGGTTCTCATGAAATACTGGAACAACCATACTCTCCTATGACAATAAGGTTCTTTATTCTCCAGGCACATTACAGAAGCACCCTTGATTTCAGTAATGAGGCACTTCAGGCTGCTGAAAAAGGGCTTAAGAGGTTGTTTATTGCTGCTTCAGAATTGACTAAAATTAAGACCTCTTCTGTAGCAGAGAGAATTCAGGGACTTGAAGTTATAAAGGATAGTGTTTATGAAGCATTGTGTGATGATTTGAACACACCTGTTGCTATTGCTCAGTTATTTGAGGCCGTAAGAATTGTGAACTCAGTTAAAGATAAAGGGACATTAATCAATACAGCTGATTTAGCAATTCTGTCAGATTTGCTAAATGACGTTTCAGGAAATGTGCTGGGTCTTAAGGATGACAAAGCAGACTCTGCAAATACAGATATACTTGCAGGAGTTGTAGAGATGGTTCTGGAAATGCGCAGAGATGCAAAAATGAACCGGGACTTTGCTACGAGTGACTTAATTCGTCAGAAACTCACAGACCTTGGTATTCAGATTAAAGATACCAAAGAGGGGACTGACTGGAATTTGAACTAGCCAATTAATACCTCATATAATGAAAAGAAGAGACTTCTTCAGGTATCTCTCTATAGGGGGAGCCGGTATTGCCATTTCTCCCATGGTAAAGGCTGCCGAGAGGATTCCGCTGTTTATGGCCGATGATAAACCTGCTACAAATATTGCAGAAGCTTTTGCTATACCCAGAACAAAATATTCAATGCCCGGATTTTACCCGGGCAGGGTTGTAAAGGTTACAGATACGCTTTCGGTCCAAGATGGTCTTCCTTCAGATCAAAGGGCCTACAATATGATCAAAGCCGGTATGCTAAAGCTAACAGGTGAAAAAAGTCTAAAAAGAGCCTGGAGGAAGTTTGTAACTCCAAAAGATATTATTGGATTAAAGGTGAATCCCGTTGCAGGCAGACTCCTTACAACATCTCACTCTGTTACGGGAGCTGTAATCAGGCAGTTGGAGGAGGCTGGAATTCCCCGGAAGAACATAATTATATGGGATAGAAGGGAGATGCAACTTCACGAAACAGGTTATACCCGGGAGAATTATCCCGGAATTGAGATAACAGGAACTGAGTGCATGGATGAAAAAGGTGGATTCTACGATAATGAAGGTAAATTGTACTCCGATGCTCGTGTTGAAAAAAGTCAGAAGTTCTTTGCAGATGTTGAAGGTAGTTACGATTCATACACCATCCCATATATGGTTAATGAAGGGAAAGACTCCTATTTTACAAAAATTGTCACTGAGAGAGTAACAAAAATCATTAATCTTCCAATTTTAAAGAATGCAGGACCAACCACAACTCTCTGTTTGAAAAATCTCGCTTTTGGTTCAATAACAAACACAAGCCGCCTTCATTCTAAGCTCTGGCATGAGACCTGTGCATATGTTTGTGCGTTTCCCCCTTTAAGAGACAAAGTAGTTTTAAATATAGCTGATGGATTAATAGGTTGTTTTGATGGAGGTCCATCTGCAAAACCTCAGTTTATATGTAATTTTAACATGATTATGGTAGGCTCTGACCCTGTTGCGGTAGACCGAGTGGGACATGATGTAATAATAGCAAAAAGAGTATCTGAAGGTATACAAAAAATTGACCGTCCGGAGGCCTCTAGATTCATAGATCTTGCTGAAGAGCTGGGATTGGGAAAAGGGAAAAGAGAAAACATAGAAATATTAGATGTAGAGATGCTATGAAGCTGATTTTATTCTCTTTAATAGTTTTTATTCAGGCTGTTTTTACTAATCAGCCTGATAAAGCCGATATTAATATCCTTAAAGAGAGGATTTATAAAGGAGAGGCTTTGTATGGATATATGAACGGAGGAAGTGATTTATATCTGGAGTATGGATTCAGGGAGTTAAGTGTTTTGGATATTAATTTTAAAGGGAATATCTATTCTGTTGAAATGTATGATATGAGTAATCCTGAGTCTGCATTTGGAATATTTTCCCAGAATGCTTTTAAATGTAAGCCATACGATAAAATTTACAAATGCGACTGTACCTCTCCTAAGCAGTATCAGGCTATTAAGGGTAAGTTCTATCTATCTGTAGTATATGAGAATAATTCAGAGGCAAGCCGGGCTGACGCATATGAAATTGCTGAATATATGTTTAATAAATATGAAGCGCAGGGAGAATTCGTTACACCTGATATTGTTTTAAAGAACCTAAAACCTGAAGATAAACTTTCTCAAGTGCTTAAATATTGTTGTGCCCCAATCTCTTTATCAAATTCTATATCAGGCAGGATGTATCTCTTTGAAGATTTAAATTCATATAAAGTTTGGATACTCCGGAAAGAGGATGAATCTAAAATAGTATCAATAAAATTTAATTCTGAAAAGGATGCTGAGCTTTTCCTTGAAAGAATTAATAATAATCAAGAAGGACTTAGCGTGGAAGTTGCAGATAGCTCGTGCCTTAACCTGAAGATTCTTTCTGGTTTTTAGGTAATACGACAGTAAATCGGCTTCCGGTTTTTGCCTCTGATTCTACACTAATATTCCCGGAGTGTTTAATAATAAGGTTGTGACAAATCATTAGCCCAAGTCCTGTGCCCGGCTCTCCCTCGGTTCCATATCTGCCGTTCTCCAAATTAAGGGTAAACAGGCTTTTTTGCATCTCTTCAGACATCCCTATCCCGGTATCTTCAACAGATATCTCTATCATATCAGGTTTACGAACAGAACCTTTTACTGTTATATCACCTCCGCGTGGAGTAAACTTGATAGCATTAGAGATTAGATTTCTAATGATTATTCTAAGTAACTTTGGATCTGCATCAACTTCCAGATTGACAGGGATCTTGTTGTACAAAGTGATTTCCTTTGATTTTGATATTTGGGAGAGGTTTTCAAGTTCCTCCTTAAGCTCCTCGTGAATTTTTATTCTTTCAGGATTAAATTGAATATTGTTCTGCTCAATTCTGCTCCATTGAAGAACATTGTCAATCAGTGTGTTAATAGTACTGTCAGGGCCGTCTGTTTTATCAGAATTAAAAGCACTTCTCAAATCATGAGTTATTATTGAGAAGAGTTTATCCCGTTCACTTATGGCATTGTTTCTTGCGAGCTCTTCTCTTTTGAGCTTGCTTTTAAACATAGAAACCTCTTGTTTTAATATGAGCACTCTAGTTCTTGCATTCTTTGTTTTCCACTCAATATAAAGGTATATTGAAGCGATTATAATCAGAATAATAATTAGCTGAAAAAAGAGCGTTCCCCACCAGGGTGCTTTTATCGTGAAAGAATATTTGATTTCATCGGTCGTAATCCCATCTCCAGTTATTGCTTTGACCCTGAAAATGTATTTCCCTTTCTTTAAGTTGGCGTATGTGGCCTCAGTTTTCTCTGTTAAAGAACTCCAGTTATTATCAAACCCTTCAAGTATATACTGGTATCTGATACTCTTCATCTGAGTATGTGTAGCAGCTATGTAATGAATGGTGAGATAGTTGTTATTGTGCTTAAGTATAAGGTTTTGCGGCAATGAGTACCATTTGGAAATATTACTCATTTTAGCTCCTTTAATTCGCTCTCCGTTAGCAAGGATTAAAGTAGTATCAGGACTTTTAAATATTTTCTCCCATGGGACATCCTCATTTGATATCTTTAATTTTGTAATTTGAACTGTGGGGACATATTCTGAAGAGTATGTATTACCTCCGTGATAGGCCGTAAGCCTGTCTTCTGTTCCTATCCAGATAGTACCGTTGCCACTCTCAGCTATTGCCTCCTTTCTGCACTCCATTCCGGCAAAACCATCTTCAATCCCGTAGCTGTTTATTGATATTACCCTGTTAATACTATCAATTTTTTCATGGACCTTTTTCTTAATTTCATGAAGTCCAAATCTGGTTCCTATCCAAATATTCCCTTTAGAGTCCTCAAAAATGCTCATTACTAATTTACTCTTAAGCCCGCTCTCTTCCGAATACCTGATAAAGTTGGCGCCATCATGTCTTATAACACCCTCTCCGTTAGAGGCCATCCATATAACTCCTCTGTTATCTTCAATTATACTGTTTATTGTATCTGCAAAAAACCCATTTTTTTTATTGAAGTGGATAAAGTTTTTTCCATCATATTTAGTCAGACCGCCACCGGCTGTTCCAATCCAGTAGTTGTTTCTGCTATCCTGAAGGAGACTTCTGATGTGATTACTACTTAACCCGTTTTTCTTAGAGTAGTTAATAAGAGTATTTCCTTTCATCACAAAAAGGCCATCTCTTATAGTTGAAAACCAGATATTATTTTGATTGTCATTAAAAACATTGACAATCATATTATCAGCCAATCCAGTACTTTTGTCATACTTAAATGCCTTATTTCCGTCATATTTGGTTAGACCATTATTATCTGTGGAAATCCAGATATTTCCGGAATTATCTATTAATGTTTTAAAAACAAATTTTCCTTTAGTCCCCTCTTCAAGTACAAATGGAGTAATGTACTGGCGTTTAACACCATTTTCAGTTTTTTCCGAGAGAATACTAACTCCCCCCCCATAAGTACCTAACCAGATTTTGTCGTCTGAGTCAACACTAATATGTGATATCCTGGAACTTGTCAAACCCTCCAGTGATGTATAATGAGTAAATAATCTTCCTTCAAATCTCACCAGACCCGCCCCTCGGGTACCAAACCATAAGTTGCCATTTTTGTCCTGAAGAGAACTTCTTATTGCTTCAGCAATAAGGCCGTCACTCTTCCCGTAAACTCTCATAGAGACACCATCAAATTTAGTCAGATTGCCATTAGAATTGCCAAACCATATATTTCCATCTCTATCCTCCAGTATGCTTCTTATTGAATTATTACCCAAACCCTCACGAGTTGTATATGTGGTCAAAGCCCTCCCGTCATATTTTATTATCCCCATATAAGCTGTACTTATCCAGATGTTGTATTTACTATCAACAAATAGTGATGAGATATGGTCTTGTATCAGCCCCTCTTTTGACGAGAATGTAGAGAACGATTCACCATCGTAAATTGAAATACCCCCTCCGTAAGTTGCAATCCACATTCTGCCTGTTCCATCTTCAATTATAGATCGTACATCATTTGCAGAGAGTCCGTTATCTGTAGTGAAAACAGTAAGTTTTCCCGGTTCATATTTAACCAACCCTTTTCTTGTCCCAAACCATATTGTTCCATGCTTGTCTTCAAAGATACTATTGACAAGATTATGAGGCAGACCATCTTCAGTTGTGATGGTTGTGAAATAAATACCATCGTATTTGGTAACTCCTCCATCATATGTACTAATCCATAAATTATTTTTTGAATCAATTAATAGTACATTTATAAGGCTTAAAGGCAATCCCTCTTTGTCTGTATAGTGATAGAAAAACTTACCGTCATATCTGGAAAGGCCTCTGTCTGTTCCTATCCAGATGTTACCTGTCGAGTCTTGTACCAGTGCTCTAACCTGATCGTGTAAGAGGCCTTGCATTTTATTAAAATAGAAGAAACTGCCCGGATTAATCTCTTTATAGAGGGGCTCTTTAACTAAAACTTGTTCGGGAGTGCCGGCCATCACTGGCTTTTCGGAAAATTCAAAAATTTTTGGAGTTGTAGTCTCACCCTCGCCTATAACTCTTGTTGTTGTTGACATCCTGCTAGTCCTGAGAGAGAGTGGGATATTACTCTGATTATTAGTCATAGCAATAGCACCCATTTTTTTTACCTGAAAACCGGAAGGGTCCTTAATAAAAGTTGTGTCAGCCGGCAAGAGTGAGTCAGCTGGTACAATGTATCCCCGAATACTTATTATAGATGGTAACGAGTTATTAATAATCTCCTTATTGCTCTCTCTGTTACAAGAGAAAAGAGTAGTAATTAGAACGATTGTTAATAAAGTGTATAGTCTCATTGTACTAAAAAAGGCTCTAAATCAGCTTTGCTTTAAAGGGAGAGTGATAATAAATTCAGTCCCTTTTCCAACTTCTGAGAGTACATCAATTCTGCCTTTATGGGCTTCAATTAACTCTTTACAAATTACAAGTCCAAGTCCTGTACTTGGCTCCCCTTCAGTTCCTGATCTTCCGTTCTTGCTGTCGAGCTTAAAAATAGATGATCTCATTTTCTCATCCATCCCAATCCCATTATCCCTGAAGGATATAATAATATCTCCTGTTCCGGATAGCTTGGCTGAAATAAATATAGTTCCCCCTCTTCCGGTGAATTTCACAGCGTTTGAAGTAATATTTCTGATTACAATCTGTAGCATACTATCATCGGCTTCCAGGTTATAGTCTTCAGGTACATTAACTTTTATCTGTATATTCTTCTTTGTCGCAGATTCAATAATCAGACCTAAATTATCCTCGATACTCCTTTTTAAATTTACTAATGTTGGAGTAAAAGGAATTGATTGTCTTTGAAGCCTGGACCATTGTAATAGATTCTCCAGCAAATTGTAAAGGTTTTTTGCAGAGATATTCATGTTTTCAGCGAAAGACTTAAGCTCCTCAGTAGTAAATGTTGCTATCTCCTCTGCCATTATCTCAGTTAGTCCAAGAAAACTACTGAATGGCCCGCGTAGGTCATGTGCAATAATAGAGAATAATTTATCTTTCTCCATATTTAGTACCTCCAGTTCGTTATTTTTAACAAGCAGAGCCTCTGTCTGTTCCCGAACTTGTTTCTCAAGCTGCTCTTTGTCTTTTTTGAGGATTCTTTCCCTGTATCTTATATAGAAATAAATAAGAGCACCTGTAGCTAATACAACAAATATGTAAAACCATATTGTTTGCCACCAGGGTGGTCTGATAGAAAATTTATAATCAATTTCATTGCTCTTTACCCCCTCACTTGAAACTGCACGGACTTTTAATGTATAGCTTCCCGGAGAGAGATTGCCATAAGGGATTTCAGTAATGGTTACTGGTGGATTCCATTGTTTGTCAAGCCCTTCAAGCATATATTCATACCTTACCTTCTTTATTTCATTTTGAGTAACTGCAATAAATTTGAATGTTATGTAATTGTGTATATATGGTAAGCTGAGATTTTCAGGAACATTATTCCACTTTGAAACGCCTGTGAAATTTATGTTTTTAAGCTTTACTCCGTTATGAAGTCTTATTGTTGTATCTCTTTTTTCTGCAAGTATTGTCCATGGAATCTCCTCATTGTACATCATCAAATTGGTCAGCTGAAGAGTAAATGGAGCATTATTATGCAGTTCCCTGTCACCATTAAATATAGTTAGTCTGTCATTTGTCCCGAAAAGTAATCTTCCTCCATCAATCTCCTCTATCGCTCCCAGGTTACACCCCATCCCTATAAAGCCCTCTTCAAAGTTAAAACTCTTTATAGTATATGTTGAATCCCGTACAATCCTGTTTACTCCAAAGCGTGTCCCGGCCCAGAGTCTTCCGGTTGAATCTTCAAACAGAGACAAAACATGGTCGTTATTTAAACCATTCAAAGAATTATACCTGGTGAATACTTTGTGATTATAACATACAAGTCCCTCTCCGCCGGTTCCAAACCATAGATTTCCCTCTTTGTCCTCCTCTATACTGTAAATGATATCGCTAAAAAAGCCCTCTTTTGTTGTGAAATGTGTGAACCGAGAATCTTTAAGAGATGTGATACCTCCTCCGTCCGTGCCAAACCAAATAATCCCCTCACTATCCTCAAAGATTGAGAGTATATTGTTGCTGCTTAAACCCGACTCAGTTGAATAATTTGTGAAAGTTGTACCATCGAACTTAGAGACACCTCCACCGTATGTACCAACCCAAATTATCCCTTTGCTATCTTCATATATATCTCTGATGGTATTATCACTTAAACCTTGATCAGTTGTATATGTATAAGTTTTATTTCCATCGAAATATGAGATTCCTCCTCCGTCCGTTCCAAACCAGATATTATCTTTTCTGTCCTGTATAATACTGTAAATTCTAGACCCTTTAAGGCCCTGCTCAAGTCCAAAGTATGACATATAATTTCCTGTGGTCCCTGAGATCTCTTCCTCTTTCATTATTGTCGCATAGCCGCCAAAAGTCCCCATCCACACTCTCCCAAGGTTGTCCTTCATAATGCTCATAACCCGGCTGTTGCTAAGACCCTCTTCTTCTGACAGATGAGTAAAAACATCTCCATTATATCTAACCAGCCCGGCAGTTCTTGTGCCCATCCATATATTACCGGATCTGTCTTCCATAAGGCATCTTACATACTTTGAGCCAAGCCCTTCGTTAAGGTTATAATTTGTGAAACTTACTCCATCATACCTGAAAAGACCGCTTGTTGTAGTTCCTATCCATATATTCCCTAAGTAGTCTTCAATAATGGACCTTATACTCCCGTCAAAAAGTCCTTGTTCGCTGCTGTAGTGATAAAAATTGTAACCGTCATATTTAATAATCCCTTTTGTTGACAGCCCAATCCACACATTCCCTTTACTATCTGTGGCAAGCGAAGTTGCTTCATTTTGCGGAAGCCCTTCCTTGACAGTGTAATTGGTAAAACTGATTCCGTCAAAAATTGATATGCCTCCGATATTAGTGGTTATCCATAACTTACCGTATTTATCAAAGAGAAGAAAGCGGGTGTCATTGTTGCAGAGGCCGTTATCCTGAGTATAAACTGTAAGATTATTCCCGTCGTATTTAACAATCCCCTCTCCCGTTGCCATCCAGATGTTACCGGAACTATCCTCCGTAATCCAGTTTACAATATCACTCGGCATCCCATCCTCTTTGGAAAAAATTGTGAAGTTCTCACCATCCAGTTTAACAGCACCACCTCTGAATGTTCCAGCCCAGATGTTACCTTTTGAATCGTGATATACTGCAAGGATGAGGTTGTTTGTAAGCCCCTGATCGGTTGTGTAATGCGATAAGTATTTACCGTCAAACCGTGCTAATCCGTCGTCTGTGGCAAGCCATATGTTACCTGTGTTATCCTGATCAAGTGCTCTGACCTGATCGTGTCTTAACCCCTGGAGTTTTCCAATAGAACTGAAATTATACGGATTCTTATCTCTTACATATGCGTCTTTTACCTCAACCCTTACCGGAGGATGAGCCGAAACTTTTCTCTCCCTGTATTTGATAACAGATGGCAGTGATATGTTCTTTTCTCCCGGGGTCAGTATTATGCTGTGATCTAAAGTAACTATTACAGGATCCTTTGCTTTTGTAACACTTAGGGGAGATAATTTCCAATCGCCAATTTTTGCAGAAGATACTCCCGGACTTGATGCCTTTACTATGACAGGGGATTTAATATCCCCCTGAATCAGCATTTTACCTGTTAATGAAATGGAGACTGGTTTTTCAGTAATTTGACTCTTTGTGCTATCTTGCTTGCATGAAGTAACCAGTAAGATTAAGGAGAGAACCAGAAGCAAATCCCTTGAAATATGTCTGAATGAGTTAAAAATCATATAGTTACAAATTAACATCAAGTTCTTCCTGAATAGACAAATTTAAACAAAAATAAACACAAACCATTATCGGTTTGTGTTTATTTTTAATAAGATAGGATGATTTTTAACAGGTTAATTCACAACCATCATTTATAAAAAATTTAGTTTTTTAACCATTTATCAAGCCAGCTGTAAAATACTCTGTTCCACTGAATGCTATTTTGAGGTTTTAAGATCCAGTGGTTTTCACCAGGAAAGAGTAATAGCTCAGAAGGTACACCAAGTGCCTGAGCTGCATTGAATGCAGCCATTCCCTGATCTGCAGGAACTCTGTAGTCCATTTCACCATGAGTAATAAGGATAGGAGTATCCCAGTTTTTTACAAGTTTGTGAGGCGAATTTGCATAGTGCCTTTTCGCAACCGGGTTATTATCCCAAGGTGCACCACCATTGTCCCAGTGCGGGAACCACATCTCCTCTGTGGTCATATACATGTGCTCCTGATTGAAGATACCGGCATGTGCAATAAATGCAGAAAACATTCCTTTATGAATTCCGGCAAGGTAGAATACCGAATATCCACCGTAGCTGGCACCTACAGCTCCAACTTTGCCCACAAATTTTTCCTTTTTCATCTCTTTTACGGAAGAGAAATAATCCTGCATATTGAGACCCATATAGTCCCCTGAAATCTGGTCCGTCCACTCCTGTCCAAATGCGGTTGTGCCTCTTCTGTTAGGGAGTATGACTATGTAGTCATTTGCTGCCATAAGCTGAAAGTTCCAGCGGTATGACCATCCCTGGCTAAGGGTTCCCTGAGGTCCTCCAAGGCAGAAAAGCAATGCAGGATATACTTTTGAGGAGTCAAAATCCGGTGGATAAATAACCCACATATGCATATCCTTATTATCAACAGTCTTAATCCATCTCTCCTCAACTCTTCCCATTTTTATCTGGTCAAGAAGGTGCTTATTTTCAAAGGTTAGTTGAGTATATGTTCCGTCAACAGGATTAATTGATACAACTTCATTAGGCATTGACATACTTTTGTATGTGCCCACAAGCTTATCTCCGGCCAGCTGTACCGCATCAAAATCAAATTGATCCTTAACCACCTGCCTGATCTCCCTGTCTGCAAGATTTACAAGATATACACCTGTAAGCGCCTTCACACATGAGGTGAAATAGAGACCGGAGCCATCAGCCAGCCATGTAATTGACTCGGCATTATAAGGAAAATCCGTTGTAAGTTCTGTCTTAACCTTTGTTTCGAGATCCATTATGAAGATGCGCTTTTTGTCTGCCTCAAACCCGGCTCTCTCCATTGATATCCATGCAATAGTTTTACCATCAGGTGAGAAAAGCGGATCCGTGTCATAACCAGGCATTCCGTCAGTTATGTTTTCGTGAGACTTCTCTGCAATTCTGTAAATATAAATATCTGTATTTGTAGAAAAAGCGTACTCCTTTCCGGTAAGTTTTCTGCAGGAGTATGCAATTGACAATCCATCCGGGCTCCAGTTCAACTGGTCAATACCACCAAAAGGCAGCACAGGCAATTCATAAGGCTCATTCTCCAGTATATCTGTAATATTGTTTATACCATTGCCGTCGAAATCAGCTATAAAAGTGTGAGGAATAGTCTCTACAAAGTGATCCCAGTGTCTGTACATAAGATCTGAGTACATTCTCCCATTAGCTTTATCCAAATCCGGCCAAATATCCACAGCACTCTTGATAGCTTTGATATCACTTACAAAAAGAATTTTACTCCCATCAGGTGAAAATTCAAATTCGTTTATTCCACCCTCATAATCGCTTACCTTTTTTGCACCCGTTCCGTCAGAGTTCATTATCCAGATCTGGCCGCCTGACAGATAAGCTATCTCATTGCCGTTATTCATCCACCTTGCATTACTCTCGCTGCCTGATGTGGTAGTCAGCTGCTTCTGATCAGAACCATCGGCGTTCATAACAAACAGTTCCCTGTTGTTTTTATTTTGAGGGATACTGGTATAGGCTACGCCGTAAAGAATCCTTGAACCGTCCGGTGATACCTGAGGGTCTGATACCTTTCCCATACTGTGCATCACTTCAGGGGTGAGCCTTCCCCCCTCAACTGTAATGTTGCTTTTTGTGATTAGCTCTTCCGGCTGCTTTCCGGAGTCTCCTCCGCAAGAGGCCGCTAACAAAGCTGTTGAAACTAACATAGTGAATAGTTTACTTTTCATAGAATATTTTGAGTTATTATTTAATTCTGTTATATAAAGTGTAAAAATAATGTATTTTTTTATAGAAACACTGTCACCCCTGCTTTTATCCACCGGCCGGGCTGAGGCAGGTTTCCAAGGTAGAGGTAGTCTGTTCCAAAAAGATTAGTCGCCTCAACTGAGACCCTCCATTTTGGCTCACTCCAGACCAGTTTAACATCAGCAAGTGCAAAAGCTTTATAGGGAACTTCAGTAGATTGTGGCCCCAGCCAGGTTCCCTCTCTCTTCTGAAAACTCAGGTCCCACCTTGCAGATAGTTTTCCGAAGATTTTATGGTCTGCAAATGCAGTTGCTTTATGCCTGAGAAAATCGGTAGCATAAAGAGAGAGAAGGCCATCGCTTTTTTTGGATACATCTAAAAATGCGTAGGTAACCCCTGCGCTGTTCATAAAGGAGTTTGTCCAGTTTTTAATTAATGACACTTCAAAACCGGCAGTAACAACATTTGTAATGTTACTTGCAAGCCATTGATCAGAGCCGCTCTCCCTTGTCCAGTCAATTATACTGAATCCATATCTGTAAAATCCGGAAAGGGAGCCTCTCAGCCCCGATTTTGTATATCTCAGACCCATCTGAGCTGATATAGCCTCCTCAGGTTTAAGATCCATATTTCCTGTCTGGTTGGGGCTTTTGTAGTATAAGTCGGTAAAAGTGGGTTTTCTGAAAGAGTTGTTAATCCAGCCATTTGCCTCTAGATATGGAGTTATGTTGTATGCAGCACTTGCCCCTCCGTAGAGGCGCATATTCTCTGCCACAAGCACACCTGCCGTGAATCTCCATTTCTCCAGCTGAAGAATATGCTTTGCGTAGGCCGATGGGGTCTGCCTGCTTTTGCTTCTGGTGTATTGAACTCCTTCCGGAGAGAGGTGAGCCCCTTCTCCCAGAATGGGGTCGCCTAAAACGGTGCTGTAGATGTTTTCAAATCGGTATCCCGCTCCTATTAGAGTAGTTCCCGCTTTGCCCCATCGGCGTGCTGCCTGAATATCTGCTCCGGCAATATCGCTTCTGTGGTAGTTGTGTCCCTGATACCAGGGGGCAGGATCATACCTGAAAAGTTCAAACCTGTCAAAATGCCTTCTGTGGTATGCAACCGCCTTCAGCTGCCATTTAGCTGTCTGATAAGTATACTGCAAAGAGGAGAGGTATAGGCTGGTCTCTTCAAATTGCTCCGGATATGCTGCAGTGTAAAAGCTGTTTGCACCAAATGCTTTATGCTGATATCCTGCCTGAGCATAAATTTTGTGTTTATTGCCCTTTGTTGCAAGAACACTGGTAAATATATTCAGGATATCAAAGTCTGTATTATCTGAATAACCATCTGAGCGGCTGTATCCTCCTCCCGCCTGGGAGGAGAGATTCCATTTGCCACCGTTTTTTGCATATTGGAGATTTGCATCGCCCTTGAAGTATCCGAATGAACCTCCGGAGAGGGTAAGTGACATTCCCCTTTTTGCAGGATTTTTTGTGATTATATTGATTGCTCCGGCATATGCCACCGAGCCCTCAGACCAGGCCCCGGGTCCGTGCAGGATTTCAATTCTCTCAATCTGAGAGATCTCAACCGGAATATTAAGGGAGTGGTGTCCGGTTTGCGGGTCCGTAAAGTTGACCCCGTTTATCATAACCATTGTCTGGTCAAAAGTTCCTCCGAGAATGTTCAGATCCGACTGAACCCCTTCGCCTCCCCGTGTACGGAGGTCGGTCCCCTGGAGGTAGCGCAACAGATCGGGGAGGTTGCTTACCGCAGCCCGCTCTATCTCTGCCTGCTGAATTACTGCTACTACCCTGACCAGTGGCTGAAACGGAGTGGGTCGTTCGGTGTTAATAACCAACTCCTCCAGGGTTATCAGTGTGTCATTAACAGCTTTAGTACTGCTTTGAGCAATTACTGGCTGGCTTTTTAATACTAATAATGAGCAGGTTGCACTCATTACTCCAATCTTAATTACTTTTCCGAGCGATGCAAATACCGCCCACGGAGCCCGCTTCCATCTTTTGAAGCAAAGCCTTGTTTTTGTTCTGTTTTGTTTGTTCATAAAAAATCTGTTGCGAAGGCGCAAAAATAGATAGATAAATAATATAGCCCAAGAATAAATTTGTCTAATTTTGAAAAATGAATTCACAGAAGTTTTCAGAAATTCGTGCAGAATTGCACTCTTCACCCGAGTATTCTCATAAAGAGGAGAAAACGGCATTAATTATTGAGAGACACCTGAAGGAGTTCTCTCCGGACGAACTATATACCAACATTGGAGGGTACGGAGTAATTGCCGGCTTTAAAGGGGAGAGAGAGGGAGATTCTTTGATGTTCAGATGTGAAATGGATGCTGTGCCTACTGAGAAGGGACCTGTACATTTATGCGGACATGACGGGCATATGGCGGTGCTGATCGGCCTCGCAGAGGAGTTGTCCATAAACAGAAATTTCCCGGGAAAGGTGTGGCTCTTTTTTCAGCCTGCCGAGGAGGTAGGAGAGGGTGCATCACTAATGGTGGCTGAGCTCTCACGCTTGAGAGTGAATTTTGACTATGCATTTGCTCTTCATAATAAACCCAAAAAAGAGCTCAATAAAATACTGATGTACAAAAATGTATATGCAGCAGCATCTGTAGGAATGGAGTTATTATTTACCGGCTCCCCCTCACACGCAGCTTATCCTGAACAGGCTGCTAATCCTACTTTTGTTATTCTGGAAATAGTAGAGGAAATTAAAAGAATAAATTCAAGCAAAAATCTTTTTAGCAATTTTGCACTGGGCACTGTTATAAATGTACATATAGGTGATGCCAATTATGGTGTAACACCCGGAACAGGAGCAATCAGAGCTACTTTAAGGGCATACGACGAGATGGATCTTAATCTTTTCTGCAAAAGAGTTGAGACTTTTGCGAAAGAGAAATCCTCAAAAGCAATGTTAAATGTTGAGATTGCTTATCACGACAGATTTCCTGCTACAATTAACAATGCATTTGCCTGCAGTATGGTGGAGGAGAATGCAAAAAAACTGGGTATGAATTTTGAATATTCAAAATCTCCGGAAAGGGGATCTGAAGACTTTGCCCATTTTGCCAGTATTTCAAAAGCTTGCTTTTTTGATATAGGCAATGGATTTGATGGAGACGATATTCACCGGGAGGGGTATAAGTTTAATGATTCAATACTGGAAAGTGCCCTTAGACTATACTATACTATAATATACAAATGATTTTCTACTCCAGGAGCCTCTTTAAATCAGTTTCTTTACTTATTTTTTCAGTTTGCTTTTACCAGTTAAAAGCTCAAATATTCTCAGGGAAAGTAACGGACAGAAGGGGTGAAGGTATTCCATTTGCAACTGTTTATATACACGAACTTAAGTCCGGAATCAGTGCGGATTTAAATGGGGAGTTTCTCTCAAAATTGTCGCCGGGAACCTATACCATCGAGGCCTCTTCTCTGGGTTACAAAAGGGATCAGATTGTTATTGATTTAGGAAAATCAAATATTTACAGGACTATTGTACTGGATGAGATATCATACGAACTGAACGAGGCCCGTTTTTCAGGGAGAAAAGATGACAGAGGTAGTGTGATAATGAGAAAAGCGATAGCCAAAGCGCCCTATTTCAAGTACCAGGTAAGAGAATATGATGCAGATAGTTATCTTAAGGGAACTTTTAAGATAACCAAGGTGCCGGCTCTGCTTAAACTCAAGTCAATGAAGGATAAGGTGAATCTCTTCACCGGAAAGGTATTTTTGCTTGAGTCTTTTTCAACTGTGAAGTTCTCCTTCCCGGATCAATATGAGCATACAATCAAAGCCTTTTCAAGTACAATCCCCGATGAAATGAGCCCCGGGGATTACTCTGTTCTTATGAAATCTTCAATATACGATCCTCAGATATTTGGGCTGGTCTCTCCTCTATCACCAAAGGCATTCACTTACTACAGATTCGTTTATCAGGGAGTTTCAAATGAGTCAGGGAGGGTGGTAAACAAGATTCTGGTTGTTCCAAAGAGGGGGAATTCTAAACTTTTTGCAGGGACACTTTATATAGTAGATAATATGTGGAATGTCTCTTACGCAGAGCTGGTCTCTGAACAATCAGGTATTAAGACTAATATAAAGGTAAACTATAATGAGGTTGCAGATGAACTCTTCCTTCCAACAACATATAACATAAATGCTGCAATTGATGTTATGGGAGTCAAAGGGGAGGGTAGATTCTACTCTTCAATGACATATACTAATCTTAAAAGGAACTCCTCTACTATCTCAAATCCGGTCAATCCGGTAAAGCCAGCCGTAAAGGAGAGAAGTTTTGAAATAAAAGAGACTCCATCAAATACAACTGTTAAGGTAGACTCATCTGCGAATAAAAGAGACTCGGCCTATTGGCTTGAAGTAAGAAAGGTTCCACTAAGGGATGATGAGATTGTCTCCTACCAAAAATCCGATAGTTTAAAAATTGAGTTCAGGGAAATTGAGAAAAAAGATTCTGTAAGGAGTCAGAATAGTGGAAGAGGGGGCTCTCCACTTGAACAAATTCTCTTTGGACATAAATATAAAATTTCAAAAGATCTCTTTTTTTCATTCGGAGGTCTTTCAAAAGTTGTGGGAGATTTTAATTTTGTTGACGGATACCAGCTTGGGCAAAACATTTCTGTCAATTATAACGGTATAAAAATGACCCCTTTGAAATTTGACGCGTCTGCATACTACTCACTTCAAAGGAGGCTTATGTTGTGGAATACATCTCTAAGTATGAGACATACTCCGCTAAAAAACGGTTTTATGAATATATCTGCAGGAAGAGAGAGTTCAGATATTAGTGATAACCCGGGGGTAAACAGGTTCATCAACTCCTATTCATCCTGGTTATTTGCAATAAACCCTGTTAAACTGATGGATAAAAAATATATTGAAATCTCAACAGGACTAGATATTGCGAATGGGCTGCAATCGTCTCTCTATCTTTCGTATAATACCTATTCACAACTTGTAAATGGTGACTATAAAAGTCTTTTTGGAGCTATCCCGGAGTTAAATATTCCAGAGAATATATATGGAGGAGAGCTCCTTAACATATCCTCACTTGTTGCATCTGCCTCTCTTCAATTTACTCCTGGGTATTACTACAAAATCGAGAATGGATACAAGAGGTATGTAAAGTCGTCATACCCCACATTTATGGTCAGGTTCACAAAGGCGTTTAAAGGTTTCGGTGCGAAATCATCATGGTCAAGGTTAGAGACAGGTATCAGGCAAAAAATTAAAACAGACATATACTCTTCTATCTCATATAATATTAACGCCGGTGTTTTTCTCTCATCTTCAGTTGTCTCATTGCCGGATTATAAACATTTTGCTGCCTCTGATCAAATTTTCTCCAATGAACTTTTTGATAACAGATATTTGATGCTTGGGGGATATCTCCTCTCAACGAGGGACTCCTGGATAGATTTAAAAGTAAATTACAATACGGAGTATCTTCTACTTAAAAGATTGCCTTTTCTCAATACACCACTAATAACAGAATCTTTGCACTTAAAATCAATTTGGCTCCCGGGAGATGGGAGACATCATTCAGAATTTGGGTATTCTATAGGAATGGATGATTTGGGAAGAGCTGGTATCTTCTTCTCCTTTAACGGAATAAGATACAACGGAGTCTCATTCAGGATCGCAATTCCTCTTTTTAAAGCTCAGTAGATATTTCTCAACTATTTCCGGAAAGTATCTGTACTCCAGAGAGTGTATTTTTAAAGCAAGAGACTCGGGAGTCTCGTTTTCAATTATATTACATCGGCTTTGGAAAAGTATTTTTCCATTATCATAAATTTCATCAACCAGGTGAATTGTAATTCCACTCTCTCTCTCGCAAGCTTCTATAACCGCTTTATGAACTTTAAGCCCGTACATCCCCTTGCCTCCGTATTTTGGGAGCAGCGATGGATGGATGTTTATTATTTGATCTCTGTACCTTTCAATGATTCTGATTGGTACTTTCAAAAGAAAGCCGGCCAGAATCAGGGAGTCAATTTTATATTTATCAAGAATTGTGTCTACTAACCTGGTGTCATTCAATTCAAATGCTGAAAAAGTATAAGAAGGTACATTGAGATTTCTCGCTTTTTCGAGTACGGGGGCATCATTTTTGTTTGACAAAACGAGTACAACTTTTATGTACTTTGAATTAGAGAAGTGTTTTATAAGATTCTCTGCATTTGTTCCTGAACCAGAAGCAAATATGGCGATATTAATTTGACACATTATCAGAATTTTAGCACCAAAGTTAATTAAAAAATTTTAACAGAGAAACGTCGGGATAATTACACTCTGCTTATAACCACTCAGTTAATTAACGATATTAAGTTTCACTTGCGGAAATTTTTATAATTCGTTTTTTTTACTTTCCTTTGCAAACTAATTTTGAAATAACTAAAACCAGATTTATTAACTAACTATTTAAAATTATGGCAGATATTACATCTAAGGTTAAAGCCATCATCGTAGACAAGCTTGGCGTAGACGAGTCAGAAGTTACTCCTGCAGCCTCTTTTACTAACGATTTAGGTGCCGATTCACTTGACACTGTTGAGCTTATTATGGAGTTCGAAAAGGCATTTGGTATAACCATCCCGGATGAGGCAGCAGAGAAGATCTCTACAGTTGGAGATGCAATAACATACATCGAAAACAACGCAAAGTAATAATTACACAAGTAGAAAAATGCAATTAAAAAGAGTAGTCGTTACAGGGATTGGAACGATAAATCCACTGGGAAACAATATCTCGGAATATTTTAATAATCTGGATAATGGTACAAGCGGTGCATCTCTGATTACCCGTTTTGACGCTTCACTTTTTAAAACCAAATTTGCTTGTGAAATTAAAGACTTCGATCCTGAAAAACATGGTATTGACCGTAAAGAGGCAAGAAAACTAGACCTGTTTGCTCAATACGCTCTTGCCGCCACTTCAGAGGCTATTTCAGACTCAGGTATAGATACAGAGAGTGTAGATTTAGACAGAGTGGGGGTAATTGTAGGTTCGGGAATTGGCGGAATTGAAACGATGTTTCAGGAAATAAAGGGCTATGTTGAGGGTGGATGCACTCCTCGATTCAGCCCTTTCCTTATTCCTAAGATGATTCCGGATATTGCGGCCGGCCATATATCTATGAAATATGGGTTTAGGGGTCCAAACTTCACAACCGTGTCAGCTTGTGCATCCTCTACTCACGCAATGACTGATGCCTTTAATTATATCAGACTTGGTAAGGCAGATATAATTGTTACCGGCGGATCAGAAGCTGGAATCTCGGTACCAAGCATTGGTGGTTTTAACTCAGCTCAGGCGCTCTCAACAAACAACGATAACTGGCAGACAGCTTCAAGACCATTTGATAAAACCAGAGATGGATTTGTTATGGGTGAGGGAGCAGCTATGCTTATTTTTGAAGAGTATGAGCACGCAATAGAAAGAGGAGCAAGGATATACGCAGAGGTCTCAGGGGCAGGCCTGAGCGCAGATGCTCACCATATTACAGCCCCTCATCCGGAAGGATCAGGTGCTTTACAGGTTATGAAACTTGCATTGCAGGATGCCGAATTAAAACCGGAAGATGTTGACTATATCAATGTCCACGGGACTTCAACTCCACTTGGAGATATTGCTGAATTAAAAGCTGTAAAAAGTCTTTTTGGAGAGCACGCTTATAAATTAAATATAAGCTCAACTAAATCAATGACCGGTCACCTTCTTGGTGCCACAGGTGCTGTTGAGGCTCTTGCATGTATTCACGCTATTAATTCAGGAACTGTACCACCTACAATAAACTTTGAGCATGAGGATCCGGAGATTGATTACAAACTCAACCTTACCCTTAACAAAGCTCAAAAAAGGGAGGTAAATGTTGCAATGAACAACACTTTTGGATTTGGGGGACACAACTCCTGTATAATCTTCAATAAGCTAAAGAGATAATCTTTTAGTCTCATTAAAATTTAACAAGCCACATCAGATTATTCCGGTGTGGCTTGTCTCTTTATGGTATAATTGCGTATACTATCTTGAGTTTTGGTCTTCTAACAGCTGTATTCCCGTTTAGTACACCTTTGTAGTAGATAGTATTGTCAATAAAATAATTAACCTCTCCCGTCATTGAATTAGTGCTGGAAGATACAGGCATAATATAAGCCTTCAGCTCTGAACTTTTTGTAAGCTTCCCTTTAAGAAGGCTTTGAAAATAAGAGGTAATATTTAGGTTGTATGTAAGTAATGATTTGTTCATATTACCCTTATCATCTGTAAAGGATATCTCATTGAGAAGCTGGTAGTACTTTCTGTTGTTATAAGCCTTACCATCTGATTTTGTAGCCAGATATAATTGAGGAGGATACTGTGCAAGTACTTTATAGTTCTGCGGATATTCGTAAGGGAAAATAAGTTCTGCCTTTGATATTACAATCTTATCAAGAGGAATCTTTATACCGGCTGCCCAATCTGATATTATTCCCTTTACCTGTGTCATGTCAATAAATGGCTTAACTCCGGCAAGCCCCTCAACAAACATCTTTTCACCCGGCCTTTCAGATTCAGCAGGCGATGATGTGTGATTAATTATGTTAAGACTCAAATCAGAGTCTGTTGTATAATAAAATATTACGCTGTCTTTTTTCTGTATTCTGGAATCAGTGTGATTGTATGAGAGAGCCATAGTAATTGAGGATGGAACAATAATATTGAATCGTCCTCCTGTAAGGGAGCCGGGTAAAGGGTCTGTTTTAATTACAAATCCCTTGAACCTTTTAACGAACAGTTCCAGACTGTCCATCTCTTCGTGAGATGCTGTCAGGAGCTCTCTGCCATAATCTGCGATGAGATCAATGTTAAGTGTGTCACCGCCAAAGTATGTGTTGCCACCCGGATTTAGGGGATTTGGGTCATAGTCAGCTTCAGATATGGAATTATTGTAAATTTTTAGCGAATCCATATCTGTGAGCAGTCTGTGTATGTATATGTTTTGCGGAATTCTGCTATCAGCTTCATCAAGTACTATATTACCCGTCACCTGAATAAGCATCCTCAGGTAATTTATCCTGGGGTCTGTTCCAAATCCGTTAGTGTCTTTTTGAGGATACATTCTGAATGCCCCGTATGATGTTGTAACACCCAGGTCACTATCTTTGTTTGCTCCAACCACAAGAGCTCCGGAAGTCATAGTCTGCAGACTGTCAGAGCTTTTTGTCTGAACAGGAAGATCAAACTCCTTAATAGCTATTTTGAATATCTGGTCAGATGGAACAAGTCCTTCACCGGCCTTTTTGTCAACTGTTATACAGGAAGCCACCAAGAAAAGAGAGGCGGTCAGCGCAATAATTTTTGAAGGATTAAACCTTTTTGTCATCTCTACCCAGAATTTGGTCATAAAAATTTTTGTAATCTTGTATATAAGAGTTTTCCGGGTGGTCTATCTCCCTGTATGGGAGAAATTTTGCATGGGATGATGCAATGGCCGACTCCAGTTCTGCTGGCAATTCGCTGCTGCCGGCAATAACTCCGTTTGAGTACTGTATGGCTAACTTAGCAAGATTTATGCCATTTGCCGGATTTAAAACTTCCAGGTCTTTATTCCTTATCCCGGGCACCAATATTTTTGATCTGGTCTCATCGTTAAACTCCAGGTCGAGAGAGTCATTATATAATGAGAGAACTACTTTGCTATCTGTAAAAATAGGGTCATCACTGTAAACTTTTCTGAGATACAGAGGCAAGAATTGTGAAATCCATCCCTGACAATGTATGATATCCGGTTTCCATCTTAGTTTTTTAACAGTCTCCAGCACGCCTCTTGCAAAGAAAATAGCTCTTTCATCATTGTCATTAAAGTAATTATCATTGTCATCCCTGTAGACATATTTCCGATGGAAATAGTCTTCATTATCAATGAAGTAAACCTGCATTCTGGCAGCAGAAATTGATGACACCTTAATAACAAGGGGTCTGTCAATATCGTTAATAATAATGTTCATCCCGGAAAGGCGGATAACTTCGTGGAGCTGGTAGCGGCGTTCGTTAATAGTTCCGTATCTTGGGACAAAGGATCTGATCTCAGCTCCGCTCTCCTGTATCCCTTGAGGAAGATATCTGCCCACTGTCGCAATAGTCGACGAAGGCATGAAATGTTCCATCTCCGAGTTTACAAAAAGAACTCTTACAGGTTCGCTCATATTCAGAATAGTGTATAAGTTAGGCAAATTCACTACAAAGATAATAAATTTAATTTAATTGATGAGTTTTTATATCTTTGGGGCTTTGTATATGAAGAGGCGAGATAACAAAAGTGTTGCAAAGAGGTTTCTGCATTCGTACCTCTCTTCACTGATTAGCATTACTTTGGTGCTTGTGCTTGCAGGTACGGGCGGTTTGGCTGCTATCAATGCCGCCGGCATGAGAGACTATTTCAGGGAGAATCTAAGTCTTTCTGTAATATTTGACGCAAGTGTCTCAGAGGAGAATGCAAAATCGCTTACGGAGATTCTTGCTGCAATGGATTTTGTGAAAAGCACAGATTTTATTTCACAAGAGCGGGGAACGCAAGAGATGAAAGATATATTAGGAGAAGATTTTCTTGATGTCTTTGATTTTAACCCGGTTCCGCTATCAGCAGATATTCATCTTAAGTCTGAATATGTAAACCCGGACAGCTTAGAGAGCATTGAGGCCAAGATTATGCTCAATCCCGGAATCAGAGAGGTTGTTTGGGAGAGAACCCTGATTGAAGTTGTAAGTCAGAACCTGGAAAAAATTGGTGTCGTTTTACTTATTGTGATTTCATTACTCCTCTTTATATCGTTCTTTCTTATAAATAATACAGTAAGGCTGAATGTCTTTTCAAAAAGATTCACCATCCATACTATGAAGTTGGTAGGGGCTAAAGGGTCATTTATA
Organism: Bacteroidales bacterium; assembly: GCA_041441395.1. Taxonomy (GTDB): domain Bacteria; phylum Bacteroidota; class Bacteroidia; order Bacteroidales; family UBA932; genus Bact-08. The sequence goes on along the minus strand of JASDTD010000011.1, from coordinate 44,477 downwards.
AGAAAGCCGTTTCTTAATCATGCAATTGCACAGGGTCTGATTTCAGGAATACTTGCATCCGGAATTCTATGGACAATTCTCTTTTTTATTAAAAAAGATTTTCCTCAGATACACGATATGATGGACCCTCTTCTTCTAATTTACCTTTTTGCAGGGATTCTTTTATCTGGAATTATGCTTTGTGTAATAAGCACTGTACTTGTCCTCAATAAGGTATTGTCGCTTCCGGCAGATGATTTATACTATTAAATAAAATAAATATGAAAAATAAAATTGCAGAAGATGATCCAAGGTTTGCAATAGATCCTAAAAACCTGATAATTATTTTAGTCGGGCTGGCTCTGATGGTTGCCGGATATTTGCTTATGATTGGAGGTGGTACAAAAGATCCTGATATTTTCACCGGTGATCAGCTATTCAGCTTCAGGCGGATTGTTGCAGCACCTGTACTGATAATTGCCGGATTTGTTGTTGAGATTTATGCTATAATGAAAAGACCTGCAAAGTAAATGGAGTGGTTTGAAGCAATAGTGTTAGGATTAGTTCAGGGACTTACGGAATTCCTGCCAGTCAGCAGCAGCGGACATCTTACTATAGGTAAAGCATTGCTTGGGATTGATGTGTCAAACCTTAAGTTTGAAGTTGTGGTACATGCTGCAACTGTAATGAGTACAATCATTGTCTTTAGAAAAGATATATTTGACTTGTTAAAAGGGCTTCTCAAATTCAGAATGAATCAGGAAACAGAATATCTTCTTTATATTGCAATATCAATGATACCTGTATTCCTGGTGGGAATGTTCTTTAAGGATTATGTAGAGCGTATTTTTGGCTCAGGCCTTCTTGTAGTGGGAATATCTCTGCTAATAACGGCAGCTCTTCTTTATCTTACAGGGATTATAAAACCTTCAGAGAAAAAACTTACATACGGCAGGGCGTTCGTAATAGGGATCTCTCAGGCTATTGCTGTATTACCCGGATTATCAAGGTCAGGAGCAACAATTTCCACAGGAATGCTTCTGGGGTTAAAGAAGGAAGAGGTTGCAAAATTCTCATTTTTGATGGTTCTGATACCTGTTTTAGGAGAGGCTTTTCTTGAGCTGATTTCAGGAGAGTTCACTTCACCCTCTTCGGAAATTTCCCCTTTAGCACTGGCATTTGGATTTGTCTCTGCATTTATATCTGGACTCTTTGCCTGCAAAGTTATGATTGCATTGGTTAAGAGAGCAAAGCTGCTCCCTTTTGCAATCTATTGTGCATTTGCTGGTACGATATCTCTTCTCTCTTTACTTTTTTAAATTGTTTTTGAATGGACTTGGAAAGAGATTACTCTTGTTTTATATCGGATGTTCACCTTGGTCTTAAGGTGAGTGATTATTCTGAGAGAGAAAAGAGACTGGTCTCTGTTATAGAGTCTCTTCCCGCAGAGACTTCCTCTTTATATCTGCTCGGAGACATATTTGATTTCTGGTATGAATACAAGTATGTAATTCCAAAGGGATACTCAAGGTTTTTCGGGGCACTGGCTAAGCTTAGCGACAGGGGGGTGCAAATTTTTTTCTTCAGGGGAAACCATGATGTATGGGCATTTGGATATTTCACAGAGGAATTTTCTGTAAAAATTTTAGATCAGCCACACTATACCAGAATTGGCAATAAAACATTTTGTCTCGGGCACGGAGACGGCTTATCCGGGGACGATAAAAAATACATGTTATTAAGATCCGTATTCCACAGTAGAACCTTACAGAGACTCTTCAGCAACATTCATCCAAGATGGGCTTTTGCCCTTGCAAACAAGTGGTCAACTCATAACAGGCTGTATAAAGGTGGAGAGTATAAATTCAGAGGAGAGGAGGATCCTCTTTATGGTTATGTCAGCAGGGCCGAAATTTCATCTCCGGCGGATTATTTCATATTTGGACATCTCCATACTCCCGGGGAAATTGTTACCCCTTTGGGGGGCAGGATGTATATACTTGGAGAGTGGATTAACGGATGTGAGTACCTTCTTTATGAGTCAAAAACAGACACAATGGAGTGGAGGAGCGGCCTGATTAAAAAATAGAGTAGAAGAGATAGTCAAATGTCCCGTTATTGTACATTTGTACAAGCTCTTCAGTAATTCTGTCTTCACCGAATTTATCATATGGTTTTCTGAGATCTGACCCGAATAATCTAGCAACACCCTGCCAGAATACAGCATTAAAACCACCCTTATACTCTTTGATTAACTGATACGAACTCTGCCCAATCTCCCTGTCAATAAGCTTTAAAAGCAACTTCCCCTGAGATATAGTCATCTTTCTCAGCGGTTTTTCAAATTCGGCAAAGAGCTGTTTTTCAAAATCCTTAATAAATTTTTCCCTGGCCTTTGAGGTAAATTTTCTGCTCTCAAGGACGGAATCTGCTATCAAAACTTTCTCTTTTGCCATCAGAGCATATGGATATGCCTTTCTGAAGTTGTATACAAGTCTTGAGAATTCTCTCCACTCTCTTCCTCTCCTCTTGCTGTCCGGCCAGTTAAAAAGGTAGGTATCTCTGATTCTTATCTGATATACTGTATCCCCATCCTCAATCTTGTATCCTACCTCATATCCCCTCTTTTGTTCCTGGGCAAATGCACTGACAGGGGAGAGAACAATGAGCTGTGAAAAAAAGATAATGGCCAGATTTATAAATTGGAATCTATAAAGTTTCATTGCAGATTTCTCAAATTTCTTACTTTTGAGGATTACATGCAAATTTAAAGCCATGAAACACTTCCCCGAGCTTGTTCTCACAATGATCTTAACTTTAACTCTCACCTCTTTATGGGGTCAAAATGAAAAAGAACTTGCTGAAGCAGCAGAAAAATTTCACGCAAAATATTTTACTGTGGATACACATAATGATACTGCACTACATCTAAATAATCCTGACAGAGGATATAGCGTGACAAAAGGGCAAGTCACCTTTCCCATGATGAAAGAGGGAGGTCTTGATGCAGCCTTTTTTGCAATCTTTATCGCTCAGGGACCAAGAGACGATAAGTCTCACATTGATGCCAAAATTAATGCAGAGAGGGAGCTTGTGAAATTTCTGGAGTATGTGGAAAATCAGGATAGGGTAAAAGTGGCGCATAGTGCAGCGGATCTTATAAACAATAAAAGAGAGGGGTATATCTCTGTTGTGCCTGCCCTTGAGAATGGCTATCCCATTGGTAAAGATTTGACATTGATCCGCTATTTTTATAATCTGGGAGTAAGGGCTATAACTTTGTGTCACAATAAAAATAATGAAATATGTGATGCTTCGATGGATACACTAAAGGAGCATAACGGACTCTCTCCTTTTGGTGTCTCTGTAGTAAAGGAGATGAACAGATTAGGAATAGCTATAGATGTTTCTCATGCATCAGTCGAGACGCTGAAAGATGTGCTTGATGTGAGTGTTGTGCCGGTTATTGCCTCACACTCAGGTGTGTGGTCTATAAAGCATCATAACAGAAATCTCAGAGATGAAGAGATACTTGCAATTGCTCAAAAAGGCGGACTCATCCAGATTGCAACAGGCAGATTCTTTCTCTCGGACAAACCAAAAGATCAGGTAACAGTTAAAGATATTGCAGACCATATTGACCACGCCGTAAAAATTGCCGGGATAGAACATGTAGGGATTGGTACCGATTTTGATGGTGGCGGCGGAGTAGTAGGTCTGGAAAATGTATCTAAAATGAAAAACCTGACAATAGAACTTATGAAAAGAGGTTATACTGAGTATCAGTTGTCCAGATTCTGGGGGGAAAATTTACTGGACTTTTTACGAAGAATTCAAAAATGATTGAATCCTATCTCTCGCTGTAAATCAATTTTTTTGGTGTAAAAAAAATCTGTCGAAAATGTGTAAAAAAAGTCGTCATTCTTTTGCACGTTTGTTTTTTTGTGTATATTTGCAACCCGCTAAAAGTATGTTCAATATTGATATATATCTGGAGGACAGAAATTTAGCCTATAAATATAGTTGACCAAAGCGCAATTAGATATTTACCGTTATCGTTAAACTGTAAAAGAAAAAATGTTACAACCTAAAAAAACCAAATTCAGAAGGCAGCAGAAAGGCCGTATGAAGGGGATCGCACAAAGGGGGAATCAACTCTCTTTTGGATCTTTCGGGATCAAGACAACAGAGTCTTGCTGGCTTACCGGTCAGCAAATTGAGGCTGCCCGTCAGGCTGTTGTTCGTTATATGAAACGTGAGGGACAGATTTGGATTCGTGTTTTCCCCGATAAACCATTTACCAAAAAGCCTGCAGAGGTTCGTATGGGTAAGGGTAAGGGTGCACCTGAGGGATTCGTTGCTCCAATTACTCCGGGCAGAATTCTTATAGAGGCAGAAGGCGTTCCGATGGAAGTTGCCAAAGAGGCGCTCAGACTTGGCGCGCAGAAGCTGCCGGTAGTTACCAAGTTTGTAGTTCGCAGAGATTACACTGAATAACATTTAATGAAGAAGTAAGATGAAAACTCAGGAAATTATAGAGTTGTCCGTAAAGGATCTTAAAGAGCGCATCGAGTCTGAGAAGGCTAATCTGATGCGTATGAAGATGAATCATGCTATTTCTCCGTTGGATGATTTATCTCAGATTAAGAAAGCAAGAAGAAACATTGCCAGAATGCTCACTGTATTGAGCCAGAAGGAAACAAATCAGAGCAAATAGAAGACATGGAAAGAAATCTTCGCAAAGAAAGAATTGGTGTAGTGGTCAGCAACAAAATGGATAAATCTGTTGTTGTGGCTGTTAAAAGAAAGGTAAAACACCCTATATACGGCAAGTTCGTAAATAAAACCACTAAGTTTGTTGCTCATGACGAAAAAAATGAATGCAGTGAAGGGGATACCATCCGCATCATGGAAACACGTCCGCTGAGTAAGACAAAGCGCTGGAGACTAGTAGAAATTGTAGAAAAAGTTAAATAAGCTATGATACAGCAAGAATCGAGATTATTGGTGGCTGACAACAGCGGAGCAAAGGAGGTTCTTTGTATCCGTGTGCTTGGGGGAACCCGCCGCCGTTATGCCGGAGTAGGCGATAAAATTGTTGTTACCGTAAAGAGTGCTATTCCCGGTGGTGACGCTAAAAAGGGAACTGTTTCAAAAGCGGTGATAGTAAGAACTAAAAAGGAGATCCGTCGCCAGGACGGTTCATATATCCGTTTTGATGATAATGCTTGTGTGCTGCTCAATAACCAGGGAGAGGTAAGGGGTACCCGTATCTTCGGCCCGGTTGCCAGAGAGCTTCGCGAAAACTATATGAAGATTGTATCATTGGCACCTGAGGTGCTATAATTAAATGGTATTAGTAATATGAATAAGAAACTACATATTAAGAAAGGCGATACAGTCTATGTAAATGCCGGAGACGACCGCGGAAAGACAGGCAAGGTTCTCGAGGTACTTACAGATAAAGATCGCGCCATTGTTGAGGGAATCAACATGGTAAGCAAACATACCAAGCCAAACGCAAAGAGTCCGCAGGGCGGAATTATCAAGCAGGAGGCTGGTGTTCATATCTCAAACCTGCAGGTGGTAGACCCGGTTAAGGGTGGTCCGTCCCGCATTGGTCGCAGATTGAATGATAAGGGAAAACTAGTTCGTTACGCGAAAAAATCTGGAGAGGAGATTAAATAATGGCAAGTACAAAACCAACAGCAGCGCCTAAGGCTGCAAGTAAAGGAAAAGCTGATAAAGCTGCAAAAGTTGAGGGGGCTCAGGTTGTAGCAAAGGGTTACATTCCTACTCTGCAGAAGAGATACAAGGAAGAGATAATTGCAAAGCTTATGAAGGAGTTTGGATACACTTCAGTTATGCAGGTTCCAAAACTCTCCAAGATTACAATTAATCAGGGAGTGGGCTCAGCAACAGCAGATAAAAAACTGGTTGAGATAGCTCAGCAGGAACTCACTATTATCACCGGACAGAAAGCTGTTCTTACATATTCCCGTAAAGATATTTCAAACTTTAAACTTCGTAAGGGTATGCCTATTGGAGTGAAGGTTACGCTTCGCGCAGCGAAGATGTATGAGTTTCTGGAGAGACTTGTGGCTATCTCTCTTCCAAGAATCAGAGACTTCAAAGGTATCAACGAGAAGTTTGACGGAAAAGGAAACTATACGCTTGGCGTAAAGGAGCAGATCATCTACCCTGAAATTGACATAGACAAGGTTACAAAAATCCTCGGTATGGAGATTACTTTTGTAACTACTGCCAGCAAGGATGAAGAGGCTTATGCACTTCTCCGCGAATTCGGTCTGCCTTTCAAAAATATTAAGAAATAATATAAAGAGATAGATAATGGCAAAAGAATCAATGAAGGCACGCGAAGTAAAACGCGCTAAACTATGTGCCAAATATGCAGAAAAACGCAAAGCACTTAAAGAGGCAGGCGATTATGCCGCTCTGGATTTGCTTCCAAAAAACTCCAGCCCTGTTCGTATGCACAATCGCTGCTCGCTTACAGGTCGTCCAAAGGGTTATATGCGTGTTTTCGGTATCAGCCGTATCCAGTTCCGTGAGATGGCAAGCAAGGGCCTTATACCGGGCGTTCGCAAGGCAAGCTGGTAGAAAATTAGCGGCTTGATGTCGCGTTTACATATTTATTTAATAATTATTGGATATCGGGCACCTTTTTGGGTGTCGCATTACCAAAATAAAAAAAGAAAAAATGACTGATCCAATTGCAGACTTCCTGACCAGAATTAGAAATGCTTCTATGGCAGGACACAAAGTTGTAGAGATTCCGGCTTCAAAAATGAAACTGGAATTAACCCGTATTCTTCACGAAAAGGGTTATATTCTGAGTTATAAACTGATAGAAGGAACTCCATGCAACACAATTAAGATAGCACTTAAGTATCATCCTGATTCTAAGAAATCTGCTATCAAAAAGATTACAAGAATTAGCACACCTGGTCTCAGAAGGTATGTGGGCGTTGAGCAAATGCCAAGAGTACTTAATGGACTGGGAATTGCCATTATCTCTACATCAAAGGGAATCATCACTGACAAAGAGGCGAAAGACCTTAATGTTGGCGGAGAGGTAATCTGCTATGTATACTAAACGAATAATTTATTAAAACAATTTATTAATAATGTCACGAATAGGAAAATTACCTGTAAACCTTCCGTCCGGAGTGACTCTCTCAGTTGAGCCGGGAAACGTTGTAAAGGTTAAAGGCCCCCTGGGTGAGATGGTTCAGAAAGTGGACGCAGACATCACCGTGGAGATTGAGGGGAGCACTGTAAAAGTAACTCGTCCTACAGATCAGCCACGCCATCGTTCAATGCACGGTTTATACCGTTCACTTATTCAGAATATGGTTACCGGTGTATCTCAGGGATTCACTATCAAACAAGAGTTTGTAGGTGTGGGTTATCGTTGTGAAGTTAAGGGACAAGTTATTGAGATGAGTCTTGGTTACTCTCACGACATTCACTTGATGATACCTTCTGAAGTAAAAGCCAGCGCAGAGGTTGTAAAAAAAGGTGCAAACCCTGTGCTTACACTTACCAGCCATGACAAGCAACTGCTGGGTATGGTAGCTGCTAAAATACGCTCGCTGCGTAAACCTGAACCATACAAAGGAAAAGGTATTAAGTTTGTGGGTGAACAACTTCGTCGTAAAGCAGGTAAATCTGCCAGCGCTAAATAATAAGGAGAAGAGATATGGCTTTAAATAAAATACAAAGAAGAAAGAGAATACAGCACCGTATTCGCAAAGTTGTGAGTGGTGTCTCTGAAAGACCAAGATTGGCTGTATTCAGAAGTAACAAGCAGATATATGTTCAGCTTATTGACGATGTCAACGGAGTAACTCTTGCAAATGCAAGTTCTCTTGACAAATCTATAGTTGAGGAGTGCAAAGGAAAATCCGGAGTAGAGGTTGCTAAACTGGTAGGCAAACTTGCCGCTCAGCGCGCTATCGAAAAGGGCATTAATGAGGTGTCTTTCGATCGCGGAGGCTACCTGTATCACGGAAGAGTTAAAAGTTTGGCAGATGCCGCCCGCGAAGGTGGTCTTAAATTCTAGTAACTGACTATGACAAATATAAACGTAAAGAAAGTTAAAACAACCGATCTGGAACTTAAGGACAGATTGGTGGCAGTTAAGAGGGTTACCAAGGTAACCAAGGGTGGGCGCCACTTCAGCTTCGCAGCCATAGTTGTGGTTGGGGACGAAAAAGGTGTTGTAGGTTACGGCCTGGGCAAAGCAAACGAGGTCACCACAGCCATTTCTAAGGGTATTGAGGATGCTAAGAAAAATCTCGTAAAGATTCCACTTAACAAAAAGACAATCCCTCACGAGCAGGAGGCTAAATTTGGCGGAGCAAGGGTATTTATGAAACCGGCTGCCGAAGGTACAGGTGTAAAGGCGGGTGGTGCGATGCGTGCAGTATTTGAATCTGTAGGTATTCACGATGTTCTTGCAAAATCCAAGGGCTCTTCAAACCCTCACAATCTTGTAAAGGCTACAGTTGCAGCTCTTCTCGAAATGAGGGATGCATACACCGTTGCAGGTTTGCGTGGTGTTCCAATGAATAAGGTATTTAAAGGCTAGGAGGAAAGAAGATGACAAAATTTAGAATCACGCAAGTCAAAAGCAGCGTTCGCGCTACAGAAAGACAGCAGGCAACCCTGGCCTCTCTTGGAATTCGCAAAATCCACCAGATAGTGGAGGTTGAAAATAATCCTGTGATCAAGGGTATGATAGAAAAAGTTTTACACCTTGTAAAGGTTGAAGAAATTAACTAATAGGAGAGCATTGAAATGAAATTACATAATCTAAAACCAGCTTCAGGAGCCACAGGCAGAGAAAAAAGGATTGGAAGGGGCGAAGGTTCGGGTCACGGTGGTACTTCTACCCGTGGTCACAAGGGTGCTCAGTCTCGTTCCGGTTACTCACGCAAGCCGGGCTTTGAGGGAGGTCAGATGCCTCTCCAGAGAAGGCTGCCAAAATTTGGATTTAATAACATCAACAGAGTGGAGTTTAAGGCAATCAACCTTTCAACTCTTCAGGAACTGAATGAGAAGAGGGGAGTCGAGATTATCAATCTTGATGTTCTTGCCCAGTTTGGTCTTATATCAAAAAATGATAAGGTTAAAATTTTAGGGAATGGTAATCTTACCGCTAAACTTGATGTTACAGCACACGCATTTTCAAAATCGGCCATAGCACAGATTGAGGCACAGCAGGGTAAGGCTACAAAAATCTAACGAAGCCCATGAAAAAATTTATTGAAACAATCAAGAACATTTTCAAGATAGAGGAACTTCGCAAGAGGATAGTTTACACTGTACTTTTGTTATTGGTTTACCGCCTTGGAAGCTATGTAGTTCTTCCGGGTATCGACCCTACTCAGTTGGATCAGTTGCAGAGTCAGGCATCCGAAGGATTGCTCGGACTTCTCAATATGTTCTCGGGTGGTGCATTCGGAAATGCTTCAATTTTTGCCCTGGGCGTAATGCCGTATATATCGGCATCTATCGTAATACAGCTTCTTGGAATTATGATTCCATACTTCCAGAAGTTGCAGAGAGAGGGAGAGAGCGGAAGGAGAAAGATGAACCAGTGGACAAGGTATCTTACCATTGTTATTCTTGCACTTCAGGGGCCTGCCTATATGGCAAACCTGCATGTGCAGCTTCCTGAAGCGGCATTCCTTTTTAAAGGGTTTACATTTAATGTATTTGCAACCGTAGTACTCGTTGGTGGAACAATGTTCATAATGTGGCTGGGTGAGCGCATTACCGATCGCGGCTTAGGTAATGGTATATCACTCATAATCATGGTGGGAATCATCGCAAGACTGCCTTTTGCCCTTTTAGCCGAGGGTGGAGCCAGAGTGAGCCAAAGCGCCGGAGGTGGTGTTCTGATGCTTATTGTGGAGGGCATAATACTTTTCTTTGTATTTGTTGCTACTATAGCACTGGTACAGGGGACAAGGAAGATTCCTGTTCAGTACGCCAAGAGGATTGTTGGTAACAAACAATATGGTGGAGTTCGTCAGTATATCCCGTTAAAGATAAATGCAGCCGGTGTTATGCCGATTATCTTTGCACAGGCGCTGATGATGTTCCCGCTGATTTTTGCCGGCTTTGACGCAACTCGCGGAATTGCCGCTACACTTACAAATCCTATGGGATTCTGGTATAACTTTATATTTGGACTCATGGTTGTGGCTTTCACTTACTTCTATACGGCAGTAACGGTGAATCCTACAATGATGGCAGAAGATATGAAGAAAAACGGCGGATTTATACCCGGTATCAAACCCGGTAAGAAAACAGCCGAATACCTTGATTCAATAATGTCTCGCATTACGCTTCCGGGATCAATTTTCCTTGCGATTGTTGCAATCCTTCCGGCTTTTGCCAGTATGTTGGGAGTTGACGGTCAGTTTGCCCAGTTTTACGGGGGAACTTCACTGTTGATTCTTGTAGGTGTAGTACTGGATACACTACAGCAAATAGAGAGTCATCTTCTGATGCGCCACTACGATGGTCTTATGAAGACCGGTCGTCTGAAGGGCCGCTCAGGAATGTAATGACTCATTAAGTTCTTTCAAATAATGATAAGACTAAAAACTGAGGAGGAGATTGAGATACTTAGAGAGAATGCTCTCCTGGTTTCAAAAACTCTTGCGGAGGTGGGACGGCATATTGCCCCGGGTGTTACAACCCTGAAACTTAATAAAATTGCCGAAACATTTATTCGTGACAATGGCGCTGTGCCTGCGTTCCTTGGATATGGTGGTTTTCCCTATACTCTCTGTATATCTGTAAATGATGTTGTGGTCCATGGATTTGCATCGGATTACAGACTGGCTGAGGGTGACATTGTTTCACTGGATTGTGGAACCTATATGAAGGGATTCTATGGTGATTCGGCATATACATTTCCGGTAGGAGAGATCTCTCCGGAGACTGAAAAGCTGCTTAGAGTTACAAAAGAGTCTCTCTATAAAGGAATTGAAAAAGCAGTACACGGGAACAGGATGGGAGATCTCTCCTATGCAGTTCAGGAGCACGTTGAAAAGGCGGGTTTCTCTGTTGTAAGAGAGATGGTTGGGCACGGAATCGGAACTAAACTTCACGAGTCACCAGAAGTGCCAAACTACGGAAGAAGAGGTGACGGGAAAAAACTTACTGAAGGTCTTGTGATATGCATCGAACCAATGGTTAATGCAGGGGCCAGAAATGTCTATCTTCACGATGACGGATGGACCCTAAGCACAACTGATAAGAAGAAATCTGCACACTATGAATTAATGGTGGTGGTTAAAAAGGGGAAACCCGATGTCTTGTCGACATTTGATTTTATAGAGAACAACAAAAGTTAAATTATAAGGAGTACTATTAACAATATATGGCTAAACAAGCAGCTATAGAAAAAGAGGGAACAATAATTGAGGCCCTTTCCAACGCGATGTTTCGCGTAGAGTTGGACAATGGTCATGTTATAATCGCCCATATTTCCGGCAAGATGAGGATGCACTACATCCGTATTTTACCCGGAGACAGGGTGAGGGTTGAGATGTCCCTGTATGATTTGACAAAAGGAAGAATTTCTTTCAGATACAAATAATAATTACAGATATGAAAGTTAAAGCATCTATTAAAAAGCGTAGCGAAGACTGCAAAATTGTAAAGCGCAAAGGTCGCTTGTATGTAATTTGCAAAAAGAATCCAAAATTCAAGATGCGCCAGGGTTAATTTAAATTGTAAACAATAAAGAGAATAGATACATATGGCACGTATAGCCGGAGTTGATTTACCAAAAAACAAACGCGGAGAGATAGGTCTTACCTATATCTTCGGTATTGGTCGCAGTTCTTCACAGGCAATCCTTACCAAACTGGGGATTGATTATAACACAAAGGTGAAAGACTGGAATGATGACCAAATTGCTGCAATTCGTGGAATGATTGCATCGGAATACAAAATTGAAGGTGAACTTCGTTCATCGGTACAACTGAACATCAAGCGATTGATGGACATTGGCTGCTACAGAGGCATCAGACATCGTCTGGGACTGCCTACACGTGGACAGTCTACTAAGAACAACGCCCGTACTCGTAAGGGTAAGAAGAAAACAGTAGCTAACAAGAAGAAAGCAACTAAATAGAACCTAGATCATGGCAAAAAAGACAGGAACAACAAATAAAAAGAGAGTTGTAAAGGTTGAAGCATACGGGCAAGCCCATATCTCTTCTACTTTTAACAATGTAATTGTTACTCTGACCAACAACGAAGGTCAGGTAATCAGCTGGTCGTCTGCAGGCAAAATGGGTTTCAGAGGTTCTAAGAAGAATACTCCTTATGCTGCTCAAACAGCAGCAGCTGATTGTGCTAAAGTAGCTTTTGACCTTGGACTGCGTAAAGTTAAGGCATATGTAAAAGGACCGGGTGCAGGCCGCGAGTCGGCTATTCGTACAATACACGGTACCGGTATTGAGGTTACAGAGATCGTTGATGTGACTCCGCTTCCTCATAACGGTTGTCGTCCAAAAGGCCGCCGTAGAGTATAAACTATCAATAATTGATTTAAATAAGTTAATATGGCAAGATATACAGGGCCTTCTACAAAAATTGCCCGCAAATTTGGAGAGCCGGTTTTTGGCCCCGATAAAAGTTACGAAAAGAAAAACTATCCTCCGGGACAGCATGGTCTTACAAAGAAGCGCAAGAAAACTTCCGAGTATGGCACACAGCTAAAGGAAAAACAAAAAGTTAAATATACTTACGGAATTCTTGAAAGACAATTCCGCAACTTATATGAAAAGGCCTCAAAGATGAAAGGTCGCAAGGGTGAAAACTTGCTCTTCCTGCTTGAGACTCGCCTCGACAATCTTGTGTACAGAATGGGTGTAGCCCCTTCAAGAGCTGCTGCAAGGCAGCTTGTAACACACTGTCACATTGTTTTAAATGGTGAGATTTGCAATATTCCTTCAACTTTGATTAAGCCGGGCGACATCATTGGCGTGCGTGAAAGGTCAAAGAGTTTAGAGGTTATTCAGGACAATATCTCTCGTGGTACAAGCAGATATGCTTGGATAGAGTGGGATGCGGCATCACTGTCGGGAAAACTTCTCAACCTGCCGGACAGAACTGAAATTCCGGAAAACATAAACGAGCAGTTAATTGTTGAGTTATACTCTAAATAAAAAATCAAATGGCAATATTAGCATTTCAAAAACCGGATAAGGTAATAATGCTCGAATCAACCGATACTTTCGGTCGTTTTGAGTTCCGTCCGCTGGAGCCGGGTTACGGCATCACAGTCGGTAACGCTTTGCGCCGCATCCTGCTCTCATCTCTTGAGGGTTACGCAGTAACTTCTATCAAGATCCAGGGTGTAGATCATGAATTTGCAACCATACCTGGTGTAGTTGAAACAGTTGTTGACATTATACTTAATCTTAAACAGGTAAGGTTCAAAAGAATGGTTGAGGGGGAAGACTCAGAGGTTGTTACCGTAACTGTAAGCGGAAAGCAGGAGTTTACCGCGGAAGATATCTCAAAACAGCTTTCATCATTCAAGGTTCTCAACCCTGAGTGGCATATTTGCACAATGGAACCATCTGTTGCGCTTACTATGGAGCTGAGAATTAACAAGGGAAGAGGATATGTTCCAGCTGAAGAGAACCGTGTTGAGGATGCACCTTTTGGACTCATTCCAATTGATGCCATTTTCACCCCGATAAAGAATGTTAAATACTTCGTTGAGAACTGGCGTGTAGAGCAGAAAACAGACTATGAAAAGCTAAACCTTGAGATAACAACGGATGGTTCAATTCATCCTAAGGAGGCTCTTAAGGAGGCTGCCAAGATACTTATTCATCACTTTATGCTTTTCTCAGACGAGAAGATCTCTCTTGAGACACCTATTGAAGTGGTAAGCAATGAGCTTGATGAAGAGTCCCTCAGAATGCGTCACCTGCTCCTCACAAAACTTTCAGATATGGAACTCTCTGTTAGAGCTCTGAACTGCCTGAAGGCAGCAGATATAGAGACTTTTGCAGACTTGGTTTCTCTTCAGAGAAATGAACTGATGAAGTTCAGGAATTTTGGAAAGAAGTCACTTACAGAGATCGATATGCTGGTTGAGAGACTCAAGCTGAGCTTTGGCATGGATGTAACAAAGTATAACATTGAAAAGAAAGTAATTAAACATGAGGCACAATAAAAAATTTAATCACCTGGGCCGTAAGAGCGGACATCGCAAGGCGATGCTTGCAAATATGGCATCATCTCTCATTTTGCACAAGAGAATTGAGACCACTGTTGCTAAGGCAAAAGCACTGAGAGTTTATATTGAACCACTACTTACCAAATCAAAGGATGATACAACTCACTCACGCAGAATGGTATTCTCTTACCTGAAGCAAAAAGAGGCTGTAGCAGAACTTTTCCGCACAATTGCTCCTAAGATTGCCGATCGTCCGGGTGGATACACCAGGGTTCTTAAGACCGGTTTCCGTCAGGGTGATGCTGCTGATATGGCAATGATTGAACTTGTTGATTTTAACGAAGCAATGATTGCATCTGCAAAACCTGAGACTAAGAAGCCTTCAACAAGAAGGGGCCGTACTAAAAAGGCCGATGTAACTGAGGTAAAGGAGGAGACTAATGCTGAGCCGAAAGCAAAGGCAAAGGCCCCTGCTAAACCAAAGGCAAAGAAGAGCGAAGAGAAGAAAGAGGAGTAATCTTTTTTCAAATTTTTGAAAAAAGCCGGCATACCCGAAAGGTTGCCGGTTTTTCTTTATCCTAAATGCTGTAAATTTGCAAAAAATAATAAAGGATGGGAATTATAACAGAGGTTTGTGCAGATAACCTGAATTCAGCAATTACTGCAGACAGAGCAGGAGCAGACAGGATAGAATTATGCCAGGGGCTTTCAGAGGGTGGACTTACACCATCTCCGGCATTAATCAGATGGTGCAGTTCAAATTTGAAACTGGGTGTAATGGTCCTCATAAGACCGAGAGGGGGTGATTTTCTGTATAATGAAGAGGAGTTTGAGATTATCAAAGAGGATGTGAGGTTTTCCAGAGAGGCTGGTGCCGGCGGAGTTGTTGTCGGCTTTCTTGACAGAGATGGTAATGTTGATAAAGAGAGACTCAGAGAGATTGTGGAGATTGCGGGAGAGATGGAGGTTGTCTTTCACAGGGCATTTGACAGGTGCCGGGACTGGGAAGAGGCCCTTGAAGATATTATCTCCTGTGGATGCAAAAGAATACTGACTTCTGGATTGTATGACACTGCATCGGAGGGGAGAGAAAATCTTAAACAGATAATTGAGAGAGCCGGAGAGAGAATAACCATACTGGCGGGAAGTGGTGTGAGTTCTGAAAACATCGAAGGGTTGTATAACCATATAAATTTTAAAGAGATTCATTTCTCGGCAAAAAAATGGATGCCATCTCAAATGAGATTTCAGGGTGCATCTATTAGACCAATTACAGGACATAACGAATCAGAGCCGGATGAGATAAAAACAGTTTTGGCTATTTGCAAAAAGCTTGGATGATGCGTATATTTACGCCGTTGGAAAAAAACAGAAACAATATGAATGTTAAGCTAAGACTAACGCTGATGAATTTCTTCCAGTTTTTCCTTTGGGGAACCTGGCTAATTTCTTTGGGAGGATATTTAATTGTAAAACTGAATTTCACCGGCGGAGAGGTTGGTGCAATTTATGCAACTATGGGACTTGCATCTCTGTTTATGCCTGGTTTGCTTGGTGTGGTTGCGGACAGATGGATTAATGCAGAGAAACTGCTTGGAATTTGTCATATCCTCGGGGCAATATTGCTTTTTACCGCTTCTGAGATTACAGACCCCTCTTCAATGTACTGGATAATGCTCCTCAATGCAATGGTCTTTATGCCCACTATAGCTCTAAATTATACTGTGTCATATGCCATACTGAAAAAAGAGGGGATGGATGTAGTGAAAGATTTCCCACCCATCAGAGTGTGGGGGACAGTAGGATTTATTGTAGCAATGTGGGTGGTTGACCTTGGAGGTTGGACATTAAGCCCGTTTCAGCTTCAGATAGGTTCTGTTTCTGCTCTTTTTCTGGGGATTTATGCCTTTACTATGCCATCATGTCCTCCATCACCCCTGCAAAAAAAGCATACACTTAAATCTGCTCTCGGACTAGATGCCCTTGTCCTTTTCAAAAATAAGAAAATTGCCGTTTTCTTTTTCTTTGCAATGCTTCTGGGAGCGGCTCTGCAAATTACAAACACATTTGGAGAGCCTTTTCTGCATGACTTTGCAAAAGATCCTCAATACGCCACAACATTTGCAGTCAGATTTCCGGGGATTCTGATGTCTGTTTCACAGATGTCTGAGACACTCTTCATTCTTGCAATTCCGTTTTTCCTAAGGAGATTCGGAATAAAGGTTGTTGTACTAATGAGTATTTTTGCCTGGGTGCTGCGTTTTGCTCTCTTTGGACTTGGAAATCCTGGTGACGGACTGGTATTGCTTATTATGTCAATGGTAATTTACGGAATTGCGTTTGACTTCTTCAATATCTCAGGTTCACTTTTCATCGAGACAGAGGCTAAGCCTGAGATCAGGGCAAGTGCTCAGGGGCTCTTTATGATTGTAACAAATGGTATTGGAGCTTTCCTTGGAGGAATGGCCAGTGGTTGGGTTGTTGATGCTTTCACAGATGTATCGGGCATGAAATCCTGGCCTGAGATATGGTTTGTCTTTGCAGGATACGCATTGGTTATTGGAATATTATTTGCTATTTTCTTCAAATACAAACACAAACCAGAGGCAATCGAGACTACTAAATAATGAAATTTGAAACGACAGCTTCAGATATCAGCTCTTCTGCGCGATGTGGAAAAATTTACACAGACCACGGAGTGATTGATACTCCTATTTTTATGCCGGTTGGCACTCTTGGTACCGTTAAAGCGGTGTTTCACCGGGACCTTAAAGAAGATATTAAAGCTCAGATTATTCTTGGCAACACCTATCATCTTTATCTCAGACCGGGAACAGATATTTTAAGAAAGGCCGGAGGCCTTCATAAATTTAGTGCCTGGGATGCTCCTATTCTCACAGATAGCGGAGGTTATCAGGTATTCTCTCTCTCTGAAAAGAGAAAGCTGACAAACGAAGGGTGTACATTCAGCTCACATATAGATGGTTCAAAACATCTTTTCTCACCTGAGAATGTTGTGGATATTCAAAGAATAATCGGAGCAGATATAATTATGGCTCTTGACGAATGTCCTCCCGGAGATTCAACTCATTCTTATGCAAAGAGCTCCTTAAAACTTACTCAGGGTTGGCTGGAGAGAGGGTGTAAACATTTTGACTCTACAGAGCCCCTTTACGGGCACTCTCAGGCCTATTTCCCCATTGTGCAGGGGTGCGTTTATCCGGACTTAAGAAGAGAAGCTGCAGATCATGCTGTCTCGCTTGAGAGGGAGGGTTATGCGATAGGTGGTCTTTCTGTAGGAGAGTCAACTGAGCAAATGTACGAGATGCTTGAGGTGGTCAATCCAATCCTGCCAAAAGATAAACCTCGTTACCTGATGGGGGTGGGGACTCCGGCAAATATCCTTGAAGGAATTTCCAGGGGTATTGATATGTTTGATTGCGTAATGCCCACGCGGAATGCCAGAAATGGGATGCTTTTTACATCAGAGGGAGTAATAAACATAAGAAACAAAAAGTGGGCAGATGATTTTTCTCCTATAGATCCAAATGGTGTATCCTTCGTAGATAATACATATTCAAAGGCATACCTGAGGCACCTTTTCATATCTCAGGAAATTCTGGGTGCTCAGATTGCAAGCGAGCACAATCTGGCCTTCTATTTGTGGCTTGTCAGAGAGGCTGCAAAACATATTTGCAAAGGGGACTTCTCTTCATGGAAAACGACTATGGTCAAGAGACTTGAGACAAAACTTTAGAAATGATTAAGTTAAGACCAACTATACTTGACAAGTATATAATCAGAAAGTTCATAGGAACCTACCTGGCGGCTTTGCTTATAATTATTGGAATTGTTATCATATTTGACATTAGTGAGAAGATTGACAATTTTGTTCAGAGTCAGGCTCCGTTTAATCAGATTGTTTTTAACTACTACTCAAATTTTATCCCCTATTTTATAAATATGTTCAGCCCTTTGTTCGTATTTATAACTGTTATTTTTTTTACTTCAAAACTTGCTGCCAACAGTGAGATTATTGCAATCCTGTCAGGAGGTGTCAGTTTTAACAGACTACTCTACCCGTATATGCTGTCGGCAATATTTATTACAATATTCAGTCTTGTTCTGAATCTCTACATAATCCCTCCTGCAAATAAGGGGCGGCTGGCATTTGAGAATAAATATGTAAAAAAACAGTTAGTCAATACGAACAGAAATATTCATTACCAAATTAATCCCGGTGAGTTTCTCTATATGGAGTCCTTTAGCAATTACAGCAAAAGTGGAGTGAAATTCACACTTGAGAAGATGGATGGACATAAGATGATTTCAAAGCTATCAGCAGAAAATGCCATATGGGACAGCCTTTCCGGTAAGTGGAAACTCTACAATTACTTTATGAGATCCTTTGATGACAGGGGGGGGCAGAAAATTACACGGGGAGATGTGATGGATACAACCATTAATCTCACTTATGAGGATTTGAGCAAGAGAAACAATGTAGTACAGACTCTGAACAGGAGTGAGCTGAATAATATGATTGAAACGCAGAAGTTAAGAGGTGATAAAATGATAAAGTATGCACAAATTGAAAAACACACCCGCCTCGCTCTCCCTTTTGCTGCAATAATTCTAACACTAATGGGGGTTTCTCTCTCTTCAAAAAAGAAGAGGGGGGGGATTGGAATCAATATCGGAATAGGAATAGCACTAAGTTTTTCATATATACTTTTTTTAAGATTTAGCCAGATGTTTGTCCATTCAGGCGTTTTACCTCCCTGGCTGGCACTTTGGGTTCCAAATATTCTCTACGGAGCAGTAGCTCTCTTTCTTTACAGGATAGCACCCAAATAAAAGAGAGATCCCGGCTAAAGTTAATAAATACGCTCCTATTCTTCTAATTATCAGTTATCTGTATCAGCTAAGAAAAACATTGGCTCCCGAAGATGGGGAGGATTTTCCGGGCTGATACAGATAACTGATAATATGAAAAAAGGCTAACCAATTACTTTTGGCCAGCCTCTCTCCACGGTTATTAAAAAAGGTTAAAAAAGGTTCAGCTTAGTTTCTTTCTGATAGCAGAGAGCATATCTTCAATCATCTCTTCCATTCCCCATTCAGGATTCCAGCCCCACTCCTCTCTTGCACAACTATCATCCAGATTGTCAGGCCATGAGGCCGATATCTCTGCCTTAACAGGGTCTACTTCATATGAAAATATTGCATCAGGGACTCTTTTTGATATTGCTGCAAAAAGTCTCTTTGGAGAGAAACTCATTGAAGTAACATTAAAACTATTTCTGTGAATAAGAGTTGTTGGGTCTGCATCCATAAGGCGGGTGCAGGCATTTAATGCATCCGGCATATAAAGCATATCCATATATGTATTTTCAGGTATAGGACATGTATATTTGCCACTCTTGATTATCTCATAGAAGACCTCGACAGCATAATCGGTAGTGCCGCCACCGGGGAGACAACCATTGGATATGATTCCCGGGAATCTTACGCTTCTGGTATCAACCTCAAACCGGCTGTAGTAGTAGTCGCTTAGAAGCTCTCCGGATACTTTACATACACCATACATTGTATTAGGTCTCATAATTGTATCCTGGGGAGTATCCTTGTGGGGTGTATCTTTACCAAAAGCTCCTATTGAGCTGGGTGTAAAAAGTGAGCATTTATACTCTTTTGCAATTTCAAGGCTGTTTAAGAGAGCACCCATGTTTATATTCCACGCCAGGAGAGGGTTTTTCTCTCCTGTTGCCGAGAGCAGAGCAACCAGATTGTAAATGCGGTCAATTTTGTACTGTTTTACAGTGTCTGCATATGTTTTTACATCAAGAGCATCAAGAGATACTGCTCTTGATACCTTTGAAAGTCTCTCAACAACTTCTGGTCTTAAGTCTGCAGCAATTATATTATCTTCGCCGTAGACTTTCTGCAGATGAGGAACCAGCTCCGTGCCAATTTGTCCACCGGCACCAACCACTAAAACATTCATATATTAGAACTTTTGATTCTGTAAGAAAAATTGGTTACAAATGTATAAAATTTATAGGAAAAATCTATTTTTGATTACATATTTTTATAATTAAGGTAGTTTTTATTTGTATGACCCCTTTAGAAAGAGATAATATAATAAGAGGACTTTCTGCGGAAGAGGGTTTTGCCGAGTATGGTGCTGCAGAGATATCTGCTTTGGAGGAGGAGAGGGCATTTCTGGAAGAATCTGTTTCAAACGGATACTGTGCAGATATGCAATATCTGGTAAAAAACATCAATCTCAGAGAGAATCCTGCTTTACTTCTGGATGGAGCAAAATCTGTTTTATGCTTTTTAGCTCCATATAAACCAAAGATTATCCAGGAGAGATCATTTCCGGGGATTGCCAGTTATGCTTACGGACTCGATTATCACAAGATTATTAAAGATAAACTTTACAAAATTTGCGCTACTCTTAAAGAGAGAGATTCAGATTTAAAATACAGGGTGTTTTGTGACTCTGCACCGGTTTTTGAGAGAGCCTGGGGGGCGCGGGCGGGATTGGGTTTTATAGGAAAAAACTCCTTTCTTATAAGTAAAAAATATGGGCTTCACACTTTAATAGGAGTTATACTTCTTAACAGGGAGGTTTTGTACGGAGAGAGAGTCAGAGAGGGGTGCGGAGGTTGCAGCAGGTGTATTGATGCCTGTCCTGTTAATGCAATAGTATCTCCGAGAGTTATTGATTCAAGAAGATGTATCTCTTATCAGACAATTGAATCACTCAGAGTGAGAAGTGAAGAGGTGTTCCCGGCTTCAAAAGGAGAGTGGATTTTTGGTTGTGATATTTGTTTGAATGCATGTCCCTGGTCCTCTAAAGGTGATACAACATCATGGGAAAGTTTTAGTCCCCTCTTACACGGGGAATCTGGTAACTTGATTACAGAGATATCAGATGAATCCTGGCTGAATATGGAGGATGATTATTTTAATAAATGGTTTAAAGAGTCACCTCTGATGCGGGCAGGATTAAATAAAATAAAGGATAATATTAAATGAAATGGTTTACTGAAGTGGAGGCAGGCAGATCCAGGCATCTGTTTTCCTATAAAAGTAAGATGTTGTTTCTGGGCTCTTGTTTTTCAGAAGAGATTGGGACAAGAATGATGGAGAGTGGATTCAATGTACTGGTCAATCCTTTTGGTGTTTTGTATAATCCTGCATCAATTGCTCTTTCCTTAAAAAGGCTTTCAGAGGGAACACCTTTAGATATAGAGGATTTAGTAAAAGATGGCTCTGTATATAAAAGTATTTACCACTCGGGTGACTTCTCTTCTATGGAGGCTAATTCATTAATTGAAAATATAAACAGCTCCCTCCTGAGGGATTCTGATTTTATGGCCAAGGCTGATACTATTGCTCTGACTTTTGGGACTACATGGATTTATACCAGGCAATCGGACGGCAGGGTTGTTTCAAATTGTCATAAACAACCCGCATCAGCCTTTGTAAGAACCTCTATGAGTGTGGATGAATGTTATGATGCCATAGCCCCGTTTATTGAGAAGATGGCAGAAAAAAAGTGGTTTATGAGTGTCAGCCCGGTGAGGCACCTGAAGGATGGTGCAGTAGAGAATATGGCCAGCAAATCGAGACTGATACTGGCAATACACAAACTTGCCGCAAGTTATGAAAATGTGATTTATTTCCCCTCCTTTGAAATTGTAATGGATCAGCTCAGAGATTACCGGTTTTATTCATCTGATTTGCTTCATCTCTCGAAAGATGCTTCAGACTATATATGGGAGAGGTTTTCAGATTTTGCCTTGGATGACAATTCCCGTGATTTGCTTAAAGATTATAAGCGTTTGGCAGATATGAAAAAGCATAGACCATTGTTTCCTGAGAGTCCGGAATATAAAGAGTTCTTAAAGAGAATAGAGGAGTTTGAAAATATTTTGATAAAACAACGCAATTGACGCTCTAACTTGCTGATAAATTTCCTAACTTACGATTTTAAAAATAAAATCTCCTTTTTTCATCTATTTCTTGTATAAATTAAAGAGCAACAGGGGATATGAAAATTTGAGATTATTATTTGATTTTTTGAATAATAAAAGTATATTTGTACAAAGACAAGTAATTCAACAATCTAAACTTTAAATTATGAATAAGGCAGATTTGATTTCAGCAATCGCAGCTAAGGCCGAACTTACAAAAGTTGACGCAAAAAAAGCTCTTGATGCATTCATTGAAGTATCAGGTGGAGCAATGAAAAAAGGCGAGAGAATCACTCTCGTAGGATTTGGAACATTCTCAGTTAACGAGAGAAATGCTCGTAACGGAAGGAATCCTCGCACAGGTGCGAAGATTAAGATAGCGGCAAAGAAAGTTGTAAGATTTAAAGCCGGAGCTGAACTTAATAAATTGGTAAAATAATTTACGCACTAAGAAATTGCCTGGAGGCCCGCTAAAATTGTTTTTTAGCGGGCCTCTTTTGTTATTCTATATCTCACTCAACCTGATAAAATTATTTTTCTTGGTGCGATATAAATACTATAACTCTTCCGGATGGGAATGAAAGGGTGAATGAATCAGATGAGGCTATGTTTAGAGTAGCCTTCCACCATGAGTCAAACACAACCCCTTTTAGCGGATATTGCAGTCCGGCTGATTCCATCGCCAAATCGCAATCCAGGGAGAATATTGATACCCGGCTCCCCTTTTTTACTTTGAATGTAGTAGTGGTGAAAATTGGATGAAATATTCCGTAATCGCTTGTCATCTCTACAGGGAATCCGGCTTTTCCGGCAAAATTACTTAGAAGGGATATGTTGCCAATCGTATGATCCTCTCTTTTACCGGTAGCTCCAAGTATAGTAATTTTTGATGGGTTAAGCCCAAGTGAATAATAAAAGGCCTTGGCAAGATCGTTTGTCTCTTGCTCAGGAATGTGAATTGTTCTTTCTATGAAACGCTCCCTGACAGTGTAATCCAGGCTGTCCAAATCACCAACAATAAAATCAGGTTCCATCCCGGCATTTACCAGTGCCCCGGCAGCACCATCACAACAAATTATTTTGTCTGCTCCGCTCAGTTGTTTAAGAGGAACAGGATGACGGGGAAAATCTCCGTTTGCCAGTATAACAATATTGCTGTTCATTATTTCATAAAGCATTTGTCCGGCTCTTTAAGACCAGCCAGAAATTCTGATGCCTTCATCCTCCGTTTGCCGGCCGGCTGAAGTTCTAATATTCTTAAGAAACCTGTGCCACATTTAATTATAAGTGAGCTCTTTGATTCTTTAATTACTCTGCCCGGAGAGCCATGCTCTCCAGAAGTTGTAATCTCTGCAGAGAGTATCTTGATCTGAATTGATTTACTGTTGCTAATAAATTCAGTAAATGCAGCAGGTGATGGGCTAAGACCTCTTACAAGATTCCATATCTCCATGTTTGTCTTTCCCCAGTCAATTCTGCAAATCTCTTTATCTAATTTTGGTGCACTTTTCAAGCTTAAGTTATCCACTTTTTGAGGAGCTGGAAGAGCCTCCCCTCTGAAGATTGCATCTGCTGTTTTAACAACAAGCGAAGAGCCCAGTATCATTAGTTTATCATGGAGTGTCCCTGCATCATCATTATCACTGACAAGACACTTTTCCTGATAAAGTATCTCTCCGGTGTCAATTTTTGAGTCAATAAAGAATGTTGTTACTCCGGTTACTTTTTCTCCGTTTATTAGTGCGTAATTAATAGGGGCAGCCCCTCTGTACTGAGGGAGCAGTGAGGCATGGAGATTAAAGCATCCGTATTTTGGAATGCTCCAGACCTCTTTTGGCAGCATTCTGAATGCAACAACAATAAAGAGATCTGCCTTAAGGTTTTGCAGGGATTTTATGAAATCAGGATCTTTAAGTGAGACTGGTTGAAGTATGTTAAGATTGTATTGGGAAGCAAATTTTTTAACATCACTTTCATTTAACTGAAGCCCTCTTCCACTTGGTTTATCAGGTGCTGTAACAACTCCGGCAATATCAAAGCCCGATTCAATCAGTGCCTTCAAAGGCTCTGTTGCAAACCGGGGGGTTCCCATATATACAACTCTTTTCATTTGATTCAATTTTGATTGGTCTCTCTGAAGCCGGCAATTTTCTTAAAAAAAGCAATGTATTTGTCAGGATTGAATAGGTTTGAATCTCTTGTGGATTTCCAAGTAAGGAATATCCCTATCGGCATAAGGATCATGCTGGATATGAGAGTTCCCATACCTGGACTCAGAGACCCGTCAGTGGATAATTTTTTTCCTGATATGTCGATAACCCAATAAAATACAAAGAATAAAATTGAAATTACTGAAGGTGTTCCCAGACCTCCCTTCCTTATAATGGCTCCAAGCGGAGCTCCAATAAAGAAAAATATAATACAGGCCAGAGAGAGGGTGAATTTTCTGTACAGAGCAATTTTAGATTGCCTTAATGGAAGAGGATACTGTCTCTCATCAATTGAGTAATTATCAATTATCTGAACTGCTCCGGTCAACTGGGCTATTGCCTGAATATAAGCGTTTTTTTCTGTTTCAATACTTTCCCATTTATAGAGACTGTCAGGGTCTGCCCTCTTTGAGTAGTATTTTATCATAGATGTATCAAGCTGTCTGGAATAAGTCAATCCGGCAGCATTTACCAGGGTTCTTACCTGCATACCTCTCAGGGTACTGTATGCAGAGTCAAGAGAGTCTCTCATGGAGCGGAGCTCTCTCATATTTAGCGCATTAACCTCTCCGCTGAACCTTCCCGATTCTGATCTTGTAAAAGAGTAATTTTCCAGAGAAATTATAAGTTCCTGTTTGTTAAACCCAATCTTTTGCATCACGAAAGAGGTGTCAACAGCATTCTCGGGAGGGGTCTCCTCATATGTATTCCCACTATACAGGGTAAAAAGAAGATTCTTTTTGTCTGCAGTCAGTTTGATTGCTCCTGAATCTGCTATGGTGACACTGTTGTTTCCCTGAACTCTTGAGTGGTCGTATACCATCAGGTCGTATAACATCTGAGTCTTTTCATCCCTTTTGTCAATTCGGATAACATAGTTGTCAATACCATCATAAAATATACCTGTTGGGATGCTTATCTCCTCTTTGGTCCGGTTAATGTCGTCTCTTAGAGTGTATATGTTATCATAAGCAAGTGGTATCAAATTGTTTGATGCGAAAAAGGCTCCGGTTGCAATTAAAAGGGAGACGGCAACCAGTGGTGTAAGGACTCTGTTAAGAGAGATTCCGGCAGCCTTCATGGCAAGGAGTTCGTTATTCTCTCCAAAACTCCCCATTGTCATAATTGAGGCCAGCAGAGTAGCCAGCGGAAGTGCAAGAGGAATAAGCGTGGCTGCTCCCCATCCCATAAACTCAAGAATTACAGCTAAGCTGAGCCCTTTTCCCACAAGTTCATCAATGTAGAGCCACAAAAAGTGCATCATCAGGACAAAAGTCACGATGAGGAATGTAAGTACAAATGGCCCAAGAAATGCCTGAATTATGAATCTGTCAAGCTTTTTCAATCTAATCTATTTTGTCTCTGTTTCAACCAATAATGAGATAGCTGCATTAAGCCCCTGTATCTCTTTTCCTCCTGCTGTGGCAAAAAATGGTTGTCCTCCTCCGCCGCCGGAGATGAGTTTTGCAGCATCTCTGATACTTTTGGCGGCATTTCTTCCGTGTGATACCAGATCGTCAGAGAACATCAATGCAAGATTTGCCTTTCCTTCAAAGGAGTAGCCCGCTATAAGCATTATGCTTGTCTCTCCTCTAAGCATAAATGCAACGTTTTTTACAACCTCGGGATTGTACTCTCCTGTGAGCATCAGTACATTAATCCCATTTATATAGTGCTTCTCTGCGAGTAGTTGCTTTTTGAGATCTGCAGCCCTCTCTCTCATAAATTCATCCACTCTTCTCTTTAGTGTTTCATTCTCCTCAATAACCTTGCCGACAGATGCAATAAGATTTGGAGTGTTGTTAAACATAGCCTTGACAGAAGCTATAATCTCTTCATTATCATGAATAAGCTTCTCAGCATTAATACCGGTAGTAGCCTCAATTCTTCTGACTCCTGCCGCAATTGCGGATTCGGAGATGATTTTAAACAGACCAATATTTCCTGTTCTGGATGTGTGTATTCCTCCGCAAAGTTCAAGAGAGTCACCAAATTTAATAACCCTTACGGTATCTCCGTATTTTTCTCCAAACAGAGCCATTGCACCCATAGCTTTGGCCTCTTCAACCGGTATACCCCTGTACTCATCTCTCTGAGTGTTTTCTCTTATCATAGAGTTTACCCTCTCCTCAATCTCTCTGAGTTTCTCCGGAGAGACTCTCTCATAATGGGAGAAGTCAAATCTAAAGTAGCTGCTGCTTACAAGAGAGCCTTTTTGTTCGATGTGGTTGCCCAGTATGTCTCTAAGAGCTTTATGCAATAAGTGTGTAGCAGAGTGGTTATTTGCTGTGGCTAACCGTTTTGCTTTGTCAACAATAGCAGTAAAAAGAGCAGAGGGATCCAGCGGCATCTTTTCTGTAATGTGGATATGGAGATTATTCTCTTTAAGAGTGTTAATGATTTCAACTCTCTCTCCATTTTCAGAGATGAGCACTCCTGTGTCTCCTACCTGTCCTCCGCTTTCGGCATAGAATGGCGTTTTGTCAAGAACAATCTGAAACAACTCTTTATTTTTAGTTTTTACTGACCTGAACCGTGCGATACGAGACTGGGATTCAGTGCTCTCGTATCCGGTGAATTCAGTTCCGCTGAATTCTCTGAGTTCGCTCCAGTCGCCCTCTTGAGTTGAGGTAGCATTTCTGCTGCGCTCCTTCTGCTTTTTTAGCTCCTTTTCAAAAGAGTCCATATCAATTTTGAACCCCTTTTCCCTGGCAATAAGATCGCTCAGGTCAGATGGAAATCCATATGTGTCGTACAATACAAACGCCTCTTCCCCTGAGATTGTCTTAAGGGTTTCATTCTTTGTCATTATATTGTCTAGCATCCTGATACCTTTGTCAAGAGTCCTCAAAAAAGAATCCTCCTCCTCTTTGATTACTTTTGTAATAAGGTCCTGTGTCCTTACCAGCTCAGGAAACGCATCTCCCATTTCTGACGCAAGAACAGGTACCAGCCGGCAGAGAAATGGCTGATCCACTCCCAGGAAGGTGTATGCATATCTTACGGCTCTTCTAAGAATCCTTCTGATAACATATCCTGCCTTTACATTGGATGGAAGCTGCCCGTCTGCAATTGAAAAACTTATTGCCCTGATGTGGTCTGCAATAACTCTCATTGAGATATCAACCTCCTTATCCTTTCCGTACTCTTTCCCGCTGAGTCTGGCTATCTCAGAAATCATACCGGTAAAGACATCTGTGTCGTAGTTACTCTTCTTTCCCTGCATTGCCATACAGAGTCTCTCCAGACCCATACCTGTATCAACATGTTTCTGTGGAAGAGGTACTAAAGTCCCGTCGGCTTTTCTATTATATTGAATAAAAACAAGATTCCAGATTTCTACTACCAGATGGTGTCCTTTGTTGACAAGCTCTCTTCCGGGTATCTCTGCCCTCTCGCTATCATCCCTCAGGTCGACATGAATTTCGCTGCAAGGGCCACAGGGTCCTGTATCTCCCATCTCCCAAAAGTTATCTTTTTTATTTCCATTAAGAATCCTCTCTTCAGGAAGATATTTAAGCCACCTCTCCTTTGCCTCTGTATCCTGTGATATTCCATCCTCTTTGCTGCCTTCAAATATTGTGGTATAAAGTCTCTCTTTGTCTAATTTGTATACCTCTGTTAGCAGCTCCCATGCCCAGTCAATTGCCTCGTTTTTGAAATAATCACCAAAACTCCAGTTGCCCAGCATCTCAAACATAGTATGGTGATAGCTGTCGTGGCCCACCTCCTCCAGGTCATTATGTTTTCCGCTAACCCTTAAACATTTCTGAGTATCTGCTACCCTGGGATATTTTGCGGGTTCATTGCCAAGAAACCAGTCTTTGAACTGATTCATACCGGCATTTGTGAACATTAAAGTGGGATCATCTTTAACAACCATAGGTGCTGATGATACAATGGCATGTCCTTTGCTTGCAAAGAAATCCAGAAAATTTTTACGTATATCTTTAGATGTCATAATATTGTATATTCCGGAGGATTTTATAATGAATGACAAAAATAGGTTTTTTATTAAAATTATTTAAATTTGCACGAATTTAAGGTTAAAATCCCCGATGTCAAAGAATAAAAGTTACAAGTTCAATCCTGAAACACTTGCCTATGAAATCCACAGGATTTCAATAAGGTCAAGGTTTTCGAAGGGCTTTCTGCTATTTCTTCTTAGCATCGTGGTTTCGGTAGGATATTATTTCATATATACCAGCTATTTGGATCTTGAAACGCCCAAGATGCTTAGTATAAGAAGCACAAATGCCGAGCTTGCAAACAGATTGGCTCTGATGAACAGAAGGTTTGAAGAGGCCAACAGAATACTTAGTGCTCTTCAGATAAGAGATAACTATGTTTACAGACCCATTTTCGGTATGGAGGAGATTTCTCAGGATGTAAGAGACGCAGGCTTTGGAGGTGTAAACAGATACTCATATCTTGAGACAGTTGACCGCTCCGGTATCCTTACTTCAACAGTAATGAATCTGGATCAGCTTTATAAAAAAGCATTCATACAGAGCAGATCGTTTGATGAAGTATCCCAGCTTGCAAAAAATGCTGATGAGATGGCACTTTGTGTACCGGCAATACCTCCTGTGAATATCGCTGCCAAAAGGATTCGCTTTTCAAGCACTTTCGGCTTCAGGCCTGATCCATTCAATGGTGCATACAGAATGCATACAGGTGTTGATTTGTCCGGACCTGTGGGAGAGGCTATTTACGCAACCGGCAACGGAAAAGTAGTTGAGATTGGATTTGACTTTTTTGGTTACGGAAATTATATAATTATTGACCACGGTTTTGGATACAAGACAAGATATGCACATTTGAAGAACTCTCTTGTTACTATGGGGAGGTCGGTTAACAGGGGAGAACAAATTGCGATTATGGGCAATACAGGGAGATCAAAGGGGCCGCATATTCATTACGAAGTGATATACAGAAACCGACCGGTTAATCCATTGAATTACTATAACAGGGACATCGAATCGGATGCATTCCTGGCACTTGTCTCGCCCGCATCCCAACCTAAAGGATAGCAGAGATGAGTAAGTACAAGTTCAATAAAGATCAGCTTAAGTTTGTAGAGGATAAGTTGGGTATAAAGGGAAGGCTTAAGGTTATCCTTGGTTATATTCTTGGCAGTATTCTTCTGGCAATATTATACTATATTATAGCTGCTCTCATATTTAATACGAATGAGGAGGAGCGTTTGCTTAAAGAGAGAGAGATGATGCAGCAGGAGTATAATAACGCGGCAGAGAAGATGAATCTTCTTGAGAATGTTCTTTCAGATTTACAGACCAGAGACAGAGAGATTTACATGAATATTTTTAAATCTGCACCTCCTGACCTGGTTAACTCATCATACGATGCAGCTATTTATGAAAAGCTGGACTCCCTGGGAGATATGGATATTGTTAAGTTCTCAGTTGTAAAATCGGCAGATGTAGAGAAACTTGTCAGTGCAGCCGGAGAGAAACTCAGCCATATATACAACGAATTTATCGGAGCAGAAAATGCAACGGATATCCCGTCGATTTTACCTGTAAAAGGCTTAGCGGTAAATCAGACAGGGGCAAGTCTGGGAATGAAAATCCATCCATTCTACAAAACAATGGAGATGCATAACGGGATAGACCTTCTTGCCGCTTTAGGGACAGAAATCATTGCCTCTGCCAATGGTGTAGTTTCAGATATATCAAGATCTGACAGAGGAAGAGGTAATCAAATAGTTATTGAGCACTGGGGTGGATATAAAACTGTATATTCGCATTTGGGAGATATCCTTGTAAGAAAATCGCAGCAGGTTAAACAGGGCAGTGTTATTGCCAGGGTTGGAAACAGTGGCCTTTCATTTGCTCCGCATCTTCACTATGAGGTTCACCTTGATGGAAAACCTGTTGAGCCTGTTAATTTTTTCTTTGCAGATCTCAAACCGGAACAGTACAGGGAGATGCTGATGATTGCCATTAACACAGGTCAGTCGCTGGATTAATAATTTTAAAAATACTATACCATGCCTTACAAAGAGTTCAAGCCGGAGAAGCTTTACTATACAATTGGGGAGGTTGCTGATTTGCTGGGTGAGAATACCTCTCTTGTAAGATTCTGGGCGCAGAAATTTCCCGATTTTATTAAGCCTGCAAGAAATAAAAAGGGTAACAGGCTTTTTACAGCTGACGATGTATCCAACTTCAAGCTTATATACTATCTTGTTAAAGAGAGAGGGATGACTCTTGAGGGTGCTCAGAACAGAATGAAGGATAATAAAGATGGTGTGGACAGAAGAGTAGATGTAATAGAAACTCTGACAGGAATTAAGGATAGATTGCAGGAAATCCAGAAGATGTTATGAAAATTAAGGCTTCATTAGTAGCTGCTGCAATAGAGGAATTTGCACCCGGCAATCTTCAGGAGAGCTGGGACAACTCAGGATTCACTATAGGCGGTCCGGGAAAAGAGGTTTCATCTGCCCTGCTGGCTCTTGATTGTACCCCCTCTGTCATAAAAGAGGCTGTAGAGAGTGGGGCCGATATGATTATCACCCACCATCCGTTGATCTTTTCACCTCTGAAAAGGGTGGCAGAAGGGTCTCTGGTTGAGAAGATGGTTGAGGATGCAATAAAAAACGGGATAGTGATTTACTCAGCACATACAAATGCCGATAAGGTTCTTCCGGGCGTGAGCGGTTTGATGGCAGACAGAATAGGTCTCCGGAATACAGAAATTTTAGATCCCCAGGATGAGAACACCGGGCTGGGGGTTATCGGAAACCTTATAAATCCGGTAACTCCGGCCGAGCTGCTCTCTCTTCTTAAAGAGAGATTTGATCTAAAGGTAGTAAGACACTCAAAACCAATTGTTGAGAAAATTGTGAGGGTGGCTCTTTGCGGAGGAAGCGGAGGCTCCCTTGTGGAAAGGGCTATAAAAGCAGGTGCTCAGGTTTTAATTACCGGAGATATTTCATATCACAAGTTCCTTTGTGAAGAGGGATTTATGGTTATGGATATTGGCCATTTTGAGAGTGAGAATGAGGTACTCACTCTACTAAAAGATATACTATCAAAAAAAATACCTACCTTTAAAGTTCGCATTTCTGACAACAATAATAATTTAATATACTATCATTAAGAGGGTTATGGCAACAAAACAGAAACCGATTATTGAGACTCCGCTGGATGGTGGAACTTTCATATCTCTGCAGAAGAGCACAAACAGCGAGGGAGACCTCACAATGGAGATAAAATTAAATCTCCTTTACCAGCTTCAGCAGACCGACAGTAAGATTGACAAGATACACCTGCTGAGAGGGGAGTTGCCTCTTGAGGTTAGGGATCTGGAAGATGATATAGAGGGATTAAAAACAAGGGTTGATAATCTTAAGCTTGAGATTAAGGATGTTGAGAGACTAATCTATCAGAAAAAGATGGATTTGGAAAATTCAAAATCTCTCATTGAAAAGTATACTGCTCAGCAAAATAATGTAAAGAATAACAGAGAGTATGACTCTCTTACTAAAGAGATTGAATTCCAGGGTCTTGAAACAGAGCTGGCAGATAAGAGAATTAAAGAGAATACTCTGCTTCTTGCCGAAAAGAAGAGTGCTCTTGCAGGTGCTGTTAACGCACTTGAAGAGAGGGAGAAAGATCTTGAGCAAAAAAAGAGTGAACTGGATTCTATTATTGCAGAGACTGCAAAGGAGGAGAATGAACTTATTAAGTTATCAGAGGGCATACAAGCACAAATTGATGCCAGAATGCTTGCTGCATACAAAAAGGTTCGCTTAAATGCCCGTAACGGACTTGCTGTGGTAACAGTAAGAAGAGATGCCTGCTCTGGATGTTTTAACAAGATACCGCCTCAAAGACAGATGGATATTGCTCAAAGCAAGAAGATTATTGTTTGCGAGTATTGCGGAAGAATTCTTGTGAATGCAGAGTTTGAGCAGGAATAATGTTCAGAGAGCCCTATAGATTAAGGGAGCAATTCTTAAGACATGTAGGTCAGACTTCCCCCTCGCCTCTGGGATTAGAAATTCAGAGAGCGGAGGGGGTCTTTTTATATACACCTGAGGGAAAAAGATATTTTGACCTCGTTTCAGGAGTCTCCGTTTCAAATGTGGGTCACTCAAATCCTGAAGTTACCGGTGCCGTTTGTGAGCAGGTCAGAAAGCATATGCATCTTATGGTTTACGGTGAGATTATTCAGAAACCGCAGGTTGAACACGCCGCTCTTCTTGCCTCTCATCTTCCCGGTAATTTAGACGCTGTGTTCTATGTAAATTCAGGAAGTGAGGCAAATGAAGCTGCGGTAAAACTCGCAAAAAGAGCAACAGGCAGAACAGAGATAATCAGTTGTATCAACTCATATCACGGGAGCACCCATGGTGCTTTGAGCCTTATGGGCTCGGAAAAATTCAAAAATGCTTTCAGGCCTCTTTTGCCTGATATAAGACATATACGATTTAACAGTATAGAGGACCTGGAATTTATTACCGCAAAAACGGCCGCTTTTATTATTGAACCGGTTCAGGGTGAGGGAGGTGTAAGGATTCCTGTAGAGGGTTACCTTGAAGCTGTAAGGCAAAAATGTACTCAAACAGGGACTATACTTATATTTGATGAGATACAGACCGGATTTGGAAGATGTGGAAAACTTTTTGCCGCTGAGAAATGGGATGTTGTTCCGGATATTATTACCTTAGCAAAAGCATTGGGAGGGGGTATGCCGCTGGGTGCACTTGCAGCTTCTTCTGAACTAATGAGTAAGTGGCAGTCAAATCCTGTATTGGGTCATATTACAACTTTTGGGGGGCATCCAGTATCCTGTGCAGCTGCACTGGCATCTCTCAAGATATTACTCAGAGAGGATTGGATAGCCAATGCAGATAGAAAGGGGCTATTGTACAAAACAATACTTGAGAATCATACTGCAGTTAAAGAGATAAGACAGGTGGGATTGCTCCTTGCAGTTGATCTGGGTGAGAGCCGGGCTGCTGAAAGGATTCTTCCTCTGCTGATCGAAGAGGGTATTATGAGTGACTGGTTCCTGTTTGATGAAAACTCATTCAGGATTGCTCCCCCGCTCTCAATAACAGATGAAGAGATTATTTATTCGGCATCACTTATTGCCGCAGCATTAGACAGACTTTGAACATATGGCAAAAAGCTACAACAAGGGAAAGCAGACACAAGAGAAGAATCTGGACTCTCTGGGTCTGGATATGGGGAAAAAGCCACCTCAGGCGCTTGATATTGAGGAGGCCGTTCTGGGGGCTCTTATGCTGGAACCCAACCTGGTTCCGGATACAATGGAGATAATCAATTCCGGCTGTTTTTACAAGGATGCTCACAGAAAGATCTTTAATGCTATAAAGACCCTGTCAGACAAGCACTATCCTGTTGACCTTCTTACAGTCTCTGATGAGCTTAAGAGAACCGGAGATCTTGAAGTTGTTGGCGGAAATGCCTTCCTCTCGCAATTAAGTATGAGAATCAGCTCTGCAGCTCACCTTGAGTATCACTCAAAGCTCCTGCTGCAGAAATATATTCAAAGAGAGCTAATCTCTATCTCATACGAGGTTCAGAAAGATTCATTTGACGATAATATTCCTGTTGATGATCTTCTTGATGCAACTCAGCAAAAGATATTCTCTCTCACGGAGAGGAATATTAAACGAGAGTCCAGACCTGTAAAGTCTGTAATTGAGGAGGCTATAAATGAACTGCACAACAGCCAGTTGAAACCTGACGGCCTTTCAGGGGTCAGATCAGGTTACACATCTCTTGATAAGGTAACACTGGGCTGGCAGCCATCTGACCTTATTATCCTGGCGGCAAGGCCATCAATGGGTAAAACCGCTTTTGTATTAACAATGGCAAGAAATATGGCAGTAGAGCATAATATTCCTGTTGCCTTCTTCTCTCTTGAGATGTCTTCTCTCCAGCTTGTGAAAAGGTTGATGATAAGTGAGACAGGTTTGCCTGCAGATAAGATCAAGGGTGGTAAAAAGCTGGAGGATTATGAATGGACTCAGATAAATACCAGGCTTGCTCAGCTGATTAAAGCCCCACTGTATATAGACGATACTCCTTCACTCTCAATATATGAGTTGCGGTCAAAGGCAAGAAGGCTTGTTCTCAACGCAGGGGTTAAGGCAATTGTTATTGACTATCTTCAGCTGATGAGCGGCCCTCCTGAACTTAGGGGTATGAGAGAGCAGGAGGTCTCTGCTATCTCCAGATCACTAAAGGCAATTGCCAAAGAACTGAATGTTCCTGTTATTGCACTCTCGCAGTTAAGCCGGGCAGTAGAGACAAGGGGAGGAAACAAACGGCCACAATTAAGTGACCTTAGAGAATCCGGAGCAATTGAACAGGATGCCGATATTGTTATATTTATCCACCGTCAGGACTACTATGGGCTCACGGAAGATCCGGCAATGGCAGGCGTTACTGATATTATTATTGCCAAGCACAGAAATGGAGCCGTCTGTGATGTCTCAATGAGGTTCAGACACTCAGAGGTTAAGTTTGTAGATATTAATGACCCTGATTTTTCCGGATTGCACCAGGCAGGAACTGTCCATACATACGGGTCTAAATTGAATAACACTCCGGAATTTATACCAAATTCAGATTTTGACTCTTAAAGAATTAAAATGGTTAAAAGGCTCCTCATATTAATATTCCTGTTATCGGTGCCGATAGCCTCCTTTTCACAACAATCCAACTGTCCGCCGCCAAGGGCAGGCTCTCTCTCTGATCTTCCTTTTCAGGATGGAGAGGTATTGTTATACTCCCTCTCTTATAACTGGGGAGGGGTTGTCTCCTCTGTTGCTGAGGGCTCCTCAAGACTTAAGTTTAATAACAGCGGAGCTGCGGGACCCCATTTTCACGCAATAGTTGAAGGCAAGACCTATAGATTTTATGATCTCTTTTTTAAAGTAAGGGATTACTATGAATCCAAATTTTTCCCGGGTAATATGAGGCCCTTCTATTTTCACAGAAATGTTCAGGAGGGTAAATACAGGATGAAAAACCATATCACATTTCTACCTGATAATCAGATTAGATCACTAACCCAAAAATATGACAATCCCCAGAAAGATACACTTTTGAAGGGCTCTCTCTGCACTTATGACATTGTTACAATGTTTTACTATGCCAGAACACTGGATTACAGAAATGATATTCCAGGAACAACATATCCGGTTTCATTTGTAATAGATGATGATATATTTGATATATCAATCAGGTACATTGGAAGGGAGGTTAAGAGGATACCCGGACTTGGAACTTTCAATACAGCTAAATTCGCTGTAAAACTTATCGCAGGAACTGTTTTTAAGGGTGATAAAGAGATGATCCTATGGATTTCAGATGATGAAAATAAGATACCTCTTGGATTTGAGGTAGAGATAATTATAGGGAAACTTTTTGGGACGCTTAAAAGTACTGAAAACCTGAAGTTTCCTATGAAAAGTAAGATTGCACACAAATGAAGAACAGAGAAAAAATTGAACACGAAGGTGTCATTATTGATATAAGCCCGGAGTTCATAACGGTTGAGATAATGAATAAATCTGCCTGTGGGGCTTGTGCCGCAAAAGGGGCCTGTTCTTTGGGTGAAGTGGAGGCAAAAGTTGTTGAGGTTGCAAACACCGGTTATATTATGTACGAGCCTGGTGAGAGAGTGAATGTTATGCTTGCTAAAACTCTTGGACATAAGGCTCTGTATATATCTTATCTGATTCCTTTGTTGATTCTGGTAGCAATATTACTATCTTTGTCTGCCGCCGGAGCCGGAGATCTTTTAACAGGATTGGCAATTTTAGGAGGGCTTGCTCTCTACTATTTAATTGTTTATCTCTTCAGGGAGAGGTTCCGCAAAGAGTATGTTTTTACAATCGAGAAACTGAACTAATTATATGACAGCTACAATTATCTTTACCATTGCAAGCCTTACCGTTCTGGGGCTGGTGCTGGCACTGGTACTATACTTTACCGCTCAGAAATTTAAAGTGGTTGAAGATCCAAGGATTGATGATGTTGAGACTATTCTGCCGGGAGCAAACTGTGGCGGATGTGGTTATACGGGTTGCCGGGCTTTTGCGGAGGGTTGTGTTAACTCGGAGACAATGGACGGATTATTTTGTCCGGTTGGCGGGAATGATGTAATGAAAAAAGTTGGGGAATACCTTGGCAGAACTGTTGCAGAAAAGGTGCCTCAGGTTGCTGTGGTAAGATGCAACGGAAATTGCGACAACAGACCCAAATCAAATAACTACGATGGTTATACCTCTTGTGCTGTAATGGCTTCTTTGTATGCAGGGGATACAGATTGCAGATACGGATGCCTTGGACAGGGAGATTGTGAATTATCCTGCGAGTTTGATGCAATTAAGATGAATCCCAGAACAGGTCTTCCTGAGGTAGATGAAGAGAAGTGTACAGCTTGCGGAGCTTGTGTTAAGGCTTGTCCTAAGATGATAATTGAGTTAAGAAACAAGGGGCCAAAGGGGAAACGGATATTTGTATCCTGTATTAATAAAGATAAGGGTGGTGTGGCAAAAAAGGCGTGTGCAGTAGCTTGTATAGGTTGCACTAAATGTCAGAAGGTGTGCGCTTATGATGCAATCACCATCTCCTCAAATCTTGCATACATTGACTACAACAAATGTAAACTTTGCAGAAAGTGTGTAGTTGAATGTCCTACAAATGCAATTTGGGAGGTTAACTTCCCTGTCAGGGTTCCTAAGAAAGTGGTTGCAGAGGTTGAACAGCATTAATTCGCGGTTATGAGCAAAACATTCAGCATAGGCGGTATTCATCCGCACGATAATAAAATTTCCGTAAACGCAGCTATTGAGAACTTTCCTGTAATGGAAAGGGCTTATATATCAATGTCTCAGCATCTTGGTGCCCCGGCTGAGCCTGTTGTGGTTAAGGGGGACAAAGTTAAAACAGGGCAGCTTATCGCCAGGGCAAATGGCTTTATATCTGCTAATGTGCACTCATCTGTTTCAGGTATTGTAAACTCTGTTGAGATGCTTCCGGATCTTGCAGGAAACCTCGTACAGCATATTGTTATTAATGTTGAGGGTGATGAATGGGTGGAGAGCATAGACCGTACAACTGAAATAAAAAGGGAGATATCCCATTCACCGCAAGAGATAATTGCAAAAATTGCCGAGTGCGGGATAGTTGGTTTGGGTGGGGCTGCCTTTCCGACACATATAAAACTATCACCTCCTCCGGGTAAAAAGGCAGAATTCCTTTTGGTTAACGGAGCAGAGTGCGAGCCTTATCTTACCTCTGACTACAGAATTATGCTGGAAAATTCAGAGGAGATTTTGATTGGTGTTAAACTGATGATGCTGGCACTAGGGGTGAAAAAGGCCTATGTGGGAATAGAGGAGAATAAGCCTAAGGCAATAAAGAAGATGAAGGAGATTGCCTCAAAAGGTTATCAGAATATTAAGATTGTATCACTTAAAAAGAGATACCCGCAGGGGGGGGAGAAGCAGCTTATTGATGCAATTGTGGGGAGACAGGTTCCATCAATGGGCTTGCCTATTGATGTGGGTGTTGTGGTTCAGAATGTGGGTACCGCACTTGCAGTATATGAGGCTGTTCAAAAAAACAAACCTCTTTTTGAGGGTGTTGTAACAGTTACAGGGAAATGTATGCCAGAGCAGAGGAACTTCAGGATGAGGGTGGGTACCACATTCGAGTCAATGATATTTGCGGTAGGCGGTTTCCCAAAGGATGCCGAGAAGCTTGTTAGTGGCGGTCCGATGATGGGGAAGGCTGTGTCAAGGATTGAGGCTGCGTCGGTAAAGAGTACATCGGCCTTACTGCTTCTGACTGAGGAGGAGACAAAGAGGGGTGAAGAGGCTAACTGTATCAGATGTGCCAAATGTGTGGATGCTTGTCCGATGGGGCTGGAGCCATACTTGCTTAACAGATTGTCAAGGGCAAACCGAATGGAGGATCTTGAAGCGAATATGGTGCATGACTGCATTGAGTGCGGTAGCTGTCTCTATGTTTGTCCGGCAGATATTCCGTTGCTTGATACTATAAGATTGTCAAAAGCAAAAGTTTTGAAGATAATCAGAAGCAGACCAAAAAAGTAAAATCTAAATTCCAGATATGAAAAAACTGATTGTTTCACCGGCACCCCATCTACACGGTAACGAGTCAACCAAGAGTTTGATGAGAGATGTGATAATCGCTCTTGCTCCATCGCTGCTTGTGTCGGTATATTTCTTTGGGTTTTCTGCAATAAAACTGGCTCTGGTGGGTGTTGCCACCGCAGTGGCTGTTGAGTATGTAATCCAGAAATATATTGTAAAAACAAAAATTACAGTCAATGACTACTCGGCAGCTCTTACGGGCCTCCTGCTCTCACTGAATCTTCCGCCGAATTCACCATGGTGGATAATGTTTATAGGTTCCGTTGTGGCAATAGGAATTGCAAAGATGACATTTGGGGGAGTTGGGCAAAACTTGTTTAATCCTGCACTGGTAGGTCGTGTGTTTTTGCTTGTATCATTCCCTGTGATTATGACAGACTATTCAATTCCTACATCCTGGTTCAGGGAGGGGATTGATGCAGGATCGGGTGCAACGGCGCTCTCGATTGTAAAGGAGGGGCTTGCAAAGGGTCTGACAATGGATCAGATTTTCTCTGACAGTAACTTTTCGTATGCTCAGATGCTCTTCTCTAAAATTGGCGGTTCTGTGGGAGAGGTCTCTGCTCTTGCACTGATTCTTGGATTTGTATATCTGCTTATAAGGAGGGTTATCAGACCTCATATTCCTGTGGCTATAATTGGGACAGTGCTTCTGTTTTCTGCCATATTCTGGTTAATTAATCCTCAGATTTATGCAGACCCTCTGTTTAATGTACTTACAGGGGGGATACTTATAGGTTCAATTTTTATGGCAACGGACTATGTGACTTCTCCTATGAGCAAAAAGGGGATGGTGCTCTATGGTGTGGGAATCGGTATTATTACGATGCTTATAAGATACTGGGGCGCTTACCCTGAGGGGATATCTTTTGCTATTCTTATTATGAATGCCACAGTTCCTCTCATTAATATGTATTTCAAACCGACAAAGTTTGGAAGGGAGGTGAAGAATGGCTAGAGAATCTACACTAAAAAATATGGTGCTGACCCTTGCATCTATTACTCTTATAGCTTCGACTCTTTTGGGAGGGGTTTATGCACTTACTAAGAGTTCTATCGATGCTGCAAAGGTTGCCAAGATAAATGATGCTATTTCAAAAGTGGTTCCTCAGTTTGATAACGATCCCTCTTCTGAGAAGTTTGTAAAAGAGTTTGATGGTAAGAGTTATATAGTTTATCCTGCCAAAAGCGGGGAGACTTTAGTTGGTTACGCAGTTGAGAGCTTTACTACTGGAGGATTTGGAGGGAGAATTACCCTTATGGTTGGTTTTAACATTGATGGAACAATATATAACACCGCTGTTCTATCACACGCAGAGACTCCGGGGCTTGGAGACAAAATGGTGGAGGGGAAAAGTAATTTTAGTATCCAGTTTCAGGGTAAAAATCCTGAGGACTTTAAACTTCTTGTTAAAAAAGATGGTGGGGACGTTGATGCAATAACAGCCTCTACAATTACATCAAGGGCATTCTGCGATGCTGTTACAGCTGCATGGGAGGTATATAAACTTTGTAATGGAGAAAATATAAAAAAGGAGGGGAAAGATGAGTAAACTGAATATTCTTACAAAAGGAGTCTTTAAAGAGAATCCGGTTTTTGTACTGATGTTAGGTATGTGTCCTACTCTGGGAACAACAACCTCTGCTATTAATGGTCTTGGAATGGGACTGGCAACAACATTTGTTCTAATGTTGTCTAATGTGGTAATCTCTGCGATTGCCGGATTTGTCCCGGCTAAGGTGAGAATCCCATCTTTCATTGTTGTTATTGCTGCATTTGTAACTGTTCTACAGTTTGTAATGCAAGCATACACACCCGGGTTGTACGAAACTCTTGGGTTGTTTATCCCTCTTATTGTGGTAAACTGTATAGTGCTGGGAAGAGCGGAGGCCTTTGCATCAAAAAATACTATTACTGACTCTTTCCTTGATGGTGTTGGAATAGGACTGGGATTTACTGCTGCTCTGACTGTTTTGGGTTTAGTAAGGGAAATTCTGGGTAGTGCATCTGCCTTTGGGATAAAATTTATGAACGGTGACGGAATCCTTGTATTTGTTCTTGCACCGGGAGCCTTTATTGCACTGGGTTATCTTCTGGTTCTGTTCAATAAGTTAAAGACTAAAATTAAATAGGAGGGGTTATGGAATATATATTAATAATCATATCAGCAGTATTTGTAAACAATATATTGCTCTCCCAGTTTCTGGGAGTATGTCCCTTCCTGGGTGTTTCAAATAAAGTCAGTACAGCAGCAGGCATGGCCGGGGCCGTAACCTTTGTGATTGCTGTTGCCACTCTTGTTACATATCTCCTGCAGTATTATGTGTTAGTTCCTCTGGGCATTGAGTTTATGCAGACTGTTGCTTTTATACTTGTAATTGCAGCGCTTGTTCAGATGGTTGAGATTATTCTTAAGAAGGTTAGTCCATCGCTCTATCAGGCACTTGGAATTTTC
Organism: Bacteroidales bacterium; assembly: GCA_041441395.1. GTDB lineage: Bacteria > Bacteroidota > Bacteroidia > Bacteroidales > UBA932 > Bact-08. Next base: position 3,408 of record JASDTD010000011.1, on the reverse strand, counting down.
TTGCCTCTGATTACCACAAACTGTGCAGTTCTTGGTGTTGCTATTATCGTGGTATCCAAGGAATTTGCCTTTGGCAGCGATCCTCATATGCTTAACTTAGCTGAGTCAGTTGTTTATGGTATAGCAACAGCTCTTGGATTTGGCCTGGCAATGATACTTTTTGCAGGTCTCAGGGAGCAGCTGGAACTTGCAAATGTTCCCAAACCATTCAAAGGGATGCCCATTGCCCTTATAACAGCAGGTATTCTTGCCCTGTCATTTATGGGATTTGCAGGACTTGTTTAGTATTTGTAAATTTGAATTATGGCTAAAACCTTACTTGAAATAGATCAGCTGCTAAGAGCGGGAGATGCTGATGCAGCAAATGTGGAGCTGAGAGCTCTGCTTGAGAGGGAACCAAACAATGCCGAGGCTTGGTATCTTTTGGGAAGTCTTCTCAGAAGGCAGCAACTATGGGGGGATGCAATAAACGCCCTTAATAAGGCTAAGTTTCTTAATCCTGAAGGACCTGCTGCCCATGCAATAGAGTCCATTTATGAGATTCTGAGTTATCAGAATACTGATTTGATGAATCCGTAAAGGGAGAGAGTTTAAATAATTTTACCTCCCCTGATGTGGAGTGAAGATGTAGCCAGGCCATCTGTTTCGCCCCTGTTGTGGGTGACATGGAGAACGGTCTGGCCCTCTTTTTTGAGTATTGCCAATGTCTTTACCGCCTCCTCTCTAAGCTCCTCATCCAGTGCGGAGAGTGGCTCGTCAAGCAGTAAAACCGATGGCTGGTGCGCCATGGCGCGGGCAAGTGCACATCTCTGCTTTTCACCGCCGGATAAATCTTTTATAGCTCTCTTAAGCAATCCCTCAATTTTGAAAAGGGAGGCGATCCTCCAGGTCTCCTTTGCAACGGTAGCTTTGTCGGCACCGGAAATGGATAGGGGAAAGCCGATGTTCTCTTCAACTGTCATATGAGGAAAGAGGGCGTAATCCTGGAAGAGCATACCCACCGGCCTCTTTCTGGCAGGGGTGTTGGTCATATCTACCCCGTCAATAAGTATTTTGCCCTTTTCAGGAAATCTAAGCCCGGCAATCAGCTCAAGCATAACAGACTTGCCGGAGCCAGACGGGCCAAGCAGTGCTGTATAGCTACCCTTGGGAAGTTCCAGGTTTATGGGGCCAAGGGTAAACAGCCCTGCTTTGTATATAATGTTTTCCAGTATTACCATCTTCTCTTCTGGTATATTCTCAGCAGTGTAAACAGGATAAGGGTAACGGTGACAAATATCACCGCCACAGGCCTCGCATAGTTTATTCCGAATGAGTTAAATCTGTCAAATATCAAAACCGGTGTGGTCATCGGGTGGTATGCAACTATCACTATTGCCCCAAACTCGCTCATCCCGCGTGCAAACATCAGCATAAGTCCTGAGATAACCGATCTGCCGGCAAGGGGCATGGATATTTTGTAAAATGTAGTAAACTTTGATGCGCCAAGTGTCTCCGCGGCCTGCTCCAGCCTTTCCGGGACTGCCGAAAATCCATCCCTTGCTGAGTTTATAAGAAACGGAAGACTCACAAACGCCATCGCCATCCCAATAGCTATGGGGGAGCCCACCAGGTTAAGCCCAATGGAATCAGCTGCAGAACCCAGCAGACTATCCCTGGAGATAACCCCAAGGAGTGCAATTCCGGCAGCTGAGTGGGGAATCACTATAGGCAGATCAATAATCGCCTCAACTACACCCTTAAGCGGGAACTTTTTTCTGGCAAGAATATAGGCCAGCGGAATAGCAAAAACCGACGAAATAAATGTCGCCGCAGCTGATACACCCAGCGTCAGCACAATACTTCTGCTCACCTCCGGATCCCTTATTGTCTCAAAGAGCCCCGGTGCTTTTACCGATAGAAACATCCCCGCAAGCGGCGCAAAAATGAACAGCAGCGCCACTGCTCCAAGAAGCATAAAGGCGAAATGAGTGATGTTGCGGTTGTGGTGCATAGGGCAAAGATAGGAAATAATCAAGTTCGCTAGTCTGCTTCTGCACCCTTCCCCAGTGTACTGCTGCGCCCTACCTGAATCACCCGCAGCCCCTCTGGAACTTTTCCTCCTCGCTCTCTTCGTTCGCTGTGGCGGAGGTTCCATCGCTCAAAGACCTGCTCCTCATCCCTACCTGAATCACCCGCAGCCCCTCTGGAACTTTTCCTCCTCGCTCTCTTCGTTCGCTGTGGCGGAGGTTCCATCGCTCAAAGACCTGCTCCTCATCCCTACCTGAATCACCCGCAGCCCCTCCGGAACTTTTCCTCCTCGCTCTCTTCGTTCGCTGTGGCGGAGGTTCCATCGTGTCTCGGTTGATTCAGGTAGGAATATGGCAATCTTTTTACATAGTTTACACAGCGGGTTTGATCTGAAGTTTCCCGCGTCAAAGACCGGTAGTAAACTATATACCCGTACTGCTATAACTCACAGTATATCTTCAGGTTAACACTTAATCCCGCGGATGATCCGCGGGATTAAGTGTTAACGCGTACTCAGTAAGCGAGATACAGCCTCACGGGTATGACACTTCACCGCCTTCTGCAAAGTTTATAAGGTGCTTCGCCGGTTTAGCCATCCGGCAATACAAGTTATTTTCGCAGCCCGGGAGATAACTTTTGTACAGACCTGCGACGCATACCCGTACCGCTGTAACTCTCAGTAAATCACTAACAACTACTTTGACCTGACATGTCATTAGTCATATTAAGTGCCTGTAGTAAGATAATCAACGCGTTACAACGCTGCGGGTTTTATATTTTCAGGTGAATTCGTTCGTAAATTATAGGAATAATATCATAATGCATAGGTTTGGGTTGACAGGGATTTTCGTTTATCTTACTTATAGTTAGAGGTTTAAAAATTGATTTTTTGAGAAGTTTTTAAAAATGCAATTTGTAATTACTTGGTTTCTTAGCATATATACGAATATCCCTGTCAACCCATTTTCTTTTTCTGCAGATGCAATCCTCTTGTCAGGGATGAATTATCATGTGCCGGGCGACATACATTTAAAACTTAACAATTTATTAACATATAATTATTATATTTGGTTATTATTAATTAATAAGACTCTTCCTACGGTTTTCCCGTCCTCATTTCTCCGGGTCCTTCTCATTTTATGGGTAACAACATCGTGAGCACAGCATTAACATATGACATACAGAACCGTCTTCGGATGATCAACAACCCTTCATCGTTGGGTACAAAGCCTTTCGCTATGGAGCTACAGTACAATGCTCCAAATGTGAGCGGAGCGACAGCCCAGTACTCCGGCAATATCAGTGCCGTAAGATGGAGACACAACGGAGGCAGCGAACAGAGTTACATGGTTATAGTGCCTAGTTCTGCACTAGACTCAATGAACCTTGGGACTATGG
>JASDTD010000010.1:0-1176 GCA_041441395.1 Bacteroidales bacterium | reverse complement strand
GTGCCGATGAGTGTGCCAAGCGCTGGTGGGAGGAGTCTGAGAGTACAAAGCAGTATATGAGGGAGAGGGGAATTGCCGATTTCAATCTGCTGCAAAAACATTTTGTAGAGAAGCTGTCTGCAGTGATGAGTGAGAGAGGCCGGGTGATTGTAGGATGGGACGAGATGATAGACGATGGTCTTGTACCGGGCTCTGTTGTAATGAGCTGGAGAAATGCGACTAATGGCTATAAGGCTGCTGAACAGGGACACAAAACGATTCTTACTCCAATGAGACAGAGCTATTTTAATATAAAACAGAGAGAGAAAGAGGATTCTCTGAGTCATCGCGACTGGAAGGTTGCTCTTTCTGATGTGTATAACTTTGAGCCTGTTCCTGAGGAGCTAAGCGCTGAAACTGCATCTAATATTCTTGGTGGACAGGGTTGTATGTGGACCGAGTATTTTCCTCACAGACAGAGGCTTGAATATGGTATTTTTCCCAGACTAAGTGCCATTGCTGAGGTATACTGGTCTTTGCCTTCTGTGCGAAATCTCGATAATTTTGTAGAGAGGCTTCAGAAGCAGTACGCCAGGTATGATCTCTGGGGTGCAAACTATTATGCCGGTAACAGAATCAGATAAACAGAAGATTAATTGATGGCGGAAAGGGTGCTACCTCCGGAATTTTCTGAAATGCTGCGCGAGGCTGTGGGCAACGACCTCGCAGGTAAAATCACTGAGGCTATTCTCAACACTCCGCCTGTAACATCTGTACGCAAGAATCCGGCAAAATGGCCGCGGCTTGCCGCTGCCGGCCACTCGCTTGCTGCCGGCCGGACTGCAGATAACGGCGGGCCGGCCCAAATCCCATGGTGCCCTGACGGCCTCTATCTTGCCGAGCGCCCAAACTTCACTATGGATCCTGCTTTTCACGCAGGTGTTTACTATGTTCAGGAGCCTAGTTCAATGATTATTGAGGTGCTGCGCCCGCTTGCAGCCGGCGCTGCCAGGCTGCTGGATTTGTGTGCTGCGCCTGGAGGTAAGACAACTCACCTTGCGAGTATGATGGGCGGGGCGGCGGGCAGCCCGGCCGAAGGCCCGGCTGCCGCCCGTGCCGGCGGCCTCACCGCCAACGAAATTATCCGCTCCCGCGCCGCCACCCTTCGGGAGAACATCACCAAATGGGGCGACCCCC
>JASDTD010000009.1:0-109272 GCA_041441395.1 Bacteroidales bacterium | reverse complement strand
AGGATGTAATGATAGATGTCTCTGAAAAGGAGGCTCTTGCTACAGAAGTTGATAAAATTACAAAAAGAATTGACGAGAAGATAGAGGAGGTTTTACTTGAAGTTTTACCTGAGGCTTTTGCAATCGTTAAATCAACTGCAAGAAGATTTAAGGAGAATGAGAAACTTGAAGTAACTGCTGCCTCTCTTGACAGAGACATAGCCGCAAAACACGATTATGTGGAGATATCGGGAGACAAAGCAATATGGAAGACAAGCTGGATGGCCGGAGGAAACATGATAAAGTGGGACATGGTCCACTATGATGTTCAGCTGATTGGTGGTGTTGTTCTTCACCAGGGAAAAATTGCCGAGATGGCGACAGGAGAGGGTAAAACACTTGTGGCTACTCTGCCTGTATTTTTGAATGCGCTTGCGGCAAAAGGTGTTCATGTAGTAACTGTAAATGATTATCTCTCCAAAAGAGACTCGGAGTGGATGGGCCCTCTTTACCAGTTCCACGGTTTAAGGGTTGATTGTATTGACAAGCATGAACCAAACAGCGAGGCCAGAAAATATGCTTACAAAGCAGACATCACATTTGGTACAAACAATGAGTTTGGCTTTGACTATCTGAGAGATAATATGGCAATAAATCAGGAGGATCTGGTTCAGAGAAAACATCACTATGCTATTGTGGATGAGGTTGACTCGGTTCTTGTTGACGATGCCAGAACACCGCTCATCATCAGCGGACCTGTCCCAAAAGGAGATGACCAGCAATTTAACGAATACAAACCTTTTGTTGAGAGAATATACAGCGCACAGAGAAATCTGGTTACTCAGCTTCTCAATGAGGCTAAGAAAAAAATCGCTGAGGGAGACGAGACAGAAGGGGGTAAACTATTATTAAGAGCTCATAAAGGATTGCCAAAATACAATCCTCTTATTAAATATCTGAGCGAACCGGGTATTAAACAAATTCTGGGCAAAACCGAGAACTTCTATATGCAGGACAATAACAAGCAGATGCATATAGTAACAGACGATCTCTATTTTATTATTGAGGAGAAGCAGAAATCTGTAGAACTGACTGATAAAGGGCACGAACTCATTTCAAAAAGTGTGAGTGACAGCAAATTCTTTATCCTGCCTGATATTGGATCTGAAGTAGCCGAGCTTGACAAGAGGGAGATGAATCCGGAAGATAAGCTTGCAGCAAAGGATGCGCTTCTTGCGGATTATGCAATCAAGAGCGAAAGAGTCCATACGGTTAATCAGCTCCTTAAGGCATACACAATGTTTGAGAAAGATGTTGAGTATGTTGTTTTAGATAACAAAATAAAAATTGTAGACGAGCAGACAGGCCGTATCCTCGAGGGAAGAAGATATTCAGATGGATTGCACCAGGCAATTGAGGCAAAGGAGATGGTTAAAGTAGAGGCAGCAACACAGACCTTTGCAACTATTACCCTTCAGAATTACTTCAGGATGTACCATAAGCTTGCCGGTATGACCGGTACTGCTGAGACAGAGGCAGGTGAGTTCTGGTCAATTTACAAACTGGATGTAGTTGTTATTCCTACAAACAGGCCAATAACCAGAAAGGATCAGGATGACCTTATTTACAAAACAAAACGGGAGAAATATAACGCCGTAATTGAGGAGATTGTTAATCTCACAAAGGCAGGCAGACCTGTTCTTGTGGGAACAACATCAGTTGAGGTATCTGAGCTCCTGAGCAGGATGTTAAAGATACGAGGCATTAAGCATAATGTCCTCAATGCAAAGCAGCACGCCAGAGAGGCAGAAATTGTCGCAGAGGCGGGTCAGCCATCGGCAGTGACCATAGCAACAAATATGGCCGGTAGGGGAACCGATATTAAACTCGGCCCAGGGGTTAAGGATGCAGGTGGACTTGCAATTATTGGAACTGAGAGACACGACTCAAGACGGGTTGACAGACAGCTGAGGGGCCGTGCCGGAAGACAGGGCGATCCGGGAACTTCAAGTTTCTTTGTATCTCTGGAGGATGATCTTATGCGTCTCTTTGGCTCTGAAAGAATAGCAGGGCTGGTTGACAGAATGGGGCTTAAAGAGGGAGAGGTTCTTCAACACTCAATGCTTTCAAAATCAATTGAAAGAGCACAAAAGAAGGTTGAGGAGAATAACTTTGGAATCAGAAAGAGGCTGCTTGAGTACGACGATGTTATGAACTCTCAGAGAGAGGTTATATATACAAGAAGAAAAAATGCTTTAAATGGCGAGAGGATTGATGTGGATGTTATAAATATGATTAACGACTACTGCGAATCTCTTGTAGCAACACACCATGGTAACTCAGATTACGAAACATTCTCACTGGATGTTATACGACAGCTGTCAATAGAGCCCGGAGTTGACGAAGCAACATACAATAAAGAGTCTCTGAATGTAGTTACAGATGTATTTATTGACAATGTTATGCAGGTATACAAACGCAGGGTTGATTCGCTTATTGAGAGGGCCTGGCCAATAATGAAGCAGATATATGAGACTCAGAGTGCGACTTTTGAAAATATCGCTGTTCCTGTAAGCGATGGAAACAAAATTATGCAGTTAGTTGTTAATCTTAAAAAGGCATATGACAGCAATGGAAAGGAGCTGGGGAAGGCTCTAAACAAGATGATCACTCTGCTTATGATTGATGAACACTGGAAAGAGCACCTCAGAGAGATGGATGATCTTAAGCAGTCTGTTCAAAATGCAACATACGAACAGAAGGATCCTCTTCTGATTTATAAATTTGAGAGTTTCCAGCTATTCAAAGGAGTTTTGGACAAAGTTAGCCGGGATGTACTTGCATTCCTGCTCAAGTCTCAGATTCCTCTTTCAGAAAAACGCGAACCTGTAAGTCTGAGAGAGGAGCAGAAGAGAAAGACAGACCTCAGCAGAATGCAGACATCAAGACAGGATTTGGCAGCCTCCTCCGGAGAGCCAAAAACTCAGGCTCCTGTTCATGTAGAGAAGAGAGTGGGCAGAAATGACCCTTGTCCTTGCGGAAGTGGTAAAAAGTTTAAGAATTGCCACGGTGCCAATAGTTAGTGTTAAATTTTAAAATTAGACCAATGTTTGATTTAATAGTTATCGGCTCCGGACCCGGAGGTTATGTAGCAGCAATCAGAGCATCTCAGCTGGGTATGAATACTGCGGTTATTGAGAGAAGTGAACTTGGCGGAATTTGCCTCAACTGGGGTTGTATCCCCACCAAAGCTCTTCTTAAGAGCGTACAGGCTCTCCACTACGCAACACACTCTGCAGATTATGGTTTTGAGATAGATGGTAATATAAAGGCAGATCTGACAAAAATCGTAGAGAGGAGCAGGGGTGTCTCTGCCAATATGAGTAAAGGAATAGAGTACCTATTTAAAAAAAATAAAATAACAGTTATACAGGGTCACGGAAAGATTCTGGAAGCCGGAAAGGTTGAGGTAACTGCTAATGATGGTAGAAAATCAGAAGTTGAGGCCAAGAGTATTATAATAGCAACCGGAGCAAGAGCAAACTCGCTCCCGTTTGCACCAATTGACGGAAAAAAGATTATCTCATACAGACAGGCTCTTGTCCCTGAAAAGCTTCCTGCAAGTATGGCGGTAATTGGATCCGGAGCAATAGGAAGTGAGTTGGCCTATTTCTACCGCTCAATGGGATCTGAAGTTCATCTTATTGAATATCTTGATAATATTGTTCCTCTGGAGGATGAGGAGGTTTCTGCTCAGTTAAGCAGATCTTTCAGAAAGATGGGTATTAAAGTTATGGTCTCATCTCAGGTTAAATCTGTTGACACATCAGGCGAGCTTTGCAAACTTACAGTTGTTACTAAAAAGGGAGAGGTGATTGTTGAGGCCGAGCAGGTTCTTTCAGCAGTTGGCGTAGTCCCTAATATTGAGAATCTTGGACTTGAAGATCTGGGAATAAAAACTGAAAGAGGAAAAATATCTGTTGATTCTGCCTATATGACAAATGTAAAAGGGGTTTATGCTATAGGAGATGTAATTGCTACACCTGCCCTGGCGCATGTGGCATCTGCAGAGGGCATAAACTGTGTTGAACAGATAGCAGATCTTAATCCACCGGCAGTTAACTATGGTAATATTCCGGGGTGTACCTATACAACTCCTGAAATTGCCTCTGTTGGAATTACCGAAAAAGCTGCAAAGGAGAAGGGATTGGATATTAAAGTTGGTAAATTCCCATTTACCGCCTCCGGAAAAGCAGCAGCTGCAGGCGATAAGGATGGATTTATAAAACTGATTATAGATGCAAAGTCTGACAAGGTTTTAGGTGCACACTTCATTGGTGCAAATGTTACAGAGATGATTTCCGGTGTTGTAGTGGCACGCAATTTGGGAGTTACTGCCCGTGATTTAATTCATTCTGTGCATCCTCACCCTACGATGAGCGAAGCAATAATGGAGGCAGCAGCTGCATCACACGGAGAGGTTATCCATATTTAACATATAGTTTATGGCAAAAAACGAAGTAGTTCCCCAGATTAACGAAGTAAACCGAATTGCCGGCGGAACCGAATTAAGAGGTACACTGGTCACAACCAGTGATATCAGAATAGATGGTTTTTTTGAAGGTAAAATTCAGACAAGGGGTAAAGTTGTAGTTGGAGACAACGCCCAGTTTATAGGAGACCTCTTTTGCGGCAGTGCCGATATATGGGGCAGGATGGAGGGTAATCTTGTTACCGGTCATCAGGCAGGCTTTAAAAGCAAAGCAAAATTTGAGGGGGCTCTTCAGTGCAACAGAATCTCTATTGAGGATGGAGCCACATTTAACGGAACTTGCAGAATGATAACAGAGGATGAGTACAACCAGATGGTTGAAAAATACAACAGCTCTGCAAGGAAAAGTAAATAAACAGTTACGAAAAAAAAAGAGAGGCTTACTTAATTGAGCCTCTCTTTTATTTTATAATTATTTCTCTCTGAACTATTTCTTGATACCAGCTCACCCAGAAAGCCCGCCAGAAACAGTTGCATACCTATTATCAGAGCAACAAGGGATATGTAAAAGAGAGGCTGGTCAGTTACCTGTCTGAATTTTAGTCCGCTAGCCTGAGAAATAAGTTTGTCTGCCACAAGGTAAACAGCTGTAACAAACCCAAAGAAAAATGTAAGTGTCCCAAAGGTGCCAAAAAAATGCATTGGTCTTTTTCCAAATTTTGAGAGGAACCAGAGGGTTATAAGATCCAGGAATCCGTTTACAAATCTGTCCATTCCAAATTTGCTTTTACCAAACTTCCTTGCCTGGTGCTTTACAACCTTCTCTCCAATATTTCTGAAGCCTGCAATCTTTGCCAGATAAGGAATATATCTGTGCATCTCACCATAAACCTCAATGTTTTTGACAACCTCTTTACGATAGGCTTTTAATCCGCAGTTCATATCGTGCAGTTTAAGTCCGGTAACCCTTCTTGCAACTCTGTTGTATATTTTTGAAGGTAGATTTTTTGCAAGTTTGTTGTCTTTTCTTCTCTTTTTCCATCCGGATACAAGATCATAACCCTGATTAGCTATCATCTCATATAACTCAGGAATCTCCTCAGGGTTATCCTGTAAATCTGCATCCATAGTAACGACCACATCCCCTTTTGCAGCCTCAAAGCCAATAAAGAGGGCCGGCGATTTACCATAGTTTCTGCTGAATCGTATGGCAGAGATTGTTCTGTATTGTGAGGATTCTCTCTTTATTACCTCCCAGGAGTTATCTGTGCTACCATCGTCAACAAGGATGATCTCATAAGCCAGTTTTTGAGAAGATAAAGCTCTTTCAATCCAGGAGAGAAGTTCGGGAATTGATTCCTCTTCGTTGTAAAGCGATATGACTATTGATAAATCCATTATTGAAGAAAAATTTAAATATTACTGGGCAAACATATCACCCTTTTTTGTGTAATTCGCAACGATTGCAGAGACAATAAGACCAAAGATAGTATAGTATATAAGTGAAAAAACAAATGCAAGCTTTGGAAGATGCTCCATGACTCCAAAAATTGCCTCCGCTCCTTCAGGGTTTGATGACTCCATAGTTTGTGCAATCATCTCCATTTGAGATGTAGTTGCTTCAGGAAAGAGGAATCCCATATGAAGGAAAAGATAGGCTGCACATATTACAGAAGAGAGCAGGCAAAGAATTGCGCCAAAATTAAACCCTTGTTTAAAAGTAAAAGTTTCAAAATGTTTGCTGTAATCTTTTATGAAATAGTATACAAGATAAATGCTGAGTACCAGCTTAACAATCCATATTACTATTCCTACAAAACCGGGCATTTTAGGGAAAACAGCCTGTAAAAGAGTTGCCAGAATTGTAACCAATGCCAGGATTAATGCATTCTGGGCAGCTATGCTCCATTTATTGCTTTGCATAATTTGTTAGATGTTAGGTTTTTGTAAAATTAGTGGTGATTTCAAATTTAGATAAAATTCAGGACTATCCAAAAATAATGAGGATTAGAAAAATATGTTTAAATTTGCAGGATTATTTTGTGACCATACATATTTATTATGATAAACATTACTTTCCCGGACGGCAGCGTAAGAGAGTACCCAAAAGGTACCACTCCTCTGGATATTGCAAACGGTATAAGCCCAAGACTGGCGGCTGAGGTGCTTGCAGCATCCGTTAATTCTAAAGTTGTGGAGATTACAAGACCTATCAGCGAGGATGCTACAATAAAGCTGCACAAATGGGAGGATCAGGAGGCAAAAAGTACCTTCTGGCACTCCTCGTCTCACCTGATGGCAGAGGCGCTTGAACTTCTTTATCCCGGTATTAAATTTGGAATAGGTCCATCAATTGAGACAGGATTTTACTATGATGTTGACACCGGAGAGAGGAGCATAACGGAGAGCGACCTTAAGAATATAGAGGATAAGATGCTGGAGCTTGCGAGAGAGAAACAACACTTTGTAAGGAAAGAGGTCAGCAAGGAGGAGGCAATGAGAACCTACTCTGAAAAGGGAGATGAATACAAATGTGAACTTATAAAAGATCTGGAGGATGGTACAATATCCTTTTACACTAACGGATCCTTCACAGATTTATGCAGAGGACCTCATTTGGGTGATACATCGGTAATTAAAGCTGTTAAACTTACATCTATAGCTGGTGCATACTGGAGAGGAAACGAGAATAACAAGATGCTTACCCGTATTTACGGAGTAACATTTCCACAGAAAAAAATGCTGGATGAATATCTTCTGATGCTGGAAGAGGCAAAGAAGAGGGATCACAGAAAACTCGGAAAAGAGCTTGAACTGTTTGCCTTCTCACAGAGAGTAGGACAGGGATTGCCTTTGTGGCTTCCAAAAGGGGCTATGCTTCGTGAGAGACTTGAGAATTTCCTTAAAAAGGTACAGAAAGAGCACGGCTATCTTCCTGTAATGACTCCTCATATAGGGCAGAAGGAGCTATATGTTACCTCCGGTCACTATGCAAAATATGGCAAAGATTCATTTCAGCCGATACATACCCCGCAGGAGGGAGAGGAGTTTCTTCTTAAACCGATGAACTGCCCTCACCATTGTGAGATATATAAAACCAAGCCCAGGTCCTATAAGGATATGCCATTGCGCCTGGCTGAGTTTGGGACTGTATACAGATACGAGCAGAGCGGAGAGCTTCACGGACTAACAAGAGTAAGAGGATTTACACAGGATGATGCTCATATTTTCTGCCGTCCGGATCAGTTGAAAGGAGAATTTATAAAAGTAATTGACATTGTTCTCTATATCTTCAGAACCCTGGATTTTAAGGACTACACAGCTCAGATATCACTGAGAGATCCGGAAAACAGGGAGAAGTATATAGGATCAGATGAAAACTGGGAGAAGGCAGAGAGTGCGATTATTGAGGCTGCCAGAGAGAAGGGTCTCAATACAGTAGTCGAGTTGGGGGAGGCTGCTTTTTACGGTCCAAAACTTGACTTTATGGTCAGAGATGCTATCGGAAGAAAGTGGCAGCTGGGTACAATTCAGGTAGATTACAATCTTCCCGAGAGGTTTGAACTGGAGTATGTTGGTGCTGATGACAAAAAGCACAGACCTGTAATGATTCACAGAGCACCATTTGGATCAATGGAGAGATTTATAGCTGTTCTAATTGAACACACAGGCGGAAAATTCCCGCTTTGGCTTTCACCTGAACAGGCGGTAATCCTTCCGGTAAGTGAAAAATATAATGATTACTCCAAAAAAGTTGCAGATTTTCTAAATAATGCCGATATTCGCGCCTCAATTGACGATCGTAACGAAACTATCGGCAAGAAAATCAGGGAGAATGAGCTCAAGAGAGTTCCATTCCTCCTTATTGTTGGTGAAAAAGAGGCAGAGAGCGGCACAATTTCTGTCAGGAAGCAGGGAGATGGAGACAAGGGTGCAATGAGCATGGAGGATTTTAGGCAACTGATTGAGAGTGAGATAAAAAGACAAATTGAATAATAATTAAAATAGGAGGACAAATTTATCGCTACACCTTTTAAACCTCGGCCGGGCGGATTCAAACCGAATTCGCAATCATCGGGACCAAGAAGGGATGCCCAGGGAAGGTATCCAAACAGCGGTCCGAAAAGAGATGACGGACCACGCGTAAACAATGAAATTTCGGCACCCAATGTAAGGGTTGTCGGAGATAACGTTGAGAATCAGGGAGTAGTTTCACTGAGAGAGGCGTTGGCAATGGCAGAGGCGCTGGAACTTGACCTTGTTGAGATTTCACCAAATGCAGACCCTCCGGTTTGCAAGATCATTGACTATCAGAAGTTCATTTACCAGCAGAAGAAAAAGGCAAAGGAGATGAAGGCGAATGCCAGTAAGATAGTTATTAAGGAGATAAGATTCGGCCCAAATACAGATGAGCATGACTACCAGTTTAAACTGAAACACGCACAGTCTTTTCTGGAAGAGGGTTCAAAAGTTAAGGCCTATGTCTTCTTCAAAGGCAGGTCTATACTCTTTTCTCAGCAGGGAGAAAAATTGCTCCTAAGATTTGCTCTGGAACTTGAAGAGTACGGTAAAGCAGAACAGCTTCCAAAACTTGAGGGTAAGAGGATGATTATGATGCTCTCGCCTTCAAAGAAAAAATAGATAATTTATTTATAAACTTTAAAATAAAGACAATGCCCAAAATTAAAACCAACTCCGGTGCCAAAAAGCGTTTCCAGCTTACCGGATCGGGGAAAATCAAGAGAAAACATGCTTATAAAAGCCACATTCTCACCAAGAAGACAACTAAACAAAAGAGAAATCTGACCTACTCGGCTCTTGTTTCAACATCAGACGAGAAGAGAATCAAAGCTTTATTAGTTGCCTAGTACAATTTATTAACCAGGATGCACAGCAGAGAAAGTTTCTCACAGGAGGAGAGCGCTGACATTCGCAAAACAAAAAAGAGATGCCAAGATCGGTAAATTCGGTAGCTTCCAGAGCTCGCCGTAAAAAAATTCTTAAGCTCACCAGAGGTAATTTCCTCGCAAGAGCAAACGTGTGGACCGTTGCTAAAAACACGTATGAAAAAGGTTTAACATACGCATATCGCGACCGTAAAACCAAAAAGCGCAATTTTCGCGCACTATGGATTCAGAGAATAAATGCAGCTGCAAGAGAGCACGGAATGAACTATTCACAGTTCATTGGCAAACTTGCAAAGAACAATGTAGGTCTTAACCGCAAAGTTCTTGCAGATCTCGCTATGAATAATCCACAGGCATTTGAAGCCATCATCAACTCTGTAAAATAGCAGAACCTTGAATATTAAATACATAATAAGTAACAAATGGTTCAGATTTTCAATCTGGGCCATCTTATACTTATTGTGGGTTATCTGGTTTGGTAACTTTTGGTTCCTCCTTGGACTTGCTGTGATATTTGATTTATTTATCACAAAAAAGGTTAAGTGGGCCTTCTGGAAAAAAAGATATAAAAAGGGGGAGAAGAGAAATGCATGGCTTGACTGGCTGGATGCAATTATTTTTGCTTTGGTGGTCTCCACATTTATAAAAGCCTTCTTTTTTGAGTCTTATATGATTCCAACCTCTTCGATGGAGAGGTCTCTGTTAACCGGTGACTACCTGTTTGTAAGTAAACTAAGGTATGGTCCAAAGGTTTCTCAGACACCAATCTCTTTCCCGCTGGTTCATAATGTGATGCCGGTTACGGGAGGAGAATCATATGTTGAGTGGATTAAAAATCCATACAGGAGACTCAGAGGGATTACCTCTGTTAAGCGTGATGATATGGTTGTCTTTAATTTCCCTCACGGAGACACAGTTCTCAAAGGGGCACCAACAGATGATTATTACACTCATGTAAGACTTAACGGAAGGGAGTATACACATAAGATGTATGGTCCTGTAGTTGTCAGACCTGATGATAAAAAAGATCACTATGTAAAGAGGTGTGTTGCCATAGCCGGCGATTCACTCCAGATAGTGAACGGAAAGGTAATTGTTAACGGAACTCCTCAGAAGGATTTTCCGGGTATACAGAGTACCTATACCGTTTACACTAACGGAACACAGATTAACCAAAGGATATTTGACCAGCTTGGGCTTAATACCGGAGAGATATATTTTGACGCATCAATGCCGGGCTACCTCTCTCTTCCATTAAATGAGAAAGAGGTTAGTACAATCTCTTCTCTTGCTAATGTTGCAGAGGTGAGACCTAACATTGATATCTACCCGCCGGATTTTCCGGACTCTCCGCTTCTTATCTTCCCTTTTAAAGAGACATTTAAATGGACAAAAGATAATTATGGTCCAATATGGATTCCAAAAGCCGGTGTAACAGTTAAACTGGATCAAGAGAGCCTTCCGCTCTACAGCAGAATTATTTCTGCATATGAAAAAAACACCCTTGAGGTAAAGGATGGTAAAATTTTCATAAACGGAGCAGAGGCTAATTCATACACTTTTAAGATGGATTACTACTTTATGATGGGTGATAACAGACACAACTCTCTGGACTCAAGGTACTGGGGTTTTGTTCCTGAGTCACATGTCGTGGGTACACCTTCGGTTATATGGTTTTCCAAGGATAACAACAAGTCTTTCCCCAAGAATATCAGGTGGAAGAGGATTTTTAAATTTGTGTAAATATTTTGGAATATATAAAAAGATTCCCGATATTTGCAACCCTTAAAAAGGGCATATCAAGAAATTATAAAAAGTATATATAAGAGATGGCAAGAGTTTGTCAAGTTACAGGAAAAAAGAGAATGATAGGAAACAATGTTTCCCACTCTAAGCGCCGTACAAAGCGCGAGTTTGCCCCTAACCTCCAGAACAAGCGTTTTTGGCTGGAAGAGGAGCAGAGATTCGTAACTCTCAAGGTTTCGGCCGCAGGGATGCGTACAATTAATAAAAACGGTCTGAGCGCTGTGCTCAAGAAATCAAAGGCCAATGGTTTAATTAAACTTGTTTAATACTGAATTAAGATGGCAAAAAAGTCAAATAAAAACAGAATACAGGTTATTCTTGAGTGCACAGAGCAGAGAGAGAGCGGTATACCGGGAATTTCCAGGTATATCACTACCAAGAATAAGAAGAACACTACTCAGCGCCTGGAGCGCAAGAAGTATAATCCTTTCCTTAAAAAGGTTACTTTACACCGCGAGATTAAATAATATTTAAAAATTTTTTAGAAATGGCAAAGAAAGCAGTTGCATCATTCGGCGGCGGAAAAGGAGCATCAAAGTCAAAAGTTAAGTGCATCCGTATGGTAAAATCTACCCGTGGCGCTTACGCCTTCCTTGAGGAGATGGTTCCAACCGAGGCAGCAAAAGAGTTCTTCGAAAAGAAATAACTCATTTTTATAAAAGAATCAAGGGCAGTTCAAAATAATTGAACTGCCCTTTTTTATCTTATCTTTTTTATAAGCAATATGTCACATATCTCTTTTTTATCCTTGTAAGTTATATCAGTACTTAATTTATCAACTATTGAAACAGCATATTTGTTCAAAAAATCACCATCATATGAGGAGATGTATTGCTGAGTCTTAAATCCTTGAGATATCTCTGCCAGTTTTAGCATACTATTGATAATATCAATATTTGCAAATATTTCTATTGTCTCATAAGGAGCCGGAATATACCACATTTTTGAATTTTCTACAGTCTTCATTTCAATAAATGAGTCAGATAATCCGGATAATTTATTGATTGAAAGGCACCATTTAAGTGCAGGAAAGTTAGCAAGCAGGGTGTTTTGAGTTTTTACATAGTTTTCTAGAGCAGCACAATTATATAACCCATCGGAGAGGTTATCAGAAGGAGTGTCTGAGTATTCCAAACTCCATAAAGCTTTATTTGAAATTCCATAAACAACTGAATAATACTCGGAACTTCCACTTTGATCTGTCAATGGAATACCAATTTTATTATCAAGCCTATATACTACTCCAACAGGATTAGTGTCATTATCATTATAATACAAGTCTCCAACTACAAAACCTTCATGAGACAGAAAGAGACCATCTTTTTGCTGGTAAATATTATTTTCATTTGATATGCTCTTCCAGTTAGGCAGATTCTTTAGAGACAGTGGTAGCGGACCATGGAAGTAGTTAAAAAAGAGTTGGAGATACTCTAATTTTTTTAATGTTGCAATTTGTACCGGAATTTTCCCTGAAAGATTATTAGCTCCTAATCCAAGGATTTTAAGGTTTTTTAAATCAGCTATCATAGGAGAGATCTCCCCTGAGAGTTCGTTATTATCTAAAGCTAAATGTTTAATAGAGTATAGACTCCATAATTGAGATGGAATATTTCCATACAGCCCGCAAAATCTCATGGATAATAGCTGAAGATCAGATAACAAGGCGATTTCTGTAGGAATAGTTGAGTTAATTTGGATGTTGTCTAAGGCCAGCTCCTTTAGTTTTGTCATACCAATACATGCTTTTTTTAAATCAAAAGCAAACTTGTTATTGCTGAGTGACAATGTTTCTAGTTCTCTGAGCTGATAAAGTTCATCAGGAAATTTCTCCTGGAAATGGTTATTGCTGATGATTAGCTCTTTTAATTTATCCAGTTTTGAAATGGATGAAGGTAGTTCTCCACCCAATTCATTGAACCAAAGTTTTAAAGAAGTTAATTCTGTAAGACCAGATATTTCAACTGGTATTGTGCCTTTAAGATTGTTATTTGACAGATCAATTTTAACAACATCCACTCCGTTTGTCTCAAGTCCATACCACTCCCGAAAAGGTTTTTCACTATTCCAATTGGTGTTATTCCTCCAGTTATCACCATTGGTTGATTTATATATTGCACTTAATATTCTCTTGATTTTGAACCTTTTGGTGGATTGTCTAAGGATAACTGTATCAATCGGGATGTTGTAATTATCTGAAAATATAACTTTGGCCTCTCTCTCAATATCCATACTTAAGGGAGCTATTAATAACGAATATTTTATTTCCGAGAGAGCTTTTGTTGGCTGAAGTTCTATCCATCCGCCACCACCATCAATTGTCATACTGCAACTTTTATTAGTTTTAACGGGAATTGTCACTAAATCACCATATTCCGAGCATTCAATTATAGTGTCCGTTATTAAAAAAATAGTTGCTGCCTCCTGGTGAACACTAATTTTTTTTTCTATATCACCAGCTCTTATGCTTATGATGTGAAATCTCTCTTTATCAAGTTCGTTAATTTTAATATCGATTTTAACCACAGAGCTACCTCCATCTCCAGAAGAGGGATTGACACTTAGCCATTCCGGAAGATCACTCTCGATACTCCATTTGTAATTACTCGTTAAAATAACTTCACCGGTATAATTACCGGGGCCGGTTTCAATTAATTCATTACTAATGTTTAGAATAAAGGAAATTGGTTTGGTCGTACAACTGTTTAGCAGCACACAAACGAGATATAGTATAAATGAGTTTTTTATGATTTTATTCATAGTCTCAATAAATAGCTGGCGTGAAATGATAGTATTGATTGGTCGTAAGAGCCATAATATGAATATCTGCAACTAATACCAATTTTTTCAATAAAGAGATATCCTAAACCAAACATAAGACCAAATCCATTGAACCCTCCTAATGTTTGACTTAACCCCATTTCAGTCATGATTCCGGAAAAGGGGGTGTATGTTGCAGAAAGACGAAGATTATAGAATACTTTATTTACAATATTGTTATTAGATGTTTGTTGATATCTCACATTAAACCGGCTTATTCCAGCGGCTGATGATATATATATCTTACGACTTATATGATAATTTGCTAAAAACTCAAGGGAGATGCCTGAATTTTTCACATGAGAATCGTTATTATATGCTACAACCCCATATCCTGCTCCAATCCCTATTTCCCACAATGCTTTCTTTTTCACCGCCGGGTTTTTTATGCCTTTTGTAAAGTTATAATGTGGTAATTTAGAATTACTATCCGTTAAAGGTATAGTGTTTAGTTCATGTAAATTCCTAGTGATTGTTTTAATATTGTATAGGAAATTTAAATCATCAATAATACCATTTTTTTTGAATTTTAATAAAATTAAGCCTTCAGATTCCGCAGCAGAGAACTTTAACCTTGATGAATTATAGAGGCTGTCAAATGCTAAGACCTTAAATGGCATTTTCTTCCATATATTCATAAGTTTTTGCTTTGTATAATCGTCAAATATTTGATCAGGAAATATAGGATTATCGCCTGTGTTGAACGCCTTGTTTAACTCATTGGTAACAATGGTCAAATTTGCTTTTTTAATAAATAAATTTAAATCTGAAGATATTGTACTATGTTGAGAGTAGACAGTAGAATGATATCCAATCAACAATAAAAACACAATTGAATATTTGAGTTGATGCATGAATAGAATAACATAAATTCACAACTGCAATATAATAATTGTAATAATTAAAAATGCTATTTTTGTTTAAAAATTTGTAATAACTATGTGTATTAACGCTAAGTACCCTGAAATTAATGAACTAATCAGGATTGTTGAACAGCGTTACGGGGCAAAAATCAAGACAACGGTTGATTTTAACTGTCTCTCTGCAGAAATCTCCTTTGCTACAAAAAGAGTTATTAGTTCTTCAACTCTAAAAAGGATATGGGGATATGTTGATTACAACTTTACGCCAAGGGAGACAACACTTGATGTGCTTACAAAATATGTTGGGTTTTCTGACTATGTTAATTTTACAGAGACCATTAAAAAGAGAGGGTGTAATACATCAATGTTTATAACTGAATGTAAACTTGATTCTTTGTCTATAAATTTTGATGCCAAGATTAAAATTACATGGTTTCCCAATAGATTGGTAATTTTTAGAAATATTGGGAATAACTCTTTTATCGTTGATAAATCTGTAAATTCCAAACTTCAGGAAGGAGATATCTGTGAAATAGATGCTTTTACAAAGGGGCACCCGCTGTTTATCTCTAACATTAAAAGAGGTGAAAGTGATTTAATGGGATTTATTGCTGGAAGAGAGAAGGGGCTGGAAGAGGTTAGTATCATAAGATAATTTATGGATGAAAATTCTGTTTCCGGATTTATTGATTATCATCAAGGGGTTAGCAAATCCTTCTCTCAAAAGGATTGTTACAAACTAGTAAAGCTCTTAAACAAAGGGGCAGGCTACTCATGTATTTCACTTTGCCGTAGAAACGGAAAGCTTTTTGCAGCCAAATCCATTAAGCCTGAATTTAAAAATAATCCAATTTACGCTTCGCTATTGGAAAAAGAGTATGATATAACCTTCTCTCTTGATCACCCCAATATCTGTAAAACTTATGATTACACTTTTATTGAAGAGCTAGGTGTTTCAATCATAATGGAGTATGTGGACGGCCTTACGCTCAGAGATTGGTATGAGAGTGACAGTATTGATGAAAAATTTTTATTCAAATTCCTCTCAGAGATATGCAGTGCAATGGAATACTGTCATAAAAGACAGATAATTCACAGAGATATTAAACCTGAAAATATAATTATTACCAATAATGGTAATAATGTTAAACTTATTGACTTTGGCTTCTCTGATTCGGATTCATTTGAATTATTAAAAAATCCTGCAGGGACAAAATACTACGCCTCTCCAGAACAGCTGAGAGGAGAGATATTGGATCAAAGATCTGACATATATTCACTTGGGATAACATTATCATCCATTACTTCACAAAAGAGATATCATGCTGTTTTTAGAAAGGTTATCAAGGGATGTGTCTCTCCTGATAAAGAGAGAAGATTTTCAAGTGTGACGCAGATCTCTTCCATCATTGAAAGCTATAATAAGACCCGTAGACACGGCAATAATATTATCGCATCTACTTTACAAACCATTCTCGTTATTATTTCCATAGTTGTTTTTTATATTTTCTACAGTAACCTCACGCACAATAACAAAGAGAGCTCCTTTCCAGAAAATGCGATTATTACCAGAAAAGATTCAATTGCAGGTATTTCGAATACTATATCAGAAAATAATCTTAAAGAGTTTAATCTGAAAGGAAGCCATTCGGTTTCAGAATTAAGTGTGGCGGAAACCTATTTTGAGTGCTACAAAAAAATTGATGAGTATCTTAATAAATTTTCAGAAACTTTAAGAGAAAGGTATGATGTAAATATAGAGGAGAAGATTCCAAATTTCTCAAGGGATAGTATAAAAGCTTCAGAAGAGATGAATATTATCATAAAGAGGCTATACAGCATATTCCCCTCAGGAGCTGGTAATAGTTTTTCCGAATATATTGAGAGAAGCAGCTCATGGGCCGCACTGGCTTTGAATAAGACAATTAATAGTTTCAGAGCCGATTATTATACCGCTTTTGCAAATAAAATATCCGATAGCTATAATAAGTCGGAAGAAATAAATCAATTTTCATC
This sequence comes from Bacteroidales bacterium, assembly GCA_041441395.1. Taxonomy (GTDB): domain Bacteria; phylum Bacteroidota; class Bacteroidia; order Bacteroidales; family UBA932; genus Bact-08. The sequence continues at coordinate 92,392 of JASDTD010000009.1, read as the reverse complement.
ACCCCATGATTGGTACAATTATAAATATCCTTCAGTGGCCAAGTATAATCTGGAACAGATTATGTTTCACTTCTGAACCTGATTGAACCTTTGTTTTCGCACAATTGCAAAAGTAGTTATTAATTTTTGCTTAAATTTCGTAATTCCTGGATTATACCATTACAATATTTACTGAAGATAAATAAGTAAACTAAATACCAGATGAAAAAGTCATTACTAATTTTATTAGCCTTGATAGGCTTTGGACTAAGTGCGGGTGCACAGGATGCTATAACTATCCCTGAAGGTGCGCAGATACAATCATTGCGCAATGATGGGAAATCGGAATTGTATATACGGGGCTGTGATGACGGATTGAGACTGGACGATATGAATAACTTGTATGGTGATTATTGGCGTTTCTATTTAGTCGGTACGGTTAACAGCCTCTTGGATGTCACAGTAAAACCTTATGCTACGACGCAAAAAATAGCACTGAGAAAAGGCTGTGGGTATGTAGCACGCTACAATAATGGTGGCGGTGATATTTTTGTCCGCATTTACATTACAGAAATGGTGGTCAATAAGTCAGATGAAATTATCGGGGCAACTATTCTTTATCAAACAGGTTATCTAAGCCGAGATGAGATAGAGCGGGCAAGAGTGGAAAGAGAGGAGAGGGAAGCCTCCAAGATATTTTGGAACGGTGATGCAGTACCCTACCCCTTATTGCGTAAAACATTACTTGCTAAGTTTGACTCCGATAATGACGGTAAGATAAGCCGATTGGAGGCATCTAAAGAGACCTCTCTTGTAATTAACACAAAGGAGTATATGAGGATTGATCAAACCGGAATCGGCTATTTAACGGGATTAACCTCACTTATATTTAATAAAGCGAATATATACGGAGAGATTATCCTAGCTTTACCCAATCTGCGGCGGTTTACTATAGTTGATAATGAACACGGAGTAAAGAGCATTGATTTATCAGGCTGCGTAAATCTGGATACCGTAACAATCTCTAAACTATCTATAGATAATATAAACCTGAGAAATTGCAAGAAACTGACACATTTGGAATTTACCTCACAATATTATAGTTATATTAACGAGCAATTGAATATATCCGGCTGCACAGCTTTAGAGGAAATTATCAGCTACTTTTGTGTGCGAGGTAAGGTGTTGAATGCTTCGGGATGTACATCTCTAACAAATTTCTACACTATGGAGTTTAATGAAATAAATCTATCCGGTTGCAGCAATTTAGAAAGATTCTTTTGGGATAAAGATGGTACAGATGGATATACGCTGTCAAAAATCAATCTTGACAGGTGCTTTAAATTGGAAAGTATACACTTGCGCAATAGTAAAGTCAATGAACTAAAATTATCTGATTGTAAGGAATTAAGCTCTTTTGAACTGGACTCTTCCGCTGTAAAAAATTTAGACTTGTCTGATATGAAGCATCTATATCAGTTATCATGCTACAATGGGGATTTAAAAACACTAAATGTTTCCGGCTGTGACAGCCTTAGGTTTATATTCTGTAACGATAATAAAATCGAATCCATTAATCTTACAAATTGCCGTAATCTTACAGAGTTATTTTGTCACAGAAATAACTTAAGGGCATTAGATGTATCCGATTGCGATTCGCTGAAAATTTTATGTTGTTACAGAAATCCACAATTAACAGCTCTTGATGTTACTCATAACCTAAAATTGGAATGGATTCAGTGCTCCAATACAGCTATACAAGAATTGGATATAAGTAGATCGGTAACAACCGAGTGGGCAGATAGCGAATGGGGAGAACCAATTAAGGTTCCTGGAGCCCTGCAAGGCTTTAAAACATTGTGGATAAATGAGAATCAGAAAGTGGAATTTTATGAGTATGAGGACAGTGTGTACAAATCAGTATTCAAACCTATGAAAGATAAAAATTTTGATAGAACCAAGTTACTTGTAAAAAGATGGGATGAATCAAGACAAGAGTATGTAAACGAATCTTCTCAGAAAGATTTTAAAGCCAACTTGGAATTTAAAATCAAAGTACGCAATTAAACCCATTTAAAATCTTTGATTATGAATAGTAGCGAATTTATTTGCAAAATGTGCTCACAATCAAAATTATCTAAAGATGGTTTACGGGCATACTGCAAAAAAACAGGCAAGGGAGTCTCTTCCATGTCGGTTTGTGAGTGGTTTGCCCCTTATGAGACTTTAGAGAATATAGTTTTGCCTGTAAATAAATATCCAAACCTTACACTCTTCACCTTTAACGGATGCGGGGTGGGTTTTTCCGGAAAGTTTAACAGATCCGGTTATGAATATGATACCGTAAGGTATGTAAAGGTGTTATTTTTGCCTGTTATCCCTATTGATGCATACAGGGTATATAACCTTGGGCTCAGCAATAACTCTCCGGTTATAAGGGAGTTTATTGTAATAGATAAGATACCTCTAAAATTCTTATATATCCGCAAAACACTGACAATAACAATCAGTATTGTCGTTATTATTCTTTTATTGTGGGCTCTCTTAACATTTATGATCACAAGAGGAACCCTAAATTGAATTGACCGTAATTTAACTTTTTTGAATGGGAAGGTTCTATAGTTGTATTTAAACTCTACTTAATTGAGGGTTGTATACTGGGTGCCATGCTTACGCGTGATATATCAATTTTGTATTAACATTAGAAAAATTAATTACGAATTAAGAAATGTATTCATTACTATCTTACTTCGTATAAGAGCACTCCTTATGTCTGATATTCAGATTATGTTTCACAACTGAACCTGAATGAACCTTTGTTTTCTTACAATTGATAAAGTTGATATATAACTTTACTTCACTCTCATATTACTAGAGTCTATTGTATGAAAAGCCTCAAATTCCGTGTTAATTCAAATTATCGATTAGTAATCGTCTTTTTTTTCACACTCTTTATGCCACTTTTTTATGGTTGTGCTGTTGGCAAAAGAACGACTGAAGTAATGAATGCCTGGAAGGGGAGAAACATCTCTGAAGTAATCCAATCCTGGGGACCGGAAACAAGAACCTCCTCCGATGGTAAAGGAGGTATCATATACACATGGATAACAACATGGAGTACGATTGCTTATGTTGATACAGGTGGAACTTATCAACCTCCAAGAAATTTAAGTTGCCGTCAAAGTTTCTATGTAAATAGAAATGGGATAATTTATTCTTGGCAATGGGAAGGTAACTGTCGGTAGAGATTATAATTTGAACAGAATCAATTTTTACGAGTTATGAATTTTTTTAAGATCTTAAGAGTATCTCTCTTTTTGTTAGTTTGTATTGTACTTCAAATAGAATATATTCAGGTGATTGCACAAAATAATGTTTTAATAAATCAATTAGAAGAGAGAAATAAAAATGAACCCTCAAATCTTGATATAATTATTCAGCTTGCCAAATTGTATTATGATATTGACGGAATGATGCATAATGTTATTTTTTATGCTGATAAGGGTCTAAAAATTGATCCGGGTAACAATATTCTTTATGATCTGAAAATAAAAGGATTAATGAATATTGAGGAGAATAACAAAGCAATTTCGTTTATAAATTCAAACATAAGAAGAAAGGGTACTCCTTCTAGTTTAGATATTTTGAGGAGAGGTCAGTGCAAATTTAATTTAGGAAATAAAACAATGGCTCTTGAGGATTTTCAGTATGCTTATTCTCTTGATCCGAAAAATACTGAAATCCAATTTGCACTTGGGTATACTAAAGCAATTATAGCGGACGATAAAAACTTCTCTAATAAATACATTGATATGGCTCTAGAGAAGATTAAGAGTGGTGATAGCACTCTCTTTTTTAACAAGAATAATCTGGCAGATATCTATTACCGAAAAGCATTAAATTTAGAGAGAGAGGGTAACAAAGATGTTGCTGTAAAGTATATTGAAAAATCACTTGAACTTAATCCTTATAATCCCGATTCAAATATTTGGAATGGACGGCGAGATTTATTAGCCCACAGGTATCAATCGGCTATATATTATTTTGAAAATGCCATATCTGAACAAAACAGAGCATATAAGAGGTCGGATATTATGGGTTATATTGCTCTGTGTAAGTACTATATTGCGATATACAGACAAGATAGGTCATACAAATTATCAAAGGATGAGGCTTACTCTGCATTGATGAGTGCAGTGAATTCCGGTAATAGGTTTGGCGCCGTCTATCTTTTTTTAGGAAGGTTGATTTATGAAAAGGGAGGTGTTAAAGAAGCAGCAGATTTTTTTGCCAAAGCTATTGACAATGAATATAATGAACACGAGCAAAGCAAAGAGGCGGTTGATGGATGGTCTTTTCATACATTTATATCATATTATTATAGTGATGCACTGAATTATTTGGAATATAATGAAGAGAAATAGATTAAACATTTAATAAAATTATAAACATGCATAAGAATATTATCAATTGCTTACTATCTGTAATTGTCGTTACATTTTGCACATTGGAGTTGATTTCGCAAAACAGAAGCTGGGATTACAAAGGAGACTGGTCATGTATAAAGATAACTGAACCCTATGTTTATGTCAGAGTTGTTAGAGTGGGACCAGAAGAGGCGGGTCTCTATGGTGTTGAAAGGGCAAACGGAGAGGTTCTTATTGAACCGAAATATGACTACATCGCTTATTTTGAGCCTAATGGATTGTCTGTAGTGCAAAAACAAGATAAGTTTGGTTATGTAAACTGGTTAGGAGATGAGATAACCAGAATTGATTATGACAGACCAAGATGGTGGGCTGATGATTGGAGATTTGTTAAAAACAGATCAGTCGTACGAAGAGGAAATAAATTTGGCTACATAGACAATAACGGTAAAGAGGTTATTCCATTAAAATATTCATTTGCAATTCCATTCAATAACTATGGAACTTCAGTTGTCTATACCGGAGATGCTGAAGTAGACCATAGCTTTGACGGGAGACCCAAGAGTTGGGAGAATTTGAAAGCAGGCGTAATCGATACTTCTGGGAACTATATTATAAGACCTGACCAATATGTAAGTATCTGGAAAGGGATTAATGATCATTGGGTTTGTTATAATCCGGATAAAAAGATAAGCTTTCTGAACCAGCAAGGGAAATTACTCCTCGCCTCAGATTTCAGCAATGCAGAAATTGTCTCTCACAGATACTATCTTGTGTCAAAAATAATCGGGCATAAGTATAGTAATTATGGGGTTATTGATAAGGATTTTTCAGTGATTATTCCGCCAAGTTATGATATGATACATCCATACGAATTCTCTGATGGAAAAATCATTTATATGTCAAGAATTAAATTCTCAGATAAGTATGTAATCTATTTTATTAACGAGAATGGCAGTTTACTTACATCCAAAAAGTATTATTTTAAAAATATGGCAGGAGGATTTATAAACAGTATTTATGATGGTATGTGGGGTAACAGGATGCAGGTAGTAGTGGATGAAGATGATAAATGCGGATATATAGACATAAATGGATTTGAAACTATACCTTGTCAATATGATGCAGCAGAAAATTTTAGCAGATACAGCGGCTTAGCAGTTGTTTCAGATAAGTCAAAAAAATTTGGAGCAATTAATAAAGAGGGAAAACTAATAATTCCATTTAAATATGATAGGATATACAATGTGTGGAGAGATGGGGATAATTTACAGGTAGTGAGCTATATAGATGGGAACCCTGTGTCGGTTTATCTTGATTGTAACGGAAACGAACTATAGATTTTAAGACAATTTACTTACATTATTTATGAAAAAAATACTTTTATTATTAACCTTGAGTGCATGGATTGGTGTAACAGGGACTGTTCAGCAAATAAACACTGGTATTACAATTAATGGAATCACATGGTCAATTAAAAATTCCGGAGCCTCTAAACCAGAAGATTATGGTAGCTATTATACTTGGTCAGAAGCTCTGCGCGCCTGTCCTCAAGGGTGGCGTTTGCCATCAAAATATGAGTTAGAATTGCTTTTAAATGAATGGAATGGTTATGACCAGATTAATGGCATAAGTGGAGTGTTTTTTGGAGGGGATTCTAATAAAATATTCTTGCCATTTGCCGGATATAAGTATAACAATATGCTTTGCGATGATGATGATTCAGGATATTATTGGAGTAGTGATGAGTTTGAAAGATACAATGAAGCAGCATATTGTATTGAGTTTTACGGAGAAGATGGTGGAACAAGTTATAGGACTAAAGAGAACCGCTTCAGCGTTAGATGTGTAAAAATATAAAAAATCTGACACTCTATATTCCCATTTACGACTATAGTAGTATGCCTTATCTGAGCTTTAGATGCTTTAAGAGCGTAGGATTAATATTTTTGTATCTTTGTGAGTTAAAAGAACAAAAATGGCACTATTCGGATTATTCGGGTCAAAGAGCAAAGAGGAGAAACAGGCGCTGAGTGAGGGGCTTGATAAGACCAAAAAGGGAATTTTTGAAAAGCTGTCAAGGGCAATCGTAGGGAAATCCAGGGTTGATGACGATGTGCTTGATGGTATTGAGGAGGCTTTGATTGCCTCTGATATAGGAGTGGAGACAACCCTCCGGATTATTGAGAGGCTTGAGGCCAGGGTTTCCAGGGATAAATTTATGAATACTGCAGAGCTAAACTCAATCCTCAGAGAGGAGATAGAGTGGTTACTGGATGCAGGTGATGAGATAGAGGGGCTGCCATTCGACTTCTCTATCAAGCCATATGTTATTATGGTAGTTGGTGTAAATGGAGTTGGTAAAACTACAACAATAGGCAAACTTGCCGCAAGACTCAAAGGATCAGGGAAGAGGGTAATTCTGGGGGCTGCTGACACATTCAGGGCTGCAGCGGTTGATCAATTAACCATTTGGAGCGAGAGGGCCGGTGTTGAGATTGTAAAACAGCAGATGGGATCCGATCCTGCCTCTGTTGCATTTGATACCATTTCCCGGGCAATAGCTGTTGATGCAGATGTTGTTCTTATTGATACAGCAGGAAGGCTTCACAACAAGGTGAATCTTATGAATGAGCTTACAAAAATCAGAAATGTGATGAAGAAGCTTATTCCTGATGCACCACACGATGTTCTTCTTGTACTTGACGGATCAACAGGGCAGAATGCCTATCAGCAGGCGAAGGAGTTTACAAAGGCTACCGATGTAACATCTCTTGTCGTTACAAAGCTTGACGGAACAGCTAAGGGCGGTGTTGTAATCGGGATATCGGATCAGTTTAAAATTCCGGTAAAATTTATTGGTGTTGGAGAGAAGATTGAGGATCTTCAGCTCTTCAACAAAAAGGAGTTTGTAGAATCATTATTCAGGTAATAATTTCAGTACAGATATGAAAATTTCGTATAACTGGCTCAGAGAGTATGTCAACTCTTCACTGACCCCCTCTGAAGCAGAAAAGATACTTAGCTCCATAGGGCTAGAGGTTGAATCGATGGAGAGTGTAGAGGAGATCCCCGGATCTCTTGATGGTGTAGTTGTGGGTGAGGTTGTAGAGTGCGGAAAGCACCCGGATGCGGACAAACTTAGCCTTACAAAGGTGGATGCAGGTGAGTCGGAACTGTTGCAGATTGTTTGTGGTGCCCCAAATGTTGCAAAGGGACAGAAGGTTCTTGTTGCAAAGGTTGGGACAACCCTTACCTTCACCTCGGGTGAGCAGGTAAAGCTAAAAAGAGCAAAGATAAGAGGTGTGGAGAGTGCGGGAATGATTTGTGCCGAGGATGAGCTGGGTATAGGGACATCTCACGATGGAATTATGGTTCTGCCTGCAGATGCTGTTGTGGGCACCCCTGCAAAGGAGTATCTCGGCCTTGAGACCGATACTCTTCTGGAGATTGGACTTACTCCAAACAGGGTTGATGCGGCCTCACATATTGGAGTAGCAAGAGATCTGTCGGCCTGGCTGAGGTTTAACGGAACTGACTCCAGACTTGTGAAACCATCAGTTGACAATTTTGAATCACTTGTAAAAAGTTTGGATATTAAACCGGCAAAAGTAACGGTAGTTGCTGCTGATGGGGCTCCAAGATATGCCGGACTGACATTTGACAATGTAACACTTGCTCCATCACCAGACTGGCTAAAAAAGAGGATCTCCGCTATAGGGCTCAGACCTATCAATAATATAGTGGATATTACAAATTTTATACTCCATGAGACCGGTCATCCGCTTCACGCCTTTGACTATGACAAGATTGCCGGACATGAGGTAATTGTAAGAAGAGCTAAAGATGGTGAGCGTTTTACAACCCTTGATGGTGTTGAGAGAAAACTGACAGCAGAAGATCTGATGATTTGTGATGCGGAGAAGCCGATGACCCTTGCCGGGATATTTGGCGGAGCCGAGTCCGGAATAACCTCCTCTACAAAGAGGGTATTTCTGGAGAGTGCTTACTTTAATCCAGTATCAATCAGAAAGAGTTCAAAGAGGCATCAGATTAAAACAGATGCATCATTCAGATATGAGAGAGGGGCAGACCCTGAAATGGTGCCATATGCAATAAAAAGAGCAGCAATTCTTTTTCAGGAGCTTGCCGGTGCTACAGTTGCAGGAGATATTATTGACATCTACCCTGAAAAAATTGACAGAGCTGTAGTGGAGATAGATTTTGAAAGGGTTGAGAGACTAATAGGAAAGAGAATAGGCAGAGAGAGTATACTAAATATACTTGAATACCTTGAATATGTTATTCTTAAATCAGATAATAACGGAGCCTCTATCTCTGTTCCTTGTTACAGGGTGGATGTAACGAGAGAGTGCGATATTGTAGAAGATATCCTGAGAATTTATGGATATAACAATGTGGAGATTCCTGAGAGGATGGTTGCATCCATTACTCCCGGCCGTAAACCTGACCCGGAGAGTGTTAAGGAGGGATTATCGGCATTTCTGGCGGCAAACGGATTCCATGAGATAATGAACAACTCACTTACAAAAGGAGAGTACTACTCAAAACTTAAAAGTTTTCCGGAGGAGAATCTGGTTAAGATTCTGAATCCTCTGAGTTCAGACCTTAATGCAATGAGACAAACTCTGCTCCTTAGCGGGCTGGAGGTAGTATCATACAATATCAACAGACAGTCATCAAATCTCAAGCTTTTTGAGATAGGGAATGTATACTCCTATTCACCTGCAGATGATGGTGATTTATCTCCTGCTCTGAATCTTAAGTCATACAAAGAGGGGACAAAAATCTCCCTTATTGTGACCGGACCAGGTGTTCAATCATGGAGAACATCGGCAATTTCTGCAAGTTATTTCACTCTTAAGGGGCAGCTTGAACTGCTTCTTAGAAGATATGGGATTGAGCCTGCAGACCTTGAGTACTCAAGTGCTCCGTCAGATATTTTCTCTGAGGGTCTGGTATACAAGACTCAATCAGGGAAGGAGATTGGAATGATGGGGACTATATCTCAAACTCTTTTAAAGAGATTTGGTATAAAACAACAGGTCTTTGCAGCTGAAATTTCCTGGGATATCTTGTTCCAGCTTATAAAAAAACAGAAGGTGCTCTTTAAGGAGATGCCTAAATTCCCTGAGGTTAAGAGAGATCTTGCGCTCCTCCTTGATGAGGGGGTTAGCTTTACAGAAATTCGCAAAAGTGCATTTAAAGCTGAGCGGAAGATTCTTAAAAGTGTAACTCTATTTGATGTTTACAGAGGTGATAAGATTCCTGAAGGGAAAAAACAGTATGCCATAAGTTTTGTTTTGCAGGATTCTGAAAAGACATTGACAGACAAATATGTAGAGGAGACTATGACTAAACTCCTCAAGAATTTTGAGACAAACTTTGGAGCACAACTCAGATAGGTTATCACCGGCAGAATATCGATAATGGAGAAAATCCGGAAATATCTTAATCTTGTAAAGTTCTCTCATACAATCTTTGCAATGCCCTTTGCCCTTACAGGTCTCTTTCTGGGAACTGAGAGGGGAGGGGGCCATTTTTCGTGGAGCCTCCTGGGACTTGTAATATTGGCAATGGTCTTTGCAAGGAATGCTGCAATGGGATTTAACAGATGGGCAGACAGAGAGATTGATGCCCGCAATCCCAGAACTGCTTCAAGGGAGATTCCCGCCTCAGAGATATCACCATTATCTGCTCTGCTTTTTGTTTTGATTAATGCTGCTCTTTTTGTTGCTGTAGCAGGTTTTATCAACAAACCAGCCCTGATTCTTTCACTCCCGGCTCTTATAGTACTGCTTGGTTACAGTTACCTTAAGAGATTTACACCGCTTTGTCACTATGGAGTGGGCCTTGCCCTGGGAATTGCACCATCAGCTGCCTATATTGCAGTTACAGGGACTCTCTCTCTTGCAGCAGGGCTGCTTTCGCTTATAGTGTTTTTCTGGTCAGGAAGTTTTGATATTCTCTATGCAATCGCAGATGAGGAGTTTGATAAAGAGCAGGGACTGCGTTCAATTCCGCAAAGTGTTGGAAGATGGTGGTCACTATTTATCTCTGCAGCAGGTCATACAATTGTACTTCCGCTGCTTGTTATACTCTATTACACAGGAGATTTTGGTTATCTCTATATTGCCGGTGCCTCAATATTCTCGCTTCTGCTTATTTACCAGCATATAATCGTAAAGCCGTCCGATATATCAAGGCTTAATGCTGCCTTTTTTACATCAAACGGCTTTGCTTCAGCAATTTTTGCAATTTTTGCGATAGCAGATCTGCTGATTAATTAGTTATTTTAATTCACCCATTAATCTTGCAACCGGGTATCTGTTGACATTTAATTCAACTGTTTTACGAACTTTAGCCATAAAGAACTGCAGGATGGCATTTGGATCTTTTGCAAATGCCGGGTCACTTCTCTTTTTCTCTTCAAACTCTGCCTTAAGCTTTGGATCTGCAGCCATCATTTCGCGACCTTTTACCTCCATGTAGTTTAGTCTTATCCAGAACTCGGTTGATGGTCTTGCCCAGTTGTTGTAAAAGCCCCAGCTTACAAGAGATGTCGGAGATTTTGGCTCAAGAAGATGTGCTATGATTTTCACTTTTGGTTGTGATGTTTTTACAATAATATCTCCTTTTCTGAAGGGTACCTTTTCAGTTTGCACACTATAGTCAACATTTAGCTGAAATCTGCCCTCATATGGAAACTGAGACCATTTTGGATTTTTGAATCTGTATGTCTCCACCTCCAGGACCTTATCCTCTGTTAGTCTTTCGTACACTATTCCGTGAACATCCAGAAGCTCTGCAGTCTCTGATTGCTCCTGAGGTATAATATAGGCATTGGGCAGTTTGACTAGCAGTTCAGGTTTGTATGATGTGAACAGCGGCATCTTAACGGTAACAGGGGCAGTGCGGTCTGAAAACCTCCACTCGGCACCGGAGAGGTCACTTATAACTGTTTTTTCTTCCCATGCCAGGAAATCAACCATCTCGCTCTCCTTTTTGTCGTGGGCAAACATAAGCGGTAGGGAGTCTCTTCTGAAGGCCTCGGAGGCGACAAGTACATCGGCCTCATTTAGGGCCTTTCTTAAAGTAGATGAGTTTTTCCCGGAAATATCCATCGAGGATAGGATTATGTTGTAAGCGGCAGTAACTCTCTCTTTATAAGGTTTGTATATGTGGTTCTCAAGGAGAAGGCCTATTCTGTTATTCGCCGATGCATAGCCGTTTGAGTATTGCGGAGGAAAGTTATCAGGAAGGAGACCTGCACCGGGATTTGTGTAGCTGTTGAATTCAAAGTATGGAAAGATGGGATATCCGGCCTTTTCCATAGAGTTTTTCAGCTCTTTTTCAAATATATTTTTACTCCAGTGAAGCATTGGTTCTGCAAGAAATCCGCAGTGGTCAAGGCCGTAGGTTGATACATACTGGAAGTCTGCTCCGTTTGTTACATGAATATCAATAAATATCTCGGGCATCCATTTGCCGTAAAGTTTTAGCAGAGCTCTTGTCTCTGGGGCATCTGCCTTTATAAAATCTCTGTTCATATTTAGACGGTGAGCTGTAAACCTTGCCCCCACCTCTTCCGGACCATTCTGGTTAATACGGTAGTGGCTTCCAAAATCCTCATGGCCATCTACATTGATAATAGGAATAAAGAGAAGTGATGCATGTTCAAGAATCTCCATGTGTTTTCCGTTGATTGCAATATCTCTTATCAGCATAAGACCGGCATCCTTTCCGTCTGGTTCTCCTGCGTGGATTGAGGCTTCTGCAAGTACCACAACCCTTCCCTTCGCCCTGATCTGTTCAGGTGATTTTAATCCATCCTTATCCAGAATCAGAAGCGGAATATCTCTTCCTTGTGGAGAAACACCAATTGATATATAGTTTACCATTGATGAACTTGCAGCAAGCATCTTTGAATAATCTACAGTCTCAGCGTACCTTGGAGTTCTGTTGAATCCACTCTTTTCATAATGTGTAAGAAATTTATCTTTAAACTGTCCTGCTGCCTTGGATGGAGCTGTTAATGAAAAGAGGAGTGCAATAGTAAAAACAAAAACTCCTCCTCTGGGGAAAAGTGATAAACGGAAGAAATTTAAGCGCATGTGAATAAGTCCAATTTGTTAATATTGATTAGTGGTGTCATTTATCAAATTTAGACAATAAATTCAGCTTTTAGTTTAATTATCATGTTTGCAACTTATATACTGACCATAAAGTTGTTTTTTCTAGTAATTATCAGTTATCTGTATCAGCTAAGGAAAACATTGGCTCCCGAAGAGGGAGGGGACCCATCGAAGATGGGGAGGATTTTCCTGGCTGATACAGATAACTGATATAATAAAAAAAGGCTAACCAATTACTTTTTGGTCAGCCTCTCTTTTGTGTAATTCAAACACTTAGCCTATTTTCTGCCGTACTGTGCAAGTGAACCAAGTTCCTCTTCAATGCGGAGGAGCTGATTGTATTTGGCCATCCTGTCTGAACGGCTGAGTGAGCCGGTCTTGATTTGACCTGAGTTAGTTGCTACAGCAATGTCTGCAATTGTAGAGTCCTCGGTTTCTCCTGAACGGTGTGAAGTAACTGAGGTGTATTTGTTACGGTGAGCAAGTTCAATTGCGTTAAGGGTCTCTGTAAGGGTACCAATCTGGTTAACCTTGATAAGGATTGAGTTTGCGCATCCGGTCTCAATACCCTTCTTGAGGAACTGTACATTTGTAACAAAGAGGTCATCACCCACAAGCTGAATCTTTGTACCCAGTACATCTGTAAGCATCTTCCAGCCTGTCCAGTCCTCCTCTGCCATACCATCTTCAATTGAATCGATAGGGTATTTCTCTGCAAGAGATTTTAGGAATTCAACCTGTGCAGCTGCATCTCTTTTTGCTCCGTTAGGGCCTTCAAATTTGCTGTAATCGTAGATGCCGTCTTTGTAGAATTCGCTTGCTGCGCAGTCAAGAGCAATTGTGATATCCTTTCCAGGTACATAGCCGGCCTTGGTAATTGCTGCCAGAATTGATTCAAGAGCATCTTCAGTTCCATTGAGAACAGGGGCAAATCCACCCTCATCACCAACAGCAGTGCTGAGACCTCTGTCGTGGAAAATTTTCTTCAGGCTGTGGAATACCTCGGCACCCATTCTTAGACCCTCTCTGAAGCTTGCTGCTCCTATCGGACGGATCATAAACTCCTGGAAAGCAATTGGGGCGTCTGAGTGTGAACCACCGTTGATGATATTCATCATAGGGACAGGAAGTGTCACGGCATTTACGCCGCCAATGTAACGGTAAAGAGGAATTTGCAGATAGTCTGCAGCTGCTCTTGCAACTGCAAGAGATACTCCAAGGATAGCATTTGCACCAAGTTTTGACTTGGTAGGGGTGCCATCAAGTTCAATTAGATAATTATCAATCTCTGCCTGGTTAAGAGCGCTCATTCCAAGTATTGCAGGTGCAATTATGTCATTTACATTTTGTACTGCCTTGAGGACACCTTTTCCAAGGTAACGGCTCTTGTCACCGTCTCTGAGTTCCAGAGCCTCATTTATTCCGGTAGATGCTCCTGAAGGAACAGCTGCCCTTCCAAAGGCACCTGAAAGGAGTTGTACATCTACTTCAATGGTGGGGTTACCGCGTGAGTCAAGAATCTCGCGGGCAAATACATTACTGATTTCCATATTATTCAATTATATTTAAAAGTGTATTACAAAAAATCGTTGCAAAAATAATCAATATCGCGGAATTTTCAGTCCCTCAGAAGATATTCCACTGTTGAGACAACCCTTACAACTTTGATATGCGGTGAGTTTGCATCTCTGTCGCTTATTGAAAACTGACCCTGGCTGGCACTCTTGATTTTACCAAGTCTGCTCTGAGAGTCTTTCGCAAATTTCTCGGCAGCCTCTCTGGCATTTTTTGTAGCCTCTTCTATCATTGCCGGTTTAATCTCGTTTAGCTTTGTATAGACAAACTGAGTAACAAACTGATAGTCTCCTGTACTTAGTGCAACACCCTTTTGAAGCAGGTCAGATTGTGAGGATATCAGTCCTCTTACCAGCTCGACTTTTTCTGATGTTACTGTAAGAACGCTTGTGATATTGTAACGGTATGCGGCAGGCTGGCTCTGGTATCTCTCAGCACTCATATCAATTATCTGCGGGGCCGATACAGATATCTCTGTCTCATCCAGTCCGCTGGCTATCAGGTAATCTTTGATGATTTTGTTTTTTGAATTAATTGAGCTGTAAAGTGATGCCAGATCATTTCCTATCTCCTTGAAAGCGATAGGCCAAATTACCCTGTTAGCAGGGACATCCCTCTCTGCAAGCCCTTTAACAGATACAACCCTGTCATAGGATTTAAAGTACTTTACTGAACTGAAAATTGAAAATGACAAAATAGCAGCCCCAATTACGACTGCAGCCATAGTTAAGATATGGCCGTTTTTACCAAAGCTCTCCATAATTTTCTATACATTTGTAATCTCTATAACAAATTTCAAGCCATGAAAAAGTACCAATTCCATTATTATCTGTCAGCAATTACAGCACTGCTTATCTCATTCTCTGCACTTTCTGCACAGGAGAACTTAAAGATTGTAAGGGGAAAGATCGATACCCTTAAGGCACTGCCAGGGTCACTGCACTATATTACCGGAGTGGCACCTGCCGGATCGGCGGTTTATATTAACGGAACAGAGGTTAAACAGTATAAAACCGGTTCATTTGGTGCCGAACTCAGACTTGCCGAGGGGGAGAATCCTGTTTGGATAAGGTCAGTGAGTAACGGAGCCACCTCAGAAGAGAAGTTTTCCATATTTCTTATAAAGCCTCACTCTATTGAGACTGTTCTGCCGGTATTAGATTATCCGGGAGTAGTGGTCTCGACCCGTGAAAGGGCTTACCTTAACTATGGTGTAGGGGAAGACAGGCTGGGAGGGGCAAAAATTAATTTTTTGTCGCCGGGAATAAAAATGGAGCTGCTGGACTCGGCAAATTTTCTCTATAAAGTGAGGTTATCAGAGAGCAGATACGCTTTTATTCCAAAGTCGCTTGTAAAGAGAGAGCCGGCAGGGACAAGACCAGCTGCCTCACTTACAAGTTCATGGAGTGTCTCTAAAAATGCCGGCACAGATGTTATCAGAGTGGCCCTTAGTGACAGGCTGCCATATATTATTTACCAGGAGATGGAACCAAGAAGAATTGTTGCTGAGATTCACGGTGCAGCGAATAACTCAAACTGGATCACTCAGTATCTGGATCTTGAATCTGTTGAATATGTTGATTTTAATCAGGTTTCACATGATATATTCAGAGTGCATATCTATCTGAAGGATAAATATAGCTGGGGATATAAAGCTGAATATGTGGGTAATTCTCTGGTAATAACAGTAAAGCACACCCCTAAGCAAGCATATAAAGGATCACTTGAAGGATTAAAAATTGGACTCGATGCAGGTCACGGCGGAACCGCCTCTGGTGCTGTAAGCACATCGGGGATAAAGGAGAAGGATCTGAATCTTGCAATGGTATATATGCTTAAAGCAGAGCTGGAAAAAAAGGGTGCATCAGTAATTCTCAGCAGAAGCGATGATTCTGATCTTACAATGTCTGAGAGGGTGGATATTTTTAATGCAGCAGGTGTTGATCTGATGGTTTCTGTACATTGTAATGCAGGTGGAAACCCGCTTAGGCCCGGAGGGACAAGTACATATTACAAACATATTGAATACAGAGATCTTGCAAAATCTGTTCTTGAAAGACTACTTGAGCTTGATGTGAAGAATTTTGGGCTTATCGGTAACTTTAACTTCTCACTTAATGCACCAACCTTCTACCCGAACCTTCTTGTTGAAACTCTGTTTATGAGTAGTCTTCAGGATGAGGAGATGATTGCAGATCCCATGTTTCAGAATATGATGATGAAGAGAGTAGTGTCAGGGTTGGAAGATTATATGAAAAAGGTTAAATCCTCTTTAAAAAGAAGATAAAAGAAAACTCTATGGGTTTCAAACTGGTTTCTCCGTACAGCCCCACAGGTGATCAGCCTCAGGCTATAGATGAGCTGACAGGATATCTTAATGAAGGTGTCTCTGCTATGACTCTGCTTGGTGTTACCGGATCAGGAAAGACATTTACCATGGCGAATGTTATTGAAAGACTCCAGAGACCGGCGCTTATACTGAGTCACAATAAAACTCTTGCTGCTCAACTTTATGGAGAGTTTAAAGCCTTTTTTCCGGAAAACTCAGTAGAATACTTTGTATCCTATTATGATTATTACCAGCCGGAGGCCTACCTGCCAACAACTGATACCTACATTGAAAAAGATCTTAGTATTAACGACGAAATTGAGAAACTCCGGCTTGCTGCAACAAGTGCTCTGCTCTCAGGCAGAAAGGATATAATTGTTGTATCCAGTGTCTCCTGCCTTTACGGAATTGGAAATCCCGAGGATTTTCACTCTAATACTATAAAACTGAAAAGGGGAACAAAGATCTCCAGGAACAAACTACTCTACTCATTGGTAGACAGTCTTTACTCCAGAAATGAGAATGAGTTTAAAAGGGGTGTCTTCAGAGTCAGGGGAGATAGTGTGGATATATATCCAGCTTATACAGATACAGCACTCAGGATAATTTTTTTTGGAGATGAAATTGAATCTATAGAACTCTTTGATCCCCTGACCGGGGTGCATATTGATGAGATGGATGAAATATCTGTATATCCTGCAAATATTTTTGTGACTACAAAGGAGAGGCAAAAAGCAGCAGTTCATAACATACAGGACGATCTGCTTAAACAGACCGATTATCTGCACGAGATTGGAAAGCATCTTGAGGCAAAAAGGCTAAAGCAGAGAGTTGAGTATGATCTGGAGATGATTAAGGAGATAGGCTACTGCTCAGGAATAGAGAACTACTCAAGATACTTTGACGGAAGAGCTCCTGGAACCAGACCATTTTGTCTTCTTGACTACTTTCCAAAAGATTTTATTACAATTATTGATGAGAGCCATGTTACAATCCCTCAGGTGAGGGCTATGTACGGGGGAGATAAGGCAAGAAAGGAGACTCTTATAGACTACGGATTCAGATTACCTGCCGCCGCAGATAACAGGCCCCTCAAATTTGAAGAATTTGAGTCCCTTATTGGACAGAGGGTATTTGTTAGTGCAACACCAGCTGATTATGAACTTATGGTTTCTGAGGGACTTGTTGTAGAGCAGGTGGTTAGACCAACAGGATTGCTGGACCCTCCAATTGATGTGAGACCAACCAGAAATCAGATTGATGACCTTCTTGAGGAGATTAGGAAAAGAGTGGACAAGGACGAGAGGGTTCTTGTAACCACTCTCACAAAGAGGATGGCAGAGGAGTTGGATAAATTTCTTACCAAAATTGATATAAGGAGCAGATATATTCACTCTGATGTAGATACACTTGAGAGAGTTGAGATTCTTGAAGATTTTCAGACAGGTCGATTTGATGTCCTGATAGGGGTGAATCTTCTCAGGGAGGGGCTTGATCTTCCGCAGGTATCTCTGGTAGCTATCCTTGATGCTGATAAGGAGGGTTTTCTCAGATCAGAGAGGTCACTGACTCAGACTGCAGGCAGGGCTGCAAGGAACATTGATGGTAAGGTTATTATGTATGCCGACAGAATAACAGGCTCAATGCAGCGAACAATAGAGGAGACAGAGAGGAGAAGGGCAAAACAGAAGGAGTACAACCTCTTAAATAATATTGAACCCAGACAGATTGCAAGACAGGTTAGGAGTGTACTTGGTAAGAGCAGAGAGTTTCAGCTTGAAGACTCTGAAAAGAGTCCTCTTCTTGCCGATCCAGTTATGGCATATCTTAACCCGGAAATGCTCAGAGAGGCTATTGATGAGGCTCGTAAGGAGATGGAGAGGGCGGCGGCGGATCTCGATTTTATGAGAGCGGCTAAGTTCCGTGATCAGATGGTAGCATTAAGAAATATTTTAGAAAAGAGGGGTAAATGATTTCAGAAAAGCTTGAGAAAATTTTCAGAAATTCATCTGAAAAGGAGTTGCAGCTGCTGTCAAGAGCTGCAGCAATTGCCGCCGCCGCCCTTGAAGGAGTCAAACGAGACGACGGGAATCCATTTATGAACCATGTCACGGCAGTTGCTGAAATTGTTGCATCAGAAGTAGGCCTTCCAATGCCTGCGGTTTGTGCTGTTTTTCTGCACGAGGCCTTCAGGGTTGAGAGGGATGGTATTAAAAAGTTAAAGGGAGAGTTTGGGGATGAAATTCTTAATATAGTTGAAAGTCTTAATAGAATATCAGAAATTAAACCTAAAGAGACAGGCCTTCAGGCAGAGAATTTTAGAAAGCTAATAGTGTCCTATTCAAGAGATCCCAGGGTAACTTTGATAAAACTTGCAGACAGACTTGAAGTGATGAGATGCCTGGAGAGTTTTCCAAAATCAAAGCAGGTTAAAAAGTCAACTGAAACCCAGTTTCTTTATGCCCCGCTTGCTCACCAGCTGGGACTTTATAAGATGAAGAGTGAGATGGAGGATATTGCCTTCAGATTCACAGACCCTGAAAACTACAGACTGGTTGCCAATAAATTAAAAGCGGGGGAACAGGAGAGGAAGAGGCTAGCGGATCTGTTTGTGAAGCCTGTAGAGATGGCTTTGAAAAAAGCTCATATCAGATACAGACTTAAGAGCAGAACAAAGACAGCCTTCTCTATTTGGAAAAAGATGCAAAAACAGCAGATATCATTTGATCAGGTGGCAGATCTTTTTGCCATCAGAATTGTCATTGACTCTTCGCCGGAGACAGAGAAAGAGGTCTGCTGGAATGTTTACTCAATTGTAACAGAGTTTTACCAGCCGGATACAAATAGGTTAAGAGATTGGATTACTGTTCCTAAGGAGAATGGATATGAATCACTTCACACAACTGTTTCAGGGCCTCAGGGGAGCACTATTGAGGTTCAGATAAGGAGTGAGAGGATGGATGAAATTGCAGAGAGCGGTCACGCCTCTCACTGGTCTTATAAAGGAATTAAAAGTGCAGGGGGGCTTGACTCCTGGCTCGAGGGAGTTAAGAGGTTACTTGAATCACCGGAGAAAATTAATCCTGACATAATGGATTTTGCAGAGATGGAGGAGATATTTGTATTTACCCCTGCCGGAGATCTCAGGAAACTTGCAAAAAATGCCAGTGTACTTGATTTTGCTTTTGATATCCATACAAATCTTGGACTCAAGTGTTCAGGAGCAAAGGTTAACGGAAAACTATGTTCTATAAGAGAGAAACTTAAGACAGGAGATGTTGTTGAAATTATTTCAAATAAAAACCAGAAACCCTCAATCGACTGGCTGAATTTTGTAGTCTCTTCCAAGGCAAGAGCCAGGATAAAGCTTAAAGTTAAAGAGGAGGAGGTGAAGTCAGCTTCCGCAGGCAGAGAACTTTTCGAAAGAAGGATGAACAACTGGAAACTCACTTTTAATGATGATATTCTGGTCTATCTGGTTAAACACTATAAGCTGAAAAGTATATCCGAATTTTTTGCTGCATTGGGTAATTCTACTGTAGATATTTCTGAGATTAAGAGTATTATACAGTCCAGAGATGATTCTGAGGAGTCAAAAGGGATAACTGAAATTAAAGGGGGGCAGACAAAAACTACTCCCGGTGATTATTTAATCATTGATGAAAAACTCAATAATATTGATTTTAAACTGGCAAAATGTTGTAATCCAATAAAAGGCGATGATATTTTTGGCTTTGTTACGATCAGGGAGGGGATAAAGATTCACAGGATAACCTGCCCGAATGCATCGAGGCTTATTGAAAGCTATCCATACAGAGTCCAGAGTGCAAGATGGAAGGAGAGTGCGCTTTCAAACAGTTTCCAGGCTGCTATAAGAGTAAGTGCATACGAAGAGGGGGGGCTAGGCAGGCAGATTATGGATCTGGTTTCAGGTTTTAACATAACATTAAGGCATTTTTCAATTTCCGGAAATAAAGGGATGGTTGAAGCTAAACTTCTTGTGTTGATTCCAAATAACCAGATGCTTGATAAAATAATATTTAACATCAGGAAACTGAAGGGGGTAAAAACAGTTAGCAGAATATCAAATGTTTGATAACAATATAAATATAAAAGGGGCAAGGGTAAATAATCTGAAAAATTTAAACCTTAGCATCCCCAGAGAAAAGCTTGTTGTCGTATCCGGTATCTCAGGTTCCGGAAAATCAAGTCTTGCCTTTGATACCATCTTTGCTGAGGGGCAGAGAAGATTTGTTGAGAGCCTCTCATCTTTTGCCAGACAATTTCTGGGAAGGATGTCCAAGCCTGATGTAGATGAGATATCCGGAATTCCACCGGCTATTGCCATTGAGCAGAAGGTAAATACCAGAAATCCACGCTCAACTGTTGGGACTACAACAGAAATTTACGACTATCTCAGATTGCTCTACGCAAGGATAGGGATCACCTACTCTCCGGTTACGGGTGAGCAGGTAAGAAGAGACACAGTAAAAGATGTATCAGAGTATATACTCTCCCTGGAAACCGGAGCACCTGTATATATTTTGGTTCCACTTGGCCTGCTTAATACCCTGAACGGGGTTGAAAAATTACTCGCCATAAAAGATCAGGGATTTACAAGACTTTTTATGGATGGAGAGCTTGTAAGAATTGACGACCTCCTCTCAGAAAAAGTACCTTCAGGGGATTACTCTTTACTGGTTGACAGATTAATTAAGGATAGCAGTGATGAACTTGTTTCCAGACTCCTGGATTCACTGAATACAGCTTTTAATGTAAGCGCAGCTTTGGGATACAAAAGGGGGTCGCTGCTTATTTCAACTGGCAGAAAGGGGGAGAACCCAAAGCCATTTTCCACCCTCTTTGAGGCCGATGGAATCTCTTTTGAAGAGCCCTCAGAGCTTCTATTCAGTTTTAACAACCCTTTGGGGGCCTGTCCGGAATGCTCCGGATATGGTAAGGTTTTGGGTATTGACGAGGCGCTGGTTGTGCCTGATACATCACTCTCAATTTACCAGGAGGCGATTGCCTGCTGGAAAGGTGAGACAATGAGCCTCTTCAGGGATGAATTGTTAAATAATTCAGAAAAGTTTGGATTCCCTGTACATAAACCTTACTACCAACTTTCAAAAGAGCAAAAATTACTCTTATGGACCGGGAATGAGTATTTCACAGGCCTTAACGAGTTTTTCAAAATTCTGGAACAGAACAAGTACAAAATTCAGTACAGAATAATGAAGAGCCGTTATACAGGAAAGAGTGTCTGCCCATCCTGTGGTGGTGCCAGGCTTAGAAAAGAGGCATTATATGTAAAGATTGGGGGTAAGAACATAAGTGATCTTTTAGAGATGTCAATAGGTGAGGTAAAGAACTTTTTTGATAATCTTGTGCTGGATGAATATCAATCAAAAATTGCAGGCAGGGCTCTTCAAGAGTTGAAGGACAGGCTTACATACATAGACTCTGTCGGACTTTCATACCTTACACTTAACCGCCCTTCAAACACTTTGTCCGGTGGTGAGAGTCAGCGTATTAATCTTGTAAGTTCACTTGGAAGTAACTTGGTTGGCTCTCTTTATGTACTTGACGAACCGAGTATCGGGCTGCATCCGAGGGATACAGCAAGACTTATATCTGTTGTAGAGCGGCTGAGAGATCTCGGAAACACTGTCCTTATTGTTGAACACGATGAGGAGATAATTGAGGCTGCCGATGAATTGATTGACATTGGCCCTCTGGCAGGAAGAGGGGGTGGAGAGCTCGTCTATCAGGGCAAGGTCAGAGGAGATATTTCTGCAAAAGAGATGGAGAGAAGTCTAACCCTTCAGTATATATTTGGTAAGGAGAAAATTGCAGTGCCTGAAAAACGGAAAAGGTGGAGCTCTTATATTGAAGTTGCAGGTGCATACGAGCACAACCTTAAAGAGATTGACGTAAAGTTTCCCCTAAGGGTATTCACTGCGGTTACGGGGGTTAGTGGATCCGGTAAATCTACACTTGTAAGGGATATTCTATATCCGGCACTCTCCAGAAGAATCAGTCAGCTTGGCGACAAACCAGGTGCTCACAAGGAGCTGAGGGGAGATCTGGATAAAATTACTGCTGTTGAATATGTTGATCAGAATCCAATTGGAAAATCAACCAGATCCAACCCTGCTACATATCTGAAAGTGTATGACGAAATCAGAAAACTATTCTCTGAGCAGCCATACGCAAAGGCAAATGGTTTTGGACACTCCCACTTCTCTTTCAATATTGATGGTGGCAGATGTCCTGAGTGTCAGGGTGAGGGTGTCATAAAAATTGAGATGCAGTTTATGGCTGATGTTCAAATGGTTTGTGACTCATGTCAGGGGAAAAGGTTTAAGGAGGATATCCTGGAGGTGAGGTATAAGGGGAATAATATTAATGATATCCTGAATATGAGCGTTGAGGAGGCGATTGAATTTTTCTCGGCACAGAGGGAGCCAATCGCATTGAGAATAGCAGAGAAACTAAAACCACTGAAAGCGGTGGGGCTCTCTTATGTTATGCTCGGACAGAGTAGCAGCACCCTTAGCGGAGGGGAGAGTCAGCGTGTTAAACTGGCCTCATTTCTTGGTAAAGAGAGTTCTCATGGCTCAATAATGTTTATATTTGATGAACCCACTACAGGGCTCCATTTCCATGACATCAAAAAACTAATGGACTCTTTCAATGAGCTTATCGCCAGAGGACACACTATTGTAGTAGTTGAGCATAATATGGATGTTGTAAAATGCGCAGACTGGATAATTGATATGGGTCCGGAAGCCGGAGAGGAGGGTGGTTACGCTGTCTTTGAGGGGACACCTGAAGATTTGGTTAAAAACGGGCAGAACTATACAGCCATGGCACTAAAAAGGAAATTGAACTGAAAATGAAGAGAGTCTCTGTGCTTATAATTTTCTTATTCTCTTTAACTCCTCTCTTCTCCCGGGAGGAGGGTGAACCTCCTTTAAGATGGAGCTTCTCCCCTCAGGTTGGAACCGATTTAGGGGTAACTCTGCCTTATCCTATGAGTGCCATTGGGGGTGTTTTCAATCCATATCCCGATATACTACCCTCCCTTGGGGCAAGAACTTCATTCAGTTTTAAGCATGGGTGGGTTCTGGGGGCTGAGGTCACCTACAAAACAGTCTCAATGACTGCAAATGCAAGGGTAGAGAATCAGATGATGCTCTCCGGAAGTGGGAACGCAAAACAGTATTTCTCGGGGACAGCTTTTCTCAGAAGCAGTTTCACTCAGTTAGAGGTTCCTCTTTATGTAAAATATATGATTGGCGAGAGAGGTATTCACAGAGTATTGCTAGGCGGATACTGGTCTTATATGCTGGAGGGCAAATTTTCAACCGAAGCCAGAAAAGGGTACATAGGGTCAGAACCGGACAGAGTAGATAACATTGTTGATCCCGCCTATCCGATTCTTATGGATTTTTCCAAATCTCTGGGCGACTGGGATGCAGGGATATTAGTTGGATTTGAGCTGGGGATAAATGAGAGGCTGAATATGGGTATAAGAGTTATGACAGGGCTGAGAGATATCTTTGCAGGCTCTACCCCATTCGAATATAATATGATTCATTTAAGAGGGACCATTGTAGTAAGCTATAATATCTTTGAGACAAAGAGATAGAAGCTCTCACAGCTAGTAACTTGCAGAGATCTGGTAAATCAGGTGAAAAAGGAATTTTGTTCTGTTTACCATTACAGGATAATTGATGAAATAGTAATCATCGGTTGCCTTATAAGTGTGCATGTGTATTCCGGAAGTAATAAGAACTGATGGAATCCCCTTCCTGGAAAAGGTATACTGATCAGATGTTTTAAAAAAAAGTTCTGCAAAAGAGGGGCTCCCGTAAAAGGTAAAATCAGGCTCAATAATATTTCCTGAGTCTCTTCTTGCATTTGAGGCCCTGGCTTTTGCCATCTCTCTGCCCTTTTTGTCACCAACTATGAGTATGTAGTTCTCTGTGGATCCCGGAGGGGCAAAAGTAGTCCCAATCTGATCAATATTAAGGTTGAACAATATTTTTGACGGGTGAACAGGGAGGTTCTTTACAAACTCTTCAGAACCGGCCATATTGTTCTCTTTTCCATCCACCATAAGAAATATGATATTATGCCTCAGGTGAACAGAACTATTTCTGAGCTGACTAAAGAGATTTGCCAGGGTTACCATTACAGTTACTCCGGAAGCATTGTCGTCGGCACCATTATATATATTTCCGCCGAGTTTTCCCAAATGGTCGTAATGGGCAGAAACAACGATGTATTTATCTGAATATCCGTTAGCAAGAACAACTCCTGCAAGATTTCTACCTGTAAGACCGCCCATTTTAAATGTACGGATGAATGTCTGAGAGTAGAAAGGAATCATATCCCAGGAGGCAAAAAGTCTTGAGACTGTAGCGAGTGACATTAATGCCCCTGTACTGTTGGAGGCCCTTCCCTCCATAATGTCATCTGCAAAAAAAGAGAGAAGGTTTTTTTGGCTCTCTTCATTTACCGACGCTGCAATCCTCTCTAAATCTCTGAATTGTCCCAGTGAAACAGTGAAGGTAATGAGCGTAAAAGTGGCGGTAAATATGGAACGCCTCAGGAAATAGTTCATCTATTATTATTTATATTTGCAAAAATAACTCATTTTAATGAAAAAAGTTCTGAGATTCATTTTTGTCTACATTCCGCTCTCCTTTTTTCTGCTATCATTATCGTTAATAGTGGCTTTAAAATGGGTTCCCGTTTATGTGACACCTCTTATGATAGTAAGGAGTTTCCAGTTTATTAACAAAGAGGATTTCAAAACGGTAAAAAGGTGGAGGAGTCTTGACAAGATTTCAGATAATATGGCAATGGCTGTTATGGCATCTGAGGATACTCGTTTTCTGGAGCACAGGGGGTTTGACTGGACTGAGATTGATAATGCACTTGAAGCCAGTAAAAGAGGAAAAAGATTGAGGGGAGCGAGTACAATAAGCCAGCAAACTGCAAAAAATGTTTTTTTATTTCCATCCAGATCCTGGATTAGAAAGGGATTTGAGGCCTATTTTACGCTTGGAATTGAACTGATTTGGGGTAAAAAGAGGATAATGGAGGTCTATCTGAATGTAGCAGAGATGGGGCCGGGAATATATGGTGCCGAAGCTGCGGCACGGGAGTTGTTTGGCAAAGGGGCAGAGAGGCTCACATCAAGGGAGAGCGCCCTTATAGCAGGGGCACTTCCTAATCCCCTTAAAAGGAGAGCAGACAGACCATCGGCCTACCACAGTTCAAGGGCGGAATCCATTCAGAGAATGATGGGAATGATTGCCAGGCCTGAGTGGTTGAATGATAATAAATCAAAAAAGGTTAAACTAAAAAAATGAAAAGGACCATACCTGTTAAAATTCTCTGCTTTACTCTGCTTGCAATGACTCTGCTGGTATCAGGATATGCAAGCGGACAGTATGATAAACAGCAATTTTTCTATAGAGGAAGGCAGTTTCTGATTGAGGGGAAATATGTGCAGGCAATAGAAAATTTTAACATTCTCTCTCAGCTTGATACAACTCTTTATGAATCCTATTTTTTCAGAGGAATTGCAAAGTACAATCTCGGAGATTTTTTAGGAGCACAAATAGATTTCGACAGAACTTTGAGAATTAACCCTCTCTATACTCCGGCATATCATTACAGAGCTATTACTCTCAGCAGAACCGGAAAATATGATCTGGCACTTAAAGATCTGGAGGAGGCAGTTGATCTGAGACCCGGCTACACAGGCCTCTACTTCAGCAGAGGTGTGACCTATTTTCTTTCGCAGCAATTTGAAAAGGCAGTTGAGGATTTTAACAGATTTATAAGATATGAACCAAAAGTTACTGATGCATATTTAAACAGGGGGGCATCATATCTTTTCCTTGGGGATACTACAAAGGCGCTCAATGATTATCAGACAGCAATCTCTTTAAACAGGTTTGAACCAGAAGGATATATCAGAAGGTCTCGTATTTATGTTCTACAGAACGAGTTAGAAAAGGCTCTCAAGGATCTCGACCAGGCTATAAAGTTGGATTCATTAAATGCATTTGCCTACTTTAACAGAGCACTTGTCAGATACAATGCAAAAGATATTATGGGTGCTCTGGGAGATCTTGAGAGAGTCCTCAGAGAGGACCCGGGGAACTCTCTTACTCTTTACAACAGGGCTCTTATCAGGTCGCAGATTGGTGATTATAATAATGCCCTCGAAGACTATGACAGGGTTCTCTCTATTAATCCTAACAATGTTCTTGCATATTATAACAGAGCGACACTCTTTGTTCAGCTGGGCCGATACAGAGATGCAATGGATGATTATTCACAGGCAATTAACCTCTATCCGGATTTTGCAAATGCCTATATAAACAGATCTTATGTAAAAAATCAGTTAGGTCAGTTTAACTCTGCAAAAAGCGACTACGAAATAGCTCAGAAAAAGATAAGAGATTACAAAACAAGGGTTGGGGACACTACACTGGCCCATACTCTGGCAGATACAACCAGGAAATTTGACAGGTTACTGGCGCTTGATGCAGATTTTGCAAAAAGAGATTTTAATAATGAGTTGCTTCAATACAGAGATGTGGATATAAGACTTAAACCACTGTTTAAATTCAGGGCAGCTCCGGAGGCTAAGTTAATAATGGCACTGGAAAACAGATTTGACTCTCCGGAGATGGAGCAGTTTAAACGATCTCTTCCTGTTCCTGTCGAGCTTACCACCTCCCAGCCTGAGATATCTCAGAAAACAATTGAGGAGATGAGGAGATTGACGGAGGCTAAGTTAAAGGAGAAGACTGAAGGGAGAACTCTCTTCTCAAAAGCGCTTATAGAGGCCGGCAGCAAACAGTTCAATACTGCTCTTGACTGCTACAACAGAGCAATAGGGCTTGAACCGGATGAAACCTTCTACTATATTAACAGAGGAGCACTACAGAGTGAAATGATTGATTTTATCTCATCTATAGAGAGTAATGTTCAGGTTCTTACACTGGACAACTCATCCGCAACAAGAGCAAAAGTTCAGGACCAGGCTACAAGAAGTTATGATTATACACCTGCAATTCACGATATGAATAAGGCGGCTGCCCTCTCACCCGGATTCCCTTACATTTACTATAATCTTGGAAATCTTTACTGCATGTCAAGTGACATCCCTGAATCTATAGTACAATATACAAAAGCTATCGAGTTATATCCGGGTTTTGGAGAGGCCTACTATAACAGAGGATTGGTTCTTATTTATCTGAGAGATAAAGAGAAGGGGTGTATTGATTTAAGTAAAGCCGGGGAACTGGGAGTTAAAGAGGCATATTCCGTAATATCCAAATACTGTGTTAAGGAGCAGTAGCAATAAGCAGTACTATTTTCTCAGTCTGTCAGCAGCTCTTACCATAGCTTCGTCTCTGGCTATATATCTGAATGCCAGCCATGATAGTATAGCTGCAACTATTGGAAATACAGCCGGTGTAGTAAATGCCGACCCCTCAGGCCTGATTACAAACAGATAGATTATCCATGCCTGGTATCCAATAAGAATGATTGCATTAAGCATTGTAAGCCTCATTTGATTAACTCTCTTTTTATAGAGAAATATTGACACAAGAGCAATAGCTGTTGTTATTGCGTTGAATACAAGGAGTGGTAAAATCTGAATCAGTTTAACTGACTCAACCTGTGACTTGGCTATTGTTACGAAAAAGAGAGAAGAGAGTAGGGCCGCTGCACCAAGAAGAAATAGAGTCTGTATTCTTTGTATCATAGATTGGTATTTTTCACAAAAGTATAAAATAAAGCTTATTTTTGTAGATAAAAGCTATCAAACATGAATCAAATACCATCGTCTGAACTAATAATAAATAGTGACGGATCTGTGTTCCACCTTCACATCAGACCTGAAGAGCTGGCAGATACAGTTATACTTGTGGGTGATCCCGGAAGAGTAGAGCTGGTTGCCTCCTATTTTGAATCAAGAGAGTTTTCAAGAGCATCAAGAGAGTTTGTTACAGTAACAGGAAGGTATAATGGCAAGAGAGTAACTGTTCTCTCAACCGGGATTGGGACCGACAATATTGATATTGTTGTTAACGAACTCGATGCACTTGTAAATATTGATTTTGAAACAAGAACTCCCAGGAAGGAACACAAGAGATTGAGGATTCTCAGAATAGGCACCTCCGGCGCAATTCAACCTGAGATCCCGCTTGGATCATTTGTCCTTTCTCATATATCAGCAGGGTGTGACGGCCTTCTTAACTGGTATCAGTCAAGAGATTCAATATCTGATATGGAAATGGAGCGAGCCTTTATGGAGCATACCAACTGGCCTGAAAATCTTCCCCATCCATATTTTGCGAAGGCATCAGATTCGATAATCTCACTTCTTGAGGATGTTACAATTAAGGGTGTGACCATTTCTGCGTCAGGATTTTACGGCCCTCAGGGGAGGGTTTTAAGACTTCCTCTGGCAATGCCTGATATGTTACATAAATTTGAAACCTTTAATTTTAAGGGTAATAAAATTACCAATTTTGAGATGGAGGGTTCTGCTATAGCAGGACTATCGGCACTGCTCGGGCATGACGCAGCCACGGTATGCTGTATAATTGCAAACAGACATCTTCATGAAAGCCAGCCAGACTATAAACCATTTGTCAAAAAACTTATTGAAACAGCACTGGCAAGATTAACGAAATGATAAGAGAATCTCTTCTTGTATCACTTATTACACTACTGGATGACTCAGACCAGAGCGTCAGGGTGGCAGCCTGGAATAAACTGCAGGAGTTGGGTGAATTTGCGATAGAAGAGATAGAGCAACTACTGCCGGATTTAGGTCAAAAATATCAAAATGGTTATCTTGAATCTCTTCTGAACGAACTTAAGATAGAAATAGTTCTCAAGAGGTTAAAAAGCTATCTTGATAATCCGGATCCCCTCTTGCTGGATGGTCTTCTGTTAGTCTCCAATGCGCTTGAGCCTGATCTCGATAAAATAAAGTATCTTAGTATTGTACAGGATATTGCTGATGAAATTCTTCTTGAAATAAGCGATAACAGGACAGCAATAGAGAATATGGAGATATTCAATTATATATTTTTCAGGAGGATTGGATTTCAACACGAAGATGATACTGTAACAGTTAAAGAAAATGCACTTATCACAAAAGTACTTGAGAGCAAAAAGGGAAATATCTTTACAATTCCTATGTGCTATTTTATACTTGCAAGACAATCCGGATTACCAGTTTACCCTGTAATAGCCGGAAAATCTTTTACTCCTGCCTATCTCAATAGTGAGGATATGCCGGTTTTTTACATAAACATATATAAAAACGGCATCATCTTTTCTAAAGACTTAACCGAGCGGGAAAGGCCAACCAGAGTGGGAGTTGATAAAGCACTCGTATCAATTTATGCAGACCATTTAAACTATCTTTTTAAGTCAGTAAACGATAAAGAGAGCTCATCCATTATGGAGAGGGTTCTGGAATGCTTTGGTAACCTGAGGTACATAAACTGAAACCTCCGTAACCCATAAGATTACAGAGGCGCTTCATAGTTTAGTTTTAGGTTAAGTAATGAATTACTTACTTGTAACAAATATAATCAATATTTTGAAAATAAACCTTTTTATAGCAAAATCTTTGAATACAGGGGGGAAAGAAAATCTTCCGGGTAAAAGAAATTCATTAATTGCCGCTCTATCAATTGCTGTAAGTATGGTTGTGATGATTGCAGCAATCTCAATTTCAGATGGTTTTTCTAAGGAAATTGGTGATAAGGTTACAGGTTTTGCGGGCAATTTGGTGGTAAAAGTACCTGGCGAAGAGCCGACAAATAATGTTTATCCACTTACTGTCACCAATTCTCTTCTTGATTCTCTGAGCCTGATAAATGGGGTGGATATTGTCCAGGGCATTGCATACTCTTCCGGTGTGGTTAAATATAATGACCAGATCGAGGGGGTTTTATTGAAAGGGGTTTCAAAAAATTACAACTGGAATTTTGTCAAAGATCACCTGAATGAAGAGAGCCTGACTTTATGGAGAGACTCTCTTGGTTCAGATGAAATTGTGATATCCGCAAGGCTCGCTTCAAAGCTAAACTTGAAAATAGGAGAGAGACCTTTTTTCTATTTCATAGGAGAGAGTGTTAAAGTTAGAAGGTATACCGTCGCCGGAGTTTTTGATGCAAGACTTGAAGAGCTTGATAAAGGATTGATATTTTGCAATATTGAAAATGTCAGAGGTGTGCTTGACTGGGAAGATGATCAATTCAGTTCTCTTGAAATTCTTACTAAAGGTAAAACTAATAAAGAGGAGATAGAGCAATTATTTGACGACGCAGATGTAGCCTCACCTGATGAACTTTTTCCTCATCTCTTTGACTGGTTGAAACTACTGGATTTTAATGTTTTGATTGTGATAATCCTGATGATGGTAGTTGCAGGATTCAATATGATTTCCGGATTACTGATTTTGCTTTTTGAGAAGATATCAATGATAGGTCTTCTTAAGTCTTTGGGGATGAGGGACTCTTCTATACACAAGATATTTATGTACAGAGCAATATCAATTGTGTTAAAGGGAATGGTTGCCGGCAATATCTTTGCAATGGGCCTTCTGTATATTCAAAAAATATTTAAAGTAGTCTCACTTGACCCGGAAAATTACTTTGTAACACATATCCCTGTGGATATAAATTTTTTGAAAATTATTATTCTTGATCTGGCTGCTCTTGTAGTTATTGCAGCTATACTCTACATACCATCATCATTTATTTCAGGGATGGAGCCGGATAAGAGCCTCAGACAGAAGTAGATTATTTTTTCACAAGTGCAGAGTATGTGTTGTATCGCTCAAGTATATCATCAACAAAACGGATAGTCTCGGTTCCTTTAAAATTACCCAGCCTGAGGATGTTCACCGGAAGATTGTCCCGTTTTCTCATTTTGGGAATAATAACTTTAAGAGACTCCCAGTCATTTGGATTCTCACCCAGATGCTCAGCAAGCCTTCTTATATCATCAACTCTTCCCTCTCCGGCATTGTAGGCGGCAAGTACAAGTTTAATTCTGTTGAGAGAATCAATTTCTGGTGAGTCGTAGAGTTTTTGAAGCCTTTGGATTAACATAGTGCCGGCTTTAACATTTTGTTCAGGATCAAATATATCATCAACCCCAAATTGTCTAGCTGTAGCATTCTTAATCTGCATTAGGCCATGGGCACCTCTTACGGAACTGGTATTCATTGAGAACTTGCTCTCCTGAAAAATAAGCGAAGCAAGCAATCTCCAGTCCCATCCTATGTTTTTTGAATATTTTTTTATGATATCATCGTACGGCGAGAGGTGGTTAGTAGGAGAGGAGAGAGCATAAGCGTTTCTTCTGTAGGGGCTCAGGTATCTGGAGACAAGAGCTGAATAATCCTTACTCTGTTTAAAAAAAGTCAGCCAGTAATTCAATTGTTGTAAAAGCTGGATATTATTTTTATTTACTACCCAGGCATGTCCGGCTTCGTTAACATCAACACTGGAAATAAGATTATCTGAATACTCTTCAGGTATAACCTCTGTCTCTGCCTGAATTACCAGTATATCAGTTCTGCCATCCATAAGCTCCTCCCACATATTTGATCTCTCCTGTGGCTTAAGTCTTAAGTGGCACCTTTGTGAGAGAGAGAATTTTTTTAATAGATCATGGTGAAAACCGGTAGGATGTCCCTGTTTAATATAAATACCTCCATCAACTGCGATTCGAACACACAGAGTATCACCTTCAAGAAAAAAGGCAGAGGTACTATCTTCTCTAATTTTTCTGCTCCCTGCAATAATAAAAATTATCCCAAGAAAAAGTATTACAGCAATGAATCGTATGACTCTCTCCATACTTGCTTTATCACTATTTCACGTAGAATGGCCAGTTGATCCCAATTTGTAACGCCCTGCGTGGCATAGTATAATGATGTGCCGAGAAGTAGTCGCCGGAAGGCCAGCCTTGTGCTGTATTAAGATATTTTATAAAAATTGTTGCCTTTTTCCACTGAACATTAGCAAAAACATCTATATATGGAACGCTTCCTATCTCTCTTTCATCTTGAATATGGAACTGGCCTGTGGCCGGATTATACGCAGGTGCGAAATATTTGGTATGATAAGTTACATCTGCTCCCAGCTGCATCGTCATGACATTTTTGACGATGTTAAACTGAAAGAAGTATCTCAGGTTTGCACTGAGAAGAGGTAAAGGGATAACAGTTGCATCTGATGTCAACTGCAGAAGAATTCTGTTGTGAAAATAAAAGCTGCTGAGTTTAAAATTGTAGTTGAGAGAGGCAGCCATAATATTTAAAATGCCGGAATGCTGACTTATTTCTCCCTTTTTATCGTAAAAAATAAAATTGTCTGTAAGTGAGTAACCAAACGATGCGCTCAAATTTGCTGCCGGAATATCCATGGAGGCCTCTATTCGTGTCTCGGTGGTTTTACCAAAATCGTTATCCCATTTAAAGTGGTTTGAATAAAAATACCTCTGTAATGGTTCAGGGCTTTTATTGTCAAACTTAAATTTTGCATCAAGGTGAATACCCTCCTTAAACGGGAAGAGAGAGAGCTTTGCATTAGCATCCACTCCAATATCACCCGCTTCATATCCGGTCAAACCAATTTTTGCCAATCCGTCCCATTTGAGATATTTTCTGAAAACTCCTGAGGCACCAAAATAGGCATAGGTATTGTTGTATCGCTCCATTTTAACGCCAAGTGAGTCAAAATCCGGTCTGTAGTTAAAATAGGAGAGGTATTTGTGGCCAATTCCACCCTCCAGATTAGATACAATGGAACTCTGAGACCAGGGTTGTATCCTTAGAAAAATGCGATTTTCAACTTTGTTTAGCCTTACCGAGTCATAGCTCTCAACGGGATCTATAAAAAATTTCTCGTCATAGTAGGCTACTCCCTTACTATCTGTAGGATCAATCTTATCAGTATATAGTTTATAGTAAGTTGCAAATTCAAAAGAGTGGCCAATATAGGCTGCCGTACCCTCTTCAATTTTGGAATCTGTCCCTTTAGAAAATTTTATAGGGAAGCCGTAGGATTGAGTGAAAAATATTGAATTTCTCTTTAGCCTGTTGTGGGCAGTGTTCAGGTTATAGGGAATCTCCCTTGGCTCTACAAGTGTATCAAGAACAAGTTTGTCGTCAATTATACCCCCGTTCTCATCCCTTTTAACAGACTGAAAAATATAACCACCATGAATAACATATCTCTTGCCAAGATAATTAGATGTTAAAGAGAATGTACGGTTGTCTGTAGCCTCCTTGGTAAGTATCCCCTTCCCTCCCCATCTGTCATACAAAATGGTTATGTTCATTGAAGGAGATATATTCTGGGTGGATAACACATGAATATTACTCTCCTCTTTTACCCTTTCTGCAAACAGAGTTCCTCTGTACCCAAATTCAGTGTGAGGTGTTTTTACATTATAAAATGGATGGCTCTCCCTGGTAAAACTATACATTATATATGGAGAGAATGGTGTGAAATCTCTTACCTCCTCTCTTAGAAAATAGTTTCTGTACCTTGAAGCAGAACCGGAGACACCAAGATACTCTGCACCAACATCTCGCTTCATGAAAGGGAGAAAATGGTAGTTGTAGTCAGCGGTAGTATCCTGCTTTAGCATCTTGGTGATTCTGTTCAGGTAACTATCGTGATTCCAAACTATTATTTTTTTAAATTTAAGAGAGTCGTGAATAAAATAGCTTTCCAGATACATTGGCTTTGCGTCCCGGATGCTATCCTTAACTGCCTGAATTGAATCCTTTTGGGCTCTGGTCAGCTTAGTTTGCAAAGAGTCTTTGACCTCTCTGTTTTGGGCAGGGGCATAACTGAAAGTGAGCAAAGCGGCCAATAGGGCTGCAATGCTCACTGTTACCATTGATATTTTGTATGTTTTTTCAGCCATATTATGGTGCAAACATACAAAAAAATGAGTTAATGTAAAGATGTACTATATTCCTGCCACTCTCTCCTTGTAAGTTGCAAGGCAGGCATCCAGTCTGTCGTGTGCTGTATTGTCACCGGGGATGTTGTGTGAAGGGTGTATATAAAGCTTAACACCTCTATCTGCAAGTATCTCGGCAACAGTTGTTACTGTCATCCATACGAGAGTTATGAATGCCATTGTTGAAACTGGACCAACTTTATCATAATGATTTTTAAGCGGAACGCTGGCATCAACAAGTGGTGCACAAGAATCCACTACAATATCTGCTAATTCAAAAAGAGTTTTACCACAAGAGTGTCTTGTCTTTTTACCAACAGACTCCTTTGCAGAGCCAAACACTATCACCTTCATGCCAAGCTCTTTTGCTTTCAGAGCAACATCAATATTTACATTGTTTATACCTGTGTGTGAAAAGATCCACATGGTATCCCTGTTGTCAAAGTTGTATGACTTCATTATAGCGTTACCATAACCCTCTGCCCTCTCAAGGAACAGAAACTGATGGACACCCATCTCTCCTGTAATTCTTGTAAAGAAGGTTAGTGGCAACTCAACTATAGGGTGAAACCCTACAAAGCCTCCGATGCGGGGGTACATCTCCTCAACCGGAATAGTCGCGTGACCACATCCAAATGTGTGGACCCACCGGCCAGCCTCAATACTATCTGCCATAACTGTGGCAGCCTTTTTAATGTTCTCGAGCTGTGACTCCTCAATTGAGCTCATTACGGCTCTGGCGTTGTTTAACCATTCTAATGCTAACATGTTCTAATTTTTTGATTTGGAATATTTTGTGTTAATAAAGTATATTAAAATTACGGCAAATGCGCAGAACGCAATCATACCCGGAAGAGCCTTAAGTTCAAGAGCTCCCACAAGCAGATTGATAATTGTATTTCCAAGAAGAGCAATTGAGAGGGCAATGCTTAAAGCTGTCCCGGATACAGCTTTGTACTTTTCGCCAATCTCCCCGATTACTACAGGAAAAGTAGATGCGAGGCCCAGACCAATAAGGAATGTTCCTGTAATAGCTGTGGCTGAACTCTCAGCACCCCCCAGTATGAAAGCACCAATAGCTGCAATTACCATACTGATGTATAGAATAATCCTTCTGTGAACAAACCTTAGAAGCAGACTGAGAAGAACTCTTCCGGACCCTATACCAAAGACAACAAAACTAAGCGCATAGAGTGCATTCTCTTTTGAAAACTCCTTTATCTGCTCTAGAAAATTTGGAGTCCACGAACTGCTTATACCCTCCACTCCACTCTGGAAAAATAGAATAAATGACAGCAGTAAAAGTGTAGGCTCTTTTATTAGTTTGCCGATTTTAACTGCCGGTCCTCCCTCTTTGAATTTGCCTTCAGGAAAACTGATAAAAAGGTATGCTACAGCAGAGAGGGTCATAATTACACCGGCTCCTGCAACAATAGGTACATAAGAGTAACTTTTGCTCAACCATGCATAAATCAGAGGGATTGTAATTGCGCCAATAGTGTAAAAGATTCCAAGAATACTTAGATTAGAGGGTCTTGTTTTGTCTGTTGAGGCATCTGAAACCAGAGCATTTGAAAGCCCGTTAAGAACTCCTCCTCCAAAACCAATAACAAATATTGCGGCTCTTACCATTGAGACAGACTCTGCAAAAGCAAGCATCTCCATCCCTAAAACAGTTAAAATAGTTGATGCAATAATTAGCATCTTGTACCCATATCTGTCTATAACAGGTCCAAATACAAGAGAGCCAAGCATTATTCCAAAGGGGAGAAGGCTTGCAACTGTTGATGCATTGGCTGTTGAAAGGGAGAACCTTTCAGTAAGCGAGGGGAGTACGGTTCCCAAAATAACGAATGCCATCCCAAAGAATGCCATTCCGGCAAAACCGGCTGCAAGGACAGCAGCATTTGATCTACTCTTTTCCATTTTTAATAGCTATTGCGCCGGCTCCGTAAAGCCCGGCATCGTTTGGTAATTGTGTTGCCTCAAAAGTACACTCTCTTATTGCAATAGGCTGAGCCCATTTAACTGCTTCGGCATAAATTCTGTCAATAAATCTGGTCGCCGGCCCAAAAAGGCCGCCTCCAAATATAACCATCTGCGGGTTAAAAAGACTTACAAAATTTGCAGCAGCCATTCCCCACATCTCAATAGCCTGGTCAATAATTCCTATCGCTAAAGAATCTCCCTGATCGTACATTTTAAAAACATCAGATGAGGTTACTTTTCCCGGAAAAATCTTGCCTGCCTGCATTGCAATTCCCGTGCCCGAAGCAAAGCTCTCAAAACATCCGCAGGCATCCCACTCCCTGTTGTAAGGAGGCTTAAGGGCCATCCATCCGGTAGCTCCCACAATATCTGATGCTCCGTGAAGAATCCTTCCGTCTATTAGAATTCCGGCACCAATTCCGGTACCGACAGCAATAAATATTGCATTGTCACATCCCTTAGCGGCTCCCAGGCTAACCTCTCCCAGGATATAAGCCGTCCTGTCACTCTCTATTGTAATTTTTGAGTCTGGAAACTTAAGGGAAATCTCTTTTTTCAGAGGGTAGTAATCCCAGCCGGGTATATTAGGACACCAGACATGTCCGCTCTTTGAGTAGGAGATCCCCGGAACACAAACACCAATAGAGATTTCATCTCCCTGACTAAAATCTGACTTCTGTAGAATTAAATTGCATACATCACATATCAGCTTACCAACCTCCTCACTACCCTTACCCTCAAGCAGTACCGTTTCCCGCAATAAAATTGAATTATTTTCATGAAAAAGGGCACTCGATATTTTTGTGCCCCCAAGGTCTATGCCAATATAGATCATCTTATATTATGGTTACATTTTTATAGTGCGATAATTCTTTAAGACTCTTTTCATGTCCCTCCCTCTCAACATATCCCAGGGCATCTGATATAATATAAACCATTCGTCCTGAGTCTGCAAGATCTCTGACAGTTGCGTTTATACAAAATTCAGTAGCAATTCCGCATACATAAACATTGCTGTTCTCTTTATCAGATGAGTGTAATTTAATATAGTTGTCAAGTGTTCCGTTAACAGAACTTACAGCCTCATAACCTGAATACTGCTCTTTTGTAGCCTCCTCTCCTTTATGAAACAGATTCCCTTTATCAGGTCTTGAACTCTTATTTGATATTTCTGAGTAGAAACTATCGTGAATTGATCCGCCTCTGGTCCCCTGGACACAATGAGGAGGCCATACTCCTCCAAATTCAGTGAAAGATGAGTGGTTTGCAGGATGGTGGTCACATATATAGGCCACAGCCATAGTATCATGGTTGTTAATGAATTTTACAGCCTCTCTTACAGCCCTCTCTGAATTTTGGCAGGCGAGTGTGCCATCGATAAAATCGTACAGCATATCTACAATAACTATCACCGGAATAGATTTTTCACTCTTCATTGAAGTTCTTAATCTCATTAATAAGTGATTCAATTAATCCATTTTTCAGATCATACAATTCGTCAGAAATATCTACCT
The DNA here is from genome assembly GCA_041441395.1 of Bacteroidales bacterium. Taxonomy (GTDB): domain Bacteria; phylum Bacteroidota; class Bacteroidia; order Bacteroidales; family UBA932; genus Bact-08. The sequence continues at coordinate 54,375 of JASDTD010000009.1, read as the reverse complement.
TGTAGAAGTGAGGATTGATAAGTCTGGTCTGTGTTTCATTTAATCCTTGAAGGTTGCTAAGATAATAATTTCTTCGCTCTTCAACAGACTTCATTTTGAGAATAATTTCTCCACCCTGCATAACAGGCTTTTGCAATGTTTTATATGTATACGAGCCTGCTCTGATAGTTGTAATTTTAGTGTCATCAAATTCATCCCTAAGGGTAAATTCCTCACCTTTCTCAATTTTCTGAGAGGTTGCATCTCCTCTAAGGCAGGTAATATCTCCCTTAAAATGGTTATTACTTAAAATCCTGTAAGTAATCTGAAATCCCGGATTAATTGCCTTACTTTTATCCTCAGACCTTTTTAATACTCCGGTTCCATCAATCTCTACAAGTTTATACACATTTCCAAAGCATGGATTATGTTTGCTTGTTGCAATTGCATCTCCAACGCCGTATGAGTCAATCTTGGCACCCTGTCTCTCTATTTCAGCAATAATGTACTCATCAAGAGAATTGGTTGCAAAAATCCGGCATTTTTTAAGCCCGGCATTATCAAGCATCTCCCGAGTCTTAATTGACAAATATGTTAAGTCCCCGCTATCCAGCCTTATTCCAAAACTTGCCGGATAGTTGTCATCAACTCCATTTTGTCTGAATGCTTTAATCGCATTTTTCACACCGCATCTCAGAGTGTCATATGTGTCAACGAGAAGAATCAGAGGCTCACCAAAGTGAGTTTTGATATATGCGTTAAATGCATCAAGTTCTCCGGCTATAGTGCAACCAAAGGCTGTCACAAAGCTGTGTGCCATTGTACCGGTAACAGGAACACCAAATTTTTGAGATGTCAAAATATTAGAGGTACTTGAGCAACCACCTATATATGCGGCTTTTGCTCCGTAAATAGCTGCCCAGGGTCCGTGAGCCCGTCTGGAACCAAACTCACTCACAGGTTTTGATGTACTTCTTGTAACTCTTGAGGCCTTAGTGGCAATTGCCATCTGATGGTTCATAATAGTAAGCAGGGGAGTCTCAAGAATTTGTGCCTCAATAAGCGGTCCTTCAACTGTAATTACAGGCTGAGTTGGAAAAGCAATCTCACCCTCCTCCATTGCATAAATGTTACCTGTAAATTTCATTTCAGCAAGGAATTTCCTGTAAGAGGAGTACTCATCACCAGGAAGGAATTTTTCAAAAAATGGCTCATCCTGACCTCCCAGAGCCTTAACCATTTCAATTGCCTGCTCAATTCCGCTGACAACTGCCCAGTTATTTTTGTCAGGTGCACTTCTGTAGAAAAGGTTAAAAACAGCCCTTTTATTTTCAAGACCAAGGTCGTGAAAAGTTTTGCCCATAGTGTACTGATACTTATCTGAGCAGTATGATGTTTCAAGAATATGCATCTAATTTATCCCTTCATTGTAGAGAGTACAAGGCTCCACTCATCTGTTAGTAATTTAAAAAGGTGAGGGAGCATCTCTCCTTTGTGTTCTGTGTGAGGATTATCCCACTCTCTGGCAGTTATTTCTATGGCTTTTGCAATATTACCAAACCTGTTGAAACATATATTCAAAGCAGAGCCTTTAATTGAGTGAGATGCAAATCTCAGAATTTCAAGAGATTCCTTGGACAAATTTCCGTCAGAGTAATATTTTTCTATCACCTCTGCTATTGAACTAATGTAATCAGGTACCTGACCTCTGACACTTTCAAACAACAATTCTACAACCTCTAAATCTGAATCGATCTTATCCAGAAGCTCCTCTCTGTTGAAGTGGACATCGTCAATAATAACCGGATTACTATCCATAATTGCTATTTATCTAAGTTAGATGATGAGAACTGAGCCTCACTCAATTGAGACTGTGCCTTAAACTTATCTGTCTTTAAAACAGATTTCCTGCCGTTCTGTTCGTTTTTCATCTCCATTTCGTAATAAAAATAGTTTCCTCCTTCAACAGGTCTGTAATCTCCAATAATCTGGCTCTTTAACAGTTTGCCTTTTAGATCGTAATACTCTATCTTGTAACAGAGGTAATTATCCTTATCAATATAGGATATCTTCTTTGAAAACCCATTTGACTGGGCAGCCTCTGCTGAGACAGGCACAGCCTCTATGACATGACAAACTTTACCATTTAAATTCTCAGAAGAGATTATTTTATATTCAAAATCATCAATATTTGGCTTGCTCATATCTGAATTTGTAAACTCTGATCCCATGAAATTTTTCCCCTTCTCATTGCTTACTACTCTTCTTGTTTTCTTCAGTGCCGGCATATAAATCCACATCTCGTCCGCCCGGTCTTCATAATCAAAAATCAATATTGATGTCCCTTTTACATCTGCAGGGTCAGTAAATTTCATCATCATCTTTGTAACATCTCCAAATTTTTTGCTGGCCATGTTAATTGTTCTACTCCTTGTATTACCCTTGGCATCCATTATTTTAAGAGTAGTGGTCATCTCCATCGAACCAAGAGCAATTGCGTCAGCAGATCTCCTGCTAATCTCCTTAGGATTCTGCCCTGCAACAGTGCAACTTAACAACAGAGTGATTATTATTAAGGTGATTTCGTATTTAGCTGATTTCATGTTTTTTACCGTTTTTAAGAAATGTTGGTTTAAAAATAATACAAATTGCCGGAACCAGCAATAATGCTGAGACCAGACAAAAGAGAAGGGAGAGAATAATTAGTAGTGCAAACGATTTGATAATCGGGAATGAGGAGAAGAAAAGAATCGAGAATCCCAGCATTACAGAGAGTGCGTTAATTGTTATTCCTCTTCCGGCTGTTTTCAGAGCAGTAACAGCAGCATCTTTGTAGTCTCTCCCTAAGGATATCTCATTTTTCATCCTCCAGAACATATGTATTGTAAAGTCCACACCAAGACCTATAGAGACAGATGAGAGGAGTGCTGTAACAATGTCCAGTTTTATCCCGGTCCATCCCATAAATCCAAATGTACAGAGGACTGCAAATACAAGAGGCAGGGAGCCAAGCAGACCTGCCGAGATACTTTTAAAAATAATTGCCAGAAGTAAAAATATAGCAATAAACGCAAAAAGAAGAGAGTAGTATTGACCTTTAACAATTGATTCACTCATCTCCTTCTCAACCAGAGAGTAACCTCCCACCAATGTGAGAGATGGATCATCACCCAGAATGCTATTTACAGACTCAATAATCCTCTCAAGATCCCTCATGCCGCTTGCATTGAATTGAATTGTCATAGCAGCCCTGGTGTAGTCAAAGTCAACAAACTGGTCAAAATCGGCAGGATCGCCGCTCATTGAATAGAACTCAATATACTGAGCAACAGCGTCCCTCTCATCGGGAATTTGATTATAGCCGGCATCAGATGGATCATTAAGAGCTGTGCTCAACTTTTTAATAATCTTTGCGATAGATGTTGCACTCCCAATTCCTTCAATCTCAGCCAGCTCCTTCTCATATCCCTCCATTCTTTTTAGAAGTCCGGGATCTTTTATATCACCCTCAAATACAGCAGTCATCAGTTTACTGCCGCCAAACTCCCTGTTTGCAATCTCAATACTTCTGTTGAACGGGTGCCTGGCAGGAAGAATATTGTTGAAATCAGATGCAACTCTCATTATTACAACACCGGAAGTTATAGCTAAAAAGAACAGTATAAAACCCGTTAGAATCCTTTTTGGATGTCTGGAGATCACCTCTCCCAGATTGACGAGAGCCTTTGCAATAAGGCTTTTGTTCTCTCCGTTTGGATGAAAATGAATTTTACCTTTTTTAAGAAATGAGAGGAGGGCCGGTATAAAGGTAAGACTAAGCAAAAGTGCAATGCCTATACCAATTGCCGAAACAACACCCATCTGACTGGCCGGCAGGAGTATATGTACGGTAAGTCCCAGAATACCAACAATTGTTGTAAGTCCGCAAATAATAACAGGCCATTTTAGATATGAAAGAGACTCTTCAACAATGTCAACCATAGAAGATTGAGGGTCAATAGCATTAAGCTCCTGGTAGCGAGCTACAAAATGGACTCCGTAGTTGTTTGCAATAGCTATCATCATAATGGGAATCAGTACCCCGATAATGCTAAGCTCCCATCCAAGAAGAGGAATCAGGGACATTGAAATTGCTATTGAAATAAGTACAACTCCAAAGGGGAGAACCATCCCCTTGAATTCCCGGAAAGAAAACCAGAAGAAAATAAGCATTACGAGCAGGCCCAGGGGTAGTAAAATCATTATATCCTTGCTGATTTTAGCATTTGCCTCATCCCTCAGATAGGGCTGTCCGTTAATTAGAACCTCCTCTCTGCCGGGATATAATGTGATAATTGAATCAATTTGGTTCATTAACTCAGCATCTTTAACAGAGAGGTCAGAGTTCAGAAGTATCATGGTGTTTTTAAAGTCTTCTGATACAAGTAGTTTGTACACCAGGTCATTCCCTTTAATTCTGTTTCTAAGTTCATTGCGCTCAGCTTCTGTGTCAGGATATGAGTCAATTACAGCATCAACGAGCATTACACCATCCTCGCCCCTTATATTCTTTGCTGTTGAGAGTGACTGAATGGGAGAGAGGCTTCCTAAATCCCTGAATGCGTTTGTAAGATTATCAACTCTCTCAAGAGTCTCAGGGGCAAGAACATCATCCGTAGAGAGAATTACGACTATTGGCTCCTTTGTCCCGAATAGATCTCCTATCTTCTGATTATTTATTCTGGATTCAATATTATCAGGTAAGTAACTTTCAAGATCAGGATTAATCCTGATTGAAAAAAGAGGAATAACTGATGCAACTGCAAGAATTGCAGTAAGTATGATAATGATTTTGCGGTTTCTCAGTACAAATGATTTTCTTTCCATAGGGTATTTATTAGAACGATGCTTTTAATTCAAGGAAGAGGCCATTCATAACAGGGGCTGAGTAGTCATACAGAGACTCCTTCTCTCCGGTCATTATATGTCCTCCAATTGCCATTGAAAGATTGTCGGCAATGGTCCATGAGAGTTTAGGCCTGAGAAGAAACTCTCTTGAAGTAATATTATAGTATGCAGTTAATTCGGCAGTAATAGTGTCGTATGCAAAACTTTTTCTACCTGTTAGTGCAAATGCATGGTTGCCCCTTTTTTGCTGTCCAAAAATTTTCCGGTTAAACATTCGTGTTTGATAATCAACCATCTGACTCATATAATAGAGCACCTGATCAGGATCTGTTCCTGCAGGCTGAGGTTCAAAAATGGGCTCAAAGGATGGAGTGTATCTGCCGATATACTGAAAAATTCCCATTACACCCCAGAATTCCCTCTCAAAGGCAGCAACATAAGCAAGCGAAGGGAGGGGAATAAAGAGAGAATCGGCGCCCCCCTTTGTTATGTTCCAGGCAGCCTCCCCCCTTAGGATCCACGATCCTGCAGGTATTGCGAAGTCAGCACCTATTGCCTGCTTCCTGTATGGTGTAGAGGAGTAGTTTATTGAGGGCATTGGGTTGGGTCCGGTTAAATCAAGCTCAATTCCCTTGAGATTGAAACCATGATATGGATCGTATCCTCTGAAATATGAGAGTGAAAAACCAACGCCGGGGAGCTCAAAATTTAACCGTCCGGCAATTGAAGAGTTTGCAAAACTGAAATCGGGGTTTGTCTCTTTTCCAAATTTTGCCATACCTCCCATATCAAAGAGGTCGAACCGGTAGTTTGACTGTTTATAAAATGGGATAGCAATCAGATCCAGGTCTATTGATGGTGTGACTCTATATTTAATTCTTGCCATGAGATTTGCCCTTAGCTGATCATCCATATCGGATGTAAGGAAGAAGTAGTCTCTTGGAGAGATATTATCTGTAGGGCTGAAACCATCTGTGCGCCCCCATTTAACAATCTGATTGCCCGCAATAAAGTCAAATTTATCAGAAACATAACCTGCATAGGCCTCCATAATTTCAAGTCTGTTATAAAACTCTCCAAAATGGTGTCCGCCCAAAAACCATACCTCGGCATTGAAAACAGTATGCGCTCCACTGTACTTTCCTTTTAGAGCAAACTGGGCAAATACATTGGTGAGATCGTAGTTTTTTGAAAAGCCCTGGAATGATCCCCTGACATACCCGCTGAACTCTGCGTTCTCCTTTATGCTCTCCTGCGCAGAAAGGCTTAGAGAAATCATGAGAGTGAGCACAGTGATAATAACTTTTTTCATAACTCTTTTTTTAGATAGTTCAAAGTTACTAACTGCAATGGGGTGTGTGAATTTTAGTTTGTACGGATTAAACAGAATCATACATCTTTTCTGTTTGTTTGAGATTGTTTATACTCATTTGGAGTCATTCCGGTATCTTTTTTAAAAAATGTATAGAAGGATGATCTGCTTTTGAAGCCGCACTCATTCCCAATGGCCTCAATAGAGTATCTGTTGCCGGGGGAGGAGAGTACTCTTTTTGCCTCCCGGGTCCTGAGTCCGTTTACATAAGTGAAGAAATTTGTCTTCATTACCTTGTTAAGAACTTCAGTAACCAGATATCTGGGATATCCGGTCTTCTCGGAAAGAGTCTGAAGACTAAGTTCAGGATCCCTGAAACCCTTTTCTTCAATTAGAAATCTCTTGATCGCAATCTCTGCAGATTCATATCTGTTCTCAATCTCTTTTTCACCAATTTCAGATTCTGTATATGGCTTGTTTGCTTTCCAGAAAAACTTGTGGATTTCGCCTTGTCTTACTCCGTAATAAGTTATTATAAATGACATAGCAAGCATCACTATGTAGCTGTAAGCCATTGGAAAGGAGCTGTTAGATTTTATTGTAACAATTGTAAGAGAGGCAATTAGAAGAATAATCCAGTAAATTGTATAAAAAATTGATATGAAGAGCAGCCAGTTAAGTTTTTCGGAGGATTCAATGGAAGAGAGTTCATTTTTAAGGTTTATCCGGTGCCGGTGTACCAGAATCAGGGCTAAAGATGTGTATATAAACCAAGATATCAAATTTACTACTGCAAAGATGATTCGTATAGAGAAGGCACTATCCTGCTCAAAAAATGAACCGGGCAGAAATTCAGTCTGTGTTATATGTGAGTAAATTTCAAAAAACAAAAATGGAATCAGATGTATAAAATGAATCCACTTCAGTCTGAAATCAGAAAGGGTTGAGGCACACGCATAGAGAAAAAGAAGAGGGTTGAAAATCAGGAAAGAACTTGTTAAAATAGTAAAAGAGTTATTTCTCAGATCCAGCCCCAGGGAGAGAAATACAAATGCCATCAGAAAAAGCCAGATAGTGAGAATCTTATCGGGGAGTAATGCTCCTGGCTTGGTTCCCATAAGCAGGGAACCAAACAGACTTTGGGTAAGTCCAATCCAGGCAAGAGTCTCCATTATTAATATTTATCAAACTAAAGAAATAAATCTGTAAGAACAAAAGCAACGGCACCTCCAATATATCCTGCAAGAGCAATCAGAGAAAAATTCTTAAGATACCAGCCAAAAGTTATCTTTTCCAATCCCATTACAACTACGCCGGCAGCAGATCCAATTATTAGAATGCTTCCGCCTACACCTGCGCAGTATGCCAGAAACAACCAGAAACTTCCGTCCTGCACAAAGTGCTGAATAAATGAAGGATCTGCAGCTACAGCAACCATAGAGGCATCTGCAAGCGGATACATACCCATTGCAACAGCCACCAGAGGGACATTGTCTACAACTGCAGAGAGAAATCCAATTGCAATATTTATCAGATATACATTATGTACCTTGTTTTCCAGAAACTCACCCATTGTGTTAAGTATTCCTGTTCCCTGAAGAGCACTGACAGCAAGTAGAATTCCGAGGAAAAACATAATTGTAGTAGTGTCTATCCGTTTGAGAACTCTTGTTACACGGTGTTTGAGGCTCTCCATTGCATCTTTCTTAGAGTATATTATCTCAGTATATATCCACAGTAAACTCAAACCAATCAGTACGCCCACGAAAGGAGGCAAATGGGTGATCTGTTTAAATACAGGAACCATAACAAGAGCAAGTACTCCCATAGAAGAGAGAATTATTCTCTCTCTCTCGCTAAGAATTGTAGTTATATGACCCTCTGCAACTTTAGGCCTGCTTTCTGTTATTGTTCCCTTGAGCATCCTTCTGGCAAACAACAATGGTATAACCATTGATACAAGTCCCGGGAGAAACAGTTTTGCTATAACAGGCCAGGTGGTGATTTTACCCTTTATCCAAAGCATAATTGTGGTGACATCACCAATAGGAGACCATGCACCACCGCTGTTGGCAGCTATGATAATCATACTTCCGTAAACCCACCTCTCTTTGTAGTTTGGAACAATCTTTCTCATCATCATAACCATTACAATAGAGGTTGTAAGGTTATCAAGAGTAGAGCTCATAAAGAATGTAATGAATGAGATTACTACAAGCAGAGATCTTTTGTTTTTTGTGGTAATTCTGTCTGTAATAATATAAAAGCCTCCGTGGACATCAACAAGTTCAACGATAGCCATTGCCCCCATAAGAAAAAAGAGAGTCTCGGAGATCTCCCCCAGACTCTCAATTATATGCACATTGACAATGTAGCTTTTGCACTGTTCAAGAAGAGACATATCACTCACCAGAGGATTGTCAGAAATATATTCATGAAAATGTACCGGAAATATTTCAGGTACTGTCAAAGGGGATATCAGAATATATAAAACCCACAGCAGCCCTCCGGTAAGCAATGCTATTGCAGCTTTGTCTATTCCTATCCTGTGTTCTATAGCTATAAAAAAGTACCCCAGAACAAAAATAAAAATCATTAACTCCATAACTGAAATATTAGAATCGGTATGCTGCCTCTCTCATCTGGGCAGCATTTTTAAATGGTTTTGGGGGGTTCATATATCTCTCCAAAAACTTATGGATTGTGTATCTGATATCAGTAGACTCCTTAGAGTCAATTCTGTCAAAACCATGTCCTCCCGCAGCATCCTTAAATACTTTATACTCAAATTTTTTATTATGAGCCTTAAGTGAGTCAATCATAAGCAGAACCTCCTCAACATAAACATCATTATCGTTTGTATTAGTGTGAATGAGAAGTGGTCTGTCAAGCAGATGAGCATATGTAGACGGAGATCTTCTTTTGTATTCTTCAGGGTCCTCCTTAATAGATTTCCCAATATGATGAGGTGCGGTAAAATATGCTGTATATGACGGGTCGTGAGAGGCGAGTCTGTTTGCCAGATCGCTTACAGGTACCCCGGCAAAAGCGCATTTAAACTCATTGGGATATCTTAAGATATTCATTAGAGAAATCATACCACCATGACTCCATCCAATAATTGCTACCCTCTCTTTGTCAACAATTGAATAATTCTCCAGCATGTAGTCCCGGCTAACCATGACATCTTCGTTTTCAAGTCCGCCGTAATCTATGTTTTCGTAAGTATCCCTGCCATATCCGGTAGAACCTCTGTATTCGGCAGATACAACAATATACCCCTGAGCAATCAACTCCCTGACTATATGTGCATAGTATGTAGAGAAATCTGCATGAATGCCGCTGTGAGGCAGGAGAATAAGAGGATATTTCTCCCCTTTTTTAACATCTTTAGGGATAAAGAGATAAGTATAAAACTGAAGGGGATTCTTTGAAAATCTGTCATCCTCACTTTTAGCCTTCCATCTTGGAGGCCCGGTAAGTCTTACCTTATCCACAAAAGCTATATCCTCAAGCATTTTATGCCACATCAGATCATCAACCTTTTTGATAATCTGATCATGGGTATGCCTTTGATTTTCAATCTGCTTTTTAAGACCTGCAATCTCTTTAAGCAGCAATGAGTCACTTTTCTGAGCAATAGCCGGAATGGCAAATGTTATGCACAGAAGAGCGGTTATAATATTTTTCATAGTTGTTTGTTTACAGAGTGGGCAAAGATACTAATCTTTATTTATTCCATGAAACCTCTTTAATTGAAGGATCATTGCGGAGTTCACCAATAATAAGTTCCAGTTTTGAAAGCTCGGTATGATCAAATTTCAGGTCGTAGATATACTCATTATCATTTCGCTCAAGATTAATACTTTGAATCTTAATTTCCTTATTTTCAAGTAGTCTTCTTATGAAATCTGATTCAGAATCCGGCCTGCTCGTAACTCTCAGTAATAAGGGTTTATATTTTCTGAAATATATTTGCTCAAGGGGTTTAAGAGCCCATAAAATTATTAGGGCAATTATTGTTGTGGCGCCTGCTGCAAAGTAGAGACCGCCTCCTGTAGCGAGGCCGATAGCTGCTACTGTCCACAGCCCGGAAGCAGTTGTAAGGCCTCGGATAGCACCCTGTTTCAGAAACAGGATAGTGCCTGCACCAATGAAGCCAATTCCGCTTATTACCTGAGAAGCAACACGGGAGGGGTCAAGCGAAACATTTTCTGTACCTAGGATATCCGAAAAGCCAAATGCAGAAACAATCATAATTAAACAGGAGCCCACACTCACCATCATGTGGGTTCTCAAACCTGCCGCCCAGTCTTTCCTCTCCCGCTCCAGTCCGATAAGAGCACCAAAGGCCGATGCAAGCAAAAGCCTGATAAGTATTTCAGAAGAATCAAGCATATTATTTAAATTGATGCAGATAACTATTTAATTCCGGCAGGCCCTCTGTACTGATCATCTCCAAATCCGAGTATTGGCAGAAATATAAATGGCAGAAGAACCAGACCAACTGTAAATCCCTCAGTTTTGCCAAAACTAATTGACAATAGATTAAACATCCATATTCCAAAGATTAAGTTAACTCCGGGGATTAGGAGAAGCAGAATCCACCACCATGGTTTTCCGATTATTTCCAGTAACATAAGAATGTTGTAAATTGGGATTATTGACTCCCATCCTTTTTTTCCTGCTTTTTCAAAAATCTTCCAGAAAGAGATAATTACAAGAACCCAGATTACCAGATAAAATAATGTTTTCATGATATAAGGTTTATATTATTAAGATATAAAGTTAGAAAAATATTATGGAAATTCATAACAGTTCCACACCCTCAAGAGCCATAATATTTCTCTGCTCCTCTGACCATATACCAACCTGAACTTCACCGATATGTCTCTTTTTAAGCATAAACATACAGACTCTGGATTGCCCGATGCCTCCACCAATTGTGCATGGTAACTCTCCATTAAGTAACATGGAGTGATAAAGCAGATTTGAGCGCTCAGGGCATCCTTTTAAATTAAGTTGTTTCATTAATGCTTCAGGGTTAACCCTTATTCCCATTGAAGATAGTTCAAGAGGACATTTTAAAAGGGGATGCCATACAATTATGTCCCCGTTCAGACCTATATACCCATCCTCGTTTTGTGTACTCCAGTCATCATAATCCGGAGCTCTGCCATCGTGAGCCTCACCATTTGAAAGTTCGCCACCTATACCCATGATAAATATAGCTCCATACTCCCGGGCAGCAATAGCCTCTCTCTCCTTAGCAGTAGTATCGGGATACATTGTCAAGAGCTCTTCACTATGTAAAAATTTTATTTCAGGAGGTAAGACTGACTTTATTTCTTTATAATTCAGTTCAATCTCTTTTTCGGTATTACGCAATGCCTGATATATTGTATTTACAGTCTCCCTTAGTTTCTCAACGCATCTTTGGTCTGAGGATATTACCTGCTCCCAGTCCCACTGGTCAACATAAACAGAGTGAAGGTTTGTGTAATCTTCATCAGGCCTCAGTGCCCTCATATCTGTAATAATGCCACCTCCGGGTTTCATACCCATCTGCATAAGCCTTATCCTCTTCCATTTTGCAAGAGAGTGAACTACCTGTGCCCTGTTCTCACCAAGAGCCTTCACGGGAAATGAGACAGGACGCTCTGTGCCGTTAAGGTCATCATTAATACCTGTCCCCTCAAGAACTGCAATAGGTGAAGAGACCCTTACAAGGGTAAGTTTAGCACACAGATCTCTTTCAAATCTCTCTTTTACAAAGGCAATAGCCTGTTCGGTTTCCAAAAGCTGATAGTAGTCCATTTTTAAATATTTTGAGTTTATGGCATAAAAAACAGCCTCCGTTGCGGGAGGCTGTCATTAGTGTTATTCTTTTATCCTGTTTATTACACTTTATGGCACAACCTCCTCGCCCGAATGTTATTATTATTCAGGTTATTATTAAGAAGATTGTTAGAGTGAATAAACATTTGTTTCTCTTTTCTTGCACAAATTTAAAAATAATTTTGGAAGATTAAACAAATGTAATATATTTGATGTTGTAATAATATCAAAATAATATCATAAATTATGAAAAACGAGGTCTCAATTAAAGTCTTTAATGGTTACCTGATGGTAATTGTTGCAATTGCACTTTTGTCAGTAATTATTTACTCATTTACTAACGAAATGATTATTCCCGGGCTCCTGAGCCTGATATGCTTTGTCTTTGTAGCGGCAGGCTTTTTTATTATCGGCCCGAATAACTCTAAGGTACTTCTCCTGTTTGGGGCTTATAAGGGATCAGTAAAGGATAACGGTTTTTTCTGGGCTTTACCCTTTTATATTAAAACTTCAATATCTCTAAAAGCCAGAAACTTTGAAAGCGAAAGAATTAAGGTTAATGACAAATTGGGAAACCCAATTCTAATCAGCTCTATTTTAGTATGGAGGGTTGAAGATACTTACAAAGCTCTTTTTGAAGTAGATAATTATGAACAATTTGTAAAGGTTCAGACCGATGCGGCCGTTCGGAAGCTCGCGGGTTCATTCCCCTACGATCAGTTTGAAGATGAGGGAGCCTCAATTACATTGAGTTCAAATTTTGAAGATGTAAGCAAATGCCTTGAGGAGGAGATATGTGAAAGGCTTAAGCTGGCCGGATTATCAGTTATTGAGGCCAGAATCGGCTATCTGGCTTATGCTCCTGAAATTGCTCAGGCAATGCTTAAGAGGCAGCAGGCCTCAGCAATAATTGCGGCAAGATTTAAAATGGTTGAGGGTGCTGTGGGAATGGTTGAAGGAGCTCTTAAACTTTTATCCAAAAAGAATATTGTTGAGCTTGACGAGGAGAAAAAAGCAGCAATGGTTAGCAATTTACTTGTTGTACTTTGTGGTGACAGAGAGACAACCCCCGTAATCAATACCGGTACTTTAAATCAGTAAAAACCAGATTAAATGGCAGAGAAGAAGACATTTGTATTAAGAATTGATGTTGAAACCATGAAAGCCATTGAAAAATGGGCTGCAGATGAATTTCGTAGTATAAATGGTCAGCTGGAGTGGATTATCAGTAAAAGTCTTAAGGATGCCGGAAGGTTAAAAAAGAGGGAGCCCTAACCAAGTTTACCGGCAATAAAGCCTGTTGTCCAGGCAGCCTGAAGGTTGAAACCACCTGTTATAGCATCAATATCCAGAACCTCGCCTGCAAAGTAGAGATTTGGAACCACTTTACTCTCAAGTGTATTCAGATTGATACTATCCAGGCTAACTCCGCCGCAAGTTACAAACTCTTCACGGAAGGTGGCCTTTCCTTTAACTGTATATTCGTCGTTTGTGAGGGTATTGACAATTTTGTTGATACCCTTTTTGCCTAATTCAGACCATCTTTTATCAGAAGAGATTTCGCACTTTTCAAGCAAATGCATCCAAAGCCTTACAGGAAGGGAGTATGGTCTTACTGATGATAGCATTTTTCCTGAGTGCTCTGCAATTATTGAATCAATCTCAAATGTGACAATTTCGTTATTTGGTTCATTTATCCAGTTAATCCCAATTTTAAAATTGTAATCTCTCTCTCTTAGAATTCTTGCACCAAAGGAGGATAATTTTAGAATTGCCGGACCACTCATACCCCAGTGGGTAATCAGAAGCGCACCATCGGCTTTAATTTTTGTTCCCTGAATTGTAGCAGAAGCCTTTTCAACAACAACACCCATAAGGTTCTTTACAGGCTCAGAAGGCATATTGAATGAAAAGAGAGAGGGGAGGGGATCAACAATTTTATGCCCGCATCTCTCAAGCCAGTGAAGGCCCTCTCTTTTTGGAGAGCCACCTGTAGCAATGATAACCTTATTAAATAGTTGCGGCTCTCTTTTTATGTCTTTATAATAAATATTAATACCCTCAGAGGCAGTTTTGATATCTTCAATCCCCGTTCCCGTAATAATTTTTATCCCGAGTCTCTCAGTCTCTCCAAGAAAACAGTCAACAATTGTTTGAGAATCCTGTGATGACGGGAAGACACACTTATCCTCCTGGATAGTAAGAGGCACACCTCTTGACTCAAACCACTCTATAGTGCTATGGTTATTGAATACACCAAATAGTTTTTTCAACTGGCGACCTCCTCTGGGATATGCTGCAGTAAGCTGGTCAATAGTGGCGCATCCATTGGTAACATTACATCTGCCTCCTCCGGATATTTTTACTTTAGAGAGTAGCTGCTGAGATTTTTCCAGAATTATTACCTCTGATTCCGGATAATTCTCCTTCGCAGAGATTGCTGCAAAAAAGCCGGCTGCTCCGCCCCCTATGACTGCAATTTTCATATTATGATTTCAACTCTATCTCTCTGAGATGCTCCATTTTTTTCTTCTCAAGGAACCCCCGGATTGTCTCAAGATGCTCCTTTATCTGCCCGTTCCCAAACTCATACACCTTTGAAACCAATCCATCCAGAAAATCTCTGTCGTGAGAAACTACAATTAGTGTTCCGTCAAAAGCAAGCAGAGCCTGTTTAAGAATCTCCTTTGTCTTGAGATCAAGGTGATTTGTCGGCTCATCAAGAATAAGCAGATTAACAGGTTCCAGTAACAACTTTATCATTGCAAGTCTTGTTCTCTCTCCACCTGAGAGTACCTTCACCTTTTTATCCACATCATCCCTGCCAAACATAAATGCACCCAGCAGGTCACGGATCTTAGAGCGGATGTCACCCACTGCAATATCATCAATTGTCTGAAAAACAGTAAGATTTTCATCAAGAAGTGAAGCCTGGTTCTGGGCAAAATACCCAATCTGTACATTGTGTCCAAGGGTAAGTTTGCCATCGTGATCAATCTCCTTCATTATACACTTAACAAGGGTTGACTTTCCCTCTCCATTCCTCCCGACGAAGGCAACTTTATCCCCCCTGTCAATAGTCAGAGAGGCATTTGAAAAAATTCGCTTCTCGTCATAGCTCTTGCCTACACCATCCATGATTACCGGAAAGTTTCCGCTCCTTGGAGATGGCGGGAATTTTAGTTTAAGGGCCGATGTATCTACCTCGTCCACTTCAATAATCTCCAGCTTCTCAAGCATCTTTACACGGGACTGAACCTGAAGGGTCTTTGAGTAAGTCCCTTTAAATCGCTCTATGAAATCCTTTGTCTCTGCAATCATCTTCTGCTGATCCTCATACTGTCTCTGCTGTTGCTCCCTGCGCTCCCTGCGAAGCTCAAGATAGTGTGAGTAGTTGACCTTGTAGTCATATATCCTCCCCATAGTAAGCTCAATGGTTCTGTTGGTCACATTATCCACAAATGATTTGTCGTGAGAGATAAGCACCACCGCCTTAGCCTGATTGATAAGAAACTCCTCAAGCCATATAATAGACTCCATATCAAGATGGTTTGTCGGCTCGTCAAGGAGAATGACATCAGGCTTGCGCAATAGTATCTTTGCCAGCTCAATCCTCATCCGCCATCCGCCGCTCAGTTCAGATGTCTGCCTGCCTAACTCCTCTCTTTTAAAGCCGAGCCCCAGCAGCACCTTCTCTACATCTTCTTCAAAATGAGTTATATCAACAGCATAATATTTTTCACTCAGTGAAGAGAGATCTTCAATCAGTTTGTAATACTCTTCAGATTCATAATCACTTCTCTCCTCAAGCTGTTTATTGTAACCGGCAATCTGAGCCTCAATTGCATGCAGGTGGCTGAAGGCCTGAGAGGCCTCCTCAAAAACCGTCCTCCCATCCTCAGTCATAAGATGCTGTGGCAGATATGCAATAAGAGAATCCTTTGGTGCCGATATCACTCCCCGGGATGGTGCTCTCTCCCCTGCGAGAATTTTGAGCAAAGTCGATTTCCCTGCCCCGTTCTTACCCATAAGGGCAATTTTGTCACTGTCATTTATTACAAAAGATACATTTTCAAACAAAACCGTACCGCCAAACTCAACACTTAATCCGTCGCAAGAGACCATTATAATTCCTTAATTTTTGAGATGCAAAGATATTGTGTAATTTTGGGAAAAACCATTTTGATTTATGAAGAACAGATTTTTCCTTACACTGACAATTCTGATGATGTGTTTTCTGCATCTTAATGCTCAGGATTTTAATGCTGAATACAAAATGCTGGATTCGCTCCCAAATATCTCCAGATTAGTTCATAATGTTGCCACCGCACCTAAATGGATTGACAGTTTAAATTTTACCTGTGAGATAAGAGAAAAGGAGGGTCTGAAAAAGTACAAAATTAATGTACTTAATAAATCTAAAGAGCTGGTTACTGAAGAGCTATATTCCCTTAAAAACCCGCCAGCAACAGAGAGAAGAGTAATAAAGGCGGAGCCTTCAAATCTGATTTCATCTCCTGATGGCAAAAAGGATGCTTTTATCAGAGATTACAACATCTGGCTTAACATTGACAAGAAGGAAATTCAGTTAAGTTTTGACGGGACAGAGAATCTATTCTATTCACAAATTAAATGGTCGCCCGATTCCAGGAAGATCGCAGCAATTCAGACTTTAGAGGCAGAGAGACACCGTATTCCACTTTTGGAATCGGCTCCCGCAGACCAAAAACAACCCAAGCTTCAGTGGCGGGATTATTATAAACCGGGTGATGTTATTCCAAAAAATCGGCCTGCACTGTTTAATATTGATATAGTTGTAAAAGGCGGTAAAGGGTATGATGCCAAAATTGAAATTGACATACAAGATTTCTCAAATCCATATCAGCTCTTTTTCAGAAAATGGTCAGATGACTCAAGGTGGTTCAGTTTTGACTATAATGAAAGAGGACATCAGGCCTACCAGATTGTTAATGTTGATTCAGAAACTGGTAAAACCAATATTGTTGTTGATGAACGCTTTAATACATTTGTTCATTACGGAAGGAACTTTATTTATTACACAAAAGATGGAAAAAGCCTTATTTGGTCATCAGAGAGAGATGGCTGGAGGCATTTATACCTTATTGATGCTGTAAACGGAGTAGTAAAAAGGCAGCTGACAAAAGGGGAATGGGTTGTAAGAGAGGTGATTGAAGTAAACGAAACGGAGAATTACATAATATTTGCCGCTAACGGAAGAAACAAGAGTGAAGACCCGTATAATCTTCACTATTACAGGATCAAAACAGATGGTAGCGGTTTAACTGATTTGACACCTGAAAATGCTAATCACAGAGTTGTTTTCTCCCCGGATAAAAGATACTTCACAGACATTTACTCGCGCCCTGATATGGAGCCTGTATCGGTACTCCGTTTGGCAAAGGACGGGTCGGTTTTAATGGAGCTGGGTAGAGCCGATATATCGGAATTGCAAAGGTTTGGATGGAGCAGACCTGAAGTCTTTTCTGCAAAAGGAAGAGATGGAAAAACCGATATCTGGGGAACAATTTACCGCCCTTCTAATTATGACCCTCAAAAAAAATACCCGGTTGTAGAGTATATCTATGCAGGGCCACATGATGCTCATGTTACAAAGGATTTTGCGGCTTATATGAGGTTCTCCAAGTTGATAGAGATGGGGTTCATTGTAGTAACTATTGATGGGATGGGAACAGCTAACAGGTCTAAGGCATTTCATGATGTCTGCTGGCGGGATCTGAAAGATGCCGGCTTCCCGGACAGGATTCTGTGGATGAAGGCGGCGGAGGCAAAGTACCCATCAATGGATATTTCAAGAGGGGTGGGTATTTACGGATATTCGGCAGGAGGCCAGAATGCAATGGGAGCTCTGCTTTTTCACGGAGATTTCTATAAAACTGCTGTTGCGTTATGCGGATGTCATGATAACAGAATGGATAAAATATGGTGGAATGAGCAGTGGATGGGATACCCGGTGGGACCATGGTACGGAGAGTCATCAAATGTTGATAATGCATATAAACTCACCGGGAAACTATTACTGATTAATGGGGAGCTTGATGATAATGTTGATCCCGCCTCAACTCTCCAGGTTGTAGATGCTCTGGTAAAGGCAGGAAAAGATTTTGAGCAGCTCTATCTGCCTGGTCACGGCCATTCGCTGGGATCAGATTATGTAACCAAAAGAGTATTTGAGTTTTTTTACAGGGGGAGATAGTACTTAATCAACTTCCCTTGAGGATCATACATCTATGAAATTTACGATTGCTGTTACTAACTCATGACTTACGGGGATGTCCGGATTAGTATATGAGGCTACATTCTCCTGAATATCTCCTGAGACTGTCTTAAGAACATGATTCATATCTTTTACAACATAAAACTGACTCTTAGGTGAGGCGTTTCTAAGAATGGTTGCCTCTTCCATATCAACCTGGATATCTTTTTCTGCCTGAATTATAAGTAAAGGAGACTTTAGTTTCTTAACATACTCTGCAGGGTCGTGCCTGAACCATGATATCATATAGGGCTGGACAGAAGGTCTGAACAAAATATTCATCTGGGAGGATACATTTTTAACAAGATGACCATTTTTCAGACTGTCAATTATACTCTCGGCCTCACTATACATTGCAGGGGGCATTTTTGGTTTCAGCTGTTTCTTAAGAGTAATATCAATAGGATTACCTGCACCGCAAAGGGACACAAAACCATTAATATTTGTCTCCTGAGCTGCGTTAATCCCAGCAGAGATCCTTCGCTGTGACCAATCAGATAAATTTTCTTATAGCCTTTTGCAGAGTAGTATTTTACGATAGCTATTATATCATAGAGATTATAAACACCACTGTGAAAATTATCCCGGACTTAAGTCCCTTTATATTTGACTAGACCCTGAATGAGTTGTACATCAGTGTAACCATCCATACTGTAAGAAGAACCGTAATAATAATAAATATCACAGCAACTGAGATCTCCGGGGCAGATATCTCAACCGGCCCTCCCTTCTTAAAATATTTCCACATAATATATTCTCCCAGCCGGCTTATTGATTTTGAAAAATAAAGAATAGCAGCAATAAATATCAGCTGCCCTTACAGAAGACCTGGAGAATATTAATGAGGCAATATATAGTAATAATGATAATGAGAGCCAGTTAATCCCATTTTGTGCAAATACAAAGTGCAGTTTAACCTCGAGGCCGGTTTTCACGGATATGATATCGGGGAAATGTGTGTTAGTTAGATAACCGGCAAATGAGGTTGCAATAATTACGGCTATACATAGGAGCAATGATTTTCCTCCGGCGATATAATCAAAAGGATTTAACAGCTTTTTTATCATTTTTCATCCATTTTAACAATTTTCTCTATAAGGTCGTCAAGCATATTTCTTACAGTAGGATAGCTGAGTTTAAGCTTTTCAGCCATAATTTTCAGGCTACCACTACTCTTTACGAATTCCAAAATAAATGACTGCTCTTTCTGATCAAGCCTCATTAAAACAGGTAACTGAAAAAATCCGGTTACTGTAGTATCGCAATGTTCACACAGCATACTACTGACTCTTAACTGAGAGTCGCAGCTGGGACACAAAACAGGTAATCTCTTTTCCATTATATTTATCATTTATTTGACAAATATAATTGGAAATTTAATATAATTAAAAGTAAACTAAAATAAATTAATATTAAAATTAGAATAATTCAAGAGTAGCGAAGAATTCTTTCACTTACTCAAATCTATATTAGATAATTAAGATTTATTAAAAGAGAAATCGCTCAAAGGAAGAACTTTTTCTCATTGGGCTTTTTTGTACTATTTTTGCCGACATGGAAAAAATCTCAGCAGCAGCATTTGCAGATACAAAGCCACACTACAACATTTTAGACGGATTCCGGGGTGTAGCTGCATTAACGGTAGTATGGTTCCACATATTTGAGGCATTTGCAACCAGTCATATTGATCAGCGCATTAACCACGGCTATCTGGCTGTGGATTTTTTCTTTATCCTCTCCGGCTTTGTGATGGGTTACGCCTATGACGACAGGTGGAAAACCATGAGTTTGAAAGAGTTCTTTAAACGCAGGATAATAAGACTTCATCCTATGGTGGTTATGGGAGCGCTAATAGGTGCTGCAATGTTCTATACACAAGGGTGTTCCGTATGGGATGTGACAAAAATATCGGTGGGGATGCTAATAATTGCAGCCGTTTTGAATGCCTTTATGATTCCAGCCACAACAGGTGGAGAAATCAGAGGAGTGGGGGAGATGTATCCGCTTAATGGCCCCACATGGTCACTTTTTTTTGAGTATATCGGCAATATACTTTATGCCCTCTTTATCCGCAAACTGGCTACAAAACCTCTTGCCGTACTGGTTGCCCTTGCAGGAGTTGGACTTGCCATTTTTGCAATCTGGGGGCCGTACGGTGATATTTGCGTGGGCTACTCAATGACAGGGGATAATATACTGGGAGGTTCGCTCCGATTGCTTTTCGCTTTCTCGGCTGGGTTGCTTATGTCAAGGGTATTTAAGCCGATCAGAAGAGAAGGTAATGGCTTTTTGGACAAATTCAAAGGAGGACTGGTTTATTACGCCTTCTGGATAGGTGCTGCGGCTATAGTGGTTTTGTCTGCTGTTCCGAGAATCGGAGGGGCAGAAAAACTATGGATGAACGGGATATACGACACATTCTGTTTTGCGGTTGCCTTTCCGCTACTGGTTTATATGGGTGCATCGGGAGAGACAAAAGGGAAATTCACTGTACGTATTAATAAATTTCTGGGAGATATTTCATATCCTCTATATATGGTTCACTATCCGTTTATTTACCTGTATTATGCATGGGTAAAGAATGAAAACCTGACTTTTGAACAATCGCTTCCCGGCGCACTTGCACTATTCTTTGGATCAATTGCACTGGCCTACATTTGCCTTAAACTTTATGATGAGCCGGTGAGAAAGTGGCTTACAAAGAGGTTTTTACTCCAGAGTAAGAAAAAATAACGAAGTGTTCTTCTCTACTTTAAATAGCCTTCCCAACAGTATACCAGGATGAGAAGTAATATTCTCCTCCAGTTGCCGCTCCATCTCAAATGAATTTCCGTTAACAAGGTATATACTGATTTTAGGGTATCGTTTATGGAAAGAGGCAATTATTTTTGGAATTACATACTGTGAAATCGTAGAGCTTGTTCCTATCCTGAACTCACCTGAGATACTATTTTGCATCTGACTAATCTCAAACTCCAGACCTCTGTATAGCTGAGCTATCTCCTTATATGAATTATAGACCCTCTCTCCAGCTTTAGTCAGGTAGATTTTATTCCCTTTTCTTTCAAAAAGACTTACTTTATATTTCTCTTCCAGCTCTTTGACAAGTCTTGTGACAGCCGGCTGTGTAATATTCAGTTCATATGCGGCTTTTGAAAAGCTCAAATTCTCTGCTACTGCAATAAACACTTTGTCCCTGTAGTCCATGATATGTGATAACAATCTCCTTTGGTCAAGTTTTTAATAAGCTATATATGAAAAGATCAGTAAATAAGCCTCCTGTAAGGAGCTCTCCATCTCTTTCTATACCTTCCCGCATAAATCCCAGCCTTTCCGGAACTGCTATGCTGGCTGAGTTTCCAACAGCGCATTTAATCTGAATTCTATTCATGTTGAGTTCCTGG
This sequence comes from Bacteroidales bacterium, assembly GCA_041441395.1. Taxonomy (GTDB): domain Bacteria; phylum Bacteroidota; class Bacteroidia; order Bacteroidales; family UBA932; genus Bact-08. Next base: position 32,660 of record JASDTD010000009.1, on the reverse strand, counting down.
AATGCAAATTCGCAAAGTCTTTTAACAGATTTCGTTATTATTCCACGACCTTGAAAACTCTCTGATAACCAATATCCAATCTCGGTTTTCCTGTTCGCTCTGTCAGTACTCTTAAAGCCAATCAGTCCGGCCAGGCTGCCATCTATCCGTATGGTGAATGTGTACTCCATTTTATCCTTAGGCAGGTCAATTATAGAATCTACAAAGGATTGTGTATCAAATACTGACTTAGTCTGCTCTACAAACGGGAGCCATTTCCCAAGATATTCGCGCTGCGAATTTATTGCAGCAAAGATATCAGCAGCATCCTCTTGGATAAGCTGCCTTAATTTGATTTTATTGTCTACTATTAACTCCATCGCTTGCGCTTAGTTTAGTGCGTTGAAAAAATCTTTTTTGCCAGCCTCGCCTCAGAGGAAAAGTGTCAAACACCAAAAAATCAATTGTTTGCAATTATTTAAATAATCATGTAAATAGCATTATATCAAGTGTTTGACACTTTTCCTCTGAGGCAGTTCTTAGCCTGCTCACGTTCAACCGAAAATGTTTTGCTTTGATCATCACAAAGTTCGTATAGTTGAAGTGCTTTCTCAAGGTATTTTAGTGAGCCACCTGATTTTCTAATGGAACCTATTTGTGTGAGGCAAATAGCAAGAGCCTCAATGTTTTCAACATTGAATCCTTTATGACTATGCAAGTATTTTTCAGATTCCTCTTTGTCTAACTCCAGAAATTTGTCAAGATCAAAATGCATTTCACTCAATAACATTCCTTTAGCCTTCTCAATTTGGCTATCAAGGGTAATTGCTAATAGATCTGAACCACCAAAAAGTAACTGACGAATTGCATTAATTATCTGCCCTATTTTGCTGATTTCTCGTAGGATATAGTCTTTTTGTTCCATAGCTATACCTACTTTTTCCTTATCACCTTAAACAGCGCTGGATTATTTTTCTGATCAACAAACGTCATCTCATCATCTTTAAGTATTCTGCCACTGATGGTAGTTGCTTTGAGAATGCTCTTGGATTGGTCTATAGGGATAAGGGTTGCGACGGGATGGGAGTATGTGTATTCGTAAGTATCGGTGTATTTTTTGCCCGTGGAAGTTTCAGTATAGTTAAAAAGGCAGGTGGTTCTGTCGAAAACAATCTCTAGCTCAAACGATGTGTTGCTTCCGTTCCATTGAGTCATATAGAGCCCATATGTTTCTATTGGAAAGAGCATGTTGTACTTTGGACTTGTACCGCCGAGCGGATTGTCATCGTTGCATCCGCTAAAGGTTATAACTCCAATAATCAGGCTTAGAGCTATTAATAAAAATGGTTTTTCTTTTATCATGATATTCAATTAAATACAAAAAACTATGGCAAGGTATACTCTCGCGCCTCTTTTGTCAACGGAATTACATCTGACTGATGGATGTATTTAAGGCTGAATTTGCGGTTGAGAGCCATAAGGAGTTGCATCCCGAATGAGAGCCTGGAAAGGTAGGAGTAGAGGCCGATAGCACCGTAAGAGATTGGCTTGCCGGTCTCTTTGTAAATGCCTTTGATATAATTGGCATCTTTGAAAATGGTATCGGCGGTATCCCCAAAAGCTTTGTAGGAGGTAGGAGTGGCATCGGTTTCAATTAATTCTCCTACGTTCTTGCCGGTAACAGCTGCGGCCATTGCAGCCCGGCCTATACCTACTAATTTAATATTTGGTGCCCCCAGTGCCAATGCTTTGAACATGGTGTCCTCCATTGCGATACCTCCTGCAATTGCTATTTCCGGAATCCACAAATTCTCCTCTCTCAGCTCTTCAATTAGAGTATTGACGATTTTAATCAGGTCAATTGTTGGATGACTCCATTCGTTCATCATTTTGTTAGGGCTGTTGCCGCTACCGCCTCCCGCTCCGTCAAATGTAATCAGGTCAACATTATTGGCAGAGGCAATTTGCAGAACTCTTCTGATATCGTTAACATCAAACCCGGCCATTTTGAAAAATATATTTTTTGCACCATGGGCCCGGAACCTGGCAATAATCTCCCCAAGAGAGGCCTCATTCCACATAGGTAGTCGGCCACACTGAATCAGTCCAGAACCATTTGGATTCTCAAAAACCAAATACCCGTTTTTCTTAAGAAATTCCGCCTCTTCTGCTGAATTTACAGGCGCCACATGCTGAATTCCCTTTGCAGCCTGACCAAATTTAATTTCAATCGTCTTCAGATCAAAGTTTTTCAAAGCATACTCAGCCGTTCCCAAAACAATATCATCGGCATTTACCTGCATAATTATATCCCCGTACCCTCTGTCATACCTCCTGAAATACTCAATCATTTTCCCAAGGAATGGAGCATGTGAAACCTTTCCATTACTGTCGTGTTGCAAATCCTTATCCAGTTTAACGGCATTCTCCCCTATCACAACCATTACGCCCGCCATTGCAGCCCCGGAGTAGTAATCCTGCCAGTTAAGCTTAGCCATTGCCGGTAAAATGACCGGAGCCCTGAGCTTTATTTTTCTCTCATAACCAAACTCATATGAAATATCTACAGAGTGAACATTGGTTGTTTCAGAGTCTTCAGCCGCACCCATCGCCCCAAAAACACGACCATTAATGTTAAAATGAGAGAAGTCAAAAGGGTAAACCTTTTCTGATGCAAATTGGTTATTTGCCGTACCGAATGGGTATGCCGCCTCAATCCCCCTTACGGCAGAGAGCCCGATTTCGCATAAGCCGGGGCACTTGTCCGAACACACTGAGCACATCCCGGATAAATCAGATATATCATTGGGAGTTCTCAGTTTTGTGTTGTTAAACAACGATGATAATTTTGGACTATGTGACATGAGATTAATTTTTCAAAGTATTATTTATCAGTTCTATATACCATAATTACAGTTTCAATACCTGCGAGTTTTTTGCCTGCATCTTTTAAATCCACAAAACCACTCCTCTCGTAGATTGACCTGGCGCTTCTCCCCTCATTAACTTTATTATTTTCTAAACAATTTTTTATACCATCCTGGAAATCCTTTGAATCAACCATCGGCCCAAATAAATACTCAACCTCTTTTGCCAAATTTATCCAGGTATTATAATCTTGCATCTGGAGTAATCTAATCATATTATCATTGAACTTTTTACACTGTAAATTTACTAATAAATTAAATCCCCTATTCTTTCGTAAATTTAATTTGAGCACCGCCTTGAAATAATACCATTGTCTTTTCATTAGGATTAAACTCAAACTCTGCTCCTGCCTGGTCAAACTTAAATTTGTCTTTGCCGGTTGCTTCAAGTGGAAATGAAGGTTGTCCCGATCCTTGTGCGATTAAAGTGCTTCCCTCTTTTGTAATTGTAATCTTCAACGGAATTTGACTGGAAGAGTAAACACCCAAATACTTGTCTAAGTCTTCAGAAGTTAAGTTGAATGCAGTAAATGTTGGAATTTCGTACGGCTTGTCGTAAACTGCACTTAAAACTGCAACGGAAATATTGTTGATACTAAAGTTTGATCCGTTAGAAATTAGAGCATACGAAATTTTATCGTTTGCAAAATGTGAATAAACTGAGCTAAAACCGTCAATTCCGCCGGTGTGTCCGTATCCGACACTATTGTGGAAAGGAAACTGAAACAAACCAATTCCGTAGCCCTCTTTAATGGTTTTCATTATTTCAAGACTCTCATTTGTTACAAGTTTGCCGTTAAACAAAGCGTCTGCAAATTTTGTCAAGTCGGTTGGTGTAGAAGTTATTGCACCGGCACCTAAAGGAACTGTATAATCTGTTTCTGTCTCTAATTTCCAGGTCCCCTCAAAACTGTATGATTTACACTCGTTGTTGAGTGGATTGATTTTTCCAAAAACATAAGTATTTGTCAAACCAAGTGGTTTAACAATAAATTCTTGCAATAAGTCAGAATACGATTTCGCAAAAGTTTTTTCAAGAATGAAAGTCAAAAGCACAAAATTTGAATTACTGTACTCTGCTTTGCTGTCAGGGTTGAAGTCGCTGCCCCCTTTTACAATAATTTCAACCAACTCTTTTTCTGTCTTTGGTTGCGTGTTCCATGTCAGGTAGTCTTTGTTATTTGTGAAGTTGTGTATCCCACTTCTATGGCTTAACAAATGTTTTACAGTTATTTCCTTTGCGTTTATAATTGCTGGAAACCATTTATCAATAGTCTGGTTTATGTTTAATTTATTTTCTTCAACTGCTTTTAATATCAAAACTGTCGTAAAGGTTTTTGAAATAGAGCCTATTCTATATTTTGAATTTTCGGTTGCTTTTACGTTATTCTCTACGTCTGCAAAGCCGATTGACTTTGTGTAAATAATCTCTCCGTTTTTTGAAACGGCAACACTTCCCATAAACTTGTCGTTTTGTTCAAGTGCGTTGAAGTAGTTGTCTAGTTTGGCTTTGTCAAAGTTCGTTTGAGCCAATCCAATTTGACTAAGCGTCAAAATTATTAATGTCGTAAAAACTGCTTTTTTCATTTCTTGCTGATTATTTTATTGTTTGTGTTTCGATTTTCTCCACTCCCACGGCGAAGTGGGGGCGGGCTCTTTCCAAAGGCCGATTCTGCTTTGGCGGGCTGTTGCCTCAAGGGGGGTGTATGCGGTGTCAAATTCGGTATAGCTCCAGGCGAGGCCCATCTCTACCATTCGGGCTCCCACATCGTCTATGGCTTGGGTGCTCACCCTTGCGACGTGCCGGCCCCAGCCATCGGTTTTGATGACGTCAACAACAACGGTTTTGCCGTGAATCATATCGGAGAGAGCCCTTTTTGCCACATTGCTGAAGGGTTGCCTCCTCTCGGGTGCGTCAATCCCGGCTATCCTGAATTTTAGCCTCAGGTTATCCCGATTTATTGCCGTAAATGTATCTCCATCGCTGACTCCCACCACCTTAACTCTGAAACTCTGCCCCGAGCAGAGAGAAGAAATTAATAGGATAATGCTTAAAGTGATGGTTTTGAAACGCATTGAGTACACGATTTGGGTCAGCAAGTTACAAAAAAACAATCTACCTCCCCGCAGGTGTGGCATCAGATTGAGCTGATGATTGAGGGTCTGCCGCTTGTAGCCCACAACAAGGGTTTTGACGAAAACTGCCTGAAGGCCTGCTTCCAAATGTACCAGCTGGATTATCCCTATTATGAATTCCACTGCACCTTGCAGAGGGCTAAGAAGCAAATAAAAGGCTTACCCGATTATAAACTCAGCACAGTTTCGGCCTATTGCGGCTTCACACTGGGTAACCACCACCACGCACTGGCAGATGCAGAGGCCTGTGCAAGGATTGCGATTCAGGTGTTTGTAACAAATTGACTGAATTAGCGTAAAAATTGTCAATGAACTGACTGAATTAACGTAAAAATTGTCAATGGATGGAATAAATATTATATTTGTATATAATAAATGTGAAATGGAGACGATTAAAAGATTGTTAGAGGAGAGTGTTACTTCTAAAATATTACCAAACAAAGCTGTTCTTATATTTGGAGCAAGGAGGGTTGGCAAAACAATTTTATTGCGTCATATTATAGACAAATTCAATGGTAAGGTACTTTTACTTAACGGAGAGGATTTTGATTCCATTTCCCTTCTTGAAGAAAAGAGTATTTCAAATTACAGACATATATTAGATGGTGTTAATTTACTGGCTATTGATGAAGCACAGGCAATTCCGGATGTTGGGGCAAAGCTGAAATTGATTGTTGACGAAATTCCGGGAATCTGTGTTTTAGCAACAGGTTCATCTTCTTTTGACCTTTTTAACAAAGCCGGAGAGCCATTGGTTGGAAGAAGTTCATTATTTTACCTTACACCCTTTTCACAACGAGAAATCGGGCAAACTGAGAATGTGCTGGAAACGAGACAAAATATTGAGTCAAGGCTTATATACGGATCTTATCCAGAGGTTGTGACGATGTCCGGATTTGATAACAAGGCACAGTATCTGGGAGATATAGTTAGTGCTTATTTGCTCAAGGATATTCTTTCAATTGACGGACTTAAAAATTCCGGAAAAATGAAAGATTTGCTCAGACTTATTGCATTTCAGGTTGGGAATGAGGTATCCTATGATGAGCTGGGAAGACAACTTGGTATGAGTAAAAATACTGTTGAGAAATACTTGGATTTACTATCAAAAGTTTTTGTGGTTTTTAGGTTAGGTGGCTTTTCAAGAAATTTAAGAAAAGAGGTGACAAAAGCCGGTAAATGGTATTTTTACGATAATGGTATTCGAAATGCAATAATTGGAAATTTCAACCCAATTTCTATCAGGCAGGATGTGGGGGCACTATGGGAAAATTATTTAATTAGCGAGAGGATAAAGTTAAATTTTAATGAGAGATTAAATAAAGAATTTTATTTCTGGAGAACGTATGATGGACAGGAAATTGACCTTATTGAAGAAACTGCCGATTCCCTAGCAGCTTTTGAGTTTAAATGGGGTGAGAAGAATCCGGCTGCACCCAAAGCCTTTAGAGAGGCTTATCAAGATTCCTCTTATGTTGTTGTAAACAGGGATAATTATCTTAGTTATTTGTAGATCGCAAACAACTCATCAAGCGTTCTCATAGGAATAAACATCTTACCACTATCCGGAAGCTCAGTAAAACCATAATGAAGGTAAAACGCTTGTGCCTCCTCATCTAAAGGATCAACAACAACCGCATAAGAGGCTACAATCTGCGAGTTCTCCCAGCTCCGTTTCAAAGCATCAATTAGCAGAATTTTTCCTAACCCTTCTCCATGCCGACTTTTGTCAATTGCCAGCCTGCCGAGCAGGGTAGTGGGGATAGTGGTATATGTGCCAGGTAGTCTCTTTCTAATTTGCGTGGAGAAGCTGCTTATTGGGATGCCGTAGTTTGACAGGGTGTAGTATCCTATTAAAGATTTTGTTTCGCCATGAGCTAATACATAGCAGGCCGATAGTTTTCGCTTGACATCCTGCCCTGCTTGGTTTCTCAGATAGTTATTTAGGAACTCCTTACTACAGTCAAAACCATCTTTGTTATGATCTCTATGGAGCAGTTCAACCATTATGTTTGCCTGATTTTGCGACGAATGATTTATAATCCGCCAGAGCCTTTTTCAAAGGCTGAGCAGGCTTGTCAGGATTTGTAATGGCATCAAAAAATACTTGACTATCCCTCTCAGAAGCAATAACCTGCTCCCTCTCTTTGATAATCTCCTTCGCCTTATCCTGAGCGGCAGCAAATATAAAATCGGTTAAATTCCGATAACCTCCCAGCAATGCAGCCTTCTCAAAGAGAAGTTTCTGCTCCTTAGGCAGTCGGGCGTCAAATCTCGCTGTATCTGAAGTGGTTGTACTCATTGTGATGGTTAGTTTATTTATGCAAATGTACGGAAAATATCCGTATTTGTAAATCTTTTATTTCATTCATTTCACGAACCCCGCTTTCTCTTTTTACCTCGGGTGGTCACCAGGGGTAGTTATATTAATTCCAAATTCTTTTGCTACAGAGCTCTGCTTGAATGGGTTGATTTTTTGAACTTTGCCTTCAAATTCAAAAAACGACCCTGTGTTTTTGAACCAAAAAGTTGTTCCTGCTTTAAGACAGTGGTCACGTATATCTAGAATCCAATCATAATTACATATTCGTGCCTCTCGTCCTGTTTCGCCACCTACGGTAACATGGTCTATTCCATTTAGATAGGCCGATATATCAATAGCCTCCAAAAGAGGTGCTGCCGCTATAAACCTCCGTTTAATAGGGTAGGATAGAAATAGGGGAAGCCGATAATCGGCTGACTCCTGATTTTCAATTGTGCACCCGATATTCACATTATCATATCCATCACCCCAGTCGTTAGGGAGAGATATGTTAAAGCGGTCAATGCGTTTAGTTAAAATCAAAAAGTCAAGGTCAGGTCGTTTTTTTATCATTGCCCAGGCCTCTGCACGCCAATCATCGGCTTCCGCAATAAAGAAATCGGTTGAGAAACAAGTAGCAACAACCTTTCCGCCGGGAATCCTGTATGTGCCTTTCGTAGTTTTAGTTATCGGTTTATCAAATTCTTCGGTTTTATATACTCTGTTTTGTCCGTAACGTTTTGAAAACGGGCCATAGTAATAGCAGTAAGTACAACCATCGCTTATTTTATAACAACCTGTCCATGGGTCCCAGTTCATATTTTGAGTTAATTTCATCAATTATTCCATTCATCCGTTGTCTGTTAAGTCCGGATTTTATACCCACGGCCAATACATCATCTTTTGACGGATCTCCATTATTGTTTACAGTTGTTGTGTGGAAACCGTTGAATCCGTTGCCTGGGAGCAGGTCGTAGGCAGGGGAGAGCCTCCACTCTCCGTCAATAAGCTGGAATGAGAAGTTTTTGGCGTGGTCATCTCTGTTCTTAATTGCAACATTAAAGACCATCTGCCTGAATAGTGAATAGACCTCCTCCATATTCTTTGTGAGAATGTGACATAACTGCAGAAGGTCATTATAGTCAAGACTCGGGATTCTGTAGTCGGCATTCAGCAATCCGGCGGCACTAACTGTGTGGATCTTCCCCCGGGGAGTTCTGTCAAATCTTTCCGTTCCAAAATATTTACCCTCAAACAATCGGGTTTCCGGCATTCTGATACCGCACCTCTTGGCAAGTAAAGAGTAATTGTATTCAATTTCACCAATATTCTCAGGGTCAGATGCAGTTCTGAATTTTACAAGCCACTCTTTGCCATCAATTTTCACAAATACCTTTGGCCTTGCACCACCCGAAGAGCCTCCGTATCTATATAAAGTATCAAGCGAGCCCTCTTCATAGTCCGATGTCAGGATTTTCAGAGTATCATCGGCCAGTCTGTTAAGGTCTATGAACTCTTCTTCCATTCTGAGGCTATTATTCGGCCTATATTCAAGCGCACCCCGGCCCGAACTGCCCACCAATGTGAGCCTTTGGAGAACCGAGAGTTTATCGGGATTAATCCCTTTGCTTTTCAGATACCTGTCGAGTATGAGGGCTCCCCATCCGTCCGGCAGGCTGTCGTCAAATACGCCAAATCCTCCGTTAAATGGGGTTCGTTTTGCAATAAATACCTCTTTTTTGAGCGGAAGGCCAAAGGGGGAGATTGACTTACCGGTCTGTAAATAATCGGGGTCGTATTCAAAAGCGCAAAGTGAGTCAGCAGTCTGAGCAATCCGCCCCACCTTTACTTTATTCATAAATACATCTATGACCTTAATTTCATTCATTTCGTGAACCCCGCTTTCTCTTTTTTACCTCATATTCATTGATGATTTCGTCAAGAGTCTGATACGATTTTTTTGTGAAAAGGGCAGCGAATAACTCTGTATCGTCAAGAGCAATGGCACATAATACCAGATTCTTGAGAGTTATTTCACCGCTGTTTTCAAAATTACGATATGCATCATAGCCCACTCCGGCTCTTTTTGCAAATGCCTTTTGGGTGAGATTTAGCTCCAGTCGCCTCTCTTTAACCCTCTCTGCAATTCCTTTGAGAATTGATTCAGGAGATGAGTTTATGATTGTGTTTATATGCATGATTAAGCCTATAAAGATGGAGTTAGTGTGCTTTTATACACAATTATAAAGATAGGGATAATTTATTTGATTCCAAACTAAATTTCCACCACGGAAGTAGTTTAAAGCCCTTAAACAATTTTTTAATCAACTTGTTAAATATAAAAATAAAACCCTTAAACCTTAGAAATTATGAACCAGATATCTAAAATAATAGTAGCAATCTCCTCTTTTTTGTTTTGTGTAGCGGTTTTACATGCCCAGGATCTACAACCAGCCTTTATATTGAAAAAATCAACTAAAATAAAAATATGGGGCTATGAAGATGAAACAGGGAAAATGGTTATTAAACCAAAATACGAGTTCGCAGATGTTTTTGAAGACGGGAGAGCAAAGGTTTGGTACAAAAAAAAATATGGCTACATAGACAAAACAGGAAAAGAAATCATACCCATAAAATATGATGGGGCAAAATTATTTTCAGAAGATCTATTAGGCGTGAATCTAAAAGGTAAATGGGGATTTATAGATAAAACCGGAAAAGAGATTATTCCTCTGAAATATGAGGATGTCGGCAAATTTAAAGAAGGGCTTGCGGCGGTAAAGTTGACGGGAAAATGGGGATTTATTGATAAATCCGGTGCCCAAATTATCCCACTTCAATTCGAAGAGGTCAAGTATTTCTACAATGGGATGTCCGGAGCTAAACTCAACAACCTTTGGGGAATTATTGATAAATCGGGAAATGAAATAGTTCCTTTTAAATATGTGGCTGTTAGTTACTTCGATAAAAATGAATATGTACAAGTAAAAATCAATAATGACACATGGAAATTTCTCGACATGAATGGGAAACTCTTTGATACTTACAGTAAAATAGTTGAAAATTATACATTTAATAATTCGTATAGCGATTATAAGAATTTCAAATCCTATTCCGGGGAAATGCTCTTTAGGCCGGTATATATTCCATTGCCTAACGGTCGTGGAAAAATATCCTATATTGATGGAAGCACATACGAGGGGTATATTTTTATGGGCAAGCCACAAGGAATGGGTGGAAAAATGGTATATGCTAATGGAGATGTTTACGAGGGGGGGTGGAATGAAGGTGAATGTAATGGAGAGGGTACATTAACAAAAACAAATGGATACCGATATGAAGGAAACTGGAAAGCTGGTGCCCAGAATGGCAAAGGGAAACTGACTTATGGAGACGGCTCAATATATGAAGGAGATTTTGAAAATAATATTTGTAGCGGATATGGAATACTACGCTTTACAACTGGCGACACCTACAACGGAAGGTTTATTCAAAACAAATTCGTGAAAGGAGAATATACATTTAATAACGGTGATGTTTATAAAGGGGATTTTGAAAATGATCAAATTTTCGGGAATGGAAAAATGACCTATGCCAATGGAAAGGTGGAAGATGGATATTGGGAGAATAATAAATTTATCAGCAAGATATATAACGATGTCGCTGAAATCCCTTTTTCAGATGGGGGCAAATACACAGGTACATATATTATCATTTCAAACAATAAAATCCCGCACGGGAAGGGTCAGTTTAAATTTCTCAATGGTGACTTCTATGAGGGAGATTTCAGGAATGGTAAAATACATGGCGAAGGTGATTATAAAGGTGCAAACGGAGACCGATATATCGGCGGTTTTGTAAACCATCAAAGGGAAGGTAAGGGAAAAGAGATACATAAGAACGGGACAATATTTGAGGGTGATTATGTTAATGGTCTACCACATGGTAACGGAAGAGCAACCCTGCCGGATGGCAGAACAATTACCGGGAAATGGTACAAAGGAGAGTATCAAAGATAAACAGATGGCTTTTTGCAATAGCAATCGCCATTTTTTCTGCACTTCTGGTTGCATATGCTTATGACATTGATCAAGGCATCCCAATTAGTCTTGCAAGTACAAATGCAGCTAATCAGAAGATTCTGATGTCAGTAGCCGGTGCATTAGGATTCAGAGGCAGCATTATTCTTGGAATACTTGCCACAGGAGCCGGTATATATAACGCAATAAGAAACAGCCGAACATGAATATAATAAGATTAATCAAGATATTTTGTCTTATGTCCTTAACACTCCTCTCCTTATCGCTGTACTCTTCTCCAGAGGGCTATCCCAAATCATATTCACCTGAAGAGCTGCTTCAAAAGATGCTCTCAGGTGAGTGCTTATCAAACTATAAGGCGGTAAAATGGTACGGCACACCGGGAGATGTAAATGAATTTAACGGACTTCTTGGTGAAAACGGAACTTTATATTCGTTTATTGATACAACTTTTATTGTACAGAGAGGCAGTGATACAATGTATTATACGATATTCCGTACTGCCCCGATGATTATAAACGAATATGGTGATTTTGTTAACTCTAACAATTGCCATGTTTGTGGCGTAAACTTAGGATTATTTTCGTACACCATTGAAAATGACAGCATATATATTTATAAGTTTAAGCGAAACTTTGCGACTCATGGCTCATTTGGTGAGAAATCGTATGATTTGTCAATGGTTAACCTGGGAGACGGATATGAACTGCTGAAAGTGGATGATATTTATGAAGGGATGGGTACAACATCTTTTATTACAAGGTTTTATTTAGATGGTGAGCTTAAACTCAGCATGATATCGGCTGAGAATAACAGAGGTAGCCGGGACAAGAACCAGAATGGTTATTATGAATTTACATCAGATTTTGCTTATGATAACAATGACCGAAGCATTATAATAAAGCAATCGGGATACAGGATAGATGAGAGGAGGGGTAGAAAAATACCGATATTTAAAATCCATAAAACAACCATAGATAATTATTCATTTTAACAAAATGAGATATGAGGAAAATAGGAGTAATTCTGATAATAATAGGGTTTCTTTTTGGTATTCTTGGAGTAGTCTCATTCTGGCGAGACAATAGTTTCAAAAAAGCAAGCACCGCATCAAAAGCTATTGTTGATTCAGTGGATATAAAACCCATCCGGGACGGGCTTTCTAATATATTTTACTATCTGGTATATATGAGGGATGGCAGTATGGACACCCGGGAGCACCAAATTACAACGGAGTATACTATTAAAAACCCCATTCCATCCGCTGAAGAGTTGAAGTCAACAATTTTTTATGTGCATTATGTGCCATCAGCTAATAAAGAGAGAACATATTTCCCTGAACGGGTATATGTCAACAATAGCCCGGAATACGAAGGATTGTATAAAGAAGCGCTTTTTGGACAGATGTTAACCTTAATTTTGTTAGGTATTATGGTAAGGCTTTTTTTTAGAAGGGCTAGCAGGGGATAGCTTTCAATCTTTGCTCAATATTTAAGGAAATATTTGCAAAATCAATAATACTGAGTAAACTTACTAGTCTTATTGAGTAAATATTAGTTTATGTTTGAACGTCCTTATTTGAAGCTGATTAAGCCAAGAATAGAAGAGCCGAGAAAGTTTATTCAGAAGATTGATAATTGGAGTGAAATTGTAAAACAATAGTGGGATAAAGATACACGTGAGAACATCAATATAAAAGTTATTCTGCTTGGTTCGTCACGTCTTTTAATTCAAAAGGGGTTGGCCGAATCCTTAGCTGGTCGTTTTGAAACCCTATACTTGGGACATTGGTCTTATACAGAAATGCAAGAAGCATTTGGGTGGAATATCCAGTTGTCTATATTCCGGACAGATTCTTTCATATACAAAAATCATTGGACAACTTCAAGATGCAGGAAACACAACAACTCTGGCCAATTACCTGAAGCTGCATTCTGAATGCGGATTACTGGGAGGATTAGATAAATATGCCGGAGATATCATTCGTAAACGAGGTTCCAGTCCGAAGCTTCAGGTATATAACAACGCCCTGATAACATCTCAGAGCAACGATACTTACGAAAAAGCAATCATAAATCCTGAATTATGGGGACGACTTGTTGAATCTTCTGTGGGTGCACATTTGATTTATTACACTATTTCCGAAAGATTTAATCTTTACTACTGGCGAAAGGGTAACTACGAAGTTGATTTTATACTGGAAAAAGGAGATGAGGTAATAGGACTTGAAGTGAAAAGTGGAATGAGAGCAGAGAACGCTGGTATGAGAGTATTTGCAGAAAGGTTTAACCCTAAAAAAGTGCTACTTGTAGGAACAGGAGGAATTCCTTATGATGAGTTTTTGAAGATTAATCCTAAAGAAGTATTTTAATAATGGATGCTTACTTTTATCGGATGTTTACGAATAAAGGTGTCCATATATTGCCAAAGTATATCAGCTGGCTATAAATAGAAAATATGGATCTCTGAATTGATATTCTTGGATTCCGTCCAGTGTATTATTTGTCTTAAATGATTCAATGAAGATCAGTTTACAAATATTAGATGTTATCTGAAAATCATTGTTGCGTTGATAAACGCCTAAATTTGGTCTTTTAATAAGGCCGGCTTCAATAAACATAGGAATAACGCTGTAAAGTGCGTTCTCTGTTGCTCTGTTACCACCATATTTATTTGAGAGGGCCCTTTTAATAGTTTCAGAATTGACTAAATTCTGTACACTAAGATATTTCCCCAAACACTGAAGTGTGTCAAACGCAAAGGCAAATGAACTGTTGAGTAGAGCTATTAGTATTAAATTTCTGTCATGCTTCTTTTTTATTGCTTGTTTTATGTATTCTTTATTTTCTTCAATAAATGCATTCAGTGAGTTACGTATAATAATCTTATCTACAATTCTCAGCGATTTTTTTAATCTATTCTCGCCTTTAAATTCAAGCTTTAATTGCTCCATAATGTAATTTTCACTGTAATAGCCGTTTAAATGGCTTTCCAATGCGGCATACAATGTATCCAATGGGATACGCTGATTTATATCTATAGATTTATGATTCATGTTTTATTTCTACAAATGGTATTAATACTTCCAGCAGGTGTGCTCCTCCATGTGTCACCAGTGATTCTTTATTTGAAAAACTTAGATCGGTTTTGAAATAAATGGCTTGTTCTTCCATTACCACTGAGTCACTTACTTCCGGATTATTAGCTATGAATTCTTCAGACAACCATTTTTCTGAATACTCAATATGTCTCTCACTTCTGCTGCCTGATTTATTGGTTCCTAATTTTTCCCGTCCTTGCAAGCCTCTCCAACCTTTAGCCTGAATGTTTCCGTGATCTGATGTTAGAAAAACAGTAAACCCTCTCGAAATTAAATCATCAACCATCTGAATGATTCCACTTCGTTCAATCCAGTTATTGGTAAGCATTAGCAAATCGACATAGTCTGTCGAGCTATGCATTTTATCATCAAGGTCTTTAAAAACAATAGCCAATTTTGATACTGAATCAATGTTTGATAAATCAATTTTCTCATGTTGATAGACCACTTCAAATGCATGACATCCTTTATCTTTCCAATACATTTTCCAGAGTTTTTCTTCACTCGTAGGACCTTGTCTGTAATCAGATAGCGGGATATCACCACGAAAGATGGCTTGGCGTGACAGTTGTGTTATGGAAGGCAACCAAGAATATATTACCTCTTCATGTTTGGTCCCTGGTAAGCGGTTTTTCAATAATTCATATTGCCATAAAGCCATCCCGTCAACCACGATAAGAGCAATTTTCTTTTCTCGATAGTTAAAGTTGATATAATCCAGAATTTTAGAAACAATTCGGGGCTTTTTTACAGCGCTTGAGTTTTTGGTTTGAGGATAACTCGTTTGCAAAGTCTCTAGAAAAACTGTATTGGCTTTGTTTATTTGATCATACAATTCTTCAAATTTTGGAGTGCCAATGGTTTTCGAAATACCTTCAGCAATTAACCGACTTACTACAGCCCAATTGATCTCCTCCTCATGGAGCAATACATGCAATCCGTCAATGAATTCGGCCAAATTGTATTCTGGTTCAGAAGATGTGGCTTCATCTTTTAGTTTCTCAATATATTCCTGAGTCTCTTTTCTGCTTAGTCCAACTAATGGTTGATTTCTAAACAGTTTGTCGATAATCGAAAGATCTAATTCAATAAGAGATGGTATGTGATATGATTGCAAAAAATTAGCTAGACTAAATTCAATCGCTACCGCTTCATTTTTTATGTCTTCAAGATAATTGGCGTTGTCTTGACTAAGCAAAACAAGTAACCCATCAGGTTCTCGCATTTCAAATGTTATGCGCTGTTCCATGCTGGTGCCATGATTGATTTCAATACCAATTGCCCCAAAGGCATCCTGTACATCGCTTCTGTATAAAAAGCGATCGTTATTCTCCACCAAAAACACTTTTGCCGGATAACTTTTCAGACGGTCTGAGATATGTTGAATAAGTCCTTTAGCCATTGATACGAATCATTAATAGTTGTTTAATGCCCGGAATGATTTTGCTCCCCGACTCAAATTCCTTAATCCATGCTTTGTGTTCTTTTTCAAGTCTTTGAAGTTTGGCTTGCCGTATATTGTCGATGCCGATCCTTTCAATTCTGGATTTCTGAAAACAGTAGGAATTCAACCGGTTTTCTTTTTTTGCTTTCATTCGAATCATTATATCTGCTTCCAGATTCTGGAATGAAAGAAACAAGGATTGATTCATCTCTTTTTGGAACGACTCCGGTTCATTGATCCCCTGAGAGCCATCTATGCTAAATTTTCCAGATCCATTGATCAAACGATTCCAGATATCATTGGCATAGGCACTGTATTGCTTTCCATTATCGGCTAAAAAGTAGCATTGATACTGAGTTTTGCTTTCCATTGAATTGCGCGCACTGATTTGCCACAAACTCCAATAGCCCGGGGTTTCTTCTCCGGTGCTTGATTTGATTACAGGAATGCTGTTGGACAGATCAAATTCGCCCAGATCATTTAATAGTTTCCTGATCCAGTCGTGCTGTAGCGTAATGTGCTCAACACCCGGATTGCCCAATGAAACTTCGGCATCAAAGGTGATTTTCCTGCTTTCGCCCTGTACTTTAATATCAGCATATCCCAATAGATTATTTGTCAAGGAGCCATGATGCACCATGGTGTACTGTTGCACCAAAGTTTCCAACCAGTAAGGAAGTGGACTGTGCTTTACCTCGGCCGCCTTTTTGTATTCAATTTCCGATTCTGCTACTTGTGGCAATATGCCCTCGGTGCTTTTATACTGACGCAATTTGCTCTTTATGTCATGCAACCATCGTTCCCCTGCAAATTCAAACCTTTCCGGATCTAACAAACTCTGCAGGTGTAGTTTGTTTACTTTCTTCATATCGAGGGTAGAGTCGAGCACATCCGAAGTTTTGTCAATGCCCAACTGCTCCAAAATGTTGTTGAGCTTTTCTTCAATTACCTCATATACACGCAAGTCAACACTATTGTTGGTGAGCATATTATGAGCCAGGACCGGATATTTTTGACCAATCCTATCAACCCGGCCAATACGCTGTTCAATCATCATGGGATTCCAGGGTAGATCATAATTGAACACAATATGACAAAACTGCATGTTCAGGGATTCTCCTGCAGCATCGGTCGCAATCAGGATTTGTGCTTCGTTTTTGAAATGTGTTAACGCTCTTTTACGCTCATCCAGATCCTGTCCACCATGAATAAAAGAGACTATGTACCCTTTGCCTTTAAAATAGTCCACCAACATTCTCTGCGTGGTTCTGAACTCTGTAAAGACCAGTATTTTCAATTCCTGATTAACCTGAACCTGCTTTAATTCCTCGATTTTCTTCAGCAGCGCATCGGCTTTGGCATCGGTTTCTGTTGCCAAACAATCTCTTGCCTGCGCTATAAGGCCTGACAGCAATTCTTCTTCATTGGCTAAGCCCGGTGCAATGCGCTGTACGATGTCTTCAAAATCGACTTCTTCATTCTCATCAAACTCATGATCTACTTCGTGCGCAAAATCGTCCAGAGTTGATTCTTCGCCTAATCGCAATCGCTCCAACCTGCCTTGCATGGCAGAGAGAATGGCTGCTGTGGAACTGCTCACCAAACGTTGAAACAAAATCATGATCAATCCTTTTGCAGGATTACCAGCACTTTTAGCTGTGTTAAATCCCCTTCGTACATAATCCGTAACGGCATCATACAAGGCCATTTGTTTTTGATGCTTGTTGATATCCAACATAACATCAAAGCGCCTCGTCCACCTTTCATTGAATAGCTTTTTGCCTTCATAATTCACAGCAAAACGCCTTTCGGTTCGGATGACATAAGGCTCCAGTTCTTCAATATCGGGCAACCCTTCACCAGCAAATGCATCCGGGTCCAAAAGCTGCAATATTCTTCTGAAATGGTCTGATTTACCCCTATGGGGAGTTGCCGAAAGCAATAACACATTCGGAACGGAATTGCATAATTCCTGAGCCAAGATGTAGCGCGAAACCGTTGAGGTTGCACCACCCATTTTATGGGCTTCATCCATAATGACCAAGTCAAAATCTGCTTCCAACACTGCCTGCATGCGGTATTTGTTGTATTCATCCACCCGTTCATTTGACCAGCCTTGCCTTTTCTCCAAAGGCTTCAGCGCATCGGTAGAAACAATGATTTGGTTGTGCTGTGTCCAGAAATTGTACTCTTCATCGGCATTAATATTGGCAAAAGTGCGTGCCATGGAGGTAATCATCTCCGAATCGTATAGATGAAACACTTCATTGAAATGCTCCCTCAACTCCCCCTGCCATTGCAGCATAGCGGTCTTTGGGACTATACACAAAATGCGTTTAATATCGCCTCTGATTTTAAGTTCTTTCAGAATTAAACCGGTTTCAATGGTTTTCCCCATGCCCACCTCATCGGCCAACAGAAAACGATTTTGATTGGATTGCATCACTTTTTCCAGCACCAGTATCTGATGCGGTAATGGAATCAAACTGCTCTCATAAGGAGCCAATAGGTTCTTACGGGCTACTTCGTCTTTTATTTTTGCCGCAATGGATACAAAGCGTAAGTAAGGCATGGAGAAATCGGTAGTTGGTTTTTCCAACTCATCATAGGGAACTTCATGGAAGCTGCCGTCCACCATCAGGCGTATCCAGGCAATGCGTTGCCCGAACACTTCTTTATCTCCTACTATTTCACAAGCCTTGCCTTTGTATCTCATTTTACACTCTTGAACTGGCTATATCATAAAATTGCAACAACACCTCATCTTCCATAAGCAGGTTGTTTGGGATGCAGTCGCCGATTTGTACGATGGTTTTGAAATCCTTCTCCTGATAGCATTGTTTGAACCCGGCGCGCAGGGCTTCTACCCTGGCTTCTTTGATTTTACTTTTGGGTTTAGACGCTTCGGTTTTGTAGGCCTCGAATTGCTTGAGCAGGCGTTTGGTACGGAGTTTCTCCAAATCTGCTTCGTTTTCCGGGTCGGGCAGGTACCATTGACCTTTGTCGTTTTTCAGGAAATTTTCTTCCAATATGGTGCGCATCTCCGGCAGGGTGTCGCCTTTGCGCATATTTCCGGCCACTTCCTTCATCCACATAGGGTGTAAGTCTTGCTCGGTTTTGGGTGTATCCTTCAAAATGTGGCGCAACCAATAAATGGCATCCTGCTCATTAGCCACAAAAATGCTAAGCTGCACAAAATTGGGCACTGCCGCTTTTTTGCGGTCATATTCCTGCACCTGCTCGTTGGTAAAGCACATGCCATCTCGCTCTATAAACCGCTCTCGCAAGCCCTGCTGAAACTTCCCAGCATCGATAGGTACGGGCAAACCTCGCTGCACATAAAAGGCAATCAAGCGGTCGAACAGGATTTTTGGACTGCGCTCGATGATAGCGGTAGTGGAATTGCCGGAAACCAAGTGAATCGGCAAATGCTCCAAATGTTCGGCAACAAATTCCCATACACCTACATCGGATTGTTTATGCTGATTAAACTTTTGATCGAATTCGGAAGATGGTTTGTAGCAGGAAATTACTAAATCTTGTTTGACAGCTGTTGCGGTGTTAACTGCATTGAAACTACCTTGCTTCTTATCAATCCCTGCAACATTTGCAATAATGAATCCTGCGTTCTGTATGGAGTTTTGGATAATATTCCAAATCGCGGCACTAGTATTACTAAATTCAACAGTCATCCATTTACCTGGCTTAAGGATTCTAAAGAACTCACTTAATGTAGATGATATAATTGATTGATATTCAGTCTTTCCTTTTTGCTGAGACTTATTTTCAATTGCTTCTCTTTCAATATTTGTTCTTAATCGCAGCCAAGATTCAGATAAAGAACTTAATTCAGAGTACATAATATTCGCTCCAAAGGGTGGATCAAGGAAAATATAGTCGATAGAATTATTTTTAATATTCTGAAAATCTGAAGCAGACTGGTTACTGACAATATTATTTTCAGATTTTGTTATTAATGTCTTTTTAGCCTTTTCTATATCCTTATACTTTCTTTTAATTGTATCAATTACATTGTATTCTTGACTTATTGAAGGTATAGACATATTGTTAACCGATCCAGCACTCTTTCCTCCGCTTCTATATGGCATGCGTTTAGTGCACCGCATTGAAATAATAGATGTCAAGAAAAACAATAGATTGCACGACTCTGTTTGGTTTGAAAACTGGTCATATAAATAAGCTAATGACAGTAAAGCTCTTCTTTCATAATAATGATGTGAGTGAGTTATCCCAATTTTTATATTGCGTTTTGTTTCGTCTCCTTCAACGATTTGATATGTTGGAAAATTAAATTTTGAAGTGAAAATTTCAATCTTCTGTAATATCTCATAATCATGATCATCTGGTTTTTTTCTTGATCTTTTCTTGAGTTTATTTGTGTAATCAATAAGAACAGGTAGTCTCTTTAACTGCTTAATAGTTAATTGTATGTCATTGTCGAATTTCGTTTCAAAAACTTGTTTCAAATCAGCTTTCTTTAGCTGAGAATTACAACTTGGGCAATTAAACTCACTATTAACACTTTCATTGTCTTTATTGAATGCAAAATTCCAATAAGTATCTTCATGACTACAATTAGGACAGGAAAAGACATCGCTCCAAATAACATAATTAATTCTAGCCATTGATTTTGAGGAATCATCCCAAGTTTCATACATCCAAGACAGTTCTTTATTAACATTTTTGATGATTTTATTAAATTCATCTCGAATTTTCAAAAGATTCCAGTTGATATTGAAATTGTATGCAATAAAATTTGCAATAGGGCTTAAATCAATTCCGATATATCGTATATGTTCTAATTCTTTTTCAAAACTTAGAGCCTTACAAGCGACACCAGTCATGCCAGTTCCTTGAAAGCCATCAAAAACTACATCGCCTTGTTTTGTATAATGCTTTAAATATCTCATTATCGCAGGATGAGGAACCTTTGTATGATATGAATGTGCTCGATAAATGGGGTTGTTTTTCCCCTCACTTACATCCGCAGCATACGGTTCGGTCACCTCAAAATCCGCCATACGCAAGCCCTGTTTTTCCAGTACCTTTTTTTCTTCCTCCCATTCAGCAATAAAGTCGTTGAGCCAGGGATTGGGGCATGCGGTGTAGTAAGGTGGGTCGCTCAGGTTTAGGATGTCTTCGTCTTCGCCAATGGGGAAGCCTTCCATAAGTTTAAGCTCGGGCAGTTTTTTGCGTAGCTCTTCGCGAAAGTAGCTGCGGCGTTCTTCTTCGGAGTTGAAGGTAAGGCCTAAAACGGTGATTTTATTTTCGGTGCTCATTTATATTTATTTGATGATTTTCCAATAGCCGCCCTTTGCAGGGCCTACCCGTTGAATAATTTCTTTTTCTTTGAGTTTTTTGATGTTGTTGCCAATAGCGGTTTCTACAATACCAATGGTTTCGGCCAGTTTTAGCATCGAAACATCGGGTATGGCAGCCATCATATCAAGGATTTTTATCTCGCTCCGGTTCAGACTTATATGTAATTCCTGCTTCCACCAATTCTCTATTTCAGGCCAGTGTTGTTCCCAGTGATCACCCCACTTTTCACCCCACTTTTCACCCCACTTTTCACCCCACTTTTTACCCCATGTATCGGTGTCTCTATCAGTGTCTTTATCGGTGTCTTTTATCGCGAGTTTCATGATGGTACTATCAAATTCACGTAGAATCTCTGGTGTGGTTTGGTTGTACAGTTGCCAGTTGCTTTCAATTTTATCTAAGCCAAAACCCACATTTTCCGCCAGTTTTACCATACGAAAGAGCTTAGTGATAATGGGATTTCGCGGCAAAGAAAGGTCTTTGGCTTTCAATTCTTCAACGGGTTTAGGTAATCCGCCCGGGTTGTAAAATTCTATGTGATCAGTAAAAATTCTGATGCGGGCATGGCCGGGTGCAAAATAATCGGCATGCATCAGCATATTGACCAATGCTTCTCGAATAGCTTCTAATCCGGGCGATAGTTCTTGCCCGAAACCTTCGGCTGTTAAATTGAAGCGCACATCTACTTTTTGTTTCAAACGTTCAAAGCAGGCAAAGTAATATTCCCAGATATTTTCTTGCTCCTCCAGCCGGTAGGTATATCTTATTTTGGCATCCGTATAGGAAGTCCCGGGCACCTCGAGCAAATCAATCCGAAAGTCGGGAAAATATTTTTCGATGAATGTCCGCTGCCCAAACATCAGCAATCCGCTGTAGGTAAGCATGCCGTTTTCGGTGATGCGAAGTTTTTCGAGAAACTCATCGGTTGTATATCGGTTATAGCTTACCGCAGGATTAAAACGGGACATATAGTCACGGTATCTATCGATAGAATTTAGATGCAGGTAATTTTGCTGCGTACCTGCTGCCACCTGTGAAGTTTTAGTACCAAAAGCCTGATCGCGGTACATGGCATCTATTTCAATTTTACTGGCACGTTGGTCGGCACTACCTCTTCGAATAAAAGTATTGGAGAGCGTGTTGAAATAAATAGGTTTATCGGCAGAAGGTTCTATATAAAAACAGAGTACGGATTTGCCATCAAAGTTTAGGATGGATTGTTGGGAAGTAATTTTCGCATTGAACTTTTCGCTGCGCAAAGTATTTAGAAGATCTTGTTCCAGTTTTTCAGGGTTTTTTACGCCTGCAATTTCAAAGGTATTGCCTTTTTGCACAATGCCCAAAATGAGCCAGCCGCCATTGGTATTAGCAAATGCAGAAACTGTCTCCCATGTGTTTTTAGGGATTTCAGAAGCGGCTGCCTTTACTTCAAAGTCTTCCCATTCAATTTCCGCAATTCTTTCTATCAATTCTGCTTTAGTCATATTTCTTCCATTACTTCAAAATGATTCTGATTTTATCCCGCTCTTTGCCCTTGGTGATTTGATCAATGTAGGTTTTGAAGGCTTCAATGGCTTCATCGGGTGTGAGTGGCTTATTGAAAGTGCTTTTCATGCTCTCGATACACAGCTCCACTTTTTCTAAACCTTTGTGTAAATCCATAATGGCATTGCGGATGCGCAGGGCATTGTCTTTAGCCAGTTCTATGGCTCCGGATTTAAAATCAGAAAGCAATTTTTGGATAGCGTCATCCAATAGGTTCATTTTCTTTTTCACCATGGGGTCATCCAGGGTGTCTTTGAGCGTACCGGTCCATTGGTCCAGCAGTTCTTCCAGGTCTGTTTTCAGTTGCTTTACATTCAGCACTTCGGCTCCTTCAAAATCAGCCGGGTTGAAATCCTGATAGGGAGCTGTCAGTATCAGGTTCTTGTTCACTTTGCTATCGGCCGGTTGCAGTTTGTTGATTTTTTGGAGCCACTGCATGAACTGACCCGAAGAAAGGAAATCGGCATCTTTCAGGATATCGCAGATGGCTTTTGCATCCGAGTCGAGCAGCGCTATTTTTTGGGTATGATCTTTTTGGCTGATGCGGTGCTTCAAGTACAAATCAAGGTACCAATCGGCATAGCGCTCTTTGAGTTGATGGAGCTGCTTTTTGTACTTTTCCAGTTCCGCTTCATCGTCCTTACCCAAAACCGGAGCCAATTGATGGATGGCTTCCGACACCTCTTCTTTGAAGGCATTGTCGGTAATGAACTGTTTGCATTGCTGCAAATAGGAAATGTCCTCATTCAGCAGATTTAGTTCAGCCAGTTGCTTTTCCAATTGTTCCACTTCGGCTTTAGCAGGCAGGATGCGGTTCAAGTCATCCACAGAAAAAGCGAAGTTTTTAATCTTGGCCTCGGATGTATAATTGGCCAGCTTGTCGCAGAAACCGGAGAATGCTGTGAAGTGTTGACGGTATTTGCTTGCCTGCTCGGTGCTTACAATATCGATGCCTTTAAAAATGTACCCTCCCTGAATTTTGCCGAGCAGGGTTACAGTGCGTTTTGCCCAATCGTTGGCAGCGCTTACCAGATGCGTATATGTTGAAGGGTCTTTAAGCTGATTGCTTAAATCCCGACCCAACATGCCCATAAACATAGTTTTCAGCGCAGCGAGGTTTAGTCCTTTGGGTGGCTTGATGTGGGTGAAAGAGTAGAAGTCCTGTTTTTGGATATCCTTCAGTTCATTGAGATTCGTTGAATTGATAGACTTTCCGGAATTCAAGGTGATTTCAATTTCACCCAAAGCTGCCAGTGTAGCCATAACTACAAATTCCAGTTCGGCTTCAATCTGAAAATCTTTGGTGAGCCACAGGTTATCGCTTCTATCCACATATTCAATAATTTCATCTCGATTTAGTACTTTCCCTTCTCCTTTATCAGCCAATAGTTTTAATAAACTCTTAGCATAAGGAGAATGACTGTAATCAAGCATGCCAGGTACCCAACATCCCAAACCCGTTAAAATACCTTCCCCGTCTCGGTTTGCTTGTTCGGGGTTAGATACTTTTATAAGTGCTTGTTTGACCATTCGGTCAAAGTTTTCTTTAGCTACTGAGGAATTGAGTTGTGTAAACTTGGGATAATTGGGACGTTCGTCTTCAAACCAATTTTCAAACACAATAGATGCCACAGTAGAGAAGATTTGCTCTTTAGTGGAGCCAGCACCAGGCAGTGGGTATCCGCTCAAAGGAAGTTCTTTGCCCTGATAGTCCACCTGGGTTATTTGCACATATTCCTGGTCAAAAAGTGCTCTGGCTTTTTTATTCAGTTCCTCAATCTTCTGGCGGTAAATGGGCTTCTGTGAACTATCTGATCGCACTTCCAATGCCAGGGCAGCACCATAGAGTGTCACTGCTTCCTTGAACTCTTTAGACAAGCCATCAAAAACAAAATATATTTCATCCTCTTCGTGATTGCGACTTTTCTTGCTCTCATCGAAGATAGGCATAAAGTACATGTAAAAATGCTGACGAGGATGAGTGGTGGATTTTTCGTTGGGATTGCCAAAGAAGATATACCCGTCACGATAGGTTTTGTGCGATTTCCAGTCGATGCTATGTTCCCATATACGAAAGCCTGTACGGTAGGTATCATGATCAAGCGGAAGGTTTACTTCCAAAAATTTAAAGAAGTATTCATCCTTTTGGGAGTCGGCCATGGTTGCCGCATAGTCCTTTATCTTTTGGTCGAAATTGACTCCGCCTTCAATGCGTAAGTGGTATTCGGCATTCTCTGCGTTTTTATCAAAGTACTGACCGGATGTTGCAGTAATGATTTGCTGCGCTGCCGAATCAATAATGTCGATTAAGAAATCACGGTCAGTGGCTAGTTTATCGGTTAGGCATAAATCATCAACAAGGTGTTCAGTATTGGTTCCATTTTGTTTTTGAAGTTCGTGTTGTAAGATTTTTATAGCACACGCATTAACAATGCGTTTGGCTGCCGTTTTTTTTGAAACCCTCACTCCGGTGAAGTACGATTCTACTTTATCCTGAATGGTGTCGGTTATCTCCTTTACTTTTCGAATATCCGGGACTGCCATTAAGTCTTGACTTCTCTGTATATCTTCCCAATAGCGATCGTAGGTGAGTAATCCGGGATTGTCTTTGGGTACTTCTTGCTCTAAAATTTCGGAAAACTGATTGGATAGCGTTTTAAGGATTTCACGTTGGCTTTTCCCGATTCTGATTTTTTCGAAATTTTCAAAATAGGTTGGATGAACAGGGTAGAGGTCCACATAATCCTGTGTACGTCCGTGCATGTCTGTGAAAAGAGCCAAGAAGGGATCAAGGTGTGATTTAATTTTTTGCTTTTGGTGTTCGTCTTTTCGCAGCAAACGGTTTTTTACGATGAAGGCTACATCTTCTTTGGTAATCATGATGTCCTTGTATCGGTCGTTTACTTTCTGCAGCATATCAGCCGCAAATTGGAATTCGGGCGAATGGTAAATCATTTCCTGAACACCAAAAATGAATTTAAACTTTGACTTGTCGCAGGCCTGCCCCAATGCCTGTAGCACAGCTAAATCCTGATTCAGTTTATCGGCTGCACTACGGCCTTTCAGATAGGCAAGCATCTCATCAATGACGATAAGGAAGCCTTTGTCCGGGAATTTATCTTCGAACTCAGCCATCATTAAAAGCAGCTTATCGAAATAGGGCTTAGGGCCGTGTCCGTCAAACGAGAAATTGATCCCCTGGCTTTTGAGGTAATTTTCTATTTGATACGTGATCACCTCCCAAAGGCTTTCGGTATTACCCAATTCAAAACGCAATACCTTGAATTTTCCTGCAATAGCTTTTAAACCCTTTTTAGGCTTTTCGTCATTCACTAGGTCAATTAACGATGCATCTTCAGCAAGCAAGGATACTAGTGACATCAAATGCGATTTACCGGTACCATAGTTGCCGACAACCTGCAAGCCAAATGATTCTCCGGAATAGTTAAAATCAAGGTTTCGAATCATCAAGGGTATGAGATGATTTTTGAACGTATCAGAGAACACAAAGGTCTTTATCAGTGATTTCTGATAATCTGATTCACTTGTCCGGCTAAATTTTACTACTTCGGTGATGGGTTCGAAGTTCAATAGTTCTTTATACTTCATATTACGATATGGCTTAAGTTCTTGATATTTATTTTGATTCCGTTTTCTTTGGTCAGAAAGTAGATGTTATCTGCATCAATTTCTCCTTTCCATTTGACGAAAAGCACGTTATTTTGCGAGTAGCTGTCTAGTATCCTATTGAAATCGATTTTTAATGCTGGTTCGAAAAGGACGCCCAGATTATTAATGGATAAATATTCCCTAAAAAGATCGTGATTAGAGATTGCTGCATTGAGGATCCTATCCAATTCTAAAGAAATTCTCATAGGAATTCTTCCCGGCTCAATTAAATTATAGATACTCTCAGATATTCGCAACCCGATATTTATAGATTCTAGCTCGGAAAGATCCTGTGAGTGAAAAATGATCTTGTTACGTGCTTGTGACTTTATGTAGTCCACAATAATGTTGGAAAGTTGCTTATCCATTTATTTTAAGTTACTTGTCCTGTCAAAAAATTGTTACATCAACATTTAACATTTTTTTGAATTTCAATAATTTCTTCAATTCTTGGGTTTGAATATCTTGAAAACAATAGATAAAATCAACGATTTTATCTATTGTTTTCTCATCTTGGTCAATATATTAAATTAATTAATTTTTGAGACTCTAAAATTAACCACATTATTCCATATCGCAAAATTTGAGAATCAGCAAATTGCCTAAATTCATCAAATCAAACTTCTAAGTAATCAGATGGTGGTAGATGGGTGTTCTAATTAATTTTTACAAATTTTGGGTTACTGTTAAATTAACCCAAAGCAAATGGCTATAAAACTCGGGCCATTTAATCCGCCGTGCATTATTACTCCAATCCACGAGTTTTTTGTTCGCTGAACAATATATGACTGAATAAAAATCAGAGGGATTAGTGTAATAAGCAGCTGCCAGCCAAATGCAATGTGAAAGAGTCCCCAGCCGAATCCGTGGATTAGCCATGTGTATTTTCTGAATGCTATCTCCTGTCTTGGGAGCATTACCCCTCTCCACAAGAACTCTTCGCCGATTATATTTAACATCCAGTAAGGAACCCAAACTAAAAGCAACCAATATCGGCCTTTAGTTAGGGGTTCGAAGGTCATAAAAGCCGGTGAGTGATCAAATTTTCCTATCAATAACTCCAGCCCTTTCATTATTAGCCCGCTAAACAATCCTACCAAAACAGTATTGTCTCCTGGCCGGTTGTTTCACTTAAATAGGGAATTAAATATTTTGTCATACAGTACATTAACAGCGCTGCCGGAATATAGATTGCAAACGAACCTAAGAGTCCAAGTTTTTTGAGATTTGTTTTTGTTTCCTTGAGGAGGGTATTTTTGTCACAGCTAATAAAATTATGCACTTTATTTCAAATAGAGGCCCTATGACCTATAGAAATGTACACTAAAAAAAGACAGGAGCAGCTGCTCCTGTCTCCTACACTTGGTAGTAACGGTTGGAACTATATGCAGTTACCGACTGCGGGCTTCTTTTCTGCCGAGCCGCACCGCTGCTACTGCGGGCTACACAGCGTTTTGTCAGCACGGAAACGGCAATTGACATATAGTTTATGTTATGGCCTGTGTTTCTTTCGTTTATCATGATTTTATCATAAATGATTTGACTACAAAATATGTCATGGGAATAATAAACAGTCCCATTGTCAAAGGTAAAAACCATGAGCCAAGTCCACCAGTGTTTTGTATCGTCTTATAGGCTAAAAGTCCAAAAACTATGACAAAAACAAGCTTTAAGTATCGATTCATTTTTGTCATATATGTATACTGTCTCAGTGCATTGTCCTTGTTAATTTTTCTCGGATAATTAAAGATGTGGGGAAACTTATTAAGTATTGTTATTCCAACGAAAAAAAATGTCGCAATTAAAGGTAAAATCAGAATATTAACTTTACTCCCAAAACCATCAATTTCTCCTGCTCCGTTGTAATGTGTCGGTATTATGTCTGGCAAGTCTGAATAACTTGTAATTGTCAGAGCCCAGACTGTCAACAATGCAAGCCAACCGATAATCTCAACTATTTTGTCGGCTGTTGTCATCTCAATTTTTATTCTTGGTCGTCTTTCCATTTTTGTCTTAAATTATCACTTTACAGACGCCTGTTAACATTGGCCATAACGGACAAGTATATGCAAATGGTGAGATTACGGGCTTCATCCCTGTCTGCTGACACAAATGCTGATGCGGGGTAGAACGCTTCGATTAAACACTTAAACTCCAATGTTTATACATGATGTTAGCAGAAGTCTTTTTTATTCTATTTTTTTGTATTCTAATCTTAATAACTTAGGCAAAGTTGTTTCAATATCTTTCCATTTAACCTCTATTGCAGAAGGTAGTCCGTGTTCATTATATGCATATATCCATTTTGTTCCACCAATAAACTCAGTCATATTATTTGTGGATAATTGCCTTTGTATATCTGCTTCTTCAAAAAATGGAAGAGGTTCATAAATGAAAAGATAGTCAAGATTAAAGTTAGGTCTCGAATGATTATCGTAATTAAATTCTTGAATGGTAGTTACTTTTGTTCCCGGTATTGCCTCTCCCAATAAATTCCTTTCTGGGCTTTCGTATAAATATTTACTTACATTTCCATTATTGTTATATACTATTGAATCCCTATAAACCATTGTTCCAAAGTTGTACTTTACAATTCCCGTTAGATAGCCATCTTTGTATCTATAATTTGAGTTAGACGAAATTTGCTGGCCATCTTTGTATACTTCAGTTTTCGTTATTTTTCCGTTAGAATTGTAGAAGATATGGGTTTCATAATTAAACATATTATGCGAAATGTCTTTATGAATAATTTTTGAAACAAGACCATCATGATATTCAAATTCATCTGAGTAAGAAGCCCATCCTTGCTGATAGTTATTGCCCAAATGTTCAGTTACATACTTTTTTATAAGTTGGTTTTTGTTGTTATAAAAATATTCAGCCACAAGGTCGTTGTCGTAATTGTATATCTTGTCTACTACGAATTGTTTTTCATTCCCTTCTGGTATCTCATCATCTTTTTGGCAACTATAAAGCGTTATAAAAGCTATCAAAACAAATATTACGTTTAAAAATTTAACTTGATATTTCATGTTGTCGGATTTAATATTTCTTTTAACTTACTTATATGTGTACAAAAATTAAGGTTAGCTCCTAATATTTTACTAGCTAACCAAACCTTTATTCCGGGTTATTTATGTCGCTATAAAATTAAAATTTTATTATTTCTAATCCAATACTTGCTTCTAGCAAATTCTAGAATATCAAAATATCAAACCGGTGTGTGTTCTGGCTTAATCTTCTAAAAGTTGATTGGTTATTGTGAGATTGCTTTTCAAAATTACTCTGCTTCTTCGTAATAGTAAGAGTAATCAATCCCCCTCATATAGGTCTCCCGACTGTTTATTTCATCAGTGAGGGCGTTTTTTATGAGGCTCTTTAAATTTGAACTGTCTGCCGGACTTTTTACCATAGCGTTTAAATATTCGGCTTTGTTAATCTTACTCCAGTCAACACATAATTTCATACTGCTTTTGAATATCAAGTCAAGCCAGATGCGCATTGTTCGTCCGTTGCCTTCCATAAATGGATGGGCGATATTCATCTCAACGTACTTGTCCACGATTTCATCAAATGTGCTTTGAGCCATTTTTTCTATCTGGCTCAGAGTGTCGTTCAGATATAGTGCAGATGCAAATTGGAAGCCCCCTTTGGATATATTTTTGTTTCTGATTTTACCCGCAAAATCGTAAAGTCCTCCAAAAAGATATGCGTGTATTTGCTGCAGGCCTTTGGTAGTGCCTACCTCTATGCTACCGTTATTTAAACTTTCAAAAAGAGCATATGCTTTAATTTTGCTTTTTCCGTCAATGGTCTCAGTCCCTTTTGAGATAGATATTTTCCGGTTGTTGCTCATATAACAAAGTTAGTCAAAATGGTTGAAAAAGTGAATCAAACCTCAAGATAGTCATAGTTCATCTCCCGCAGAAACTGCTTTGTGGTGGCGGTGGAGAGTCGGCCCATAATTTTGTCAATCTCCTCCTCGGTGGCGGGGGCGTCGGCATAAAAAAGCTTTATGTGCTCCCGGGTGTCGTCCAGCCCTATGTAGTCCATTATTTTGTATCGAAGGTCTGAGTAGCTTAGCAGGAGCTCTTTGTTTTCCCAGTTGCCTGTTCCGCCGTTCTCCTCAATCTCCCACTGAATTGTAAGCAGATCAAAAAGCCACTCCCGTATAAGTTCATTTGTGTCCATAACTTGTATTTTTTAATTATGGTACAAAGTTAGGGTGGGGGATTGACAGGTTTTGACAATGAAAAAATAGTGAGCCCCTGAATTCAAATATTAAAATTGCTCAGGAAGCTTGCTCTTTAAATCCATTTGTTCGTGAAGTATTCTTATGATTTCTACATCACTTGTCTCTAAGATTCTGTAAAAAATAATATGTCTGCCTGCACGGATTCCGTAAACATATTGTTTTACTGTTGAATAATCTTTACCCAAATTTGGATTTGCTGAAATCTCTTTACACGTTTCGATAATTAGTTTATAGTAAATTTCAGCTTGGTTTTCAGACCATTTCATTAATGTGTAGCTCCAGATTTCAGTTAGATCTTCAACAGCTTTGTTTGTAAAATAGTATTTGGCCATTCTACTGCTTTTTTGCTTTGAGTTTTTCTAAATGAGTCAGAGGGTTGAAGTCTGTTGAAATTCCACTGTCAATTCCTTCGCATATTGCTTCTTTAAGCGAGATGTATCGGTTTTCTTCCTCTTCAAGTAGTCTTAATCCGGCTCTGACTACTTCGCTGGCATTATTATACCTGCCCTCTGATATACTGTTCTGAATAAAAGTATCAAAGTGCTCTCCAAGTAAAATTGATGTGTTTCTGCTCATATTTTTTAACTTTTTTCAAATATACCAATAATTGGTATTATGAATATTTTTATTCAATAATTTTTTGAAGTTTATATGGTGCTTCGCAGGTTTAGCCGTTCGGCAGAAAAATGGGTTGCTGACGTGGAATTGGGGAGAGATACTACCCAGTAAAAATTGGATTTTGAGTTGGGTAGTGATACTATCCAACTCTAGTTAATAATTAAGTTTATCTTGCGTCCAAGGCCATACTCAATAAGTTTGTATAAAGTTGATAACTGAATATCACTGTGCCCATTTTCAATTCTTGATATAAAGCTTTTTTTTGCTCCAATTTTTTCTGCAAGTTGTGCTTGTGTAAGATTTGCTAGTTTTCTCTCTTCCTTTATAATGACTCCTATTGCAAATGCCTTTGCTTTTATTTCAAATTCAGTACGGCTTTTGCTACCAATTTTACCATACTCATTATCTAGGTGCTGCGAGAAAGACTTGATGTTTTTATTGGTATTCATTTTGTATTTTTTTCGTTAAAGTATTCATCCAATATTTGTTTTGCTTTTTCTAATTCGTTATTTGGTGTCCTTTGTGATTTCTTTTGGAATCCGTTAAAAAGAACTAACAAACGACCAGTGTCAAAGCAGCAAAAAACTCTGTAAATATTACTGCCATATTCAATCCGTACCTCAAAAAGGCCATTCGCATTTTCAATATTTTTAAAAAACTTGGTGGGGATGTGTTCGGTTACTGATATCATATAAAGAACATAATCTACTTTTTTCCTCACTTTCCCAGGTAGCCTTTTGTAGAAGAGTTCAAAGTGGTTCTTATAAAATATGATTTCTCTAACTATCTCCATTGCAAAGTTAACTAATAATGGTACATGACAAAATAATTTAGCCACTAAAACTATAGAATAATACTAATTCTACATAGCTTATGATTTAATATTTACTTAATTATAGAAGATATTTTTACGATAATATAAATTATGAATTATGGAGCAAAGGAAAAGGTGCTTCGCAGTTTATACGGCCGGGTGTCGCTCCCGCTCGGGAAAAATAGCCGCTGCGGGCTAAGAGCCCGCAAAAGAGAAAGGCTCCTATGTTTGACCAAACAAGCTTGGTCATCCATAATGAGCCTTCCTCTATTTTCGCTTCGCGAAATTTGCGGCTTTTTTCCGCTTGCTTATTCGCTTACTTTACCTCCTCAAAATCCGCGTCTGTTACCTCTTGGTCGCCGGAGCCGGAGTTTTGGTTTGAGCCTGGGCCGGGGCCTTGCTGGTCGGCGCCGGGTTGTGGGCCGGACTGGGCGGCTTTGGCCATCTCTTCTGAGGCGGCGTGCCATGCGGTGTTCATCTCTTCGGTA
>JASDTD010000008.1:0-6302 GCA_041441395.1 Bacteroidales bacterium | reverse complement strand
ATGGTTTTGTACTTATCAGCGTGACAAGCTATACAGTTGATTTAATATTGTCCGGAGCTCGTCAGTCAATACAGATTTTTATATTCTCGCAGAAATACCAGCAGATTGCAGATGCAATAACCCCCACAGGAAGAGGGGTTACAGTGATTGATGGGATGGGATGGTACACAAAAAAAGAGGGAAAGATTCTCATGCTTATTGTAAGAAGAACAGAGAGCAATTTTGTCTTCAGATTGGTAAGGGAGATTGACAAGGATGCTTTTCTTAGTGTAGGCAATGTAATGGGAGTATACGGAAAAGGCTTTGAAGAGATGAAAAAGTAGCTTTCTTAAAATTTATTTGGTTCGGTTGTGAATATTAAATAGATTTGCAATTCACTAAAGTGATGAAAAGAGAGACTTTCATATCAATGATGATGATGATGCGAATGCATCGCAAGATGCTGGCATAGTTTAAGGGTCTTACGCAGGCCCTTTGGGCGGGCCCCATAAAATCCGGTCATATCATTACTAACATCATCATTCTCTTTAAAAATGAATTCACAACATTTTGACACCCTGCAGGTGCATGCAGGTCGTATTAAATCCGGTTCAAACGGACCCTGTGCAACCCCCATATTTCAAACATCCTCATTTCTTTTTGATAACTCAGACCACGCCGCACAGCTATTTGAGCTAAAGGCTCCCGGTCATATTTACACCAGGCTTTCAAATCCAACAACAGATGTTCTGGAACAAAGAGTAGCCGCTCTTGAAGGGGGAACTGCAGCAGTTGCAGTATCATCGGGTCAGGCTTCACAGTTTCTGGCAATACAGAATATTGCAGGAAGCGGAGATAACATAGTAAGCTCCTCTTCTCTTTACGGCGGTTCATATAATCAATTCAGAATAAGTTTTGCAAAACTTGGGATAGATTTCCGTTTTGCGCAAAAGGGGAATATTCAGAACTTTGAAAGATTGATAGACTCCCGTACTAAAGCAATATTCATAGAGACAATAGGAAATTCAGATTTTTATATTCCGGACTTTGAAAAATTTGGCGAGCTTGCAGCAAAGTATGGTGTTCCGCTTATTGTAGACAATACATTTGGAGGAGCCGGATATCTCTTCAAACCCCGTGAATGGGGAGCAAATATAATTACCCATGCAGCCTCTAAATGGATTGGAGGTCACGGCACCTCAATCGGGGGGATAGTTGTGGATTGCGGAAACTTTGACTGGAACAATGGTAAGTTTCCGGGATTTACAGAGCCCTCTGAGTCATATCACGGGCTTAGCTTCTGGGAGAGCTTTGGTCCCGGAAGTGATGCAGGGAATATAGCATTCGCTGTTAAAGCCAGGACCGAGGGATTGCGTGACTGGGGCTGTTCACTCTCTCCATTCAATGCATTTCTTTTACTACAGGGGAGTGAAACACTATCTTTGAGATTAGAGAGGGTACTCTCCAATTCTCAGCGTCTGGCTGAGTGGCTTGAGCTGCACCCAAAAGTAGAGAGGGTTAATTATCCGGGCCTTAAAGGCAATCCAAATTACCAAAATGGGAAAAGGTATCTTCGGGGGGGATTTGGAGGCGTTCTCTCATTTGATATTAAAGGTACAAGAGAGAGTGCCTCAGAGTTTGTGAATTCACTTGAACTGCTTAGCCACCTGGTTAATGTTGGAGACAACAAGACTCTTATCACTCACTTTGCCTCAACTACTCACGCTCAGTTGAGTAAAGAGGCCCTTGCTTCAGCAGGGATAGGTGAAAACACCCTGAGAATATCGCTTGGAATAGAGCATATTGATGACATCAGGAAAGATATCGAACAGGCATTCAGGAGGGCTGGCTTATGATCAGAGAGGTTTTTAAATATAGAGATGGATTTATTTTTGAGAGCGGAGAGAGGCTGGAAGAGCTTGATATTGTTTACCACCATACCGGAAACAGAAGGCCGGGAAGAGAGGTTATATGGATTTGTCATGCACTAACGGCCAATTCAAATCCTGAAGAGTGGTGGGATGGCCTTGTTGGCCCGGGAAAACTTTTTGACACTCTGAAATATTATATAATTTGTGCTAATATGATAGGCTCCTGCTACGGAAGTAGTGGCCCTTCAACTCTCTCTCCCTCAGGAGAACCCTATCTGCTCTCCTTTCCTCAAGTGACAGTAAGAGATATTGTAAGAGCACACAATCTGTTAAGAGAGGAGTTAAGGATTGAGTATATTGATTTGATAGCAGGAGGATCAATTGGAGGGTTTCAGGCTCTTGAGTGGAGTATAATGTTCCCCGGTATAATCAGAAACTTGCTGGTTATTGCTTGTAATGCAAGAGTTTCCGCCTGGGGGACAGCTTTTAACGAGTCTCAGAGAATGGCTCTTTTTGCAGATAGTACTTTTGCCGAGGCAAAAAACATCAGGGGAGGAGAGAGAGGATTAAGGGGAGCAAGGTCCATCGCACTTATCTCTTACCGCTCTTACAGGGGGTATTATCTTACTCAGTCTGAAAAAGATGAAGATGCCCTGTTTGCAGAGATGGCCTGCAGCTATCAGCAGTACCAGGGTAAAAAACTATCTGATAGATTTGATGCTTACTCCTACTATACTCTGACCAGATCGGTTGACAGCCATAACTGTGGCAGGGGAAGAGGCGGAGTTGAAAAGGCCCTTGATAAGATCATGGCAAATACTGTTGTTGTGGGGATAGATAGCGACAATCTTTTTCCTGTTGAGGAGCAGAAATTACTCCATAAATACTTAAAAAATTCTAAATTAGAACTTCTTGAATCTGAATGGGGACACGATGGCTTTTTGCTTGAGTGGGAACAGACCCAAAAGATTGTGAAGCGTCACATAAATTTCATAAGTTAATATGCAAGTACTGAAATTTGGCGGCAGCTCTGTTAATAACGCCGTAAACATATCCAAAGTAGCAGCAATCACAGCAGAAGCGGTAAAAAGAGACAGGACCATTCTTGTGTTGTCTGCAATAGGTGGCTGTACTGATAGCCTTATTGAGGCAGGACGGGCTGCCGCCGCTCAGGATTTAAGATATCTCACTATTATTGACAGTCTTGAATCCCGTCATATTGAGATTATTGATGAACTCATTCCAATAGACTTTCGTCCTGCAATTGAGTTAAAGGTCAAGAATATTTTCAATCAACTCAGAGATGTCTGCAAAGGAGTATATTCACTTAGGGAGTTAAGCCCGGGCTCTCTTGACCTTATAGTGAGTTTTGGAGAGCTGTTATCCACCCGAATTGCCAGCGTCAAATTTACATCAATGGGGATAGGTAATCACTGGGAAGATTCAAGAGATATAGTTAAGACAGTAAAACACGGAGATGTAAATACTGCAGAGATAAACAAGACATACTCCAATATCCGCAAATTGCTAAGCTCAGAAAAATCCAGACTTCATATAATCCCAGGCTTTATATCATCAGATTTGCAAAAGAGAACTACTACACTGGGCAGAGGAGGTTCTGACTATACCGCCTCCCTCTTTGCTGCCGCAGCAGGTGCAAGAGTTCTTCAGATATGGAGCGATGTAGATGGAATGATGACTGCAGACCCAAGAATTGTTCCGGATGCTAAATGCATAAGACATATATCATATAAAGAGGCTCAGGAGTTGTCTCATTTTGGGGCAAAGGTTATATATCCGCCTACAATTCAGCCTGCTATAGAGAGTGGAATACCAATTGAGGTAAAAAATACATTTAACCCTCAGGCACCGGGAACCTATATTGAATCTTCTCCTCCGGAGACCAGAGGAAAAATACGAGGAATATCGGGGAGCAGTAATATATCTCTTCTCTCAATGGAGGGTAGCGGAATGGTGGGAATCCCGGGCTACTCATCGCGACTGTTTGGAGCACTTGCCGGTGCAGGGATTAATATTATTCTTATTACACAGGCATCCTCTGTCCATACTATGTGCGTAGCAATATCGGAGAGTGATGCTGACAAAGCAAAGGAGGCTGCAGACAGTGCATTTGCTTATGAAATAAGCCTTTCAAAAGTTAATCCTCTTAGCGTGGAGAGAGGTTTTTCAATAATTTCACTTGTTGGAGACGATATGAAGAACCAATCCGGGACAGGGGGTAAGATGTTCAATGCACTTGGAAGCGAAGGGATAAACATTAGGGCTATTGCCCAGGGATCAAGCGAGAAGAATATATCAGTAGTAGTTTCAAGCCAAGATTTCAATGAGGCAATGAGAGCTGTCCATAAAGAGTTTTTTGGAAAGAGAGGGGAGAGAATAAACCTTTTTATTGCAGGATACGGGAGTGTTGCAAAGCAGCTGATCTCTATTCTCTCTGAAAGGGAGGATATTGCAATAGCCGGTATAACCAACAGTCGCAAAATGCTCCTCTCCAAAACCGGAATTGTCCCTGATAAAATTGCAGAGTGCCTGGAGTCAGGGGAGGATGCAGACATTGCAAATTTTCTTTCAAGAGCAGCCGATATGGGTTTAAACAACAGCATATTTGCAGATTGTACTGCCAACGGAGTTGTTGCTTCATTATATTCAGAGTTTGCAATGAAGGGGTTCTCAGTTGTCACATGCAACAAAATTGCCCTTAGCGCTCCTCTTGAGAGCTGGAGCAGAATGAGAGAGAGCTTTGCCTCGTCAGGAAAAAGAATTCTGTACGAGACTACAGTAGGAGCAGCCTTGCCTGTAATTGCGACTATAAAACAGATGGTTCAGTCAGGAGACAGAATTGAGAAAATTGAGGCTATCCTTTCAGGTACACTAAACTACCTGCTCAGTTCATACAACGGGACAGAGAGTATTGCCTCTCTGGTAAGCAGAGCAAAAGAGTTGGGTTACACAGAGCCCGATCTAAGGCAGGACCTCTCCGGAACCGATGTTGGACGCAAAGCCCTTATTTTGAGCAGGGAGATCGGGATTTTAAGAGAGCCGGAAGATGTTGATGTTAAGCCATTCGTTCCTGAAGATGTTGAGAAGCTATATAAAATTGCCGCGGCAAAAGGAGAGAAGCTAAGATATGTTGCAACAATTTCCGGAACCGAATGCAGAGCAGGCGTGCAGTCTCTTCCTGCTGATCATCCGCTCGCTGGCACGAATGGCACAAATAATACTATTATTATAACAAGCCGGGACTATCCCTCACCAATAGTTATATCAGGAGCCGGTGCAGGTGCTAGACAAACAGCAACAGGTCTCTTCAATGATATTCTAATTGCAGGTTTATGAAAGTAGCTGTTATTGGAGCAACAGGAGTGGTGGGGAGGAAGATGACCGAGATTCTCTCGGAACGCAGCTTCCCCATTAGTACCCTTATACCAGTGGCCTCAGAGAGGTCTGTTGGTCAGTTTATTGGAGCGGATAAAATTGTTACTGTTAAAGATGCTTTGGGGATGAAGCCGGATATTGCCCTCTTCTCCGCAGGATCAGATATCTCCCGAGAATGGGCCCCCAGATTTGCAGAGGCGGGATGCCGTGTTATTGACAACTCCTCCTGCTGGAGAATGGATCCAAGGATTAAGCTTATTGTACCAGAAGTTAACGGTTGCGATCTTACCCCCTCAGATATGATTATAGCAAATCCCAACTGCTCTACAATCCAGATGGTGGTTGCCCTGGCCCGTTTACACGATAAACTAAAGATAAAGAGGATAGTCGTTTCTACATACCAGTCAGTCACCGGCAGCGGCCAAAAGGGTGTTGCGCAACTGGAGAGGGAGAGAGCCTCCTCATTAAATCAGATTCCTTCAGCAGAGCAGAGAGGCCATGCATACCCTCACCCTATTGACAAAAACCTGATTCCGCACATAGACTCCTTTACCGATAACGGATACACTAAAGAGGAGATGAAGATGATAAATGAGACACAAAAGATTTTTGGAGATAGTTCAATTGCTGTCACAGCAACTACTGTACGTGTACCGGTTGAGGGAGGTCACTCGGAATCGGTAAATGTAACCTTTGAAAAGGAGTTTGATATGGAGCAAATTGCAGAGATTTTAAAACAGACTCCGGGAGTGGAGCTTCAGGATAATCCGGAACTTAACCAGTACCCCATGCCTTTGTACTCATTTGGAAAAGATCAGGTCTTTGTTGGGAGGGTTCGGAGAGACTTTTCCACACAAAACTCAATTAACCTCTGGATTGTTGCAGATAACTTAAGGCGAGGAGCTGCAACAAATGCAGTAATGATTGCTGAGCAACTCACTCCATTTTGCAAAATTTCTTAACTTTGCAACTCCAGACCCTAAAACTTCACAATGAATACTTATACCGAGAACGAAATCAAAACCCTTGAGTGGAATGAACACATAAGGCGCAGAC
>JASDTD010000007.1:0-242688 GCA_041441395.1 Bacteroidales bacterium | reverse complement strand
AATTCAGATGGTTTTTTTAAGTGTGTGTACTTTATGGACAAATTACTTTTGTACCTTTTTGTATCTGTTGAGGAATTTATCAACACGGCCGGCTGTATCAACCAGCTTCATCTTACCTGTGTAGAACGGATGTGAAGTGTTTGAAATCTCCACTTTTATTACAGGGTATTCAACTCCTTCGTGTTCTATTGTCTCTCTTGTATTTGCACACGAGCGTGTGATAAATACATGGTCATTTGACATATCCTTGAAAGCTACAAGACGGTAGGTTTCGGGATGTATTCCTTTTTTCATTACTATTGTTGTTAATTATTATGGGGTTGCAAAAGTACAAATATAATTCAAGAATCCAAAATTAATCTCTGTTACCGGCAAATTTGGCAAGGAGTTTTAGGATCTCAAGATATAGCCAAATTAGTGTTACCATAAGGCCAAATGCTCCGTACCACTCCATATGTTTTGGGGCTCCTGCAGCCGACGCCTGCTCAATAAAGTGGAAATCCATCATCAGGCTGAATGCAGCAACGCCAATAATTACAAGACTTATCCCAATACTAAGGGGACCGCTGTTATGAAGCATAACAAGATTCACCCCAAAGAGTGACAGAATGATTGTAATAAAATAGTAGAGTGCAACTGCACCAACAGCAGCTGTAATGATTCTCATAAATTTCTGATCCACCTTAATTAACCTGCTTCTGTACAGAAGAAACATCACAAAGGCTGTCATCATAGTAAGCAGAACAGCATTCATAACGATTCCGGGGGCACTATCTGCAAAAGCAGCGTTAAACATAGCCGATATTGCACCTAAAAACAGACCCTCAAGAACTGCATAAACAGGGGCCAGATACTGTGCCAGGTTTGGTTTGAATGATATAATCATGGCGACAATAAAACCGCCAATTACTCCACCCCACATCCATGGCTGAATAGAGGCAGGGTTAATTGATTCATAAAACACTTTCCAGGTATATGCTGCTCCTGCAAGCACCATTAGTACAAGAACCAGGGCCTTCATCGCTGTTCCTTTTACTGTCATTACACCTGTGGATGATGCTATTGCCTCTCTCCTGAAGATCTTTTCGCTAAGTACCGGATTTGACATAATCTCTTTTTTTTTCATTTATTTACATCGGAAGAGCTGATCTTCATACAGGAGGACCCTTTTTGCCTTTCTTATCCATTTTTGCTCCTCATGCTTCATCTCCTCCCTGACAGTATCCCACTCTGTATTACCTTCAAGATAATCTACCAGAAGAGGATCGCCGCATAATAGTTCAATTGCCCTTTTATCATTACCTGCCTCATATTTACCGGGGCGGAAGCTGAAGCCTTCACAGCTCTCTTTGATGAACCTCATTATTCTCAAATTATGTGCCAATGCATGGTATTGCTTTCCTGGCACCGGATGTAGCTGAAATCCGCTGCATACCTCTCCTGTGAATTTATGGAACTGAGGAATAAATCTGGTCCATCTGATATAAACACTTGGATCTGAGAGGGGATTCTCCGGATCGTTCCAGTTCTTATAATCCTCTTTTCTGTTAAAATCTGCCAAAGTATCAAAAAATGGGGCCCCAAATAATTCAAAAGGCCTTGTTGTTCCCCTTCCCTCACTGACATTGGTCCCCTCCCAAAGGCACTGACCGCTGTAAAAATGGCAGGTAAAGAGGCCCGGGATATTTGGAGAAGGAGGTATGCTCCATGGAAGCATCTCTCTGTTGACAGATTCTGCAAGATATGAGATTATATGCAGCGGAAACTTTGCATTTATCTCATTGTAAAAGTAATTTGTAAGTTCTCCAAGAGTAAGTCCGTGACGGTGAAGTATACCTGTCTCTCCTATAAAAGAGGAGAACCCCTCTTTTAACATTGTCCCCTCAATCTGTCTCCCCATTGGATTTACTCTGTCTATTACATAAACAGGCAAATTGAGAGATTCAGCCTTTAAAACCTTAAACAGGTTAAAAATAGTTACCGGATATGTGTAGTATCTCGCCCCTACATCCTGAATGTCAATTATAAGGGCATCTAAATCTTCAAGTTTTTCCCTTTTAACTGAAAGACTCTCTTCGCTGCTCCCGTAAAGAGAAACAAACTCACAACCGGGTGCCATACTTTCATACACTGATCCCTCATCAAGTTTGACCTGATCCTGCAACTCTCCAAATAGTCCGTGTTCCGGGATGAAAACTCTTTTTAATACCCCTTTCTTGTGGAGTGTTTCTATTAGATACTCTCCTCTCTCAGGATGCCAGGATGACTGATTGCAAAGAAGGGCAATCTTGCCGCTTCTGAGTACCAGATCAGGTTGTTCAGTTAAAGATGTCGTTCTGAATGAAAACATATTATTTTCCGGTTATCTCTGTAATTAAATTTATTACCTCGTCAGCCAGGGCTGCTGCTCTCTCCTCAGTGGCAGCCTCTGCATATATTCTAATAATTGGCTCAGTATTGGATTTTCTGAGATGCACCCACATTTTCTCCTCATCAAAATCAACCTTTACACCATCAATATCAGTTACCCTTTTGTGAGAATATCTGCTTTTCACCTCTGCCAGAATCTTGTCTACATCAATTGATGGAGAGAGCTCAATTTTATTTTTTGAAATAGAGTAGGGGGGATATTTTGCCTTAAGTTCTGAGGCGCTGCACCTCTCTGTTGCCAGCAGGCTAAGGAAAAGTGCTGTACCGATGAGTGCGTCGCGGCCATAGTGAAGATCGGGTACAATAACCCCTCCATTGCCCTCTCCGCCGATAACCGCACCAACTCTCTTCATCTCTGTTACAACATTTACCTCTCCAACGGCAGAGGCAAAATATTCACAACCGGCAGCTTCAGTAACATCTCTCAATGCCCTGGAGGATGAAAGGTTTGATACTGTCGCCCCCTTTCTGCTCCTTAGAATAAAATCGGCCACAGCAACCAGTGTGTACTCTTCGCCAAATGGATTTCCGTCCTCGCAAATCAGAGCCAGCCTGTCAACATCGGGGTCAACTGAAATTCCCAGATTTGCACCCTCTTTAACAACTACAGATGACAATTCAGTAAGGTGTTCAGGCAGAGGCTCCGGATTATGAGCAAATCTGCCGGTAGGATCACAGTTAACCTTTATACACTTTACCCCTAAAGCCTCCAGAAGTTGGGGCATTATTACTCCCCCAACAGAATTAACAGCATCAAGAGCAACTGTAAATCCGGCTCTGTAGATTGCCTCTGTATCCACCAAAGGGTGGGAGAGAACCGCCTCTATATGCTGATTGGAAAAGTCCCGTTTTGTTATTATCCCCAGTGTATCAACACCGGCGTAACTGAAAAATCCCTCATCTGCGCATTTTAGCAGCTTTTCACCCTCTTCTGCATCAAGAAACTCGCCCTTTTCATTTAGAAGTTTAAGGGCATTCCACTGTTTGGGATTATGAGATGCAGTCAGTATGATTCCGCCATCTGCCTTTTCAAAAACAACAGCCATCTCAACTGTAGGAGTAGATGAAAGAGAAGCATTGACAACATCAATCCCACAAGCCATTAATGTACCGCAGACCAGATTTTCAACCATCTCTCCGGAGATTCTTGCGTCTCTCCCCACAACAACTTTATATCGGCTTTTGCCTGGCAGCCTCATCTTAAGTCTGTATGAGTATGCCGAGACAAATTTTACTATATCCGGAGGGGTAAGTGCAGTTCCCGGCTCACCGCCAATAGTACCCCTTATACCTGAAATGGATTTAATTAGTGTCATTTTGCGCAATTTTTGTTCTCACCAAAGATAAACAAAAAAAG
This sequence comes from Bacteroidales bacterium, assembly GCA_041441395.1. Lineage (GTDB taxonomy): Bacteria > Bacteroidota > Bacteroidia > Bacteroidales > UBA932 > Bact-08. Next base: position 238,901 of record JASDTD010000007.1, on the reverse strand, counting down.
AGAGTCTGAATGACTATTAGTATTCAGACTCTCTTTAAGTGTGTATTTTACAGGATTATGCAGGGATTGCAAGGAAAGCGGCTGCAAAAGCAAGAATCGCATATAGTTCAGGGAAAACAGCAAGAATTAGTGTCTTTCCAAAAACATCCTGTCCGTTACTCATCTCTATAATACCATTTGCTACCAGTTTAGCTTGTCTTATTGCAGATACATAACCCACAATACCAAGCGCAACACCTACGGCAAAAATGGCAAACCCCTGGCCAAGTCCCAGTACAGGCATTTCAAGAAGTCTGTTCAGCATTAAAAAAAATGCTGCAAAACCATACAGGCCCTGAGTAGATGGAAGAGCACACAGAATCATTGAAGATCCAAAGATGTCAGGATTTTTCTTCATAGCTCCAATGGTTGCATTTCCGCCGATGGTAACACCTATTGAGCTTCCAATACAAGAAACAGCAAGCATAATACCAAGGCCAACATAGGCTAGAGTTAATGGTAATAATTGTTCCATAATTTTTTTAGTTTTTAATGATATTTATTTTTAATCAGTTTTTGGTTAATGGGCGGAAAGCTTTACCACCACCTGTAAATCCGGAATTCTTATAAAATTCCACAAAGGTGAGACGCATAGGATGAACAAAGGCTCCCAGACTTGAAAGTAAAAGTACAAATGTGTGTCCGATTAAAAGGACCAATCCGGTAAAGAACCATCCAACATATGGTATATCTATCATATTCATGGCTATGGAGTTTACTACGAATCCTAAAATTCCCCCCGAAGTACCCAGTCCAAAAAGACGGATATATGAAAGAACATCACCGAATACACCTGTAATATCGTAGAATGCAAAGGTGCCTTTGAAGATTCTAATAATAATGTTACCCTCTGTTGCAGAAAAGAACAAAATTAAAGAGCAGCCGAAAAGACCGATATAGTTGACATAATCAGGAAGTGATAATTCGGGAACCATTGTTTTGGCGTAAGCAAAACTTGCCCAAATTATTACAATTGCCCATCCTATGTTATGCATACCATACTGCCACCCTTTTGTAATTATTGAAAAAATTGCATTTATTAATTTCCCGATTACAATCTGGAAGACTCCAAAAATAATCGCAAACCAGAACATTTTAATATCTGAGAAGAAAAGAGCATTTACAGAATCGGGCAAAGGGAAAATTACGGCAAGTTTAGTACCAAAAATACTGCCGGTTAACAGAGGCATTATAATTGATCCTATACCCAGAAGTTGTATAAGTGATAAGTAATCTTTGTATTTTGGGAATTTAAATTTTCCAATAACACCCAGAAGCAATAAAACAATTCCATATCCCATGTCTCCCAGACATAACCCGAAGAAGAGCATATAAAATGGTGCGAAATATGGAGTTAAATCCAGCTCTCCGTATTTTGGCAGCATATAAAGTTCTCCAATTGGTTCAAACAGGCGGGAGAAAAAATTGTTTTTTAGTTTAATAGGCGGATTGTCTTCCTCTCTCGCACTCTCTGCTATATAGTAAATGCCTTCATTGTCAAAGAATTCTAATAATTCCTTGCTTTGACTCTGAGGTGCAAATCCTGTCATAAGGGCTAATGTACCCTCCGCCTCTATCTTTGAAGAGCTCCCGGCAAGATATAAGTCAAATATTGCTTTTTCTTTGTTTAGTCTCTCCTCCAGTAAATCTGTCTGAAGAGCATATTCAGCAAGCAATTCTCTATTCCCGGTTATATAACTTTCAGTATAATCTATCTTTTCCTTTAATATATCGCATGAGACAGGAGGGAATTTACTTTCAGGAATTTTAAAATGGAACTCTTCTTCTGAAGGTGAGAGAATGACAAAATAGTATTTCCCCTGATTTTTGTTAATTATCTGTAGTATGTAGTCACGCTCCCATTCCGGTTTGTAGTTACTTTCGGAAATTGAGAAAAAATGGAGAGTGTACCCAAGGGACTCCAGTTTGTTAATGTCCTCCTTTTTATAAGCTCCCCACAACAGAGCCTCTTCATAGTCACGCTCCAATCCTCTCTTCTCTGCAATCAGATTCTCTCTTTTTTCCAGAGCGTCACTAAGAGTGTTAAATAGGTCAGATGTACTTTGCTCTTTATCAAAGAGCTTACCGGCAGGTTTTATCTCCGCAAGCGATTCTTTAAGTTCATTAATCCTTTTTAAAGCAGCCGAATAATTCTGAATCTTTCCCAGCAACTCTTTCGAATGATCGTCTATGGCTTTATTCTCTCGTATAATATCAACCATACCAATATCCTGCAATCTATCCAAAAAAGGAAGAACCTCTTTATGAAATAGAATAAAGGAGTATTTTGTCATTTTTGTAATCATAGGGCAGCCTCCTCCTGTAGTTGTCTGTTTTTTACGATTTTTTGTGAGGCTTTGGAGAGGTTCTCCTCATCCTCCATAAATCGTTTAATCTTAAGAATAGCCTCTTTATAACCCGGAATCTGGACCTTCTCGTAGAGGTTAACCTTTTGAGTGGTCTTCTTTCTGGCAAATTCAAGCAGCCTCATCTTTTCAAGATATATTTCAGACTCAATGCCCAGCTGGGCAAGTTGCTGAAGTATCTTTATACCATCTGCATACCAGACAGGTTTGTTGAAGATGTTATAGGGCTTTACATCGTAAATAACCTCTTTTAAGGAAGGTGTTTTAATTCCGGCAATTTTTACCGTCTCCAGCTCCACATCCTTTACCGAGATTAAACCGGGTTCAAATTCAATCCATAACCCTGCCAGATAGTCATAAGATTTCAGCGAAGAGGCCAATTGTTCCAAAAGTTCGTCAGAGCGGTTTTTTGCTCTCTTAACCTCCATCCTCAGCGCAGACTCCTTGTTTTTAAGGGTAGGCAGTGCATTTGTGCGCACCTTAAGCTGCTTATTAAGGTCGTTAAGAGAGGTTTTGTTAAATTGGAATTTTATAGCCATAACAGAATTCTATGCGGTTTTCCAGTATTTGTTCAGAATATCCTCTTTAATGCTAAGCTCTTCCCTTGTGAAATATTTGGAGAACAGTTCCCAGGCAGTATCCAGCATTTGAGTTGTATTAATATTTACATCAATAGCAAGAAGTCTGCTCGAGTATGCTTTTGAATAATCCAGACATCTTACATCATAATCACTGAGGTCAAAACCATTTTCAAGTTTGGTTTTTGCATTTGCAGCATCTGCGTAGAGGCGGACAGCTGCATTCATAACCTGATTATGATCTTCTCTGGTCTTTTTCCCTATAACAAGTTGTTTAAGTCTTGAGAGGGACCTGAATGGATCAACAATAACTTTGCCTGTATCTGAATCTGATCTCAAAAACAGCTGCCCTTCAGTTATGTAGCCGGTATTATCAGGAATAGCGTGTGTAATATCACCTCCGCTTAGAGTTGTTACAGCAATAATGGTAATAGAACCGCCATCCGGTAATTGTACCGCTTTCTCATAGATTTTTGCAAGGTCTGAGTAGAGAGAGCCAGGCATTGAGTCCTTGGATGGAATCTGATCCATACGGTTACTAACAATACTTAAGGCGTCGGCATAAAGAGTCATATCTGTCAGCAGAACCAGAACCTTCTCGTTTTTATCCACAGCAAAATATTCGGCAGCAGCAAGAGCCATATCCGGTATGAGAAGCCTCTCAACAGGGGGTTGCTCTGTAGTGTTTACAAAACTTATAATTTTATTAAGAGCACCGGCGTTTTCAAACATCTGTTTGAAATAGAGGTAATCGTCATTTGTGAGACCCATACCACCAAGAATAATTTTGTCAACATCTGCTCTCAGTGCAACCTGAGCCATAACCTGGTTGTATGGTTGGTCAGGGTCTGCAAAAAATGGTATTTTCTGCCCGGATACAAGAGTGTTATTCAGGTCAATCCCGGCGATACCTGTTGGAATTAGTTCAGATGGCTGTTTCCTTCTGAAAGGGTTAACAGATGGTCCTCCAATATATCTTTTTTCACCCTCCACAGGGGGTTTGTTATCAATAGGCAGTCCGTATGAGTTAAAGAATCTCCCGGCCAGCTCTTCACTGACATTTATAGTTGGGGGTTCTCCAAAGAATACAACCTCTGCATTTGTTGCGATACCGTCAGTTCCTTCAAATACCTGAAGAGTAATGAGATCATCTTTTATTTTAACAACCTGGGCCAGTCTTCCGGCAACTGTTGCAAGCTCCTCGTTTGCAACACCGGTGGCTCTGAGGGAGATGGTGGCCTTTGTAATGGCCTCCACTCTTGTATATATCTTTTGAAATGCTTTAGTTGCCATCTTCAATCTCTTTTTTAAGTTGTTCAAGATAATTGTTGAACTCTGTGCTTTGATATTCAGAGTAGTTCATCTGACGCATTGTGTTGATCAGCTTTTTAAAATAGTCTGCACACTCTTCAAAATTGTCAAACTCCTTTTCAAGATCACAAATCTCCATTACCAGATTGTACATGAATTTTTGTCTGTCGAGCGGGGTGGACTGGTCTATCTTGTCAAATGCATCTTGTTGAAGAATAATAAAATCAAGAAGTTCTGATTTCCAGTATCTGGTGTGGTATTCAATTGGAACTCCATCGTCTCCTAGAATATTTATCTGGTCGTATGCCTCTTTGCCTCTGAGGGCTATATTTTTCCCCTTCAGTACTTTATCTACCCAGTCTTCACTGAAGCGTTTCTTTAAATCATCAATAATCTCCGGATATTCAAGATATTTTGAGTAGGAGTCAATCGGATCAACTGCCGGGTATCTCTTTTTATCTGCCCTGTTCTGTGCAAGCGCATAAAAGCATCTGGCGGCCTTTTTTGTGGATTCGGTAACAGGCTCTTTCAAGTTGCCTCCTGCAGGGGAAACAGTACCAATAAAGGTTACAGAGCCAGTTTTGCCATTATAAAGATTTACAATACCTGCCCGTGCATAGAAACTTGAAATAATTGCAGGAAGGTCCATAGGGAATGCGTCTGCTCCGGGAAGCTCCTCCATTCTGTTGGACATCTCCCTGAGAGCCTGTGCCCATCTGGATGTTGAGTCTGCAAGAAGAAGAACCTTTAGCCCCATTGCCCTGTAATATTCACCTATAGTCATTGCTGTATAAACAGAGGCCTCTCTTGCAGCAACAGGCATATTGGAGGTGTTACAAATAATTGTTGTTCTCTCCATCAACTTTCTGCCGGTTCTGGGGTCAATCAACTCCGGAAACTCGGTAAATATCTCCACAACCTCATTTGCTCTCTCTCCGCAAGCTGCCATTATTATAACATCTGCTTCCGCCTGTTTTGATATTGCATGCTGAAGAACAGTCTTTCCACAGCCAAAAGGTCCGGGGATAAATCCTGTGCCACCCTCTGCCATTGGATTAAATGTGTCAATTGTTCTAACACCTGTCTCCATTATCCTGAAAGGTCTGGGCTTCTCTTTATATGCAGTAATGGCTACTTTTACAGGCCATTTTTGCATCATTGTAATTTTATGCTCAACTCCTGTCTCATCCGTAACAACGGCTATTGTATCAGTAACTTTATATTTGCCGGCAGGTACGACAGATTTTACTTTATAACTCTCCTTCATAATGAAGGGAACCATAATTTTATGAGGAAGCCATCCCTCTTTGACCTCACCCAACCAAGTGGCAGCAGTAACGGTATCACCCTCTTTCGCTTCGGGTGTAAACTCCCACTCCTTATCCAGATCAAGGGGCAGAGTGTACTCTCCTCTTGTAAGAAAAACACCCTCCATTGTTTCAAGGTTGTTCTGAAGACCGTCATAGTTGCTTGAGAGAATACCGGGGCCTAGAGTCACCTCAAGCATATGGCCGTTAAATTCTGCAGTGTCACCTACCTTCATACCCCGGGTACTTTCGTACACCTGAACAAAAGCATTTTTACCATTTACTTTTATCACCTCTGACATAAGCTTTGTCCCCGCCAGGTCAATAAAGCAGATTTCATTCTGGGAAACGGGACCGTCAACCTCTATGGTTACAAGGTTGGAGATGATCCCTTTTACTGTTCCTCTGGTTTTCATATGTTGTTTTATATTATTATCTCTTATTATTCAGTGTCTACTTTTTTATAAGTTTCTCTAACCTCATTTACAAGCTTTTTGAAGAGTTCTGCCCCCATCTTTTTGTCAAGGGCATCCCACCTCTTCGCCAGTGAAAGGCGGGTTGCAAATGAAAGTAACCAGTCAATATCGAAGTAATTAAAAATTGTAAGCTGACTGGCTTTGTTCCACCTCATAAGGTCAAGTCCCTGCTCTTTCTCAAGAATATTAGAGTTTGAAAGCACTGCGATCAGTTTTGCAGATTCCTCAAAAAATTCAGATGCTCCAAAATCAGCTGATCTGCTTGTTTTAATAGAAGTGACAAGCTCATTGTCACCTATAAGAAATTCTGAAACATCCATACCCATATTTTTAGATATAAAAGCAGCCTGGATGTTTCGCATATTCAGGTCAAATCTGAAAAATTCGTTCAGAAATCTGTTGCGGGTTTTAAATACCTCCCTGTAGAAATGTGATGTCAGATTTTCACCCTTTAATCCAAAGAGAAGCCACTCCAGGTACCTCTTTTCATTTGGCTCAATATTATCTTTAATACGATCAAAAAGAAGATCGATATTATAACTGCTTTTTTCAAAATCTGGAAAAATTTCCGGGAGTCCCGCTATGAGATAAGGATAGTTATTCATAACTATTCATTAAATAAAAACTCACGAGTTTTTGGTTTAAGAAACTCACTGAAAAGATGCTGAAGATCTTTGTCGGTAAAGCTTATATGATAACCCTCTTTTGCAGGACCTATCTTGAATCCGTTATGGATTTTATTATCAAACTTTATTTCGACACTATCCTGTATCTGTTTTGTTGCTTCGCTTTTAAAGAAAGATTCCAACTCTGCTCTTTTGCTTTCCGGAAGGAGAAGTGAGAGAGAAACCATATCATTGCCTTTTGGATTAAAGGCGGAGATTGCAGAGATTATTAACTCCTTCAGAAAGGATGTATTGTCTGAAACATCTGTTAATGGTTTGTTGATTGAGTTAGAGATAAGGGTATTCTCAATTTGATTTTTCAGAGTGGTTAATGTCTGTCTGAATGCCATTTTAATTTCGGTCTCCATCTTTTGCTTAATATCCAGTGCATCTTTTTTTGCTGCTGATATTATTTGGTCAGACTCTGCTCTTGCATCTGCAAGAATTGTGGCGGCCTCTTTTTTTGCCCTGGCCACCATCTCCACGGCCTCTTGTTTACCCTTTGACAGACCTTCGTTGTACAATTTGTCTGTTAGCTCTTGCAACTTGTTTTGCATACCATGTAAATTAATGTGAATTTACAAATATACAAAAAATAAAAGAGCACCCGAACCAGGTGCTCTTCAAAAAAACGCAATTATTTATGGTAAAAATCTTATTTATGATAAAAATCCTAAAAGGATACCTGCAGCAACTGCACTTCCAATTACACCGGCCACATTAGGTCCCATAGCATGCATAAGAAGGTAGTTGGTTTTATCATATTCAAGCCCAATCAGGTTTGAAACCCTTGCTGAGTCAGGAACGGCTGATACACCTGCGTTACCAATTAGAGGATTGATTTTGCTACCCTCCTTAAGAAACAGATTTATCAACTTGACAAATAAAACTCCTCCTGCCGTAGCAATAACAAAAGAGAGGGCTCCAAGTCCAAAAATATAAACAGATTTAACCTGTAGGAACTTATCGGCTTGGGTGGAGCAGCCAACAGTAAGACCAATCAATATTGTTATAACATCAATTAGCGGCCCGCGGGCTGTCTCAGCTAGTCTTCTTGTAACACCGCTCTCTTTAAGCAGGTTCCCGAAGAATAACATACCTAGCAAAGGTAAGCCTGAAGGTACAATAAAAGCTGTCATCAGGAAGCCAATTATTGGGAATAACTTTTTCTCAGTCTGAGAAACAGCTCTTGGCGGCTTCATTCTTATAAGTCTCTCTTTGTTTGTTGTAAACAGCCTCATTACCGGTGGCTGAATCACTGGTACAAGAGCCATGTAAGAATATGCAGATACTGCAATTGCACCCATTAAGTCCGGTGCGAGCCTTGAAGAGAGGAAGATTGCCGTTGGGCCATCCGCACCTCCGATAATACCAATAGCACCCGCCTCTGCAGCAGAGAATCCCAGTAATAAAGCAATGGCATAAGCACCAAAGATACCAAGCTGAGCAGCAGCACCAATAAGTAGCAGTTTTGGATTGGAAATAAGAGCTGAAAAGTCAGTCATAGCTCCAATGCCGAGAAAAATCAGCGGCGGATACCATCCTTGCTGTACTCCCTGATAGAGAATATTCAGCACTGAGCCCTCCTCGTATACTCCCACGCTCAAGCCCGGGAAAAGAGGGATATTGCCTATAATAATTCCAAATCCGATAGGCACCAGGAGCAGTGGTTCCCAGTCCTTTTTAATAGCAAGATAGATAAACACAAGGCCGATTACTATCATGAGAAGGTGTCCCCATGTAGCATTGGCAAATCCGGTGTACTGGAGGAATTGTGCCAGGTTATCTGCTATTTGAGATAAAATTCCTTGATTCTCCATGTTACCCTATGATTATTAGTGGAGCACCCTCAAGTACTGAGTCCCCCTTGTTTGCCTTGATTGAAATAACTTTTCCGTCCGCACTTGCCTCAATAACATTCTCCATCTTCATTGCCTCAAGTACCATCAGTTTCTGGCCTCTCTTAACATCATCCCCCTCTTTAACGACTACCTCCAGAATTACACCCGGAAGCGGGGAAGTTACGGCTGTCTCAGATCCAGAGGCTACAGGTTTTGCAACATTTGCCGTTACAGTCGCCGGTTTGTTTGGCTTGGCTACAACCTGCTTCTTGGCCGGACGTTCAATCTCAACCTTGAATGGAATTCCGTTCACCTCTACCTCCGCAATTGTATCGTCTATGTCGTTAACTGTTACGGCATAATCGTTACCGTTGATTTTCAGTTTGTATTCTTTCATAATTGTATTGACTTAATCTGGTTATTTTTTACAAGGTTTTTCACGGAGTGTATAAATTTTGGAACTCCATGGTGAGTAGTTTTTAGTTACTCTTGCAATGGTTAGAATAGTATTCTCTATATCGTGAGATTCATCATCTTGTGTATACATATGCATAGCTGCAGCGATTGCTGCGTAAATTTCTGCAGAGGTCTCCTCCTCTGCCTTTGCAGCATGTTTACCAAGACTTTTCTCTGCTCTCTCCATATTTTTTCTCACATTGTACTTTCCTATTTGTTTAAAAACAAGATAGAGCAGGATAAGTGCAAGAAATACCACAGACATCGCTGTAAATGACATTATTCCTCCATATGGGTCAATTCTCTTAAAAATGGTGGAGGCAGATTCTTTGTCAACTCCAAAGTTATTGGTACTTGGAGAAGTCCGCTGCAGGATGCTCCATCCTTCACTGCCGTCTCTTGTACCGATTCCATCTTCAACTCTTCCGTATGAGACATTTGTATCAAGATCTTTTCTTATCTTGATTCTATCAATTATAGTTCTTCCATCTGAAGCAACAAAGAGCACCTCATCTGATTCTTCAAGTGTAAAGTTGATATGGAATGTTCCTCTGTAGGGCTGGTCATCTGCCCAAAAAAGAATATGTTGTCTTGGTTTTATCTTTGTAAGTACATCACCTTTAGGAATAATGTATTTTGTAAGATTATCCGGGTCATTTGTAAGGTAGCAGCCACCTATGTTAACAGTGCCATAAGAAGAGTTGAAAAGTTCAATCCAACCACTTTTATGTCCGAAGTCATCTTCAAAGTCATCTGTGTTGATTACCAGATATTCGTTGATGCACATATCGGCCTGGCTCTGTCCATTCATCTGGATGCCGGCTAACAAAAGCCCAGACAACAGAAATATTTTTAATAATCTTTTCATATTGTTCCGGATTATAATTTTTATAGAGGAAGGTTATCGTGCTTTTTAGGCGGATTAGTAACCTTCTTGGTAGCAAGTTGCTGAAGTGATCTGATAATTCTGAACCTTGTATTCCTAGGCTCGATTACATCGTCAATATAACCATAGCGTGCTGCGTTATATGGATTTGCAAATGCATCCCTGTACTCCTTCTCCTTTTCAGCAGAGAGTGTTGCAGGATCTTCAGCTGCTGCAACCTCTTTTCCGTATAGAACCTCAATTGCTCCTGAAGGCCCCATTACTGCTATCTCTGCAGTTGGCCATGCGTAGTTTATATCGCCGCGAAGGTGCTTGCTGGACATTACGCAGTAGGCTCCACCATATGATTTGCGAAGAGTTACTGTAACCTTTGGAACTGTTGCCTCACCATAAGCAAACAGAAGTTTTGCACCATGCAGGATGATTCCGCCGTACTCCTGCTGAGTTCCTGGTAGGAATCCGGGTACATCAACAAGTGTTACAAGAGGAATATTGAATGCATCGCAGAACCTGACAAATCTCGCTGCTTTTCTGGAAGCATTATTATCAAGAACTCCGGCAAGAACTTTTGGCTGATTTGCAACTATTCCAACTGATGTTCCGTTGAATCTTGCAAAACCAACTATGATATTTGTTGCGTAGTCTTTATGAACCTCAAGGAATTTCCCGTCATCTACAATAGCTCCTATAACCTCGTACATATCGTATGGTTTGTTAGGGCTATCAGGAATAATATCGTTAAGAGAGTCTTCTAATCTGTCAATTGGGTCATTAGTATGGACAACAGGTGCCTCTTCAAGGTTATTCTGAGGAAGATAGCTGATTAGGTCGCGAATAACTTTTATTCCCTCTTCTTCATTATCAACTGCAAAGTGAGCAACACCGCTCTTTGTAGCGTGTACTGATGCACCGCCAAGCTGCTCCTGAGTTACATCTTCTCCTGTTACAGTCTTAACAACCTTAGGACCTGTCAGAAACATATAACTTGTTCCTCTTGTCATAATGTTAAAATCTGTAAGGGCAGGGGAGTAGACAGCACCACCCGCACAAGGACCAAAAATTGCAGATATCTGAGGAATTACGCCGGATGCAAGAATATTTCTCTGGAAAATTTCTGCATATCCTGCAAGTGCGTTAACACCCTCCTGAATTCTGGCTCCGCCTGAATCGTTTACACCAATTACTGGTGCTCCCATCTTCATAGCCTGATCCATAATTTTGCAAATCTTCATTGCAAAGCTCTCTGAAAGTGATCCTCCAAATACTGTAAAGTCCTGGGCAAATACATAGACCAATCTGCCTTCAATTGTACCATATCCTGTTACAACGCCATCTCCGAGGAATCTCTCCTTTTCCATACCAAAGTTTGTACAGCGGTGAGTGACAAACATGTCAAACTCCTCAAAGCTTCCTTCGTCTAATAGCATTGAGATTCTCTCTCTTGCAGTAAATTTACCCTTCTGGTGCTGAGAGTCAATTCTTTTTTGGCCTCCGCCCAGACGCGCTTTTTCACGAAGCTGAATAAGCGCCTTAACCTGTTCAAGTTGCTGGCTCATTTGTATTATGTGTTTGATATTTGTTATTAGCAGTTAGCTTTTTTTGGATCTTCACACAACTCAGTAAGTACACCTACTGTGGATTTTGGGTGAAGGAAAGCAATATTGAGCCCCTCAGCCCCTTTGCGAGGAGTTTTGTCAATAAGCTGAACACCTTTCTCTGCAAGCTCATCAAGCGACTTCTGAACTCCATCTTCAGTTGCGAATGCAATGTGATGAATTCCTTCCCCTTTTTTCTCGATGAATTTACCTATAGGACCCTCCGGATCTGTGCTCTCAAGTAATTCAATCTTGGTCTGACCAATTTTAAAAAATGCAGTTTTCACTCTTTGATCTGCTACCTCTTCAATAGCATAGCATTTAAGACCGAGCATCTCTTCGTAAAAGGGAATAGCTGATTCTAATGACTTTACAGCAATACCGATGTGCTCAATATGCGACAGTTTCATAACGAATTATAATTAGTTGATTGAAATTTGTAAGTAAATATCAGGCAAAGGTATGCATTAATAAGAGTTTTAACAAAAAAAAAGCAGCTAATTTTGGCTACTTTTTTAACTCATATATGTCAATAATATTAGTTTGCCAAAGTATGATATACATTTTGTACATCATCATCATTTTCAAATCTTTCAATCAGCTTTTCCAGTTCCGCTCTCTGATCATCAGGCAGGCTCTTCAGCTCTACTGTGGGTATTCTTTCGAAAGAACCGGAGACCATTTCATATCCCTTATCCTCAATAAATTTCTGAATAGACCCGTACGACTCAAAAGCACCATAAATCATTATACAATCATCATCAGCGAACACCTCTTCAGCTCCAAAATCTATCAGCTCAAGTTCCAGCTCCTCAAGGTCTATTTCATTAGTCTTGATTTTGAACACACATTTGCGTTCAAACATAAACTCAACACTTCCGGATGTACCAAGGGAACCTCCGAACTTGTTGAAATAGCTTCTGATGTTTGCAACAGTTCTTGTTGTATTGTCAGTTGCAGTTTCAACCAGGAATGCTATGCCGTGAGGACCGTACCCTTCGTAAACAACCTCTTTATAGTCTGAATGATCTTTTTCTACAGATCTCTTTATAGCCCTCTCAATATTGTCTTTGGGCATATTTTCGCTTCTTGCATTTGAAATCAGAGCCCTTAGTCTTGGGTTATTATCAGGATCAGTACCCCCGGATTTAGCTGCCATGGTAATCTCTTTAGCCAAACGGGTAAAGATTTTTGCCATATTTCCCCACCTCTTGAACTTTCTCTCTTTTCTGAATTCAAACGCTCTGCCCATAGTCAATAATTTTTGGATGCTGCAAAACCTCTTATAAAGTGAGTCTTGAAATATATTTGTCTATATCGTAACCCTCAACGCTCTGAGGATATTTGTCTTTGATGATTTTGTATGTCTCAACAGCCTTAGCGGTATCTCCAAGCTCTTCGTACATAATTCCGGCTTTAAGCAGATATCCGGCAGCAAATGTGTTGTCTGCAAAGTCAGCAGCTTTTAAATAGAAGGATAGAGCCTCTTTGAAATTCTCCATGCCGGCATAAGCATCACCAATATTGCTTATTGATCTGGCTTTCATGACCGGATCTTTACCATCATATTTTTTCAAATAAGAGATTGCTTTCTCATAGTTTCCAAGCTGAAGCTCAGAGATGCCGGCATACATATAAACTGACTCACCGGCTTTACTTCCATACTCGTCAATTATTTGGGCAAATCCCAGAGAATTGCCGTCACCGTTAAGTGCCAGAGCAAAAGAGTCTGAGCGAAAATATTGTTCAGCCATAAATGTCTGAGCAAGAGCTTCATTAATTAGCGGTTTGCGGTAAAGGTGCTGATAGGCAAATCCTATGGCGGCAATTGCTATTATTGCTATTGCAGAGTACAAAAGCGTTTTTTTATTTTTCTCAATAAAATGCTCTGTTGTATTCAGTGCATGTTCAACAGATTGTTCAGGATCCTGGTGTTGGTTTTTCTTTGACATCTCTAATTTTTTTAGCAGGGTGCAAATTTACAATATTTTGTCTAATCTCAAATTATTAAAAGATAAAAGTAGTAACTTTGTATAAGAAAAGCGAATAAATGTATCTCAAAAAGATTTCCTTAAGAAATTTTAAAAACTTTGGAGAGGCTACTGTTACCTTCTCACAAAAGCTAAATTGTATTACCGGAATGAATGGAGCAGGAAAAACCAATCTCCTGGATTCAATCTATTATTTATCAATGACTAAAAGTTATCTCTCTTCTCAGGATCAGACTGCTATATCTTTTGAGGAGGAGATTGCATATATATCCGGAGAGTATAAAAATGATGACAGCTCCACAGACCAGATATCCCTCTCTCTAAACAGGTCCGGAGATAAACAGATGAAGAGGAACGGGAAGATTTACAAAAGATTGTCAGATCATATCGGAATCATCCCTATAGTCATGGTATCTCCATATGATACTTGTTTAATTAATGAATCCGGAGATGAGAGAAGAAAGTTTCTGAATGCAGTTATTTCTCAGTTAGACAGAGAGTATCTGAGAAGGGTACAGAATTACAATAACCTTCTTGCTCAAAGAAATAAACTTCTGAAGACCGATTTCAGGAACAGAATCCTATTGGATACTATCTCTGAAAAAATGCAGGAGAATGCGGTTTATATTTATAAATCAAGAAGTGAGTTTGTTAAAGATTTTGTCCCATTTGTCACTAAGTTTTATAATGAAATTTCCGGAGGGAGAGAGTTAGTTACAGTGGATTATAAATCAGATATCGAGAGAGGGAATTTGAAAGAGCTCCTGGATGAATCATTTGACAGAGAATCTCGTCTGGGCTATACAACTGTGGGAGTCCACAGGGATGAACTCCTTTTTGGAATGGATGGCGAACAGATTAGAAAAGTTGGATCTCAAGGTCAGCAGAAATCATTTTTAATATCACTAAAACTCGCGCAGTATTTACTATTTAAGAATAATAATAGTCATAATCCTTTGTTATTACTTGATGATGTTTTTGACAAACTGGATATAAAAAGGGTGGAGTATCTGCTGAATCTTGTCTCTTCAAGTACTTTTGGTCAGATATTTATAACGGACAGTAATAAAGTAAGAATAGATCAGATTTTATCAGAGATTGGTAACGAGAGTAAAACAGTTGAGATAGAGGGAGGGGTAGTTCTATGAAGAGGAAAGATTATGTAAAAATAGGAGATCTCATACCTGACTATATCAAATCTATGGGACTTGCAAAGGGTTTGGTGGGAAATTCAGTTTGTACAGCTTTTGATAAAGCATTGGATAATCGTTTTACCAAATATGTTCTGAGCAGAGAGTTTAATAACGGTAAACTATTTTGTACACTTAGTTCATCTGTAGCAAGAGATTCTTTGTCTTTGTATAAAAGTGCCCTTAGAGATAAAGTTAATTCAATAATTGGAGAGGAAATTGTAAAAGAAATAGTATTCAGATAATAACAGAAGTTGCATGGAAAAGGCAATTAAAGTGGTTGTTGATTCTGACATCCCGTTTATAAGGGGTATAATTGAGCCTTATGCCTCTGTTGAGTATCTTAAGGGTAGCGAATTTTCAAATGAGAAAATCTCAAATTCCGACGCTCTGATCATCAGGACAAGAACAAAATGCAACAGAGAGCTTCTTGAAAATACCAATATTAAGTTTATCGCATCTGCAACCATTGGGAGTGACCATGTTGATCTTGACTGGTGCAGAGAAAACGGGATTTATTTTACAAACGCTGCAGGTTGTAACGCATGGGCTGTTGTTCAATATGTTATCACATCAATTTTTTACCTTTTTGATAAAAGAGGAGAGAGTCCCAAAGGGATTACTTTAGGTGTGATAGGTGCAGGAAATGTAGGGGAGAGGTTAGCAACTCTTGCAACAATGCTGGGTATGAATGTGCTAAGATGCGATCCCCCTTTAAAGGCGCGAATGAATGATAACTCCTCTGTCTCAAAAATAGAATACTATGATTTGGAATATGTTTTAAGGAACTCTGATGTGGTATCTCTTCATGTGCCTCTTGACTCATCTACCAGAGGTATGGCAAACGATTGGTTTTTCGGCAGTTTAAAGGAAGGAGCGGCTTTTATAAATACTTCAAGAGGAGAGGTGGTTGTTGAAGAAGCTTTAATAAAGGCAACAGATAATCTATCAGGATTAGTTATTGATGTTTGGAGGGATGAACCAAACATTAACAGAGAGTTACTCTGCAAAGCCGATATCTCTACACCTCATATTGCCGGTTATTCTATTCAGGGGAAAATTAATGCATCTGTAATATCTTTAAATAGCCTCGGGCGCTTCTTTAATATTGATCCGCTCTCCGAATATTCGTTTAAGCATACAGAGCCTCCAAAGTTAACTTTTTTGCCGCTGGAGGATTGTGACCCTTATATAAATTTAAGTAATCTGATTTTTACACTTTATGATATCGGAGAAGATTCCAAAGCTCTGAAAGAGTCTCCGCTATTGTTTGAAAGTTTAAGAAATAGTTATGCCTACAGAGAGGAGTACTCAGAGGAGGTGAAATATATGTTTAATAAAATTATCAGAGATGAGCAGATTCAGTAAAAGCGATTTAGATCAATTTAAGAAGCAGGAGATCTCTGTCTCAGAGGTTGAATATCAGATAGAATCAATTAACAGAGGGTTCCCATTTTTAGATATTATAGCTCCCTGTGTTCCCGGAAAAGGGATCAGGATGGTAAGCAAAGAGATGCAAAGCCAATATATTTTAAAATACAAATCCTCCTCTCTGCAGGTTTCAAGGTTTGTTCCGGCTTCCGGAGCTGCAACAAGAATGTTCAAGGATCTTTATGAGGCTGCCGAATTAATTGAGAAAGGGGGGAGACCGGAAAGCTCTTCACCTGCCTCACTTTTTCTCTCCTCCCTTGACAGGTTCCCTTTTATTGATGACCTCAAACAATTACCATCATTTAATTCCGGTGATTACTTGTCAGTAATAAGGCTCCTGTTACTGGATCATGGGTTGGGTTATGGTTCGAAGCCTAAAGGATTACTTAAATTTCACAATTATTCTGGTGGCTCAAGAACTGCCTTTGAAGAACAACTTGTTGAGAGTGTAAAATACGCTGTTAATAATGATGGTGTAGCAAAGTTGATGCTTACTGTTTCAGCGGAGCATCTTGAATCATTTAACAATCTTTATTTAAAGCTTAAAGAGAAGATAATTAAGGAGAGAGGTACTAATCTGATAGTTGACTTTACTCTTCAAAAAAAATCTACAGATACAATTGCTGTTGATTTAGAGGGAAATCCGTTCAGGAACGAAGATGGCTCAATTCTCTTCAGACCCGGAGGACATGGAGCTCTGATAGGGAATCTGCAGGAGATTAACAGTGATATAATATTTATTAAAAATATTGACAATGTCACACGGGAGGAGCTGCTTGATGATACAACTATTTGGAAACAGACTTTGGCAGGTTTACTGATTAATTCCCGGGAGAGATGTTTCGGCTATTTGAATAAGCTGGATGGAGAATTTAATTCTGAACTTAATGTCGAAATTATTGAATATCTAAAAGAGGAGTTTTGTATTGAGATACCTGATTTACCTGAAGAGTTGACAAGAGATTATTTGTACGCAAAACTTAACAGACCAATAAGAGTTTGCGGGATGGTTAAAAATGAGGGAGAACCGGGAGGAGGCCCTTTTGTTGTAAGAGATGCCGATGGCTCAACCTCTCTTCAGATTCTGGAGTCGGCTCAGCTGGATACATCCCATCCGGATTTCAAAAGATGGAGTATGGAAGCTACTCATTTTAATCCGGTGGATATTGTATGCTCCATAATTGATTATCAGGGCAATAAATTTAATCTGAATAAATTTATTGATGTTGAGACCGGATTTGTTTCAATTAAGAGTCTTAAGGGTAAATCGTTAAAAGCGCTTGAGCTTCCGGGTTTGTGGAATGGTGCAATGAGCAACTGGAATACTATATTTGTTGAAGTTCCTGTCTCTACATTTAATCCTGTCAAAACAGTAAACGATCTTCTGAGACCTCAGCATGCAGGAGATAGAGTTTAATTTTTGTCACTCTTTCTTTTACTTAATTTTTCCGAGATAACCCTTTCGCAAATAAGGAGTATAGCGATATTGGCTCCAAGAATTATCCATGTAAAAGAGCCGTCGGTCTTCAAAACAGAAGAGATGCTGTTATAAGTATTACTAAAAATTGATAGGTTAAAAACTGATGAAATATCAATTTTAAAGAAATAGTGGTTTATACAGAATAGAGAGGCAATGAGAGCTGCAGCTGTAAACAAAGTAATTACTATGTTTTTTATTGTCTCTCTGTTGTATTCAAGCTCGACAGCTCTCTTCTCTATCTTGTCAAAAACTTTAGTGTCAAATCCAAATGGAACAGATTCGTCATGAATCTGTGAGAGTAAGTTTTTAATATTTATATCCTGTTCATCCATAGCACAAATCAATTTTATCTCCTATTAATATACTCAGCCTCTTTTTTATACGGTGTAATTTTACCTTTATGTTTGACTCAGATAAGCCGCTGATTTCTGAAATCTCCCTTATGCTTTTTTCGTGATTGTAAAATGAGAGAATAATAAATTTGTCTCCTGTATCAAGCTCTTCTATTGCATTATACAATAATTTAGAAACTCTCTCTCTTTCCGAAACCAGCTCTCTCTCATCATTTGAAGTATCCGGAATCTGTCCGGCATTTTCAAATGGGATATTTCTCCTTTTTTGTTTTCTTGTTTTTGAGATAGACATATTATATGCTATCCTGAACAGCCAGGTTGAAAATGAGCACTCTCCCCTGAATCCTGAAAGAGAGAAGTAAGCTTTTACAAATACATCCTGAGCAACCTCCTCAGCATCTTCTCTGTTACTGACCACTCCTCTTACAATTGAAAGAATTTTTGGAGAATGCCCTAAAACCAGCTGATTGAACAAGCCGGTTTCACCACATTTAATTCGCTCAATTATCTTTAATTCCTCCTCTCTTTTCATCACATTGTTAGACGCAGGCCGGGATTCAAAGTTACATTGTGTAACCTTTATTTCAAATACTCGTCAAAAGATCAAACACAATAAAAAAATTTATAACCATGATGGATTTTATTTCTATACCTGTGACTTTTGGAGTTGGTGCGTATGCTTTTTATAAGGTAATCGAGCTTTTCGTAAGAAAGAGAGAACGCCTGTTACTTATCGATAAGCTTAACTCTCTGGAAAATGTGAATACCACTAATATCAATCTCTCTGAGATTTTTGGAGAGGGTAAGTTGTTTAAGAACCAGTATTTAACACTTAGAATTGGATCTCTACTGGTGGGCTTGGGTTTGGGTCTTTTAATAGGTTATATAATTGTTAACACAACAATGGGAAATGTATCTGATGCCACCTGGATGATAAGGGAAACACAAAGTGTTATTTATGGTGCCTCAACTTTGTTGTTTGGTGGTATGGGTCTGATTGCCGGATTTATTGCGGAGATTAGACTAAAGAAAAAGTAGCATTAAACTACTTTTTTTGATTAATTATTAAACAAAAGAGGCTAACTAAAAAAGTGTGGTTCACCACAGTAATTGGTTAGCCTTTTTTCATATTGTCAGTTATCTGTATCAGCCCGGAAAATCCTCTAACTGATAATTACTAGAAAAATTATTACTCAGGATCTTGAAGAAGAAGGCCGGTACCTTGTGTGCCATCTTTAAAAAGAAGTGAGTGATTTTTAGCCTCTCTGGCTTTCCAGTCACCTTTGTGGTATGCATAGCTTACAATAACAGGTACAACAGTTGTAGCCTCTGCGTATACCATCTGCTCGTGTGCGGTATTAACCTTACCCCATGAGTTTGCCTCTTTCAGGGTGGATGATGAACATGCGCCGTCCCTGACATCGGCTACAGTAATCTGAACAGCATACTGGTGCATCGGAACATCAAATCCAAGGCATTCTGCGCAAACAACTGTATCCTGGGCAAAGTTTTTAGGCACTCCGCCGCCTACCATAAAGAGACCGCTTGTTTTTGCAGACATTTTTACCTCTGTGAGTTCCCTGAAATCTGCTATGGAGTCAATTGTAAGATATGGTTTGCCTTGTTTCATTCTTTCAACCTGATGCATTACAAGTCCAAAGCCTGCGCTGCTGTCAGTGAAAGCAGGACAGAAAATTGGGACATTATTTTCATATGCAGTCTGGATAAGAGAGTTTCTCTTTTTTGAATTCTTAGTCAGCCACTTTCCTATTTCGTGAATGAATTCTCTGGATGAATATGGTCTCGCCTCCAGTGAGTCTGCTATAGCCTTGATTGTTGAATCGCAAGCCTGCAACTCCTCTTCATCTATAAATGTATCGTAAATTCTGTCTATATAATTACCTCTGAGATGGGTGTCGTCAATGAATTGTGTGCCCTTATAATGTTTGTAACCAAGAGCTTCAAAAAAGTCCATGTCAATAATTGAGGCTCCGGTTGCAACAATAGCATCAATCATTTTGAACCGAACCATATCTACATAAACCTGCATGCATCCGCCTGCAGATGTGCTTCCTGCAAGAATCAACCAGTTAGTAGACTCTTTGTCGTTGATCATCAGCTGAAGGATGTCTGCTGCAGAAGCTGTGTCTCTGGAAGAGAAAGACATCTCTCTCATGGAATCTATAAGGTAAGTAGAATCCAGTTTTGTAATGTCAATGTGCTTTATTGTCTCCTGAAGGAGATCCTTTTTAGTTGGTTTCATCCTTTTAAATTTAATTTCTGCAAAGATAGATAATTTAAATTAAGTACAAGTTTTTTACTAATTTTGCAGGTTCAAACCCCAATAGATATTTGTGATGTTCAATACTAAAGAGATTCGCGAATTCCAGCAACTGGAGACACCCTTTTACTATTACAACCTTGAATTGTTAAAAAAGACCCTGGTAAATTACACTTCAAATCTGAAGAGGTACAACTACCATGCACATTATGCACTTAAGGCAAATGCAAATGAAAGAATTCTTGGTATTATCAGGAGTTTTGGACTTGGAGCCGATTGTGTTAGCGGAAATGAAGTTGCTCTTGCTCTAAAATCCGGATTTGATCCCTCTAAGGTTGTTTATGCTGGTGTTGGAAAGTCCGACAAAGAGATTAAAACAGCGCTTGATGGAGGTATCTTCAGTTTTAATTGCGAATCTGTTCCGGAGCTTGAGATTATTAATTCTCTTGCAGCCTCAGCGGGTAAAACAGCTGCTGTATCGTTGAGGATTAATCCAGATATTGATGCACATACACATAAATATATCAGTACCGGCCGTTCCCAGGATAAGTTTGGAATAAGCACCTGGATGTTTCAGGAGGTGCTGGAGACTTTAAGAAAATCTGAAAATCTGAAGTTTGCAGGATTACATTTTCATGTTGGCTCCCAAATTACAGACTTAAATGTTTTTGAGATGCTAACCGGCAGAGTTAATGAAATTCAGCGGTGGTTTTTTGACAATGGTCTGCCAGTTATCAATTTAAATCTTGGCGGAGGGCTTGGAATTGACTATGAAAACCCTGATGCAAACCCAATTTCTGATTTTGATACATATTTTAAAATTATTAATAAAGGTTTGGAGGTGCGAGAGAATCAAGATGTTCATTTTGAGCCGGGAAGAGCAATAGTTGCGCAATGCGGATCTCTGATTACCCGAGTACTTTATGTGAAAATTGGAAAAGGGAAAAAATTTGCCATACTTGATGCCGGGATGAATGATCTCATCAGACCAGCACTTTATCAGGCAAAACATAAGATAGACAATCTCACTTCCGGTGGCAGAAAAATGAGATACGATGTTGTTGGACCAGTTTGTGAATCAAGTGACAGATTTGGCAGTTCAATATTATTACCTGAAACATCTAGGGGAGATATTATTGCGATAAGATCTGCAGGAGCATACGGACAAGTTATGGCTATGAAATACAATCAGAGAGATTTGGCTCCAGAGTACTATTCAGAGTAGTTATTAATCAAGAAACTAAATTTTTATGAGCAGAGTAAGTTCAAAAGAGAGGTATGTTATTGAGGTTTACGAGCTTTTCAGGAAGAAGGGGCTGAGAATGACTATGGATGAGATTGCCAATCATCTGAAATTGACAAAAAAGACTCTTTACAATAACTTCAACTGTAAGGATGAGTTGATGAGAACAGTTATGCAGCATGTCCTGGGGGAGATAGAATTCAAAATTAATCTTGCTCTCTCGCAGGGCAGAGATGCAATAGAGGCCCTCTATCATACAAGTGACATGATGAACAAATCCCTCTCAGAGATTGGACCTTTGCTTTTAAGTGACTCCTCAGTATATCTCCCGGATCTGAAATTACTGGATCACACAAACAGAATGTCTTTTTATTCAAGAATCATTTCCGAGAATATTGAGAGAGGTATCTCAGAGGGTTTCTACAGGAGAGATTTTAACAAAGAGCTTGTGACTCTCTTTTTTACTTCTGCTATGTCCAGAATTTACTCCTGGAATGGTGCCTATAAGTTTTTTAAAGATCCATATGTATTTCATTCAGAACTAATCAGATATCATTTGGAATCAATCGTTAATGATCAGGGGAGAGAGGTTTTAAATGAGATTGTTTTAAAAAGAGGTAAGTAATAATATAAATTATTGTAAACGATGTTTGAGAATTTAATTGATCGTCTGGAGAGCTCTTTTAAGCTTTTAAAAGGAGAGGGTAAGATAACAGAGGTAAATGTCGCTGAGACATTGAAAGATATTAGGAAAGCCCTGCTTGATGCAGATGTGAGCTATAAAATTGCTAAATCTTTTTGCGACGATGTCAAGCAGAAGGCACTGGGTCAGGATGTACTTAAAGCGGTTCGTCCGGGGCAGATGCTAACTAAAATTGTTCATGATGAGCTTACATCCCTTATGGGTAATGAAGCGACCGATATAAATCTTAAAGGTAATCCCGGTGTTGTGCTGGTAGCTGGTCTTCAAGGTTCCGGAAAGACAACATTCTGCGGAAAACTGGCTCTTAACAGCAAAAATAAAAGAGGACTTAAAACTCTGCTTGTGGCAGGCGATGTATACAGACCTGCCGCAATTGATCAGCTAAAGGTTCTTGGTGAACAAGTAGGAGTTGAAGTGTACTCGGAAGATGGAGTGAAGGATCCGGTGTCAATAGCTAAGAATGCAATTTCTAAGGCAAAAAAAGAGGGCTTTTCTCTTGTTATTATAGATACTGCAGGCCGACTTGCCATTGACGAAGAGATGATGAAGGAGATTGAATCAGTTAAAAAGGCGGTTAACCCAACTGAGACCCTTTTTGTAGTTGATTCGATGACAGGACAGGATGCCGTAGAGACAGCAAGAACATTCAACGAAAGATTAAATTTTGACGGGGTAGTTCTTACTAAACTTGACGGAGATACAAGAGGCGGAGCTGCTCTCTCAATCAGGGCAGTCGTAAACAAACCAATAAAATTTGTCTCTTCAGGAGAAAAAATGGAGGCTCTGGATGTGTTTCATCCAAGGAGAATTGCAGATAGAATCCTGGGGATGGGCGACGTTGTCTCTCTTGTTGAAAAGGCTCAGGAGCAGTATGATGAAGAGGAGGCACGAAGATTACAGAAGAAACTTGCAAAGGATCAGTTTACTCTTGAAGATTTCTATTCTCAGATTCAGCAAATTAAGAAAATGGGAAACATAAAAGATCTTGCTGCGATGATTCCCGGTGTAGGTAAAGCAATCAAAGATGTAGATATGGACAATAACTCATTTAAGAGCATTGAGGCAATTATTCAATCTATGACTAAAGAGGAGAAAAATGATCCCTCTGTTCTTAATGGAAACAGGAGAAAGAGAATTGCAATGGGCAGCGGAACATCGATTGCTGAAGTTAACAGACTGGTTAAACAGTTTGAGGACATGAGAAAAGTTATGAAGAGTGTAGCCGGCGGAGGAGGAAAAAATGCGATGAGAAATATGGCTGCTTTAAGAAGAAGATAAACTAATAATTTAAATCTGAGATGGAATTACTGGATGGTAAGGCAACAGCCGACAAAATTAAAAATGAGATAGCGATTGAGGTTCAAAAAATCGCCTCTGATGGGGGAAAAATTCCGCACCTTGCAGCAATTCTTGTTGGAGATGACGGGGCCTCGCAGACATATGTAGGTCACAAGGAGAAGGCTTGTGCTCAGGTAGGATTCAAATCAACTCTGCTTAGATTTCCTGCTGATATTTCAGAGGAGAGTCTGCTCTCGGAAATTGAGAAAATAAACAGAGATAATGATATTGATGGTCTTATAGTTCAGTTGCCTCTGCCCGGTCACATAAACGAACAATTAGTCACTGAAGCAATTGATCCCCAAAAGGATGTAGATGGTTTTCATCCTGTGAATGTGGGCAAAATGGTTCTTGGTCTTCCCTCTTTTATTTCAGCAACTCCTTGGGGAATTATTGAGTTGCTTGACAGATACAATATTGAAACATCAGGAAAAAACTGCGTCATTATCGGACGGAGTAACATTGTAGGAAGGCCTATGGCAAATCTCCTCTCTCAAAAGGCAAAGCCCGGGGATTGCACAGTTACGATGTGTCATAGCAGGACAAAAGATCTGAAGGAACACACTTTAAAGGCTGATATAATTATTGCCGCTCTGGGTGTAGCCGAATTCCTCAGGGGAGATATGGTAAAAGAGGGTGCAGTGGTGATAGATGTTGGAATTACAAGAGTTCCCGCAGAGAATAAAAGCGGATTCAGGCTTTTGGGTGATGTAAAATTTGACGAAGTGGCTCCAAAATGTTCATATATAACCCCTGTACCCGGCGGGGTAGGGCCGATGACAATAATTGCCCTTCTGAAAAACACTCTCAAAGCAGCAGCCGGTAAATAAAAAAAGCCGGTCTTTAAAGACCGGCCTAAAGTGAGGCTACCTAAATTTCAAACTAATTTCCGGCTCCTGTTCTGGAAGCCTCTTCGTTATTGCCCACTTTTCTTGCTTTTACTGCTTTACTCTGTCCGAATCTGTACTGAAAACTAATTGTAATCTGGCGGCTATTATAATTTGAATGGAAATTGTAGCCATTAACCATATCAGTATTCAATTCAGCTCTGTTTGATCTTGTATTGAAAATGTCATTTATATTCAGAGCAATTGTCCCCTTATTTTCAAAAAGGCTCTTTTTTACACCAATATTTACATCTCCGGATGGTTTTATCTTAAAATATCCATAAGGAATTCCGGATTGGATTGAACCAGTAAGTTCAACTTTGTAATCTTTAGGTAAAAGGAATGTTGCATTAAGATATCCGTTTGCATATAGAGAGCCGCTGTTGAAGTTTTCAGTTGTATTTGAAACTGTAAGTAAATTTGCATTTGCATTCAGTACAAACCATTTAGTCAGCGGGAGTTCAGAGATTGAAAACGAGCCTCCGAAAAATGCTTGTGTACCAAAATTTTGCCATATCAAAAGTTTCTCTCCTGTTTCAGAATTAAAATATGGGTTCTGAATTATTACCCCCTCGTTTATCTGTCCTACAAGATTGATTGAGTAGTGCTGTTTATAACCTAGTGTCAGACCCATCATGTGGCTGTACTGAGGCATAAGTTCCGGATTCCCCTCAACAGCACTGTTTGCATCAACATAAATTCTGAAAGGATTGAGCTGAAAGAATCTTGGTCTGTTCACCCTTTTTGTATAAGAGAGTCCAAATCTGAAATCTTTGTTTGGTGTGTATCCTACAAAAAGGGTAGGGAAGAGGTCTGTGTAAGTTTTATGAGTGGTTGTATCGGCACTTGTCCAGTTCCCTGTTGCATCTGTCATCTCTCCTCTCAGACCCGCTTTAAGGCTCCATTTAGGGCCAAACTGCCTTGCTACGGAAACATATGCAGCAGAGATATTTTCTGTATATCCGAATATACTGCTCAGGTTTTGATTAGGACTCCATGTGCCATCAATTTTGTCCTCTCTGAGCAGGTTATTGTCAGTAAGACTTCTTGCAAATTTAGCTCCGGCTTCCAGTTTGTAATTTTTGAACAATATTTGCTCATAATCTGCTTTTGCTGAGATAATCTCAATAACCTGATCTGAGTTGCTTCTGAAAATATTTGCATCTCTTGTTGGAAAACCGCTCATATCTGTAAAAATATTCTCCTGGTAGCTGAACTGACCTGTTTTGTATCTGCCGTAATCGGCATTAATAGTAAACTCCTGACCATCTTTGATTGTATGAGTATAGTTAATGTTACCTGACCAGGTTCTGAACATGTCGGAATTATCTATTGAAGTTGCTGTCTTCTCAATAATTTGTCCGTTTCTGAATAGAGAGTTTCCTGTAATTTTATCGTCTGTAACATCTTCTCCTGATCTGTCAAGGCCTGATATAATTATTCCTACAACGCTTTTCTTACTGATGAAGTAATCACTGCTAAGTCTTAAATTGTGATATCTCTGTACTTCATCTGATTTTGTCGAACCATCCAGAATAAGTCCTCCCCCCATATCAGTTGTTGAGTAGAAGTCATTGAATCTCTCTCCGAATCTCGGGCTGTATGACAATGATGTGTTTGTCTTCTCACCTCTGTAATTGAGATTAAGAGTTCCGTCAACACCATCATAGTTTTTACTGTAATATGGCGAGGCAGAGTATCCGGCCTTTACGAAGCCGTTAATCCCTTTAATGAAATTCTTCTTTGTTCTGATATTGATTATACCACCGGACCCTGAAGCATCATATTTAGCAGATGGGTGGGCAAGGATCTCAATTTTATCAATAGTTGCAGCATCTGTTCCGCTTAATAGCATCTCTAGCTGCTGGCCGGTCATATTTGAAGGTCTTCCATCTATCCAAATCTGAACTGAAGATCCGTTAAGAAGTATATTGCCATCCGGGTCAATGCTTACACCGGGAGCTTTCCTCAAAATATCGAGGGCATTGCTCCCCTGTGTAGAGACTGCTTCTGAAACATTAAAAATTATTTTATCAAGTTTTTGTTCAATAACCGGAACTTTAGCTGTAACGACAGCTGAAGAGAGAGTTACTGAGTTACTTGCTAACCTGATGTCACCAAGATCTACGGTATTGGAGTTTTGATTAATATTTACTGTAAATGTTGTATCTGCGAATCCGATGAAAGAGACCTTTATTTTACATTCACCATAGATTACTTTGTCTATCATAAATTTACCATCATCACCTGATGTAGCACCCCCCAGGATTTTATTCTCTTTGTCCTGTATGCTTATTGTAGCAAATGATAAAGGAGAGCCATTCCCCTTTTCAGAGACTTTGCCTGTGATTATACCGTTGTTTTTAGCAGCTGTTGCGCTGATTGAGATCATTAAGATCAAAAAGAATGAAAGGAATTTGTTATACATAGTTGTTGTGAAAATTGAATACATTGTAAAGCATAATATATTATTCACACCTTTAGACGAAGACTAAGCTTGATTAGTTGCACTCTTCACGAAAAAAAATCAAGAAATCTTTGAAAATTTTAGAATATGTCAGTTGGATTTAATCCAAGAAGTTCAAGTCTGCGCTTTATTTTAGGTAACTCCTCCTGAATAAATTGTTCTCTTTGGATTGTGATAATTTGCTCTTTTGCACCGGTTTTAACAAAATACCCAACTCCTCTTTTATTATAAATAATCTCTGCCTCCTGCAGATGGTCGTATGTTCTCATAATTGTATTGGGATTGACCCCCAGAATCCCTCCATACTCCCTTACGGATGGAATTCTCTCCTCCTCTTTCCACTCATTTGTGAGTACCAGGTCGCAAATGGTATCAGAAATCTGAAGATATATTGGTTTATGCTCGTTAAATTCCATATTAGTTAGTATTGGAGAGTTTTCATCCTGTGATATGATCCGAACAGGAACCACGCAGGAAGTATTCCGTAAAAGAAAACCTGGCTTGTATAGTACAATGTTTTAAACAGAGAGGAGAAATTGCTGAACTCATCCAGTTTAGAAATATCACTTATTTTATCTATGCTGATATTTATGTTCATCTTCTCCATTATAAGGAAATCCTCTTTGAAAACTACAGTGACAAGAAACACCAGAGCCATGGCAAATACTATATATAGTCCTAATGTTGAGAGCAGGGTTTTGGTTACTTTATATTTTCTGAAAAGCAGATTACAGTAAATGAATCCAAGCTGCATTATCAGTGCCTCTGTGTATCCCTTAGAAAATTTTTCTCCAAGTTCTAAACTTGAAATTGCATAACCATTGAATATCTGGGGTGTTATTGTTGTAATAATAGTATCTGTTAATAAAACAGTACAAAAAGTGAAAACAGGAAGAAGTATTACACAATTAACCAGCATGCTCAGGTATTTCTCCATTAGAGAGGCCGGAAGTAACACATAGTCAATACCGCTTTTTTTGTGATTATAGCTTTTGTATAAATTAAAAGGGGCTAAAAGCATTGATAATATTGCGGCAAAAAATATGAAACTGGCTCTGCTACTTGCGATTGATGTAGATTCTCCGTAGCTGAATACAATAATGCTTAGCCAGTAACCTGCCAGAAGGGCTCCAAAAATTGCAGCAATCTTCAACATCATATGAAATCTTTCTGAGGACTCCTTCTGAACCAGTTTGAAAAATCTGTTTATATTAAAAAACTCTTTCATCTCTTCATCTATTTTTAAAAATATTCTTGATTAGTTCTCTGTTTTGCAGAACAGAATTGAATAATGCTTCAATATTAACCTTACACTCGCGTCCTGTATTATTTTGGTTTACATTGATAAATCCGCCTAATGTCTGTTCGCTGTATATCGCAGTATCAGAAGTGGTTGTGCTGAATTCAAAACACAGTTTCTGGCTGATTTCGTCAATTGATGCATTAAGAAGTACTCCGTTTCTGTCCAGTATAATTATGGGATCGATAAGGTTTTCAAGATCTCTTACCTGATGTGTTGAGATTACTATACAGGTATCGTCTGTAGATGCCTGAGAGATTACTCTTCTCAACTGTGCTTTGGAAGGTATGTCCAGTCCATTGCTGGGTTCATCCATAAGGATAAGTTTTGTGTTTGTTGAGAGAGCAAAAGCAATGATTGCCTTTTTCTGTTGTCCAAATGAGAGTTTTGTAAACTTACTGCTTCCGTTAACTTCAAATTCAGTCATTAATCTGCTGAATTTATTCTGATCGTAGTTAGGATAGAATTCTCCCCTAAGTTTGGCAAATTTGTTAACTACCAGATCGGGACCCATAAAGTCTTCCGGAATATAGAAAAGCTCTCCTAAAAAACCCGGCTCTCTCAGATAGGGATTGTATCCGTTTACACTGCAGCTTCCGCTTTTAAGTTTTAGCAAGCCACTCATTATTTTAAGTAAAGTCGTCTTTCCGACTCCATTTTGACCGAGAAGGCCGTATATTTTTCCAGCCTCTAGTTTCATTGAAACATCATTGAATACAATGTGTTTTGAATAATTAAACTGAAGATTATCAATTGTTACCATCGTTAATTGGTTTTGTTTCGTCTTGGTGTATTAGTGAAGTAGTGCACTGCAAATGTAATTCCTTTTTTCTTTCTACCAAAAAAAAGTTAGTTTTGTAATTGAATATTTTTAATTTGATGAAAAAACTACCTGTATATCTGAGTGTTATTCTCACTCTATTTTTTGCAAAAAATATATATTCTCAAAAATTTAACTATAATATTGAGGAGATTAGAAAAAATTTATCACATCTGGCGGATGATGGAATGAGGGGGCGGGAGACAGGATCTCCGGAGGATAGAAAGTCTGCAGAGTATATAGCTGAAACTCTCTCTGGTTATGGATTTAAACCTTTGATTGGTATTACTCCTCTGGTTCCGTTTAATGTTATTTTCTACAGAGAGGTTGGATATGGCTCTCATCTGTCGGCAGAGAGTACTAAGTACATAGAATGGAAAGACTACAGAGTTCTTCCCCAGTCGCCCTCATCTAATATCAACGCTGTCATTACTTCCTCACCGGATAATCCTGAAAAATATCCCACTCCTGTGCTCGTTGTTAAAGCTTCCCCGGATAGTATACCATTATTGGCTGCGTTATATAAATCACAGGGCATTTCTGCCTTGCTGTTCAACACCGGAGAACCTGTATCAGATTCAAGGAGAGGAGGTACAACAGCTCTCTCGATTCCAGTGCTTCAGATTTCTGATGAGGTATATTCTGATCTTCTAACTAAATCCGGTAAATATTTGGATATTAAGACGGTTACTAATGTAGTCCAGGGAGATTCTTACAATGTATTAATGAGTTACGGAAAAGAGGATGCCCCTTTGACTGTTATGGTGGGTGCCCATTTTGACCATCTTGGAGTTGGGGGAGCTTCATCAGGCAGCATGAAGCCAAAGGAGTTGGCCATTCATAATGGTGCCGACGATAATGCCAGCGGAGTTGCCGGAGCAATGGAAATTGGAAGGATACTATCGGCATATGCCGACTCTTTGGGTATGAAGATTATTGTCGGGGCGTTTGGAGCAGAGGAGAGGGGGCTTATAGGATCAAGAGCAGCAGCTGATACTCTCAAAAAGCTGGGTGCTCTGCCGGATCTTATGATTAACCTTGATATGATTGGAAGACTTTCAGAGAATAAGTTACAGATTGGCGGGACAGGAACTTTTGCTCAAGCCTCAGACTTTGTAGAAAGGGCAAATTCAGAGAGAGGCTTTGTACTGACACTGACAAAAGATGGATATGGTCCTTCTGATCACTCATCATTTTATACTGCCGGAGCTCCTGTGTTGTACTTTACAACCGGAGTTCACAAACAGTACCATACTCCTGATGATGATGTTGAGTTAATTAATTTTGAAGGAATTGGTTCAATCTCTGAGTATATCGCCTCTGTAATAAGTATTATTTCATCATCTGAAGTACCAAAATATATAAAGACCGAATCTCCTCCATCAATGTCCAGAACAGCCTTCAAGGTTACCCTTGGGGTAATACCAGATTTTACATATGAAAAAGGGGATGGCTTCAGAGTTGGCTCTGTCAGCGACGGTAAACCGGCAGATAAAGCCGGGATGAAGGCAGGAGATACTATTAAGAAGATGAATGGTAAGCCGGTGTCAAATGTTTATGAGTATATGGCAATGCTTGGGGAACTTAAGAAGGGGGAAATTCTTACTGTTGAAATTGACAGAGAGGGAGAAATTATTAAACTTGAGATACAGTTATGAAAAAAGTTTTATTGTGGTTTGCAGCAATCTGTGTAACGTTATCTGCTGTCTATTTTCAAAGAGTAACCGGACCAACAAAACCTGTAAATGTCTCTTTTAATTACAATGGTGCGGAGTGTTCTGCACTCCTTCTCAGGAGTTCGGAGACCACTCTTACTCACACAGAGGCTTCCGGTGATTACAAATCAATTAATAAAACATCTCCGCTAAGAGTGAAGATGACAAACATACCACAGGATGTTCGTGTTGAGATGGTATATTCTCTTTATCCGGGAGATTGGCAATCAGATACTTTAATATCTTCAAGAGTGGATAATATCTTTACTTTTGAAGTTCCGGCACTGCCTGCCGCTTCAAAAATCAGATATTCTTTGTTTATCGCAGATGCAGAGTCCAAAACTTTAATAGGAGGTGGAGATGTTGTACTACGATTTAAGGCTCCTGTTCCTCCATTTGTCCTGGTTCCACATATTTTATTTATGTTTATTGCAATGCTCTTTTCAAACTTTACTGGGATAGCAGCATATTTTAAGAAAATCAGGATAGAGAGATATGCTTTGGCAGTTATAATTTTATTGGGTGTGGGTGGATTAATTTTGGGCCCGATGGTTCAAAAATATGCATTTGATGCTTACTGGACAGGCTGGCCATTTGGCGAGGATCTGACAGATAATAAGACATTAGTTGCTTTTATTGTCTGGGTTGCTGCCTGGCTGTTAAACAGAAAAAAGGGCAGCAGAAAATATATGTATATAATCGCTGCCCTTGTTATGTTACTGGTTTACTCTATTCCTCACAGTACTGCAGGCTCTGAATATGACCATACAAAAGGTGAGGTTGTTACAGGTCGCTAATATTTATGAGTATCTGGTTTTGAAAGGTCTTCCGTGCTCATTTTTACTTTGGTCATAGCTCTCCATACATAGAATATGTATCCAAAAACAAATGGTACCATCAGAGATGCATATGCCATTGTTTTTAGCGTAAATTCGCTTGAAGAGCTATTTTCAAGTGTTAGTGAATACTGCGGATCAACGGTAGATACAAAGAATGCTGTATTATTAAAGGCAGCGCATATAAGAATGCTCCAGACTGCAAGTACAACTCCTCCGCCTGTAAGAAAGAAACTGCTCTTTTTACCCTTTTTCCCAAATATATTCAATCCCAGTCCGGACAGAACTAGTAATACACCGGCAAGAAGCATTACAAGCGGCCAGATAAGTTCAATCATATTAAAGAAGTATTTATACCTTACAGGAGTAATTAAGCCATTTTCAGGTGTTACATGATACCCTGTCATTGTAAAGAGAGCAATCAAAAAGGCAACAAACCCCAGAACAAATGCGGGACCTGTAATCTTAATCTGACTTTTGCATTTTTTGTTCAGAGATTCAGAATCGATCTGCATCATAACATACATTAGTCCAAGTGTCCTTGCTGCAAGATAAACAACTATTCCAAGAAGGAGGTTAAAAGGGTTGGTTATCGCCTCCAATCCATGCCACCCGTTTGCCCAGTAGGATATTGTTGGCTGGAAAGTGTCTGCAATACTGCTCTTGTTCATAACAAACGCACCCCCTGAAAAGAACATTCCAACGGCAACTCCAAGTAATATTGTTCCAAATGTACCATTCAGAAAAAGGAAAGTTTCATATGTGCGGGCACCAAGCAGATTTCCGGCTTTACTTCTGAATTCAAAAGAGACTGCCTGAATTACAAAGAGGAAGAGGATAGCCATCCATAGCCAGTACGCTCCTCCAAAACTAGTTGAATAATAGAGGGGAAATGATGCAAAAATTGCACCTCCAAAAGTTACCAGTGTGGTAAAAGTAAGTTCCCATTTATGACCTAGTGCATTAACAAGAAGGGTCTTTTCATCTTTCTCTTTTGCAGTTCCAAAGAGGAGAGATTGCCCTCCCTGAACAAACATAAGAAATACAAGCAGAGAACCTAAAAGGGAGACAATAATCCACCAGTATTGTTGTAGTATGTATATCATGGTTTTTTCGTTTTAGATTTTGTGATTTCAGGCTCCTGGCCCTTTTTTAATTACTTTTATCATAATACCAATCTCAGCTATGAGCAAAACTGTAAAGAGAACAAAAAACATTATCAATGTAGTTTGTACAGAACCGGTACTAACCCCTGAGACCGCCGCATTAACCGGGAGCAGATCCTGAATTGTCCATGGCTGTCTTCCAACCTCGGCAACTACCCATCCGGCCTGAGAACAAATATATACGAGTGGTATGCTTGCCAGTGCGAGCCAGTGGTACCATTTGTGTTTGCCAATTATTCCCTTTTGTTCCATGTAAATTGTTATCGCAAAGAACAGGAGGAAGAAGCCACCCAGGATAACCATTATATGGAAAGCATAGAATGTAAGAGGTATGTTTGGAACTATATCAGCAGGTTTTTCAATATAACCGTAACCAAAATGGTCAAAATTGTCCATTAGCTTTTTGTACGCAATCTCCTTCCCCTCTTCATCACCGGCTTTACTTGCTTTTCTGTACTCAGCAAGTCCCTCAATGGCAAGTTTCCCCATTGCGATTCTCTCCTGTACAGGTGGGGCAATTTTCTCATTGCCGTTTCTATCTGTGTATAGGTATCCTCCTTCAAGAATATCCTCCACCCCGGGAACATATGTGTCCATTTTTCTGTTTACCAGAAGTGACAACCCCTGAGGAATTGAAATATTTATCCAGAATGGCTTTTCGTTTTGGTATTTCAGCGGATTGTCATAATAATCTTCAATTTTCTTTCCCGGATTAAGAACGCCAAATGCAACAATTGCTGTTCCGTTATGACTTTTGTAAAGCCCTTCCATAGCAGCCAGTTTCATCGGCTGTTTTTTAGCAACATGTGTTGCCGATCCGTCTCCGGACCAAATAAGGATTATAAGGGAGATCAGACCAAATATTGCAGAAATTTTAATACTTTTCCTTGCAAACTCCTCCTCCCTTTTCTTCATCAGAAACCAGGCAGAAATTCCAATTACAAATACAGCAGCAAGAACATATCCGTTTGTAGTGGTATGAATAAATTTATTGATAGCAACAGGAGAGAGGGCAACAGACCAGAAGTCAACCATTTCGTTTCTGGCAGTGTCCGGATTAAACTGCATTCCTGTTGGAAATTGCATCCAGGCATTTGCAACTAAAATCCAGAGGGCAGAAAGGTTTGTCCCTACAGCTACTAAATATGTGGAAATTAGGTGAGCTTTTTTACTCACTTTGTTCCATCCAAAGAACATTACAGCAAAGAATGTACTCTCCAGAAAGAAAGCAAGTATGCCCTCAATTGCAAGAGGTGCACCAAAAATATCACCGACAAACCAGGAATAATTTGACCAGTTTGTTCCGAATTGAAATTCAAGGATAATGCCTGTAGCTACTCCTATGGCAAAATTTACAG
Organism: Bacteroidales bacterium; assembly: GCA_041441395.1. Classification (GTDB taxonomy): domain Bacteria; phylum Bacteroidota; class Bacteroidia; order Bacteroidales; family UBA932; genus Bact-08. The sequence continues at coordinate 204,822 of JASDTD010000007.1, read as the reverse complement.
CAAAAATATTCATCCAGAACTTTGCGGTTCTTTTCCAGAATTCATTGCCGGTTCTAACATAGTATGTTTCCATAATAGCTATTATGAACCCAAGCCCTAGGGTGAGAGGTACAAAAATCCAGTGGTACATTGCCGTTAAGGCAAACTGGAGTCTTGACAAATCAACAAGTGAAGCTAAAATCATGGTTTTAGGTATTAGTTTAGATTATTTAGGATTAGTCAGATTCTCTATTACTTTATTGCTCTTCTCCTCCATTGTGTCGTATCCCCTGAGATCTGACTTGAAGAAGAATAATTTTAGTACAAAAAACATTATGAAGAGTTTGATTGCAATAATTATCCACAGTGTTTTTCCAAGTGAGGTCATATTTTTAAACCCTTCATAATAAAAATACCAGATTCTCTTGAAAATATTGTCCTTCATAGATGAAAATTTGCTCTAATATAGTTTATTTTTTGCTTGACCAAAAGTGAAAAGGTATATTTGTCTAAATTTTCAGAAGATATGGAAAGGAGAAATTTTCTTAAATCGGCCCTTATGGGAGGAATAGCAGGAGCTATCCAATTTAAGCCCGGCAACCTTTTTGCCGCTGAAAGCAAAGAGGCTCAGCAGTCAAACGATTTGGTAGCTGTTATGGGGGGAGAACCTGCTGATATGTACAAAAGGGGAATCTCAGCTATGGGCGGTATGTCAAAATTCGTAAAGAAAGGTAATAAAGTAGTTGTAAAACCCAATATTGGCTGGGACAAAAGACCCGAATTTGCTGCCAATACCAATCCTGAACTGGTTGCAGCTATTGTAAGAGATTGCCTCTCTGCCGGAGCTTCAGAGGTCGTTGTCTTTGATCATACATGTGACGAGTGGCAGGCATGCTATAAAAATAGTGGTATAGAGGCAGCTGCTAAAGCTGCCGGTGCAAAAATAGCATTTGCCCATGACGAGAAATACTACAGAGAGGTAACTCTTCCAAGGGGTGTAAGGCTAAAGAGTGCCAAGATTCATGAGTCAATTATTGATTGCGATTTATGGATAAATGTTCCTGTACTAAAAAATCACGGAGGAGCAAAGATGACAATGTCAATGAAAAATTTTATGGGTATTGTTTGGGACAGAAGATTCTGGCATGCAAATGATCTTCAGCAATGTATTGCAGACTGCTCAACATATTCAAAAATGCCATCGCTTAATATTGTCGACGCATACAGGATTATGACACAAAATGGTCCTAAGGGAAAAACTACTGAAGATGTAGTTTTGGCAAAAGCACTTTTCCTCTCTACAGACATTGTTGCTGCAGATACTGCTGCTCTGAGATTTTTCAATCAGTTTAAAGAGATGAGAATAGAAGATGTTTCCCATATTCAGAAAGCAGAGAAAGCCAGGATAGGAACAACAAATCTGGATGCTATTAAAGTTGAGAGAATTAAAATCTGACAATAATGTATAAGTGGTTAAAGCGGGGAAGGGTGATTGTATCACTTACAATAACAGTATTTATCACTCTTGCCTTCCTTTTTATTTCAAACAGGGATAATTTTTTCTTTTCATCTCTGCTAAAATATCAATTTGTACCTGCATTGCTGGGAGTATTTACCGGATCTGCAATAATCCTGGTGTCATTAGTTCTGTTGTCTCTTCTATTTGGCAGGTTATACTGTTCAACAATCTGCCCGTTAGGAACATTGCAGGATTCTGTATGGCGTATATCCTCTCTCTTCAGGAGTAAAAAAAAGAGAAGATTCAGTTTCTCCCGGGCTAATAACATTCTTAGATACTCCTTCCTCTCTGTTGCTGCGATTCCTCTTCTTTTTGGGTCGTCTTTTGTAATTTCACTACTGGATCCATACTCAAACTATGGAAAAATTTCTTCAGAAATTATAAGCAGGAGCGAGCAGTTTATTCATAATATGCTCTCCTCTGTTTTTCCTGATACAATTTTCTTCAGAGCTTACTCTCAGTTTATAGCAATTTCATTCTTCTTTGCCCTCCTCTTTCTTCTGATTGTTGTTATTATGAGTGCATTCAGGGGGAGGCTATACTGTAATTCGGTCTGTCCGGTAGGAACAACGCTTGGTTTTATATCTAAATTTTCTGCTTTCAAACCTGTAATTAATATTGATAATTGTAACAAATGCAAACTGTGTGTGTCAAATTGCAAATCTGAGTGCATTGATATAGAAAATGGGAATATTGATATTTCAAGATGTGTTACCTGCTTTAACTGTATGACAGTTTGTAAACGAAAGGCTGTTACATATAAGTTAGTCTGGGGTAAGAAAACCGATAATGAAAAGAGAGTCATAACCGGAAGGAGAGAGGCACTCCTGACTATGGGACTGCTTGGCTCTTTTGTAGCTGCAAGGGCTATTGGAAGAAAGAGCTCTTCTCTTCCCCGCGAAACTGAAAATGGTATTGCTCCTCCCGGTGCTGTAAGTGTGAAAAATTTGAAAAGTAACTGTACTGCCTGTCAGGCTTGTGTATCGGCCTGTCCAAACGGAATTATCAAGCCGGCAACAGGAGAGTACGGATTGAGTGGTTTATTGATGCCTGTCTTGAGTTTTGAAAAGCATTTTTGTGGCTACGACTGTAATGTATGTGCTCAGGTTTGTCCAAACAGAGCATTGATTCCTCAGTCTCTTGAGGAGAAAAAGCTTACTCAAATAGGGCAGGTTAGGTTCTACAAAGAGAGGTGTATTGTTGTTACCGATAATACTGCTTGCGGAGCTTGTGATGAACACTGTCCAACCAAAGCAATTACAATGGTCGCATACAATAACGAAGGTCTTACCATTCCGGTGGTTGACAGAGGTATCTGTATTGGTTGTGGTGGTTGTGAATATGTTTGTCCTGCTTCTGAAAAGGCAATGATTGTTGAGCCAAGAGCTGTTCACAAATTAGCTGATAAACCAAAAGAAGAAAAACAGGAAAAAGTTGTGGTTGATGAATTTGGATTTTAATCCTTAAGCAATGCAGGACGAAGTTTTTTTGTCCTTTCGACAGATTGCTCCTCTTTCCAGGCTTCAATAAGTTTTGGATTACCGGAGAGAAGAATTTCAGGGACGCTCCAGCCGTTAAACACAGCAGGTCTTGTATATACAGGAGGTGCTAGTAACTCATCCTGGAATGAATCACTCAGAGCAGACATTTCATCACCAATTGCACCCGGAATTAACCTTACAATTGAATCAACCAGTACAGCTGCGGGGATTTCTCCTCCACTGAGAACATAGTTCCCAATAGAAATCTCCATTGTTACCAAATGCTCTCTGATTCTGTGATCAATTCCCTTGTAATGACCGCAAATGATTATTAAATTGGTTTTGCATGATAGTTTATTGGCAATTGGCTGATCAAGCAAATCTCCGTCAGGTGTCATAAAAATGATTTCGTCGTACTCCCGCTGAGATTTAAGATCTGAGATTAAATTAAAAATGGGTTCTATCATAAGAACCATTCCGGCCTCTCCGCCAAAAGGGTAGTCATCAACTTGTCTGTAATTTCCTTTCCCGTAATTTCTGATATCGTGGACAGCTATTTGTGCTAAACCTTTGTCTGCCGCCCTTTTAACTATAGAGTGACCAAGCGGACTTACAAGCAGTTCCGGAACAACAGATAATATATCAATTCGTATCATGCCGCAAATTTACATAAATCACGGCGTTGGCAAATTTTTTTTTATATTTGCGGGTTATTAAACATAATAGTCTTGTAATAATGAACCAGGAATTGAACACATCTGCTCTTAACGAGCAAATAGGCGAAGAGAACCTTACTGAAATTACGCAGGAGGAGTCTGTATCTGATTATCATGATTATTCTGCAAAGAGTCTGATGGAGATTGTTGAGATTTTTCAGCAGATGCTTGAAAGAGCTGACCAGCAGGAGCTCTACAAGAATGCAGATATATTAAAGGCAGCTTTTTACAAAGTCCTTAAAAGAGAAAAGATAGCAGCCGGCTTTTTACCTCCGTCTGACTCTCCTGAAATTTCAGAGGAGGAGGGTGAGGAGAACCTGGTTTCCAACAACCCTTTTGCTGAACTTGAGCGAGGCTTTAAGGAGTTGTATCAGAATTACAAGACAATGAGATCCTCTTTTATCCTTAATATTGAAAAGCAGAAAGAGGAGAATCTTAAGATTAAGCTTGAGATAATTGATGAGCTTAAGTCCTTGTTAGAGAAACAGGAGGATCTTAATCATACATTCCCTGCTTTTAGGGAGCTTCAGAACAGATGGAAGGCAACCGGTCCGGTTCCACAGTCTGCGAATAAAGATGTTTGGGAGAGTTATCAGTTTAGTATTGAGAAATTTTACGATTTCGTAAAAATCAATAATGAACTGAGAGATCTGGATCTGAAAAAGAATCTTGAAATAAAAATTGAGTTATGCTCAAAAGCAGAAGAGTTGATTAACGACAATAATGTTGTTGAGGCATTCAGAAAACTGCAGAAGCTTCACGAAGAGTGGAGGGAGTTAGGTCCGGTTCCCAAGGAGTTGAGAGAGGAGATATGGGAGAGGTTCAAAAAGGCCACATCGGCCATTAACAAAAGGCAGCAGGAATTTTTTGAAAGGCTTAAAGAGGATCAGAAGCATAACCTTGAATTGAAGGCAGAGATTTGCGAAAAGGCAGAGGCTATTGCTGTAATGGAAAATGTAGACGGAAAAGATTGGAACAGCCTCTCAAAACAGATAGAGACTCTCCAGACAGAGTGGAAAAATATTGGTTTTGCTTCTAGAAAGGAGAACCAGAAAATCTATGACAGATTCCGTGCTGCCTGCGATAAGTTTTACGACGCAAAAAGAGAGTATTACTCCGGTTTTAAAGTTCAGATGCAGGATAATCTTGACAAGAAAATTTCTTTGTGTGAACAGGCTGAAGCTCTTAAAGAGAGTAATGACTGGAAAAAGACTACAGATCAGTTAATTAATCTCCAGAAGAGGTGGAAAGAGATTGGACCTGTTGCCAGAAAACAATCAGATGTAGTATGGAAAAGGTTCCGTGCTGCCTGTGATGAGTTCTTTGCCAGTAAATCAAAACATTTCAGTTCTGTAGATGAATCATACGATGAAAATCTCAGGAAGAAACTTGAACTTATTAAGGAGATTAACGATTATAAATTTGACTCTAAGACAGCAGAGAATATTGATGCTCTTAAGGATTTTCAGACAAGATGGTCTGAAATAGGATTTGTGCCTATCAAAGAGAAAGAGAGGGTTCAGGCGGCTTACAGACATGCAATTGATACAAAATTTGCCGATATAAGATCTTCTGATAATGAACATAAAATTGACAGATATAAGAAACATATCAAGGAGCTTCAAAATTCCGGAAGAGGTGACAGAGGTATAAGAAGCGAAAGAGACAAGCTGGTTCAGAAATTCCGTCTGATGGAGAATGATATTGCAGTTTGGGAAAATAATATGGGATTCTTTGCAAAATCTAAGAATGCTGATGTTTTACTTCTCGAACTTGATAAGAAAATTGCACGGGCAAAAGAGGAGCTTGCACAGATTGAGGAGAAGATTAAAGTAATTGACAACCAACAGGAGTAAAATTTTACGATGAACAAAAATTCGATACTTGGCTTCGTTATAATAGGAGTCATACTGATTGCTTTCAGCTGGTATAACTCAAAAATAATGGGTGATCAGGCTCAGCTGCAAAACATAGCCGATTCCGCAAATATCAGTTCACAGACCCAATCAGGCACCCCTTCTGACACAATTACTCTAAGTGATACTGCTGCCGCTCTCTCTCCTGTAAATGTGTCTCCCTATAAAGATTCAATGCTTATTAAAGCAAGTACTACCCAGGAGACCTTTGCCACCCTTCAAAACGATAAGTTAGCTGTTGATTTTTCAAGTTTGGGTGCTCAGCCTCACAAAGCGACTATTAAGGGTTTTACAACTCATGATAAACAAGATTTAGTACTTCTCAGAGAGAGGTCAGGGAACTTGTCAATCAGCGTATTTGCAGGACAGGAGATTCATACGGACAAATTCTCTTTTGATTTGACTGAGAGAGACGATACATCCCTTACTTACCGGCTTCGCCTTGATTCCTCGGCATTCATCCAGTACAAATATACACTCCCAAAGGATAGCTATTTGTTATCTCTTGATGTTAAATTTGTGGGGATGAAGAGTTTAATTGCAAGGAATGTAACATCACTTGACCTCTTCTGGAGAATGGATATACCAAGACTGGAGAAGGGTTATGATAACGAAAAAAATTACTCTACTATTGTATACAAATTCCCAAATGTAAATGGTGTAGAGGATCTTGGCCTGAGGAAAGATGAAGCAGAAGAGGATATCAGGACAAAAGTTGAATGGGTTGCATTCCAGCAGCAGTTTTTCTCAGCAATTCTCGTTGCAGAAAATAGCTTCAGTAATGCCAGAATGAACTACTTGTTTGTTCCCGAAGGGGATCCTGACAATACCTTGATGAGGTGTGAGTCTCATATGCAAATTCCTTATTCTGAAGGAGATGAGGTCTCAGTACCTTTAAGCCTCTATTTTGGCCCTAACCACTTCAAAACATTAAAATCATATGATAAGGGATTTGAGAAGATTGTTCCACTGGGCGGGTGGCTTATTGGCTGGATAAACCGATATATAATAATTACAGTATTCGATTTCCTTGGCAGATTCATAGGTAATTACGGTCTTATTATTTTTATACTAACATTACTTATTAAGCTGGTAATATCTCCTCTGACATTTAAGTCATATATCTCCTCTGCAAAAATGAGAGTCCTCAAGCCTGAGATAGATAAAATCAGTGCTAAGTATCCCAAGAGCGAGGATGCAATGAAGAAGCAGCAGGAGACTATGGCTCTCTACAGTAAAACAGGGGTGAGTATGTTTGGGGGGTGCCTGCCGATGCTTCTTCAGTTTCCAATACTGTTTGCAATGTTCCGGTTCTTCCCCGCATCATTTGAGTTGAGACAGGAGGGCTTCTTGTGGGCGAAGGATTTAAGTACTTACGACTCTATCCTTGATTTTGGTTTTACTATACCTCTTTTTGGAGATCACCTCAGCCTTTTTGCTTTATTGATGGCTGTCTCTACATTCTTTTACTCCAGGATGAATATTGACCAGATGAATTCTGGCCCTCAAATGGCAGGGATGAAGTATATGACATTGTATTTTATGCCTCTGTTTTTACTTTTCCTTGGAAATAACTTTTCCAGCGGACTAAGTTATTACTACCTGCTTTCAAATCTTATTACGATGATTCAAACATGGGCAATAAGAAGGTTCTTTGTAGATGAAGAGAAAATTTATGCAAAGCTTAAGGAGAAGGCTGCTCAGCCAAAGAAGAAGTCAAAGTTTCAGGAGAGGCTTGATGCAGCTTATAAAGCTCAGCAACAACAAATAAAAGGTAAGAAGTGAGCGTAGAGAATAATTTGAAATACTTTAGAGAGGAGCTGCCGTCAACAATTAAGTTGGTGGCAGTTTCCAAATTTAAACCTGACAGCCTTATATTGGAGGCTTACAATATTGGTCACCGGGATTTTGGAGAGAACAGGCCCCAGGAGCTTTCGGCAAAGATGGAGAGATTACCATCAGATATCAGATGGCATTTTATTGGGCGTCTGCAGTCAAATAAGATCAAGATGATAATTGATAAAGTTTATTTAATACACTCTGCCGATAGTTTTAAACTAATTACTGAGATTTCTAAAGAGGCTTTAAAACGAGGTTTAGAGCCCTCAATTTTGATTCAGCAACACATATCTAAAGAGGATACAAAACAGGGTTTTACTGATTTAGAGATGGATGAAGCGGCAAAATTAGCCATTGAGTGTGGCAACATTAAGCTTAAGGGCGTTATGGGGATGGCCTCGTTAACTGATGACTTTAACATGGTAAGAGAGGAGTTCAGGCAGTTAAGGACTACATTTGAAAGGTTAAAAAGTAAATACTTTTCAAATAATCCTGACTTTTGTGAAATATCAATGGGAATGTCAGGAGATTACAAGATAGCTGCAGAGGAGGGAAGTACTATTGTCAGAATAGGTACCGGTATATTTGGAGAGAGAGATTAGTTTTATCCTAAAGAGTCCAGTTCACCGGCTCAATTCCTTTTGAAATCAGGAATTCATTTGCTTTTGAAAAATGTCTGCACCCAAAAAAGGCTCCTCTTGCCAATGGAGAAGGGTGTGCAGCTTCAAGGACTAAATGTTTTTTGCTATCAATCAGCTCTCTCTTGCTTTTTGCAAAATTTCCCCAAAGCATAAAAACGAGACCCTCTCTTCTTTCAGATAAAATACTTATTACTTTATCTGTGAATAGGGACCATCCGATTTTCGAGTGGGAGGCTGGTAATCCGGCTCTTACTGTCAATACAGAATTGAGAAGAAAAACACCTCTTTTAGCCCACATTTCAAGATTCCCGGACTCCGGCAGGGGCATCCCCAAATCATCTTTCAGCTCTTTGAAAATATTTTGCAGAGAGGGTGGCTGATGAACTCCTTCAGGTACTGAAAATGACAATCCGTGAGCCTGACCCTCTCCGTGATAGGGATCTTGCCCAAGTATTACCACTTTCACCTCAGGTAGCGGCGTGGTGTCAAATGCTTTGAATATATTTCCTCCTTTTGGATAAACAACTAAACCTGAAGCAATTTCACGCTTCAGGTATGATGTTATATTGATGAAGTACTCTTTTTCAAACTCGTCACGAAGTGCTTCAGCCCAGGAATTTTCAATCTTTACATTCATTTTAATCGAATATGAAATCAAGAACCTCCTGGATAGTCTTGAAGAATTTAAATTCAAGCCCTTTTATATAGATTTCCTTGATATCCTTAATCTCTTTTTCATTCTCTTCAGATAAAAGAATAGTTTTTATCCCGGCCCGTTTTGCAGCCAGAATTTTCTCTTTTATACCTCCTACAGGAAGAAGTCTCCCTCTTAATGTTATCTCTCCTGTCATTGCTATCCCGCTTCTGGCCTTTTTCTTCATCAGGGCAGAGGCCATTGCACATACCATTGTTATACCGGCAGAGGGGCCATCTTTAGGGATGGCGCCTTCAGGTACATGGATGTGAAGATCTCTCTCTATAAACTCTTTGTGTGTCATTCCAAGCAGGTCCGGATGTGACTTCAGAAACTGATAAGCAATAACAGAAGATTCCTTCATCACATCTCCTAGGTTTCCAGTAGAAGAAAGATTCCCTTTGCCTTCACTTGTGCTGCATTCTATAAAGAGAATCTCTCCGCCGTTTTGTGTCCAGGCTAATCCGGTTACAACACCCGGCGCTTCGTTCCCTTTCTGCATATCATGTTGATTTGTAGGGATACCTAAGATCTCTTTTACCTCAGCTGGTCCCAAAATTGGAGAGAGCTCCTCGTTAAACGCAATCTTCTTAGCTGTAACCCGTGCAATTTTTGCTATCTGTTTGTCAAGACCTCTTACCCCTGATTCTCTTGTATATTCATCAATAATTGTGTCAAGACCTTTACTGCTTATCCTTAACTGATCTTTTGATAGTCCGTGAGATTCACGCTGTTTTGGCAACAGGTGATCTTTAGCAATATATCTCTTCTCTTCAGCCAGGTATCCACTGACATTTATCATCTCCATCCTGTCCCTTAATGCAGGATGAATTGACTGAACATTATTGGCAGTAGTCAGAAATAGAACTTTTGACAAGTCATAGTCCAAATCCAGGTAATTGTCGTGAAAAGAGGTGTTTTGTTCAGGGTCGAGAACCTCAAGAAGTGCAGATGCAGGATCACCTCTGAAATCGCTGCTTACTTTATCAATTTCATCTAATACTATAAGCGGATTAGAGGTGCCTGACTTCTTAATTGCATTAATTATTCTGCCCGGCATAGCTCCTATATAGGTTCTTCTGTGTCCTCTGATTTCAGATTCGTCATGAAGACCTCCAAGTGAGATTCTTCCGTATTTTCTTCCCAGCGCCTTTGCAATAGATTTACCGAGAGATGTTTTGCCTACTCCCGGAGGACCGAACAGACAAAGGATAGGGGACTTCATATCACCTTTAAGCTTTAACACGGCAAGATGCTCTATTATCCTATCTTTTACCTGTTCAAGGCCAAAGTGATCCTGGTCCAGAATTTTTTTAGCATGTGTCAGATCCAGATTATCCTGACTAGTCTCATTCCAGGGAAGTTCAATCAAAAACTTAACATAAGAAAGCTGTATATTGTAATCAGGAGAGTTAGGATTTGTTCTCTCAAGTTTCTGCAACTCCTTATCAAAAGTCTCAGCAACATGTTGTGGCCAGAGTTTATCTTTTGCCATCTGTCTGAGATCATTGAACTCCTGAATGTTATTGTTTATTCCAAGCTCTTCCTGAATTGTTTTGAGCTGATTGTTAAGATAGTACTCTCTCTGTTGCTGATCAATCTCTGTTCTTACCTTTTGCTGAATGTCGTCTTTAATTTTCAGCAGGTCAATATGTTTATTTAAAAGTTCAAGTAGTTTTAGTGCTCTCTGTTTAAGTTTGTTTTCTCTGAGAAGCGACATTTTGTCAAGAGGATTTTCAATCTCCATGCTTGAGGCAATAAAATTGACAAGAAAACTATGTCCCTCAATGTTTTTTATTGCAAATGCAGCCTCCTGAGGAAGATTTGGAGAGAGTTTGATAATCTGAAGAGCATTGTCTTTAATTGAACTTGCGATAGCATCAAGCTCTTTTGAGGCACGCTTGCTGATCTCCTCTTCCAGATACTTAACACTTGCTGTAAAATAGGGTTTGGTAAAAAGAATATCCAGGATTTTAAATCTTTTTATCCCTTGAAGAATGATTGTTGTGCCACCATCAGGCATCTCAATTATCTTAATAATACGGGCTAATGTTCCTGTTTCAAAAAGGTCTTCGGGTGAGGGATCTTCTACTCTTGCATCTTTCTGGGCTACCGCTCCAAGTATTTTATCTTTACTGTATACATCTCTTACTAGCTTAACCGATTTTTCCCGACCTACAGTAATTGGTATAATAGTATCCGGGAAGAGGACAGCATTTCTTAATGCCAATATCGGAAGAGTGTCAGGCATGTTAATATCTCTTATCTCCTGATTGCCTTCGAAACTCATTACCGGTATTATATTTACATCATCTCCCATGGATTGCTGAAATATCAAATCTTTAAATTTCATATAATGGTTACTGGTTTATGTCAATTTGTCACGAGAATTTGCCCTTATAAAGGTGCAATTCTGCATTAACATAATGTGTCAATCTCTGTGCCAAGTTCCGTTAATGGTACTATTTTTGCTGAAGTTGTAATTGATTACACCATAATATAATAAAAAATGGCAAACTGTATTGATGTTTTGCTTCAAAAAGTAAAAAAAATCCCCAAAGTTTGCGTAAATCAATAAAATAATAGTAATTTTGTTCGTCAAAAAATTGACTAACCCTTTAATTTATTTAATTATTATGACAAAAGCGGATATCGTAAATGAAGTTGCTAAAGCAACCGGAATGGAAAAAATCGCTGTACAGAATGTTATCGAAAGCTTCATGGACAGTGTAAAAGATTCTCTTTCAAAAGAGAAAAATGTTTATCTACGAGGATTTGGAAGTTTCATTGTAAAGAAACGCGCAAAGAAAACTGCCAGAAACATTTCAAAAAACACTACTCTTGTTATTCCTGAGCACTTCATCCCTTCGTTCAAACCTGCAAAGGTATTTATGAACAAGGTTAAGAATAATGTAAAGTAATATTACTTTAGTAAGTAAAAAATAAAAATTATGCCAAGCGGAAAGAAAAGGAAAAGACACAAAATGGCTACTCACAAGCGTAAAAAGCGTCTGCGTAAAAACAGGCACAAAAAGAAAAAATAGAGTTGCTTTTTTAGTCTAGAGTGCGTGATAATCTAAAGCAAATCAATTGATTTGCTTTAGATTTATTTATTTAAGAATGGTAGATGGAGAAAGATCTAATTATTGATGTAAACACCACCGAAGTTTCGATTGCTCTTCTTGAAAATCATAGGCTCATGGAGCTTAACAAGGAGCAGAACAATGGACATTATTCGGTTGGAGATGTTTACCTGGGAAGGGTTAAGAGAATAATGCCTGCGTTAAACGCGGCATTTGTTGATATTGGAGACAACAAAGATGCATTTATCCATTACCTTGATTTAGGGATGGCCTTTAAGGCTCTGGATTGGTTTACAAGGCATATAGGCCAGAGTAAACTATCTCATGGTGAGTTATTTTCAAGCGCAAAGCTTGGGGATATTCTTGAAAAAGAGGGTAAAATTGCAGACATTCTTAAACCCGGGCAGCTAATAGTTGCACAAATTGTAAAGGAACCTATCTCTACCAAAGGCTCAAGATTAACCTCTGAGATATCGATTGCAGGACGGAATATGGTATTAATGCCATTCTCCGATAAAGTAAGCATATCCCAAAAAATCACCTCGAAAGAGGAGAAGAAGAGATTAGAGCGTTTGGTTTATAGTATTTTACCACCAAATTTTGGTGTGATTATCAGAACAGCCGCAGAGGGTAAAAAAGCTGCGGTACTTGATGGTGAGTTGAAATCTCTCATAAAAAAATGGGAAGATTCATGGGCAAAAATGGCCAGGGGGAGTGCACCTCAGCTCCTGTTCACCGAGAATAGCAGAACAACAACAATCTTGAGGGATCTTCTGAGTGATTCGTTTAGTAATGTATATGTAAATGATGAGTCTATTTACGAAGAGGTAAAGGGCTACATTTCAATAATTGCTCCCGAACATGAGAAGATAGTAAAATTATACAAAGGGTCACTTCCGATATTTGACAACTTTGATGTTACAAAACAAATCAGAGGCTCTTTTGGAAAGGTAATTACAATCAGGCAAGGTGCATATTTAATCATCGAACACACAGAGGCCCTGCATGTAATAGATGTAAACAGTGGAATTCGCGCTAAATCAGGTGCAGATCAGGAACAAAATGCATTTGATGTCAATATGAGTGCGGCAGAGGAGATTGCCCGCCAGTTAAGACTGAGGGATATGGGAGGTATTATCATTATTGATTTTATCGATATGGATAGTAATGAGAATAAAATTAAGTTGTTTAAGCATATGCAGTCTCTAATGCAGAATGACAGAGCTAAACACAACATTCTCCCAATTACAAAATTTGGTCTTATGCAGATTACACGCCAGAGGGTAAGACCGGCAATGGAGATTAACACCTCAGAAAGTTGCCCCTCTTGCAATGGAACCGGAAAAATATCGTCATCTCTCCTGATTGATGAGACGATTGAAAGAGAGTTAGCCTATTTTGTAAAAGAGAAAGGACACAAATCCCTGATAATAAAAGTGAATCCTATACTGGGAGCATATCTGACCAAGGGTATTCCAAGTTTAAGATTTAAACTTGCAATGAAGTACAAATGTACATTAAAGCTAAAAGAATCGTCAGATAATCAGATACTTCAGGTAATATGGTTTAACTCTGACGGAGAGAAACTTGAGAGCTGATCCAGCTTTTTGCAAATAATAATTTTGCGTTGATTGTTAGGGAGATGAGTACCAAAAAGGAAGAACTCATCTCCCTCTTCAATTTTAAGGCGCTCCCTGAGTTCATGAGCGCTCAGGGGGAAGTCCCTTACAGAGACAGATGCCCTTGGGTATAGATTAGATATCCTCTTAATATCTCTTTTGTCAAAATTGAATACTTCAAGGATCTTGAATATTCTTCCCTGAAAATCTGCGGAATAGTCTCCTGAAAGATAGAGATGTGAATTAGAGGAAATCTTGTTAAGTGAAAACCTCTCAGCAGTAATTTTAAAGCCACCGGCTTTTATTATTGAAGTATTAGGTTCGTACATATACAGACCAGAAGATGGATTTTGAAATTCAATATTAGTGCACTTCTCCTCTTTAATTGTAAAACAGATGGATTGCCAGGTACCTGTTTTAGGTAAATTCCAGGCCTCTACAGGAACATTCTCAGAATTTAATTCGCAATTATCGCTATCTATGTAGAAGAGCAGTTCCTTACATTCATTATGAACAGAAACCACGAATACTTTACTGCATCCTCCAAGTTGATTTAAAGTTTTTGTAATATCAGCCATTGGGGAAATCTTAATTAAAAGATGCGAGGAATGTTTTAAAATATTCTCTTTTATATCCAGTATATTAGGCTCATAATCAGTTATTGAGTAGGTCCGCTGACCATCAGCACCTCTTCTTGACGGATCAATATAAACAAGCCTTTTCTCTTTATTTATACTCCCTTCAAAGGCTTTACCTAGGAGTTCATTTATATTTGACTTAGAAATTTCAGAATTATGCACAGAAATGTTAACCCTCTTTAATATTTTAAAATTATGAGTTGCAGCCTCTGCAAGAATTGAGCTCTTTTCAATCAAGATGACACTCCCGGATACTTGTGACGCATAAAATGAATCTACGCCAATTCCCCCGGTTAAATCTACAACTAAAGAGGCTTTTTCAAATATTCTCTGTTTAAATAATCCGGTGTAGTATGAACTGCTTTGTTCCGTACAGATTGAAGTCGGATAAATAAGCTCTTTTGATGCCCAATCGGGCATTTTTTTTAACATCCTTTTTCTCCCCTCAATTGTGTTAACTGCCAGCTTTATGTCAAACTCATGTTTTCCGGAATGGGCAAGTAAGAGCTTTTCTGGTTCGCAATCCTGATTTTCATTTATAAAGTCCAGTAGTTGTTGGCTATAACGGGTCATATTAATATTTTGTAAAAGAAGAGAGCTCTCTGTCAGGAATTCTGTTAAGATTTTTCAGGCGATAAATGTCAAATCGTAATACAGGTTTGCCAAGTTTCTTAATATATATTGATTTGATCTTTTTATGCTCAGAAAAATAGTGACCGGCAAGATTCACTGCATTTGGATAATCTCTTGATGATTCAATATAGTAGGCGTTCTCACCATATTTGAATGTCCCATGCTCGCCTGTAATCCATGCATACTTTCGTGTATCCTCGATTCTTCCGATTGTCTTAACTACCATATTGTTTGGGGAGGCAAGGTAAAAATCTGAGTGGGCAGCATTAGCCCAATCCGAGGCCAGGATAAATGAATTTTCAGACATAGTTTTATCTTGAACATCTCTCTCTCTTATTTTCCGGAACTCTTTTGAGAGAGTTCTCCATCCGTAATAGTCAAGTGTAAAGTCGCGATTTCCTATCCTCTCGGTTTTGTCTGTTTTATAATCTGGAACAAGGAGGCCGGTAAAATAATGTGTAAATAAAAGAGACATTGCTAAAAGAAGAAACAATAGCGAGTTTGAAAGAGGTGAAGGAATTATTTTAGGTTTGCCGGAATCTGTTATTTTGTTATTCTCTAAAAAGGCAGCTGCAATAAACATCAATGGGAAGAAACCGGGTGCGGACCAGTTGGATTTAACCTCCGAAAAGAGAGAGACTGCAGTAAAAAAGAGGAGATAGGGGAGTGACAGAGATAAAAGCAATTTAAATTGAGACTCTGTCATAAACTTCTCTTTTCTGAATCTGGATATGGCAAACACAAATAAAATTATGCTTACGGGATTATTATAAATGATAATAATGCCGGTACTTTTTATAAATTGTACAATATTGAAATTATTGATGTTTAGGGGTAAGCGGGAACTCTGAAATTCAAAACTTATAAAATTACTATCAATGTTCCATAGCAATACCGGAAGCAGAAAGAGTGAGGTGATAAAAACAGCCAGATAGAGAAAGGGCTCTTTTAGAAGTTTTCTGTTTGATGAAAATATATATACAAATGCTCCGGCCCAAATTAAAAAAGAGGAGTATTTTGATAACATAGCCAGTCCAAGAAAAATTCCGGATAGTAATAATGCCTGTCTGCAAAGAGTCCTTGTTTCGTTGCAAGCTTCATGTTTAATAATTATTCCCTCGTGTAAAAAGTAGATTGACAGGAGAATAAAGAGTGACTGAGGTGTGTCGGGATTAATAAATGTCCCGGTAAAAATTGAACAATAGAAAGAAGCAGTATATAAAATTGCCGCATAAAAACCTGTGCGTTCATTTTTTATTCTCCTGCCTATAATAAACACAATCCAGGTATTTATTGTGCCTGTAATAATTGATGCAATCCTTAGGGTTAATTCACTCTCGTATGCAAGATTTACGGTAAAGAGCTGTATAATCCATCCTATCATCGGAGGGTGATCAATATGACTCAACTCCGGGAATTTGCCATAAGTCCAGTAATAGGCTTCGTTGGAACCCAAATCTAAAATCCAGGCTAAGATTGTTCTTATAATAAATGACAATGCTATTAACCAGAATAAATTTTTCTTAATAGAATTACTCTCTTGTAAAAATGATTTCATTTTGAGTTTGCAGAAATAATATTATTGCTAATCTTGTTAAATCTCCACAGAAATAGTACAGCAGCAAAAACGAGCCCGAGTAATAGACCTATCCAAACCCCTATGGCACCATATCCCAGCACAATTCCACATAAGTATCCAAGTGGAAGACATACAAAATAGTATGAGATTATTGACATAATCAGTGGGATTTTTACATCTGCCAGGGCTCTTAATGCAGCAAGGCCGGAGAGTTGCATTGCATCAAAAATCTGAAAGAGCGCGGCAATTATAAGTAATTTAGCAGCCAGCTCTCTTACCAATATATCTTCTGTGTATATTATCGGTATGTAGTTTCTTAGCAATATATAGGCAATTCCGCTTACAGACATTAAAGCTACACTTAGGTGTACAGCAGCAAACCCAGCCTTTCTCATAGCCACATAATCTCCAAAACCAAACTGGTGAGATACTCTAATTGTTGATGCGGCCCCAACACCTAATGCAAGCATAAATGAAAAACTGCTCATACTCATTGCAACCTGATGAGCAGCAAGGGAGACTTTACCGCTCCAGCCAACCATTATTGCACTAAGGCTAAAAGCTGTAATCTCAACAAGATTTTGGAAGGAGAGGGGTACTGAGGTCTTTAGAACATCTGCCAGAATCTCTTTGTTAATAAACTTCCTGGAAAAATACTTTAAATATCTGTTATATGGCTCAAGTTTGATAAAAAGAGCTAAAAATGCGATAAGCATAATCACTCTGCTAATAAGAGTAGCTAATGCTGCTCCTTTTACGCCCATAGGGCTGAATCCAAGATGCCCGTATATGAGTGCCCAGTTTAAAACTATATTCACTACATTAGCAAAAAGAGTAATATACATTGCGTATTTTGTAATGCCTATCCCTTCAGAGAACTGCCTGAGCCCAAAAAATACTATAAAGGGTAAAAGTGAAAACAGAAGTGTATTATAGTACAGTTTTGCCTGTATAACAACATCTTGAGTCTGGCCCATGTTGTTCATCAGAAATCCCATCCCAAACATTGCTAAAGTGAGAAGCAGTCCGGTAATAAAATTAAGTGTCAGTGAGTTTTCAAGTAATAAGCCCACGCGGGGGTGATCACCTCTCCCGAAAGATTGTCCTACATGTGGTGTAAGCCCCTGGGTAAATCCAATTCCAAACACCATCCCCAGAATAAAAATTGAATTTGCAAATGAAACACCGGCCAATTCCGCTGTTCCAAGATGTCCAACCATTATATTATCTGCAAGATTGACGGTAATCTGTCCTGCCTGAGTAAGCATAACAGGGATTGCAACTCTTAGATTGCGTTTGTAATAGGGAATATACTCTTTGAAAAACATAGAACAAAGATACTCTTCTTTATCTTATTTTTATTATCGGATGGTAATCATTAAATTTGTTAGAAAATGGATAGTATGGATACAAATTATATGGATAAAGTCAGACAATGGCTGGATGGATCGTTTGACGAAGAGACAAAGGGTGAAATTAAGAGATTGATGAAAGATAACCCCGGGGAGCTTAAAGAGTCATTTTACAAGTCACTCGAGTTTGGCACCGGAGGGATGAGAGGTATAATGGGTGTGGGGACCAATAGATTAAACAGGTATACAGTAGGTATGGCAACACAAGGCATTGCCAATTACATAAAGAGTGTTGTAAAAGGAAGAGAAAATCTGAGTGTGGCTATCTCATATGATACCAGGAATAACAGCAGGGAGTTTGCCGGGATAACCGCTTCAGTATTTGCTGCAAACGGGTTCAAAGTCTATATGTGTGATGATATAAGACCTACGCCTGTATTAAGTTTTGCAATAAGACACTACTCGTGCGTTGCAGGAGTAATGATAACAGCATCTCACAATCCATCTGAATATAACGGATACAAGGCTTACTGGGAGGATGGTGCTCAAATCACATCACCTCATGATACAAATATTATTAAAGAAGTTGAGAAGATTACAGATATTTCTCAAGTGAAATTTTCTGGTCCTCTTTCTGAAATTCACCTTGTTGGAAGAGATCTTGATGAGGCTTACCTTAATTCAATACTATCCTTAACTCTATCCGGCGATATTGTGAAGAGGTACAATAATTTGAAAATTGTTTATACTCCATTGCACGGGACAGGTGTTAAAATTGTTCCAAGAGCATTGAGAGAGGCAGGTTTTAAGAATATCTCAACAATTCCGGAACAGGATGTTAGTGATGGTAATTTCCCTACAGTTAAATCTCCTAACCCAGAAGAGAGTTCAGCACTTAAAATGGCGCTGGATCTGGCGGAAAAGACTGGAGCTGATTTAGTTATGGCAACGGATCCTGATGCAGATAGAATTGGAGTAGCTGTAAGAGATAAAAAAGGAGAGATGTTTATCCTTAACGGAAACCAGATGGCTTCCATATTGTCATACTACATATTAGAACGCTGGCGTGAAACAGGAAAGCTGAAAGATGGAGATAATCCGGATTATTACATGGTCAAAACCATTGTAACGACTGATCTTTTAAAGAGTATGGCTGACCACTATGGTGTGGAAATTTTCAATGTTCTCACCGGTTTTAAATATATTGCCGAAGTGGTAAGAAAGTACGAAGGAAAGAGGACATTCATATGTGGAGGGGAGGAGAGTTATGGCTTTAATATTGGAGAGTTCGTAAGAGATAAAGATGCTGTTATCTCTGCCGTCCTTATTGCTGAAGCTGCTGCCTGGGCGGCAGAGAGAGCCCAGAATCTATATGATTTATTATTGGAAATATACTTGAAGTTTGGTCTGTATAAAGAGAGATTACTTTCTGTCACAAAAAAGGGTATTGATGGATCTGAGCAGATCTCTGAAATTATGAAAAGCCTGAGAGAGAGTCCTCTTCAAAAACTTGGGGATTCTGATATAGTCTTGATTCATGATTACTTAAAATCAGAGAGTGTTGATATGATAAGTGATTTAAGGTTTAAGATTAATCTGCCAAAATCGAATGTTCTGCAGTATGTTAGCGCAGATAACAGCATTGTCTCAGTCAGACCTTCAGGAACAGAGCCCAAGATTAAATACTACTTTGGAGTAAAAGAGACTCTCAGTAAAATTGAGGAGTATGATTTAATTAATAAAAATTTAGAAGAGAGGCTAAACAAAATGGTTAGTCAAATTGAGAAGCTCTGAACGGGATAGTAAAGATAAATTCTGAACCTTCACCGGGAATTGAATTGAGGGATATCTTGCCATTCATAAGATCAAGATATCCTTTTACTATTGATAAACCAATACCGGCACCTTCAACACTTTTCGACTCTTCAATCCTGGTGAATCTCTCAAATATCTTTTCCTGTTTCTCTTTTGATATGCCAATACCAGTGTCCTTTACAAAGCATTCTGCATGATCTCTGAAAATCCGGTAGCCTATTGTAATTGTCCCCTCGTAAGAATATTTAATGGCGTTTTTCACAAGATTACTGTAAATTGCGTAAATCTTCTCCTGGTCTCCTTTAATAATATCTTTTTGAGAGGAATCCGGGATATCGGTAATAATATGCATCCCCTTTTTATCTACTTCTGGTTTAAATACTCCGGCAATTTCGTATAACAGACCTTTCATATCTACCTCTCCGATACTTAATGACACTATTCCTGCCTCAATTTTTGAAATGTTAATAATGTCATTGATAGTTCCAAGCATTCTGTTTCCGCTTTTTTCAATAATCTCAATATATTCTCTGCTCTCATCTCCGGTAGTATCAGGATCCTGAAGTAGTTCAATAAATCCCATTATACTATTCATAGGAGTTCTGATTTCGTGGCTTATGTTTTGCAGAAAAGCGGTCTTAAGCCGGTCGCTCTCCTCTGCTCTCTCTTTAGCTTCAATCAGATCTCCAATCAATTTCTTTCTGTCAGTAATATCCTCCTTAACACCTACATAATTGATGATTTTCCCCTCGTCGTTGAAAATGGGCGATATAGAGACATCTTCCCAATAGAATTCGCCGTTTTTTTTCTTGTTTTTAATTTCTCCCCTCCATTCACCCCCTGAAGATATTGTTCTCCAAAGATTATTAAACATCTCTTTAGAGTGTGTGCCCGAGTTAAGAATTTTGGGGTTAGATCCAATAACTTCATTGATTTCATAACCTGTTAGTTCAGAAAATTTTGGGTTAACAAACTCAATTTTGCCAGAGGCATCAGTAATTAATACAGATGCAGGAGATTGAATAACAGCAATATTAAGTTTATGGGAGGCCTCCTCTGCTGATTTAATCTCCATAAAATTTGCAATTTCATTAGCTACAATTTCAATAATCTCAAGATCAAGTTTGGAAAATGCCTCTTTTGAATTGTAATTTTGTATAACAATTCCACCGGTTATAACATC
The DNA here is from genome assembly GCA_041441395.1 of Bacteroidales bacterium. Lineage (GTDB taxonomy): Bacteria > Bacteroidota > Bacteroidia > Bacteroidales > UBA932 > Bact-08. The sequence continues at coordinate 184,135 of JASDTD010000007.1, read as the reverse complement.
TCCGCATTTAATTGGTGAGCCAAGCCATACTTGAGATACAGTTCCCATGAGAGATACTTTCCCCTCTCGGTTAAGTTCAATAATATCATCATAATAATATATGGCAGCCTTGCCTCCTCTTAACATATACCCTGTTAAAGAGAGATTCTCGGGAAAGGTCTCTATTCTCTCATTTTCATCCGTCATACCTGTGACCTTGAGCATTACTCTATCCTCATCATAAAACGCAATGAAAAGGTTGTTTACTTCCATTATTGTATTCAGTTCTCTTACAATAGTGTTATAGTAGTCAGAAAATGAGTTTGACGAGACTACGGAGTTTGCAAGATTTCTCTGAACCTTAAGGACCAGATCCGAGCGCCTTTTCTCTGTATTGTCCTGAGAAGAGATCACTATTGTATCCTTTCCGTTAATGTTGCCGGGTAAAAGTCTGTATTTGTGCTCTGCGAACTTGTAGTAGCCCTCCTTTGTAAGGAGCAAAGATTCTGCTTTTCCTCTGCTCTCTTTTAAAAGCTGAGTGAAAATTTGCTCTTTTATCTTACTTCTTTCTGATGGATGGAGTAGATTATAAAATGAAGTGTCAATAAGTTCATCCTTATGAAACCCGAGTATTTCGTGATATGCTTCATTGCAGAATATTATCCTGCCGTCAAGATCAATATTTGCAATCATATTGAAGCTGTTGTCAAGGATGGACATTAACTCCCTCTTCTTCATGAGAAGTTTAATGTTTTCCAATTCAGCGGCAAGTTCTTTCACGATAAATCAGATTTTTCTGCAGATAATAGAGTTAAGCAGATTGAATATAATATATGATATGAAGATAAGAGCTACCCATCCCGACCAAACAAAAGAGAAAATAACAAATATTACGGCAGTGAATAAACCAAATATAATAAAGCTGTAAACGGTTATATTTTCTCTCCATTTAAGGGATTTAAACTTTAGGGAGAACATTGGGATTTCAGCAACCAGCAATATTGATAATATTAAAGAAAGAAAAGGCCAAAACCACAGGTTATACTCAATAGTTTCAAAAATAGTATTAACATTTGTAAAATGGATAAGACCTATAATAAGCAGTGCATTTGCAGGAGTAGGTAAACCGATAAATCCCGAGCTCTGCCTGGTGTCAATATTAAATTTGGCAAGTCTAAGCGCTGAAAAAAGAACGATTATCAAAGGAAAATAGGAGAGAAAAGAGAGAGTCGTTTGAAAAGCATTGCCATCATTTACGACTCCCAGAATTCTTTCATATCTGTTCATAATTAAAACGGCCGGAACCATACCAAAGCTTATCAAGTCTGCCAGTGAATCGAGCTCTTTTCCCATTGGAGAGTATGCTTTTAATAATCTTGCCGAAAAGCCGTCAAGAAAATCAAATAGTGCGGCGGCTAAAACACAGTATACAGCCCAAATCTCCTCCCCCCTAAAAGAAAAAGTGACAGCTAATACTCCGCATAAAAGGTTAAGAGATGTGATAAAGTTTGGTATGGAACCTCTTATTTTCATTATGTTGAAATATTAATAATTAGAAATTGAGTTTTTTTCTGATCTCTTTAGGAATTGAGTTCTTGTGAACCATAATTGAAATACTCTTTGCTCTGACAAAACTTTCAGACATATGAAGATAGCCACCCATTGAGTTTCTTTCAGTTCCCCAGGAATTTTTAGTGATATAGTATCTGTTTCCATTCTGATCTTTACTTATACCGGTCAGCAGCATAAGGTGATCATCGGTTGTGGTGAAGTTCTCATAGCCTGCTTGTCTGATTTTCTGATCAACAGAGATCTCTTTACATATTTTCTCAAACTTCAGAGCCTCTTCGATATTTTCCGGAGCGGGATTAATTGCAACCCCATTTTTGTGGGAAAACCCTTTCTCACTAACATCGCCATCCCAGCAAACAGCATAACCATTAGATAGTGAGTTGTCAATAATTGCCATGAAATCGTCAAGCGGTACATTCCAAAATCTTCCAAAATCCCAGTTATCAGGAACTTCAATGACTGATTTTTCATAAAAAGGGATATGAGAAAGTGATGTGATTTCAACATAATCATCCATATTTAGTCCCATATCTGAAGCGAAGGAGATTGGAGTATACTCTTTACCTCTATAGTTGAATTTTTCAGGAACCTTACCCAGGTATGTGTCCAGTATTGACTCAGCCAGAATATCATATTGTGGGCTTTTTTGTTTTAGATCAACAGCTGCTGCTGAAAATGCAGTAATATATTTATTCAGTTCCCTGTGATTATTTAATTCTGATTGATAATTAATCCCGTTGTACGCCTCCTGAGGAATCATGCCATATCTCTTTACAATGTTTGTAAACATATGGGCAAGGCTTCCCTGACCAAGATTACCGGTACCTCTTCTAAGGTAGTTATCGTTCATTTTATTTAAATAGTTTATTCGCACAGCAAACATTTCTGATATATCGTGTTCCCCTTTACCTGTTCTCAGGAGTTCAGATTCAATAAATGCTGCTGTTGCATAACTCCAGCAAGTTCCGCTTGAGGCTTGATTTTTAACGGGGGTAGCAGGGATTTTAACTACATCAGTGAAAATGTAACCTTGTGCATAAGATGTAAAGGCTGTTGAGAGTAATATTACACTAACAGCAATAAAAAGTTTTTTCATTAGATTACAGATTAAGTTTTTTAAGTATATCTTTAGGTATGGCACTTTTATTTACAACTATATTCATTGTTTTGTAGCGAAGAAAAGCCTCTGAAACAAACCACAGCCCTTTATAGTCTCCTGCCTCACCCCAGCTGTTTTTAACCATATAAAATTTATCACCACACTTTTCTTTAGCAATTCCGTAAATATGCATTCCGTGATCATCTGTTGTCTGCAGATTATCAAATCCTGTTTGTCTTAAATCCTGAGAAATATTTTTCTCCTTTACTACATTCTCAAGTGAGTAAATTTTTGAATCAATCTCATTTTTACTCATCCCAAGCCACCTCTCCTGATCTGATCCGGACATGTTTTTAGTATCAGTCTCGGGAACAACAGCAATCCCCTTCCTTGTAAATCCCTTTTCACTTACATCTGATGCCCATAAAACGGTATAACCATTTTCCAATGAGTTGTTAATTATTGATATAAGCTCGTCAACAGGGAGGTTGAAAGATTTGTCCCACCTCCAGTTATCAGGAATTTCCAGGGCAAATGATGAATAAAAGGGATGATGAGTATATGAGGTAAGCGATATATAGTCATCGGCATTAATGCCGAGAGATTGTGCAAAGCTTGATGGTGTATGTTTTTTCCCCTGATAGTTGAATTCTTTGGGAGCCTCTCCTAAATATGCATCAATTATCCCCTTTGCTCCTCTTTTCCATGCTGGAGATAGTTTACCATTCGGGTTTCTTTCTATTGCCTTAATATACCCGGCTATGGCTGCATCCAATTCGTTATGTACATGAGACTCCTCTCCGTACTGAAGACCACTCATAACCTCCTCCGGAACTATACCATAGTTTTTCCAGACATAAAGTGCATCACCAAAAGAGCTTCCCGGAGCCATATTGATATTTCCCCCGGTCCTGATGTACTTTTCTGTTTTATCTAAGTATGAGTTTGAGACTACAAACATCTCTGAGAGGTCGTGTGTTCCTCTCCCCAAGCGGATTATTTCTGACTCAAGAAATGAGATTGTGGAGAAACTCCAGCAGGTGCTGGTTCTGTTTTGGTTTTTTACTGGTGTTACAGGGAGCTCTTTAATTACCGTGAACTCATAGGCTGTGCTCCCTTTTATCTGAGAGTAACTGCTATTTGAAAATAATAATAAAACAGATGAAAAGATGAGTAAAAAAGATGTTTTTTTCACAATTTTAAGGTTTTATGTTTAACTCTCAAAGTTATGAAAAAACTAAAAAGAATTAAGGAATATTCATGAATTTGTGAGTCTGGAGAGATATTCTCCAAAAGGGATTAGATTTAATGTATTCAATAATAATTGGGAGCATAGTCCGGCTTTTGCTCCATTCAGGCTGAAGATAGAGATGGCACCCGGGAGAGACTAGTTTTCTGTTGAATTCTGCCCATTCGAAATCATTCTCTGTTTCAATTATAACCTTAAGTTCAGAAGCCACTTTGTGAATATCACCAACCGGAGGCTTCTTCCTTTTTGGAGAGAGACAAATCCAGTCAAAAGTACCGCTTAAGGGTGAAGAACCGGATGTCTCCAGAAATATCTCCATTCCCTCTTTTTTTAGTAAGTGACATAGTTTGTCCAAAGGATAATTCAAGGGTTCCCCGCCTGTCAGCACAATTGATTTAGCCGAGAATGAGGAGGCCTGAGTAACAATTTCCCTTATATCCACAGGGGGGTGAAGAGCCGGATTCCATGTCTCTTTTGCATCACACCAGCTACATCCGACATCACATCCTCCCAGCCTGACAAAGAATGCCGCTTTGCCAGTGTTAAAGCCTTCTCCCTGAATAGTGTAAAAACTCTCAACAAGTGGTAAAAGTGCTCCATTTTCAAGTACAGGAAATTTCATTGTCAATTTTTTTGCAAAGTTAATATTTATGGATTGATTATTTGTGCCGTTTTGTCAGAAACAGTCAGATGGCAGATTTGTTGTAATGAATATTGTAAAACATAGGAGGTTTGAAAATGAACAAGCAAAATTATAATGCGCTTGATACATATGCTGTAAATTTAAATAAACAGGCTGCATCAGGCAAACTGGATCCGGTAATCGGGAGAGACGAAGAGATCAGAAGAGTACTCCAGATATTAAGCAGGCGAACTAAAAACAATCCAATACTGGTAGGTGAGCCCGGAGTGGGAAAGACTGCCATTGCAGAGGGGATTGCACAAAGAATTGTAAGGGGAGATGTCCCTGAAAACCTGAAATCAAGAATGATTTATTCACTTGATATGGGTGCCCTGATAGCAGGAGCAAAATATAAAGGAGAGTTTGAGGAGAGGCTTAAATCTGTTGTAAAAGAGGTTATTGAAAGTGCAGGAGAGGTAATACTTTTTATTGATGAAATACACACTCTTGTGGGTGCCGGGAGAAGCGACGGAGCAATGGATGCGGCAAATATTCTCAAACCGGCTTTAGCAAGAGGGGAGCTAAGGGCTGTGGGCTCTACAACACTCAATGAGTATCAAAAGTATTTTGAGCAGGACAAAGCTCTGGAGAGACGATTTCAAATAGTGATGGTTGATGAGCCAACTCCTTCAGAGGCAATCTCAATACTAAGAGGATTAAAGGAGAGATATGAAAATCATCATAAAGTTCAGATCAAAGATGATGCAATTATTGCAGCAGTAGATTTATCAAACAGGTATATTACTAACAGATATTTGCCTGATAAAGCTATAGACCTGATTGACGAAGCCGCTTCAAAGCTAAGGATGGCAATGAATTCTGTCCCTGAAGAGATTGACGAACTTAACAGAAGAATCATGCAGCTGGAGATCGAGAGGGAGGCCATTAAAAGAGAGGGCGATAAGGATAAGGTTGCTGAACTCACCAAAGAGATTGAAACTCTTTCGGTTGAGAGGGGTGCAAAAAATGCTGTTTGGGAAAAGGAGAGGGGCTTAATAGAGCAGGTGCAAAAAAAGAAAATTGAGATAGAGGATCTTAGGTTTAAAGCACAGGAGGCAGAAAGATCAGGAGATTACGGGAAGGTTGCTGAATTGAGATATGGTAAAATTGTAGCTGCCGAGAAAGAGATTGAGACTTTGATGAAGGAGAAGTCGGCGTCTGAATTCTCTATGATTAATGAGTATGTGGAAGCAGAGGATATTGCAGAGGTTGTCTCCAAATGGACAGGTATTCCTGTTAGAAGAATGCTTGAGAGTGAGAAAGAGAAGTTGCTTAGAATGGAAGATGCCCTTCATAGAAGAATAGTTGGACAGGATGAAGCTATTGAAGCTGTTTCTGATGCAATAAGAAGGAGCAGGGCAGGCCTTCAGGATGTAAAGAGGCCAATAGGTTCGTTTCTCTTTCTGGGGACTACGGGAGTAGGGAAGACCGAACTTGCCAAAGCTTTGGCTGAATTTATGTTTAATGATGAAAATTTAATTACCAGAATTGATATGAGTGAATATCAGGAGAGACACTCGGTCTCAAGGCTGGTGGGTGCTCCTCCGGGATATGTGGGATATGATGAGGGAGGGCAGTTGACAGAGGCTGTAAGAAGAAAACCTTACTCTGTTGTTCTTCTGGATGAAATTGAGAAGGCTCATCCTGATGTATTCAATATCCTGCTTCAGGTACTGGACGAGGGCAGACTTACAGATAACAAAGGCAGAACTGCCGATTTCAGGAACACTGTACTGATAATGACTTCAAATGCCGGATCATTAATTATTCAGGATAACCTCTCCAGGTTAAACGATTTAAACAGGGAGGAGCTTTTAGAGAAGACCAGGGCTGAGGTTATGGAGTTACTGAAAAACAATGTCAGACCAGAGTTTCTTAACAGGATAGATGAAATTATTATGTTCCATCCTCTTACTAAATCAGATATAAGAGAGATAGTAAAAATGCAGCTGGAGGGCATTAGTGCAATGATGCAGGAGAAAGGATTAAGACTAGAGTATTCAGAGTATGCAATGGAGTACTTGTGCAGCAAGGGATATGACCCGGCTTACGGAGCCCGGCCAGTTAAAAGAGTTCTTCAGAAAGAGCTAGTAAATGAGTTGGCAAAGGAGATACTTAAAGGTGGTCTAAATAAAGATAAACCAGTTATTGTTGATTATTTCGACGATATCCTTGTTTTCAGAAATTAAGAGTATAAATATCGTTTGATTTTTTGAGTGGCCGTCTTTTCAAAAGGGACGGCTTGTTCTGTAATATCCAGAATTCTGGATGATTTATTAACCCTGGAATTAACATACTCTAATAGCTCTTTTTTTACTTCAAATACCCGCTGCTCCATATTTATAACAGCCTCATCATTAAAAGTGTGAAGTTTCTCTATCTGCTCATAATTATAATGGACCATAGCAGTAAGCTTACCTTTTGTATTTATCACGAGAGATTCAAGTACCAGATCATGCTCGTTAATAACAGCCTCGATCTCTTCTGGATAGATGTTTTCTCCATTGGGTCCTACTATCATATTATCCTTTCTCCCTTTTATGTATAGGTTCCTTTTTTTATCGATATAGCCCAAATCCTTTGTCCTGAACCATCCATCTTCAGTGAAGCAAGTAGCAGTTGTCTCCGGATCTTTATAATATCCTAACATTACATTGGGACCTTTAACAACAATCTCACCAATACCCTTTTTATTAGGATTGAGAATCTTCATTTCAATGTCAGGTAGTTGAGGCCCTGTTGATTGCCAGGTAACTTTACCCGGTATGGCACCTGCAAGAAGAGGAGAAGTTTCGGTAAGGCCGTATCCTATACCATAAGGGAATCCGGCGTCTGCCAGAAAGCGTTCTACAACTCCGTCAAGCTTCGATCCTCCAATACCAAAAAATCTGAGTCTGCCCCCAAAAGTCTGGCAAAGTTTTTTGCCGGCAATTTTATGAAATACTCTCCTTATAAAATGAATAGAATATAGAACCTGCATTATCCAGTTCTTTGTAAACATCGGCCTGATCTTATTCTTGTAGATTTTTTCAACAATAAGGGGAACGCTAAGCATTATTGTCGGCTTAACTTCAGCAAGGGCAGGCAATAATAGAGATGGAGTAGGAGCCCCATCGAGGTAGACAACTTGAGCGCCTCTGCTAAAGGGCAGTATTAATCCAAGACTGCATTCATATGCATGCGAAAGAGGAAGAATTGAAAGAAAAACATCCTCTTTAAACATTGGCAGTAACCTGTTAGCCATGTAATTTTGGGAGACCAGATTTCTATGTGAAAGGGTTACCCCTTTTGATGTTCCGGAAGTTCCTGATGTATAAATAATTGTTGCTACATCTGATGGATCCGGAAGTTCATTGACAATGTATTGTAATTCATCCTTTGCAGAGAGAACTTCAAGAGAGTCCATATTTACCACCAATGTAAAATTCTCAAGGATGTTTTTCGACAATTTATAGTTGAGTTTATCGGAAACAATTATCACAGTTGACTCAGAGTGTTCTATAACATTTGCGATTTCAAATGCGGTAAAATCGGGTAAAATTGGTACAGCTACCCTTGAAGAGGTGGTAATTGCAAAGTATGAAACTGCCCAGTTGGGCATATTGTTACCCAGAATAGCAACTCTCTCTCCCTTTTTTATACCGTGTTTATTAAAAACCTCTGTCAGTCTCTCTACTCTGTCTCCAAACTGGCCATATGTTAGTCTCTCTTTTCTGATTGTAGAAAAAGCATCTCTCTCTTTAAAGTCAATTAAACTTTTTGTGTAGATGTCTGCCAGGCTCATCCCTAATACCTCACTTATCATAACATCATCTTTTAGAATCAATACAAAGATAGAAAAAAGCAATATAATTGAAAGGTTGCCAATGGTCCGATTTTTGTTAAATTTGTTCGGATTATAATTTATTAAAGGGGATGTTTTTTAAAAAGAAATTGCAGAAGAGGGCACTGGAGAGGCTCCCTCAAAGAGGTGCTTCTTGCTTTACCCCTTTTAGTAAAGCAGATTCAGTGGTGTTTATATTTGATCCTGATGAGACGGGAATTGAAGAGGCTGTTTGCCATCTCGAAGAGATTTTAAAGGGCAGGGGGATTAGCTGGAGAGGAGTGATTCTGGACAAAGGCAATAATAAGGGAATTGAATTTTCAAACAAAACAGATTTTATTCTGTTATCAAAGAGAGATCTTGGATTTTATGGGATGCCTCGTAATATTGATAAACTTTTCCCGGCAGATTCTGAGTATGATCTGTTGTTGGATTTTTCAATTGACTATGAGTTTACATCAAGTTTTATTTCCCGCTTTATATCAGCAAAATTTAAGATTGGAAGATACTGTTCAGGGGATGACTCACCTTTTGATTTTATTACAAAAACATCAGATCCAACGCCACTGAATTTTCTTAAACAAACAATACATTATCTGGAATCTATTAAACCGGCATAATCAATTATGATTGACGATTTTTTTAATACTGGGGGAGACGATGAGCTGGAGGATATTACCCGGTTGGTGGATCTTTGTTTAGAGGCTTTTAATTCAGGGTCTCTTACATCTCTGAGATTTACAGAAGAGGAGTTTGATCTATTGATCAACCATTTTCTTAACGAAGCAGAGGATCAGATTCTTTATGATCTTTCGAGAATGGCATATGAGCAGCACCCATACTCTGCAGACATTGGTATGAAATATGCCGATGTTCTGATTGTTAACAGGGAGACTGAGAGAGCAAAAGAGATACTCTCCGTGTTAATTGATAAAGTCCCCCATAATGGTGATATATATTTTTTATTTGCAAGAGCATTTATTAGAGAGGGCAATTCAGACCTGACTGCAATATCTTTAAAGAAAGCGGCGGATTTATCTCCTGAAGATGCTTCAGATATGTATCATACAGCAGCACAAGACTGTATAGATATGAATGATTTTCAAAGCGCTCTGAATTATCTAAAATCAACCATTGAAATTGATGGAGAAACTCCTGAGTTATGGAATGATATTGCTTTTTGCTACGAAAGACTGGGTGATTTTTCAAAAAGTCTCAGATACTATGAGAGATATCTGGATGAAGACCCGTTCAATGATAATGTGTGGTTTAATGTTGGAACTATTCACGCAAGAGATCTGAGATTTGAGAAGGCAATTGAGGCTTTTGACTATGCAATCGCATTAAACCCGGCTAATTCATCTGTCCTGTACAATAAGGCTATTGTCTATGTTAATACAGATAACTTTAAGAAGGGGATTGATACTTTTACCGAATTTCTTTCACATGAGCCAGGAAATTTGTTCGCACTTATCGGGATAGCAGATGCTTTTCTGGCCATGGATAATCTTGTTGATGCCGATAAGTTTTTCAGAGAAGCATTGGTAATAGATAAAGACAATAACGAAGCCAACACGGGTCTTGCATTTATAAGTATGCTCAGACATGATCAGTTCAGCTCTCTTGTTTTCTTAAGAAGGATAATTGGCAGAGAGGAGACAGACTACAATTTCCTGGCACATCAGCTAAACATTACATATAAAAGAACTTCCCTGCCTGAGTTTTTGCTTTTTTATACAATCTCTCAATACTATCTTAGAAACAGAGAGCAATTTAATTCAAGTGTTGAAAAACTTGCTTTAATCGATCAATTATGGGTCAGGAAAATTACTGAATTGGTCCCAAAACTTAAGAGTGACAAACACTACTCAGCAATAATGCGGAAGTACTTAATCAAATAATCATTTTGAAAAACTATAACTATAAATGAGAAAATATTTTTTGACCTTTCTTAAAGGAGTGGCAATGGGTGCGGCAGATGTAATCCCTGGTGTGTCAGGCGGAACTATAGCGTTTCTTACCGGGATTTATTCAGAATTATTAAATTCAATAAAATCAATAAATTGGACAAATTTAAAACTTCTTTTTAATGGAAAGTTTAAGAAATTTTCAGACTCAATAAACTTAAAATTTCTACTCGCTGTAGTAGGGGGGATACTATTAAGTATATTTTCATTAGCAAGATTAATGCAATATCTGCTTGTTCATCATCCTATCCCTCTCTGGTCATTTTTTATGGGGTTAGTTGCAGCATCTGCAATATATGTACTTCGAGAGATAGATAAATGGAAATTATCTCATATTATTTCTTTAATTGTCGGGATTTCTGTTGCAGCCTGGATTTGTCTTGTCTCACCAAGTCAAACAACTGAGGCATACTGGTTTATTTTCTTGTCAGGGGTTATTGCTATATGTGCAATGATTCTGCCGGGGATTTCAGGAAGCTTTATTCTTCTCCTCTTAGGCAAATATGCTTTTATCATGAAAGCAGTTACAGATTTAAATATTCCGGTATTAATAACCTTTGCTGTAGGAGCTGCAATTGGGATTATAAGTTTCTCACACTTTCTCACCTGGCTTCTTAAAAAATATTATAAACCAACCTTATGTATTCTTGCAGGGTTTATGATTGGATCCCTGGTTAAAGTTTGGCCTTGGAAAAGGGTTATAGATGAAGTTTCTCACATTGACAGACCAGTTCTTCCCGGTCATTTTGAAACCCTTACCGGTGAGTCTGCCCAGCTCGCCATTGCCTTGCTCTTTATAGTTATTGGTTTTTCCATCGTGTTCATCATTGAATTTATGGCTAAATCCTTGAAGAAATAAAAAAATGTGCTATCTTTGCACTCCTCAATAGGGTTCGGTAGCTCAGTTGGATAGAGCAACAGCCTTCTAAGCTGTGGGTCTTGGGTTCGAATCCCAACCGAATCACAAAGAAAAAACTAAAGCTGTGCATCGCACAGCTTTTTTCATTAATTGGGTTTACCGCACGCAAATTCATTTGCTGCGGTTACCCAATTAATGAAAATGGCAAAGCCATTTAGTTTTTTGCTTTGTAAGACACCCCCACCAGGGATCACCGAGCTTTAGCGAGGTAATCCCAGCTCTAAAACAGGATAAAGAGGATCATTGAACCCGAAACTTCTGTATAAAGCCTCACCATCCCCGGATGTATGAAGAGAAACCTTACTTATTCCTCTTCTTTCAGCCTCATTAATTAGCTCCTGTAAAATTAGAGAGGAGTACCCTTTTCTCCTCTCTTCAGGCAATGTGTACATATTCAGGATCTCTCCCTCAAGATAGCAGGGCTTATTTAAATCTCCCGGAATTTTTTTTATAATCATCCCTCCGAAGCTGAGTGCCATTTTATCCATGACAGCCATGTATGCAAAAAAAGTATTCATTTTTACAGCTTCAGAAAAGTATGAAAATAATTCTTTATAAAGAGTTAATCTGTACTCTTCAGATATATTGCCCTGCATTTCAACCAGATAATCAATCCTATATTTTGTGAGAATTTCTATATTATTTTGTCCAATTGGAAGTACTTCAATTTTTTCCATATTAGGTTATATTTAACTTATTTATAAGCCTCTGTTTTTCCAGACAATTTCTTAACATTCTCAAGGTCTCTTTTGAAGAAATGATCAGGTGTCTCGCCAACAATATCTTTAAATTCTTTAATAAAATGAGACTGATCGTAATAGTTGCCATTTATAACAAGATTCAGATAATCAATGTTTTTATCAGATTGTATCAGGTCCCATACTCTGTTAATTCTGTTAATTCTTTCAAGTCTTTTAGGAGATGTACCAACCCTCCTTATAAATTGTCTCTGTAGAGTTCTTTGACTTACAGGAAACTCCATCTCTATTTTTGAAATCGCCTGATTATTATCTTTAGCTACTATTCTGTCGTAAAGAATATCTATATAATCTTCTTCATATTCTGAACTCTGAAAGCCGTCAATAAAGCTCTCAAAGCATTTTATCCACTTCTCCAAATTATTGTATATTGATAATTGCCTCCAAAGAGCTTCAAAAGGTATCGCCGGAAGCTCTATATATGAATATTTGCAAACTTGAAGATTGATGTTAAATATTCTGGAAAACACAGATGGTTTACATGTCACAATAAAAGAGATATTTCTATCACTGACTCTCATATGCTGAGGCTTCAAGACCACCGGTGCTATAAAATAGGGAGGAAGCTGTCCATAGTCAGGAAAAAGCATTACTGGAGGATTCCCAAAATGAAACACAACAGAGATATCCTCCCTTGGAATGAACTTCTCTAGAATGTTAGCCTTTTCTGAGGACTTAATCATCTCGTACTGTTTGATAAGCCAGGTATAATTTGATAACGGCTTTTTGAAACTCACCTCCATAGGATTTGAATATTTAGTATGATCTTACATCTTTTCCTTCAAACCAGTTTATAAATGAAGTGTTTACAACTTTGTTTCCCCCGGGTGTAGGGTAGTTCCCTGAAAAATACCAATCTCCGGTATGATTTGGTGTAGCTTTATGCAGATTGCTAAGTGTCTGAAATACAATTTTCACTTCTGCTTTAGTGGAAGATTTTCGGATCATCTGAGCAATTTTGAGGGATATCTCATTTTCGCTGAAGGGTTCGTAAATCTCTTTTACATAATTTTTGATATTCTCTTTTTTATAAAGCTGCTGATTTTTACACTTTTCGTAAACATCTTTTATTAATCCCTCTCTGTGACTCTCTTTTAATAATTCAATTGCAGCATTAAATGCAATAAATTCTCCCATTTTTGTCATATCAATTCCATAGCAGTCAGGATACCTGATTTGTGGAGCAGAAGAGACAATTATAATTCTTTTTGGGTTTAAGCCGTCAAGTATTCTGAGTATGCTGTTTTTAAGAGTAGTCCCTCTTACGATTGAATCATCTATTACAACTAAATTGTCTTCCGGTTTAACTACTCCGTATGTAACATCATAAACATGGGCAGCCATCTCGTCTCTGTCAGAATCAGATGTGATGAAGGTTCTAAGCTTTGCATCCTTGATTACGATTTTTTCTACTCTGGGTTTATTTGATATAGCCCCCGTTTGTAATAAAGATTCCATCCCTTCGACCATACCCAGAAATGAGGTTTCGGCTGTATTGGGTATATAGGTGAGAACACTATTACCAGTATCACCATTTACAGAATCTACAATTTGTTCCGCAAGAAGTTCCCCGAGTTTTTTTCTTTCTTTATAAATCTCCCGGTCATTTCCTCTTGAAAAATAGATTCTTTCAAATGCGCAGCTTCTCTTCTCAAACGGCTCTCTAATTTTAAAATCTGCTATCTCTCCGGATCTCTTTATAATTATAGCATGACCCGGTTCTATTTCCTGAATTTTAAGATCATCCACATTAAAAGCAGTCCTGATTACCGAAGCTTCGGAAGCAACTACCACAATTTCATCATCCTGATAAAAATATGCCGGCCTTATACCCCAGGGATCACGCATTACAAAAGCATCACCATGGCCGGCTACTCCAGCAACTGAATATCCTCCGTCCCAGTTTGAACTGCTTTTTGAAAGTATACTTTGCCAGTCTATATTATTCTCAATCTGTATTGAGATTTCCTCCCTGGAAAATCCAAGATCTCTGTAATGTCTGTACTTGTCGTGAATCTCATCGTCCATGTAGTAACCCACTTTTTCAAGTATGGTTACTGTATCTGAATAATTTCTGGGGTGTTGTCCGGCTTCAATCAGGCTTTGAAATAACTCATCTATATTTGTAAGGTTGAAATTTGCAGCAAGAGCAAGATTTCGACTCCTCCAGTTACTTGATCTCTTTAGAGGATGAACAAGGTCGATATTATTTTTTCCGAATGTGGAGTACCGTAAGTGACCTAGGTAAAGTTCAGAAACAAACGGGAATCTCTCTTTAGCTTCCGAAATTTCCAGTTCTGTAAGTAAGGAGGTGTCAATCTGGTTATTAATAGCATTGAATACCTCCTGAATTGGGTTTGATCCACAAGATCTTACCCTGTCCATATACTTCAAACCAGGCCTCATATCAAGCTTAACACCCACAATACCTGCCCCCTCCTGACCTCGGTTTCTCTGTTTCTCCATTAAAATATAGAGCCTCTTCAACCCGTAAAGAGCTGTCCCGTATCTCTCCTTATAATACTCAAGTGGTTTTCTAAGTCTTATTAATGCTATACCGCATTCATGGTTGATTTTGTCGCTCATATTGCAAAAATAGATAAATTGATCAGAATTCAAATCTCAAAGAGGCAACAGGTACAATCCCCACACTATATGACTCTCTTTCAATAACAGAACCTTTGCTGTATGAGAATCTCTTTCTTACAATATTGTGTCTGTTGGTTATATTCTGAATTTCAAGCAATATTGTCAGAGAACTGGAAGAGGTGTTAAGTTTATAACTCATACCCACATCTACTCTTCTGTATTCAGGCATGTTTCTGCCATAAGTCTGGCCTGTATCATACACAACCCTTTTCCTGGATTTTGATAAAAGATAGTCAACGGGTGTGAATCTGAATCCTCCTCTTATTAATGCTTTAACATTAAATCCCAGGAAATTTACCCCTTTTTTACCAATAACGAACTCTTTGCCTGCTGTGAAATTGAATATGTATCCTCCGTTATAGTAGGTGTTATATCTCTTTCCGTCAGCAGAGCTGTATTTTGAGTCAAACAGAGAAGCAGACATGAGAGTATACCAATTTTTTGTAAAATCTTTCTCTATCATAAACTCACCTCCGTAGTTATAACCCTTGCCATTATTGTCAAGGAGAATATCAGGCAGCCCGTAAGATGCGTTAAGTAATGAATATTGGCTCTTCTTATCTTTAGCAGACGGGACATTAAAGAGATATTGGTAGTAAGCCTCAACGCTTAAATTTAAATCACTTGTTAATTTCTTCCCTAGTCCTAATACAAAATGTAAGGCCTGTGTGGCTTTAAGATTTTTATTGGCTATAATTCGCTCGTTTCCTGAAGTCCTTACCCTGTAATTATATATTGAAAGAGGCTCGAGCCTGGAGTGCAAGCCTGCACCAAAACTGATTTTTCTATCGCCGGATAAGTAGATCACAGCACCCAGCCTTGGTTCAGGAATCAATTGAGATGTGATGCCTGAATGGAAAAGATGGAGACCTGTGTTTATCTCAATATTTGATGCAGGTTTATATTTCCATTGAGTATAATAACTATTATACCAGCCACTTTCAAAACTATTAACCAGGGTGTCATAATTTCCATTTGAGACTCTTTTCCTTGCAAACATATCTCCTGAGGTAATATTTATGTTTGTTCCTATCCTTAAGCTATTTGAAGAGTTGAATTTATGGTTCAGCATAACCGAGACTCTCAAAGCCGGGTATAAAAATTTTCCGGAGGAGGTTTCTGTTTTATTTAAAAGAGTATCAGTGGAATTTTCCTGTGTTATCAATCTTTGCAGGGTTATTCCGGCTGTTGTTTTTATATAGGTCTTTTCATTTGGTAAAGAGAGGATGTGCTTTACTCCAACGACCGCAAAAAGATGTTGGTCAAGAAATTCATCATTATCGGCTCCTGCCAGTAAAGAGTCTTTGTTATCAGATGCAAGGTCACCTACCTGACTGGCCCCGCCGGCTGAAAAAAACTCAAAAGTCCCAGCTCTCTTTGATACAACAGAAGCCTTTGCAGCCCAATCGTACGAGCTTGGTATAATGCCGATTTCATCGCTGTTTATTATACCATACCTCTTTAAAATGTCAAAATTTGCATACCTGAAGTTAACAAACCAGGAATCTGACCTTCCTTTTGCAAAAGGCCCCTCTGCTGATACTTCAGCCCCCACAACGCTTAAACCAACTGCATAAGAGTGTTTAGAGCCACTCCCGGTTTTTAGGTTAAGATCCATAACTCCTGATGTAGCATTTCCATATTCAGCCGGGAATGCACTTGTGTAAAAATCAAAGCCAGAAAGAGAATTTGTGGTAATTACTGAATAGGCTCCGCCCGATCCGCCCTCTCCGGCCGAGAGGTGATTTGGATTTGGAACTTCAATACCCTCAATTCTCCAGAGCATCCCTTTTGGAGAATTTCCACGGATAATTATCTGATTATTATCATCATCATTTCCGGCAGAGACACCCGGTACAGATGTCACCATTCTTAACGGGTCAAAATAACCTGCAGCAAATCTTGCAGCATCCTGACTCTTAAGTCTTTTTGCACTTACAGATGCCATACTGTTATGAGTCATTCTTGAATCAGCTCCAATATATGCCTCGCCAATTTGTCGTGCCCTCTCTGTAAGCATAATCATTACAGATACTTCACTTCCGGTTCCAATCAAAATATCGTTTATGGTTTTGGAGTCATATCCCATAAATTCAATACTTATGGAATGTCTTCCCGGAGGAAGGTTTAACCTGAATATGCCAAGTGAATCTGTAATAGTTGTTTTATCTCCTTTGGTGTTGCTGGCCGATTTTATTAAAGCACCGCTCAGAGGGGCTCTGCTCTCAGCATCTACTACGATGCCTGAAAGAGTTGAAGAGAAGTTCTGGCCGGAAAAGGAGGAAGAGATCAACAATAGTATTGTTGATTGAATTACAGAGAGAATGACCCGTCTATAACAGGATCTCATAATTTAACTATTTCTAACTATCCCTTTGCCTTTCCTGCCGTCTATGAATATATACAGAGGTTTTTCAAACTTAACTGCTCTAAGGTATTTACTCTCATATGCAGATTCCATAGAGTTCAGTTTTTCAAAGTCCATGATTCCCTCATTTTTAAATGGATTGATTGTCAGATAACCAATCCCGAAAGATGTCAGATTCTGAAAAAAATGGGTTCCCTGACTAGGCTCAATTTGATAATTCTTCATCCCGCATTCGATAATTACCTTTGCCTCAGAGATATGTGGCCATTTCACAGGAATGCCAAGCCAGGGGTCGCTTGAGCCCCATCTTCCCGGGCCAATAAGAATATAACTTTTACCCTCATCCCTGTATTTTTTATTTATCAGATCAATCTCACTAGCCATCTCGTTAGTTTTTGCGCTGTCAAAGTTCTCCTCCCTGACATACACTATATCTGCAACTTGATCAATAAACCCTGCTCCAAGAGCTTTTTCAGAATAAATTATCGAGTCAGTTATGTCAATCTTATCCCATTCAAGTGATTTGTTGTCAAGACTCTCTGTTATAGGTCTAATTTGCAGAAAGTTAAAAATGACATCTTCTCCGTCAGGGACATCCATATTTACTGCAAACTCAATTTCAACTGCTGATCTCATCTCCTTCTGACAAATTTCAAGCAGGTCGCTAAGCATGCCGGCAAGAGGGATTGTTTCATATTTAAGTATATGAGAGAATGTTATGATTTTTCTGCCCTCTTCAAAATTATTATCAACTATCCTTTGATTATTCATATCCCAGGTTGAGGCAACCCGGTTCATATTCCTGAAATGTTTAGTATCATTAATTTTGAACCTTTCCAGGTTAACGGCATCATCTATTGATGTTTTAAACTTCTCAGGTTTCAGATCCAGAGCGTACATTTCGTTCTGAGTCTCACTTAGTGCCAGAGATGGTGTAGATAGCTGAAGTATATGTTTTGGATGTTTTGGAGAGAATCTTAAGGTTTTCCCTCCCTCAACAACCAGCTTCCCAAGACCAAATGCAAGATTAACGATGCCATCTTCAGATTTTTCAGACCCAATTGGATAGAAGTTAATAGATCTGGCAACTCCTGAAAGGGTGGGGAAGTAGTACCCGGAATCTTCAGTCCCGCAAACATCCTGGAGCACCACGGCCATCTTCTCTTCACTCAGTAAATTTGAGGTTGCTTGAATATATGATCGGCTTGCTGAAAAATATACAGAAGAGTAAACACTTTTAATAGCTTTACCGAGGAGCCTTAACATCTGATCCTTATTGTGAGTAAGTGGAATCATGTAGGTTGAGTATATTCCGGCAAAAGGCTGATAATGTGAGTCTTCAAGCTTTGAGCTTGATCTTACTGCGATAGGACTTGTTGCATGGTCAATAAAAGCCCGGAGATCCTGTACAAGAGGCTCCGGAAGCCTTGAACTTACAAATTCTGAAAGAATCTCATCATCTGAAATGTCTGAGTTAATTACATACTGCAGACCATTTACCTTTATGAATTCATCAAAATAATCTGTGGCTATAACTGCTGTTCTGGGAATAAGAATTTTTACACCAGGGTATTTGTTCAGAAGATTGTACTTCTGAAGCATATTGTTTATAAATGCAAGACCTCTGGCTTTACCTCCCAGTGAGCCCTCCCCAATCCTGGCAAACCATATGTATTTACTGTATGAGGCGGGGTCAAATCTTGCCACCACTCCGTGTCCAAGAAGAATTCTATAGTCTACAATTGACTGTACGATGTATTTCCTTAATTGCTCTGTATTCTTAAAATTGCTCATATCGGCCCGCCTGATTTTTGAAGCCAGGGTAAAGAGCCCTCTTGAATACATCCATTTTGAAAGTCTGTTCCTTGATCCATGAAAGAGAAGAACCTCCTCAGGGATACCCATCACAAGATCTTGCAAATCTCTCAGGTCCCTCGCTCTTCCAATCACCTCTCCGGTTTCAAGATTCCTAAATACAAAATCTCCAAATAAAAACTCATCGCTGATATAATCACTTAGTTCTAAAAGGAGGGTTTTGGAGTATTTCAGAATAAAACCAACACCAAGTTCCTTTGCCACATCTCTCATACTCTCCTGAGAAGATTGCATAAGTATTGGCATATGGGGGTCATCTGCCTTTATCAATTTACAGAGATCTACTCCGGCATCCATTTTCTCTGTATAAGAGGGATCGTTTTTATTTATTACAAAAGCAACATCGGAAATAATCCCAAGCAGATTCTTTTTGTATCTTTCGTATAACTCTACTGCTTCAGAGTAATTGGTGGCAAGTAAGATTTTTGGTCTTGCCCTCTTACGAAGCTTCTGCTGCTGCTCATTTAGTGCCTCTTTAAGGAATTCCGCACTTTGTTGCAGAACCAGTTTGTAAAGAGCGGGAAGATAAGTAGAGTAATACCTGACAGAATCTTCCACCAGGAGAATTGACTGAACTCCCGCCCCGAGTATATCATCATCGGCATTTATCCTGTCCTCAAACAGTTTTATTATAGCGAGTATAAGATCTGCATTTCCCTGCCAGCTGAATATATAATCAATACCGGACTTATCCTGACTGTCAATTATCCGGTAAAGCTCTTTAGAGAAATGAGTGAGAAGAACAAAGGGGATATTTGTTCCCCCCTCCTTTAATTGTTTTGAAAATTTAAAAACATCCAGTTCACCCACATTGAACATACTTATTATCAGATCAAAGTCATGTTCTCCTGCGAGGATTTTTGCTGCAGCACTTGAAGATGTAACCCATGTGAATGACGGGGGATTACTGAGGTTCAAATCTACATACTCTTTATAAATCTGAACCTCAATTCTTCCGTCCTCTTCTAATGTATATGCATCATAACTGCTGCAAATCATAAGTACCCTACGGACTCTTCTCTGCATAAGACCTTTATAATTGGTCCTTGCGCTTTTTTGATTTGTGGCGTTATAAGGCATATTTATTACAATTTACCTGGAGTAATCGTAAAAACCCTTTCCGGTCTTTCTTCCAAGAAGGTTGGCTCTTACCATCTTTCTCAGAAGTGGGTGGGGTCTGTACTTTGAATCACCAAATTCATTGTAGAGAACCTCCATTATTGCAAGACATACATCCAGGCCAATAAGGTCTCCCAGTGCAAGAGGTCCCATAGGATGGTTTGCACCAAGTTTCATTGCCTCGTCTATCTCCTCTTTTGTTGCTACTCCGTCTGCAAGGATTGATACTCCCTCATTAACAAGCGGAATAAGGATCCTGTTCACTACAAAACCGGGAGCCTCATTAACTGTTACAGGGGTTTTACCAGCCTTCCGGGCAAGTTCCATTACAAATGAGTGAACATCATCAGATGTGAGCTGACCTTTGATAACTTCAACCAGTTTCATAACGGGTGCAGGGTTAAAGAAGTGCATGCCTATAACTCTTTCCGGTCTCTTTGTTGAAGAGGCAATCTCAGTAATTGAAAGCGACGATGTGTTTGAGGCAAGAATGGTCTCAGGCTTGCAAATTTTGTCAAGAGTCCCAAATACCTCTCTTTTAATCTCCATGGTCTCAAGAATAGCCTCAATAACGATATCAGCATCTGCACAAGGTTCAAAAGAGGTTGTACCCTCTACTCTTGCAATAATCTCATCTCTCTGGGCAGAAGAGATCTTCTCTTTTTCAACCAGTTTTGCAAGGTTCTTTGCAATATTTTTGCTTCCTATCTCCAGTTCCCTGTCATTATATCCTTTCATTACGACCGGGAAACCGGCCTGGGCAAAAGCCTGTACAATTCCGCTTCCCATTGTTCCTGTTCCTACTACTGCAATTTTCATATAGTTGTGTTTATATATTTTTTATCTGTTTTCAAAATTTGGTTTCCTTTTGCCTAGAAAAGCCTCCATGCCCTCTTTCTGATCAGATGTGCTGAAACAATCACCAAAAAGACGGCACTCATTCCTGATTGAATCGTCAATGTTATTATCTATGGAAAAGTTTATGCTCTCTTTTGAATATTTTACTGCAAAAGGAGCCTTAGATGCAATTGCTCCTGCCATCTCAATAGCGCTCTGCATAAGTTCAGCGGCAGGCACGACCCTGTTTACCAGGCCTATAGAGAGTGCTTCAGAGGCGTCAATTACTCTTCCGGTAAAAATAAGTTCCTTTGCTTTGGCTGGCCCTATAAGCTTTGTCATTCTTACTGTTCCGGAAAAGCCCGGAGTAATACCTAGTCCTACTTCTGGCTGTCCGAATTTTGCATTGTCTGCAGCAATTCGTATATCACAGGCCATTGCCAGTTCACATCCGCCTCCCAGAGCAAAACCATTTATTGCTGCTATAACCGGCTTCTTCATCTGCTCAATTCTTCTGAAAACCTCTGCCCCTTTTTTCCCAAACTCTTCTCCCTCTCTTTTGTTAAGCGATACCATCTCGGAGATATCTGCCCCGGCTACGAACGCTCTTCCTTCACCGGTTATAATAACAACAAAGATTTCATTATCCTTTTCAGCTTCTTCAGCGATGAGTCCAAGCTGAGAAATAACCTGAGAGTTAAGTGCATTAAGAGATGTGGGGTTATTTATTTTTATTGTACCCACATGGTTTTCTTTTGACAGTGTAACAAATTGAAGATTCATTTTATCATTTTTTTAAAAGATAAAGTTAACACTTTTATGTTAATTTTGTAGAAAACACAAGCATGATGGAAGAGTTCACAGAGAAAATATCCATGGCTGTTCAAAAGGGAAAAGTAGATATTAATTCACCATATCCTCCTGATATGAAGGGTCACCCGGGCGCAGATGAGCTCACAAGGGAGGCACTCAAATCAGGAGTTCAGGCAAGTGATATCTTAAACAATGCTCTTATACCTGCAATGGCTTTTGTAGGCGGGCTCTTTCGAGAGAAAAAACTCTTTGTTCCTCAGGCGCTTATGTCTGCAAGAGCTATGAGCAGGGCAATGGTTCATCTTAAACCTTACTTTGCTTCAGGAGAGATAAAGGAGAGGGGAACTTTTGTAGTGGTCACAGTGGCCGGAGATCTTCATGATATAGGAAAAAAACTTGCATCCATGATGATTGAGGGATCTGGCTGGAGAGTAGTTGATCTGGGTGTGGATGTTAAGAGCGAAAAGTTTATTGATGCCGCCTGGAGTATCCCGGCTGCATTGTAGGAATGTCAGCCCTTCTTACTACAACAATGGAGTCAATGGAAAAGGCTGTCAGGGAGATGAAGGCCATTCTGCCGGCTCAGAAAATTATTGATGGAGGAGCACCTTTAAATGCCGAATTTGCTGCCAGGATTGGCGCAGACCTATATGCCCAGACACCACAGACAGCGGTTTCATATTTAAATTCATTGTAATGACCGGAAAAGAGTACATCAGAAACGCCTTTCTACTCAAAGAGAATGAGAGACCTGCATGGCTCCCCTTTGTGGGCTGCCACGGGGCATTTCTTACCGGCGAAAACGCCGGGAGATATCTTTCATCATCAGAACTTATTGTAAAAGGGCTTAATGAGGCAATAATAAAATATAGACCCGACGGACTTCCTGTAATATTTGACCTTCAGCTGGAGGCAGAGTCACTTGGATGCCGTCTGCTATTTTCGCCATCAAATCCTCCTGCAGTAGTATCACACCCGGTTGAGGAGGGACTCTCTGTTGAAGAGCTGCCTGTTTTTGCCGAGATTCTCAGGAGAAGAGATGGAAGGCTGGGGGAGGCTCTAAGGGCTGCGGAGATTATAACCGCTCAGCATCCGGAAGTTGCCTTTTTTGGTCTTGTAACCGGACCGCTTACCCTTGCTCTTCACCTGATGGGAACAACACTCTTTACCGAGATGTTTGAGAATCCGGACAAGGTAAAGAGGGTTATGGAGTACTGCACAGATGTGGCTGAATTAATGTCTGAGGCTTATGTTAAGGCCGGTTGCGAAGTTATTGCTGTAGTTGATCCCATGACCAGTCAGATAGACCCGTTAACCTTTGAGATGTTTGTGCTCGATAATTCAAAAAGGCTCTTTGCAAAAATCAGGAGGATGAATAGCCTCAGCTCCTTTTTTGTCTGCGGACAGGCTGAGCACAACCTGGAGCTGATGGCTGCCTGCGGGCCGGATAACATTTCGGTAGACGAAAACATTCCTCTTAAAGAGGTGAAACGCGTTGCAGAGGGAGCAGGAATAAGCTTTGGCGGAAACCTGAAACTTACAACAACCCTGTTGCTGGGAACTGAGGAGGAGTGTGAGAGAGATGCCCTTGAGTGTATCGATATTGGAGGCAACAAAGGATATATTCTGGCCCCGGGTTGCGATTTGCCAATGAGTACACCTGTATCAAACCTTATTGCAGTCTCATCTCTTGTAAGAGACAAATACAGACAAGATGTGCTTAGAAACAGCAGTGTGATGATTTCTGCAGATGAGATTCCGGATATATCTTCAAGATGGATAACAGGCAGGGCAATTATTGATGTTGTTACACTTGACTCTGCATCTTGCGCTCCCTGCAGCTATATGATGGAGCTCACAAACAGGTTGCTGCCACTTTTTGAAAATAGGGTAGAGATTCATGAGCATAAAATCAAGACCCATGAGGGGCTTGCAATGATGAAGGCACTTGGGGTTACAAAAATTCCCACTATATGCATAAACGGAGAGCCGCTGTTTATCTCTCAGACACCGCCGCTTTCAAAGCTGGCAGATGCGGTAAAAGAGAGGATTTAAAGCTGCGTAAATGAAAGTTAAACCTATCCCACTGTATCTGGTCTCCGGCTTCCTTATAGTGAGTTAGATAGATTTCTCGAACCTGAAAAGGACGAACCGGCTCTTTACGGAGCAAGAGATACAAACTGGGAACCACTGTCGGCCCCTCCAAAGATAGATTGCATCGTTATAACAGAAGCAGCTCCGGGCAATGTAAACTCACAGAGGGCTCACTTATGAATCCGGTGAAATCTGTGAGCGGAGTTGTTGCCATAGGAGGGGATGTGTTATTTACCCCTTACGGCTGCGAATCATGCAGCGATAAATGTCTGAACAAATTAATAAAAGAGATATGATTTATACTCCCAGAGAGAGGGTTCTTGCAGCAATGAATCTGCAGAAACCGGACAGAGTTCCTCTTATGTGCCAGTTTAGCATAGGAGCGATGATTCAGCAACTAAAGCCTTCGCCTGCAGAGTTCTGGTACGATGGAGAGGTTTTTGCGCGCGGACTTGTTGAGCTTCGTGAAAGATTTAATTTTGACGGAATACTCGTAAGTCTTCACGGCCATTCTCCTGACTGGAAAAAGGATGTTCTGGAAATCAGGGATCTTGAAGAGGGCAGGCAGGAGGTTGTTTTCAGTATCAGAACAGAGCTTCACAGCTGGAGTGATCTCCCAATGGTTTATCAGATGGAAAAGAGACTCCCTTCAGATATCTCTGAAATAAATCCCGATAAAGATATCTCCTCTGTTATTGACTACATTCCTGTATCTGCAGGACTCTACTTCAAAATTGACCAGAAACACAAGTTTGACATCTTTTCGTATATTTCTGAAAAAACCGGAGGCAAGTACTCTGTTCACGGAGAAATAACTTCACCTTTCGACTATCTGCTAGATTTGCTTGGATATGAACAGGGGCTTATCTCTCTAATAATGGACCCTGATAAATGCAAGGCAATACTTGAGAAATTTGCTGCCGGAATAGGGGATCTTGCAGTGGAGATGTGCGGATGCGATATTGACGCTATTAAATTATCATCACCATTTGCAGGAATGGGATTCATATCTCCCGAAGACTATGAAGAGTTTGTTCTTCCTTATGAGAGGGCTGTCATTTCAAGAATCCGAGCAAAGGGGAAGCATGTTTACATTCATACCTGCGGTCATATTGACGACAGGCTTGAACTTATGAGGGATTCCGGCGCCTCCGGCCTGGAGTGTCTTGACCCGGCTCCGGTTGGTAATGTTGATCTTAAAAATGCCTTTGAAAGAATTGGCAAGAGCATGTTTATCAAGGGAAACATAGATTCAGTATACTCATTGCTCTATGCAGTAGAGCTCCTATCTGAACTAGTCAGAAAATATGGGAGTTATCTGCCTAAGCCATAAAAACGGAAGAGATAAAAAGATAAATTAACCCCGATATAACCAGAGTTGCAGGAATAGTAAGCACCCAGGCTGCTACTATATTCTTCGCAGTGGCCCATTTTACCGAAGCGGCCCCTTTAGTAAGTCCCACACCAATAATTGATCCTGTAATAGTATGGGTTGTACTCACCGGAATACCCCCTAATGCAGTTCCAATTAATGTCATTGCCCCTGCTGTCTCTGCGCAGAATCCCTGAACCGGTTTTAATTTAGCCAATCCATCTCCAAGTGTCCTGATAACTTTCCACCCACCTGTAATTGTACCAAGTGCAATAACGGAATAACAGGTTATTATAAGCCAGAATGGCACATGGAATTCGCCGGTATTATCATAAAGATAGGTGTCTATAAAGCTGTTTGTTCCGGATACACTGAATAGTAAAATTGCTATAATACCCATTGTTTTTTGAGCATCATTTCCACCGTGTCCAAGTGAGAAAACAGCAGAAGAGAAAAGCTGCATTACCTTAAAAATTCCCTCAACCTTCAGAGGATTCTTTTTCTTAAATACCCATAATGTTAATGACATCATTATAAAGCTGAGCAGAGATCCTATCAGGGGAGAAAGTACTATGAAGAGAGCAATCTTTAATATTCCTGTGGCTACAAGAGCATCACTTCCAAAAACAAACCAGGCAGGGCCTATCATTCCTCCAATAAGTGCATGTGAGACACTTATGGGTAAACCATTGTGAGTACACACCCAAACCCAGACTACCGCTCCAATCAGAGCTGATAAAATAAGCTGGGGATTTACAATATTAGGATCAATAATCCCTTTCCCGATGGTATTTGCTACATGGATTCCAAAAACAAAAAATGCTGCAAAATTCCAGAAAGCAGCCCATAAAACGGCCAATCCGGGTGAGAGTACTTTTGTTGAGACAATAGTAGCAATAGAGTTAGCCGCATCATTCATCCCGTTTAAAAAGTCAAACAGCAGGGCGATAATAATTCCCGCAATAACTATAGTCAACATATCAGGCAAGTTTAAAGATTATCGATCTTATACTGTCAGAGATCTCTTTTGCCCTGTCTGTTGTATCCTCCAAACTTTGAACTATGTTCTTGTTTTTTACCAGTTCAATCGCGTCTTTCTCGTTTTGGAACAAGAATGTGTTGTAATCTTCATAAAGTTCGTCCACTTTATGCTCAATATCTTTAATTCTTTTGCAAAGAGTTAGTATATATTCATTTTTCTTAACCAGTGATTCTAAGTTCCTTGCGATTTCAGTAATGAGTCTCGCGTCTTCCAGTATTAAGTCAACAATAATAATGAGGTCTTTAGATGGTGCGAGAGGTCTGTACATAGCCAGTTTCCTTGCAGAATCATGAATAAAATCAAGAAAAGTGTCAATTCTTGATGCAAGAATGTGGATGTCTTCTCTATCGAAAGGGGTAACAAAAGTATTGTTTAGCTCTTCATAAATTTTTGCTGTAATCTGGTCTCCTTTTGATTCGAGATCCTTAATTTTTTTGTAACTCTCTTTCTGAAGTTCATAGTTGCTTTCAAGAAATAGCCTTTTTAACTCTTCTGCAGCGATTACAATATTTTCTGTCTGAGAAATGTACAAGGGGTAAAATTTTTTTTCTTTTACCACAAATAGTTGAAGAAATCTGTCAATTTTCATGTTAATTAAATTTCTGCAAAAATATTTCAATAATTTCAAAAATGTTACAAATTCGAGTTTAACAGGGTAAAAATTAACAAAAGCGTAACATTTAATGCTACGCTTTTGTTAAGTATCTGTATAATAGTCTATTTACCTAGTAATGAAAGGCTCCTCTTTACAAATTTGTCAAGCTCCTCTCCTTTAAGCATTCCATTAGACAGGAGTGCCAGATCACAAACCTGTCTTAATAAATCACTCTCTTTTCCAAAAGTTGAGAGTAGTGATCTCCTCTCTTCCCTAAGAGTTTCGGTCTCTTTTTCCAGCTTCTCTCTATTTTCTCTTTCTGCAATATCAATCTCTTCCTCTTTCTTTCCCTTTAAACGCTCTTTTATCTCCTCTAATGATTTTTCAGGAACCGCAATTTTATAATCTAACTTAGCGAGGTCGTCAGTGAGTTTCAGATTTTTCTGTTCAAGTATCTTTTTTACAGCCGGATGGCTGTAATTAATTATCAGATTATAGGATTCAGGTAAAGATCCATAAAAATTCATACCCCCGTTAAGTGCAGACATCTCCCTGTAACGCCTCATAAATTCACTTCTGGTAATGAGTACAGCCTGCTCTGTCTCTCCCAGAATTTCGATACTTGAGCTGTAATGGTTACCTGAAGGAAGAGCCGACTCAAAAATTGCAGCGATGTCTCTCTCCTCTTTCTCGCTTATTGATGGTTTCTCTTTCTCTGTCTTCTGTATAATCTTGTCTATGTGGTCTGAATCTACCCTCATAAAAGAGGAGTCTTTAAATTTTGATTCAAGCAGGTTTACGAAATGAGAATCCAGCTGGCTGTCAAATATTAATACATCATACCCCCTGTTCTTGGCACTCTCAATAAATGAGAACTGCTCCTGATAATCAGTTGCGTAAAGATAGATCAGCTTTTTGTTTTTATCGGTCTGTTCACTCTCAATTAATTTTCTGTACTCTTCATAGCTGAAGAATTTATTATCACTGTTTTTCAGCAATGAAAATTTTTCTGCTCTTTCATAGAATTTTTCATCTGTGAGCATGCCATACTCAATAAATATCTTAAGATTATCCCATTTTTCCTCAAGTGATTTTCTGTCGTTTTTGAATATCTCTTCGAGCCTGTCTGCTACTTTTTTGGTTATATGAGAAGAGATTTTCTTTACATTTGAGTCTGACTGGAGGTAGCTTCTTGAAACATTTAAAGGAATATCAGGTGAATCAATTACACCGTGGAGCAGGGTAAGGAAATCCGGTACGATGTTTTCAACAGAATCTGTAACAAATACCTGGTTACAGTAGAGTTGAATCTTATTTCTGGAAACCTCAATTTTATCTTTAATTTTTGGAAAATAGAGTACTCCTGTTAAGTTAAACGGATAATCAACATTAAGGTGAATATGGAACAGAGGATCCTCTTGCATTGGATATAGTTCTCTGTAAAAATTGAGATAATCATCCTCTTTTAAATCGGATGGTTTCTTTGTCCACAAAGGTGACGGGTTGTTAATTATTTTATCTTTTCCTGTCTCAACCTGTTTTCCCTCTTTCCATTCAGTCTCTCTTCCAAATGCAATCTCTACGGGTAAAAATTTACAATATTTATTCAGCAGATAATTGATTTTCTCATCTGTACCATACTCTTTTGATTCATCATCCAAATAGAGTATTACATCTGTTCCCCTCTCTTTTCTTTTCCCCTTAGTAATTTCATAGTTTGGATCTCCTTCGCAGCTCCATTTTACTGCTTCTGATCCCTCTTTCCAGGATAGGGTTTGTATCTCTACTCTCTTGGAGACCATAAAAGCTGAATAAAAGCCCAAACCAAAATGGCCAATAATATTACTTAATTGATCTTTATATTTATCAAGGAATTCTCCTGCACTTGAAAAAGCAATCTGGTTAATATATTTGTTTACCTCATCTTCAGTCATCCCAATACCATTGTCACTAATGGTAATTGTCCCCTTTTTTGTATCTGTTGAAATTTTTACCTTCAACTCTCCTGTCTCACCTTTGAATTCACCTGAAGAGGATAGGGCCTTTAGTTTTTGAGTTGCATCTACGGCATTTGAAACGAGTTCTCTTAAAAATATTTCGTGATCTGAATAGAGAAACTTTTTAATTATCGGAAAGATGTTTTCACTGGTTACACCAATAGTCCCTTTTTGCATAATATTTATTGTTATAATGTTAATATTTACTTTTACTCAAAAAAAACAAAAGGCATACCATTTAAAAAATGTATGCCTTCATCTGACAATTCGTCATAAAGAGCTATTTACATACCATTATATCAAGAATCATGGTATCAGTATGTCTCATCCCCTCAGATCCGATTGAGCCCAGGTTTCTGATTGTTTTTTCAATATCTTTATCGATTATACCATCATTTTCTGAAATACAAATATTATCAAGAGCCAGTATTGAGGATTGTACCGCAGATGATACTCCGGATGCAACCTTGAGGGCACATCCCACTTTGGCTCCGTCACAAACCATTCCGGTAATGTTCCCAATCATATTTTTGATTGCATAGGTAATTTGGTCATAGTTGCCCTTTTTAAGAAAAACTATACCGCATGAGGCTCCTGTAGATGCAATCACGCATCCGCAGAGCGCTGATAATCTTCCGAGATAATGTTTTATGTGTATCGCTACAAGATGACTTAGAACGAGTGCTCTTGCGAGCTCCTCATCTGTTGAGCCAAATTTGTCAGCTGCTGCAATTACCGGCATAGTAACAGTGATTCCCTGATTTCCACTCCCTGAATTGCTCATTGCAGGTAGCGTGCAACCGGCCATTCTGGCATCAGAGGCTGCTGCTGTTATAGCCATGGAGTAGGTTAGTAATCCATCTCCGAAAATGTTTTTGTGAACATTATCTCGTATAGTCCTTCCTACCTTAAGACCATATCTGTTCTCAAGCCCTTCCTTTGAAAGGGCCCGGTTCATTGTTACAGATTCCAGAATAAATGAGATATCGCTGAAATTTACGCTCAGGGCAAATTCCCATATTCTTTTTATTGTAAGGCTGTATCTGGCACCACTGGTAGAACTATCTTCTACATTATTACTATCACTATTATCGATTTTAAAATTCTCAAACAACACTTTTCCATCGACTATGATTTTCGTAACAGTATCGTGATTATCCTCAATTGTAACCTCGGATTTATGCAAGCCGGAATAGCATATAGCCTTAATAAAAAGCCTTTTCTCAGAGTCAGATAGAGAAATATTTACAGTGTTATCTTCCAGCATCTTTTTTGCCCGGGTGATAGAGTCGGCATCAATTTCCCTAAGTACTTCAAGTTTGTAAGCACTTTTTCCGCAGGTCACACCTAAAGCTGCGGCGATGTGTAACCCAACCATTCCTGTCCCCGGGACCCCAACACCCATTCCATTTTTAAGAATATTGGCACTTACTTCAACATCAATCCTATCAACATGAAGTTGTAATTTTTCCAGCTCCTCCGATGCTATGGCAACAGCAAGAGATACTGCAATTGGTTCGGTACAACCAAGGGCTGGCTTGACCTCTCTCTTGATAAGTTCAATTATTGATTTATCACTAATTTTAGTCATGATTTTATTATTGATTCTCATTAAAGAATAACAGAACAGATTTAAGCAGTTCTTCCATATCTCTCTTATTCTTAATAGTTTCTATCGGAAAGCCTAAAGATACCACTTTATAGCTGCCTCTATACGCTACCCCTGCAGAGATGTTATTGTCCTTATATCTGAATATTGTCCATGCCCCTTTTCCAGAGGGTTCAATCCCATCCGGTGATTCTGAAGTATAGGAGTATTCATTGGGTATGGTATGAAACGAGAACTCACCGGCAAATTTGTAAGGACTTTGAACTGCTTTAACATATCCTGTTTTACTTGCTTTATTTGTTCTCCATTCATATTTTAAAACATTTTTCACGAAGTTTTTAGTAGTGTCGTCAGTCTCTATGCTATCCCAAACATCAGTTGCGATGTATGATCCGCTTATAAGAATGTTTCCGCCCGCTTTTGAGAACTTTTCAATTGCTTTGATAAGAGCTGGGGTGAAAACTTTAAATTTAACCTCTCCGTCTCCTCTCCCCATTTTATATTGTCTCTGCTTACCCATTATAAAGTCAACAATCGGATAGGCATTTAAGTCAACACTACCGGTCTCTACAGACTCCCGGCTTGCTGAAACAAAACTATATCCCTGATTCGCAAATAAACCTCCGTGAAGAGATGGATAATCAAAGGTGTTTCCGGCAATCACTCTGGTCTCGTAATCTGCGTAGGAGGCACCAAATCCGGGGGAGTCATCATCCATCCATGGAATCTCTCTCCTGTATTCGTACTGACTTCCAATAAATGATATGTCTTTTTTATAGGGAACTCCATTGTCTTCCCAATCCATAAAACCGCCCATAGTTGTGTCCGGTGTAGCAAAACTTGCCGGGGCAGATACTCTGTTAAAACCATTAACAATTAGTACTGTTCCCTTTGAGTTTGGAGCATTGTACAGTGACAGGATTTCTGAAGGGAAACTCTCACCTCCGCCGTTCACTGCTGTTACTTTAAATGAATACAATACTCCCTTTTCAACATCAAGAGCAAGAGAGTTCCCCTCTACTACTCTTCCTGAGTCAAATCCACCATCTCCCTTTCTTGTATAAATAATATATTTCTCTGGTTTTGCTGTTATTTCCAGTTCGTCTTCTGCTCCTTTCCATCTAAGGAGGGCAATGTCATTATGAAGTGAAACCGAAAACTCCCTTACAGGCAGTGGTTGAACTACATACTCCCTCCCTTCAGATGCAGCTAAATACTTTAACATGCCTTTGTAAATTGCACGAGAAACTGTAAAGCGAAATTCAGGATCCAATCCATATCTCATATCTGCAAGATTCTGATGAGAGAGAAGTTCAAGCAGCATTGAAGGAACCTGGGGAGATCTGGATTCAGAATATGATCTGTCCCAAAGACCTCTGCGTTGCCAGATGGGTTCATGTTTTGCCCGGATGTCTTCTACTATTTGACTTTGAATTAGATCTGTAAGGTATCTTCCCTCTATTCTGTCTCTGCCGTTGGGGAGAAGGTCTGAGCCGTTGGAAGCCCTTGTATATATACCCAGTGTGCCAATAATTGAGTCATTCAGGGTAGTGCCGGCATCCGTATGGAAGGCAAATGATAAGTCTACAGGAATCTTCAACCCTTTTTCATCCGGATTAACTTTTGATCCTCCGGAAATAACATTTACCCATTTACCTCTTGACATATAATCATCGTTATAGTCATTGGCATTTTTATTTGGAGAATAAATAGTATCAGAGAAACCAGCCCATTGCAGCCAATACCTTGCACCCTCAGTAAATCTTGGATAACCACTCACAATTGGTTCAACTTTAAGGTCAATTTTTATCTTTTCAACAGGTTCGGTGGATGAACTTTTAACATTCAGCTGGGAACCCTCTTCTGCAGGCTTTCTGGCGATGTTTCCAAACCCTCCGCCAATTTTAACTGCATCGGCAGTTATGTATTCCCTGTTGCTTCCTGTATAATTTGTCAGGGAAATAAATTGATTACCATTGTCTTTACTAAAATAGAAGGTTCCAAGGTAAATCCAGGTACCTCCTCCCATTTTTTGGTTTACAATAAAAGATGTCTCTCCGGAGGAGTGCGATACTGTGTATTTTGCAGCAGATGTGCTTTTTGGCAGTGTCTGATATGATACATAAACGGCATATTCTCCGCTCTCTTCAATTTGAGCATTCCAGATTGCTTTGCTCTCCTCCTCTTTACTGTCAACGCTTCTTACAGATCTTGCACTTCCAAGTCTGAAGGGGTTTTCTCCGGAAATATAAACTTCCTTTGGAGAATTAAATCCAAGAGAATCTGTGCTGTTCCACCTTCTGGAACCATTTATTTCTGAATATCCTGAGCCGGGAATGTCATTATCAATAATAATCTCATTAAGCTGAATATCTCTCTCTCTGGGCATCAGTACATAGGCTCCTGCATTTTCGAGCATAGGAACAAGGAAAGGAAGGACATAGGATTGAGTATATAGATCCTCTACAGTCTGAAAAATCCTGGCTCTCTGCCATTCCCAACGCAGTAATTTTTGTTCATAATAAAAACCGTGGCTTTGCCAGAGTGCAATATGCTTTCCCTTTAATCCATTTTGCAAATCTATGTTAGAATCGGCTTTTTTTACGAGAGGATTCTCTTGTGTCCCTTTTTTATCATCCCGGATATCTTTTTTAGATTCAACTCTTTTCGCAGATTTGTATGAAGGTGGAATCAAATCCTCAATTTGAGATCTGTTAGTTTCAATTTTTAAAGCCATTTGCCGGTATTGCTCAGGAATAGAAGCTCTTACTATTTCGTATGCTTTAGAAACACTCTCTTCTCGCAGGGGATATTCGGCTAAAGGAGGGGAGAATGTAATAGTCAGTGTGTTTCCGCTTTTTACAACTCTTGAAACCGAAATTTTACCCAACACAAATGCCTCTTTTTTGAAAAAAGATTGTAAAGTATCAGCTGCAGGAGTAAAAAGCCTGGAGTCCAGCTTTTGTGCATAAGTTGAAAAAGATACTATGCAAAATGCAATGGCCGGAATCAGGGAAAATATTTTTCTCATGTTTATAAATTTGGAACGCAAAAGTAATCATAAAAGAGTAAATTTGCATTAAACCATTATCAATAAAGTATACAATTATGAAGAGGACACTTGTTTTAATAATAGTTGCGCTGACATCAATTTTTTCTTGCAAAAATCGAGTGGAAAACAGATCGGAAAATATCCAGAAACCATTGGTTGACAGCAGGGGTTATATAGTTGAAGTGGGAGACAGTGTGCCCGATTTTCAAATTCAATATCTGGACGGCAGAACTGAAAAACTTTCAGATCATAAAGGGAAAGTTATTATGATTCAATTTACTGCAAGTTGGTGTGGTGTCTGCAGAAAGGAGATGCCTCATATTGAAGAGAGAATTTGGAAGAAATTCTCTGATAATCAAAACTTTTTGCTCATTGGGATAGATTTTAAAGAGGACGCTGCAACAACTGAAAAATTTTCAAAGGATATGAATATTACTTATCCTTTGACTTTGGATAAAGAGGGAGAACGATTTTCACTTTTTTGCGGAGCAGATGCAGGTGTTACAAGGAATATTATTGTGGGCCCTGATGGTAAGATTATTATGCTAACCAGACTCTTTGATGAGGAGGAGTTTAACAAAATGGTTGAGATGATTGCAAGCGAACTTAATAAGATTTCATAATATGATACAAAAAATTTCTCTGGCCAATTTGCCTACCAAAACAGTAAAACTCGAAAGATTATCAAAAGACTGGGGTGTTAATCTGTATATAAAAAGAGATGATCAGACAGGTTCTGAACTATCGGGTAATAAGATAAGAAAACTTGAGTATTTACTTAAACTTGCAATAGAGAACAATTGCGATACTCTTATTACTACAGGAGGAATTCAGTCAAATCATTGCAGAGCAACAGCAGTTGCAGCTACACTACTGGGACTTAAATGCGAACTTTTATTAAGATCAGGAGATAATCCAAAGATCGAGGGAAACTATTTTATTGATAAACTTTTGGGTGCCGGAATTAATTTTTGTAATGCCGATGAGTACAGAGACTCCAGGGATGAAATTATGAAGCAAATAGGAGAGAGGCTCTTCAGGGATAGAGGGAGTAAATGTTTTATTATCCCGGAGGGTGCCTCAAATGCTTTAGGTAGTCTGGGTTATTATGAGGCCATGACAGAGATTTCTGAGCAAGAAAAGTCTATCGGGTCAGTGTTTGATACGGTTGTTGTAGCAGTTGGATCTGGAGGTACATACTCAGGTTTGTGTACTGCAAACAAAGAACTTAAACTTGGAAAGAGAGTATTGGGTTTTGCAGTTGCTTCTGACAGTGAGTATTTTACAAAAAAAATTCATAATATTAATGTTGAAGCCGCAAAAATCGCCGGTCTAAAATCTGTTTTCACAGAGAACGATATTGAGATAAACGATAAATATATTGGAATTGGATATGCTGTCAGTCGCCCTGAAGAGCTTGAGTTTATACGTGAAGTTGCAGTCAGGGAGGCTCTGATACTTGATCCTGTGTACACAGGCAAGGCTATGTACGGGCTTTATAATGAGATAAAAGAGGGCAAAGTACCACAAGGGTCCAATGTCCTCTTTATACATACAGGAGGTCTCTTTGGGCTCTTTCCCAAACAGGAAGAGTTTGTTTTTTAATTATTTCATATACTCGTACAATATATCCTTTGGTGGGATAAAGGTCTCTTTAACTGTTCTGGGACTTACCCATCTTATTAAATTGAACTCTCCCCCGGCTTTGTCGTTGGTTCCTGAGCCTCTTGAACCTCCGAATGGTTGTTTACCAACAACAGCACCGGTTGGTTTATCGTTAATATAAAAGTTTCCTGCAGCATATTGAAGTCTTGAACAAGCCTTAACAACCTCCATTCTGTCTCTGCCAAATATAGCTCCTGTAAGGCCATATGGAGATGTTGAATCACATAGCTCCAGTGCTTTGTCAACCTCTGAATCTTTATATACATATGCAGTCAAAACAGGTCCGAATATCTCCTCCTCCATAGTTTTAAAATTTGGGTTTGTTGTTTTAAACATTGTCGGAGATATGAAATACCCTTTTGATTTGTCATATGAACCACCAAAAACTAATTCAGCCTTTTCTGAATTTTTTGCATACTCAATATAGCTTACAATATTATCAAAAGATGATTCATCAATTACAGCATTTATAAAATTTGATGAATCTCTGGGGTCACCCATTTTTACTGAATTACTTAATTCAACCATCCTTATTTTAATTTCATTCCACAAAGATTCAGGTACATACATTCTGGAAGCAGCAGAACACTTTTGCCCCTGATATTCAAATGCACCACTAAAGGCGCCTGCGGCAACCTCTTCCGGGTCTGCACTGGGATGAACAAAAACAAAATCCTTGCCTCCGGTTTCGCCAACTAATCTGGGATATGATTTGTAATTCTCCAGATTATTTGCAACGCTCCTCCATAAGGTATTGAAAGTACTGTTGGACCCCGTAAAATGTATGCCGGCCAGATCTTTTGCAGAAGTTAAAATTGAACCAATAAGTGCTCCGCTTCCCGGAACAAAATTTACAACTCCGGCAGGCACCCCTGCCTCCATGAAAATTTCCATTAAATAATAATTGGATAAAAGAGCAGTAGTTGCAGGCTTCCAGAATGTGGTATTACCCATCATAACTGGTGCCATGTTTAGATTGGAAGCAATGGAGGTAAAATTAAAAGGGCTTACTGCAAATACAACACCCTCCAGTGCTCTGTATTCCATCCTGTTTAACTGGTTAAAAGAAGAGAGGGGCTGAGTTTTGTATACTTCTGAAGCAAAAGATACATTAAATCTCAGAAAATCAGCTGTTTCACAGACTGCGTCAATTTCTGACTGGTAAATATTTTTGCTCTGGCCCAACATAGTTGCTGCGTTTAGTTTTGCCCTGTATTTAACTGTTATCAGCTCTGCAATTTTTAACATAATTGAGGCCCTTGTTGTCCAGTGCTGAGAATTCCAGTCCGAATGAGCAGCAAGTGCAGCATCAATTGCCATTTTTATCTCTTTTTCTCCTGCTTTATGATAAATTGCAAGAGTATGTGAGTGGTTGTGAGGCATTACAACTTTACCGGTGTTGCCTGTAAATATTTTTTTACCACCAATAATTAATGGTATTTCAATTTTAGTGTTACTTTGTCTTTCCAGTTCTGTTTCGAGTTCAACTCTCTCAGCAGACCCGGGCAAATAACCAAGTACCGGTTCATTATCCGGGAGTTTGAAATTATAAATTGAATTATTCATTGTGAAGATTTTTTATAATATTAGATATAATCGTGCAACAATCAAAAATTGTTTTCGTTTAAATGATAGAAAAATGAGAATATGACTCAGATTTTTAAAAGTTTTAAACAAAGGAAATCTACAGAGGAGCAAATTTACGAAGAGTGTCATAAAAAACTCTACTACACAAGCTTAAGAATCCTTAATAATAGTATGGAGGCAGAAGAGGTTATGCATGACACTCTACTTAAGTATTTCTCCCGGCAGGAGTTTAACAGTATAAAGGAGAGAGATTCCTGGCTTACAAGAGTTTGTATAAAT
This sequence comes from Bacteroidales bacterium, assembly GCA_041441395.1. GTDB lineage: Bacteria > Bacteroidota > Bacteroidia > Bacteroidales > UBA932 > Bact-08. The sequence continues at coordinate 147,134 of JASDTD010000007.1, read as the reverse complement.
CTCTCTATTGACAGACTAAGAAGACGAAAAGCAAATGATATAATAATATTCAGCGAAGATTTTAAAGATCAAGCTGATGACAATGATGTTTATGAGAATTACTCTTTCAAAGGAATTTCAGCCAACCAGGTAAAAGAGGCAATAAATGGGTTGGCAGATGGATACAGATTGGTGCTCTCTCTCGTTCTATTTGAGGGTTACGATTACGAAGAGATTGCCAAGATAACAGGTTTAAAAGAGGTTTCCGTAAGAACCCAGTATATAAGAGGAAAAGCAAGAGTAATAGAAGAACTTGAAAAATATGGACAGCTTCAAAAAATTTATTGATTTCAACAGAGCAGAGTTCGAAAAGGATTTGTTGCCGGCAGGTAGCAAAGAGCGTTTTATGAACAGGGTCTCCGGGCGTAAAAGTATGCCCCGTTTATATAAAATGCCATACTGGACCAAATTGGCTGTAGCTTCATCTATTATTATTATGATTGGATTGCCGGTGGTATTTTCTAACAGGTGGTCAAAACTTGACTCAGGAGAGTACTATATTGAAATGCTTGAAGAAAAATCCCTAAAGATTGAGAAACTATCTTTATTTCTGAGCGATTATGAAAAACTTAATATAGAATCTACCCTAAGACAGCTTATTGAAGAATCAGTTCCTCTTTCTGATCAGCTTCCTAATTCAATAACAAAAAGAGTTAGGAGAGAGATATTAAAAGATTACTATACTGAAAAGATTGAAGGAGCGGAGAGACTTGAAAAATATGTTACGGGATTACTAGATAAATAGAACAACATGATTATGCATAATACTCTAATTATAAACAATTAACCAAAATAAAAAAATGAAAAAAATATTAACAATACTAATCTCCCTCTTAGTTACAACTTTAATACTTGGTCAGGAGATAAACAGAAGCTATGATGTACCTCCTTTTACCGGGATTGAGGCTGGAGGAGTTTTCGATATTACAGTTACAAAGTCCTCCGTAAATTCGGTTTCAACAACCTCAAATCAGGAAATCGCCAAATATATTAATGTGAAAGTTAAGAACGGAATATTGAAGCTTGATTTGGATACCGATGCTATGCCTGTTATGTTAAAAAGGAATACTAAGTATGTAAAAGCACATATCGCCATTAGTCAGATGGATAGGATATATTTATCAGGAGCTGCAAAACTAAAATCCTCAGGAGTGTTTAATCCTGGCAGTTTCAGAGGAGATTTCAGCGGAGCTGCTACTGCATATGGTGTGAATATTAACTCGGAAGAGTTATCTGTTCAAGTTAGCGGGGCATCAAAAGTTGAAATTAATGGTAAGATAAATAAAGTTAAATACGATATTTCCGGTGCTTCAGTTGTAACAATTGAACATGAGGCTGCAGAGATTAAAGTAGGAGCGAGTGGGGCATCTAAAATGGAATATACCGGAACATCAACTTTTGCTGAAATTTCAATTTCAGGTGCAACCAATGTGAAGTTAAGAGGTTCTGCCACAACTGCCTCTTTTGAAGCGTCAGGTGCTTCTCAGCTTGATGCTGAATATTTTACAGTTCGTGATGCCGAGATTGAAGCCAGTGGAGTTAGTAATATCAGAACAACTGCAACAGGAACTATATCTGCTGAAATTACCGGGGGCTCTGTCCTTAAATATGCCGGGAATCCGGCGATAAAAAAGATTGAAACCAGTTCACAAGCTTCAATCCAGAGAATAAAATAATTACTATATTTATGGAAAATTTCCATAAATATTATGCAACATAAATCCCTACATGAAAGCATCTTTGTGCTTGATTCACATTGTGATACTCCAATCAGACTCTTAGAGGGAGCAGATATAAATAATAAATCAGATCAGGGACATTTTGATTTCGTGCGGATGAAAGAGGGCGGCCTCAATGCTGCCTTCTTTGCTATTTATACACCCAATACAATCGATGATGATACTGCTACAAGGCGGGCTATGCAAATGATTGCCAGAACATATGATGCTGTTGAGGCTAGTAATGGAAAGGTTGCAGTTGCTCTGGATGCTCAAGATGCAAAAGACAATTTTGAAGCTGGGATTCTCTCTGTTTTTTTGGGTATGGAGAATGGACTTCCAATACAGGATGATCTTAGTTTACTGAGACTTTTCTATGATATGGGTGTTAGATATATGACACTGACACATACCGGAAACAATAATATTTGCGACTCATGTGCTACTAAGGAAAAGAGGTGGAACGGCCTGAGTCCTTTTGGTATAGAGGTAGTTAATGAGATGAACAGATTGGGAATGCTGGTTGATGTTTCCCATATATCAGACGAATCCTTCAGAGATGTAATCAAATACTCGACATCACCAGTAGTAGCAACCCACTCATGTTGCAGATCTATTGCAAATCATCCCAGAAATCTGACAGATCAGATGATAAAAGATATTGCTGCTACCGGAGGAGTTGTACAGATAAATTTTTATCCTCCCTTTCTTAATAGTGAATATGCAAAGGAATTCTGGCCATTAAGTGATGTTTTTGAAGAGATTGAGAAGCTTTGGAAAATGAATCATGACCTATACAATGATGCGTACATTAAGGCCAAAAATGAAATGTTAGCATTGAAACGACCATCATACAAAGAGGTTGTCGATCATATTGACCATGTAGTTAAACTTGTTGGTCCTGATTATGTGGGAATTGGGACTGATTTTGATGGGATTGAAGTGACTCCTGAGGGGTTAGAGGGTGTTGATAAACTTCCTCTCATTACAGAAGAGCTGAAAGTAAGGGGATATAGTGATGATAATATCAAAAAGATATTGGGTGAAAATTTCTTAAGATTATTAGATTATTAATGAATATGGGTAAAATTGCATTGGTAACCGGAGCAACTTCCGGAATAGGAGAGGCAGTCGCTATTTCATTAGCTCGTGCCGGATATGACCTTATAATTACAGGAAGAAGAGTCGCTCAACTTACTAGAGTTGCCAAATCCATTGAAAATGACTTTAAAATTAAAGTATTACCACTAAGTTTTGATGTCAGAGAGCTTAACCAGGTTGAACACTATTTAGGAGCCCTTCCGTCAAGATGGAAGGAAATTGATCTTTTGGTTAATAATGCAGGTCTTGCTGTAGGATTGAATTCAATACAGCAGGGCGTGATAGACGACTGGGAGAGAATGATTGATACAAATATAAAAGGGCTGCTTTATGTCTCAAAAATAGTATCCAATTTAATGATTAAGAGAGGATCAGGACACATAATAAATATTGGCTCTATTGCGGGTAAAGATGTATATCCTAACGGAAATGTGTATTGCGCTACCAAACATGCGGTTGATGCCCTGTCGAGAGGGATGATGATGGACCTGCATAAGTATAATATTAAAGTATCTCAGGTTTGCCCTGGTGCAGTGGAAACAGAGTTTTCAATGGTGCGATTTAAAGGAGATGCTGATAAGGCAACTAATGTCTATAAGGGTTTTGAACCTCTTGTTGCTAAGGATATAGCAGATGTTGTATTGTTTGTTGCAACTGCACCGCCGCATGTAAACATAAGTGATGTTACTGTTATGCCACTTGCTCAGGCTGGAGTATCAATAATTGATAAAAAACAATTATAGCCATCCCGCCTTTTTAAGGATTTCATCTATTCTTTTTGAGTTCTCCTCTCTGTTCTTGTCGTTTCTGTTAGAAAAGATAAGAATTAGTATTTTCTGTTCGGGGTATCTTGCTGCATATATCTGGAAACCACCATTATCTCCTGTATGGTAAATCTTGGTAGGGTAGTCCTCTTTTTTCTCAATAAACCAGCCGTAACCATAATAGTTATCCTTAATCTCCTTAATTGCAATTTTTGGAGATTGTGCATCCTTAGTCATTTTCTCACTAATAAGGATGTTTTTACGCAGACTTTTTTCCCAATTGACAAATTCAATTACAGATGTATAAATCCCTCCGTCTGCTTTTGTTGCAAAAAAACTCTCCTCTCCGTAGTCAAACTCTTCAAATATTTTTGTCTTGTTATTTTGTAAATATCCGTGAGCCATTCTGGGAATAAATCTGCCCTCTTCAAAGTAGAGGGTCTCATCCATTCCGGATGGTTTAAAGATTCGCTCTTTCATAAAGGTTTCAAAAGGGAGTCCGGAAGCCATTTCAATTATTGAATACATTAACTGAAAGGTCGGATTCATATATTCGTAATTTGAACCAGGTTCAAAGTTCAAAGAATCCAATTTTTGGATGTAGCTGTATGATTCTACATCTGTTGCTTTTCTAACAAATTCTCGATCACTCCTGTCTCTGGAGTCAGGTATTCCGGATGTGTGAGAAAGTAAATGACTGATCTTAATGTCATTAAAAAAATCTGCTTGAAAATTTGGAAACCACTTCTTAAGATTATCATCCAGACTAAGTTTACCCTCTTCAGCGAGCATCAAAACAGCGACTGCTGAAAACTGCTTGGAGACTGAAGCGATATTAAAGAATGTATTTTCGTCGATTGTTAATCCGCTGGACATGTCAGCTACTCCGTAACCTTTTGAAAAAATCACAGAATCCTCTCTCAAAATAAGAACAGAGGCTCCTGGTTCATTTGAAGGGTATTGAGAATTGAACAATAAGTCTATATCTCTACAAATTTTCTCAGTGCCATTAAATGTACTATTGTTTGTGCAGGAGAGAGTCATAAAAAAAGAAACTATTAATATTAAATACCTCATAATCAATAATAATAACTAATATGATGTTTTATTATATGAAAAATAACACTTATGTTATTCGTGATGTTTTATAGATAATTAAAAGGGCAGCGGTATTCCTATTGCCTTTCTCAACAGGTTAATAGAGTTTGATGAGAATCTTATTATGTTTCGCTCTCTGTCGCCTGAAAATATTGCCTTATTTGTCGTAATAACTCCGGGACCGGAGATTGCTATCCATACTGTACCAACAGGTTTCTCTTCTGATCCTCCGCCGGGTCCGGCTATTCCGGAAGTTGCAATTGACCAGTCAGAGCCAAATAATCGCTTTGCCCCCTCTGCCATTGCAATAACACACTCTTCACTTACTGCCCCGAATCTTTCTATTATTGATTTGTCTACACCAAGAATAGCAGTTTTTGCTTCGTTGTCATAAGCAACCACTCCCCCCTTATAAACAGAAGAGGCTCCCGGAAGCGATGTAAATATTGATGATATTTCGCCACCGGTACACGACTCAGCTAACGACAGGGTTTCTCCTCTTTCTGACAATGCTTTGCTAACAACTGTTTCCAGTGTATCCTCATCTTCTCCGTATATTGAATCACCTATTATGGTATAAAGCTGTTTAAAGAGCTGTTTTATCTTATCTGATGTACTATTATCAACATCCTGGTATACTGAGAGTCTTAACTTGACTCCTCTTGCAGGGTTTGGTAAATAAGCAAGTTTGTAATTAGAAGGCAGAGAATCCTCCCAGTCTGATATTTTGGTGGCAAGTTCAGATTCAGGGATTCCAAATGTATTTATAGTTTTATGAGAGATTCGTTCTGTTTTACGCAAATTGGTTATCTTGTAGAGCACCTCTTTCATAAGGTGCTGCATTTCATATGGAACCCCCGGTAATGAGAAAAGCAGCCTGCCATCAATCTCAAACATCATCCCCGGAGCAGTCCCTTGTTTGTTTTCGAGTACAGTACAATTTTCAGGCACAAGAGCCTGTTCTTCGTTTAAAGCAGAGAGTTCAATTCCTCTCTTTAAACAAATCGCTTTTATAATATCCAGTTGATTTTTGTCAAGTTTATAAGTTTTACTACCGGAAATTTCCCCCAATACCTTTTTTGTTATATCGTCCTTTGTAGGACCCAGTCCTCCTGTAATAATGACAATATCGCTCTCTTTAAGTAAGTTAGCTACTGAGCTTTTAATTGTAAACTCTTCATCACCTGTTGATTGATGAGTGATTACTTTTACTCCAATTAGATTAAGTAACCCAGAGATATAAGATTTATTTGAATCTACAATTTGACCTATTAAAATTTCGTCTCCAATTGTTAGTATCGAAGCAGTCAGCATTTTGGCTTTTGTTTATTAAGATACTTTAAGATTTGTTTTACAAAACCGGGACCATTATAGATAAAGCCTGTATATATCTGTACAAGACTTGCACCGGCATCCAGCATCTCTTTTGCCTGCACAGGAGTAATAATTCCACCAACTCCAATAATTGGCAATTGACCTCCGGTTTTTTTATTTATGTATCTTACCATCTCAAGACTCCTATTAAATAGGGGGGCTCCACTTAAACCTCCTTCTCCTATTCCCTCTACTTTATCTCTCTCAGTAAGCAGATTATCTCTTGAAATGGTCGTATTTGTAGCAACAATTCCATCCAGCCCTGAGACTAATATAAGTTCAATTATCTCGTCCAATTGTTCATTTGACAAATCAGGAGAGACTTTCAATAAAATTGGTCTGTAGTCGTCGTAGTACTTCCTTAATAGGGTAAGCTTGTCAACAATTTCTGATAATGAAGTAATATCCTGAAGCTTAGTAAGGCCCTTAACATTGGGACAAGATACATTTACAACAAAATAGTCTACAAAGTCATATAGTTGTGCAAAACTCTTTTCGTAATCAAGAGGTGCTTGCTCATTACTACTTGCTGTACTTTTGCTGATATTGCCTCCAATTATGACTCTTGGTTTAATCTGTTTCAGTTTTGATACAGTATGCTTTACACCCTTATTGTTAATCCCCATCCTGTTAATTAAAGCCTTATCTTCTACAAGTCTGAATATTCTGGGTTTTGAATTACCGGGCTGTTCTACAGGAGTTACAGAGCCGATTTCAATAAAACCAAATCCAAAGTCAGAAAGGGGATTATATAGCTCTGCATTTTTGTCAAATCCAGCTGCTAATCCAATAGGATTCGGAAATTTTATACCCATCACCTCTCTTTCCAGTGAGGAAGATGAGAAGTGAAAAAAAAGTCTTACTAAATATTTTGAATAGGGGATGTACGACAGGAGCAGAAGCAATCTGGCAACAATATTATGCGCTGTTTCTGGTGTAAATGAAAAAAGGATAGGTTTGATTAGTAACCGGAACATCATTTTTTTTGTTTGCGCAAAGATATAAATTATAAAACCTAGAAACCAACTTTGCCAGGCCTTATCTCTTGAAAAGTATTGTCAGAATAAATCAGCAATATCCTTTTAAGATTCTTTTTTTCAGGAGGAATCTCCGGCGCATTATCATTTACGGAATTCTCAGGGAGTTCAGATTCCGTTAAATTATCTGTAATGCTTTCATTATTAATGAATAAGTCCTCATTATTAGCAGGTGCAGGATTACTCTTGAATGTAGACTTTTCGGTTATACTCCTGTCAGGGCTCTCTTTGTAAATTTTCCCTCTGCCTGTGATAAGCCATTCTGCGTTTAGAGCAGGGAACTTTATAAGAAGCTTCTGTATAAAATCGAATCCTGGTTTGTTTCTGCCTGACAAAATATGAGAGAGACCAGATCGTTGAATGCCGATAATGTCTGCCAGCTTTGCCGGAGATAGCTGCTCGACCTCTAAAAATTGCTGTAAACGACTTTTCATAAATGTAAACTTCTGTAATTACAAATGTAATATAAATATTGTTTACAAAAGTCAATTGCGCAAATTGTACAAATGTAATCATGTTTCGGAAATAACCATTCAAACATAAAAATATCAATTAATTAACTCTTTTTATACCTATTAGGAAGATGTTAATTTAAAAGTTTAGAAAACAATCTATATACACTTGGTATTGAGGCGTATAAATAGTAAATTACCTTAATAATAGTAAATTTTAGAACGATATATAGATTTTAAGCCGTAATCATCTATATTTAACTTTATGTAAAACTTGTAATAAGCAGGTATACAATGATATAAAGATGCGTATAATAGATTATAGATACCATTTATGTACAATTCTCTAAACTAATTAGGACTGTAATCTTGCCTAAGATATTGTCTCTACATATGTCAAGATGAAGGTTTACATATGAGAATTACATATGTAAACAAATATTCAAAAACGGATGATTTTTCTTTAAACCTATATTTATATAGCTTTGCAAAAAATAATTGATTGTGGAGCCTGAAATAAAGATTGATGATTTTTCTTATAATCTGCCAGAAGAAAAAATTGCAAAATACCCCTTACCCTATAGAGATGATTCCAAAATTTTAATATTTAAAGATGATCTGATTAAAGATGATAAATTCTCAAATCTCGCAGAGTTTATTCCTGAGAATTCATTGATGGTATTTAATAATACCAAAGTTGTCCCTGCAAGACTTTTTTTTAGAAAAGAGAGCGGTGCCCATATTGAAATATTTTGTATTGAACCGGATACCCCATCGGATTATACCACCTCTTTTGAATCTACTTCTCAATGTACATGGAAATGTGTTATAGGAAACAGTAAAAAATGGAAATCCGGGGCAATATTATTTGATTCAACCGGCCACCCTGAACTTGAATATTATAAGTTTACTGCCATAAGAGAGTCTAATAACGGAGAAACTTCAACTGTTAAGTTTTTATGGGAAGGTGGCTTCTCTTTTGCACATTTAATGGAGATGTTAGGAAAGGTGCCAATTCCTCCATATCTGAACAGGGAGACTGAGGAGAGCGATATAGAGAGATATCAAACTGTATACGCTCGCTACAGAGGTTCTGTAGCTGCACCTACTGCAGGATTGCATTTTACTGATAATGTGTTGAATAAATTGGATTTAAAAGGTGTATTGCGAGGAGAACTTTCATTGCATGTGGGTGCAGGAACATTTAAACCGGTAAAAAGCGATTCTATTAAAGATCATCCTATGCATTCAGAACCCTTTTCTGTTTCTTTAAAATTTTTAAGAGAACTGGCATCAGGCTTAGATGATAAATCAATTGTTTCTGTAGGTACAACTTCTGCAAGAACATTGGAAAGTCTATATTATATAGGTGTAAAGTGTCATGAGGGTGCAAATCCATCAGAGGTTGAGCAGTGGGAACCATATGCGCGGGAATTCAGATTACCCTCTAAAGATGCTATTAATGCCCTTGCTGATTGGATGGAGAGCAAATCCATTAATGAATTCAGTTCAAGAACAAGAATAATAATAGTTCCCGGTTATACATTCAGAATTATTGATGTACTTATTACAAATTTTCACCAGCCAAGAAGCACACTATTACTTTTAATAGCTGCTTTTGTTGGTAGTAGATGGCGGGAAATTTATAACTATGCCTTAAATAATGATTTCAGATTCTTAAGCTACGGGGATAGTTCAATATTATTTAGGCAGGAGTGCAAATAACATTATTTTGTGAGCCCAGCTGGAAAGAAGTGGCCCTGAAAATCCGAGTGATGGAATAATGTTTCCCACTTGCTGGCTGGCAATTTGAAGATACCTCTCATCGTTTGTAATCTTATACAGCTCAACCATATTCCCGGCCATAATTGAGTTGGCTGAAGGTTTTACAAGATCTATATTTGACTCTCTTTTAAATGGAACAACTGGGACTTCAGAACCCTTTTCAGATTTACTGAACATCCCATTTTCAGGTTTGTAAAAGTTGTCTATTACAAAATCTGCATAATTCCGTGCAATTTTTTTATACTCTGATTTTCCGGTGTTTTTAAACAAGAAAATAGATGACTCTATGAAATATGCATAATCCGACAAAAATCCAAATCTGCATCCATTTGAACAGCATGTATATCTTAAAAGTCTGCCTTTTGTGCTGATATTATGATTTAACAGGTAATCAAAAAGAGCAGTAGCCTCCTCAAGCAAGTTTTCATCTCCTGTAAAATTGCCAGACACTGCTAATGCTTTAATTAATTGAGAATTATACGAAGTTATTACCCTGGTGTCCTTTAAATACCCGCGATGTTCTTTTCTTCGGGCTCTAAGAGTTTCTAATTCTTCTTGTTTTAAAATACTAAAAGTCTCTTGATTTCTAACGGGAAGTTGCTGTTTGTTTCCATCTTCTCTTGTGTCAAGTCCAAGAGCAAGTGAAATCTCCTGATATCTGGAGGGAAATAGTATTTTTAGTTCATTTATTGATGTAGAGAAGTAAACAGCTTCGTTTATATTATCTGAAATTGTTGTGCTGCTGAAGTAGCCGCCAGCGGAGGAGGAGAGCTCTCTGCTGATAAAATGTGAAACATGGTAAATTGTCTCTCTGAATGATTCTTTTCCAAATAAATTCAATGCACTGGAGTATAGAATTAAATATTGACTGTTATCCTCCAGATTTTTTTCAAATAGTGGTTTTTCACAAGTATAGTCATCGGCTTGTCTGAAGAAACCACCATCTATGGGATCAAATAGTGGTGAAAACTGAAGGTATTCCAAAAGAGAGACTATAGAGTTTTCAATGTTTTTGTCAGGGAAGTATCTTAAATATTCAACAATTGTGTAAAGACTGCCAGGATTAGGGGTGTATGGTTTAAGGTTTTTTATAAAATCTGAGTGAAAAATTGTGTGATACCAATTTTTTACATAATTATTTAATATCTCAACTTCATTGTATTCTCTCTCTCCAACATTAGTTACTACTCCTGACAACCTTGTTCTGTGTGATAACTCATCTGCAAGCTTATCCAGCAACTCTCTTCGGGTTGATTTTGCGCTGAGAATTTTATTAGCTACATTGAGAAATTGTTCGGGGTCAGTTTCAGATGAGCAAAGGATAGGCCTCCTGTCGGGCATAATAAAAAGATTCATAGGTCCGTATGAATAGTCCTGATTCATAAGAAGCATATCAAGTGCAATAAGAAACGACTCAGGATTATCATCTTTATCCTCCGCAATGCATATGAAATTATTATTCAAAGTGTTAACCACATCGGGGTCAGAGAAAAGCCTCTTAGACTCTTCGCGTACTCTTACATTGCTAAGATATCCAATGTGCAGGAAAATGAGTCGGTCCTCTTTTTTTGCCTTTGAAAGGAGATCCGGAGACAAAACAAAATTCCAGTCGATTCCTTTGTCAGATAATAACTTTAAATATGGAGAACAAATTTTGGACATTAAATTTTAAATTTGCAATTAAAAATACACCGCTATGAAAAATGAAGTTAACTCAGTTCACAAAAGAACTCTTCTGGATCTGTTCGAAGAGTCTGTTGCCAGGTTTTCAGAAAAAACATTTCTTCTTGAAAAAAGGGATGGTGAATTTCTTCCAACTTCCTATTCAAAGACCAAGGTGCTAGCACAACAATTTGGTGCAGGCCTTTGTTCACTGGGTTATTTAAAGGGAGAAAATGCATCTATACTGGCAGAGGGTTGCAATATGTGGATTATTGGTGAACTGGCAATTTTTTATGCTGGTGGTACAAATGTACCTCTCTCAGTTAAACTGGAGGAGAGCTCTGATTTGTCTTTCCGACTCATCCACGCAGATGTAGTCTTGCTTATGGTAACAGAGAGGCAGTTGCTAAAAATCAGAGCAATAAAAGATAAGTTGCCCATGTTAAGGCATATTATTGTTTTTGAACCTGAAGGTGAGCTTCAGAATGGTGAGTTTAGCTCTGATTATGTCTTTGAACTTGGCAAAAAGTATCTTGAAGATAATTATACTAGTTTTTTGGAAATTGGGAAAAGCCTTCAAAATAATGATATTGCTACTATTACTTATACCTCCGGTACAACTGCAGATCCTAAAGGAGTAGTTCTGACTCACAGAAATTATACAGCAAATGTTGAGCAATCATTGACTTGTATGACAATCCCGGTTGGTTATAAAAATTTCATAATTCTTCCTCTTGACCATTGCTTTGCTCATGTTGTCGGCTTTTATATAATGATAGCCAGTGGTGCAATTGTTGCTACAGTTCAGCAGGGTAAAACCGCAATGGAGACATTAAAAAATATTCCTGTTAATATTAAAGAGGTTAAGCCGAATCTTATTCTATCCGTACCTGCATTGGCAAAAAGTTTCAGAAAAAACATAGAGAACTCAGTCAAAATTAAGGGGAAATTGAGCTGGAATCTTTATCAATTTGCACTTAAGATTGCTTACTCTTATAATGGAGAGGGGTGGGACAGAGGTAAAGGTATTAAAATACTCCTTTATCCTCTTAAAGCTCTGTTTGACAAGATTCTTTTTTCAAAAGTAAGACTTGCAATGGGCGGAGAGCTGGATTTTTTTGTAGGGGGAGGCGCACTGTTAGATAAGGAACTTCAGCGCTTTTACTATGCAATAGGAATACCTATGTACCAGGGTTACGGCCTATCTGAAGCCACGCCGGTTATTTCTACAAATACTGATCACAAACACAGGCTGGGTTCTTCGGGAATATTGGTAAAACCACTGGATATTAAAATTGTAGATAACGATGGTAAAGAACTTCCAATGGGTGTGCCGGGAGAAATGGTTGTAAGAGGAGAAAATGTGATGGCTGGTTATTGGAAGAATCCAAAAGCTACCGCTGAAACAATCAAGGATGGATGGCTCTACACCGGAGATATGGGTTATATGACTCCTGAGGGATTTCTTTATGTTAAGGGGAGATTCAAAAGCCTTCTTATAGGTTCAGATGGAGAGAAGTACGCACCTGAGGAGATTGAGGAGATGCTTGTCTCTCAATCAAGAATCATTCAGCAGGTAATGTTGTATAATAATCAGTCTCCGTATACTATAGCAATTATAACTGCAGATAGAAGTGCCGGACTCTCTGGCAAAGAACTGGTTAAGGCAGTCTGGGATGAAATAGATAAGTATAAAGGAAGGGGAGTGTATGCCGGTATGTTTCCTGAGAGATGGCTTCCCTCTACTTTTATTTTGACCACAGAACCATTCAGTGAACACAACAGGATGATTAACTCCACAATGAAGATGGTCAGAGGCAAAGTTGAAGAGAGATATAAGGAGGAGATAAATTTTGCTTACACACCTGAGGGTAAAAATATATACAACAAATATAATCTCATGTAATGATAAGTTATAAAAGGATTGTATTGATAACACTCTTGCTGTTAGTCGCCTCGTATCTCTCTATAAGTAATTTTATCCTACCTGATCCTGATAATCAATTATCATCCGGCTTCTCAGCTCATAGAGTATCAGATGATATTGAAATAATTAGCAAAGAACCTCACTCTTCAGAGCACCCCGAAGAGAGAGAGAGGGTTCGTGTTTTTCTAGCTGAGAGGCTTCGTGATATTGGTTTTGATGTTATGGTTGAATACTATGATTCAATTGGAAATGTTTACGCATCATTACCGCCCGTAAACGCTGTTTCCGGAGATAAACCGGTTTATGCTTTATTTATGGCTCATTTGGATTCGAGACACGCTAAGGTAATAAATGGAAAGGTACATTATTCTAAGGGGGCGGCAGATGATGGGTATGGTTTGGGTGTTATTTTGGAATTGGCATCTAATGTTGTTAAATACAGAGATGAGTGGTCCCAGGGAGTTAAAATACTTTTCACTGATGCAGAGGAGACTAACCTTGGGGGGATTAAAATGGCAGTTACAAAAAGGGGTGATTTTTTATCTGATGTGGGGTTTATTATAAATATTGAGGCAAGAGGTGTCAAGGGGCCGGCTCTTTTATTTGAAACATCTCCGGGTAATAAAAAGCTAATGAATCTTTACAGTAAAGCCAGATTTCCTGCAGCATACTCGCTTACATCTTTTGTATACAATATCCTTCCTAACTACTCTGATTTTTCGCTAATTAAGGAAGAGTACCCGGGAATAAACATTGCTGTTATTGATAATCTTGATTACTACCACACGGAGCGTGATTCTTTTGAAAATATTTCTCTTTCCTCAATTCAGCATTATGGAGAGCAGTTAACCCCGGTTGTAAAAAGTTACCTTAAAGAGAAAAAATATTCTGATGTTAATTACCTCAGATCAACAACAGATAGTTTATACTTTACTCTTCCCTTTTTTGGAATTGTTGTTTTCTCAATTGATGGGTATAATATATTGAATATTATTGTTTTGCTCTGTTTTATACTGAATTTTGTATATCTGATTAAAGCAAATAAGATTACAATAACTAATGTATTGCGAACTATCCTGAAACAGCTTGCAGTATTGTTATGTATTGTTTCATTCTCTTTGGCTGGCTCATGGTTAATCTCTTCAATCAATGGAGTATCATACAAGCTTATTGGCTTAGCAAACTTGAGGTTTGATGAGCTTTTCTCAATTTTTTCTTTAATATTAACAACCTTGCTTATTGCAATTTCGTTCAAGAGAATGACAGAAAATAATATGTTAAGGCTTAAAGAGTATATAATTGCTTCGGAGTTCCTTCTTTTAGTATTTTCAATTATTATCTTTTCAATAACGGGGGAGAACTTTTTTCTCTTATTCCCCCTGGTTTTTTCTATGATCTCCAGAGCTGTTAAAGGTCTTAAATCCGAATTGGTTATAACGGTTACTCTATCTGTTTTACTACTGTTTCTTGTAATTCCATTTACTTATTCAATCTATATTGCACTTTCCACAGGAGCCATTTTTATCCCTCTCTCAATAATAACCTTAGTGCTTTTTGCAATTGTTCCTGAAGTATATTCTGTTAGCACAAAACTTGTTTAATAGGATTAATATTTAGTAACTTTGTTTAACTAAAGAGAAAGTAATGAATGACGATAAGTATGTAGACATTCGACCATACAATGATCAGGAGGCTGCTTTAGCCTTGACAAGAATTTCAAAACATCCGGTTCTCTCAAAAATATCTGCCTTTCTTTTTCCGGGGAAAGAGCAGTCTGAACTTGGAAAATTAATTTCCACCATAGAGAGTGTTTATGATTTTCAGGGTAAAGTTATGTTAATGGCAATAAAAAAAATTTTGTCTGATACATCAACCAATTTGACTCATTCCGGCATTGAAAAACTGAATAAAAAGAAAAAATATCTTTTTATATCCAACCACCGTGACATAATGCTGGATTCTGCAATCTTACAGGCTATTCTGTTTGAAACAGGATTAAGTACTTCAGAAATGGCAGTCGGGGACAATTTGATTACGGATCCTCTTCTTGAGGATATCGCCAGGGTTAACAAGATGATTAAGGTTGTAAGAAATACTAACCCAAGGGAAATATACACATCTTCTGTTTTACTGTCAGAATACATTAGAAAAAGAGTTTCCAATGAAGAGAGTTCTGTATGGATTGCTCAAAGGAACGGAAGAACAAAGGATGGATTTGATTTAACCGAACAGGGCCTTCTAAAGATGCTGGATATGAGTGGTACCGGAAACTTTTCAAAAGATTTTGCAGAACTTTCAATAGTTCCTGTCTCTGTATCTTATGAGTACGAGCCATGTGATATATTGAAGGCAAGGGAGCTATATATTAGCAAAAGGCAGAAATACATAAAAAGTGAAGGGGAAGATCTTAATAGTATTTTAACAGGAATTATGCAATTCAAGGGTGGAATTCATTTTACCTTCTGTCAATTATTAAGTGATGACGAGATTAGTGCTTGTTCTCTGATGGAAAAGAATGAACGCTTTAAATCATTAGGCGAGGTTATGGACAGAAAGATTTCATCAAATTTTCACCTTTGGCCTAATAATTTTATTGCTTATGATTTATTGTTAAGCAGCAACAGATTTGCCGATAGGTATTCTGTAGCCCAAAAACAAAAATTTCAAGAGTATGTGGCCTTTAAAACCGCTGATTCTGAAGGAGATGTAAAAGAGTTGGAGAAAATTTTTATTTCAATTTATGCAAATCCGGTTTTAACAAAAGAGAGACTTGGTGTCAAGTTATAAGCAATTTATATTAATTTATAATTAACCCTGCGAATGCAGGGTTTTTTATTACTGCTAAGGTATTGTTTGGAGGTAATATAATTCATAAATTTGCAGAATTACATTCTTGCTTACACAATTTATTAAACATTCGTTTCATGGATAAATTAATCTCTCTTCAGGATGCCGCATCAAAAGTAAAGAGCGGTATGACTATTATGGTTGGAGGGTTTCTTACTAATGGTGGTCCAAATAAGATAATGGACCTTATTGCGGAATCTGATGTGAAGGATCTTACAATTATTTGTAATGACGCTGCATATCCCGATAAAGGGCTGGGGAAACTTATTGCAAACAGGAAGGTGAAAAGAATTATCACCTCTTATATCGGTTCAAACCCTGCAGCTATTGATCAAATGAATGCAGGCGAATTAGAAGTTGAGTTTTCACCTCAGGGAACTCTTGCAGAGCGGATCCGGGCGAAGGGAGCCGGTCTTGGGGGTGTTCTCACTCCAACTGGATTAGGAACTGTTGTTCAGGAGGGTAAGAGAGTTATTGAAATTGATGGCAGGGAATTTATTCTTGAAAAACCAATTAACGCCCATTTAGCATTTGTTGGAGCATCTATTGCTGATAAATCAGGTAATCTTTATTACAAGGGGACAACCAGAAACTTCAATCCAATCGTTGCTATGGCTGCTGAAAAGGTAATTGTTGAGGCGGAAGAGATTGTAGAGGCAGGCTTCTTTAGTCCGGAGAATGTTCATACTCCGGCTATACTTGTTGACTTTATTTGTAAAACCCAGTAAATTAATTGATATGTCTAAATCAGCACTGATTAGGGTGAGAATGAGTTCTCACGATGCACATTACGGAGGAAATCTTGTTGACGGAGCAAAGATGCTACAGCTCTTTGGTGATGTAGCTACCGAACTTCTAATTCAAAGGGATGGAGATGAGGGCCTTTTTAAAGCTTATGATAGTATAGAGTTCATGGCTCCTGT
Organism: Bacteroidales bacterium; assembly: GCA_041441395.1. GTDB lineage: Bacteria > Bacteroidota > Bacteroidia > Bacteroidales > UBA932 > Bact-08. The sequence goes on along the minus strand of JASDTD010000007.1, from coordinate 130,407 downwards.
ATATGCAGGCGATTATATTGAAGCAACCGGTGAAATTGTCTCTGAGGGTAACTCATCCAGAAAGATGAACTTTGTTGCTAAAAAGGTAATTATTCCTCGTCCGGATATATCTCCATCTGCGGCAGATATTCTGGAAGAGCCGATTATTGTGTGTAAAGCCAGTGGAACTTGTGTGACACCAAAAAATTGTCAAAGAAAATAGTTATAATCAAGATACAATGGAAAAACTAATTATTACTGCTGCCATATGCGGTGCAGAGGTGCTAAAAGAGCACAATCCTGCAGTCCCTTACACTATTGAAGAGTGTGTCAGAGAGGCTAAAAGTGCTTATGATGCCGGTGCCTCCATCATACACCTTCATGTCAGACTGGATGATGGGACTCCTACTCAGGATAAAAATAGATTCAGGGAAGTTATGGATGCTATCTATAAAGTTTGTCCTGATGTAATAATTCAACCATCAACCGGGGGAGCTGTCGGCATGACTGATGATGAAAGGCTTCAGCCTACAGAATTGAATCCTGAGATGGCAACTCTTGATTGCGGAACATTAAACTTTGGTGGGGATGAGGTATTTATGAATACTGAAAATACTATAAAGTATTTTGGCAAAAGGATGATAGAGAGGGGAATAAAACCTGAACTGGAAGTCTTCGATAAAAGTATGATTGATATGGCCTTAAGGCTACATAAAAAAGGCTTTATTCAAAAACCAATGCATTTTGATTTTGTAATGGGCGTGAATGGAGGGATTTCAGGTGAATTGAGAGACTTTGTTTTTCTGAGAGGCTCAATTCCTCAGGATGCAACTTATACTGTTGCAGGTGTTGGACGGTTCGAGTTCCCTCTTGCTGTAGCTGCAATCATTGATGGAGGCCATGTAAGGGTAGGATTTGAAGATAATGTATTTCTGTCAAAAGGGGTGCTTGCCAAATCAAATGGTGAGTTGGTTGAGAAGGTGGTAAGATTGGCGAAAGAGTTGGGAAGAGATATCGCCTCCCCGGCAGAAGCCCGTGAAATTTTAGGTCTAAAACCAAGATAGTAACTAACAAACAAATAATTAAATTTATATATGAAAAAAGGCAATAAATACGGTGTTCACAGAGTGATTGAACCTAAGGGAGTACTTCCTCAGCCAGCAAACATGATTGATAATAATATGGATGAAATCTATGATAATGAAATTCTCATAGATGTTCAGACACTTAATATTGACTCTGCCAGTTTTACTCAGATAGAAGAGCAGGCAGGTGGAGACAAAGCAAAAATTGCTGAAATAATGTTGGGCATTGTTGAAAAACAGGGAAAGCACAGAAACCCTGTAACCGGCTCGGGAGGAATGCTATTAGGTACTGTTGAAAAAATTGGCGATGCTCTTATCGGAAAGACAGATCTTAAGGTTGGCGACAAAATTGCTACTCTGGTTTCTCTCTCACTCACCCCATTAAGAATTGATAAAATCAAGGATATTCGTCCTGATATTGATCAGGTAGATATTGATGGAAAAGCAATTCTGTTTGAAAGCGGTATTTATGCCAAGATTCCGGATGATATGCCTGCAAATCTGGCACTATCGGCTCTTGATGTGGCCGGAGCACCTGCGCAGACTGCAAAACTGGTTAAGCCCGGAGATACTGTTCTTATAATTGGTGCCGGTGGAAAATCCGGGATGTTATGCTGTTATGAGGCGAAAAAGAGAGCAGGAGTTACAGGAAAGGTTATAGGTCTCTGCCACAGTGAGAGAAGCACAAAAAGACTAATTGATCTTGGTTTTTGTGACTATGTCTTCTCAGCAGATGCTACTCAGCCAGTACCTGTACTTGAAAAGATAGAGGAGTTAACAGGAGGTCAAATGTGTGATGTTACCATTAATAATGTAAATATTACAGATACAGAGATGACCAGTATACTTTGTACAAAAGATACCGGTCTCGTTTACTTCTTCTCAATGGCTACCAGCTTTACAAAAGCTGCCCTGGGAGCAGAGGGTGTAGGCAGTGATGTTACAATGATTGTTGGAAATGGATATACGAAGGGACATGCAGAAATTACTCTTCAGCTACTAAGAGAATCAGAAAAATTAAGAAAAATATTTGAAGAACTATATGCCTGATTTTCAGATGAAAAAAGGTTGCAGATATGGGACACACAGGGTAATTGAGCCGGCAGGGACACTTCCACAGCCGGCTTATCGCCTGGATAATTCTATGGAGATATTTGACAATGAGGTTCTGATTGAAGTATCTACATTGAACATTGACTCAGCCTCATATACTCAGATAAAAAAAACCTGCGGAGCAGATCCTGACAAGATGAAGCAGATGATTCTCTCTATTGTTGAAGAGAGGGGTAAAATGCAAAATCCTGTAACCGGATCAGGTGGAATGCTTATAGGTACTGTAAAACAGATTGGAAGTGCTTTTCCTGTAAACAGGCTTAAAGTAGGGGATAAAATTGCAACTCTTGTGTCGTTGTCACTTACACCATTAAAGATAAAACACATATTAAAACTTTGCCCTGAATCTGACCAGATTGATGTGCAGGCTGAGGCCATTCTCTTTGAGAGCGGCCTCTTTGCTATATTACCGGAGGATATTCCTGAAAAACTGGCACTGGCTGTGCTTGATGTTGCTGGTGCTCCGGCTCAGGTTGACAGATTGGTAACTGAAGGGGATATTGTGTGTATTCTTGGAGGTGGAGGAAAGTCAGGAATATTATGTTGTTATCAGGCAATGCAAAATGCAGGAAAATCAGGTAAAGTCATAGTTGTTGAGTACTCTGAAGAGAATGCTCAACGTATTAAAGACCTGGAACTTGCAACAGATGTAGTAGTGGCAGACGCAACAAATGTTATGGAGGTTTATACCAAAGTAATGGCAATCACCGGAGGCAGAGGATGCGATGTTACTGTTAACAATGTAAATGTACCATCTACTGAGATGACATCTATTCTTATCACAAAGGGGCAGGGCAGCGTTTATTTCTTCTCAATGGCAACCAGCTTCACAAAGGCTGCTTTAGGAGCAGAGGGTGTTGGTAAGGACATAAATCTTATTGTGGGAAACGGCTTTGCTAAGGGGCATGCAAATCTTACCCTGAATATTATCAGGGAGTCAAAACCAATTAGGGAACTTTTTGAAAAACTATATATTTAAATAATTATGGCAGATAGCAGAAGGAAAATTCTCTTTCCTCATGTTTCAGATGAACAATGGAACGACTGGAAATGGCAGGTAAAGAACAGAATAGAGACCCTGGAGGATCTAAAAAAATATATTCCTCTTACAAAAGAGGAGGAGGAGGGGGTTAGCCGTTCTCTTCAGACTTTAAGAATGGCTATAACACCCTATTATTTAACTCTGATAGATCCGGATAATCCAAATGATCCTGTGAGAAAACAGGCAATCCCTACCGGATCAGAGACACATATCTCCACAGCAGATCTTCTTGACCCTCTTCATGAAGATGAAGACTCTCCTGTAAAAGGTCTGACTCACAGATATCCTGACAGGGTATTGCTGTTGATTACTGATATGTGCTCAATGTATTGCAGGCACTGTACAAGAAGACGGTTTGCAGGACAAAAAGATGACGAAACTCCTGCAGATTATATCCAGAAAGCAATAGATTATATAGCTGCAACTCCGCAAGTAAGGGATGTACTCCTTTCAGGCGGAGACGCTCTTATGGTTTCTGATGCTAAGTTAGAATCAATTATTAAGAGGCTAAGAGCAATTCCGCATGTTGAAATTATTAGGATTGGTTCCAGAGTACCGGTTGTTTGCCCTCAAAGAATCACCGATAAACTGGTAGATATGCTTAAGCAATATCATCCAATATGGCTTAATACACACTTTAACCACCCTAACGAGATTACTCCGGAGTCAATTGCTGCTTGTGAGAGAATGGCAAATGCCGGGATACCCCTGGGAAACCAGTCGGTACTGCTGAGAGGAGTAAACGACTGTGTGAATATTATGAAAAGATTAGTTCACAGTCTTGTAAAGATGAGAGTGAGACCTTATTACATATATCAATGTGACCTTTCTATGGGTCTGGAACATTTCAGGACTCCTGTTTCAAAAGGTATTGAAATAATTGAGGGTTTAAGAGGCCATACATCCGGTTATGCTGTTCCTACTTTTGTTGTTGATGCACCGGGAGGAGGTGGTAAAACACCTGTTATGCCTACTTATATTATTTCTCAATCTCCGGGGAAAATTATTCTTAGAAATTTCGAGGGAGTTATAACAACTTATTCAGAGCCGGAGAATTATGTAAATAGTTGTGATTGTGATGACTGCAAGGCAAACAATCCTGTTGAGGGAGTAGCCTCTCTTCACAAGGGGCAAAGGCTATCAATTGAACCTGCCCACCTTTTAAGAAAAGAGAGATCTCATAAAGATTAATACTATGCCGTTTGTTCAGGAGATTCTTAGCTGCAGAAGTATTTCTGTTGTTGGTCTCGGAAAAAATACAGGCAAAACGGAGTGTCTTAACTATATTCTAAATCGACTGCCTGCAGAGGGTTTCACGGTTGCCGTAAGCTCTGCGGGCATAGATGGTGAGACTGTAGATTTAGTAACCGGCACTTCAAAACCTGAAATTTTTCTGAGGCAGGGGACTCTGTTTGCTACAAGTGAAAAGCATTACAGAGAGAGGAGAATCTTGTCTGAACTACTCGATATTTCCCATAGAAAAACATCCCTGGGAAGAGTAGTAACAGCGAGAGCTTTATCTCAGGGAAAAAGCCAATTATCGGGCCATCCAACAACTGAGGCACTTAAAAGATGGATAGAGAGAGCTTTGGAAATATTTGGAGCCGACCTTGCTATTATTGACGGAGCTCTCTCAAGGGTTAGTATTGCATCACCTGCTGTAACAGAGGGACTTATACTATCTACAGGTGCTGCTATATCTGCTAGTATTGACACTCTTGTGTTTAAAACAGCTTTTATGGTTGCACTTATAAACCTTGAAAAAACAGATATGGTTGGTAATAATAGAGAGAATATTCCTGTGAGCGGTATCTGGAGTATAGATTCGCATGGAAACTTCAATCAATTATTAAAAGGAGGAGTCTTTAATTCTGATTCTATCAATCCGGATGATGTATCAGATACAAAGGCAATATTGATTACCGGAGCATTGACTGACAGATTCCTTAATCAAATACGGTCATTGTGCCTGGAAAGGAAAATTGAATTAATTATAAGCGATTTTTCAAAAGCTTTCATATCTCATACTAATTTTACATCTTTTATAAAATCAGGAGGAAAATTGAGAGTTTTGAATAAAAGTAAATTGCTGGCAGTTTGTGCAAATCCTGTCTCACCTGAAGGATATATACTTGATTCTGAAAAATTGTGTTCAAAGCTCTCCTCTGCAATAAAATTACCTGTTTATGATATAAGGAGGATAACTCATGAAGCTTAGAACAGTTATAGAGCTGCCATTAGGTATGAGAAGTCTCATTGCAGGTCTTGAGCTCTCATCATCCCTCTCCAGCAATTTATTGCTGGAGAAAGAGATGTCTGTTTCTGCAAGTAAAATAGCTTCAAATTACATACTGCTTAAAGAGACTTTAAATGCAATATCTTTAAGTGAAAATCATAACAAGGTTCGCCTGATTAAAGATACTCTTTGTGGAGTTAGAGATATAAGGAATACCCTCAGCGCCCTGAATAACGGGAAAACACCCGATGATATTGAGATATTTGAAATTAAAAATCTTGCACTATTATCTGATTCTTTGAAACAGGTTATTACTATCTTCTCTGATTCTTTCCCGAAATTACCAGACCTCTCTGATGTTGTTAAACTTCTCGACCCTGAAGGACAGAGAATCCCCTCCTTTTATATATACGATACTTATGATTATGAACTTTCTATTTTAAGAAAAGAGCTAAAATCACTGGGTGTATTTGATGAAGATCTTTTCTTAAAGTGTTCTTTAATTGAAGACAGAATAAGAAAAGATATCGGAGATAAGTTAAGGGGGTCTGTTCCTTCACTTAGTCAGGCATTGCATAATCTCGCAGAAATTGATATTATTATTGCAAAAGCAGAGATAGTCAATAAGTTAAAACTCTCAATTCCAGAGACTTCTAGTGAAAGAACACTATATAAAGGATTATTTAATCCCCAAATATCATCAACACTTTCCATAAAGGGTTTAAATTATCAACCGGTTGATATTTCATTAGAAAGAGAGTCACCTGTAGTGCTAATGGGTGCAAATATGGGCGGTAAGAGCGTTACTTTAAGAACTCTTGCTCTTTCACAGTATATGTTTCAATTTGGTTTTGGAGTACCGGCGAAATATGCAGAGATAGTTCCGGTTCATGAGATTCACTACTTAAGCGGAGATTATCAGGATATAAATAAAGGTCTTTCATCATTTGCAGCTGAGATGAGGAAGATTGATAATTTGTTAAAACAATCATCAGAAACTTCTTCAATCCTTGCACTCCTGGATGAACCTGCAAGAACAACAAATCCATATGAAGGAAGAGCTCTGGTAGAGTCTTTAATTACCCTCCTTAAAAGCCGGAAACTACTTACCTTAATTGCGTCACATTACAATTTAAGTGCAAGAGGGTGTATAAAGCTGAGAGTAAGAGGATTTGTCAATGGTGAAATGAATTATGAACTTATCCATACAGATGATTCAGATGCACCCAGGGAGGCAATTAATATTGCAAAATCCCTTGGGATAGATAGCGAATGGCTGGAGGAGGCCTCCAGATTATTGGTCAATAATAAAGAAACTATATAATATAATGATATGCAGAGCAAATTAGGATTGGATTTCAAAAAAGTGGAACAAGCCAGGAAATTGGCAGGTAATATCGCAATTGATGTCCAGGGGTTTGTAGAGAGATATTCAACTGTTGCAGTTGAAAGGACACTTTGCAGACTTGTTGGTATTGATGGAGTAGATGAAAATATGGTCCCGCTTCCCAATATACTTGTTGATTTTATAAAAGAGAGAGGTGTTCTTAGCGAGGGTCTCCTTTTCTTCATAGGAAATGCAATTATTTCTGAAGGATTAACACCTCAGGAGATTGCAGAGAGAGTTTCAGCAGGTAAACTTGATATAACAAAACTGGTGATCTCTTCAAAAGAAAAAATTGAAGCTGTATTAAAACCAGTTATTGAAGAGAGCATAAGAAAGATTAGTGAGAGAAGGGAAAGAAGAGAGCACTATCTTAAAACAATGGGAGAGGGACCCCGTCCTTATCTATATGTAATAGTAGCAACTGGTAATATATACGAAGATGTGGTCCAGGCAGAAGCAGCTGCCAGACAGGGAGCTGATATTATTGCTGTTATCAGAACTACCGGTCAGTCATTACTGGATTATGTTCCTTATGGAGCAACTACTGAGGGTTTTGGAGGAACCTTCGCAACTCAGGAGAATTTCAGGATAATGAGATCTGCTCTTGACAAAACCGGAGAGGAGTTAGGCAGGTATATCAGACTATGCAACTACTGTTCAGGCTTATGTATGCCTGAGATTGCGGTAATGGGAGCATTTGAAGGTCTGGATGTTATGCTCAACGATGCGCTTTACGGAATTTTGTTCAGGGATATCAATATGCAGAGAACTCTTGTAGATCAATTTTTTTCAAGAGTAATTAATGGATTTGCAGGGGTTATAATTAATACCGGAGAAGATAATTATCTTACCACTGCTGATGCTTTTGAAGAGGCGCATACAGTTCTTGCTTCAGATTTAATTAATGAGCAACTTGCTCTTATTGCCGGATTACCTCAAAAACAGATGGGTCTTGGGCATGCTTTTGAAATGGACCCTGATCTTGAAAATGGGTTTATATATGAGCTTGCACAAGCGCAGATGACAAGAGAAATATTTCCAGATGCACCACTTAAATATATGCCTCCAACAAAGTTTATGACAGGGAATATTTTCAGAGGTCATATTCAGGATGCTCTTTTCAATATGATAGGTATCTGGACCGGTCAGGGAATTCAATTGTTGGGAATGCCTACTGAGGCAATACATACTCCTTTTATGTCAGATAGATATTTATCAATTGAGAATGCAAAATACATTTTCAATAACATGAGAACAATTGGAGAGGAGATGGAATTTAAAGAGGGTGGTATTGCAAGAAAAAGGGCAGAGGAGGTTGTTAACATGTCAATAGAACTTCTCGAAAGAATAAATCAGGAGGGACTTTTCTCTGCACTGGAAAAAGGTATATTTGGAAATGTTAAAAGACCAAGAACCGGTGGAAAGGGACTAGAAGGTGTCGTGGAGAAGGGTCCAAATTACATGAATCCATATGTTAACTTAATGATGGGAGGTAAATAAAAATGAGCGGCGGATTATATTCAATGAAATCAAAAGAATTTGATAAAACACTTGATCTCAAAAGTGTAAAACCTTATGGGGATACGATGAATGATGGTAAAGTTCAGCTAAGCTTTACTTTACCGGTTCCTGTTGGAGATGAAGCTATTGAAGCTGCTAAGCAACTCATCAGAAAAATGGGAATGGAGAACCCTCAGGTTGTTTTTTATAAAGAACTCACTCCGGGGTATACTTTTTTTAATTGTTATGGAAGTTGTACCCATAATGTTGATTTTACCTCAATATCTGTACCTAAAGTAGAATCAGGAGTGATGGATATGCACGAGACAGACACCTATGTCAGAGAAAATGTCGGAAGAGCTCTGATTGTTGTAGGTGCAAGTACTGGTACAGATGCTCATACAGTTGGAATAGATGCAATAATGAACATGAAAGGGTATGCCGGCCATTATGGATTAGAGAGATATGAAATGATTGAAGCACACAATTTAGGTTCTCAGGTGCCAAATGAAGAATTTATTTCAAAAGCCCTTGAACTTAAAGCAGATGCGCTGCTTGTTTCCCAAACAGTCACACAAAAAGATGTCCATGTTAAAAACCTTGTTGAATTGGTTGAACTTCTTGAGGCTGAGGGATTAAGAGACAAGGTCATTTTGGTATGCGGAGGCCCCCGTATTTCACATGAATTGGCAAAAGAGCTTGGCTATGATGCCGGCTTTGGTATGAACAGTTATGCCGATGATGTTGCCTCTTTTATCGCTCAGGAATATGTAAAAAGAGCTTCAACAAAAAATTTATAAATTTCAATATTTGCTATATGGACAAGAATCAGATCAGAGAGGTGATAGCCAGAAGAGCTGCTCTCGAACTCAAAGACGGGGATGTTGTAAATCTGGGAATCGGATTACCTACTTTAATCCCTAACTACCTTCCGGAAGGGGTAAAGGTTACTCTCCAGTCAGAGAATGGTTTACTTGGTATGGGCCCTGAGCCTGAACTTGGTAAGGAGGATAGAAATTTTACAAACGCAGGCGGGGGATATATTACATTCTTTCCCTGGTCGTCCGCTTTTGACAGCTCGATGTCTTTCTCAATAATCAGAGGAGGCCATGTAGATGTTACTTTTCTTGGTGCTCTGGAGGTTGATCAAGAGGGTAATCTTGCAAACTGGATGATTCCCGGTAAAAAAACCCCTGGAATGGGAGGGGCAATGGATTTAATTGCTGGAGCTAAAAGAGTAATTCTTGCTATGGAGCATACAGCGAAAGGAGCACATAAAATATTGAAAAAATGTAATTTACCTCTGACTGCCGCGGGTCAGGTTGATATGATAATTACCGAAATGGGGGTAATGGATATAACAACGGATGGAATTGTTCTTAGAGAGATTCACCATGAGTTCTCAGTTGAACAAGTTCAAGAAGCAACAGGTGCCAGACTTATTATTCCGGACAACTTAATTAAAATGAGACTTTAATATGAAGAAGGTTTACATTGTAGCAGCAAAAAGAACTGCTATCGGGAAATTTATGGGCTCTCTTTCTCCCTTTAATCCGGGCGAATTGGGCGCATTGGTAATCAAAGAGATTATTAAGGAGACAGGTATTTCACCCAATAACATAGACTCTGTTATTGCAGGTAATATTCTATCAGCCGGTCAACTTCAGGGAGTTGCAAGACAAGCTGCCGTTAAGGGCGGAATCCCTGTTGAAATTCCGGCATATTCACTGAATATGGTTTGCGGATCAGGAATGAAGGCTGTTATGAATGCTTTTGCCGAAATATTATCGGGTTCAGCAGATGTAATAATTGCCGGAGGGACTGAATCAATGTCAAACGCAGGTTTTGTATTGAATGGCAATCTCAGAACGGGTAATAAAATGGGTAATATTCAGGCAGTAGACCATATGGTAGCCGATGGTCTTACTGATGCATTTAATAATTACCACATGGGTATTACAGCAGAGAATATTGCATCAAAATACGGCATTACCAGAGAAGATCAGGATATATTTGCATTTAACTCTCAGCAAAAAGCTATTAAGGCAGTTGATTCAGGAAAATTTGAAAAAGAAATTGTTCCAGTGGAGATTGTAACAAAAAAAGAGACAATTATTTTTTCTAAAGATGAATTCCCTAACAGGACATCTTCTCCGGAAAAGCTTGCACAATTAAAGCCTGCATTTAAAAAAGAGGGGACTGTTACTGCAGGTAATGCTTCTGGTGTTAATGACGGAGCTTCGTTTGTTATGGTAGCATCTGAAGAGGCTGTTGCAAAATTCGGATTAAAACCAATGGCAGAAATTGTTGCAGTTGGTCAGGGCGGAGTAGAACCTGAAATTATGGGTATGGGGCCTGTGCCCGCTATCAGAAAAGCGTTGAAAAATGCGGGGATGTCTCTTTCTGAGATGGATTTGGTTGAACTTAACGAAGCTTTTGCCGCTCAGTCACTTGGTGTTATCAAAGAGCTAATTGATGAACACGGAGTAACAAAAGAGTGGATTGACAAAGTAACTAATATCAATGGCGGTGCAATTGCCTTAGGACACCCGATTGGTGCCTCCGGAAACAGGATAATCGTCACTCTCATTCATGAACTGATTGCAGAAAATAAAAATATTGGTTTGGCATCGCTTTGTATAGGAGGCGGAATGGGCACAGCAATTATTCTCAGAAGAGCGTAATTTAATTAAATATTTGCAGATCTCCTGCTGCAGAGGCTCTCTATAATAAGATGGTTTCTGCAAAAGGAGATTTTTCTTTTAGATCATTTGCGTGATACCCTGTTCTAATTTCCTCCCTTTAGTAAATCAGCTCTTGATTTTGAAGTTATTACCAGATATACTCCAATAAATATCAGAAGTGCAGAGACAGGTTTTGTCCAGTTTAATACATCCTGACCAAAAGCAATTGCAATAGAGGAGGCTATTAATGGCTGAATGTAGTTGAACATACTTACTGTGGTTGGTCTTAATAATTTTAAAGAAAACGCTACAAGAAGATAGGCTGTGAAAGTTCCAAACACAAGAGCATATCCAAGTTGTATCCACTCAGTTATAGATGCTCCCGGATTAATTTGAATCTTATCATATGTAAATGGCAGAGCAATAACGACCCCGTATAAAAATGTCCATTTCATAATATGAACGGGAGAGTGTTTAGCCATAAGAGGTCTGATTATTACAAGGTATAGTGCATAAACAAAACAACTTATCAGCACAACGAGGTTCCCTTTTAAAGTCCCGCTCTGTTCAAAATGGCCATATCGGGCTGTATATAATATAATTGCAGCACCTGACATTCCAATCATCACACCGGACGCTTTTTTAAAAGATATTGGCTCTTTAATTATCACAGCTGCAAAGAGCATTGTAATAATTGGTGTTATTGTTATTATCAGTGAGGCATCAACAGGGGATGTCATAGAGAGCCCGGCTAAAAATGAGAGCTGGTTTGCAGCAGTTCCCATCAATCCTGCAAGAATAAGTATCAGATGCTCTTTAATTGTAAACCCATCAGAAGTATCCTTTATAAAAAGTGAAAGAATTAGAAATGAGATAAATGCAAATGATATTCTGAATAGAGAGAGACCAAATGGATTAATCCATTCCGGTGTAAGCTCTCTTGAAACAGGCATATTAATTGCGAAAAAAAGATTAGCTAACAGAATAAGTATTATCCCTCTCGTTTTGGGAGGTAATTGAAAATTACCCATTCCTGGCCCCTTTTTTTAAGGCAATTTCGTTCTGTTGCCTTACTACATCGGCAGCCCTTTCAAGTGCAAGCTGAATATGAGGATATATGTTCTCTCTTCCAATTTCATCTGCAAAACCTGATTTTGTCAAAGAACTAAGAACATCATCACTAACCCCGGAGAGAATCATTTGAATTTTCTCTTTATTCGATCTTTTCCATAAATTTCTAAGGTTATTTAAACCGGTTGAATCAATAAACGGAACTTTCCTCATTCTAATAACTCTTGCTTTGACTATATGGTATGATGCAGTGTCAATTTCATCAAGCTTACTTGCCAATCCAAAGAAAAACGGGCCATCAATTTCGTATACTTCAACCCCCTTTGGTATATCCAGAATCTCTACATCTGAAGTGTACTCACCCCGTTCAGTTGAAGGCAGAAAATCTTTCTCTATCTGAGTAATGCTTGAAGTTTCAGAAACTCGTTTAACAAAAAGAATAATTGCAAGAAGGACACCTACTTCTATAGCAACAGTCAAATCTATGATTACGGTCAGGAAAAATGTAAGGAGGAGAACTGCAACATCTGCTTTATGCCCTTTTAACAGATATTTAAATGTTCTCCATTCACTCATATTATATGCCACTATTACCAATATTGCAGCAAGCACAGACAGAGGTATGTATACTGCGTAAGGCATCAGAAAGAGGAAAATCAGGAGTAAAACTACAGCGTGTATTATTCCGGCAACCGGGGTTTTGCCACCATTATTAATATTGGCCATCGTTCTTGCTATTGCACCGGTTGAGGGTATTCCTCCAAAAAACGGAGTTACAATGTTTGCAATTCCTTGTCCAATTAATTCTGTGTTTGAATCGTGCTTCTTGCCAGTTACTCCATCAGCGACCATAGCAGCAAGAAGAGACTCAATTGCACATAATAAAGCTATCGTTAAAGCTGGTTGAAAAAGCATTTTTACGGCTTCAAAGTCAATTTTAGGTGCCTCAGGCTTTGGTAGAGGAATACCACCGGCCAGTTCGGGAAATTTACTACCTATAGTTGCAAATTCAACACCCCCAAATTTATTAATAAGAAGTGCAGCAAAGGTCCCAACGAATATTGCGATAAGAGATCCGGGTATTTTGGTTGTAATCTTTGGCCAAAATATTATAACCAAAAGGCTGAAAATCCCCATTCCTGCTTCCCAAAAATTTAATGAGGAGATATTTTCAAAATAACTTACCCATTTAGGAATAAATTCTGACGGAACATTTTCAATTTGAAGTCCTAAAAGATCCTTTACTTGCGTGGAGAAAATAACAAGTGCGATACCACTTGTAAAGCCAACGACAATAGGATAGGGGATGAACTTGATTATACTCCCCAGTTTAAAAATACCCATTGCAACCAGCATAATTCCGGCAAGGACTGTTGCAATAATTAGTCCTGAAACTCCATATTGAGATACTATACCATAGACTATTACAATGAACGCCCCTGTTGGGCCTCCGATTAAGAAATTTGAGCCACCAAATAGAGACATTAATAAGCCGGCAACAATAGCTGTAATCAGACCCTGTTGTGGTGATACACCTGAAGCAATACCAAACGCAATTGCCAAAGGAAGGGCAACAATACCAACAATAATACCTGCGATAAGGTCTGATGTAAAAGTCTTTTTATTATAAGCTCCCTTATTGAAAAGCGAGAAAAATTTCGGCCTGAAGGTCGAAGCAAATTTAAAATCCATAGTCCAATTTAAAAAAGAGATTCCGCCAGTTTTATAATCTCGGCAAGATCTGTATTATTGTCCAAAACAAAATTTGGTTTAAGATTGATAATTAAATTTTCATTTTTAAACCTCTTATCACCTCCTCCGGTTATGTTTAGCATATTCAATGAAGATTTATCAGCTTTACCTGATTCAATGCTCTTCATCATTCCAGCCAGAGCAACGCCTGCTGCAGGATGAATATCAATACCTTCAACCTCTTCAAAAAGTCTGCATGCAGCATCAAGTTCAAGATTGTCTACAATTTCAATATCACCCCCGGTATCTTTTAAAGCATCATATAAACCACCGGGAACTGAGTAGGGTGGCCGTCTGTTGGATAGAACCCTAGCCTTAATTATAAGAGCTTTTGCCCGCTCAAGGTTATCATCAAACGGGAGCAAAGATCTGCTGTGAGCTCTCCATGCGTCATACATTGGGGTAAATGGGTAATTTTGCGAAGGAAGAAGCTTCATCTTATTTTTCCCAAACCTGCCATCTTCAATTAACCTGAGATTTGCCTCCCACGCTGCAATAGCACCAGTGCCACTCCCAATTGACTGAAAGTAATTATCAGGAATTCTTCCAATAGTTGTAGCTGCCGACAGCACTGTAGTACCCATTCCATCTCTTCTAGCCACATTCTTGGCACCTCCCTCTTCAAAAAACTTACCGGATTTGCAAATTTTTGAAGCAAGGTCAATTGCATCAAAATAGTCGCTCCCTTTTGGTGTTGAAATTAATTTTACGCACTCCTCAATTTTTGAATCAAACCAAAGAGCATCCAGATTCTCTTCAGGAACTACAAGCAATAATGGAATATTATTGTCAGAGCATACCCTTGCAAAAGCTCTTGCTGTATTGCCTGCTGAAGCCACTACCATTACCTTATCAGAAGTAACCAATCTTGCACAAACTGAAAAAGCTTCTGTTTCCTTAAATGAGCAAGTTGTCATACCGGCGCCTTTCTCCGGCCAATATCCGTTAAAAGTAATCCAAAGATTATCAAGGCCAAGGATATCTCCCAGCTCTTCAGCTTTATATGTTACAGGATAAGAAGATTTTTTTAGCTTTCTGTTAACAGGCAGCCAATCAGAAAACTTGTAAAATCCATTATCTTCATTTGAACAATCAATTTGCTTTACAGAATACTCACTTCTGATCAATGTTGGCTTATCATACTGAGGATCGGTAAGAAGCCATCCTGTGTCATCAAATACTCTACCTGTTGTAAGGTTTCTTAATTTGTAATCTGTCATTAGTTTATCTGGATACTTTTTTATATGCCCACCAGTACCAGGCTCCAACAAAGAGAGCCCCGCCCACAAGATTTCCAATGGTTACAGGGACGAGATTGTCCGTAAAGGCATTTATTATTGTAAGATTATTTAGATTTTCGGCTGGGAGACTAAGCGACTCATATGTTTTTAAAACAAAGTCAGGGTTGTTCTTTGCTAAAAGGCCTGCAGTGAGATAGTACATATTTGCAACTGAGTGTTCATATCCGGAAGCAATAAAAAGCCAAATGGGGAAGAATATTACAAGGGTTTTTCCAGCAATATCCTTAGTTGAATATGACATCCAGACTGCAAGACAAACCAGTAAATTACAGAGAATGCCGGATGCTAAAGCCTCAGTAAATGAGAGTGATGTTTTCAATGCTGCTACCTTAATAGTATATGCACCAAGCAGACCATCTGTGTAATTTAATTGTCCTGATAAATAGATAAGTAAAGCAATAAAAACAGAACCCACTAAATTTCCGAGCCACACCATTGTTAAATTCCAAAAATACTTACTCCATTTTACTTTTCCTGCCAGAACAGCTATGGAAATCAGGTTATTTCCGGTGAACAGTTCTGCCCCTGCAATAACCACAAGAATCAGACCTGTTGGAAAGATTAGTCCTGCAAGGTATTTAGCTACTCCTATGTTTTCAATATTGTGGGATATAATATTGCTTCCTACCGATGCAAGGGCAATGAAAACACCCGCTAAGAATGCAAGAAGGAGAGTTCTTAAAATTGGCATTTCTGCCTTTTTTATCCCTGTCTCCTCTGTGTAATCTACAATCTCTGATGGATTTAAATAGTTATTGCTCATTATTTAAAGTTAGTGAATCAATATTATTTGCCATTTTATGAAGAACTTTTATAAAACTTATAAGCTCATCTTTTGGTATATCTTTTATAATATTATCTGTGGATTCCAGAGCAATTTTAGTGATAGCCTCCTTTACCTCAACCGCCTTTTCAGTAAGATGAATCATCTTCTGTCTTCTATCCTCTTCACCGGCTATTCTGATTACAAGCCCCTTCTTTTCAAGTGCATCAATCAGCTTTGTAACAGAATTTTTATCCTTCAGGATAATATTTGCTATCTCCTGCTGTGACATTATCCCCTCATCCCACAGAGTATCCATCACTAAAAACTGTTCAGCTGTCAGGTTGAATCCGTGTTCAGCAAAAATCGAATTCATAAACTGTTTGAACTTACAGTGTACAAGATTTAAGAAAACTCCAACCTGTTTGTTCAGAATCATATTAGTAATAATATTTGTCCAATCCCTACAAATATAGCTAATTATAATTAAGATTTGTACTCATCCCAGCTCTTAATCTGGATCTGATCTATTGAAATTGCAGAAAATGACCTGATAAAAGCTGTTGCCAATCTTGCATTGGTAATTAAAGGGATATTCAGATCGGTTGCTGCTCTTCTTATTTTATATCCATTGTCGAGTTCTTCCTGGGTAAGGTTTTTAGGGATGTTAACGACAAAATCAACTACTCTTGAATGAAGAAGCTCCATTGCCTGAGGTTTACTCTCTTTTTCACTTGGCCAGTATACAAGAGTAGATTCAATATTGTTTTCAACAAGGTATTTATGAGTTCCTCCGGTGGCGTAAAGCTGGAAGCCATTTTCCCGCAGTAGCTTGCAAGCCATAAGAAGTTCTGCCTTCTGCTTTGCATCTCCGGTTGAGAGCAATATTCCTTTTTGAGGGAGTTTATATCCAACAGAGAGCATTGCTTTCAAAATGGCCTCGTTGGTATCATCTCCTATACAACCAACTTCACCTGTTGATGCCATATCCACTCCCAGAACCGGGTCAGCTTTTTGAAGTCTTGTAAAAGAAAACTGCGATGCCTTTATACCTACATAATCTAAATCAAATGCACTTTTACTTGGTGGCTCAACCTTCTCGCCAATCATCACCTTTGTAGCCAATTCAATTAAGTTGATTTTTAAAACTTTGGATACAAAAGGAAAGCTTCTGGATGCCCTGAGATTACATTCAATTACTTTTATATCATTCTCCTTTGCCAGGAACTGAATGTTAAATGGTCCGGAAATATTGAGCTCTCCTGCAATTTTTCTGGCAATTCTCTTAATCCTTCTGGAAGTTTCCACATATAGTTTTTGAGGAGGAAACTGGATAGTCGCATCTCCGGAGTGAACCCCGGCAAATTCAATGTGTTCTGAGATTGCATAAGCAATAACATCTCCATTTTGTGCAACTGCGTCAAATTCAATCTCCTTTGCATTTTGAATAAATTCAGAAACAACAACAGGATGTTTTTTGGATACATCTGTAGCCAATTTTAAAAACTCTTCCAGTTCTGAGTCATTTGAACAAACATTCATTGCTGCTCCGGAAAGCACATATGACGGTCTGACAAGAACAGGATAACCTACTGAGGAGACAAATTCAAATACATCATCCAATGTTGTCAACTCTTTCCATCTTGGCTGATCGATCTGAAGTCTGTCCAGCATTGATGAAAATTTATGTCTGTCTTCTGCATTATCTATACTCTTTGCTGTAGTCCCAAGTATCTTTACATCACTTTTGTCCAATCTGACAGCCAGATTATTTGGGATTTGCCCGCCAACTGAAATTATCACCCCTTCCGGATTTTCAAGCTCATATATATCCATGACTCTTTCAAAAGTAAGCTCATCGAAATATAGCCTGTCACACATGTCGTAGTCTGTAGAAACTGTTTCTGGATTATAGTTAATCATAACACCTCTCCATCCCTCCTTTCGGATAGTTTCCAAAGCATTTACACTACACCAGTCAAACTCAACAGAGCTGCCGATTCTGTAGGCCCCTGAGCCAAGTACAATAATAGATCTTTTATCTCCGAGATATTTTACATCGTTAAAGTTACCATTATATGTAAGGTACAAATAATTTGTTACAGCAGGAAATTCAGCCGCTAGTGTGTCAATTTGTTTAACAACAGGTACTATTTTATGCTCCTTTCTGAAAGCTCTTACAATTGATGAAGCTTCGTCTACATCCATTGTTTCTTTGTATAAAAGTCTGCCAATCTGAAAATCAGAAAAGCCCTGTTGTTTTGATTTTTTAAGGAGTTCAACAGGCAATTTGGATATGTCGTTATACTCAGTTAGTTCAATAGATGTATTGTGAATATTGTATAACTTTTCAAGAAACCACCTGTCTATTTTTGTTAATTCGTGAATCTCATCAACCGTATAACCTTTTTTGAAAGCTTTTGAAATTACAAAAATTCTGTTGTCTGTAGGCTCTCTTAAAGATTTATCAATATCAGGAACAGAAATCTCCCTGTTCGCGACGAACCCGTGAGCACCCTGTCCAATCATTCTCAGTCCCTTTTGAATTGCCTCTTCAAATGTCCTTCCAATAGCCATAACCTCACCAACACTCTTCATGCTTGAGCCTATCTCTCTGGAAACACCCTGAAATTTTGAGAGATCCCATCTTGGAATTTTACAGACAATATAATCAAGTGCAGGTTCAAAAAAAGCAGGTGTTGTTTGAGTGACGGAATTTTTAAGGTCAAATAATCCGTATCCTAAACCAAGTTTAGCAGCAACGAATGCAAGCGGGTATCCTGTTGCTTTTGATGCAAGAGCGGAAGACCTGCTTAGCCTTGCGTTAACTTCAATAACTCTGTAATCCTCTGAATATGGATCAAAAGCATACTGTACATTACACTCTCCAACTATACCTATATGCCTGACAATCTTTATAGCAAGCTCTCTTAAAAGGTGATATTCGCTATTTGTAAGTGTTTGTGAGGGAGCGACCACTATGCTTTCGCCTGTGTGAATTCCAAGTGGATCAAAGTTTTCCATGTTGCATACTGTTATGCAGTTGTCAAACCTATCCCTTACCACTTCATATTCAATCTCCTTCCATCCTTTTAACGACTTTTCAACCAAGACCTGAGGTGAGTAGGAGAAGGCTTTCTCACAAAGTATTTTAAGTTCTTGCTCATTATTACAGAAGCCACTCCCCAAACCGCCTAAAGCATATGCAGCTCTGATTATAACGGGGTATCCGAGATCTTCGGCGGCTGTCTTAGCATGGTCAAAATTTTCAACTGCATGACTTTTTATAGTCTTGACATCTATCTGATCCAGTTTTTTTACAAATAACTCTCTGTCTTCAGTGTCAATGATTGACTGAACAGGTGTTCCAAGTACTTTAATATTGTATTTTTCAAAAACACCCAACCTGAACAATTCAACACCGCAATTAAGTGCAGTTTGACCACCAAAGGCAAGTAAAATACCTTGCGGCCTCTCCTTCTTGATAACCTCTTCCACGAAGTAAGGTGTTACAGGTAGAAAATATATTTTATCTGCTACCCCTTCAGAGGTTTGGACAGTCGCAATATTAGGGTTTATAAGGACAGTCTCAACTCCCTCCTCCCTAAGCGCTTTAAGAGCCTGAGAACCTGAGTAATCAAATTCACCGGCCTCTCCAATTTTAAGAGCTCCGGAACCTAGAATTAAAGCTTTTTTTATGTTGTTGTCAATCATCTCTAAAGGAGTTTTATAAAATCGTCAAATAGGAATTCTGTATCAGTAGGTCCGCTCGATGCTTCAGGATGGAACTGACAGGAGAAAAATGGTTTTTTCTTATGTTTAATTCCCTCATTTGTACCATCATTCATATTAATAAACAATGGTTCCCAGTCCCCTCCCAATGTGGAGTCATCTACAGCAAATCCATGATTCTGAGAAGTAATATAGCACTTGTTTGTACCACTCATTCTAACTGGCTGGTTGTGACTTCTGTGCCCGTATTTAAGTTTGAAAACTGATGCTCCTGCTGCTTTTGACAAGAGTTGATTACCCATACAAATACCAAATATAGGTTTCTCTTTTTCTAATGCCTTTTTGATATTTAAAACAGATTCATCGCAATGATTCGGATCTCCGGGGCCATTTGAGATAAAGAGTCCATCATATTCAATTGTGCTGAAATCATAATTCCACGGGACTCTGATAACCTGAACACCCCGGTTTACAAAACACCTTATTATATTATGTTTAACACCGCAATCTACAAGTACAACTCTCTTTAATCCTGAACCATACTTGAGTACCTCTTTACAGCTTACTAAATCCACCTGATTAATAAGGTTAGGGTCTTTTATGGTATTCAAAGTTTTGCCCTCCGGAACGATCTTACCCAACATTGATCCTTTTTCCCGCAAAATTTTTGTAAGCTCTCTTGTGTCAATGCCAAATATTCCCGGAATACCTTGTTCTTTCAGCCATTCATCAAGGCTTCTGGAGGCATTCCAGTGACTATATGTAAACGAATAATCTGAAATAATCAATCCTCTGACATGAATTTTTTCCGATTCATAAAATGATGAAAGATTATTGGTTATTGTATCTTTGGGCACCCCGTAATTACCTATAAGAGGATAAGTTACACAGAGTATTTGACCAGAATAGGAGGGGTCTGTCAGACTCTCCGGATAACCCACCATAGCTGTAGAAAAAACGACCTCACCATCAATGGCTTGGTCGTTTCCAAATGAGTAGCCGGAAAACTCTGTTCCATCCTCAAGAACGAGTGTTGCGGATTTGTATTTGTGCATCTCTTTTTCTTAAATTTCTTTAATTATATGTTTGCAAAGTTATGTATAAAATTGAAAAAAACATTAATCAATTACATAGCCCTGGAAAATACGGTCCATAGTTGGGCCTTCATATCCTGCCATCTCTTCATCGTAGAGAGTGCAAAATTGTTAGTATGATTTGTAAGAATTTCCCTGGCCTTATCTACCTTGCCCTCTTTAATAAGCTCTTCTGCCTGTTTTTCAACAGCCGGAGCACTGGCAAACATCTCCTCTTCAAATCTTGTAATTTCTGGTTCAAGAATCCTTCTGGTCTTATCCCAGTTTATTGTTGCAATTCTGTTCGTCTCTCTGTATGCCCAAATAGCGGCGTCTTCACGATATCTGTGTTGTCCGCAGATATTGAATGATTTTGGCAGAGAAATAGTTCCCGAGTAAATTGGGATTCTTGGGCTTTGTGCAGGGTTATCGAACGAGAAATAGGCAACTCCGCCAATTTCATCAGGAAGCCAGTCTCTTAGCTGGATAATATGAGAATAAGAACACTGAATAACGGCAATACCTCTGATCCTTTCAGTAACACCAGGTTTTATTGTATTAAGAAGAGCTCTCATTTCATTACTCATAAAATTTGAAACAGGTTTTGTTTGTTCTTTGTATTCATTACCCTTAGTATCTCTTCTTGTAACTTCCGCTACCAGATTTTTTGTCTGATCCCACTCTGTCCCTTCATATGTTTGTCTGTAAAATGCCATAACATCTCTTACAGATATCTTTTTGTCTGGTTTAACTGAGAAAGGGAGCTCTTCTGAATCATATCTGAGGTTCAACGAAGGAGCAACCGAACTTAGTACAAAAAACTCTCTAATTGAAAATGGTTTTCCACCGTTATTAATTTTCCAAAATTTAAATTCCTCTTTTCCATCCCAAAGTCCCAGTTTGATACATCTCTCTTTTATATCTGAACTATACATGAAGTTCTCGGAATCATTGAAATTTACATTTGATATTCTTGGAATATTTGCAGAAATTCCAACATGGTCATCCGGAATTCTTTGTGCTACCCAAATAGCAGATGGCTTGCCCGATCCGGAACCAAAAATTTCCAGCTGCCATACCTCTTTTTTATCTGCAATAGTCAAGCACTCACCTGAATCTCCATATCCATAAGTTTCAGCCAGTTTGCCAATTAGTTTGATTGCATCTCTTGCAGTGCTGCACCTCTGAAGAGCAACTCTTTCAAGTTCTTCTATAAGAAACAAGCCATTCTTGTTTACAAGGATATCTCTGCCGGTTATTGTCGTTTCACCCATTGCAAGTTGCTTTTCATTTAAGCAAGGATAAGCTGTATTCAGAAAAGCAAAAGTCTCTTCAACAGCAGGGATTCTGCCCTTCTCAGTAACATTCCTGGTATCCCATGGTTCTTCATTGTGAAGTACTCCCCAATATACAGGCTCTGTATCTCCCGGTTTAAACTTTTTTCTGGATGTCATTTCAACCCAGGTTCGATAGTTTGAGTCACAAGTGTGGGCAGTCATTACAGAACCATCTGTGCTGGCTTTTTTACCAACCATTATTGATGTGCAACTCTCTGCAAAACTCTCATCATCCGGATTAACCGGGATCCATTGTGTCTGTGCAGTTGTAATTCCGGCCATCAGAACTACAAAGAACATTAGGGATAGTCTCTTTAAATTCATAGAAATTCAGGTTTGTTGTTTATGCAAAAATAGCATTATCTTTACCAAATCCAACACCTATATTATGTTTAAGATCCTTCTGTCAATAATTCTTTTATCTCTTCCATTCATCTCGAGCAGTCAGGAGAAGAGAATATTTGTTATACCTGTTAAAGGAGAGATTTCTAAAGCAACAGAGCGTACTCTGTCTAAAGGTCTTCAACAAGCCAGTGAAAAGGATTACGACTATGTGATAATTCATTTGAATACATATGGTGGTGCTGTAGCATCAGCTGATAGTATGAGAAGTGCCCTGCTTAGATTTCCTGTTCCTGTTGCTGCTTTTATTGATAACCAGGCTGTTTCTGCCGGTGCTTTAATTAGTATTGCGTGCGATTCAATTTATATGACAACCGGCAGCACAATTGGTGCAGCTACAGTAGTAAATCAGAATGGTGAGCCTATGCCTGATAAATATCAATCTTTTATGAGAGCAATGATGAGATCAACTGCTCAGGCAAACGGAAGAGATCCTCAGATTGCAGAGGCTATGGTTGACCCAAAAATAGTTGCATTGGGTACAGGAGATGATAGTCTTAAAGTGCTTAGTTTTACAATGGAAGAGGCAATTGAAAATGATTATTGTGAAGGACTTGCTGAAAATATACAGGATGTTGCCTCCCTTCTGACAAACGGAGATAATTATGTATTAGAAAAGATGGAAATATCTTCTGCTGATAAAGTAATTTCATTTCTTCTCTCACCGGCTGTTCAGGGAATATTACTTATGGTTATAATTGGCGGACTCTATTTTGAGCTTCAAAGTCCCGGAATTGGTTTCCCTTCTGCAGCTGCTGTTATTGCTGCTCTGCTTTATTTTGCTCCACTATATCTTGAGGGTTTAGCTGAAAATTGGGAAATTCTCCTCTTTGCAGCAGGTATATTACTGATTATGGCAGAAATTTTCATTATACCCGGATTTGGCATTGCAGGGATATCCGGAATAATTATATCAATATTAGCACTTGTCTTTGCAATGATTGACAATAACCTGTTTTACTTTAAAGGGAATTATAATTTTTTGGTTATTGTCAAACCCCTTTCAATTGTAATGATTTCTTCATTCTCTTCGTTAGTTGTGTCAATATGGCTTGCCGGAAGACTTTTTCCCGGTAAGAGTTTTTCTCATCTTGCACTCAGCACAAGACTGGATTCCAGCAAAGGATATATAGGAGTTGAAGATGATATGAACAATTTAGTTGGCCAAATAGGAACAGCAGCAAGCAGTCTTCGTCCTGCAGGGAAAATTGAGATAGAGGGGAAATGGTACGATGCTACTATAGAATTTGGTATGGCAGATAAAGGTGAAAAACTTATGGTCACTAAATTCGAGGGAGGAAGAGTTTATTGCGAGCGTCTTCCTCAATAAGTTCAAGTAGTTTTTCGATTGCCTCTTCCTGAGGTACAGATCGATAAACAGGATTCTTACCCCTGTAAATGCTTACTTTGTTCTTACCCTCTCCAACATAGCCATAATCAGCATCAGCCATCTCACCTGGTCCGTTGACGATACATCCCATAACGGCAATATTGTAACCTTTAAGATGTGTTGTTCTGCGCTTTACCTCTTCAAATACAGACTCTAAATTAAAGAGTGTCCTTCCACAACCCGGGCAGGCTATATATTCTGGTTTTGTAAATACTCTGCGCGTTGCCTGAAGAAGCTCGTCACGAAAATTATCTGTCCTCTCTCTCGGAACTAGTTCTCCTTTAACTTTAACCGATATATTTATATCGTCAATCAGCTTGTCCAGAAGAAGTGGTCCCAATTCGCAGGATGCTTTTAAAATAAATTCATCCCAGGATTCCTCACTATAACTCTCATTTATAATTTGAGGTAAGATTTCGCCTGAAAAATTTGATGGATGATATTTGTAATTGCTTTTCCTGGAGGAAAAATATTTTGCAATATAATCAGCAACCGGTATCTCTTTAACAGGATCTTCGGTTAGTGATACCCGTATAGTATCACCAATGCCTTCTGATAAAAGTGCCGCTAACCCTACAGCCGATTTAATCCTCCCAGACTCTCCGTTCCCAGCCTCGGTAACTCCAAGATGCAAGGGATAAAATACACCTCTCTCTTTAAATTCGTCAAAAAGAAGGCGGTAAGCCTGCGTCATAATCAAAGTGTTGCTCGCTTTAAGAGAAATAATAATCTGATCAAAATTATTCTCTTCAGCCATTTTTATCCACTCCATTGCAGATTCCTTCATGCCGACAGGAGAATCTCCATACTTTTCAATTATTCTTGGTCCCAGAGATCCGTGATTAACTCCAATTCTAATCGCAACTCCCCTTTTTTTGCATATTTCAATGAGTTTAGAGAATTTCTCTTTAGCGACATCAATATCCCGTGCAAAATTACCCGGATTAATTCTCACCTTGTCAGCAAATTCGGCAACAGAAATAGCTAAATCGGCAGTAAAATGGACATCGGCCGAGAGTGGGGTAGTGATTCCGGAATCTCTAAGTCTTCTTTTAATTGCCGAAAAAGCCTCCACCTCTTTCATCCCTTGTGTGGTAAGGCGAATTAGCTGAGCTCCTGCTTTAGAAAGAATTTCACATTGGTTAAAAGTAGCATCAATATTCTGAGTAGGAGTATTACACATTGTCTGAACAACAATCGGATTATCTCCTCCAAAAAGGATATTTCCTACTTTAACAATAACCTGTTTCATTTTGATTTTATGTGAAAGAAAATAGATGCGCTGATTATAAGTTGATTAGGATAGGAGTAGATTGGTCTTACAGCATCTCCTTTCCTTGGATCATGCATGTAAGTAAAAGAGTAGTTGTAATTAGCTTCTAAATGAATTTCCAGGGGCTTTAAAACAATTGCTAATCCTCCTCCGGCAATAACTCCAAACTCCATTCTGTAATCATCAGGTTCAAATGTATAAGAATCAGGTTCAACTCTTTTATTTCTGAATGCACCATATCCACCAACATTTAAAAGAAGACGCATTTTCCAGAAATCAATATGAAATTGTGAAACTAAAGGAACTTGATACATCTCTGTGATATATCTGGTTCCTCCCATTTCAAATCCGGTTTCTAAAAGTGAAACCCCTGTCTGGAATCCAAGATACGGGGAAGCACCCCAAAGATCGTGATAATAAGTATATAATAATGAGTAGTTTTTATTAGTATTAACAGGACTATGATCTTTTGGAGGGGAAAAATTAACATTACTAATATTATAGCCAACTCTCACACCAGCCATATGGATCTTATTCTGAGACAGCAGATTTGCAGAAACATA
The DNA here is from genome assembly GCA_041441395.1 of Bacteroidales bacterium. GTDB lineage: Bacteria > Bacteroidota > Bacteroidia > Bacteroidales > UBA932 > Bact-08. The sequence continues at coordinate 104,724 of JASDTD010000007.1, read as the reverse complement.
AATAATCAAAAAAACAATCAGGGAAATTCGTTTCATCTAAATATCTCATTAAGATTTATACTCTGCATAATTTCCAAACCCTCTTTTAAATCGATAATTTCTGATCCGGATGGCATTTTATATAACCTGACCATTTCAGGTTGTTTTCTCTCCTTTAAGATACCTGAATCCAGTATGCCATTTCCATTTGTGTCTCTAAATATTCTTATTGAATATTTACCGGGTTCCAGATATTTAAATTCAATTTTTGAATCGGATGAGATTATATATGACCTGAAAACTTTATCTCTTGATTGATTAATTAGCTCAATAACAAAAGAACCACTATTAATACCTGTAACATCTAAATCAATTCTTCCAAGCTGTTCACTTTTTGGAAGCATTATTTTGTTTGCAGTTGAGTCATTTGTATTACCTGAAATGTCTTTAAACGCTCCTTTTCCTAATAATAATTTATAGTCAAATCCCTGTTGGAGGTTAATTTCTGGCTTAATTATGTATTTTCTTAACTCAATAGTGTCAGGAATGATTTTGAATTTTTCTGCTTTTTCGACACCTTTTGTAGTAAGAGATGTAAATTTTATGCTATCAGAAGAGACTGTTTCAATAGGAGCAGGAAAGATAATCTGGTAACCATCCTTTTCTACCATAGCAGGGTTAGCATCAAGTTTCAAATCAAGAAGATTCGATCTTTTTTCTACTCTCTCTTTAACCTTTTGTTCTTGTTGTTTTGCCTTTCTTGGTAAAGGGAACTTCAGAGACTCCCGGGCTAAAATAAGCCTGTCTGTTGAATCTGTTTTATAATACTTTATATCCAGATTTAATGTATCAGGGATTCTTTTAATATCACCTTTAATCCAAAACACAAGGCTATCCCTTTTAATATTAAATTGCTTTATCAATTTAGCAGAGTCAATCTCTTTAAAATCAACGGAGTCAATTACTGCATCTGATGCATTAAACTTTATATAACAAGAATTTTCAGAAACTCTTTCGTGTTTTTTAATAAACTGTCTGTCATTCTCCTCCTTGAAAAGATATAGTCTGAAATCACTTTTTCTGGCAAGAGAGGCAGAGGTATCTTTGGGATTAACATATTTAAGCTCTTCCATCCCTCTCTTCATTACTTTGAAAGGAGTAAAAAGAGAATCAAGAAAAGCTAGTTTTTCATTCTCTGGATTATATATATTATTACCGTTATCATCAGTGAATGCAATTACTCTGTATGGGACAGGCTTTAAATTTGTGATAGTGAAGTAGCCCCATTTATCACTTTTTGCAATTGCAGATGGCAAAGCATTGTAAAGTACAGAATCAGAATGATCTTCGTAAAAAGCAAGAGTTGCATTATGAATCGGTAAAAGTGTAAAAGCATCCAGAATTTCTGCGTTCACAATCAATGAGTCAATATTTGCACCTGTAGAGAAGGAGTACCTGTAAGGGGGTAATAAGTTTCCTTCATTATTGTCGGCAATTGAACTGTTAAATGCAATATTATAAGTTGTTTCAATATTAAGTGAATCAGGAAATTCTGCTATTATGCTTTTTCCTCTTACTTTAGTCTCTACTCTCTTTTTCACGGGAGGTGAGACAACGATGTTTTTTTCTGCATCTTTGAGAACTACATACTCATTAAATGTTAGCTCTATTTTTTGGCCATAAACAGGAAAATTTATCTTGTTTGAATCCGGATTTACTTTTAAAAGAATTGGTGCAAGTGTATCCTTTTCTCCTCCGGAAGGGGGAGCTGTTGTGTTGGCACAAGATGGAAGTAAGTGGAAAACTGTAAATAAAAGAAGTATTCCTAATAGTACTCTTCTTAAAATTTTAATCTGCATCTTTTTTATTGGTTATCTTTTATCTCTGAGCGGACAACACTCATAACTCCTTTAACACTCGACATCTGCTTCATTAACTTGTCAAGATCCTCGACGCTGTGTACATACAAATCTATATAACCTTCAAATATACCATCGTGAGTCTCTATGAAAATCTTTCTTATGTTAACGCTTAGAACAAGTGTAATATACTGAGTCAATTCGTTTAGAATTCCGAGTCTGTCTATACCCCTCATATTTATTCTGGCTAAAAATGATAGTACAGTATGCTTGCTCCATTTAGCTTTTACAATACGGTCACCATCTCGGGCTGCAAGGTGAATTGCCTCCGGACAGCTGTTTTTATGAACTATTACAATATCATTATCGTCAATAAATCCGATAACTTTATCTCCGGGGATTGGCCTGCAACAGGTTGCAACCTGGTATGAAAGAGTCTTTTCAATTGGATTTTCACGAAGAAGAAAGTCCTTTTTTATATCAATTTTAGACCTCTTTTCCTCCTTATTCTCAGAATCTGTGTTGGAAGATTCGTCTGACAGACCTTCTTCTCCATCCCAATTAACACTTTCTTCAGACTCTCCGCCTGTAATCTTTGAGAATTGCAAACTCCAGTAACGCACAAATTTACTTGTCGTATTTTTCTTAAGTACCTTGGACAGATCGGTTAGGTCGATAATATTCGCACCAATTTTACTAAAAAGTTCCTCACGATTATTTAGTTTATAATTTTCCGAAAGTTTTCTGTATACTCTTGACTGGGGTTTTATTCCCATACCTTTTAGTCTTTCATCAAGAATTTCCTGTCCTTTTTTCTGCGAGTCTTTTATTTCTGACTTCAACGCATCCAGTATGAGTCCCTTTGCTTTTTGTGTCACAATAAATTCCAGCCACTCTCTTTGAGGCTTTTGTGATTCAGCGGTTATTATCTCTATCTGATCTCCATTTCTTAATTCGTATGTAAGTGGTACTAATTTAAAGTTCGCTTTTGCAGCAATTGCCTTATTTCCAACCTCTGTATGTATTGCATAAGCAAAATCTAATGCTGTAGCCCCTTTTGGCAAGGCTCTGGACTCACCTTTTGGAGTAAAAACATATATTTCAGAGGAGAGCAATCCTGTATGAAACTTATCAAGAAATTCCAGTGCATTTACATCAGGGTTTTCAAGAACTTCTCTTACCAGATTTAACCATTTATCCATATCTCCCTCTGAAGGTGATGAGCCTTTGTAATTCCAATGGGCAGCAACTCCTCTTTCAGCTAAATCATTCATTCTGGATGACCTGATCTGCACCTCAATCCAGTTCCCCTGAGGGCCCATTACAGTACAGTGCAGGGCTTCGTATCCATTTATTTTTGGGGTGCTTACCCAATCTCTGATTCTGTCAGTTTTTGAAAGATATATCTCTGTAATTAAAGAATATATGTGCCAGCACTGTATCCTTTCAGGCTGGTCTGCTTTGGCTTCAAATATTATTCTGACTGCATAAAGATCATATATCTGTTCAAATGGGATTGACTTTGCATTCATCTTTCTCCAGATAGAGTAGGGGCTTTTTGTCCTTTTTGAAACAGAAAACTCGTACCCGGCATTCTTTAGACTATCAGAAATCGGCTCCATAAAGCTATCCATAGCAATACCCCTTTCAGCAATAGTTTGAGAAATTTTGGTTTGAATGCTTTCGTATTCCGATGGTAATGTATGCATTAGCCAGATATTTTCCAGCTCAGACTTAATGCTGTATAAGCCAAGACGATGTGCCAGAGGAATAAAAATGTACATTGTTTCGCTTAGAATCTTGGACCTTTTATGCTCTGGCATGTGCTCGATTGTACGCATATTGTGGAGCCTGTCTGCAAGCTTAATCAATATTACTCTTACATCATCATTAAGAGTAAGCAGAATTCTTTTAAAGTTTTCTGCCTGACTGCTTGTGCCACTGTCAAATGCGCTTTTGATTTTTGTTAATCCATCTACAAGGGAGGCAATTTTTGCGCCGAAGAGCCTTTCAATATCATCAGTATTATACTCCGTATCTTCAACTACATCATGAAGAAGAGCAGATACAATTGACTTGTATCCAAGGCCAATCTCCTGAACAACAATTTTTGCTACAGATATTGGATGCAATATATATGGTTCACCGGAACGCCTTCTAACTCCATTATGGGCAGCTCTGGCAAATTCAAAAGCTTTAAGAACAATTTCATATTCAGACTGATTTGCACAGCGTTTTAAACTCGCTAGTCTTAGTTCTTCAAACTCCCTGTTTATGAGTTCGTTATCCTTATCTGTAAACATGGCTGTTTAATAAAGTAAATCTCTTTTCCCGCTTTTTATTAATGCAAGTTTGGATGCTACATCATTTCGTTTTTTCTCATCCGATATAAAAGAGAGCTCTCTCTCTATTAAGTCATAACCAGCTTTTTTTGTTAGCTCAGATGAGTAATCTTCTAAATATTCAGCAAGTGTCAACATTGCATTTGGAGTACAGAATCTTCCAATAAATCCAGGAATTGCATACTCCATAAAATGTTCTCCTGTTCTCCCGACTCTGTAACAAGATGTACAGAAACTTGGTATGAATTCCCTTTTCAAAAGCCACTCAATAACCTGGTCTAATTCTCTTCTATCGCCAACTTCAAATTGCTCTCTGTCAAGTTCTTGATTTTTTCCTCTCTCCTCCTGGTATCCTCCTATTTCTAATCTGGTTCCGGCATCAATTTGAGAAACGCCAAATTCAATTACAGCATCTCTGACTTCAGCACTCTCCCTTGCTGTCATAATCAAACCTGTATATGGAACTGCAATTCTTAAAATTGCTACAAGTTGCTTAAATTGCTCATCAGTTACCTGATAAGGAAGATGCAGATCTAATCCGTAAGCCGGCTTAACTCTCGGGAAGCTGATTGTATGAGGCCCCACGCCGTAACGATTTTGTAAATGATGAGAGTGTTCGACAAGTCCGAGAACTTCAAATCTCCAGTCATAAAGACCAAAAAGAGCGCCAATACCCACATCGTCATGACCACCCTCAAATGCTCTGTCCATTGCGTTAAGTCTCCACATGTAATTACTTTTTACACCGGGGCCGGGATGAAATTTTGCATAAGTCTCTTTATGATAAGTCTCTTGAAAAACCTGAAAAGTTCCGATTCCTGCCTCTTTAACAGTTCCGAATCCTTCAATTGTCATTGGTGCGGCATTAATATTTACTCTTCTGATTTCTCCGTTTCCAACTTTTACATTATAGCAGGTTTTCACAGTCTGAGCAATGTATTCCGGTGTATATTTAGGATGCTCACCATATACGAGAATTAATCTTTTGTGTCCCTCTTTCTCAAGTTGAGCAACCTCTGCTACCAGCTCCTGATCAGATAGAGTTCTTCTGACAGCCTTGGTAAGAGAACTTCTGAAACCACAATACTGACAATTATTTACGCAGTAGTTTCCAATATAAAGAGGGGCAAACAGTACAATCCTGTTACCATAAATTGATCTTTTTAATTCTCTTGCCGTTTGAAATAACTCCTCCAGCATTTCAGGAGATTTTATTGCAAGAAGCTCTGCAGTCTCCTCAACTGACAAAGCTTGCTTTGCTTTGCTTTTTTGGAATATATCCCTGATTTTAACAGGATCTTCGTGAGTGTTTTTTATAAGGTTGTGCAGTTTATCATCATTGATGAAGTCAACAGCATCTTTTGTTAGTTCAAGATTATTTTTCATATTGAATATTATATTTATCTACATTTTGATATGCATGAGAAAGCTCTGCTCCAAATAATATAATTGTCCAGCTTATATTCATCCAAACCAGAAACAGAGGGATTGCAGCAAAAACCCCATAAACAGCGTTTAATCCTGAGACAAGAATCTGCGTCTCCAGATAAAAAAATTGTACAACAACAAATGCAAAAGAGACTACCAAAGAGGAGTTAAAAGCAGCTGCAAATTTCACCTTCACATTTGGTATAAAATAGTACATTACAGAAAAAACCAAGGCAACTACTCCATAAAATGTCAACCAGGTGAAAATTGATGTTATTGGAATAAATTTATCTATCTGAAGCCCTACCGATTTCAGAGTATTTGTGTAAATTAGGGCAAGAGATAAAAATATCAATATAATTAGTGGCGATACTAATAGTAATATCGGATAATATAAAGCCCTTTTTCCGAATGACCTTCTGTCCTCCACCTTCCATATATCGTTAAATGATTTTTCGATACTAAGCATTAACCAAATTACAGACCAGAGAAGGAAGAGAAAACTAAGAAATCCAAACAAACCATTTTCAGCAGATTTAAGAACATTATTGGCAAAGTGCAGAATGTACTCAATGATTTCTTCGTTTTCCGCAAAGTAAGTAAGTAATAAGTCTTCCAGCTTTTTTGCAAGCCCAAAACCTTTTGTTATCGTGAACATGAGAGCTACAAACGGAACCACAGACATCGCCGAGAAAAAGCTGAGATTAACAGCTTGCAAGCCAACTTTGTCACTGGAGAAACCCTTAATTGTAATGATTAAGACCTTTAGATAGCGTACCATTCTGGCTTTCATTATGCTTAATTCAGAAAGGTCCTGCCGCCAAATGTCATTAATCAGGAATTTTAATATTCTCTGATATGTGTGTTGTATCTCTCTATATTTTTTCAAATCAATTTACTCATGAATTTCTTTGGATCAATAATATATCTTATATGCGTTCCTGCTCCAATTTCACCACTTTGATCATAAGCTCTCACAGAAAAAGTTATTTTTCTTCCATCAATTTCAGTTATTTCTGCCTCGGCAAATACCTTCATTCCAACAGGTGTGGCCCTTAAGTGCTTTATATTAACCTCTGTACCAACAGTATCCTGATCAGATTGAAGTATGCTTTTTGCCAAAAGGTGAGCACTATTTTCCATAAGGGCTATCATCGCAGGTGTAGAAAAAACCTCTAACAATCCCGAGCCATAACTTGCCGCAGAATCTTCAGTTTTAACTGTTTTTTCAACTCTTAATTTTTTACCGATACCGATACTCATTTCAGATATTTTCAGCTATTTTTTTAAACCCTTCCATTTTTAATAGATTTGGTGCCCCTATTAACTCTACAGGCTCTGCTATCTTATTCCAGGTCATCTTATCTGCAAAAGCAAGGAGTGATTTTAATCCACCTCCATTCCAGCTATATGAACCAAAAAGAGCATAATTTTTATCCTTTGGATTGAGAACTGTTAATTCATGGCATAAATGCTCCATCATTGGGTGCATGCCTGCATTGTAAGCACATGAACCAAGAATAACGGTTTTATATTTCCATATATCACTTAGTATAAAAGATGCGTGGGTTTTTGAAACATCGTAAATGCGAATATTCTTAACTCCCTTTTCGGAAATAAGCCTGGCAAGGTAATCCGCCATCTTCTCGGTATTCCCGTACATAGATGCAAAAGCAATAATAACACCCTCTTCAGATTCATACCTGCTCCATTTATCATAGAGTTCAATTGCTTTTCCCGGATTTGATCTCCAGACTGGGCCGTGTGATGGGCAAATAACTTTTATCTCAACATCTTGAAGTTTGGCAAATGCCTTTTGTACCATATTGCTGTATTTTCCAACAATGTTGGAATAATAACGCCTCATCTCATCCTCATACCACTCAAAGTTGATTTCATCGTCAAAAATACCCCCATCAAGGGTGCCAAAACTTCCAAATGCATCGCAGGAGAAGAGAACCTTGTCGGTTGTGTCATAAGTCATCATTGTTTCCGGCCAATGAACCCAAGGGGTTATATGGAAAGAGAGTTTATGATAACCAAGGTCAAGAATCTCGTTATCCTTAACCTCTATAAAACTATTCGAAGTGAGCCCAAAATATGCCTCAAGCATTTTGAAAGCTTTGATATTGGAGACAATTTTAAGTTGCGGATAGAATTTGAGGAGAATCCCAATCATACTGGAGTGGTCCGGCTCCATATGATTAACAATTAAATAATCAAGATTTTTGCCTTCAAGAATTTCAGCTATCTGATCAATATAATCATCTTTTGATCCAAATTCCAGTGTGTCAATCAGGGCGCTTTTGTTATCGCAAATGAGATATGAGTTGTAAGAGACCCCTTTGGGGAGAGGCCAGTTATTCTCAAAAAGAGATTTTTTTCTGTCATTAGTTCCCAGATAATTGATCTTGTTGCTTATAACTACTTGCTTCATAATTATTTAGTTCTTGTTTTTTTATAAAATTAAAGTGTAAAAATAGTCAATTATTTTCAATAAGTTTAAAGAACTGCTCTTCTGTGATAATCTCAATACCAAGTGCTTTTGCCTTCTCAAGTTTAGATGGACCGGCATCTGAACCTGCAAGTAAGTAAGTAACTTTAGAGGATATAGATGAGACAATTTTTCCGGAATGACTCTGAATCATCTCTTTTATGCTATCTCTTGATATTGAAAAAGTTCCGGAGACTACTATGCTTTTATTAACCAGCACTTCAGATATTTTCTGTTTAAGAAATCCGTTATTCTCTTTAACTTGAACTCCCGCCTCTTCAAGCTGGAATATTAGCTCAATATTCTTTGGGTCATTGAAGAACTGGTGAATAGATTTTGCAACTATTCCACCAACATCGTTTATTTCAGTTAACTCTTCAATTGTTGCAGCAGAAATTTTCTGGATGCTTCCAAAGTGATTTGCCAGAGATTTGGCGCTGGTCTCACCTATGTGTCTTATACCTAAAGCAAATAACACTTGGTAAAGAGGTTTGCTCTTAGATTTTTCAATGCTGCTGAGTAATCTTTCTGCTGATCTCTCTTTCCATCCTTCAAATTTTACGAGGTCTGCAGTTTCTAATTTATAAAAATCGGCAGGAGTTTTAAGCAGGCCGTTATTATATAACATTTCAACGGTTGCTTCGCCTGCTAAAATGTCCATAGCTTTTCTGTTGCAAAAATGGATTAGCCTGCCTTTTATTTGAGTTGGACAGTTTGTTGAATTTTGGCAGTAGTGTTTCGCTTCACCCTCTTCTTTAACGAGTAGAGTATTACAATCTGGGCAATAATCAGGAAAAACTGGTCTAACTGCAGATGCCTCTCTTTTTGAAATATCAACAGATACAATCTTGGGTATTATTTCACCGCCCTTCTCAACAAATACATAGTCGCCAAAATGGATATCAAGAGAGTGCATTTGATCCATATTATGCAACGAGGCTCTTTTTACCACTGTTCCTGAAAGAAGAACAGGTTCAAGGTTTGCAACAGGAGTAATTGCCCCGGTCCTGCCTACCTGATAGTCAATTGATAAAAGCTTTGTTAATGCAGACTCAGTCTTAAATTTATAAGCTGTAGCCCATCTTGGAGATTTAGCAGTATATCCAAGCTCCTTTTGGAGCTGGATGCTATCTACTTTAATTACAGCGCCATCAGTAGGGTAGGGAAGATTTTTTCTTTCTACTTCCCAATAATTTAAATAATCAAAAACTTCTTCAATTGAAGAGCATAGCTTTATGTGATCAGAGACTGGCAGTCCCCATGATTTTGCTGCCTTCAGAGACTCAAAATGGGTAGGGAAAATATCCTGGTCTGATACAAAATGGTATAGTATAATATCCAGGCCCCTTTCTGAGGCTTCTGATGTATTAAGTAATTTCAAAGAGCCGGCAGCTGCATTCCTTGGATTGGCGAATAGCTGCTCTTCATTTTTCTCTCGTAAAATATTTAGATTTTGAAATGCTTCCCAGGGCATGAATATCTCTCCTCTGATTTCAAACTCTTTAGGATATCCTATCCCATGAAGCCTCTTTGGTACAGAGTTAATGGTCAGAACATTTTTAGTGACATCATCTCCCTTCTCTCCATCTCCCCTGGTAACCGCCTGGATTAGAGTTCCGTTCCGATAAGTAAGTGATATGGCTGAGCCATCTATCTTGAGTTCACATACATAGTTGACAGATTCATTTGATAATTTTATAATACGCTCATTAAAAGAGGCTAATTCGTTCTTATCATATGTGTTACTTAAGGATAACATCGGGAATTTATGTACCCTTTGCATGAATGATTTTTCTGAACTATCCGGGTCTAAGTCGCTGCCGATCCTTACAGTTGGTGAGTAAGAGTCAATTAATTGGGGATATTTTTTTTCCAGAGTCTGTAGTTCAGATAATAGTAAATCATATTCAAAATCAGATATTGTAGGCTGATTATCAATATAATAATATCTATTGTGCTTCTCTATTTCTTCTCTTAGCCTCTCTATCCTTTTGGAGACCTCTGATTCTATTTTCTTCATAATCTTAATCAACAAATTTACATATTTTTTAATTATTGTTAACTTTGCGGGCTCAACAATGTAAAGTGATGAAAAAATCGATTGTAATTTTGACGGGAGGAGGTCCCGCCCCAGGAATGAATACTGTAGTGGGCAGTATTGCAAAAACCTTCATAGCAAATGGTTATCGTGTTATTGGACTGCATGGTGGCTACAAAGGGCTATTTTCTCAAAATCCAAAATATACTGAACTTGATTTTCTATTAGCTGACTCCATTTTTAACCGTGGGGGCTCTTTTTTAATAATGAGCAGGTATAAGCCTACTCAGGAAGATTTTGAACAAAATTTCAATATTGAATTTTTTAAAGAGAATAACATTAAACTACTTGTTACTATTGGCGGTGACGATACCGCCTCCACTGCAAACAGAGTAGCCAAATTTCTTACTGAACATAATTTCCCGATATCTAATATCCATGTTCCAAAGACTATAGATAATGACCTTCCACTTCCGCTAGCCAGACCAACATTTGGTTATGAATCGGCTAAATCTGAAGGAGCAAGACTTGCCACAACTGTTTATGAAGATGCAAGAACAAGCAATAATTGGTTTGTTGTTTGTGCGATGGGAAGATCTGCAGGACACCTTGCTTTTGGTATAGGTTCTGCTGCTCACTATCCGATGATAGTTATTCCTGAGATGTTCAACAAAACAACTATTACCCTTGACAAAATCATAAGACTTGCAGTCTCCTCTATCGTAAAAAGGTTAATAATGGGAATTGAATATGGTTCAGTTATGATTTCTGAAGGTGTTTTCCATGAGTTTGATGAGAAGGAATTAAAAGAGTCCGGAGTTATATTTTCATATGATGACCACGGCCATCCCGAGCTTGGAAAAGTATCTAAGGCGCATATTTTTAACGAACTCTTAGAGACTAAGCTTCGTAACCTGGGTCTCAAAACAAAATGCAGACCCGTAGAGCTTGGGTATGAACTAAGATGCCAGCCACCTGTTGCCTATGATTTGGTATATTGTACTGAACTTGGAATTGCTGTACACCAGCTGTTTGATGAAGGTAAAACCGGATGCATGGTCTATATTGACAATCTGGGAAAAGTTGAACCATTGTACCTCAAGGATATACAAGACCCTAAAACAGGAAAGATACCTCCAAGACTTGTCTCACTTGAATCTGACAGAGTACAGGCAGTTATAAATAATATAATGCAATATATTACTAAAGAGGATTACGAACAGGCATCAAAATACCTCTCTGATCCGGAGGAATACGATTTCAGAAAAATTCTCAAATGGCAATAGGGCCATGAGCGGGAAAATTATTATATATCAAACTTTACCAAGAATTTCCGGGAACAGAGTCACTAAGCCTGTTCCCGGAAATTCTTATGATATCAATGGTACCGGCAAATTCTCAGATTTTACTGATTCTAATTTATCGGAAATTAAAAGCTTAGGATGTACACATATTTGGTTTACAGGCATATTAGAGCATGCAACCCAAAGTCAGTGTTTAAGTAGTAATTGCGTCCCTGACCCGCCTGAAATTGTAAAAGGGATTGCTGGTTCACCTTATGCAGTAAAAGACTATTATGATGTAGCTCACTATCTAGCAGATAATCATGAGAGAAGAGTCGAAGAATTTGAAGAGCTTGTTATTCGATGTCATAATGCTGATCTTAAAGTAATTATTGACTTTGTGCCAAATCATGTTTCAAGAGTATATAAGTCAGATAAAAATCCGGGATTAGTTCCGGATATTGGAGAAAATGATTTTTATTATTTACCCGGAAAGTATTTTAAATCGCCGGTTAATAATATCAAACACATTTACGAAGAGTATCCCGCCAGGGCAACCGGAAACAATTGTTTTACCGAGAATCCGACATTACAAGATTGGTATGAAACAGTAAAACTAAATTATGGAGTAGATTATTTTAATCATGGTACTAAATACTTTGATCCGGTACCCCCTTTATGGGACAAAATGGTTGATATTATCTTATACTGGTCGGGTAAAGGGGTAGATGGTTTTAGATGCGATATGGCGGAGATGGTCCCGTCTGAATTCTGGAAGTATTTAACAGATAAAGTTAAAACCAAATTTCCCGGACTTGTTTTTATAGCTGAAATATACAATCCGGATTCATACAGAACTTATCTTAATTCAGGATTTGACCTTCTTTATGATAAAGTTGGACTTTATGATACACTAATAGAAATCATAAAAGGAGAGAGTACTCCTGATAGTATAACAAAATGCTGGCAATCATTAGGAGATATTCAGGATTGCATGCTGAACTTCATTGAGAATCATGATGAACAAAGAGTAGCTTCAGATTTTGTTGCAAAGTCGCCGGAGAGAGGATTACCAGCAACTGCAGTTTCGGCTCTACTTAATAAATCATCTTTTTTATTATATTTTGGTCAGGAGATAGGGGAAAGGGGTATGAATTGTGAGGGTTTCAGTAGTTTAGACGGAAGAACATCAATATTTGATTTCTGGTCGTTAGAATCTCTTAATAATTACAGAAAAGGAATATACGACTATGCACTTTATAATAAATATAAATTTCTCCTAAATGTTTCGCTAAATGAGCAAGCGATTAAATATGGAGAAACTTATGATTTACAATATGCAAACATTTCCAACGACAATTACAATAACAGTAAATTATTCTCATTTGCAAGATATTACAACAATGATATTATATTTATTATTGTCAACTTCTCTGTCCATACAGAGAACCTTGCACTTAATATTCCCGAACATTTTTTTACTCACTGGAAAATTCAAAAAAAAGCAAATCAGAAATTTATTGATTTGTGGAGTGGAGAAGAATTTTTAGCAGATTTGAGTCCAACCGACAAGTTAATTCTGAAAGTAGAACAAAATTTTGTAAAAATATTTAAACTTTCACTTCAATAATATCATCCCAGGAAGTTGTATATCTTTTAGATAATAAATTTTGATTGGCCTTTATTCTTTCTATACCTGCCGCAGCTGTTACAATACTTTTATTTCCATACTTTGAGTTTATCTCGTCCATTACACTCATTAGCGAACTCTCTTTTTTGAGTTCATCTATTGATTCAAATAGAGTAGGAGTAAGGTCTGATTTTCTTATAATTGATGATAAAATCACACCGCATTTTTTGTATTGATAACCCTCTCTGAATATTGCTCTTAATCCATTGCAGGCATTTGATGCAATTACCATAGAGTTGTCAGTATATTCAGGCAAGGAAATCAATACGCTCTGATTATGTGTTAATCCGGATTCTTTAAAAGGATTTGTCAGGATAAAAATTACTATTTCACGACATACACCCTTTTGTTTTCTAAGCTTTTCCGCAGAAGAGGATGCAAAAGTCGCAATTGCTTTGTATAGATCCTCAAAATCTGACAAATCTGAAGCAAAGCTTCTACTTGTACATATCTGTTTTTTATCTGGAGCACCATCTTCAAGAGCAATACAATTCTCCCCTTGCAACTCTCTCCATGTTCTAAGACCAGTGACTCCCATTTTTGCCCTGATCCACTTTTCATCTTTTAGAATGAAATCATAAGCAGTTGATACTCCGCAAGAAGCAAGCATTTTTGTGTGAGAGCGGCCAATACCCCAGATATCCTCTGCCGGGAATTTTTTCAATACGCGATATATATCTGACTCCTTGTTCATCAGGCAAAACCCTTTTGTTGCAGGGTATTGCTTACTAAGTTTTGTCGCAACTTTAGCAAGGGTTTTGGTTTTTGATACGCCGATGCTGACAGGTATCCCTACGCCTTTCCTGATTTTTCTAATAAGAGAGTGGCCAATGCAGGGAATCTCTTTGTCCGGTACTCCTCTGAAATCAATAAAAGCTTCATCAATAGAATATACCTCTATTGCAGGTGTGGATTGTCTTAATATCTCCATTACTCTTGCAGATATATCTCCGTATAAAGGAAAGTTTGAAGAGTATGCTATTACACCGTGATTATTAATTAACTCCTTTATTTTAAAAAAGGGAGCTCCCATTTTTATACCAATAGTTTTAGCCTCTGATGATCTTGATATAACACAACCATCGTTATTGCTGAGCACTACAACAGGCTTCCCTTCAAGTGAAGGGTTAAAAATCCTCTCACAACTTACATAAAAATTATTACAATCTGTCAGGCCATACATAGTCGATATACTTCTCCAATGTAAAAATCAATATTGATGCTAAAATTAGTCCCGCAATATTAGCAATTAAATCAAACGGATCAGAGTCTCTTGTGGGAGTTGTTGATTGTAAAAGCTCAGCCAGGATTGCAACCAAAATACCCGACCCCAGAATAACCGGGTGTGAAAATCTGCCCATCTTCTCCCGCAGCTCTTTTTTAACAGCCAGCCAGGCAGAAAGAGGATATGGGAAAAACATAATAAAGTGCGCTACTCTGTCTGCTCTTATCCCGAATATGGTACTTGATAAATCGACCCCTGTATCTTTAAAGGAGTAGAGACAGAAAAAAAAGACCAGTGCCAGATATATTATGAACAATATTTTGAATACTACTCTTATAATTTTCATCTAAAGCTTTTTGATAAGATATTTAACCACTCCCCAGATATAAAAGTCATTCTCTTTTTTGATTATTATCGGCTTAAATTTTGGATTAGAGGGCATCAATACAATATTATCCCCGTCAATCCTAACCTTTTTAAGAGTAAACTCCCCATCAAAAAAACAAACCGCAATACAATTTTCGTATGGATCCTGTGATTTGTCAATTACAAGAATATCTCCGTCATCAACTCCATCACCAAGCATGCTCTCTCCTTTGACACGAGCAAAGAAGGTCGTAGAGGGGTTTTTTACCAAAGCTTTGTTCAGATCAAGTTTTTGTTCAATATGATCATCTGCGGGAGAGGGGAAACCTGCATGAACCGGAGAGTCAGAAATTGTAATGTTTAAAGTGCTTTTATCCTCCGGATGGAATAACTCAAATATTGTTTTATCTCTGTTTGTCATTGGTCTGTAATATAAGTGTTGCAATTTCTTTTTTAATTTGCATTTACAAATTTACTATTAAAACATTATTCGTTAAATTTTTGTTAAATAATTCATAATTGGTTCAAAATAATTTGATTGATAATTTAAAAATGCTAAATTTGTGAGTCTGAGCAAAAAACAGCTAATCATAATGGAATCAATGCATTTCATACTAAAGTCCTGTTCCATTAAATTTATAGCTACTTCTATTCTGTTAGCTGTATCAAATTTTCTTGGTGCGCAGAACACTGTAGAGAGAGCATTGTACAATGAAGGATATGAAAATCTGAGACATATTTCAAAACCGGGAAAAGAGATTATATTTATTGAAAATGGTTCTTCTCTTAACTTTCAAAAATCAATCCCTAAGCTGCGAGAAGATGTTCTGAATCTTGCAAATGAGTTCAAATCACAAAATATAGATGTGATTTTACTTGACAGAAAAATTCCGATATTGAGGATGCATACCAGTATTGACAAGAGAGAGATTACACCTGTCTGGAAGTCTGATTTTGTTTTTGATGAAGGGATGCATGAATTGAAATCTAATAATTATGATTCTTTTAAATATGAATCATTCGGTAAGATTGATTTAAAATTTTATCCTGTTTTCAGATTTAAGAATGCAAGGCTGGATGTAATGTATCTGCTCCAGTTCAATATTAACCCTACACTAGAAATATCTTTGTGGAGAGGTGCTAAAATGACCGCCCAGGTTATTTTTCCTGTTGTAAATGATTATTCAGTAGAGGAGGGAACAATAAGACCCGGTTTTATAACACTCTCTCAGCAGTTTAGACTTCCATCCAACATATATGCTAATTTAACTATTGGCAATTTTAATACCTTCAGGGGAGGCGCAGATTTAAAATTATACAAATCTCTCTCAAAAAAAATTGGGGTTTATGCGCAGGCAAGTCTTACCTCTTACTCTTTCCCGATGTTTAATGATTGGCTCTACTCCGGAATAGATAAATTTACATGGAAAGTGGGTGCTAATTATGCATATAAACCATTGAAAATGATATTCAATTTATCTGTTCAGAAGTTTCTTGCGAACGATTTATCTGTCAGAGGAGAGGTAACCAGATATTTCAAAAATTCTGCTGTGGGATTTTATGTTCAATCTATGGCTATTCCTGATTATCCGGTAAACGGAGGATTCTTTTTTGCCTTTTCACTACCTCCATATAAACATAACAGGAATAAATTTGTTAGAGTTAGATCCGGTGACTATTTCTCTTTGGAATATATTGCCAGACCATACGAACAACATGGAAGATATTTTACAACATCACCTGACGAAAACTCATCATATAATTTTTTTAATAAAATTCACTTAAGTCAAATCTTTGAAAATTAACTAATTATTAACATTTAACCATCAAATTATGAAAGCAAAAACATTATTTTTAAGACTGAGAGGAATGGCTTTAGCTACTCTTCTGGCTGCTCTTTTTGCAGGAGCATGTACTAAGGTAGACGAACCAATTCCTATACCGGATCCGGATCCGGCAACATATACAATAAAAGGTGAAGTTTACAATAATAATACAGGATTGGCAATTTCAGGGGTTGCTGTTAAAATAGGTACATTAACAGGGACAACCGACAATGCCGGTAAGTTCCAGTTTGCAAATCTTACAACAGCCGGTAAATATACAATAGAGCTCACCAAAACCGGATTTATGCCTGTTACTTTATCATTGGAATTTCCTGCAGGAAGACCAAATGAAGCTCATATTTTTACTGTAAGCGCAATGATGGTACCTTATGTTCCCGGGGGGGTATTCATATCTCCTTCAACCGGAGGTACATTATTTATTGAGGGAGGAGCGACAGATGCTAATCTAGTGATGGCTCCCAATACAATTGTCAAAGACGAATCAGGAGCAACTATTAAGACTTCTTTCCAGATTCAGGCAGTTCAGACAAATGATCCGGGTGTCGGGACAGACAATATGACTCCGTTTAAAGTATATAATTTTGGCCCTGATGGTTACACATTCTCTCCTCCGCTTCAGCTAAAAGTAGACAATCCAATGACCAATTATCGTTTTTCAGATATAGCTCTTCAGTATTTCAAGAATAATGCCTGGGAGACTCAGTCAACACCTGTCACATATGATCCTGTTTTAAATGATTATGTAGCATCTATCTCTCACTTCTCTAGTTACAGATTGGCTCTTAAATTTGATAAAACAGAATTATCTTCTACAGCAGCAATAAAAGTTTATGATAGCCTTAAAATAAACAGAGGACTTACCAACGCGACATGGAGTAACTGGAAATATCAAAAAAAATCCGGATGGGTATTTTCAGAACCGGTTGAAACTACTTTAACAAACCTGGGAATTACAGGCGCTGATAAAGATCAATTAGCTGGAGTAATAAATGGAATAGGAAGATTACTTTCTGGTGGTTTCACTCCGGGGACCTCATTTACATTGAGTGATGAAACAGAGGTCAATCTAAAAAATATTCCCAGCATTACCATGCTTTTCGTTAAAGGAGAACAAACATTCCTGACTTATTCATTTAACGTAAATGTTTATTATATAAATAGTAATACTAAAGTATCAATTCCAATCAAATTGACTAATGCCAGAAATGTAGTGCTTACATTTACGCCTGAAGCATACGATAATCATGCTCACGGCAAGTATCATGGCCATGATCATGGACTTGGTGGCGGTGGAACAATATAGGTTTTCGCTTATATTAGTTGAATGAGAGTCTTTTTAACTATTAAAAGAGAGATGTTGGGAGTAGTTATCTTACTCCTGACATCTTCTTTTTTATACTCTCAGACCACTTTAGGTGTCTCAGGTTTGTTAAACAGCCCTAATGCTGTAATGTCACCGGACAAGACAGTGAAAATAGGGGGTAATTTCCTTCCCAAACAATTTACTACTGATACCTGGGATTACCATACCTTCAATTTTTTCATCAATATCACTTTTCTCTCCTTTGTCGAAATTTCTATGAATAACACTGCTTTTGATCTTTGGAATCAGAATTATTTCAGCAATGTCGACAGGTCTATTTCTCTTAGAGTAAGACCTATTAAAGAGGGAAAATACTGGCCATCAGTTGTTTTAGGCTCAAACGATATAATTTCTACAGCAAGCCTATTCGGATATGCTGAAGGTAATAAATATTTTGGGACACATTATTTAGCGCTTTCTAAGCACTTTCCTATAGGGCAGAACACTTTGGGTATTCATGCTGCATACAATATCCCAGTAAGTGTTCATGTAAAACAAGAGTTTCCTGTTTCAGGCGGTATCTCTTTCTCTCCATCATTCTTTAAGCCTTTAAACATAATAGCAGAATATGATACAAGGGACTTTAATATTGGAGCAAACATTTTGCTTTTCAATCATCTCTATTTTCAGTTTTTTATGAATGAGCTAAAGTATCCTGTTTTTGGTATGCACATTCAGTTTACAATTTGAAGTTGCTTGTAGTTTTACAAGCTTTTTTTTATGAAAATCAAATTCCTCTCTATTTTCCTTTTATCAGTATTCTTCTCAGCAATAGGCTTCTCTCAGGATAAAACCACTCCTGAAGGATCCTGGTTTGGTATTATTAATGCACAAGGCCTTGAAATTAAACTTGCATTTCACATAGTTAAAAAGGACTCCCTTTTTATTGCAACTATGGATAGTCCGGACCAGCAGGCATTTGGAATACCAGTTAGCTCTCTCTTATACAGAAACTCAATGTTGAAAATTGAAATTATTAATGCTCAAATTGAATATACAGGAGTATATACCGGTGACAGAATTATGGGGACTTTTAAACAAGCCGGATTATCATTCCCGTTGAATTTGTCAAGAAGGCCATTTGAGCGCGTTAAAAGGCCGCAAGAACCCAAAGTTCCACTTCCTTACAATACTGAAGAGGTGACTTTTACTAATTCTGCAGATAGTATTACTTTTGGAGGGACATTGTCTACTCCCGGCTTAGATCCAATTAAGTATGTATTTGTATTAATATCAGGTAGTGGTCAGCAGAACAGGGATAGTGAGATATTTGGTCATAAACCATTTTTGGTTTTATCCGATTATCTTGCAAGAAATGGTATAGCAACTCTTAGGTTTGATGACAGAGGTATTGGCAAATCAGGAGGTAATCCGGCACTTTCTACAACAAAAGATTATGCAAAAGATGTTATCAGTGCTCTACGCTATTTAAAAGGCAGAAAGGAGTTTTCAAATTCAAAATTTGGATTGATTGGTCATAGCGAAGGAGGGCTCATTGCCCCGCTGGTTGCCTCCTCAACAGATCTGGCCGATTTAATGATTCTGCTGGCAGCACCTGCGCAGAGAGGTAAAGATGTTATTCTTAAGCAACAACGGATGATTGCATCTGCTGCCGGAGTTACTAAAGAGGAGCTGGATAAATATGAGATGACCTCTTCAAAACTTTTTGAGCTGGTTGAAGAAAACAAAGAGAATCCGGAGTTATACAACCTGGTTTATCAATTTATGCAAAGGGAATCTCAAGGTGAAGAAAAACCAGCAATAGAAGCTCAGGCAAGGAGTTTAGTAAACCCATGGATGCTGGAGTTTCTTTTCTATAATCCGGTTCCTGCATTAAAAAATTGTACTATTCCGGCCCTTGCAATCAATGGTGAAATGGACCTGCAGGTTGATCCGGAGAATTTGGAAATAATAAAGAACTCGTACGGAGACAAAAATAAAATCTCCATTCTTAGGGAACCCGGCCTTAATCATCTTTTGCAGCCATCAGATTCAGGCTCACCTGCAGAGTATGCAAAAATTGATACAACAATCTCTGATGAGATATTGAAATCAATCGTTAATTGGATTATACATAACTGACAGTCAGTTGCATAGCTGAATTTTTGTCATATTTTTTATTCTTAAAATGACAATATGTCTTAATCTTATTAATTTATAACAATTGGTATTTCATTTGATATATTTATGAAAGAACAATTAATTAATAGGAGGTATTACTATGACACTAATTAGAAGAAATGAAACAGTTCCGGCTTGGACAAATTTGTTTAATGAATTTTTAAACAATGACTGGAACGACTGGAGTTTGAAAAATTACTCCAAAACAAATACTACCATTCCATCAGTTAACATTAAGGAGACTTCTGATGATTTTGAAATTGAAGTAGCAGCTCCCGGATTTGACAAAAAGGATTTTTCTATTGAGATTAATCAGGGAACTCTTAAAATCTCTTCCGAGAAAAAGAGTGAAACTGATAATAATGAAGAATCTTATTCCAGAAAGGAGTTCAGTTACCAGTCTTTTTGCAGATCTTTCAGCTTGCCGCTTTCTGTTAACAGCGAGAAGATTGAAGCTAAATATGAAAATGGGATATTATCAGTTGTTATACCTAAGCGGGAAGAGGCTAAACCTAAGCCTGTTAGGTTGATAGATATTAAGTAATTAAATTATATAATTTTAGAAGAGGAGGCTGCTGTTGTCTCCTCTTTTTATTTTATAATCATCTTTAACTTGACTGGCTATCAAATTAACGGAATATGGGTATGCAAACTCTCTGAGGTCAGTGCCCTGTAACCAACTCTGCTCATCATTTTTTTTCAGGATAACCGGCATCCTTTTTTTTGTATTGTGAATTTCGCTCATTAGCTCGTTTGCAGCTGTGGTTAAAATCGAAAATGTACCAATATTTTCATTACTTTCAGCACTATACCAGAAAGAGTAGATACCTGCAAATGCAAATAGAGTATCATCAGCAGATGTAATCAGAAATTTCTGTAATTTATTACCTGCCAATGTTTTTAAGTGCTTCCATTCAAAGAAACCATCAGAAATAATAATACATCTGTTATTAATATAATTTTTAAAAGATTTGACTTTATCCGCTGTCTCAATCCTTGCATTAAGAGTTTTCTCTCTGGTTGATTTATCTGAAGCCCATTGAGGAATTAGCCCCCATGAGAGCCGGGTAATGCAAGAGGGATTAACTGATGTTATAGTTTCACAATATGGATGAGAAAATGCATTGTAGATTGATGGGTTAACAATATTATCAGTTTCAGGGATAGTCAGTTTAAACCTGTTTGCAACCTCTAGAGCCTCTTTTGATTGTTTAAAGTAGAAACACATTATTTGCTTACAAGTCTGTGAATTAAGCTGTATAAATCTTCCTTTTTAATTGGCTTGGAAATATATTCATCAAAGCCGGAGTCTAATATTCTTTCTTTCTCCCCTAAGATTGAATAAGCTGTTTGTGCAACAACTATAAGATCTGGTTTTATTTTTTTTATCTCTCTTGTTGCATCATAACCATTCATATCAGGCATATTAATATCCATCAACACTAAAGCAATGTTATCATTGTTTTGAACAATACTTAATGCCTCAGATCCGGTTTTAGCCCTAAAAATGTCAATATTGGTTTTCTTCATTATAGCCTTTATCAGTAAAAAGCTGGGATCATCATCCTCTGCTAAAAGAATGCTTATCCCTGAGAAATCATAAATTTTTTCATTCACTTTAGTATCCTCCTCATTTTTCAATAAATTACAACACTGTAAAAGAGACTTTCGGCGCCAAATGTATAAAATTATTCTCTAATTGATATGACTCTCAGTGATTTTTCAATACCTCTTCTTATTATTTCAATTGATTTGTCTTCATTAATTTGATATCCTTTTTTCCACAGGGATGTTACGAATTCAGTGTGAGTTCTTCCTTTCCGATAATCAGGCTCTTTGCCTGGATGTTTAAGATATTTTGAAAAGAGTTCCGGATCTTCAGAGATATTTAAAACAGCATGATAAAAGTATTGATTGTCTTTCAGATACATAGAGGAACCCATTATTTTTTGATTTTGTATCGATAAATCAGATATCCCTTTTGAATATACTCCCTCAACTCCAGCTGATTTTAATTCCTCTATAATAGAGTTATTAATAGTCTTAAATATTACTTGAGGATTTACTCTTTTTTGTAAGGGGAATTTAATAGAGAATACTAATGTTGATGGTGTAAGGATGACTGTCTCTCCACCTGAAGGTCGCTTCATTACTAAGAGATTGTCTTGTATTACATTTTCTGTAATTAGTGCATCCTCAAAATTGTTTGAACGGCCAAGAACAATATAAATTTTATCAGGTA
This sequence comes from Bacteroidales bacterium, assembly GCA_041441395.1. GTDB lineage: Bacteria > Bacteroidota > Bacteroidia > Bacteroidales > UBA932 > Bact-08. The sequence continues at coordinate 82,447 of JASDTD010000007.1, read as the reverse complement.
CCCATATTTTATATCTGTCACTATAGGCTGGCAACAGTATATCTGCATCTGGCAGAGAGTAGGGGAGTGTTGTGATTTGGTTTTGCATTAATAATTATGCAGGCCCTAATTGCGGGCCTGCCGATAATTTTATAATCTATTTATGAATTGCTCTGTCAACTGCTTCAAATCCAGCTTCCATAAATACTTCGGATACAGTTGGATGAGTATGTACTGTTTGAGCTATATCGTATACAGTAGATTCCAGCTGAATGTATGCTGCAGCTTCATTAATCATATCTGTTGCATTGGGAGCAACAATCTGAACACCCAAGACCTCTCCAAGTTTATTGTCTGACAGGATTCTCACAAAGCCCTCAGCAGAGCCCTCTGTCTGAGCTTTACCATTTGCCGAGAGAGGGAACTCACTAACCTTGTAGTCAACGCCATCCTCTTTCAGTTTATCTTCTGTAAAACCTATCTGAGCGGCCTCAGGAACCGAATACATATTCATTGGCAACTTATTTAGATCAAGTTTTCCCTCAATTCCCTTGAGCCTGTTTATTACAAAAAGACCCTGAGCTGATCCAATATGGGCAAACATTGCAGTTCCGTTTACATCACCTACTGCAAATATTCCCTTAACAGAGGTTTCGCAATTTTCGTCTACTGAAATAAACCCATCCTTAATAGCAATGTCAATTTCTGAAGGAATGATATTCCCTTTTCTGTCATTTGCATTTATTAATAAATCACAATCAATCTCCTTTCCGGCAATCAAGAGTTTATTATCCCTCCATATTTCTTTTACTGAAGAGATTGATGTATTATAGATTATTTCAATTCTATCCTTTTTCAATTTGCTCTCCATGTAATTTCTTACATAAGAATCGGCTTTAGGCATAATGAATGAAGTATCAGATATCAGGGTAACTTTTCTCTCCATCATGTTAAAGAGCTGAGCAAGCTCAATTGCAACGGGGGACTTTCCCACAACAACAATATTTTGAGGTACCTCCCTCTCAGTAAATAGCTTTTTGGGTTCAATTACTAAGTCATCATGTTGTGTCTCAATCTTTGGAGAAGAGGAGCCGGTTGCAATTATTATATTTTTAGTCTCAAGTAATCTGTTGTCTACAAGAACTGAATTTGCGGAGATGATTTTTGCCTCTCCGTTAATAATATCAACCCCATTTTTCTTCAAAAGAAATTCAACTCCACCCGTTAATCTTTTGACAATTGTGTCTGCCCTTTTAATTCCCTTGCTCCAATTGAAAGTTATGCTCTTTTTGTCTATACCTTCAATACCAAATCTGGCAGCATCTTTAGATATTCTTTGGTACAGTTTTACGCTTTCCATCATTGATTTAGAGGGGATACATCCCCAGTTCAGGCACATTCCTCCAATCTGGTTCTTTTCTATGATTGCTGTTTTGAGGCCAACTTGCCCGGCTCTTATTGCTGCAACATAACCTGCAGGACCTGAGCCTATTATTATTAAATCATACATATTTATCTCCTCTTTGATTATTCCATTATTATACTTACAGGATCTGACAGGTAGCTCATTATTGTGTTTATAAACCTGGCAGTCTCTCCTCCATCTGCTATTCTGTGATCAACACTTAGTGAAAGGGGAAGAACAAGCCCGGGAACGATACTCTCTCCTTTTACAACCGGCTTCTTATCAATCCTTCCAATCCCAAGAATTCCGGCTTGCGGATAGTTTATTACCGGAACGGCAAATAATCCTCCTATGCTGCCATAACTTGTTATTGTAAATGTGCCATCTTTCATATCATCAAGAGTAAGTTTTCCATCTTTTGCTTTGTCTGAAAGATTTTGAATTTCAATAGCTATCTCCTTTATGGTTAACTTGTCTGCATTTCTTATTACAGGAACAACCAGCCCTTTTGGGGTATCTATTGCAATTCCGATATTATAGTACTTTTTATAAATCATATTACCTCTCTCCATATCCATCTCTGCGTTAAGAGCTCTGAATTTTTTGAGAGAGAGCGCTGCTGCCTTTATTATAAAAGCTAAATATGTAAGTTTTACCCCACTTTGAGAGTAAACCTCTTTAAATCTCTTTCTTACTTTGTCCAGTTCACTTATTTCAACCTCTTCAAATACAGTCATGTGAGCTGCATTGTGTTTACTTTGAATCATGTTCCTGGCAATAGTTTTTCTTATCTGTGAAAGTGGTTCAATTTCAACATTTGATACATCTTTAGCTGACTGTTTAGATTTTGAAGAATCCGAAAGTTCTCTAAGAATATCATCTTTTGTAACACGACCTGCAGGACCGGTACCTCTTACGATGTTGATATCCAGGCCACTCTCTTTTGCCAATGCTCTTGCAACCGGAGTTGCCAATACTTTTTGGCTTCTGGATGAAAGTGAAGATGATATTTCTACACCCTCTTTACTTGCCGATAAGACAGCGTTGTTACCTGCAACTTCAAGAGTTCCAACTACTCCGGCTCCCTCCTCATTAACTGCTTCTGTTTTGCCGGCCTCTTCAATCGCTCCTGCTCCTTCAACTCCGGCAATGTCAATCTCAACAAGAGCTGAACCTACATGAATTGTTTCTCCTACTTTTCCGAATTTGGCAGCAATTATACCATCTTTAGGGGAGGGGATAGCTGTGACTACTTTATCGGTCTCCATTGTTACCAGTGAATCTCCCATCTTTACTCTCTGCCCTTTCTCCACATGCCACTCAACAATAGTCCCCTCTTCCAGACCCTCGCCTATGTCGGGGAATTTGAATATATATCTCATAATTTTAATATTTTACAATTTTTTCAATCTCGTAGAAAATTTTTAGAGGATCCTGCATATAGTGATGCTCTCCTTTAGGAAGAGGTACAATCACATCGTAACCTGATACTCGGACCGGTGGTGCTTCAAGGTGAAGAAATGCCTCTTCAATAGCAATCTGACTTATCTCAGCTCCCAAACCAAATGATTTTGGCCCCTCTGTAACCGTTATAATTCTTCCTGTTTTCTTTACGGACTTGGCAATAGTCTCTTTATCTATTGGGTAGATAGATCTAAGGTCAATCAATTCGACGCTTATTCCGGCCTCTTTTGCCATTACCATTGCTTTCTGAACCTCTCTGATCATTGCTCCAAAAGATACAATCGTAACATCTGTTCCTTGAGTAAGAACATTTGCTTTTCCAAGAGGAATCGTAAATTTACCTTCCGCTACCTCTTGTTTAATAGCTCTGTATATTCTCTTTGGCTCCATATAGAGAATTGTATCATTGCTTTCAATAGCAGATATCAGCATCCCCTTGGCATCGTGCGGAGTTGAAGGTGCAATAACCTTAAGCCCGGGGATATGACCAAATATGGCCTCCATACTCTCACTATGATGCTCCAGTGCATTTATCCCTCCACCATATGGCATCCTTATTACCATCGGGGTTTTGTGTTGTCCTCTTGAACGATTGTGCATTCTTGACGCGTGGCTTATTATCTGATTAAACGCCGGATAAATAAATCCGCAGAATTGCATCTCAACAACAGGTCTCATTCCGGCTATTGCCATGCCGATAGCGGTACCCACTATACCCGACTCAGCCAGAGGAGAGTCAAATACCCTCTCTGCACCATGTTTTAGCTGCAAGCCCTCTGTAACACGAAAAACTCCTCCCTCTACCCCCACATCTTCTCCGTAGACTACAACGCTCCTGTCTTCACTTAACTTAATATCCAATGCATCATTAATTGCATTGACCATATTCATTATTTTCATTACTTCTTCTCTTATTTGGTATGTTATTATTTAACTCTGGATGCCTTCCATTCCAGAAACCTTTCATACTCTCTCTCCTGATCTTTCAAATCGTCCGGCATCTCAGCATACATATACTTAAAAATATCCTCTTTAGGATATGGCCCATAATTTTCTGCCTCTATGAATTGTCTGTCGACTTCAACCTTAAACTGCTCAACAATCTTCTCCTCATCTTTCTCGCTCCACAACTTCTTTGTAATAAGATAACTCTTGAGTCTCTTCAGTGGATCCTTGATATCCCAGAGCTCTTCTTCCTCCTTAGTTCTGTATTTAGTAGGGTCATCTGATGTTGTGTGTGCCCCCTTTCTGTAGGTTACAGCCTCAATAAGCACAGGACCTTCACCTGCTTCACAGATTTTAATTGATTCCTGAATTGTCTTGTACATAGCAAAGTAGTCGTTACCATCAACTTTAATACCTTTAACCCCATATGCAACAGCCTTAACAGCAAGGTTCTCAGATGCTGTCTGCATTCTGGTAGGGGTGGATATTCCATACTGGTTATTCTGTATAATAAAAATAACCGGTATTTTCCAAACACCTGCAAAGTTTATTGCCTCATGGAAATCACCCTCTGATGTGCCTCCGTCACCAACAAATGCGTAAACCAGATCTTTCTCTTTATTGTATTTTATCGCATATCCAAGTCCTGCAGCGTGTAAAAACTGAGATGCAATAGGTACGCTAATAGGCAGTGTTTTTTTTGCTTTACTATAGTTGGAGCCATCTTCATATCCCATAAAATATAAAAACAGCTCTTTTAATGTAACTCCTTTGGCAAGCATTGCACCCATCTCTCTAAATGCAGGTACTAACCAGTCATCCTCCCGAATCAGAGCACCAACTGCTCCTGAAATAGCCTCCTGACCATAATTTGGCGGATATGTGTATATTCTTCCCTGTCTTTGATATGAGACTATCTGAAGGTCTGCAGTCCTTGCAAAAAGCATATCCTTGTATGCTTTTAAAAGCTTATCATCATCTATAGCAGGCATCAGATCTTTAGACACAATTTTCCCTTTGTGGTCCATAATCTGAAACTCCTTGTTTTTGATTGGATTATATTCGTTAAACATATATTTTAATTATTGATGTCTTTATGAAACAAATAATTGTGCATATTGTTGACTTAACATTAAATCAAAAAAAAAGAGTGGCAATTTGCCACCCCAATAATTAAATAATAAGAGATTACAGATCGTGTCTGACAAATAACTCTATCGCCTGATATTCGGCCATCCCCAATTTGTCAAACAGTAAGGCTGTATTATGGTTTCTCTCTTCTGCCCTCTGCCAGAATTCTCTTTTGTCAGATCCCGGAAAAAGAGGTCTGTCTTTTTGAGACTGATGTTTGAAAATTGCCTCCCTTTTAATGAAGACCTCTTCCGGACTAAGAGGTACTGCCATATTAGAATCAGCAACATCCCACTCTTGCCAGGCGCCACGATATAGCCATACTCTGCAGTCTTTCATCCACTTCTCATCTTTCAGTTCATCCAGGGCTGCAAGTATAGCCTGAAGGCATACTCTGTGTGTTCCATGTGGGTCACTTAAATCTCCTGCTGCATACACCTGGTGAGGTTTAACCTGCTGAAGAAGATTTTTAACAATCTCAATATCTGCATCGCTTATCGGTTTCTTCTTAACTCCTCCGGTCTCATAAAATGGAAGGTCAAGAAAATGCACTCTGTTTTCAGGAATTTTCAGATATCTGCAGGCAGCTTTGGCTTCTCCTCTTCTAATTGCACCTTTAACTGCTCTGATATTTGGAGTATCTGGCTGCCCCGGATGTTTAACGCTAAGTTCCTTAAGGGCAGATGTGTAAATATTTTCACTTTTAACAGTGTCATAATCAAATATTTTAGCGCTGTCTCTTATAAAATCCAGAAATCTGACAGCGTCATGATCAAATACTGCAATGTTTCCGGAAACCTGGTATGCTATATGAACCTCGTGGCCATGCTCAGAGAGCCTTGCCATTGTTCCACCCATTGATATTACATCGTCATCCGGATGAGGGCTGAAGATTATCACTTTTTTTGGAAAAGGTTTGGCTCTTTCCGGTCTTGTAGAGTCATCGGCATTTGGCTTCCCTCCGGGCCATCCGGATATTGTATGCTGAAGATCATTGAATACCTTTATGTTTATCTTGCTGGCTGGTCCATTTTCAGTTACAAGATCACTCATACCATTGTCGTTGTAATCTCGGTCTGTTAATTTTAATATTGGCTTGTCGAGTTTTTTGCAAAGCCAAAATACTGATTTCCTTATCATAAAATCAGTCCACTCAACAGAACCGGTTAGCCATGGGGTTTTAACCCTTGTTAATTCAGCAGCCGCAGGTAAGTCAATAATAACTTCAAGGTTATCGTGTTGCTGTAAATAGGATAGGGGGGTTTGCTCATTTACAGGTCCCTCTACCATTTTGGCAATAGATGGAGCCTTTCCCTCTCCCCAGGCAAGAAAGAAAATTTTCTTTGCAGAAAGTATTGTCTCAATACCCATTGTAAGCGCATGGAAGGGCACATATTCAACGCCAAAGAACTCTGATGCCGCTGATACTCTGGAAGAGTAGTTGAGGGTAATCAGCCTTGTCTTTGAGTTGTATGGAGATCCAGGTTCATTGAACCCCATTCCCCCGGTAATCAGGGCATCAATACCCCCTAATTTTTTTATAGAGGATTCATAGTTTTCGCAGTACTCATGCACTTTTGATTTTGCAACTTCTCCATCTAAAAAATGGATGTTCTCTTTTGGTATATCAATACCTTCCAGGATATATTCCTGAAAAAACCTGTAATGGCTTTGTAATTCATTCTTATTGAGAGGCCAGTACTCTTCTACTGAAAAGAGATGAACATTCTTAAAAGAGAGATCTTTTGTTTTATGAATGTTAACCAGTTCTTCGTATACTTGAATAGCTGACGAGCTTGCACTAAGTGCCAGAACGCAATTCTGTCCTTTTCTTGATTTGCTTCTTATTAATTCTGCAATAGTTTCTGCAACGAGAATCGAAGCTGCGGAAGAGTCCTCGTATATATCTACAGGAATCTTCTCGTACCTTTTTGTGAAATCACCGTGAATTATCATAACATTAGAATTGAGCTGCAAAAATAGTTAAAATTGTAATCAGTAGTCATACTTTTTCCAGAGAGTACCAAGCGTTGATCTTATCTCTCTTTCTCTCGGATTGTTAGCTGGTGTATAAAATATTCTTCCTGACATATCTTCCGGGAGGAATTCCAAATCTGTAAAACTACCTTCGTAAGAGTGAGCATATTTATACTCCTCTCCATAGCCTATACTCTTCATTAACTTGGTAGGAGCATTCCTAAGATGCAATGGAACAGACTTGTACCCTGATTTTGATATCTCTTCTAAAGCAGAGTCAATTGCTAAATATGCTGAATTGCTTTTTGGTGAAGTTGCGAGATAGATTGCTGTATGTGAGAGAATTATTCTCGATTCCGGCATTCCAATTTTACTGACTGCTTCAAAACATGAGTTTGCAAGCATTAAAGCATTTGGATTTGCGAGGCCGATATCCTCAGAAGCCAGAATTATCATCCTCCTAGCTATAAATAACGGGTCTTCTCCGCCGGAGATCATTCTTGCCAGCCAGTAAACAGCGGCATTGGGATCTGAGCCCCTCATGCTTTTTATAAATGCAGAAATAACATCATAATGCTGCTCCCCATTTTTATCATAAATAGCGATATTCTCTTGTAATTTTTCAGTTACAAGTTTGTTTGTGATTACAACCACTTCATCTTTAGCGTTCGAAGATGTTATCAACTCTATGATGTTTAGCAGTTTTCTTGCATCTCCTCCGGAAAATCTAAACAGAGCATCAGATTCTTTTAAGAGTATTTTATGATTTTTTATAAAAGTATCATTAGTTAATGCTCTCTCTGTCAACTTAATTAAATCATCTTTTTCGAGTGATTTTAAAATGTATACCTGACATCTTGAAAGGAGAGGGGTAATTACCTCAAATGAGGGGTTTTCTGTTGTTGCTCCAATTAAAACGATAGTACCATCTTCAACTGCACCTAATAATGCATCTTGCTGAGATTTACTAAATCTGTGTATTTCATCTATAAACAGGATTGGTCTGCCTTTACTAAAGAGAGACCTTGATTTCGATTTGTCAATTATTTCCCTAACATCTTTAACACCGGCATTGACAGCGGAAAGTGTATAAAAGGGTCTTTCAAGTTTATGAGAGATAATCTTTGCAAGAGTAGTTTTTCCAACACCGGGAGGACCCCAAAGAATAAATGAAGAAATATTACCGCTTTCAATCATTTTTCTTAACACTGCATCTTTTCCTACCAGATGCTCTTGTCCGACATAATCATCCAGAGAGGTGGGGCGAAGGCGTTCAGCTAAAGGGGGAATATTGAATGTTTGATTTTCATCAGGGCTATTTAACATAATATAAATTGTGTGACGATTATTGAGTTTCCTTACTTCTTCTGTTTAACTGTTTGATTATTCTTGAGATAACACTTTCTATTGAAGCATCAGGTTCGATGATATTATAGGAACCCCAGAAATTTTGATCTGTAAAATCCTGAACCTTTGCAGACATTATGTCTTTTGATTTAATCCTGTTTTGATTTTCAATCTTTCTTTGTCTGTCTGATATTTCTGTTGAGGCAAGCTCTGATGTGATTGTGTATGTATTGCGAAACCATTTTTTATCCCATTTCGCATTGAATTTTACTTCAGTTCTCGAATAATCAAAATTCCATATACCATTAACTACTTTATAATTTACAAGATAGGCAGCTGATACAACATCCATTTTAAGATTTGATGGTTTTTTTCTGATGAAGAAAGAGTTCGCTCTTGGATTCTCTTCTACATTCATATTAAATTCAACTCGTGCAAAAGCCATTGATTCTGATTCAATATATAACCTCCCTCTGAAAAGAATATCTGAAAGATGTGGCTTCTGGTCAAATTCAATGACATAGAAATATTTGTTATCAATAGTAACCGGAGGTGCCATCTTAAAATCATAATAATCTTTAATAACCATTGGATCAACACCTAGAAAAGGGTCATTTGCAACATCTATCTCAAGTGCAGAATGAGGTCCTCCCTGAAATTTTACCATTAGAGTATCTATCCTGTTAGAATCATAATTGCCTCTGGCTTTGTATATTCCAATTTGATCCATTCTAAAACTTCCGTATGCAGATTTATTAATATCAAGCACTGCTTCATTTATTGAAACATAAGTACCTCCTTTCTTAATCATCTCTCTGTAAAAAGCAGTAACTTGCATATGGTCAACATGATAGTTTCTGTCAATCCTGTTTATAGCCATCATTACCAACTCATATGGATCTTGGGGCCTTATTGTTATCGGTTTAAGGTTTATTTCTGAAGGATTAAGCATAATTGTAATTTTCTGGTCAATACCATGCTTAAGAAGAATTTTTTGCGATTTGTAACCCAGATATGATACCAACAGAGTATCGGATTTTAGAATTGTGGGGATTTTTAAGAGGAAAGATCCCTCAGAATTTGTAACATTGCTGATATTTGTTGAAATCAACTGCAGAGAAGCATAACTTAATTGTCTTTTGCTGGAGGCATCCAGCACTTTGCCAGAAACTGAGTAAAATTCCTGAGCATTCATAATATTGAAACTAAAAATCAATAATATGGATATTAGTCTGTAAAAAGCCTTCATAATTGATAATGATTAAATGTTTCTTTCACGAATTTACGAAAAACCTTAATTTTGCGATATATATTAACAAACAATGAAGAAAAAAGTTAGGGAGGTATTAGAAGGTGTTATAATCGAATCGGTTGCAGCAGAGGGTAGATCGATTGCAAAAATAAACGGAAAAGTTCTTTTTGTCCCGTTTGCTATTCCCGGAGATTTAGTTGATGTTGAGATTCACCGAAAGAAGAGTGGATGGATGGAGGGTATAATAAAAAGAGTTGTTAATCCATCAAAAGATAGAATCGATCCATTTTGTTCTCACTATGGTATTTGCGGAGGTTGTAAATGGCAACCCCTACCCTATCATCTTCAGCTATTATTTAAACATCAGCAGGTTTCTGATCAGTTAAAAAGAATTGGAGGCCTTGAATTACCAGAAGTATCTGCAATTATTGGTTCTGAGAAAACTACCAGGTACAGAAATAAACTTGAGTTTACTTTTTCTAATAAGAGATGGGTTGATTCAATTGCGGAACTTCAAAGTCTTTCTGAAAAAGAGAGATTCGGTTTAGGTTTTCATATATCCGGGATGTTTGACAAAGTAGTTGATATTAACAGGTGCTATTTACAAGAGGAACCCTCTAATGATATAAGAAATTTCATAAGAGATTTTGCCTGCAAAAACGACTACTCATTTTTTGATCTGAGAGAGCAGAATGGATTGCTTCGGACTTTAATAATCAGAACATCCTCTATTGGTGAAGTAATGGTAATCGTTGTATTTTCTTATTTTGATAAAGATAAGATTAATAACTTAATGGACTCTCTTATTTCAACTTTCCCTGCAATCACATCACTAAATTATGTTATTAATGGAAAAAAGAATGACACGATTAATGATCTTGATGTAGTTAATTATTTCGGACCCGACTCCATATATGAAAAAATGGAGGATCTGAGATTTAAAATTGGTCCTAAATCATTCTTCCAGACAAACAGCGAACAGGCATACAGGCTTTATTGTGTTGTTCGAGAATTTGCTGCATTAAGTGGCAATGAGATTTTATATGACTTATATACAGGAACTGGTACAATTGCACTTTTCTTAGCATCAGAAGTAAAAAAAGTTATTGGTGTGGAATTTGTCCCGGAAGCTATAGAAGATGCCAGGATTAATGCCTCAATAAACAATATTAACAATGCAATTTTCTTTGCCGGGGATATGAAGGATGTCATCTCAGAGTCTTTTATTGAACAAAACGGAAGTCCGGATGTAATTATTCTTGATCCTCCAAGGGCAGGTGTTCATCAGGATGTAATTGATGTAATAGTTAAAGTAAAACCTCCTAAAATAGTGTATGTAAGCTGTAATCCGGCTACTCAGGCAAGAGATATCTCTATAATGAAAGATCTTTATGTCTTATCAAAAATTCAGCCGGTGGATATGTTTCCGCACACACATCATCTGGAAAACGTTGTTTTACTTGAGTTGAAAAATGAATAAAAAAGAGATTATTTCACTATTCTATGCAAATAGAGATCCCGAAAGAGGGAAGGAAATGTCTGCATATATGAGGAATAAATTCCCCTTTTTGGGGATTGGTTCACAAAAGAGAGCTGAGTTATCCAGCCCCTTTTTATCAAATATTGACAAAAACGAGGATATTGACTGGGAGTTTGTATACTATTGTTTTAATCTTCCTGAGAGAGAGTTCACTTACTTAGCAATAAGTTATCTTAATAAACTTAAAAAGAATATTTTACCGGATGAATTTAAACAATTAGAGCAAATAGCTTTGATTCATCCATGGTGGGATAGTATTGATTCGTTGTCTCCATTAATTGGTTTTGTTAATCTAATCCATCCCGATTATTGTGTCAAATACATTGATAAATGGATGAATTCAGATAATTTGTGGCTCATTAGAATATCTATTATATATCAACTTAAATATAAGAAACAAACTAATATAGAAATACTATCTCAAGCGATACTTAAAAACAAATCAAGCAACGAGTTTTTTATTAATAAAGCAATTGGCTGGGCTCTCAGACAATATTCAAAAACCAATCCTTCCTGGGTTTTCGAATTTGTTAAAAGTAATAAACTAAGTAGGTTGAGTGAGCGGGAGGCATTAAGAATTATTAAATGAAAGCATATGGATTACGATAAGATCAAAAAAAGCGGTGATACAATATGTGCTGTTGCAACTCCCGGAGGTAGCACAGCTATATCTGTAATAAGAGTCAGCGGAGATTCAGCTGTTGATATATCTAATAATATTTTTAAACCAATCTCAGGCCCTGCTTTAATTGACGGAGAATCGAGAAAAATGAGATTTGGTAAAATTATAAAGGGAGAAGAATTAATTGATGAGGTTCTTATTGTTTTCTTTCTCTCGCCAAATTCATACACCGGAGAAAATTTGGTGGAAATATATTGCCATGGTTCTCAGTTTATTAGAAAAGAGATAATGATGTTGCTGTTTTCAAATGGTGCAAGGCAAGCTGATCCAGGGGAATTCTCTTTAAGAGCTTTTTTAAATGGCAAGATGGATTTATCACAAGCTGAAGCTGTTGCAGATCTTATATCATCTGAGACTTCAGCTGCTCACAAGATTGCAATTAATCAAATGAAGGGTGGTTTCTCAAAAGAGCTTTCGCAAATGAGATCCTCTTTATTGAATCTAGTTTCGCTTATGGAGCTTGAGCTTGATTTTAGTGAAGAAGATGTTGAGTTTGCAGATAGAAATCATTTAAATACTCTTTTGAAAAATGTGAAGAATCATATCGAAAATCTTATCGACTCTTTCACTTTAGGTAATGTAATTAAAAATGGTGTACCTGTTGCAATTGTAGGAGCAACAAATACTGGTAAAAGTACACTTTTGAACTCTCTCTTAGGTGAGGATAGAGCCATTGTATCTGATATACACGGAACGACAAGAGATTTTATAGAAGATATAGTCAATATTGATGGCACATCCTTCCGGTTCATAGATACTGCAGGAATAAGAAAAACAGAAGAAAAAATTGAAATTCTGGGAATTGAAAGAACTTTTGAGAAGATAAAAAAAGCTACTATAGTAGTATTACTGCTTGATTCTGAGAGACCGGACGGTTTTCATGACAGTTTAATCAAAATCAAAGAATCCTTAAATTCCTCCTCCCAATCTTTAATTATAGCAATCAACAAATCTGACTCATTTCAAAGTGATGATGCAATTAAACTGATGATTGACAATGTAAAAAACATCTCGGAACTCAATGGGTTATCACCAATAGCGGTATTGCCCCTCTCTGCAAAAAATAAGACTGGAATAGAAAAGCTTAAAGAGGTAATTTCCTCTGCAGGAGAGATTAAGAACATGCCATCGGATTCACTGCTAGTTACTAATATCCGCCACCATCAGGCGTTGATTCTAGCCCTGGATGCCTTAGTAAGAGTTGAAGAGGGCATACAAATGAACTTATCTACAGATCTCTTAACACAGGATATTAGAGAATCTCTTTACCATTTGGGTGAGATAGTTGGCGAGATAAATTCAGAAGAGATTTTAGGTAATATTTTCAGTAAATTTTGCATCGGAAAATAATTGGTAACTTTAAGGGATTATATAAAACATTATCATGGAAATTTTTGTGTTTATCTTATCCGGATTACTAACTGGCGGATTAATCGGCTGGTTTATCGGAAGAAACAGTTTATCAAATAAATGCAATAAACTTGAACAGGAGTTAGCTTCTTCAGTTACCGAAAACAGAGTTCGCCTTGAAGCTGCTGATAAAATTATCACAGATAAAATTAATGATTTAGCCCTTTTAAAAGATGAAATTAATCAAGTTAAAGAGAGACTGAATTATTCAAATGAGAAGTTGGCAGTTTGCCTTGCAGAAAACGGTGCTCTAACCGATAAACTAAGGAATCAAAAAAATGAAATGGATGAAATGTCAAAAAAATTCAATCTTGAGTTTGAAAACATTGCAAATAAAATTTTTGAGACCAAGAGTGAAAAATTCACAGAGTTAAATAAGAATAATCTAAGGGCGATTCTGGATCCCCTGGGCAAAAACATAGATGAATTTAAGTCCAGAGTTGCTGAGGTTTACGACAAAGAATCAAAAGAGAGATTCTCTCTTGGTGAGAAAGTTAAGGAGCTTGCATTATTAAATCAGACAATCAGTGAAGAGGCCAAAAATTTAACAAGGGCTTTAAAAGGTGAATCCAAGACTCAAGGAAGATGGGGAGAAATGATACTCGAAAAAATTCTTGAGATGTCAGGATTACGAAAAGATGAAGAGTACACAATTGAAGAGCAGCTTGCAGATGAGTCCGGGAAGCCTCTGAAGTCAGATTCTTTAGACGCAAAAATGAGACCTGATGCAATAGTAAAATATCCCGATAACAGAAATGTAATCATTGACTCAAAAGTCTCGTTAAACGCCTTTTTAAGATACATAGAAGCATCGGATCCTAATGCTCAGCAGAAGGAGCTGGATGATCATATAAGTGCCGTTAAAACTCATATTATTGCGTTAAGCAATAAAGGATATGATGATTATAAAAAATCTCTTGACTTCGTTATGATGTTTATTCCAAGTGAGCCAGCTTACATTGCTGCAATAAAAGGAGATCCGGATTTATGGAGTTTTGCTTATGAGAGAAGGATCTTAATAATGAGTCCCACAAATCTCATTACTTCATTGAAACTTATAGTAGATCTTTGGAAAAGAGAGTATCAAAACAGAAATGCAATCGCTATTGCCGAAAGAGGGGCAAAGTTATACGATAAATTTGTTGGTTTTGTGGACAATCTAAAGGATATGGGAACATATCTTGAAAAAGCCGTGGAAAAATATGATGAATCCTTCAAACAACTGACAACCGGTAAAGATAATTTGGTTCTTCAGACTGAAAAGCTGAAAAAACTGGGTCTCAAAACAAAAAAAGAGATTAAACTTGAAATTCAAGAATACGATTCTGAGGAGAGAGATCAATTCTAAAAGGGATAGCCAACACCAAACTGTAAACTGTATGTCTCTTTTTTAAACCAATTAAATGGTTTAATCCAGTTTTGCTTAACAGGATCGTAGGCAACCATCCCTAAATCAAGGCGAAGAATTACAAAATCTAAATTCAATCTTGCTCCGAATCCCCAGTTAAAGGCAATACTTTTATAAAAGTTGCTTATCCTGAATAAGCCCTCTTCCCTGCCCTGTTCTGCCTTAAGTGTCCAGATATTACCCAAGTCCGTAAACAGAGCACCCTCTACCTTCCAAAACATTAAAAAACGAAACTCAGCGTTAAATTCAAGTTTAATATCTCCTGTCTGATTTGGAATTGAGAAAGTTGTATCAACTACTGAAGATCCGGGGCCTACAGATCTGGCTTGCCAGCCTCTTAAACTATTAGCACCCCCGGCGTAAAAGAGTTTTTCAAAAGGTAGGGATTTGGAGTTGCCGTATGCCATGCCTAAACCACCATTAAATCTTGCTGAAAAGGAGTTCTTATCATCAATTCTCCAGGTTTTTGAAATGGTGAGATCTGTTCTAAAGTACTGAGAATATGGAGTATTCCATATTTTTCTGGCTCCGGTAGAGTCAACAGGTAATTTATTGTTGAAAAGACTAAGAAGATTTCCAGATATATCATTGATCCATCTTATGTAAAAGAAAGATTGTTTTGGATATGGAGATGGGTCTGTTGTATAGTATAATGTTGCCCCGGCACCCATATCAAAGTGATTCATATATGAATTTCTTAAAAAGGGATCAGTCAGATTGCCATAAAATTGCTCAGAAACATTATTAAGTTTAACAATATTTAATTGAATCGGGTTCACTCTATAGTACATTTTGCCGTTATTCCAGTTGTACCCGTAATTAATTGAAATCAGATTTCTGGTAAATTCAGGTCTGTTTTGATAATTATAACTAAGGTTTATCTCAGTTCTCGGCACTGAGTATTTAAAAATCCTATCCGGAAGTAACAAAAAATTTGGAGTTGATATACCTGCTGAGACACCTAGCTCTGTAGATTTTATTGGGTCATTTAATTTAAATTGAAAATTACCCATAAATCCTAAATTGAGCCACTCTCCACCCCTGAAAATGTTTTTATGATAATATGAAATTGCCGGAGATATACCTAAAAGTCCATTTGAATTGCTGGACGCCTCAATGTTTATCTTATAACCTTGCATTTTTGAAGGAGTAAGTCTTATTGTGCTGATTACTCCAAGATTTCCAAGAGAATCTCTCTCTTTTTCATCCAGCTCATCAAATTGAATGTTTACACCTGAAAATAGTCTTAATGCAACCAATCTGTCATAAGTGCTATTTACTTTTCTCTCATTATAAAGGTTTCCGGGCCTGATTTGGTTCATCTTGTAAAGGACAGATGGCTTGATTATTGATTCTTTAGGCGTTATTGTTTCTACTCCATTAATAATTACTGTGTCACTAATGCCTGAAATCACAGATGATAACTCTGTTGGATCGTAAGCCGGATAGATTCTGACTTTTCTTATTGAATACTTATTATGTTTTCTGGACTCTTCCGGTTTTTCGTTTCTGGTATAGTTAAGAACTCTTATTGATAATTTAGCAGAATCTGAATTGATCAGAGTGTCTGCAACATAAGAAAAGAAACTTTTAGTAAAGTTGTAATATCCTAAATCTCTAAGTAGAAGAGTAACTCTTTCACTTTCTGCTTCCAGATTTTTTTCGGAGAGATAATTTCCTTTCTTAATCAGAGAGTTGATTGAATCTGATAAAATCAATAATCTTAAAGAGTCATCAGTAATATCGTATGAAATACTTGATATAGAATATCTTTTACCCGGATATACATAATATGTGACATCAGCTAATTTGCTCTTGAATTTTACTGAATTATTCACTGTGCTATTATAGTAACCAAGTGACTCAAGGTGACTTTTTATATTGTCATTGCTTTTATCAACCAAAGTACTGTCATATAAAACCGGAGCCTGTCCGAGTCTCGTCACAAATCTATCCCAGCCATTGCCAGTCCCGTTACTCCAGTTATATATACTTAAAAAAGGGTTCCATCCAAACAAAAATTCACTATTGGGCTTTTGTCTTATATATGGGACTAATTCAGATTCTTTAACCCTTGAATTTACCGGAATAATAATTGAATTTTTCTTTAACCGATACTCGCCTTCCGGAACTACTTTTACCGTGCTGCATGATGATAATAAGGTAATTACCATAGCGATCAGGAGAACTTTATACAAACAGCACTTCATTCTGTAAATCAATTTTATGCAAAATTAACTTAATTTATATTTTTTTCGATAGAGAAAATATAAAAAAGAAATATATTTGCAAAATGTAAATCCAAATTACTTACATTAGGTATATTTTACCAATCTAACTAAGTTACATTATAAGAATGAAGAACAAATACATTGATTTGATTGAGCAGTCATTTGAGTTTCCTCAAGACGAATTTAGAGTAGAAGATGGAGATCTCTACTTCCATAATATTCCTGTGATGGATTTAATTGAACAATATGGGACACCTTTAAAAATAACATATCTTCCCAAAATATCTTCCCAGATTCAAAGAGCTAAGAGGATGTTTAATGTGGCTATGGCAAAGGTAGATTATAAAGGTGATTATAATTATTGCTATTGTACAAAAAGCTCTCATTTCTCTTTTGTTATGGAGGAGGCTTTAAAAAATGATATCCATATAGAGACATCTTCAGCATTTGACTTAAATCTCATAGAAGCTCTGCAGGATCAGAATATTGTAAGTAAAGACCAATATATTATTTGCAACGGATATAAAAAGGATATATATATCGAGAACATAGCCGGGTTTATTAGTAACGGTTGGAAAAATACAATACCGGTACTGGATAATATGAATGAATTTGACCAGCTTGACGCTGCAATAGAGAGTAATATTAAGATAGGTATAAGAATAGCTGCAGAAGAGGAGCCAAAATTTGAATTTTACACATCCAGATTAGGTATAAGGTATAGTGATATAATACCTTTTTATGAAAGCAAAATAAAAAAGAACAAGAAATTCTCGCTTAAAATGCTTCATTTCTTCATTAACACAGGGATTCGTGATAATGCATATTACTGGAACGAATTAAGCAAGTGTGTTTCTGTATACTGTGATCTTAAGGCTATTTGTCCAGAACTTGATTCACTTAATATTGGTGGTGGCTTCCCTATAAAAAACTCTTTAGCACAGGATTATGACTACGAGTACATGGCTGAAGAGATCATCGCTCAAATCAAGAGTATTTGTAAACAAAGAAACATCCCGGAGCCTAATATTTTTACAGAATTTGGCAGTTTTACAGTAGGTGAAAGCGGAGCTACAATATATCAGGTAATGGGGCAAAAGCAACAAAACGACAGAGAGAGATGGTATATGGTCGACAGCTCTTTTATGACCACTTTACCTGATACATGGGGTTTAAAACAGAGATTTATTCTTTTGCCAATCAACAAATGGAATGATGAGTATCAAAGAGTATTTCTTGGTGGTCTGACATGTGACAGCCAGGACTATTATAATGCAGAAGCTCATGCAAATGCTATATTTCTTCCTGTAATAAACGGCGGCGGACCTCTATATATTGGTTTCTTTCATACAGGAGCTTACCAGGAATCGATTGCCGGTTTTGGAGGTATTCAGCACTGCTTACAGCCTGCTCCCAAACATATTATTATTGACCTTGATGAAAATGGAGAGTATTTTACAAAACTTTTCAGTAAGGAACAGACATATAAATCAATGTTGAAAATATTAGGCTATTGATGTTTTCTAAGCAGGAACTTAAGTTCGTCAGATCTCTCTCTCTCAAGAAATTCAGAGATGAAAATTCTATGTTTATCATTGAGGGTGAGAAAATGCTTAATGAGGCAGAAAAGTCTGGTGCAACTATTCTTAAAGTATATATGAGAGACCAGATTGGAGTTGATAATATGGCAAAAATATCTCAACTATCTTCTCCCTCGCCCGTTCTGGCTGTTGTCAAAATGGATGATTTTTCAGCTGAATTGTCTCCAAACCCTGATAATCTTCAAATTGCCATTGACAATATCAAGGATCCCGGAAACCTGGGTACAATAATCAGAATAGCTGACTGGTTTGGAATTGATGATATCTATCTCTCATCTGAATCTGTTGAGGTATATAATCCAAAGTGTGTTCAATCAACCATGGGTGCATTGTTCAGAGTAAAGGTGCATTATGTAGATCTCCCCAACTTTATTAAAAAATGTAGCAGCTTAATGCCAGTATATGGAACATTTTTAGGATCACCATCAATCTATGATTTAAAACCTGAGCCCCGAGGAATTATTGTAATGGGCAGCGAATCTGATGGTATATCAAGAGAAGTTGGGAAATTCATCGAAAAAAAAATCACAATACCTCCATTTCCATCAGATTCAGAAAGAAGTGAATCTCTTAATGTTGCAGCTGCAACAGCAGTAGTATGTTCTGAATTCAGACGTTTATCGCTTTTTGGCGCAAAGCCTCAAACATTATAACAGAAGCAGCTACAGATATATTAAGAGAGCCAATTTTACCTGCTTGAGGTATCTTTGCTTTATGTTCAGATACAGCAATAAGTGTATCAGAAATCCCCCTGTCTTCCGATCCCATTATTACAGCTGTTGGCTGATTAAAGTTAATATCGTAAATACTTTCATCTCCCTTTTCGGTTGCTGCAACTATCTGAAAACCACTTTCCATCAGAAAATAAACAGCGGATCTTAAATTTGGGACTTTTGCTGCAGGAACTCTTAAAAGGGCTCCCGCTGATGTTTTTATTGCCTCTGCATTTACAGCTGCTCCTCCCTTGGCAGGAAGTATTATTCCCTTTGCTCCTGCACATTCAGCACTCCTGGCTGTTGCTCCAAAATTTCTGACATCGCTAACACCATCTAGTAAAAGTATAATTGGAGCAGAATCAGAAGAGAGGGCATCTTCTACCATTTTCTCCAAAGAGGTGTACTCTACCTGAGATATCATTGCAACAACTCCCTGATGCCTGCCTTTTGTAAATCTGTTTAACCTCTCATCAGGTACAAATTGTACATTAACACCAGCCTCTTGAAGCATTTTTAGAAGCCGATGGAATTGAGGCCCCTCCAACCCTTGACGAAACATTACTTTTTCAATTCTCTTACCAGACTCCAATGCCTCCAAAACCGGATGCATTCCAAAGAGATACTCGTTTTTATTTTCCATTCTTAATTATTAATTATGAAGTTTCTCCCAATCTTCCATTAATTTAGAGAGTCTCTCCTTTAAAACATCATATTTATTGATTAGTTCAGCAAGTTTACTTTTATCAGGCAAATCAGCCAATTCATTTTCAACAAGCTTTATCTCCCCCTCTGTATCTTCAATTAATGACTCGCATCGTTCGATCAATTGCTTTTTTCTTCGGGAATCTTTGTCTTCCTCTTTTCTCTGCTTACTCTCTCCTATTTTTGGATTATTTGTTTTTGGAGTAATTCGAGCAGGCTTATCAATTATAATGGACTCGTTTTTTAAGGAATCGAGGTATTCAGATAGAGAACCTATATGTTCTCGTATTCTGCCTCCTTTAAATTCTAAAACTTTAGTAACAAGACCATCTAAAAAATCTCTGTCATGGGATACTACAACTAAAGTCCCGTTATATTTTGAGAGAGATTGTTTTAATATATCTTTTGACCTGATGTCCATATGATTTGTCGGCTCATCCAATGCCAGAAGATTGTATGGATTTAATATCAATTTTGCCATGGCAAGTCTCGATTTTTCTCCTCCACTCAGGACTGAGACTCTCTTATTTACATCATCCCCTTTGAAAAGAAAAGCACCCAGAATATCTCTCAATCTGGTCCTTATATCACCTACAGCGATCTTATCGAGGGTATCATATACAGTATCTTTCATATCCAGGAGTTCTTCTTGATTCTGTGCGTAATAACCTAATGAAACATTATGTCCAAGATCAATATTCCCTTTTGTAGGGATTATTTCTTTACATAATAATTTCATAAATGTTGTCTTTCCCTCCCCGTTTCTTCCTACCAAAGCAATTTTCTCTCCCCTTTCAATTATAATATCAGCATTAGAAAATACAACTTTATCACCATAGGATTTGGTTAAGCCTTTTGCCTTTACAACAACATTCCCGGATCTGGGAGCTGGTGGAAATTTCACCATAATTGAAGAGTTGTCCTCTTCATCGACTTCAATTCTCTCAATTTTATCAAGTTGTTTTATCCTGGATTGAACTTGGTTTGATTTAGTAGCTTTATATCTGAACCGTTCAATAAACTCTTCACTCTTCTCAATCATCCTTTGCTGATTTTCATAAGCAGCAAATTGTTGCTCCATTCTCTCTTTTCTTAACTCAAGATATTTTGTGTAAGGTACTTTGTAATCATGAATTTTCCCTAACAAAAGCTCAACGGTTCTATTTGTTACTCTGTCTAAGAATCTTCTGTCATGAGAAACTAATATTAAGGCCCCTTGATATGACATCAGGTACTCTTCAAGCCATTGAATTGATTCAATATCAAGATGGTTAGTAGGTTCATCCAAAAGAAGAGTAGTAGGTGATGAGAGTAATATCTTAGCTAATTCAATCCTCATATTCCAACCCTGGCTAAAAGTAGAGGTGAGCCTGTTAAGTTCATCTGATCTGAAACCAAGACCAAAAAGAGTTTTCTCTGCATCTCCTCTTGGGTTTCCGGTTTCTGTTATTGATAATTTATCATGTAATTCATTTAGAGAGACTATAAGCTTATGATAAGAATCACTTTCATAGTCCTCTCTTTCGGCTAATTGTCGAGTGATTGATTCAATTTCAATCTTGATATCATCAATATATGAAAAAGCCATCATTGCTTCATCAATGACATTTTTGTCTTTATTATGGTCCATCTCCTGAGGAAGATATCCTATCTTCTCTGTAGAAGGAATCATGACTTTCCCTGATGAAGGTTTATTAATCCCAGCCAGTATCTTCAAAATTGTTGATTTGCCAGAACCATTTTTCCCAACCAGACCGATTTTGTCACGATCTCCTACATGGAAATTAATATCATTAAAAAGGTCATATCCACCAAAGGATACATTTAAATCATTGATTGATATCACGGCAAATCAGTATGCTGAATTCATATAATAGATAGAGTGGTGCGGCTACTACCATGAGTGTAAATGCATCACCGCTTGGGGTAATAACAGCAGCTGCAATTAAAAGGATAGTGAAAGCATGCTTTCTGTATTTTTTTAGCATACTTTTATTTATTATTCCAATTTTTGACAAAATCAAAGCAAGTGCAGGCATTTCAAAGACTATTCCCATAATGAGTATAAGTCTTGTAAACATAGAAATATAAGATTGGAGAGATATATGATTGGGGACAGATTCGCTCACCTGATATGTGCCAAGAAATCTAAGTGTAAGGGGAAAAACAAAAAGATAACCCACTATAACACCAATTAAAAAAAGAAAAGCACCAAATAAAAAAGCTTTTTTAGTCGCTTTCTGTTCATTAGTATATAGTCCAGGTTTGATAAATGACCAGAATTGATATAATATAAATGGCACAGCAAGGATAAAAGCTATTGTAAATGATACAGATATATGTATAAAAAATTGAGCAGAAAGATCTATGTTGATTAACTCAAGACTGAATTCTTCCGGGAAAGTTCCTCCGAGCCATTTATAAAGAATAAAATCATTTTTGGCTGGTGCGAATATTATATCTCCAAACAGTATTTCCTTACAAAGAAAGACTGGAACAGCAATAATAAATATTGCTATAACAGATCTGAACAGAACTCTCCTCAATTCATCCAGATGATCCCAAAAGGTCATCTCAACGCTCACTTTTTCTCATTTCCTTTATCGGTATCAGAGGAATTTATTTCATCTTCTACCCCTTTAACGCCATCTTTAAAGCTTTTTACACCCTTACCTATGCCTTTCATAAGTTCTGGGATTTTTTTTCCTCCAAAGAGTAAAACAACAATAAGGGCAATAATAATAATTTCGGTTGCTCCTATGGAACCCAGAAATAGTAAATGATTCATAAAGTACTTATTAATAATTCTTAAAATATGGGCTAAATACATCCAGAACAAATTCCGGAACTCGTGTAGGTCTCCTGTTACCTGAATGTATGAACCCCAAAGTTACACTTCCGCAGGCAACTTTCTCTCCTTTTTCGTTAAAAATATCAGAATCTATAGTAAATTTTACTCTGGGAAGCTCTTTGATTCTACTGATAATTCTGATTTCCTCTCCCATTTTTACAGGAATTTTATAATCACATTCAACATGAATAACGGGCATCATAATTCCTGAGCTTTCTATTTTTTCAATAGGTAGCCCTAAATCTTTTAGTGCCTTCGTTCTTGCAATTTCAAAATATCTAATATAATTAGAATGATGTACAATACCCATCATATCTGTTTCATAATACCTTACTTCAAAAGTTAATTCAGAAATAAACATATTTATTTGATTTTAATAGACCTATTTCCAGGTATGTAATAAATCAATTTAACAGCATCGATTATCAGATAGCTTCCATGTGCACCTGTAAATAACTCTCCATTTTTACTAGCTGTGAAACTTATGGTTATAAATCCCGGCTTTTTTAAAAGATTATGATTTGATATATTTATTTGACCTGAAGTCCAAATATCTTTATTCTCATCAAAGAGTATTTCTCCTGAAGCAGTTAGCTGGCTCCTGTTATCACTCCAAAGCTCAATAAATGCTCGCCCAACATCATATCCGGGTAAATCTTCTACAGGATTAAAGGCTGGAATTGTTGTTGAAGAGATTTTTGGAGTTGTTCTTTGTAATTTTGAACCTCTCTTGTATTTATACATAAAGGTCATTTGTATAGGTATATCCACACCTAAAAAGGGGATGCCAAACATTGTCATGCTTGATGGATTGTAAACATCTGCAGCAAGTGTACTATATCTGAATCTGCCAAGAAAAAGATTGCCGGAAGCAAGAGATGTAACTTTGATAATATCGGCGAAGTTTATAGAAGAGAGAGCAGTAGTAATTTTTGCTGCATAAAGCGAATTAAACCCATCTGTTTTAAATACCCCGGTAGAAGATGGATTGTTTGAACTGTTCCAGCCTGAACCATCACTTGGGGATATTGTGGATATTTTATTATACTGAGGATGTTCTCTCCACAACTCCATATCAGAATTTGGAATTTGAGGTGCAATTATAAGCCTGATTTTCCACTCCTTAAATTCTCCGTTTTGAGCTATAACTTTAAGCTTGAACGGAACGCCATGATGTAACAAAATCAAACCACCAGGAGTAAAGCCTTCAATAATAGCATTTTGAGAGATTGTAATCTTTGGCGCAAATTTTAAAGGTTCCTCTTGTAAATATTTATCTGTTAATATGACAATTTCAGAATTCTCAGGCTCAATGTATGCTTCTGATATATTATATCCAAAAGAGGTGTTACCCGGTTTAAAATCAATTATTTCTGCTTGATTAGACGGAGGGCTTAGATTATTAAGTAGTGAAATTCTCCATAATTCCGATAATCCCTGAGTCTCGATAGATAAGTATTTGTAATCTTCAAGAGAAGTAAAGGTGATAGAAGGCGGAATGTTTGAAGAGATATTATTTGATGCTGATATTTTAATCCCATTTAAGGTAAGAGGGAAAGATCCATTTTTGATAATCGGAATTGTAATTAATTTATTCGAATTATCTATTCGGGCATTATCTAAACCTAATAAATTGTCTCCGTTTGTATAGTTATCCCAAGAGAAACTATTTAATATATTATTATACGATTTTGGCTTCACACAAATCCTCCAGTCTGTATAAATACCATTAATTACATCAATAATATTAAATGAAAATGTTGATGTATCTGATAAGAATCTAAGTAATTTATTTGGTGGAGTACCAGAGAATGATAATTGATTTTTTAGCTTAAAATCAATTTGAATATCTGCAGGAAATGAGCGTTTTTCATCATTATAAAAAAAGGTAATTTCCTTGGTGAATGGTGATTTGCTAATTGAATCGACTTGAAAACTATCATTTAAAGATAGAGCATTTAAAGATATGAATGGCGAATTCAGTTTGTCGTAAACGGTTTGTAGCTCTGAACTATTTGTTTTGTCGTAAGGAATCGCATTTTTTAGTATCACACTCCATTGCTCTTCTCTGCCACTCTCACTTAGTATTTTAAATTTTTTTGTTTCTTCTGGAAATAAAAATGTTATAGTCTCTCCAGGACTCCATCCTGCAATTTTGGCACCCTTTGAAACAGTAATTAAAGGTTTAATAACCAAAGGAAAGTGTGGATTAGTTAAATACAAAGTAATTGATGAATTGGCAGGGTTAGAATAGCCCTCTTCTGCTATTTCTGTTCCGGCAGGAGTAACTACTTCTCCGGTTAAAAAACTTGTTATCTCAGAAATCTCATTTGATGGCAGTATCTCAAGTTTAATATCATAGCTCTTTGTCAATCCGCTTTCAGAGACAACAAAAATCGACTTAATAGATGAATATTCCTTGAATTCAATAAATCCACTTTCATCCACACCTAATATTCTAATACTTTTGTGACTTGTTTTAAAGTCCAGTTTTACTTTTATGGGAAAGTAATATTTCCCTAGTTTTACAGGGATTGTTATAGTCCCTTCAATAAGAGAAGGCTTCTCCAGGACTACCTGTTCCGGGAATACATCTTTAATTATAACCTCTTCTATTTGATTTTTATCGCTTAAATTTGATACTTTGTCACATGAAATGAGTAATACAAATAATATGGCTATCTGTAATAATCTTCTAAATATGACAAATCTCTTTAACATTAATTTTGAATAAGTCCCGCTTTTGAAGATAACAACTTTTCAATTTTTGTAATTGCATCTTTTTGTTTCTTGTATTCCAAATCTACAACATCCTTAGGTGCACTATCAACAAATTTTTGGTTTTCAAGTTTTTTATTAACTGTACTGAGAAATAGGTTCAATCTTTTTAACTCTTCGTCAATTTTAGCAATTTCCTCATCTTTATTAATATAAGTATCAAGTGGTATGAAAAACTCGATTGTTCCTACCATAAAAGATGCTCCTGTGGAATTAACATCTTTTTGAGAGAATGAGTTTATTTCACTGATGTTAGCCATTTTTATGATAAAGGAGAGTAACTCAGCAGGAAGGGCATCATCAGTAATATATAATTTCAGCGACTCTTTTGGAGATATGTTTTTTGATTGTCTGATACTTCTAATGTTAACAACTGCCTCTTTACATATTTCAGCTCTATTAATAAATTTAGGATCATAAAACGAGGAAACAGGCATTCTGGAAATCATTATACTTTTTTCAGGGCCTTTTATCTCAAGATTTTGCCATAATTCTTCTGTAATAAATGGCATAAAAGGATGCAGAAGTCTTAACAGCTTCTCAAAAAAGTCTATAGTAGACTTATATGTTATCTCGTCAATCATTTCATCTCTTCCGGTTTTTATTATTTCTAAATACCAGGAGCAGAAATCATCCCAAAAGAGTTTATACAACGTCATAAGAGCATCTGAAATTCTAAACTTGTTAAAATGATCGTCTACCTTCTCTATTGAACTGGATAAAAGGAAGTCAAACCATTTTACAGCTGCAGCAGATCTTTCGTTTTGACAGATATCTTTACTGTATTTCCATCCGGAAACCAGTCTGTATGCATTCCAAATCTTATTGGAAAAGTTTCTCCCCTGTTCAACCTGACTTTCATCAAATAGAATATCATTTCCAGCATTGCTGCATAATAGCATCCCTACTCTAACGCCATCTGCCCCGTATATTTTCATCAGCTCAATTGGATCCGGAGAATTACCTAAAGATTTTGACATTTTTCTGCCAAGTTTATCCCGTACAATACCTGTAAGATAAACATTCCTAAAAGGCATTTCTCCACAAAACTCATCACCTGCCATTATCATTCTGGCAACCCAGAAGAATAAAATTTCAGGAGCAGTTATCAGATCATTAGTTGGGTAGTAATATGCCAGATCTTTATTAGGCTCTTTATCCGGAAATCCGGGTTTTGAAGGATCAAAAACCGAAATTGGCCATAACCAGGAAGAGAACCAGGTATCAAGAACATCCGGATCTTGTCTTAACATTGCAGCTTCAATTGATATATCTCTTTTTCTTGCTTCAATTAATGCTTCGTGTTCATCACAAGCCACAACAAAACTGCCATCAGGTAAATACCAGGCAGGAATTCTCTGACCCCACCAGAGTTGTCTGGAAATACACCAATCTTTTACATTCTCCATCCAATGGCGGTATGTATTTTTGAATTTATCGGGGATGAGCTTGATTCTCTCTTCTTCTACATACTTTAGTGCTTTATGTGCCGATTCTTCCATCTTCATAAACCACTGAAGTGATAATTTTGGTTCAATGACAGCATTTGTCCTCTCAGAATATCCAATCTGGGATATATAATCCTCCTCTTTTTCCAGAAACCCGTTTTCTGAAAGCATGTTAACAATCTTTTTGCGGGCTTCAAATCTTTCTGTACCTACTAAAATTATTGCCTCTTCGTTTAATTTCCCCCAGTTATCTATAATATCTGTAACAGGCAGTTTATGTCTCAGCCCAATCTCATAGTCATTAATATCGTGAGCAGGTGTTACTTTTAGACATCCTGTCCCAAAATCCATTGCTACATAATCATCTTTGATAATAGGAATCTCCTTATTAATCAATGGGATAAATACCTTCCTGCCTGCTATATGTTTGTACCTCTCGTCCTCAGGATGTATACAGACTGCAGAATCTGCCATAATTGTTTCAGGTCTGGTAGTTGCAACAACAATAAAGTTGTTTGAAGGAGCTCCGTTTTCTGATATGAAGTATTTTAAGTAGTATAATTTTGATTTTGTCTCTTTTCGAATAACCTCTTCATCACTAACTGCTGTTTGCCCTTCAGGATCCCAGTTAACCATTCTGACTCCCCTGTATATTAATCCCTTATTATAGAAATGAACAAAAGTGTTTATAACACTTTTACTCATCTCGGAATCCATTGTAAATTTTGTCCTATCCCAATCACAAGATGCGCCCAATTTTTTCAATTGTTCAAGAATAATCCCTCCGTGCTTTTCTTTCCACTCCCATGCATGCTCCAAAAATTCCTCTCTGGAGATATCGCTCTTTTCAATCCCCTCTGCTTTGAGTTTCGCAACTACCTTAGCCTCTGTTGCAATAGAGGCGTGATCAGTACCAGGCACCCAGCAGGCATTTTTTCCAAGCATTCTTGCTCTTCTTACCAGTACATCCTGTATAGTATTATTCAACATATGTCCCATATGAAGAACACCTGTTACATTTGGTGGCGGAATAACAATGGTGTATGGCTCTCTTTGATCAGGTTCCGAGTGAAATAATTTATTACTAAGCCAGTACGAGTACCACTTATCCTCTGTCCCGGCAGGGTCGTATTTTGCAGGAATGTCCATATAATATTATAAGATTAAACGAACCACAAATGTATGAATTTTTATCTTATATTTGCGTACCATTTATATAGATGAACTAATATGAATACTGTAAATGAGCTTAATATAGAACTGAGTGAAGATATAGCTCAGGGTTCTTATTCGAATTTAGCAATAATTACTCACTCAAGTAGTGAGTTTATTATCGATTTCGTCAGGATGATGCCTGGTGTTCCAAAACCAAAAGTCTCCAGCAGGATTATAATGACAGCGGAAAATTCTAAAAGATTATTATTGGCATTACGAGACAATGTTGAGAAATTTGAATCTCAATTTGGAGAAATTGAGATTCACACTAATGAAGATGGGGCTATTCCTATGGCTTTCGGTAATAATTCAGCCGAAGCCTGATAACACTAATAAACAAGTATGAATAAAGCATTTAAAATTGTTGTTCTGGCAAAGCAAGTGCCAGATACGAGAAATGTCGGTAAAAATGCAATGAAAGAGGACGGAACCGTTAATAGAGCGGCTCTCCCTGCAATTTTTAACCCTGAGGATATGAATGCTCTTGAGCAGGCTCTCAGGATTAAAGATAAGTATCCAGGTAGTAAGGTCTATTTGCTTACTATGGGGCCCGGCCGTGCTGCCGATATTATCAGAGAGGGCCTTTTCAGAGGTGCAGATGGCGGAATCTTGCTAACAGACAGAAAGTTCGCCGGAGCAGATACTTTGGCCACATCTTATGCTCTTTCTATGGCATTAAAAAAGATGCAGCCTGATATTATTTTTGCCGGCCGTCAAGCAATCGATGGTGATACAGCTCAGGTAGGACCTCAGGTTGCCGAGAAATTAAACATCCCTCAAATTACTTATTCTGAAGAGGTTCTGGAAATTGACGAATCCAACATTAAAATTAGAAGAAGACTGGAGAGAGGTATTGAGATTGTTGAATCAAAGTTACCTGCAGTTATAACTGTCCATGCCACTGCTGCAGATTGTCGTCCAAGGAATGCAAAATCATTGATGAAATTTAAACATGCCAGGACAGCATCTGAGGAGCAAGATAATGAACACAACTCATATTTGCCCCTTTATACAATGGACTATTTAAAAATTGGAGAGTGGGGTGTTAACGAAATTGGTGGTGATGAGAAAAATTATGGTTTATCAGGCTCTCCTACTAAGGTAAAAAAAATAGAAAATATTGTATTTCAAGCAAAAGAGGCAAAACAATTAACATCCTCACTGCCAGATATTGATTTACTTATAAAGGAGTTGATTGCCTCACATACTATTGGTTAATAATTAAATTGATGATATGAACAATATATTAGTATTCATAGAAACAGATAACGGAAAGGTATGTGATGTAAGTCTTGAGCTTCTTACAAAAGGAAGATCTCTCTCATCTCAACTTGGATGTAAACTGGAAGCTTTGTTAATAGGATATCAAATTGAACCATTGATACAAGAGCTTGCAAGCTTTGGAGTGTCAAAAGTTTACCTTGCAGATGATAAAAGACTTATTAATTATCTGACACTGCCATATTCTGAAATTGCTATTTCTCTTATAAAAAAAGAGAATCCGCAAATTGCTCTTTTCGGAGCAACAAGTATCGGCAGAGATTTAGCTCCAAGAGTTTCAAGTGCCTTAAACAGCGGGTTAACTGCGGATTGCACCTCCCTTGAAATTGGTTCTCACACTGATAATAAAGCTGGTAAAACATACGAAAATCTGCTTTATCAAATAAGGCCTGCATTTGGAGGAAATATTATAGCAACAATTATTAATCCGGATCATAGACCACAGATGGCAACAGTAAGAGAAGGGGTAATGAAAAGTGAGCCACTGCCCCGCCCTGTTGTCTGTAAAATTGAGAAAATCGATTTAGAAACAATTCTAAATGATTCCCAGTTTGTTGTTAAAATAATTGAAAGGCATATCGAAGAGAAAAAAATTGATATAAAATCTTCTTCAATTATAATTGCAGGAGGTTTTGGCGTAGGGTCCAAAGAAAATTTCGAATTGCTTTTTGATCTGGCAAAGGTACTTGGAGCCGAAGTTGGAGCTTCGAGAGCAGCAGTTGATGCAGGATTTGCTGACCATGCAAGGCAAATAGGCCAGACAGGGGTTACGGTTAGACCTAAATTATATATAGCTGTAGGGATTTCTGGTCAAATTCAGCATACTGCCGGCATGGATCAGTCAGCAATGATAATTTCAATTAATACAGACCCGTCTGCTCCCATTAATCAAATTGCAGACTATACAATTACGGGTGATTTCACAGAGGTTATTCCCAGAATGATTAAAGCTTACAAAAACAACAGCAAATAGAGATGGCAAATTTTTATAAAGACAATAAAGATCTAAGATTCCAGTTCTATCATCCTCTTATGAAAAGGATTGTTGCTCTTAAAGAGCAGGATTTTAAGGATTCAGGACAATATGATTATGCTCCCTGTACAGCAGATGATGCCATCGACTCTTACGACAAAGTGATGGAGATTATGGGAGACATATGTGGTAATATAATTTCTCCCAATGCAGAAAATGTAGACAAATACGGACCGGTACATCATGAAGGCAGGGTTTATTATGCATCAGGGACAAGACAGAATCAGGATGTTTTGACTCAGGCAGGCTTGTATGGCATGGCACTACCCAGGGAGTTTGGAGGGCTAAATTTTTCTATGGTACCATATGTTATGTCGGCCGAATTGGTCGCCAGAGCAGACGCTGGCTTTGCAAATATCTGGGGATTGCAGGATTGTGCCGAGACCATTAATGAATATGCGTCAGAAGAGATAAAAAAAGAGTTTTTGCCAAGAATTAACTGTGGTGAAACATGTTCTATGGATTTAACAGAACCAGACGCCGGATCAGACCTTCAGGCAGTAATGCTCAAAGCCTCTTTCAACGAAAGTGAAAACAGGTGGTATCTAAATGGAGTTAAAAGATTTATAACCAACGGAGACGCTGAAATAAAACTAGTATTGGCAAGATCTGAAGAGGGTACAACAGATGGCAGAGGGCTTTCATATTTTGTTTACGATAAAAAATGGGGAGGGGTAACAGTAAGAAGGATTGAAAATAAGCTTGGAATAAAAGGAAGTCCTACATGTGAACTAGTATTTAACAATGCGCCTGCAAAACTTGTTGGGGAGAGAAAATTAGGTCTGATTAAATATGTTATGTCATTAATGAATGGCGCCAGACTTGGTGTTGGTGCTCAATCTGTAGGTATTTCAGAAGCTGCTTACAGAGAGGCTTTGAAATACGCACACGAGAGAGCTCAGTTTGGAAAACCAATAATCCAATTTCCGGCAGTTTATGAAATGTTGGCAATTATAAAGGCAAAACTTCAGGCATCACGCTCTCTTTTATATGAAACCACCAGATTTGTAGATGTCTACAAAGCATATAGCTTCATTGCAGAAGAGAGGAAATTATCTCCCGAAGAGAGGAATGAGTCAAAGAAGTTCCAGAAAATGGCAGATATGTTTACGCCTATGCTAAAATTAATCTCTTCCGAATATTGCAATCAAAATGCATATGATTCTCTTCAAATTCATGGTGGCTCCGGGTTTATGAAAGACTATCCCATCGAAAGAATATACAGGGACGCAAGGATAACAACAATTTATGAGGGGACATCTCAGCTTCAGGTTGTTGCTGCTCAGAGGTATGTGACAAATGGTTCTTATCTGGCTCAAATGAGAGAATATGAAACTATACCGGTAAGACCTGAGTATGAACCATATAAAAAAGAAATTATTGAAATGACTGATCAATATGCAAAAGCTGTTGAGTTAATAATTGGAAAAGATTCTGAATATATTGACTTCCATGCAAGAAGATTAGTTGAAATGGCTTCTCACATAATTATGTCATATTTGCTTTTAATTGATACCCAAAGAGACGAATCTTATTATGCTTCTATGGAGATTTTTATAGATAAGGCCAAATCATGGAATAACGAAAGATTTAGTTATGTCAGTGATTTTACAGAATATAAATTAGGCTCCTTTTTATCTGTCAAAGGAGAGACTTCAGCAGAAGTATAAATTAACCCCTTTAGTATTATAATTTGCCGGACAAAATATAGTCCGGCATTTTTTATCTACAATCTTTTGATTTTAATACATCCTCTATAGTAGATTCATTATCAAACTCAATTGTTGAGTGTTCAATAGAGTATTTTTCAAAGATTTCCCGCATCTCTTTTTTTATAAGAGATTGATCAATATTATCTTTGGCTATAGCATGCACAGAAGAGATATTCTTTTCCCCATCGATAGACCAAATATGGAGATCAATTATTTTCAAAATCCCCTCAATCTCTTTGAGATCTTTTTCCAGTTGAGAAATATTAATATCTACAGGAACATGCTGAAGCATAATAGCAAGCGTCTCTTTAAGATTTTTATAGACATTATAAATTATCCAAATTGCTATTAATAATGAGAGTATAGGGTCAATCTGAGAAATTCCCGTAAATTTCATAACAATACTTCCAAATAAAACTGCCACCCATCCAAGGACATCCTCTAACATATGCAATTTTACAGCTCTCTCATTATGACTTATCCCTTTTCTGAGTTTAAATACAGCCATCCCATTCACAACTATTCCCAAAACAGAAAGAATCATCATCCCCTCTGCATTTGCCTCTTGTGGGTTAAACAATCTGATTACACTCTCCTTGACCATGTAAAGAGATCCAAACAAAAGGATAACAGAAATAAAAACAGAGCCTAAAAGTGAGAAGCGCCTATAGCCATAAGTGTACTTATCATCTCCTCGTTTTTTTGATATTTTTTGCAAATAGAATGCAACGCCAAGAGATAATGAATCTCCAAAATCGTGTATTGCATCAGAGAGAATTGCGACAGAATTGGTAATCAATCCCCCGGCAAGTTCAATAACAGCAAATAAGAGATTAAGAACAAATGCTGTTATTATGTTCTGTTCAGAATTATTCTTATTATTCATGTTCTAAACTTAAATATCATTAATAATTAACGAATTTTATGTCAAATTGTTTTAAAATTCATATTAATGAAAATTTCTATCTTTGCACCAATATAATTATTCTATGGAACCTAACCTTACATTAATAGTTTTCGCTTCAAATCTTCATGACAACAACTCTGTCTCAAAATCAAGAGAGGCTCTCTATAATGATTTTAAAATGAGATACTCTCTTAAAATTGTCAGTGCTCAAGAGTATGAACCAATAAAGGGTCAGGAGGAGTTTGCGATTGCATTTATAGCAACAGGCGGAACAGAACAGATTTTTTTAAACAATTGGCAAAAAATTTCCCGGCCTGTTGTTATTCTAAGCGACTCATTCCATAACTCGCTGGCAGCCTCACTGGAAATATCAAGCTGGCTTAATTTCAGGAATATAAAACATAAACATTTAAATTTCCCTATTAATCCTTCTGATGATTATATGAAGGAACTACATACTGAAATATCCACTTTATATAACATTCACAAAGCTTTTAAAGAGATTTCCAATACAAAAATAGGCCTAATCGGTGATGCTTCCCCGTGGCTAATCGCTTCAGATGTTGATAAATACTCACTATCATCACGGCTGGGAGTTAAGTTTATTGATATTCCTATCTCATCTCTTGAAGAGAGATATCAGAATATTTCTTCTTATACCGGAAAATACGCCTTAAACTCTGATGAATCGTTAAAGCTGATAAACGACCTCACCAAACTTTCTGCAGAAGACAGAACCCGGGAAGATATAGTTGATGCTGTTAAATTGTATAATGTAATTAAACAAATAATTCAGGAGAATGAAATTAACTCCCTTTCAATAAAGTGTTTCGATATTATTGGCTCTTGCAAAACGACAGCTTGTCTGGCCTTATCACTTTTAAATGATAATGGATTGGTTTCAGGGTGTGAAGGAGATATTCCAACATTATGGTCTATGATTATATCCCGGTCACTGCTGAACAAGCCTGTATTCATGGCTAATCC
This sequence comes from Bacteroidales bacterium, assembly GCA_041441395.1. Classification (GTDB taxonomy): domain Bacteria; phylum Bacteroidota; class Bacteroidia; order Bacteroidales; family UBA932; genus Bact-08. Next base: position 48,445 of record JASDTD010000007.1, on the reverse strand, counting down.
ATCTTCAATTGATAAAATGAATAACACTGTAGATTTTGCTCACTGCACATCACCGGTATCGTTTGCAAAAAGCTACACTCTCCCGTCGCATTTTGAATCTGGTATTGGAATTGGCGTTGCTGCAATTTTATCAGAAGGAGATTACACATTGTTTAAGCTTGGAGGAGAGAGTCTTGACCAAATGTTCTGTGCAAGTGGTAAAATTATTGAAAACACTTCTGTTAAAGAGAGATGCAGAACCCAGGTCAAATTTTTATTTGAATCAAATTCAGATTTGGATGCATTCTTAAAATCTCACCTTGGCAATCATGTTGTGTTAATTCCGGGAAACCATAAAAAGGATCTTCAAGCTTTTTTTGAATTATATTGAAACATATTTCTAAAATGAATAAATTTTATCTTTTACTAATATCTTCTTTAATATTTCTTTCACCACTTTATCTTAAAGGACAACAAATAATTGTCAGAGATAAGAGAGTTTCTGATTGTGTTTCAGCAGTCAAATCAGAGAATATAACCGGGACATTAGGTGATCTTGTCTCTTTTTATACACGACATAACCTGAGTACTCAAAATGACCCTGAGAAGGGTATTGGCGCAGCATCTTTTTATATTAAGACAAAGCTTGAAACTTTTGCAAAAGATGCAAATCATATGACCGTGCAGAGTGTTATTTACCCGGCAGGAGGAAAAGGATCCAGACTTCTTCGCGAAGTTAAACTTACAAATATTGTAGCTGATTTTAAAGGCGATAATCCCGCTGACAAAAGAGTAATAGTATTGTTGGCTCACTTTGACAGCAGATCTTATGATAATAGCGACTTTTTGGCTTTTGCACCAGGTGCTAATGATAATGGAAGTGGAGTTGCTGCTCTTTTGGAAATAGCCAGAATTTTATCTTCAAAGCCCCTTCCTCTCTCTGTTAAGTTGATTTTTCTCTCAGGAGAGGAGCATGGATTACTCGGAGCTGCCCATATGGCTAAATTGGCCCGAAATGAATCCTGGAATATAGTTGCCGTAATAAATAATGATATGATTGGTAACTCCCGTTCAAGCGGGACAGAAATTTCTGGAAATACACAATTGAGGGTCTTTTCTGAAAACATTCCGTACACAGAAAATGATCAGGAAAGAAGAACCAGGGAGTTTAATTCAGGTGAGAATGATAGTGAATCGCGACAGATTGCACGATACATCAAAGAGGTTTCTGAAAGATATGTTGACAATCTTTTCATCAAACTTATTTACAGGAATGACAGATTCGGAAGAGGTGGAGATCATACACCATTCAACAGAGAGGGTTTCCCTTCTGTGAGATTATGTGAATATTATGAAAATTATAACAGAACCCATCAGATTCCGCAAACAAAAAATGGGATTGAGTACGGTGATTTAATAAATGGAGTTGACATTGAATATGTTAAGAAAAATACTCAGGCAAACTTAGCTACTATACTTAATCTTGCATTAGCTCCTGATGCTCCAAAAAATGTGAAAATTGATATATCAGGATTATCTTCATCTACAAACTTGACTTGGGAGGGACCTCAAACAGAAACTAATCCTGCAGGGTATTATGTATTGTTAAGAGAAACTGACAAATCTATGTGGGAGAAGAAGATATTTGTAACAGGTAATTCAGTTGAATTACCATTTAGCAAGGATAATCATTTCTTCTCGGTTCAAAGTGTAAGTAAGGAGGGAAACGAAAGCCTTCCTGTTCTTGCTCTCGGGGCATCAAGATGAGTACAGCATGAAGATATCAATTTTGGGTTCAGGTAATGCAGGGTTTAGGATAGCAATTGCACTAAAGGGAGCTGGTTTTGAAATTCCATTTGTAGTCAACAGATCTCCTCAATCTGCGACTCAACTCTCTTCAATATTAAATAAACAGGAGTACAATCATTACTCTCTACCAAACACTAACCCCACAACAAATATTTGTGATACTGAGGGAAGCGATTTGATAATTGTAGCGATATCAGATGATGCACTAGAAAGTATTCTGCCGGATTTGTCTGTTATTAAATCTGTTAGTTCGGGTGTTACAACAGTTTGCCATATAAGTGGTGCTACATCTCTTGATGTTTTAAAACAATTTAAATCCCATGGTGTATTTTATCCTCTAATGACATTAAGTAAGAATAAACCTGTTGATATGAGTATTGTCCCATTTTTACTTGAGGCTTCAGATTTATCTGCAATTGAAAAACTAACTGCTATATGCAAAAAACTTGGATCTGAGTATTCAATATGCGACTCGTCAGAAAGGCTAAGAATGCATTTATCTGCTGTATTTGTCAGTAATTTTATAAACTATCTGGCCACTTTATCTTACGATATTGCAACTCCTCACCATGTCTACCTACTGCCACTTGCAATTGAAACTATAAGGAAAGCATTCCTTTATGGAAATCCTAAAATGGTACAAACGGGACCTGCAATAAGAGGAGACCTGTCAACTATTAATAAGCATCTGGAAATCTTAAAAGATTCTAAAGAGCACCTGGAGGTTTATAAATTATTAACCAATTTTATAATTGAACAAAAAAAATAAAGATTATTAATAATGTCTAATTTTAAGGCTAAGTTACATAAAATAAAAGCGTTTGCATTTGATGTTGATGGGGTCTTTACAGATGGCCAGGTTTTAGCAACCGAAACCGGCGATCTGCTTAGATCACATAATGCCAAGGATGGTTATGCTGTAAGAGTTGCTCTCCTGAAAAAATTTCCGGTAGCAATTATTACAGGAGGATCTTCAGAATCAATTCCACTTCGTTTTATGCAGATTGGTGTACCCAGAGAGGATATTTATTTAAAATCAATATTAAAAATGCCCGATTTTGAACATTTCCTTGATAAATATAATTTATCTCCTGATGAGGTCTTATATATGGGAGACGATATACCTGATATTGTGATTCTTAAAGAATGCGGGATTGCTACTTGTCCATCTGACGCTGTAACTGAAGTTAAAGAGATATGCCATTATATCTCTATACAAGGTGGTGGTAAAGGTTGTGTCAGAGATGTAATTGAACAGACTCTGAAAGTCCATGGTTTATGGGCAGACTCTTATGAAGCATATTCAGGATGAATAGCTTAATCAATACAATGAACAATCGCAAATTGATTGTGGCTTCAGCCTCTCCCAGGAGACATCAGTTGATAGCAGGACTTGATATACCTTTCTCTGTTGAAAAGTCGGCTCATCCAGATGAAAATTATGATCATGCAATTGATATTAATAGTGTCCCGCTTCACCTGGCTAAGATGAAATCATTCTATTTTGGCAGAGAGCTTAAAGAGGATGAAATCCTCCTAACGGCAGACACTCTGGTTATTTGTGAAAATGAAATTTTAGAAAAACCTGCAAGCAGAGAGGATGCTTTAGAAATGCTAGGTAAGCTTTCCGGAAAAGCACATACTGTCATTACCGGAGTGCATTTAAGAAGTTTAAAAGGAGAAAGAGGGTTCTCTGCTTCGACTGTAGTTTATTTCAAAACTCTCTCCAGACAAGAGATAGACTATTATTTGGATAATTATAAACCCTATGATAAAGCTGGTGCTTATGGTGTTCAGGAGTGGATTGGTTATATCGCTATTGAAAAAATAGAGGGTTCTTACTTTAATGTTATGGGATTACCAGTCCAAAAATTATATAATGAACTTCAAGTGTTTATTGATTTGGGATATTAGCATTCTCCCCAAGAGAAAATATATCACCATTTACATTTAGTATACCTCTGTCTGTTAAGTCACTCAGTATCTCAACATATAGTCTGCTGTCATCATCAATTTCCAATGAAATTTCCGCGATACTCTTAGGACCTGCAGCCATAATTTCAAGAATTTTCTCTTCAACAGAGTAATAATAATTGGAGTTATCTCTTTTTCTCATGGTATCGAGACAATAATCGCATCTGCCACAATCTGTACTAATTAATTCTCCAAAATACTCTAATAGGATCTTTTCCCGGCAGGCCGTATTGGTTTGGAAATACGAGATAACGCTTTCAATTTTTGATTCCATACTACTTTTCATCTCTAGATAATTGGTAGTGTTGATCCTGAAATTTTTTTCATCAAGTCTCTCTTCCTTAATAATCAAAAGAGGTGATCTTACAGCTGGATGATAAGAAATAACACCCATTCTGGACAACCTCAATAAACTGGATGATATGGCAGCTTTGCTGTTCCTTGTAACTTTAGCAATATACTCTTCATCAATTGCAACAGGTATTGAAAAGAGACCTGAGTATAGTCTTAATAAAGTTTTGATAAAAGCATCGAGTGATGAGTTCTGAAGCTGTATGTTATAAAGTTCATCTCTTCCTATAATAAATTTGATTTTTGAAGGGTTGTCCAACTCGTCTGTTAATTCAATATAGCCCTCTTTTTCAATGTATTTTAACGCGTGATATGCGGGAACAGGATGAAGGGAGACATTTGAACAAAAGTCTTTAAGACTGAAATTGATTACCTTGCCCTTAGCGCCACCATAAGCTATACCAAGATAAATGAAAAGCTTTTGATAAACGGTCCTGATAAAAGCCTCTTCTGGAAAAGTAGTTGATAAAATTTTCCTGAGCCTTCCTGAATCTTGCTTGTTCCATAATAAAACTGCATAAGATTTATAACCATCTCTGCCGGCTCTTCCTGCCTCCTGGTAGTACGCTTCAATAGACTCCGGCGGATCAAGATGGCACACAAAGCGCACATCGGCCTTGTCAATTCCCATTCCAAAAGCATTTGTAGCTACAATGATCCGGAGATCTCCATTTTTCCACTCATCTTGTCTCTGGGCTCTGGATGCAGAGGGCATAGCAGCATTATACGCCTCTGCTAAAATACCATGTGCTTTTAGAAATTCTGAAACCTCAAATGTTTTTCTCCTCTCTCTGACGTATATTATTCCTGATCCATTAACATTTCTTGCAATTTTAAGCAGTTGGCTATACTTGTCTTCATCCTCCCGGCAGACATAAGATAAATTATCCCTGGAAAAACTGGAACGGAAAATGTTTGGAAAAGCCATTCCGAGGTTTTTTGAAATCTCCTCTACAACTAAAGAGGTGGCAGTTGCAGTAACAGCGATTGTTGCTATAGGTGAAATTACATTTTTTATCTCTTTTATTTTTAAATACTCCGGCCTGAAATCATGCCCCCATTGAGAAATACAATGAGCCTCATCAACAATAAGAAAATTCACTTTCATTTTAGAGGCCCTGGCTCTGAACAAGTCACTGTTTAGTCTCTCCGGAGAAAGGTAGAGAAATTTGTATTCACCCAAAATAGCATTATCAAGAAGAGCATCTATTTCATCATAGCTTAGCCCTGAATGTATTGCAATAACAGGAATACCCCTTGCTTTTAAATTTTCAGCCTGATCTTTAATCAAGGCAATTAATGGTGTCACAACCAGTCCAATCCCCTCTGTCATTAAAACAGGAATTTGAAATGTGAGAGATTTTCCTCCTCCGGTTGGCATCAGAGCAATAGTATCCTTTCCTGCAAGTGCAGAGTAAATAATCTCCTCCTGGTTTTTCCGGAAAGATGTGTAACCCCAATAACGCTCAAGTATCTCCAATGATTTTGACATTCTTGAACTTTGTAGAAATAATTCATTAAATTTGTTTCAATATACAAAACTTAAATAAAACTAACTAAACTAAACATGATTATTTCTGATTTATTAAAGTACGGCATTACCAATGTTGGTAAGGTTATGTACAATCCCACTTATGAGGAGATGTTCAAGGCAGAGATGGATGAAAGAAATGAAGGTTATGACAAAGGTATATTGACAGATACTGGTTCTGTAGCTGTAATGACCGGAGTTTTTACCGGACGCTCTCCTAAAGATAAATATATTGTTAAAGATGATATAACTGAAAATACAATTTGGTGGGATGGGACAATCAATAAACCAATAACTAAAGAGGTATGGAATGATTGCAAAAAGATTGCTCAGGATCAGCTTTCCAATAAGGATGTGCTTTATGTTGTTGATGCCTTTTGTGGAACCAATGAAGATACAAGAATGAAGGTTCGATTTATAATGGAGGTTGCCTGGCAGGCTCATTTCGTAACCAACATGTTTATAAGGCCATCAAATTTTGAATTAAATAATTTCGGAGAACCTGATTTTGTTTTTATCAATGCTTCAAAAGCAACAAATCCAAAATGGAAAGAACACAATTTACATTCGGATGTATTTGTTTTGTTTAATCTTACTGAAAGAATATCTGTTTGCGGAGGTACCTGGTATGGCGGTGAGATGAAAAAGGGAATTTTCTCGATGATGAATTATTATCTTCCTCTTAAAGGTATTGCATCCATGCACTGCTCTGCAAATGTTGGCAAAGATGGTGATGTAGCAATATTTTTCGGTCTTTCAGGAACAGGGAAGACCACATTATCAGCAGATCCAAAAAGGTATCTTATTGGTGACGATGAACATGGCTGGGATAATCACGGAGTTTTCAATCTTGAAGGAGGATGTTATGCGAAAACAATTAATCTGAGCAAAGAGAATGAACCAGATATATGGAATGCAATTAAAAGAGATGCCCTTTTGGAAAATGTAACAGTAAGGGAGGATGGTAGTATTGATTTTAGTGACTCCTCTGTAACTGAGAACACCAGAGTCTCCTACCCTATTTATCACATAAATAAAATTGTCCTACCATCAAAAGCTGGTCATCCTAAGAAAATAATATATCTTTCTGCCGATGCGTTTGGTGTCCTGCCTCCCGTTTCAATATTAGACCGAGACCAGGCTCAGTATCATTTTCTCTGTGGTTACACTTCAAAACTTGCAGGTACTGAAAGAGGCATCAATGAACCTCTGCCATCATTTTCTCCTGCTTTCGGAGAGGCTTTCCTTACACTGCATCCAACTGTTTATGCTAATACTTTAGCTAAAAAAATGGACGAGCACGGATCAAAAGCGTATCTTGTAAACACCGGGTGGAACGGAACTGGAAAAAGAATTTCCATCAAAGACACAAGAGCAATAATTGATGCAATACTTGACGGAACTATAGAGAATTCGGAAAAGAAGCATATTCCTATTCTTAATCTCACTATACCGGCTAAACTTCATGATGTTTCAGACGGAATTCTTGACCCCAGAGAGACATACCAACAACCCGGAATCTGGGAAGAGAAGGCTAAAGCACTGGCATTAAAGTATATTAAAAACTTTGAACAATATTGTGATAATGATGCAGCGAAAGCACTAATCTCTTCAGGCCCAAAATTGTAAGATATGAAAAGGTTTTTTACTGTCGTATTTATATTCTTCTTAGTAATTACACTATCTGTAAGCGGATATTGTTCTCCAAGATATTACCATGTAAAGATTAAGACAAATAAAGGGGAAATTACTCTTCTTTTGTACAATAAAACTCCTCTGCACAGAGATAATTTTGTTAAACTTTCAAAGGAGGGATTTTTTAATGGCGTACTTTTTCACAGAGTCATTAATGAATTTATGATACAATCCGGAGATCCCGACTCTAAAGAGAGATTACCCGGCAAACTTTACGGAGATGGTGGTCCTGAAAAAAACATTCCCGCCGAGTTTGTCCCTGAACTTTTCCACAAAAGAGGATCCCTTGCTGCTGCCAGAGAGGGTGACAATGTAAATCCAAAAAGGGAATCTTCCGGTTCTCAATTTTATATTGTTGAGGGCAAAATTCAGGATGAGGAAACACTTAAATCTGCAGAGAAACGGATAAATGACAGAAATGAAGCGATTGGAATTAAATCTTCCTACCAGTTTCCCGAACAAATCCGTGAATACTATAAAAATATAGGTGGAACTCCACATTTAGACACCCAGTATACAGTTTTTGGTGAAGTCATTTCCGGTATTAATGTTGTTTTCGAGATTTCTGACTCTAAAACGGACTCCAACGACAGACCCCTTGAAGATATTTATATAATTTCAACTAAAGTTTATAAGAAACGCTCAAAAAAATAATTATTTATGAAAAGTTTTTTTTATCTCTTTATTGCCGTATTGATTATTGCAGGTTGTAAAAATAACGACGAAATGGTTTTAAAAGATATACTCAGCAGCACTGAAAGTCTCATACATCCGCTTTATACAGAATCATCAAATGCCTATTGGAACGGGACAATTACCGGTGATAATAATGAGTTTGCAAAATACTCAGAAGCCAATATTGCAATGTCCAAAATTTACTCAAATCCGGAAGTTTTTCAAAAACTTCAGGCTATTAAAGAGAGAGGTAATATCAAGGATCCACTTTTAAAACGTCAATTAGAAGTTCTCTATAACTTATTTTTATCCAATCAGGCAGATACACTGTTACTTGAAGAGATAATCAATAAATCAACATCACTTGAACAGAAATATGCTGAATTCCGGGCTACTATCAGAGGTAAAAAGGTTTCCGATAACGAAGTTGAGTTTATCCTTCAGAATTCAACTGATAATAAACAATTGGAAGAGGCTTGGAAAGCTCACAAAGAAATTGGGAATTTTGTTTCTAAAGATGTTTTAGAAATTGTAAGACTAAGAAATAAACTTGCCAAATCCCTTGGATATGATAATTTTCACACAATGTCTCTTGAACTTTCCGGTCAAAAACCAGATGAAATTTCAACGCTTTTCGATGAACTGGATTCACTTACCAAAGAAGAATTTGCAAGATTAAAAAATGAAATGGATATTGCCTTTTCTAAAAGATACAGCATCTCAAAAGATGAGTTAATGCCATGGCATTTTCAGGGCAGGTATTTTCAGGAATCACCCAAGCTGTATCCGGTTGACCTTGATAAATTTTACAAAGGCAAAAATCTTGAAAAGCTTACAGAAGATTTTTATACAAGTATCGGACTGAATGTCTCTTCTATAATGAGTAAAAGTGATTTGTATGAAAAACCCCTAAAGAATCAGCATGCTTATTGTATAGATATAGATACAAAGGGAGATGTCAGAGTATTGGCAAATATATCAGACAACGAATCCTGGATGGGAACTATGCTTCATGAGTTTGGTCACGGAGTCTATGCTTTAGGACATGATGACCCCTCGATTCCCTATTTCCTCAGGAACGCTGCGCATACTTTTACCACTGAAGCTATAGCAATGATATTCGGCAGACTATCAAGAAATCCTGAATGGATGAGACTAACTTTGGGTCTTACAGATTCTGAAAAAAGTGAGATAGAGGAAGACTGCTACAAATCGCTAAAACTACAGCAGCTTGTTTTCAGCAGATGGGTCCAAGTCGTATACAGATTTGAAAAAGAGATGTATGCAAATCCAGAACAAGATTTAAATGCTTTATGGTGGAAATTTGCAGAACAATATCAGATGCTAAAGAAACCTGAAGGCAGAGATATGCCTGACTGGGCATCTAAAATTCATATTGCCCTATACCCTTGTTATTACCACAATTATCAACTTGGAGAGTTGCTTGCCTCTCAAATTCATTACTACATTGTTGATAATATAACAAAAACCGGAGATTATAAAAACGAATGTTATACAGGTAATAAAGAGATCGGGAAATGGATGAATGAAAATATTTTTAAATCAGGAATGAAACTGGAGTGGAACGAAATGATTGAAAAAGCTACCGGTGAGAGACTATCTGCTAAATACTATGCTAAACAATTTGTCGAGTAATTCAGCTTTTTAGAATTGATATAATTTCGAAGCACTTCCTCTTGGAAGGCATTCCAGTAATAAATCAACTCCGGGGATAGCTCCTGCTTCAAGCAGAGCCATCCCCGCTGTTTGAATAGCTCGTTCCGGAGTGTTATTATTTGCACTTAAGTGACAAAGAAGTAGTGATTTTATATCTGTGTGATAAAACTCCTTTATGGCTTTAGCTGTTTCATCGTTACTGAGATGCCCTTTGCCGTTACTTATTCTGTCAATCAGGGACTTTGGATATGGCCCCTCTTCAAGCATCTTTCTGTCATAATTTGATTCAAAAATCAAATGATTCGATAACGAAGCATATTTTATCAGGCTGGAATTAACTCTACCCACATCTGTAGCGACCACAATCTTAACTCCGGACATATTTATAAAATAACCATAATTATCTGTTCCATCATGAGGAACTTGAAAAGGAGTAATGAATACATCATTGAAACAGAACGCTTTTTCCTGCTCAATAAAAACCCTTGAAGAAGTTAATTTTCCACGAGTTGCAAAATGATTGGAAAGTGCATTATGTAATGATTCTGTTGCGTAAACAGGTTTACTGAACTTTTCTGCAAAAGTTCCCAAATGTTTAATATGATCTATATGATCATGTGTAACTAATACAAAATCAACATCTTCAAGCTTAAAATTAAATTCGGCCAACCTCTTTCTGGCTGTTCTTAAACCAATACCGAAATCTATTACAAAACTTACATTTCCATTTGAGAAAAAATAGCAGTTCCCGTTACTACCACTTGCAAGAGAAATGAACTTGACACTCTTCTTCTCTGAATAATCTATTAACATAAAAATGGCTTGAGGTCGTTTATTAGGTCGTTCTCCTGTAGAATATGTGCAGTTTTAATACCAAATAAAGATGCTGCCTCAAGATTTGCAATAGAATCATCAACAAAAAGAGTTTCTTCAGGATTAATTCCGGAATCTTTTAAGAGCATAGAAAAAATAACGGAATCAGGTTTAGCGCATTTCATTTCAAATGATAGATACATTTTTTCAAAATAATCACTCATTTGTTGTCCTCCTTTAAGAAACATGGGCTTAACTGTCTCAATAGCAATGGGATTTGTATTACTTAAGAGAAATATCCTATAATTTTTAGAATAAAATTTTAGAGCGTTTAATTTCTCAATCGGCAATTCAGGTAAAAAGGCAGCCATCGCCTTATCTATTTCCAAGTCAGAAGCATAGGTTTCCATATTTTCTCTCACTTTATCTCTGAATTCTTCAGTCGAGATAAGACCCTTCTCATAATCCATAAAGAAACCCTCCTGGAAATACTCATTTATAATTCTGCCAAAATCAGGATGTCCAATTTTAGTAAATACTTTAATACAGAGGTCTTTATCAAGCTTAACCAATACTCCTCCCAAATCAAATATAATATTTTTTATCATTCTGTTTTTTTGCAAATATCGTCTATTTATCTTGGTAAGAAAAATCATAGGGATAACTATAAATTCCTTTATTAGTTATAATTGAAGTTATCAGAGATGATTCTGTAATATCAAAGGCCGGATTGTAAATGTTTATATCTTTTGGTGCCATTCTCTCCTTGTACCATAACTCTGTAATTTCGTAACCTTCCCTGATTTCAATTTTAATAAGATCCCCGTTGGCAGTTCTCTTGTCTATTGTGCTTTCCGGCCCTAATACATAAAAAGGAACTTTATAATAGTTTGCAAGCACAGCTAAAGAGTTTGTTCCTATCTTATTAGCTGTATCTCCATTTACGGCGATTCTGTCGCAGCCAGATAATATTGCACTGACCTCACCATTCCTAAGTAAAGATGCAGCCATGTTATCACAAATAAGTGTTACATTAACACCAGATTTGGATAGTTCAAAGGCAGTTAATCTTGATCCTTGCAATAAAGGCCTGGTCTCAGTCACATAAACAGAAAAATCATATCCCATATCCAACCCCAGATAGATTGGTGCCAGTGCTGTACCGAATCTTGCTGTAGCCAGATGACCTGCATTACATATTGTCAGAAGTTTATCACCCGGTTTGAGCAGCGAAAGTCCGTTTCTTGCTATATCAACAGACATTCTGATATCTTCGGCTTTAATGTTGTTAGCCTCTTCAGATAATCGGATTTTGCTCTTATTCAGATTAAAGGATTCAGGGCTAAAACTTGAAATAAAGCAATTGATTATTCTTTCAGAAGCCCATATTGCATTAAAAGCAGTAGGTCTTAAAGTGGAAACCGAATTTGCTATATCTCTTAAAAATAGTAATGCCTCAGAAAATGAATTTCTTGTACATGATCTATATAGCATTGCTATTCCTGCGGCTGTTATAACTCCTAATGCAGGAGCGCCTCTGACTTTCAGGCGTTTAATTGCATCAGCCAATTCATTAAACTCCTTGATGTAAATAAACTCCTCATTAGCAGGGAGTTTACTTTGATCAATAATTTTAATATAACTGCAATCAAGAGGAAATTCTACAGAATCGTAACCTAATGGTATACTATTCATTTTTTAGAAATTTAACCTTAAGCTCATTGAGTTGAGTCATCTGTTTATAAGTAAAATGGCGAGGCACAGCCCCTCTGGATTCCATTATATGAGAAATTTTGCAATGAGCCTCAACTACCTCTGTTCTCCAATAGGCCTCCTCAATACTTCTCCCCCATGAAAGAAGTCCATGATTCTGGAGGACAAGCACATTCCTCCCCTTTGACAGAGTCTCTACTTGTTCCAGCAATTCGGCAGAGCCCGGAGTATTATAAGGTGCTAAAGTGAGTTGCCCCATCCATATAACAGACTCTGCACTTAAAGGAGTAGCAGGTACGGACTCACTATATGCGTAGGAAGAGGTGTAAGGAGGATGAGAGTGAACTATACCGCCTGCTTCAGGATTATTCCTGTATATAGCCAAATGAGTAAACAATTCTGTTGATGGTTTTTTACTTCCGTAAATTGTATTACCTTTTGAATCAACTATTACAAAATCTGTTTCGTTTAATCCACTCTTTGAATGCATTGATGGAGTTATCATAAACAGGTCATCGTCTAACCGAATAGATAGGTTTCCTCCGTTGCCCTCGACATAAGATTTCTGCCACAGAATCTCTGAGTAGTACGACAAAGCAAATGCCTGATCATAATATAATTTGGGAATGGGTCTCGATTCTGTCATAATTTTTTAAAATTATAATTTAGCAATCATTAGTTTAAATAGCTCAGTCATTTTACCTGATGCCTCATTTGCTGCTTTAACGACATCATCCCCGTCATTTACAAAGTCATCGGCAAAAGAGTGAGCTTCATTTGTAATAACAGACATTCCAAATACAGGAATAGATGAATGTCTTGCTACAATTACTTCAGGAACAGTTGACATACCAACAGCATCAGCTCCTGCTTTTCCAAAGAAAGCATATTCAGCAGGTGTTTCATATGTTGGACCAGTTCCTGCAAGATATACCCCTTTTTTAAGTTTAATCCCCAAGCTGATTGCAGTATCTTCTGCCAGTTTGATTAACTGGGGTTCATAAGGTCTTGTCATATCAGGAAAACGCGGTCCAAATTCTTCAATATTCTTTCCAATTAAAGGGTTTGGCATTAGGTTAATATGATCTCGGATAATCATTAAATCTCCTACCCTGAATGCCGGGTTAACTCCTCCGGCCGCATTTGATACGAATAAGTACGAAATTCCCAGCCTTTGCATAACCCTTACAGGCATAGTAACTACATCCATTCCATATCCTTCGTAATAATGAAATCTGCCCTGCATCGCGATAACATTTTTCCCACCCAATTGTCCGAGTATCAGGTTTCCTTTATGTCCTGTTGCAGTTGATCTGGCGAAATTTGGAATTTCAGCATAAGGGATAACCAATTTGTTTTCTATCTCTTCTGCTAGTTCACCAAGTCCGCTGCCGAGGATTATTCCAATTTGTGGCAAGAAATTATTTGTTCTCTTTTTTATATAATCTGATGACTCATCAATTCTCTTCAATAAATCCATAGTTATAATAGTTTTTTATATAATTTGTTAACATTAGTAATTATCTCCCTCTCTCCGTCAACAACTCTGTTCTCCATTACAACTTTTCCATTACAAATTACAGTATCAACACAGGAGCTGTTTGCAGAGTACAAGAGGTTCGCGTAAAAATTGATATTAGGAGTGAAGGCGTAATTATCAACATCTATCAAACTTAAATCAGCCAGCCACCCCTCTTCAATCTTACCGGCTTTTAGGCCGAGAGCCTTTCCTCCGTTAAGTGCAGAAATTTTCATAAGCTCATTAATAGGAAGAGATGTAGGATCAGATCTCCAGGCTTTTTGCACCAGAGCAGCCGTTTTCATAGCTTCAAGCATATCGAGATTATTTGAGGATGCGCATCCATCAGTTCCCAAAGTTACATTAATCCCTGCATCTATCATTTCTTTATAGCGGAATTTGTAGCCGGATGCTATTTTCAAATTTGAATTAATATTATGGACTACAGTAACACCTCTTTTCGCAAGAATTTCAATATCGGAATCACTAAGCCACAGTGAATGAGCTGCAATTACTTCCGGCCCGAGAACACCAAGATTATCAAGGTAAGCCGTTGGCGAAACACCATGTTTCTTAAATGATTCAGAATTTTCCCACTCCGTTTCAGAGAGATGAATATGAAGCAGGAGCCCTCTTTTTCTGGCATATTCAGATCCCCAAACAATCATCTCCTCAGACACACTGTAAGGAGAATGAACACCTATTGCAAATTTGTGAAGGCTACTCCATGATTTTGATTCCTGATATAATGCTTCGCAATCATCTTTAATTTTTGCTGATTTTGCAGAATCTAATAAATCTAATATAACAAAAGGCTGAACGGATCTAAGGCCAGCCTCTTCAACAGCCTTAATTGCCGCCGGGACACGCCAGTATTGATCGTTAAAGGTAGTTGTTCCAGTTTTAACCATTTCCAGACAAGCTAGTTTAGTACCCCAGTAAACTAATTCGTCATCAAGTTTCTGCTCTACCGGCCATATTTTATTTTCAAGCCACTCTTTCAGATACATATCCTCCCCTATTCCCCTCATCAGAGTCATAGCAGCGTGAGTATGCATATTAATGAAACCGGGAATAATCCATTTACCTTTTCCATCAATAATTTTATCTGCTTGATAAATTATGTCATTATCAATTTTATGAATTACATTATCAATAATCAGAACATCTTCCTCTTTCCCCTCGTTTATTATATTTTTTATCAATACTGATCTCATATATCTCTGTTTGAATTTATCTTACAATTATACGATAAAAAATAGATTTTAAAGGAAAAAAGTGCTATTATTGTAAGAAGAAATAACTAAATATTTATTTTATGAAAAAATATGTTTGTGTAGTTTGTGATTATGTATACGACCCTGAAAAAGGTGATCCGGACGGAGGTATTTTACCGGGAACTTCTTTTGAAGAGATACCTGAAGATTGGCTTTGTCCGGTTTGTGGTGTAGGCAAAGAGGACTTTGAACCCATTGAAGATTAATTCTCTATTTTTGTCGCAAAAAAATGCGATTTATTTGGTTAGATATTAACTCATCATACTCCCACTCATCCCTGGCAATTCCTTTGTTAGACGCACAATTAGAATCAAATCAAAGAGACAAAGCCATTTGGGAAGTTGTATCAGGCACATTATCTGCCAATTACTATGACATTATTGAAAAATTGCTTTCTCAAAAGCCAGATGTAATCTTTTCTACAATCTGGCTTTTTAATTCTCAGTATATCCTCCCTATTTTAAAAAAAATAAAAATTCTAATCCCTGAAGTCAGGATTATTATTGGGGGTCCGGATTTTTTGGGAGACAACTATCATTTTCTTCTTAATAATCCTGAAATTGAAGCTGTAGTTAGAGGAGATGGTGAGTTATTGTACCCTTTGCTGGTTAATTCTCTCATAAATAACCTTCCTGTTTTTAATTTACAGGGAATTTGCACCTTTTATAAAGATGAATATCATGATAACAGCAGAGCAATTATAAACTCTGTTTCAGATTTAAGAATCCCTGAAAATTCCGGGTTTTTTAATTATAACAAACCATTTGTACAAGTTGAAACTTCCAGAGGTTGTTTTAACACCTGTAATTTCTGTGTTAGCGGTATAAAAGAGAAAGTTACTTATATTGATTATAAGTCATTAAAAGAGAGGCTGGACAATTTAATAAGCAGAAAAGTCAGACACATTAGAATTCTGGACAGAACTTTTAATGCCAATTCCAACCATGCTTGTGAATTATTAAAAATAATGAAACTATATAATGGCAGCCTATCTTTTCATATTGAGGTTCATCCTGCATTCCTCTCAGAAACTGTAAGGAGCATGTTAAAAACTATTCCGGCAGGTCTGATTCATGCAGAAGTTGGAATTCAAAGTTTAAATGACAATGTTTTAAAGAGATCCGGAAGAAAAGGCTCATCAAAGAGATCTGCAGAGGGCCTTAAGTTTCTAAAATCATTGGGTACGATTGAAGTTCATACCGATCTTATTATTGGCCTTCCCGGTTATAATTTTGAGGAGCTGCTAGATGATTATAAAACCCTTGTTAAAATGGATGTTGAGGAAATACAGGTTGAGTTATTGAAACTATTACCTGGTACTGAGTTCCGGACAAATCACAATAAGTATGGATTGAAATTTTCACCTGTTCCCCCATATGAAATCCTTGAATCAGATGTTATGAGTTTCAGTGAAACAAGAAAAGCTATGATACTTTCCAGATTTTCTGATTTATGGTATAATAATTCTGAATGGAAAAGTTTGATTTCAACATTAACAAATACTGAAACAGAATTTCTTGAAAAATTTATTGACTATATCTCCCCTTTGGATACTTCAAATATAAGCTCGGAAAAATGTGGTCTTATTTTATACAACTATATTAAAGAGTTTGTACCTGAATATATTAAAGATTTATCAATTCTATGGCTAAAATGGGGCTATTCTGTTAATAAAGATCCCGGGAAAGTTGCTATTAGATTTGAACGATATCATACAGGTATAGATTTCCCTTTTGAAAAAAGCAACTTCGACAACAATTCTTATTACTATATTGATAAACAAGAAGATACACACTGGTACTCATTTAATAAAAACTCAAAAAGATTAAAACATTACATTTCTTTATCTAAATCATCAAAAATGATTACAGAAAGTAAGTTTTTTTGAATAAAAACTTTACTTTATATTATATTTGCATCAAAATTATTAATTCAAATGATAACAAAAGAGCTATTATCACCAAAAAGTATTGTTGTGGTTGGAGGGTCAGACGACACTAAAAAAACAGGAGGAAGCGCACTACGAAATCTGATTAATACCGGCTACAAAGGAAAACTTATGGTAGTAAATCCTAAAGCTGATACTGTCCAGGGGGTTACCAGTTTTAAAACACTTGAGGAGTTGCCTCAAGTAGATTTAGCAATTCTGGCAATTCCGGCACAAGCTTGTCCTCAGACAGTTGAATATCTTTGTTCAAATAAAGGGTGCAAGGCTGTCATAATTTATTCTGCAGGATTTCATGAAGATAGTGAAGAGGGAGCTATACTTGAGAGAAAAATAGTTGAATCAGTAAAAAAAGCCGGTGCTTCACTAATTGGCCCAAACTGCATTGGAGTACTGACACCAGATTATGCAGGCCTCTTTACTCAACCTATACCAGAACTAAGTAAAGACGGTGTTGATATTATATCTGGCTCTGGCGCAACCGTTGTCTTTATTCTTGAGGCAGCGATGCAGATGGGCTTGAAATTCTCGTCCGTATTTTCTGTGGGTAACAGTGCTCAAATTGGAGTTGAGGACTTACTAAAACATCTGGATGAAACATATATTCACGGAATTAGCGCCCCTGTTAAATTATTGTATATTGAGAATATTTCAAAACCGGATCTGCTTCTTAAACACTCAAAATCACTAATTTCAAAAGGAGCCAGAATAGCAGCTGTTAAATCTGGATCAAGTGAAGCTGGTAGCAGAGCTGCATCTTCTCATACAGGTGCTATGGCCAGTCCGGATGTTGCCGTATCAGCACTTTTTAATAAAGCTGGTATTATCCGCTGCAATAGCCGTAGCGAACTTGTTACAGTAGGTTCAATTCTAATGTATCCAAGACCAAAGGGTAAAAAGGTTGCTATAATTACCCATGCAGGTGGCCCTGCAGTAATGTTAACAGATATTTTATCATCTAATGGTCTCGAAATCCCCCCCTTTTCAGGAGCTAAGGCCGACTTATTATTAAGCCAGCTATATCCGGGTTCATCTGTTGCAAATCCTATTGATTTTCTTGCCACCGGCACAGCTGAGCAACTATCGGCAATAATAGACAGTTGTCAAAAAGATTTTGATGTCGATTCGATGGCAGTAATTTTTGGGTCACCCGGATTAACCTCTGTTTTTGATGTATACAAGATACTTCTTGATAAAATTAAGACTTCAGTTAAACCAATCTATCCTATATTACCTTCTATTGTAAATGTTAAGGAGGAAATATCTCAATTTCAGGAAAAAGGAGGAATAAGTTTTCCTGATGAAGTTACATTTGGTTCAGCTTTGGCAAAAGTTCTATCTGTTGACTTACCAGAGTCAGATATTCAATTACCCCCTGTAGATCACAAACTTATTCGTGAGATTATTAATAACTCTACTAATGGCTACTTATCCCCTTTTGAAGTACAGAAATTACTTGATGCAGCAGGTATTGAGAGAGCCAGAGAGGCTGTGGCCGATAATCAGAACAACCTGCGAAAATATGCAAGAGAAATTGGTTATCCATTGGTTATGAAAGTAATAGGCCCTGTTCATAAATCAGATGTAGGAGGAGTAGTCCTTAATATTACAGATGATGAAACTCTGGCTTCTGAATTTAACAGGATGATGAAAATTCCTGATACTACCTCCGTTTTACTTCAACCCATGCTTTCAGGAACCCAGTTGTTTGCAGGTGCAAAAAGAGAAGATGGTTATGGTCATATTATAATGTGCGGATTAGGAGGTATCTTTGTAGAGGCATTAGGTGATATCTCATCAAGACTTGCTCCCCTTTCTCATAAAGAGGCGAATGACATGATTACCTCTTTAAAAGGATACAAAATTATAAAAGGAACAAGAGGTCAGGATGGAGTCAATGAGACTATATACAGAGATGCGATAAGAAGATTATCTGCTCTTTGTATAGCAGCCCCTGAAATATACGAGATGGATATCAATCCATTACTTGGTAATTCAAGACAGGTAATTGCGGTTGATGCAAGGATCAGAATTGAGAAATAGATGAAAAATTTATTTAAGAAATTTGTTAAATGGTTTAGTAGCTTAAGTCAAACACAACAAGGCTATTTTCTATTAATTACTATTTTAATAATCGGTATTATAATAAGGTGGAACTACATTATTGATAACATAATAAAAGGATTTCGCTATTTTTCAAATTAAATTTATAAATTTCATTACTTTTTTCTTTCAATTTAAAATATTTTCATCTAAATTTGTAGAAATTCATAAAACTAAAAAATCAAGATATGGCATTAAGAGGAGCTATTGTAGTAGATACTGAGAAATGCAAAGGCTGTAGCGTTTGTGTTGTCAACTGTCCTACTAATACTATTGCCTTAGCAAAAGAGGTAAACAGCAAAGGCTACAACTACGCTTTCATGGCGTCTCCGGAAAGTTGCACCGGATGTACAAATTGTGCAACAGTTTGTCCTGACACCTGTATAACTGTTTACAGGATTAAAGTCTGAGAATAAAATATAAAGAGAAAGAATATGGCAGATCAAATTTTGATGAAAGGGAACGAAGCCATTGCTCACGCTGCTATCAGGTGTGGTTGCGATGGATATTTTGGATACCCTATTACTCCACAATCTGAGGTTATGGAGACTCTAATGGATGAACAACCTTGGGAAACAACTGGAATGGTTGTTCTTCAGGCTGAGAGTGAGACATCTTCAATAAATATGTTGTATGGCGGTGCTTCTTGCGGTAAAAAGGTAATGACATCATCCAGCAGTCCCGGATTAAGTCTAATGTGTGAAGGGTTAAGTTATTTAGCAGGCGCAGAATTACCATGTGTTGTAGTTAATGTCGTGAGAGGTGGCCCTGGACTTGGTACAATTCAACCTGGACAGGGGGACTATTTTCAAGCTTGTAAAGGCGGTGGACATGGTGACTACAAAATGGTTGTACTGGCTCCATCTTCAGCTCAGGAGATGTATGATTTCGTAGATCTTGGGTTCGAACTTGCTTTCAAATATCGTAATCCTGCAATGATACTTGCTGATGGTGTTGTAGGGCAAATGATGGAGAAGGTTGAACTGAGACCTATTAAACCAAGATGGACAAATGAGGAGATAATTAAAAACATGCCTTGGGCTACAACAGGAAAAACTCCGGACAGGAGTCAAAATGTCATAACTTCTCTTGCTCTTGATGCTGCTGTTCATGAAAGACTAAACCATACTCTTATTGAAAAATATAAAAGAATGGAAGATGAGGATGTTAGATTTGAGAGTATCCATTGCGAGGACGCTGAGCATGTAATTGTAGCTTATGGTTGTATGGCAAGAATTTGCGAAAGTACAATTGAAATGGCAAGGAAAGAGGGTATCAAATTAGGTCTGCTCAGGCCTA
This sequence comes from Bacteroidales bacterium, assembly GCA_041441395.1. Taxonomy (GTDB): domain Bacteria; phylum Bacteroidota; class Bacteroidia; order Bacteroidales; family UBA932; genus Bact-08. The sequence continues at coordinate 28,085 of JASDTD010000007.1, read as the reverse complement.
TTACTCTATTCCCGTTCCCGACAAAGGAGATTGACAGAATGGTTCCTAATCTTAAGTCTATGATGTCCGTTGAACTTAGCACCGGACAAATGCTTGAAGATGTCAGGCTTGCAGTAAACGGAAGGATACCGGTTAATTTCTTTGGCAGGCTTGGAGGAATTGTTCCCTCTCCGGAAGAGGTATTCGAGGCATTTAAGAAGTCTATTAATAAATAACCTTAGCAATTATGGATGTAAAAGATATAATAAAACCGGAAAACAGGGTATACTCAAAATCTCCTGTTCTGACAAGTACTACAATGCACTACTGCCCTGGTTGTTCTCATGGTACTGTTCATAAACTGATTGCTGAGGTAATCGAGGAGATGGGCATTCAAGAACAAACAATTGGTATTTCTCCTGTTGGATGCTCAGTATTTGCATACAACTATATAGACATTGACTGGCAACAGGCTGCCCATGGCAGGGCTCCCGCTCTTGCTACTGCAACTAAAAGACTCCATCCTGAAAAATATGTATTCACATACCAGGGTGACGGGGACCTTGCATCTATTGGTACTGCTGAAATTATGCACGCTTGTAACAGAGGAGAAAATATTGTAGTGATCTTTATCAACAATGCGATATACGGAATGACTGGTGGTCAGATGGCTCCAACTACCCTGATTGGCATGAAGACTGCAACAAGTCCTTACGGAAGAGATCCTAAACTTCACGGACAACCGTTAAAAATAACCAATCTTATAGCTCAGCTTGATGGAACATGTTTTGTAACAAGACAATCTGTTCACAATGCAGCTTCAGCAAGAAAAACAAAAAGAGCAATAAGAAAGGCTTTTGAGAATTCTGCTCTGGGAAAGGGTACCTCTTTTGTTGAAGTAGTGAGTTCATGTAATTCAGGATGGAAACTCTCCCCTGTTAAAGCTAACGAATGGATGGTAGATAATATGTTCCCTGAATATCCAATTGGAGATCTTAAGGACAGATAAAATTGATTATAATATGAAAGAAGAGATAATAATTGCAGGCTTTGGAGGACAGGGGGTACTGTCAATGGGTAAAATACTCGCTTATTCTGGTATTATGCAAGGACAAGAGGTAACCTGGATGCCTTCTTATGGCCCTGAAATGAGGGGAGGTACAGCAAATGTTACAGTAATACTGAGTGACAGGAAAATAAGCTCTCCAATCTTAAGTAAGTTTGATGTAGCAATCATACTTAATCAGCAATCCCTTGACAAATTTGAGGCTGGTGTTAAACCAGGCGGATTACTCATATACGATCCAAATGGAATAACAAGACTTCCTCAAAGAAAGGATATAACAGTATGCTCCATTGCTGCTGTAGACATTGCCGCCGAACTCGGTAATTCAAAAGCCTACAATATGGTTGTATTGGGTGCATATTTGAAATTAAGGCCGGTTGTTACTTTAGAGAATGTCATAAAAGGGTTGAAAAAGTCTATCCCTGAAAGACACCACTCTCTTATACCAATGAACGAAAAAGCTATTGTTGCAGGTATGAACAAAATTATAATGCACAATACACTTTAGTTTTTTATATTAAAGGGTAAATCAAAAAGAACTCGGCTGAAAATTCAGTCGAGTTCTTTTTTTTGCATGAGATTTTAATAAATTACTATCTTTGCAAGAGTGCATAAAATATGAGTAAAGACTATCAATCAGCGTTAAATAATCTGAAGAGGAAAATTGAGATAATAATCTCAAAATATGAACAAGCCTCATCAGATAATTATCGGCTTATAGATGAACTCACTGAGACTAAGAATGCATTAGAAATTAGTAATAACAAAGTTAAAGAATTAGAACTAAGAATAAGTAATTTACAACTTGCTGAGGCTTTTAAGACATCCTCTACAGATGTTAAAGAGGCAAAACAGAAGATTGGCAAAATTGTCAGGGAGATAGATAAGTGTATAGCACTTTTGAACGACTAAATCAATGAGCGACCAGCAGTCAATACAAATAAGCATAGCAGACAGGTATTATCCTCTCAAAGTATCACTTCAGGATGAAGAGAAGATCAGAGCTGCCGTAAAAATAATTAATGACAAAGTAGATCTTTACAGAAAAAGATTTGCAAACAGAGATATTCAGGATGCTCTGTCTATTACGCTTTTACAGTTTGTTATAAGACTTATTGAGGCTGAGCAGAGAGAAGAGTCGTCAAGAATTGTTGAAGAGATCCAGAATATCAGTAATCTCCTGGATGAGTATATTAGTGTCAATCTTTCTTAAGTCAGCATAACAATATGCCGTTGGTTTAGCTCTTTGCCAAAATCAACATTAAAACAATACCGAGCCTACTCGGCTGTCAAAAACAGGCCTGGGTTACCCTTCGGGGGATTCTGTTTACAGGACGTTGGAAGTTTGCGACAATATGCCGGAGCTCAAATCTTAATTTATTAAGGTTTTGACTAAACAGCAACCAACGGCTTTTTTATTGACACACAACAATATATATACAAATGGAGATAATACTATCAATTATTCTACCCGCGATTGCAGCCTTTGGTTTAGCATATTATGTGGGAAACAATATCATACTTAAGAAGAAAAGAGAAGAAATTCTGAAATGTGCCGAGCAGGATGGTGAGAATATCAAAAAGGAGAAAATATTTCAAGCTAAAGAAAAATTTCTTCAGTTAAAGACTGAACATGAGCAGCAAATTTTAGAAAAGAGTAATATTATTATTCTGCAGGAAAATAGAATTAAGCAAAAAGAGATCTCACTAAATCAGCAAAATCAAGATTTGCTCAAGAAAAATAAGGAGTTAGATAATCTTAAAGAGCAATTGAAACTTCAGCAAGAGATGATGGAGAGAAAGGTTGAAGAATATGAAAAGCTAAGACAAGAGGCTATAGTAAAAATTGAAAATATTGCCGGTCTTTCAGCATCAGATGCCAGGAATCAGTTGATAGAGACAATGAAGTCAGAAGCAAAATCTGAAGCCATGTCGTACATCAGTGAGGTAATGGATGAAGCCAGGCTTACAGCAAGCAAAGAGGCTAAAAGAATCGTAATAAATACTATCCAGAGAATAGCCCCTGAAACTGCAATAGAAAATGCTGTTACAGTTTTTAACATTGAAAGCGATGAAATTAAAGGAAGGATTATTGGAAGGGAAGGGAGAAATATCAGAGCCCTTGAAGCTGCTACCGGTGTTGAAATTGTAGTAGATGATACTCCTGAAGCAATTTTATTATCTGCTTTTGATCCTGTTAGAAGAGAAGTTGCCAGATTAGCTCTGCATCAGTTAGTGACTGATGGAAGAATTCACCCTGCCAGGATCGAGGAGGTTGTTGCAAAGGTACAGAAACAACTTGACGATGAGATAATGGAGACCGGTAAGCGTACTTGTATTGACCTTGGAATTCACGGCCTTCATCCTGAACTCATTAGGCTAATTGGAAGGATGAAATACAGATCCTCATATGGTCAAAATCTTCTCCAACACTCAAGGGAGGTTGCAAATATATGCGCTACCATGGCATCTGAGCTTGGTTTAAATACTAAAGTTGCTAAAAGAGCCGGACTTCTCCACGATATTGGAAAGGTTTCTGACGAAGATCCAGAACTTCCGCATGCTGTTCTTGGGATGAAACTTGCTGAGAAATACAAAGAGAAACCGGAAGTTTGCAATGCAATCGGCTCACACCACGAAGAGGTTGAAATGAACTCACTGATTGCCCCCCTCGTATTAGTAAGCGATGCCATCTCAGGCGCACGCCCGGGAGCCCGCAGAGAGGTAATCGAATCCTATATTAAAAGATTAAAAGAGATGGAAGATCTCGCTCTCTCTTATCCGGGAGTTACCAAAACATATGCAATCCAGGCTGGAAGAGAATTAAGAGTAATTGTAGGTAGTGAGCAAGTTAGTGATCAAGACTCTGAAAGACTTTCTCTTGACATTGCCAAGAAGATTCAGGAAGAGCTTGTCTACCCCGGTCAAGTAAAAATTACTGTAATCAGGGAAACCAGATCAGTAAGTTTTGCAAAATAATCAGAATAGTAAATCTAAATCATTATTAATATGATTTGATGATTCTTTATCTGGGACAAACTTCCAGTGATTAAGAGGGACTGCTTTGATAAAGCCGTCCCTTTTTATTTGTTCATAAAGAATTTCTCTAATGTCTCCCAGTTTTTTAACAACTCTTTTTTCAACGACATCTTTAGTCAATTTTGAACCATTAAGTAAAATATCTCCACCTCCATTTGCCCTATATGAAGAGAGTGCAACTAGATATTTTTTCTCAGGAATAAAATCATCTCCGTTAGCCATTGATTTTATTGTTATGCGTTCTCCATAATCCTTAACTGTGCTTACCTCGTAAATAATACCTGCAGCTGAATCAAAATTGAAGTATGGATTTTGAAATTTGCCTCTCTCTCCTCTCCCGTTTAAGTTAATTTTTAAGAGATGGCCAGATTCAGAGGGGATCTTATTAATCCATTTTGAATAAGAATATTCAAGATAATTCTTAATTTCATTTCCTGTCATGGTTATTACATAAAGCTGGTTTTCAAAGGGATAGATATTAAACATATCTTGGAAATTGAGTTCTTTCGGTTCAATCGTTACATTTAAAGTTAAGGGTGCGGCAAAAGAGATATCGGCACCTGAATTTTCAAGCTGGATATTGTGAATCATATCAATATATGCAGATGGACCTTTAAAAGCATCTTTTGAATCAATTCTGTTTAACAGGCTGCCAATTTTTCTATTTGTAAAAGAGGTTACTGAGTCATAGAAACTTTTGAAATGATTGAGAAAGTTTTCATCCGGCATTACATCCTGAAGTGAAATTAAATTACCCTGAATTTCCTTTTTTGTAATTTGTCCTCTGCTAACTACTATACTAACATCTGCTTCTGACAGGAAAGCCGCTCTTCCTCCTCCTTCCATCAGCAAAACAGAATCTTTACCGTTGAAAACTTTTTCTGATGTGGTTTTATGGTCATGAGCAGCAAATATAATGTCAATTCCTTTTGTGTTGGCAGCAACATATCTTGCGGGATTTTCAACTTCATATACACCCTCCTCTCCTAGTCCGGCATGAATAGCTGCAATAACTAAGTGAGGCTTTTCATCCTTGATAACCTTATCAACCCAGTTCTGTAAAGAGGGTAGAATCTCTTCAAATTCCATTCCAGACAATAAATCTTCTGACAACCATTTTTTTATATTTGGATTTGTCATGCCAATAACTGCAATTCTTAATCCATTTTTTTCTATAATTTTGTAAGGTTTAAAATAGGGCAGCCCTTTCTTTAGATTAATAATATTTGCTGCAATATATGGTACTCCATCTTGTTTGAAAAGCCTGTCATAAACAGGATGACCTGCTTCAATATCGTGGTTACCAACAATAACTGCATCATAGTCAAGCCATGAGACTATCTCTGAAAAAATATGTTTAGAAGTTGTATCAACAAAATTATAATAGTAGACCGAGTTGTCTCCTTGTAGATGATCCCCATTATCAATAAGCACTACTCTCTCTTTTCCTGTTTCCTCCCTCATATTATTAATAATTACGGAAGCTGCTGATAAAGAGTACCTGATTGGCATTGAATCTACATAATCAAATGGAAAAAATTTACCATGTATGTCGTTTGTCGAAAAAATGGTTATTTGGTAAGTTCCATCAGCTAACCTATTTGAATCACAAGAGTGAATAATAAATGTTATTCCAATTAATAACAGAAATCTATACTTCATCTTATCAAAATTAAATTATTTTAAAATTATCTGAATCTCTCCAAAACTGAAATTTAGACCTGTATGATAATAGTTCATCGATATTCAGATTAAATACAGAGAAGAAGTCATCATTACTTGTGTGAATTGATTCTAAACAATTTCCATCGGGTTTTATCATTAAAGACTCTCCATTATAATTAGAATAGGGATCTGAACCAGACCGATTTAAAAAAGCGTAAAACGATTGATTTTCTATCGCCCTGGCTCTTACCAGTGGATTAATTACATTTGCCCTTTTTGAAGGCCAGCTTGCAATATTTATAATCAGATCATACTCAAGGTTAACATTTCTGCTCCATACAGGGAATCTGAGGTCATAGCATATCTGTAATAAGATTTTCCATCCTTGATAATTAACGATAACCCTTTTTGAACCAGGTGAGAATATCTCATCCTCACCACCATAAGAGAAAATATGTCTTTTATCATAGAATTCGAATGTGCCATTTGGTCTGACAAAATATGCCCTGTTATAAAACTTTAATCCATCTTTTACCGGAACAGAGGCGTAAATAGCAGTTTCGTAATACTCAGAGTAGTATTTTAACCAGTTGAGAGACTTACCATCAATAGTCTCTGTGTTCTTAGAATCCATACTAAATCCGTAAGTGAAAAATTCCGGAAAGAGTAAAAGCTCTATACCGGAATTATTATAGAATACTGATTTTAGTACAGTTTCTGATAGGATTAAATTTTTATCAAATTGCTCCCAATGAACAGGTATATTACAAAGCGCAATTTTCATTATTTAGAGTTGTGCGCACAAATATACTAAAACCCTGAATTAATTCATAAACTCAATAATTATTGAACTTTGAGGGTCAACAGTAAGTTTATTACCTGATATGACTCTGTTTTTTGAGAATAATTCAATGCCCTCTTCTCCACTTTTTATTGATTCAGAAATTCTGTTCCAATCAATTTCAATTGGTTTATTATTATTATTAATTACAACCATAATCTTATCTCGGCCATGGGTTCTAAAATAGATATAAAAATTATCGTATGGCCAGTAGTGTTTCATATCTCCTGAAGTAATTGCTTTTGACTTTTTTCTCCAGTTAAAAAGTTCAGATGTATAGTTGTAAATCTGCTCCTGATTAGCTGAAAAATTCTCTCTTTTAATCATATCCATCCTCTCTTCTCCATGTCCCAGTTTAGCGTCTTTTGTTTTCATCATAATCTCTGTACCATAATAGAGTTGAGGAATACCCCTTAGTGTAGCTAACATTGTTAACATCATTTTAAATTTCTTTTGATCTCCTTTAACAACTTCTGAAAATCTGTTAGTGTCATGATTATCGGAAAAAATCAAAAGTTTATAGGGATTGGAATAAATGAAATCAAGAGATAGCGACTTGTATATTTGGAACATCCCTTCTCCCCACCCTGATTGGCCATCACTATTTAACGCTCTGCCAAATGCTTCCTGAAGGGAAAAGTCCATTACATTTGACAGGTTACTTGAATAACCATCTCTATTATTGGAATCACCCTCCCAATATGCAATTTCCTGTGGTGTTGAAAACCAGCACTCTCCTACTATATTCATTTCAGGATATTCATTCATTATTGCTTTTGTCCATTTGGAAATTGCATATTTATCACTGTATGGATATGTGTCTACTCTAATACCTGACAGGCCAGCCCATTCTGTCCACCAAATTGCATTTTGAATAAAATATGTAAGCAAATAGGGATTATTTAAATTCATATCTGGCATTGCCTTGTCAAACCATCCCGTTGTACATCTTTTATTATCAACAATTGCAGCATGGATATCAGAATGAGTTGACATAGCATAATTCGACTGAGTATAGACAGGGAATTGATTTATCCAATCTTTAAATGGCAAGTTATTAATCCACCAGTGTTCAAGGCCCGAGTGATTTGGTACCATGTCCATAATTATTCCGATGCCTCTGTCTGCTGCTTGATTAACATATTCACGGAAAAGATTATTATCTCCAAATCTAGGGTCGATTCTGTAATAATCGGCACACGCATATCCGTGATATGATGCATCTGACTCGTTATCAAACAGTAATGGTGTAGACCAAATGGAAGTAACTCCCAGTTCACTGAGGTAGTCTAGTGATTCAATCATTCCTTTTAAGTCTCCACCATGCCTGCCGTATGGGTGAAGATGATTTGCCAGCTCTTTTGCCTCCGGATGATTGTCGTTTGATAAATCGGCATTAATAAATCTGTCAGGCATTAAGAGATATATAAGATCTTCAGGCCCAAAGCCTTTTCCTGTGAACTTTCCTGAATTTTCTTTTTTTGAAAATTCATAATTGATCGTTTGTGTCAGATCTCCATTCAATAATGTTAGTTCATATACTCCTGGTTTTAGCCTGGAGGAAATTGCTATGTTTACAAAGATATAGTCTGGTGAATCTGCATTTTCAACTGACAGTATCTTAATACCCTTTTCTTTAGTTTTAACTTTTGTATCTTTTAAGTTTTTACCATAAATTAATATCTGAAGATGAGGATTTTCCATTCCAATCCACCAGCTGGGTGGCTCGACTCTTGAAATCTCAATACCATTAAGATTTACTGATATAAAGAGTAATAAAAATAAGGATATTGAGAATTTAAATTCTTTTATCATTTTATTAAAATCTTAAAACTGGTTGGATTCATTTTAATATTGTCTGAAAAATTTATCTTTTCACCTGTGAAATAATCCGTTAGCTCAAAATTGATGTTTGAATTGAGAAATTTTGCATCAACGGTTTCTGAAGAGAAATTAAAGATTGAAATAACAATATTTTCTTCAGCCTCTCTAATAAAAGCAAATATTTTGTCTGGCTCAGAACTTTTAATTTCTGTTAACCCATTAAATTTAATTGCACTTAGAGCCGGATTATCCACCCTTAAGTCAATGAGTTTTTTATAGAAGTCTGTATAATCACTGCTATCTTTCCAATCAATTATATCTTTTTCAAAAAATTCTAATCTTCGGTTAAATCCAACCTCCTGCCCATTGTAAATCAGTGGCATACCTGGTATCACAAATGTGAGGGCAGCCATTTGTCGGGTATAATCTTTTAACCGTTCAAACTCTGTTCCATTCCAAGAGTTTTCATCATGATTAGATGTAAAATTCATAGGTATTGTATTATATGGAAACTTTTGAATATCTCTGGAAAAATAGGCTCTTAATGTATCAGTATTATATTTTCCAGATGCAATTCCATTCATTATATGATGGAATCTCCATCCATAATACATATTAAACGAATTAACCTGAAGTGCAGGATCTTCAGCCTCTGCCAGCATAAATAGAGCTGGATTTATTATGTTTAGTTCTTTTACAGCACTATCCCAAAAGTCAACAGGAACCTCTGAAGCGACATCACAGCGAAAGCCATCAATACCAGCATTTTCAATCCAGAATTTCATTGCATCAATCATTGCATGTCTCATCTCTTGATTATTGAAGTTAAGTTTAGCGACATCTGACCAGTCAAATGGCGCAACAGGTGTATTTGTAACACTATCAATAACATACCATTCAGGATTATTATTTAACCATTCTGCATCTCTTGAAGTATGATTTGCAACCCAATCAATAATAACTTTCATTCCAAATTCATGGGCTTTGTCAACAACTCGTTTAAAATCTTCAATTGTGCCAAATTCAGGATTAACCGCTTTGTAATTCTTAATGGAATAATAGCTTCCTAAAGTACCTTTTCTCTCAACCTCACCGATTGGATATATAGGCATAAACCATAAGACTTTAACACCCATTTCATTAAGCCTTGGAAGATGATTATAAAAAGCATTAAAAGTTCCCTCCTCTGTAAACTGTCTTGTATTAACTTCATATATTACCGCATCGGCCACCCATTCGGGATTTTCAACATTTGATATTAATTTTGTTTCTGTATTATCTGAACAGGAATATATCAGAGATAATCCGATAATCAATAGACTTACAATAAGCTTATTCATATATAAAATATTTTTAATTATTAATCAAAACAAAATTTCTTGGCTCTATTCTCACAGTTATCGAGTTGCCGTTTAAAGATAAAATCCTACCGGATTGTAACTGGAAATTTTTTCTTTCGAAATCAAAGGGTATTGTTAACTCTACCTCCTTTATCTCATTTGATTTATTTATGACAATCAACACAATTTTACCCATATATACCCTTAAGTAAGCAAGAATATCATCTTCAGCTTTTAAAGGTATAAAGTCTCCGTAAATTAGTGGTAAAGAGGACCTCCTGAACTTAGACAAGCTTACAAAATTTTTAAGCACCTTTGTTTCATTTTCATTATAATCATCAAAGCGCATCAACCTTCTGTTGTCCGGATCATTTGCTCCGGGGTCTCCAAATTCATCTCCGTAGTAAACAGTTGGGATACCAGGTATAGTGAATATAAATGCATGGAGAATTGAGAGATAATCATAAGACTCAATCTTTCCAACACCAATTTCGCGATTCCATCCAGCTTTTTTCCAATCTTCATCTGGAAGAAGAGCTCCTCCGGCAAGAGATATGAATCTTGGCCTGTCATGATTACCAGTTATATAACCCATAAGATTATGGTAGCCATAAGTATTTAGGCTCTCTGTCAGTGTTTTCATTACATTTTTAAAAGAGCCGTCATTATTTATTACACTCCAGATAAATGAGTCATATACATTGAAATCGAACTGGCCATCCAGCATACCATTTCTTACATATGAATTAATTAGTGACGGAGAACCGTATGTCTCACCTATCTGATAAATATTTTTACCTGGTAATGATTTTGCAATTTTCTTTGTCAATTTTCTCCAAAATACTTCAGGAATATGCTTTGTAGCATCATGTCTAAATCCGTCAAAATCATAATTAACCATCCAAAACAGAGCTGAATCAGTCAAAGGTTCATTTACATACTCCTTTTCGAGATCAAGAGATGGTATATGTTTATCGAACCAAGTCGTTAGTCTGAATTCATCCCAAAGTTCAAAATTTGGTCTTCCGTCCGGAGTAATTGGAGAGGTTGTCCAATTTTTATTTTTTTTCAATACCGGACTATCAATATGTAAATGATTTGCAACATAGTCAAGTATAACATTAATCTCTCTTGCATGAGCCTCTGAAAGCAACTCTTTTAAAACTTTGTCATCCCCAAATCTATTGTCGATTTTTGTCAGGTATATTGGCCAATATCCATGATAACCACTGAATTTAGTTGATGGATTGGTATATTGTCCCCAGGCATCATATGGATTTTGAGTTATAGGAGATAGCCAGATTGTATTTATACCAAGGTCGTTAAAGAAACCTGATTTAATTTTTTCCAGAATTCCTTTCAAATCACCTCCAAAGTAATCAACTTTTGGAAGAACATTTGGTGAATTAAGTTTCTTAGTATTACTTGAATCGCCATCCGAGAAGCGGTCAATCAAGAGAGAGTATAAAACCTGAGCATGCTTATCTTCTCTGCGAATTTTAAATGATGATTCAATTACCTCTCCATAATCTAAGGGAATTAATACATCATTTCCGATTTGATCAGATCCGGAAGAGAAAATTCTTATGAAAGACCTTTTAAAATTTTTTGATGCAGAGGGTATTTCAATATTTAGAGAGATTTTATTATTATGTTTCTTAACATCAATATAAAAGGGATCAATAACTCTGTTTTGCCATAGAACGATAAATTCAGTGTTAGAACCGAAAATCTCGGCAGAGACATTACTTTTATTAAACTCCTTTGTGATAGTATATACTTGATCTCCGGAATTATTTTGTTGACTATAATCTAATACAACAATAACACCATCTCCCTGTTTTGAACTCAAATTTATTAAATTCAATCTCTTTGTCTTTTTTGTTCTGACAATTTGAATAGTATCCATTCTATTATCACCGATAATCTCTAATGATGAGGATGTTACTGAATCTAAATCGTCACAAAGCGGGAAATAATCTTTAATAATAACCGTAGTAGTATCTTGTGTTAGTCTCAATGGAGTAGCAATATCGTAATCATCGAATTTACTGAACTCAATTTTATTGCTACATGAATATAAAATAAAGGATAATATTATAATGTGTAAATATTTCATAATTCGAATATTATAGTAGAATATGGAGGCATTGTAACAGAGTGACTTTGAGTATTTATTTTTGAATAGGTAACACTTCCCATATCTGCAACTGCCCTGACAATTGGATCAGAGATTGCTATCGTTGAAGTATTTGATGAGACATTATGTATTATCATTAATTTTTCTCCTGCATACTCTCTGAAAAAAATCATAAAATTCTTATCGTACGAATCTAAGTTTGCCGGATATGTCATATCACCTAAAGCTAGTGATTGATATGTATTTCTTAATTTAAGGAATTTCTCATACACTCTGAAAATCGAATTCTTGTCATTTCTCTGTAGGTCAAGAGGTTTTACTGAACTTTCAGTCGAAAACAGAGGATTGATCCATTTAGTTCTGTATTTATCAGATTGGATTGAAGACCAAAGGAATGGCTCCCTTACATTTTCGTCTCCGCTGGCCTTCATACCAAGCATTCCTATCTCTTCCCCATAGTAAATGTATGGAGACCCCGATATTGTAAGTAAAATGGCAGCAGCAATTTTTGCTTTTGAAATATCTCCTCCAAGCCTGGATAGTGTTCTATCTTCATCATGATTGGACAATTTAGTTACATTTGTTGCATCATTTCGATATGACCTGAAGCTTGCTTCCATTTCTGTCATATCTTTTGGATACCATTTTGCGTGTGAATTCTCAATTGCATAAATTAACTTGTACCAGCCATCAAAGTTAAATAATGCAGGGAGTCCGTAATAATAGGGAGAGACTTCTCTGAAATTTCCGGATAAATTCTCTCCGACAATGTAAATATCATTTTTCTCTTTTTTAAGAGAGTCAAAGAACTTTTTTAAGAACCGGGGATTCTCATCTGATATTTCACTCTGATAAATGTGTTTAATAGCGTCAAGTCTAAAACCGGAAACTCCCTTTGATATCCAAAATTTTGAAATTTCTGCCATCTCTTTAAATGGTCCTGATAATTCACAAGTATCAACAGTTCCAAAATTCAAATCCGGCATCCAATCTGAAAACATCCCCAAATATTTATAACCGGTTGTGCCTTGTGTAATATTATGCCATTGTGACGCTATATATGAGTTGGTCATAGGAATTTTTCCGGAGGAGATATTATTATTTATCAGATCGGATGGAGAAATTAAGTAATAATCTCTGTATCTGCTTTGTTCAGAACTAATTGCATTAACAAACCAAGGGTGAGTTTTTGAGGTATGGTTTATAACCAGATCCAGAATTATTTTAATATCTAACGATTTAGCCTTTTTTATTAACTCTTCAAAGTCATTCATTGTACCATATTCCGGTTTAACAGATAAATAATCTTCTACATCATAACCGTGGTACGAGGGAGAGGGATGTATAGGTGTTAACCAAATACCCGATATTCCAATTTGATTAAGGTAATCCAGTTTTGCTGTTATACCATTAAGATCTCCTATCCCATCACCATTACTATCCGCAAATGATCTGACAAAGATTTCGTAGAATACTCCTCCTCTTTTAATACCATCCCACTCTTTTGCTTTGTATTGAGATATGTCATCTCTTTCTAAACCCGGAAGATTTGGATCTGTTCCAGGGATAGAGTTATTATCTTTTTTACAAGATATTATTACAAAAAGCAGAAAAAGTATTATTATCCTTTTCATACATCAATAAAAAAGTGATTTAAAAAAGGGGAGCAATCAAATAAGACCCCTCCCCATATTCATTAGAATTTCAGATTAGTTTACTGAAATCAATTCATAGGTAGGGACAACTTTATTCAAATTAAAAGTGATTTTGTACTTTCCTGCTGAAACTTGAATATTTCCTCCACCTGACTTTAGTTGATCCGGATTTTTGCCTTCAGATGGATCAAATTTACCCCAGTTAAGTCCCCAGTCATTATCAGCTCTGAACTTAATTTCGCCATCTTTAAGAGTAACTGTTGTTTCAAACTTATTTGTATTTTCGTTAAACAGAAGTTCAGTATCCGGGCTGTTCCAATCGTTTGGAGTAGCTGATCCAATTAATCCTATTCTGGAAATTGTTTTGACTCTTTCTAATGTTCTGTTGTTTTTATCTCTGTTATCAAGTTTCAGATACATTATTTTACCATCAAATAAACTAATGTTAGAGCCCGGCTCAACCTTAATCTTATTATTTACGACATTAGCATCATTTGATCCGATATCATCTCCGTTCCACCCACCTGTATAGGTAATTTTAAACCCATTTTGAGCTTTTCCGTTAAAAGCAATCCATCCCTCAAAATACTGGCCATCCTCGTTAATATCATAAAGAAATTGGGATTTAGAATGGTTCCATCCACAATAATCTCCAATAATCCATACTTTAGGATAGACCTTTTCTGCTGGTTTAAATGTTGTTAAACTAAATTTTACAACATTAGAAATTATTGGATCTAATTGATCTGCAATTTGAGATTTAACTCTCATCTCAATATTTGCCTTGTTTCCAAGAATAACACCTAATTTTTCAGCAGCAGTTTGTAGCTCTTGCTGCTTAACAACTAGCTTATTAGTTGTTACAGAGCCAATTACCCTGAGTTTAGAGAAGTTAGTTCCTTCCAGAGCAATTTCTACAACATAGTTTACTGCAGCATCAAAGCCAAAATTACTTTTTGTCCAAGTAAATGGAGGTAGGTCATTTCCTTTTGTTTCATCAGTTAAAATAATTGCTGATGGTGCAACTAAAGTTCCGGCCTGAGCATCAGATGGATTAAAAACAACATTTGTGCTTTCATCCTTGGTACAAGAGACAATTGCAAGTACCAACACCAGAAGAGATAATGTATATTTTATAATTTTCATAACCATTATTATTAATTGTAACCTTGATTTTGTTCAAGATTAGGATTTGCCATTAAATCCGCCACAGGAATCGGGAACAAATTATATTTTGTATCAATTGATACTCCTGATGGTTGACCGCCTTTCATTGGCCAATTATAAGCAGACCCTGTATACATATTAAATCTGATAAGATCTGATCTGCGGGTACCCTCCCAATATAACTCTCTTGATCTTTCATCAATAATAAAATTCAAAGTTAACGAAGCTACATCCCCTGAGTTATTTCCAAACGCTCTTCTTCTAAGCTGATTTATATATCCAATAGCTTCAGTTGTTGATGATCCGGAACCACCTCTGACAACTGCCTCAGCTAGCATAAGGTAAACATCTGCCAATCTGAAATATGGAAAATCTGTGTCAGGAAAATCATTATGAGAACCCTTCCCTCCGGTTGAGGTCTTATTTGTAAACTTAAATACAGACCAACCTTGTGTTGTAAAAGTGTTAAGCGGATTAGTAATCTCCTTACTCCTACCTTTCTTAAAGAAGATTGCTCTCTTATCTGCACTCACCGGATAATCTCCTGATACATCTGTATATGTAAATTTATCAATAAGTTTTTCTGTTGCCCTGTTACCATCCCAAGCCTGTTGAGTACCATTATCTACAATGTCTTTTTCACTTCCGGACCTTGATGAGGCAATCAGATATGTCATACCACCCCATGTCTGAATCTTGTTACCATCAAAAATAATTGGAAATATTATTTCATTTTTTGCTCCGGATGAATTATTGTCAGCCATAAAGAGATGAGAGTACTGATTAGACAGGGTGTATCCTGCAGAGATTACTTTTTTAGCATAAGTAATTACTTCAGTCCATTTTGCTGTCTTAGTATAAACTTCTGCATTAAGATACAATCTTGCCAGGAGAGTCCATACAGCTCCCTGATCAGCCCTTCCGTACTGATTTGTTCTAGGTGCAGCAATTTTGGATTCTATATCAAGCAATTCTGTCTCAATATATTTAAACATCTCTACTCTTCCTATCTGCTCAGGCATGTAGCCACCTATAGGATGCTCCTCAGTAATAAATGGAGGATTTCCATAAGTGTCAATAAGAATAGAATATGCCAATGCTCTCATGAATCTGGCTTCAAGTCTGTATTTTTCAACTTCAGCCTTAATTGGAGTATGACCTCTTTGAAGAAGTTTTTCTTCTGTTGTCTGTTTAAGATACTCATTAGCCAGAGCAACAATAAACATAGACCTGTAATACACTCCGTCGATAGATTCATTCTTAATATTACTCCATGTGTTATTATTTAATTCAGGAACCCAGGAGTCATTTCCCCAACCATTTTTACATTCGTCAGTTGTTACAACTTGTAGATTCCAAAGACTCCTCAGAAACTGGGAGTTACCAGGGTCCAATCCGGTTATATCAGTACTTCCGGCTCCATCCTGGCCAGACACGGCCATAACAGAGTATATTTTTGCAAGGCCCTGCAGATAGGCTGCCTGGTCTGCATATGCTTTGTCAACCGTAAAGGTTTTTTCATCCAGAGGCCTTGTATCAAGATCTTTAAGACATGATGTAGCCAGGATTGAAAGTGACAAAACTGTTATTATTATATTCAATTTTTTCATTGTAAATCTTGCTTTAGAAAGTTAAATTCAATCCTAATGTATAAATACGAGGTCTTGGCCATATATTATTATCAATCCCCCAACCTTCGGGATCTAAACCGGTATATTTAGTAATAACAAAAACATTCTGAACAGAGAATGCCAATCTGCCCGCGATTGAAGAGTTGAATAATTTTTTGAAATTGTATCCAAGAGTAATGTTATCCATTTTAATAAAGGAGGCATCTTCAATGAAGTAGTCAGATTTAATCTGTTGAGGAGAATTACTTCTTGCAAACCCTGTTCTGTTTACAACATCAACCATATTTGTCAGGAAGCCCTGATTTGTGAAGTTGTAGGTTGTAGAGTTTCCGGCAGCAAAATCGTTAAACATATAGTTACCAACATTAGCTCTTAGATTGAAACCCAGGTCAAAATTACGAATAGTAAACATATTGCTAAATCCAAAATAGTACTTTGGTGCAGGACTATAATTTGTCAGGTATCTGTCTGCTTCTGTTATTTGTCCGTCCTTATTCAGATCTACTACAAGATTCTGAATTGGGTTACCATTAACATCATATACTTGTTTATAAGTGTAGAATGTGTTTGGAGCGCTTCCTACACTATGCATCTGAATTGTACCACCTGTACCTGAAGAGACTCCTCCGGTAGGTATACCAACATAGTCAGGATTATTATTAGCAGTTAACTTCGTGATCTTTGTTTCATTCCAGGTTCCATTTAATCCGATTTCCCATACAAAGTTTGGATTATCAACAGGTATTGCGTTTATATTCAATTCAACACCTCTATTCTCGAGATTTCCAACATTGGTAACTATTCTATTTGCAAAATTGGTCCCGGCAGCTACATCAATTTCATTTAAAAGATCATCTGTTTTTTTCATATAAGCATCAACAGAGGCAGTTATTCTATTTTTTAGGAAACCAAAGTCGAGCCCGATATTATATGATGCAGTCTCCTCCCATTTAATATTCTCATCATAACCTGTTGGTTTAAGAAGAGAGTAGAAGTTTGTTCCAAACATATAATTAGAATAGACAGTTGATTGATTGTAGAGAGCTATGTACGGGTAGTCATTAAGTCCAAGATCCTGCTGACCAGTTACACCATAGCTTAATCTAAGTTTCATATCACTAATTGTCTTAGAATCTGCCAGAAATGACTCCTTATTGATTTGCCATGCAAATGCCGCTGATGGAAAGAGGCCCCATCTTGTCGATGGAGAGAATCTGGAAGATGCATCATCTCTAAGAGTTAATGTAAGAAGATATCTATCCTTAAAAGTATAGTTAAGTCTTCCGTAAAATGAGACTAAATAGCTCTCTGTAGGATAAGTTGTTTCTTTTTTAACAACAGGATTGGTATCGTGGTTTGATATCTCTTTATTATAATCTTTTGAATAGAAATGTTGCCAGGAATAACCTCCCATCACATCAATTTTCGAGTCTATGGATTCTATCTCTTTTGTATAGTTCAGATAGAAGTCAAGTACTGAATTTTGTCTCTTATTATTCCACTCCGTTTTTCTGCCGATTCCTTTAAAATCAGCATCTTTCCAGGCCTGAAAAGAGTTTTGTCTAACACCATTTGTGCCTTTACCCTCTCCATAATCAAAACCAAGATTTAAATGAGCTCTTAAATCCGGCAGAAAATGCATTTTGTAATCAAGTTCAAGATTAC
Organism: Bacteroidales bacterium; assembly: GCA_041441395.1. Taxonomy (GTDB): domain Bacteria; phylum Bacteroidota; class Bacteroidia; order Bacteroidales; family UBA932; genus Bact-08. The sequence continues at coordinate 10,073 of JASDTD010000007.1, read as the reverse complement.
CTATTAATCTGTTTGATCTGCCTGAGTCATATTTATCATAAAGCAGGGAGAGTGGATTTGTTCCGCTAAGAGTGTTCGGTAACTGAGCAGTTCCCCAGTTCCGGAAACCATTAAAAATATTATAATCTATGGTTTTATCATTTTTATAGTTGTAAACAGCCTGAGTAGGATCATAGAAAGCAGCTGCCCCAACAGCACCGCCATCTGCATAAACATTATTATTTAAGACTGCCTTTACATTGGCTGTTACCTTAAGATGATCATCAAATAATGAAGGAGTTAAGTTGATTCCGGCAGTTAATCTTTCATATGATGATGTTTTTAAAGTACCCTTCTGGTTGTTATATCCAAGAGAAACTCTGTATGGTATTGTTGCCAGTGTTCCTGATAAAGATAGAGACTGATCAGTTGATAATCCAAGTTGATATATCTCTTTTTGCCAATCCGTATCGTGAGTCCCCATTAAATTGCGTGCAGTTGCTCCCGCTGTTGTATTTAACGGGAATGCCTGGAGTAATTTTGTTGAAAAATCGGTAGCATTAAGAGAGTTAATTGTTTTAATATTTTGGTTTACAGAGTATGTTGAATTGTAATTAACCTGGAACCGCTTTGTTCCTTTTTTTGTAGTTATAATAATAACTCCATTAGAGGCTCTGGCACCATATATTGCAGTGGCTGATGCATCTTTTAAGACAGTAAATGTCTCAATATCTGAAGGATTAATTGAGGCAAGTCCATTTTTCATACCAGGTGATGCATCATTAGAAGTTGGTACACCATCAATTACAATAAGAGGATCATTACTCGCCCTGAGAGATGCACCTCCCCTGATTCTGATTTGTGCACCTGAGCCGGGACTACCATCTCCGGGAGTAATCTGAACTCCGGCTACCTTTCCTATTAGTAACTCCTGTGGCGCTGTTACAGCACCTCTGTTAAGAACTTCAGGTTTAATAGCTACTATTGAGCCTGTAGCATCCTCTTTCCTGACCTGTCCGTAGCCAATAACTACAATTTCAGAAAGGAATCTGGTATCATCCTCCATCTGAATAATTGTTGTCTGATTAGCTGACACCTCCTTTGTTATAAAACCCATATAGGTGAAAACCAATATTGAATTTTGTGAACTCACATTGATTGAAAACTTACCATCCAGATTAGTTTCCGTTCCGTTAAGTGTTCCTTTTTCTATTACAGCAACACCTATCAATGGAGCGTTTTTAGAGTCAACAACGGTTCCTGATGCCAGGAATCTTTGCTGAGCGATAACATCTGACTCTGTCATAATAAACAGAATAGATATTAACAAAAGTAATCGCTTCATAAATTTTAGTTTAAGAAATTAATAATTGATTATTTTTTAAATATTTTTAATTGTACTAAGTCATCTTTATCATCAACAAATACAACAGATACTGATGCTATAAGAAGAGCAACACCTGCAAATACTATAGCGTAAATTGCCTGAGAATCGTAAAGTCTCTTTACAATAGGACCTCCGACAATACCATTAAATATTTGAGGCAGTGTTATAAAAAAGTTGAATATTCCCATATATATGCCCATTTTTTTTGCAGGCAACGAACCGGCCAAAATTGCATAAGGCATAGCTAAAATACTACCCCATGCTACTCCTATTCCTATCATCGGAAGAATTAACATAGTAGGGTTACTAATAAAATAGAATGATATGAGACTTACTCCCCCCAATAACAGAGAGAGTGAGTGAGTAAGCCTTCGTCCAATTTTTTTTGCAATCGCAGGTAGAAATAATGCATAAATAGCAGCAACCAGGTTGTAAACGCCAAATATGATCCCTACCCAATTTGCTGCATTCTGATAAGTAAGAGAAGATGTGTCATTTATATCTGCTCCATAAATATGAACGGCAACTGCAGGTGTTGAAAAAACCCACATAGAAAACAGGGCAAACCAAGAGAAGAACTGAACTAGACCAAGCTGCTTCATGGTCTTAGGCATTGCAATAAAATCACTAAAAATCTCTACTAACCCATTTCTCTTAATCTGTTCCTCTTTTAATGCCCCTTCTTCCGGAGGGTACTCCTTAGTTTTAACGATAGTCCATATTATAGAAGTAATCAGTACTGCAGCACCGATGTAAAAAGAGAGAACCACATTATCCGGGACACTTCCTTCCAAAGCCGATTTTTCTACACCAAACCACTCGGCAAGAATATATGGTAACCAAGATCCTATAACAGCACCTGTTCCTATTAAAAAAGTTTGTATAGAAAAACCTAATGTTCTCTGATCAGAAGGAAGAAGATCTGCAACGAGTGCTCTAAATGGCTCCATCGCTACATTAATCGAGGCATCCATAATCATTAGCATCCCTGCACCCACCATCATTGGCGGCAGAATGTGGGCTAGCATTTCTGAATTTGGCATAAAGATCAGAGCCAGGGAAGCGAAAATTGCACCAAATAGAAAGTATGGCCTTCTTCTTCCCAGTTTAGTCCATGTCTTATCGCTGTAGTGGCCTATTATTGGCTGAACAATCATTCCTGTAAGCGGAGCTGCAATCCAAAACCAGGATAAATGTTCAACATCAGCACCAAAAGTTTGTAATATTCTGCTTGCATTTGCATTTTGAAGTGCAAATCCAAACTGGATACCAAGAAATCCGAAGGTCATATTCCAGATATCCCAGAAGGACATTCTTTTTTGCTTCATATTATTACTTATTTCTATAAAAATAGATTAATCAATAACAATTAAAGCCAATTTGCCGACGAACTGCGGAAATTACAGGATGAATAGTAATAATATGTAAATGAATTGAATTTTTAATTTTCAATAGAACCCTCAAGCCAATCCATAAAGGCAGTTACTTTTGCCCTGCTGACAAAAATGTCCTCTTTATGAGGTGGATTAAGGTGTACCTTTAACCTTGAATTAAAATGTTTTGTAATATGCTCGATAGAATTAATACTTGCGATACAAGATCTGGAGAGTTTAAAAAAAAGATTTGGATTTAGCTGCTCCTCAATAGAATCCAGGGATAAATCAGTCAGAAGTTTTTTTGAATCCTTTGTAACAAAATAAGTTGATTTATTTTCTGAGTATACATAAGCGATATCTGTTATATTAATAACAAATATTTGAGAACCTAACTTAACTGTAAACCGCTGTTTAAATACTTTTGAAGATGTTGTGATTTTATTAACTAAATCTTTTGTGATTACGAAATTACTTCGCATTTTCATGCATCTTTCAACAGACTTTATGAATGCGCTTTCATTCAAAGGTTTTAGCAGATAATCAATACTGTTTACCTTAAAAGCTTCGATAGCATAACTTTCGTAAGCAGTTGTTATAATGACACAAGAAGATATCTCAACAAGTTTGAACAGCTCGAAACAAGTTCCGTCAGAAAGTTCAACATCCATGAAAATCAAATCTGCACTACTATCCCTGAGCCACTCAGCGGCAGAAGTTACGGAAGTCATAACTCCAACAATGTTAAATTCAGGGAAATTCTTTTCTATAAGCTTTTTCAACTGCATTTGAGCAGGAATTTCATCTTCTAAAATAAGTATTCTCATAATTTATTAATTATTGGAAGAGATACTTTAAAGTAGTCTTTACCAGATTCTACTTTTATATCCTTTTTATATAAGTACAGATATTGAGATTTAATGCTTTTAAGACCAAAACCCGCTGATTCAATTGTTGTTAGTCTAAGTTGTAAGTTATTCTTAACAACAATAAAATTACCCTCAATATATATATTAATACTCAACGGGCATTCAATGCAAATTTTGTTATGCTTTACAGCATTTTCCACCAACATTTGCATGCCACCAGGAATAATACTGTAGTTAAAATATTCATTTGGTATATCAACATACAGAAATAATCCGTCAGAGAACCTCTCTTTTAAAAGATCATAATATTGAATTACAAAATCGATCTCCTTTTCAAAACTCACAGATTTAAGTTCTTCATTTTTGAGTAAATACCTGTAAACAGAAGAGAGTTTTCTGACAAATTCACTTGCTCTTTTTTGATCCTCAAATATCAAATAATCTAAAACATTAAGACTATTGAATAAAAAATGTGGATTTAGCTGATTTTTTAATTGTATATATTGATATCTGGCCTTGTTCTTTTTCCCTATTTCAATATTCAGTGCTTTCTGTTGTTTATTATTATTGTATGCATAAAGATGTAACAACGACAATATAACAAGATTGAAAACAAAACTTGTAAATAATGTAAAATTGAAATAAATATCTGAGAAGAATCTTAATCCCTGAAAAGATGTCCACACAGGAATTCTTATCCAAAGCGCAGATATTAAGGCAATCAAAGCAGAAGAGAAAAATGTTATAACTATTTTTTCAAAAGAGTTTCTGTTCCTGAAGAATCTGTTAAGAGAAAATACAACACCCAGATCAAGCAATAACATTAAGAGTGTTAGTGGATAATTTGAGAGGAGTTTAACAAGGAACCTGCCAAATGTTAAATTCAATTTCTCTTCAAAAAGAGGTATTAACTCTTGAAAAAAGACTCTGAAGCCGAGAACAAAGAGGGCTAAAGCAGTAAACTCTACAACTCTTTTTAAGCCAAACCTCTTCATCTCCGGATAATTCTTTTCCTAAGGACAAAAAAGACCAGCCATCCTAAAAATTCAGTAACAAGAAATGTAGCAAATACATGTGTCAGAATTTGTGAATTTGGAATAATCAAACCAATCAAATTTGCCCCTTTTGTTCCAAGATAAAAACCTGCTAAAAGAGAGAGTAAGGAGAGTGAAACAAAAACATCTGTGGTTCCGTTAAAGAAATTTATTAAAGTCAAAATCATTAACAGAGTAAGTATAGTTAAAAAGATACCATCATCTATTTGATTAAGTCTTAAAACGAAACATAAAAACGAATGAATAAGAGCGAAGATATGTATGGTAATATTAACGAAAAGAAAATCTCTTCTCTTGTCTCCGTTTGATTTAAATATTGATGATTTCATTTAAAATACAGGTATATGTAAATATACAAAATAATACCAAATAAGGATATTTCAAAAATTTAAATTAGGTTTGCTAAAGAGAAAGAATAAAAACCTTTTATCATGAAAACAATAATTTCTTTTGAGATACATTATAATACAAGACCCGGAGAAAATATTCACATTATTGGATCCATTCCTCAATTAGGTTCAGGTAAAATTGAAAACTCTATACAAATGATGTATTTTGAAGGGAAATGGAAGGTTCAGATTGAATTAAAAAAGAGAGAGAAATTTACATATTCCTATTTTTTAAAAGATGAATATGGTCAAATTAATCCAGAAGCGGGATCTTTAAGATCTTTCATCCCCGGATCGTTTGACTCATACTACATTTTTGATAACTGGAGGCCCTTCAGCGAGGAGATACCTTTTGATTCCGATGCCTTTAAAAAAGTTCTGTGCAGAACTGAATCAAAAGAATCATTCAAATCTGACGAAATAGTAATTACTTGCTCAGCATTCAATCTAAGTGAGAATGATGTTGTTTTAATTTCAGGAAACAATAATTATTTAGGCAATTGGGATGAAAAAAGAGCTTTAGAAATGAAACCTCAATCTCCCGGAATTTGGTATATCGCTTTAAAAAAAGAGAGCCTTACACCATATTCAGAGTATAAATTCATTCTTAGAAAAGAGGATAATAACTACATATGGGAAAATGGAATCAACAGAAATGTACCAGATTATAAATTATTAAGATCTGAAAATTTTTCATTGATAATAAATAACTCCATTAACCTCTCATCACCAAAACCCAGATTTGCAGGAACAGCCATTCCCGTGTTCTCTCTCAGGAGTAATAAAAGTTGCGGAATAGGAGAATTCCTTGATCTGATTCCATTTGCAGATTTGTTATCTAAGACAGGTCAGAAAGTACTTCAGATACTTCCCGTTAATGATACGACAATAAATAATAACTGGGAGGATTCATATCCTTACGGAGCAGTATCTATTTTTGCATTGCATCCTTTGTACATTAACCTTGAAGAGGTTGGTATTATAAAGGATAATGACTTTATGAAGGATTTTAATAAAAAATCTCAGGAAATTAATGCACTTGATGAAATTGACTATGATTTAGTTTCAACACTAAAAAGGAGATACTTAAAAAAAATCTTTTCTCAGGATGGTTCAAAGACACTCCAAAGCAGAGATTTCAAGCAATTTTTTAACAGTAACTCATCTTGGTTAAAGCCCTACGCAGCATTTTCTTTCTTACGGGACCTTTATGGTACTGCTGATTTTTCAAACTGGAATGAATATTCTAAATATGACAAGAGGGCCATTGATATATTAACATCTTCTGAAAGTGATTCATACAGTGATATTTCACTCTACTACTTTATACAGTATCATTTGGATAAACAATTAAAGACAGCACACAAATATGTAAATAGCAGAGGTATAATTCTAAAAGGAGATATCCCAATCGGAATTAACAGATGCTCTGTTGAAGCATGGTGCGAGCCACAATACTTTAATTTTAACGGACAAGCAGGAGCACCGCCAGATGATTTCTCAGTCAAGGGTCAAAACTGGGGATTCCCTACATACAATTGGGATTATATGGAGAGAGAGGGGTATGATTGGTGGAAAAGAAGATTCAGGAAAATGGCTGAATACTTTGATGCATACAGGATAGACCACATACTTGGATTTTTCCGGATTTGGGAGATTCCATCCTGTTCGGTAGAAGGGCTTCTGGGATTTTTTAATCCCTCTCTTCCATTCACTGCAGATGAAATTAGAATGTTGGGTTACGATTTTAACTATGAAAGAGACTGCACTCCATATATAAGGGAATCTATTCTCAATGAGTATTTTAAAGATGATTCAACTGAAATTATCTCATGCTTTTTTGACTTTATTGAATTTGATGTATATCGATTTAAATCTGAATTTTCCAACCAAAGAAAAATTGAAGATTTCTTTGTTTCAAATCAAAATCACAAATTGCTCAGATACAAAGAGTCTCTATTCTCTCTGATAACTGAAGTGCTTTTTATTCAGGATCCTTATGACAATAATAAATATCATCCAAGAATTTCCGCACAATACACCAGATTATACAATAGTCTGCCAGAGTGGTTAAAAGAGTCATACAACAAGATTTATAATTTGTTCTTTTATCACAGAAATGATGGGTATTGGTACAATAATGCAATGAAGAAACTACCATCATTAATTTCGTCAACTGAAATGCTTGTATGCGGAGAAGACCTTGGAATGATTCCATCATGTGTTCCAACGGCAATGAAATCACTGAGCATTCTTTCGCTGGAGATTGAGAGAATGCCAAAGGATCCAAAATCCAGATTTGGAAACACTTCTGAATACCCTTATCTGTCAGTTTGTACCACAGGCACACATGATACAAGCACTCTAAGAGGGTGGTGGGAAGAGAATCCTATGGCTACACAAGAGTATTACAACAATATACTTCATGAGAACGGAAAATCTCCAATCTTTTGTGAATCATGGATTTGCATTAAAATAATTAAAAACCACCTTCACTCACCTTCAATGCTCACAATCCTTCCATTACAGGATTGGTTATCAATATTTCCAGAGTTAAGAAAGGAGAATCCAAATTCTGAAAGAATTAACATACCTTCAAATCCAAAACACTATTGGAGATACAGAATGCACCTGAACATTGAAGAGATGAGCAGTAACGATAACCTTATATCTGCATTAAAAACACTTATATCTGAGTCTGGGCGGTAAATTTCCTGTTTATTTTATTTACAATCATAGCTATTGCCCCGTCTCCTGTTACATTACATGCTGTACCAAAGCTATCCATTGCAATATATAATGCAATCATTAAACCTATTGCTTGTTCATCAAATAACAGAGTTGACTGAAGTACCCCAATTGCAGCCATAATTGCTCCGCCCGGGACTCCAGGGGCAGCAACCATTGTTATTGCAAGTAAAAAGATAAAACCGGAGAATAATTCTGTTGAGCATGGCATATCCATTATCCACATAATCGCAAATGCACAGGAAACAATTTTAAGCATACTTCCGGATAAGTGGATTGTTGCACATAGTGGTATTACAAAATCAGCCAAATCAGGATCTACTCCATTTTTTTTTGCCTGCGATAAAGTTACAGGTATTGTTGCAGCCGAAGACTGAGTGCCTAAAGCTGTCATATAGGCAGGCAACATATTAACTAATGCTTTTAGAGGATTTTTTCCGGTAATAAATCCGGCAATAGAAAACTGTATAAGTAAAAGAATAATGTGCATTACAAAAATTACAATTATTACCTTAAAGAAAAGCCTCATAATCATATTAGCTTGTCCCTCCGATGCAATTTTTAAGAAAATACCAAAAATATAGATAGGTAAAAGAGGTATAATTGCTTTTACTATTATTTTTGTAACCAATTCCCTAAACTCAGAGAGAATATTTTTAATATGGTTTGTTTCCATTCCAGACACTCCGAGACCAAGAATAAAAGCAAGAATTAGAGCAGATGTGACACTCATTACAGGAGGCATATCAATTGTGAAATAGTGCAAAATCTGATTAGATGATAATTGTGTTAAATCATTAAAATTTTCATTATTGTCAATTAACAGTGGTAACGACCACTCTGTTACAAAAAAAGAAAAATAGCCAGCCAGAACCGTTGATAAATAAGCAATTAAGGTTGTTATTACCAATAACTTTCCCGCTGTTTTTCCAAGATCGGCAATCCCTGGCGCCACAAGACCAAGAATAATCATTGGGATAGTGAATCCAAGGAAGTTCCCAAATATTGAATTAAAGGTAACAAATCCTCTTACAACAGAATTGGGCATTATGTATGATGAAGCTATGCCAAGAATAATTGCAGCAACAACTTTAGTTAGTAATCCTATCTTAATTTTTCTCATTACAATTATTTTAAAATAACCCTCTTCTCTTCTCCTTTAAGTACTCCCACTCCGGAATCACCGGCAGATGTTGCCCAGGCACGATGCATAAGACCGGTATTAAATGTCATTACAATATTCCCACTCTTGTCAACAGCTATAATGCCTCCTCCAGATCCGCCCATCGGACCAATTTTATTAAAAATTACCTCTTCAGAAGCCTCCTTAAGTGATAATGATTTATACTCTATAAGTGCCGATATATCATACGCCACAACTCTTCTTATCCAAAATTCTCCATGACCTGTTGCAGATACAGCTACTGTTTCATTATTTGCATATGTTCCGGCACCTATAATGGGTACATCTCCAACTCTTCCCCATTTTTTCCCCGACATTCCTCCTGTTGAAGTGGCTGCTGCTAAGTTTCCATTAACATCCATTGCAACACATCCTACTGTTCCCCTGGGATCACTTTTTGTTATTCCCTTTTGAATTTCATTTAACTGTTTTGAACGGGAAATCGTTGTAAAATAGGTATTATCAACTATTTCCAAGCCCATTTCTTTTGCAAATCCGGATGCACCATCACCAATTAAAAGTACATGTGAAGTGCTATCCATTACCATTCTGGCTGCGTTTATTGGGTTTTTAATATCTCTTACTCCTGCTATTGCACCAGCCTTCAGATTAGAACCATCCATAATTGCAGCGTCCAACTCATGAATTCCGTCAATATTCATTACAGCTCCTTTACCCGCATTGAATAACGGACAATCCTCCATATAGGTGACAACTGTTTGTGTTACATTTAGAGCAGACTCCCCTTTTTCAAGCATACTAACACCAATCCTTAAAGCCTCCTCAAGATGCTTTTCATAATTCCTTTTTGCTGTTTCTGTAAGATTTGTTGGCGCACCACCAGCTCCACCGTGGATTACAAGTGCCCATTTTTTTGAATTTTGGGCCGAAAGAAAAAGAGATAGCAGAACAGCCAAAACTGTAAAACAAATTTTCTGAAGTTTCATAGTATATTTAGTAATCGGTCATTTTAAAATTTGATTTAATAAAAGTAGTAAAAAATACTCTAATACTTATGTCTGTAAACATTATAGCAAAAAAAAAAGAGTCTGATGGTTATTAAATCATCAGACTCTTTGTAAAAGATGGC
>JASDTD010000006.1:0-1207 GCA_041441395.1 Bacteroidales bacterium | reverse complement strand
AGGTGCTTCGCAGTTTATACGGCCGGTTCCCGGCCGGTTATCCGTCATACCCGCACCTCTTTAACGAGAAGATAAATAGTATGTTACAGCCCCACGGGTCTGCCGGGGAGTGGGATTCATTAGACTTCTGCTAAGAAAGAGGTTTCTCTGCTCTGATAATGTGTTTTTTCCCTTTAGGGCCATGAAGCCGCTTCACCTCAAATCCGGATTCTCTTAATGCCCTTTTCACAATTCCCTTTGATGAATATGTTACAAGAATTCCACCAGGTTTCAGGGCTCTGAACAGCTCTTTGAAGATTTCATCACGCCATAATTCCGGTTGAGTTTCAGGAGAAAATGCGTCGTAGTATATGATGTCAATACTCTTACCGGCGATCTTTGGAAATGCATCTTCAAACGAGTTCTCAACTTTTTCAAGTATCATCTTTTCACATAGAGTTGTAATTTCATTCCATGGAGAACTGTGAATGTTTTTGCAGATGGACACAGACTCTTTATTTCCGGGAAAGAGAGATGGGTAATCAAGCAGCTCAGCCTCATCAATCGTAACAGGAAATTTTTCTACAGCAATGTAGTTTATACTATTCATCTGAAGATGATTGTCAAGTTCAATGGCAGTGAGCAGACAATTGAGTCCTGTCCCTAGTCCGGCCTCAAGAACAGAAATCTCTGATCTTTCCGGATATTTGGAAATGAAATATTTAAGACCCTCGCGAATGAAGATGTGTAAGCTCTCTGAGAGCGCTCCGTGAACGGAGTGGTAAGATTCGTTATAATCTTCAAGTGTTAATGTATTGGATCCATCTTCGCTTGTGGTGACTCTTCTTCTCATATTAAAGTGTATATAACAAATGCAAATTTACCTCTTTAACTCTATTTTTTTTATCTTTGCGGGATAGTCAAAGTAAATAAAGATAAAAATCATATAGATGGCACTATTTAATGCTCTGCTAAAAAACTTCTTTGGGACAAAGGCAGAAAGGGATCTAAAGGAGATCAACCCCTACCTGGGCAAGATTCAGGAGGTATATTCCAGAATTGACAGCCTTTCAAATGACCAGCTCAGGGGAGAGACCGCCAGATTGAAAAAAATAATTTCTGACAGGATATCTGATGAGGAGTCAAGAATATTAGAACTCAAAGGCAAGCTTGAGGATGTAATGATAGATGTCTCTGAAAAGGAGGCTCTTGCTACAGAAGTTGATAA
>JASDTD010000005.1:0-6351 GCA_041441395.1 Bacteroidales bacterium | reverse complement strand
ATACAGAGGTTCAGCCCCCTCTTATGGTTAACGAAGCTTCAGGTTTTGGTACAGGACAGCTTCCGGATAAAGGGGAGCAGATGTACCATGTAGGGCTGGATAATTTTTATCTTATCCCTACAGCAGAGGTGCCTGTTACAAATATTTTCAGAGATGTGATACTGTCACCTGCAGAGCTTCCAGTGAAAGTGACTGCCTACACCCCTTGTTTCAGAAGAGAGGCAGGCTCTTACGGAAAGGATGTGAGAGGACTTAACAGGCTGCATCAGTTTGACAAGGTTGAGATTGTTCAGATTTCTCATCCCGATAACTCATACGAAGCTTTGGAGGGAATGGTTGCCCATGTTGAAAATTTAGTAAAATCACTGGGGCTTCCATACAGAATTCTCAGACTTTGCGGAGGTGATATGAGTTTTACATCCGCTTTGACATACGATTTTGAGGTTTACTCCGCAGCTCAGCAAAGATGGCTGGAGGTTAGCTCTGTTTCCAATTTTGAGTCTTTCCAGTCTAACAGACTTAAATTGCGCTATAAAGACGAAAATGGGAAACCGGCTCTTGCGCATACATTAAATGGAAGCTCTCTTGCCCTTCCTAGAATTCTGGCGGCAATTCTTGAAAATAATCAGACTCCTGAAGGGATAAGAGTACCTGAAGTACTCAGGGATTACTGCGGGTTCGACATAATAGGCTGATCCGTAAATATATAATGGCAAATAAGGTAATACTGGGGATTGACCCCGGAACGCAGATATTGGGATTTGGGGTGGTTGAGGTCACCCCTTTATCTCCTAAGTATATTGCGATGGGAGTTGTGGATTTAAGAAAGGAGAAGAATCATTTTGCCAAAATCAGAAAAATATTTATTGAGGTTACGGAGCTTATAGAACATTATAAACCTGATGAACTTGCTGTAGAGGCTCCATTTTACGGGAAAAACATCCAGTCTATGCTCAAATTGGGAAGAGCTCAGGGCTCTGCCATTGCAGCTGCTTTGAACAGAAACATGCCTGTATTTGAGTATGCTCCAAGAAAAATTAAACTCTCAATAACAGGAAAGGGGGCAGCCTCCAAGGAGCAGGTTGCTGCTTTGCTTACCAACATTCTTAAAACAAAAGATATCCCTGATTTTCTGGATGCTACAGATGGTTTAGCTGTTGCGCTTTGTCACTATTATGAATCTGAACGCACAGTTAAGTCCTCCTCCGGAGGAAAGGGCTGGGAAGCATTTGTCAAGGCTCATCCTGAACGAATCAAATAATTTTTTTAGAGTCCGTTTAACCTTTTGCCCTTTGGTTTGTCAAAGGGTTGTTGAATTTTTAATAACAAGAGTAATCGTATTAATAATTATATGAAATCCGTTAAGCAATTTGTCCTTTTAACATTTTTTACACTCCTTTTTATCAATGTCTTTGCCAATGAAGAGCAGAGGGAGATAAGAATACGGGTTGCAATACTTGACAGTTTAAGAGCAGAGCCGATAGAGTTTGCCACTGCCTCCGTCACCAAGATAGGGGAGGAGACCCCCTTTAAATATGCTCTCTCAGACGCAAGGGGGAGAGCCGAGATAAGAGGAATCATTCCCGGTAAATACCTTTTAAAGATTGAATACCTTGGCTATCAAACCTATCTGAAAGAGATAACTCTTGATGAGCACAGAATAATAGAGCTTGGAGAGGTGAAACTTAAAGAGCAGATTAATACCCTTAACTCTGTGGTTGTATCAGCTGTAGGTAATCCAATTATTGTTAAAAAGGATACTGTTGAATACAACGCCTCCTCTTTTAAAACAACAGATAGTGATATGCTTGAGGAGCTTTTGAAAAAGCTTCCGGGTATTGAGGTTGACTCGGATGGAAAGATTACTGCAAACGGTAAAGAGATTAATAAAATAATGATTGACGGAAAGGCATTCTTTCTGAATGACCCTCAGCTGGCAACAAAGAATCTTCCTGCCAAGATTATTGATAAGGTAAAGGTTCTGGAGAAGAAATCTGAACAGGCAGAGTTTACCGGAATTGACGATGGACAGGAGGAGACTGTTATCGACTTGAGCATAAGGCCGGGGATGATGAATGGCTTATTTGGAAATGTCTCTGCCGGATATGGTACAGAGGAGAGGTACCAGGCTGCCGGGATGATTGGAAACTTTACAAAAACAAGTCAGCTTACCGCAGTTGCCAATATCAACAACACAAATAACCGTGGTTTCTCAGATATTGCAGGCGGAATGATGGCGGCAATGAGAAACTCCTCCGGAATGGGTGGAGGTGCTTTCAGGATGGGTGGCGCAACTATGAGATTTGGCGGCAGCGGACTCACTACCTCATGGATGGGCGGAGTAAATGCCAATAAAGATATAAATGACGGAAAACTAAAGATAGGCGGTAATTATCTGTACAGCGGCAGCGACAGACTTTCAGAAAATAAAACATTCCGTCAGAATTTTCTGAAGGATAGTACTTTTAACTACTCAGAGGAGTCAGTTTCAAATAACTTCTCAGATGGTCACAGAGCGGCTCTTAACATTGAGTATAAATTCAATGACAGGACATCAATACTCTTCAGACCAAATGTAAGCATAACTAAAGGTTCATTTGAAGATACCAGGGATTTTAGGACCAGGGGAGGAGCTGGTACAAAAATAAATGAGGGTAACAGTATTCTCAGAGGTGAGAACAGTGCTCAGTCATTTGAGGGGGACCTTTTGCTCAGACATCGTTTTTCGAAACCGGGAAGAACTTTCTCTGTTAACATGGATTTTGGATATTCAAATAACGAACTGTTTAACGGAGTAAACAAGTCAAGAAATATTATCGGAGATAAGGCAGACTCTACCATAGTTGATCAGAATTATACAACTGATTCAAAGTCATATGATATTTCTGCAAGGGCCTCATATACTGAGCCACTGGGAAAAAACTACTATATGGAACTCGCTTACAGATTTGGTTACACATTTACTGATTCAGATAAAAAAGTTTACAACAAGGGTAATTCCGGTAATTATGATATACTTGATACTCTCTACTCAAACTATTTTGAAAATATTTTTATCAATCACAGAGCTGAGTTAAATCTGAGAAAAAATGAGGAGAAATACAGCTATGTTATTGGTGTAAATGCACAGCCATCTCTTACCAGAAGCGTCAGGAGCGATGGAACTGTTATTAACAGATCTGTTGTAAATTTCGCTCCATCTGCTCAATTGGATTTAAAGTTTTCAGATACCCAAAATTTAAGATTCAGGTATAACGGAAGAACAAGGCAGCCATCTGTAAATCAGCTTCAGCCTGTAAGAGACAACTCTAATCCTCTGCTTATTCCAATGGGTAATACAGACCTTTTACCGGAGTTTGAGCACTCTTTGTGGGCAAATTACAGGGATACAAAGAGAGAGACTTTCCGTACAATAGATGCCGGTATTCGCGCAAACTACACTCAGGACAGAATCGTAACCCAAAGATGGTATGATGATGCAGGAGTTCAGTATACAATGCCTGTAAACGCCTCCGGATCTTATGGAGTTAATCTGAACCTGATGTACAATACACCTATAAATAAATCAAAATTCTCTGTTATGAACTTTACCAATGCGGGGGTAAACAGAGGAGTAAGCTTCTCCGGAAGAACACTGGAAACACTTCAGAAGGGCTTTACAACAACACTCTCTTTTAGTGAAATGTTAAGATTTATGTACAGAGGTGAAAAAATTGAGCTTAGTATAGGAGGCAGAGCAAGATACAACTATGCATGGTATACTATTCAGCAGAATGCGAAACCGGCTACATGGAATAATGCCGTAAACGGTTCTGTAAACTGGACATTGCCTGCCGGAATTAACCTTGCAACGGACTTTGACTACAATTTTTACATTGGATACGGAGATGGTTACAACACTCCTGCGGCTGTATGGAATGCCGAAATTTCAAAACTATTGTTCAAAAATTCCGGAACTCTCAGATTGAAGGTTTTTGATATTCTTAAACAATCAAAAAGTGTATTAAGGTCAACAACAGACAATTATATTGAAGATGTTCAGAACAACACCCTTCAGCAATATTTTATGTTGAGTTTTACCTGGAGGTTCGGTAATTTTGGAGGGCAAAGAAGCGGCGGCGGCCAGCCAATGAGAGGTCCAGGAATGGGAGGAGGGGGAATGTTCCACCGCTAACGGCCTGAGGAGTAGTTTCTCCACTTCTCAATAACTGAGAGCATATCAAAGGGAATCTCTTTTTCAAAAAAGAGGTTCTCTTTTGTTTTTGGATGCACAAAGCCGAGAGTTTTTGCATGGAGGGCGTGTCTTGGCAGCATCTCAAAACAGTTATCAATAAATTTTTTGTATTTTGAGTACAAAGTTCCCTTGAGAATTCTGTCTCCACCATATCTGTCATCGTTGAAAAGAGGATGTCCTATCCAATCCATATGTACTCTGATCTGGTGTGTCCTGCCGGTTTCAAGTACACACTCTACCAGTGTTGTGTACCCAAATCTCTCAATTACCTTATAATGTGTTACAGCGTGTTTACCGGTCTCTCCCTCCGGAAATACTTTGAATTTTAGTCTGTTGTTTGGATCTCTTGCTAAGTTACCTGTTATGGTTCCGGAATCCTCTTTTAAGTTTCCCCATACCAGAGCTATATATTTTCTCTCAATTGTGTGGTCAAAAAATTGTTTTGCAAGATAGAGCTGGGATTCATCATCTTTTGCTACCAGCAGCAGACCGGATGTGTTTTTATCTATTCTGTGGACAAGTACTCCCATTCTTTCGTCAGGGGCGTTCTCATCCTGTGAAATATTAAGATGGTATGCAAGTGCATTAACAAGAGTTCCTGAAAAGTGGCCGTGCCCCGGGTGTACAACCAGCCCGGCAGGTTTATTTAATACCAGAAGAGAGTCGTCTTCATATACAATATCAAGCGGGATATTTTCCGGTCTGACCTCCATCCCCTTTCTTTTATAGGGGAGGACAATCCTTATTATATCATTTGGTTTTACTGTGTAGTTTGCTTTGACAATTTTATCGTTAACAAGTACATAACCTGCACCTATTGCAAGCTGTATCCTGTGTCTGGAGGTCTTCTCCATATGGGCTGTTAAATATTTATCAACCCTGATGGTACTTTGACCCTTGTCGGCAACAAATCTGTAATGTTCAAACGATCCGCCGGACTCTTCGTCATCACCAATCTCATCCGGATCAAGTTCAAACTGATCTTCTAGCTCACCATTAATCATTTTTTCTCCTCTCTCTTCTTAAGACTGTCTATGAGCGCTCTGTCAACGCTTATTGTAAGTTCAACATAGGAACCAAGTGCCCTGGAGATTGACTGGGATGGTTCCGGACTCTGTTTTATTACAAAACCGGATATTGAATCGGAGTAATTTTGAACAGATTTATCGTATTTTAATTTTGATATGTTCAGGGAGTTGTCAATAAGAATATCCCTTGCAGTTGTAAGCGGCAGGGCAATTACATCGGGGATAAATGTGCGCTCGCTCTCACTGCTGATTCCAACTTCTAGATCAATTTCACTCTCTGACTCAATAAGTGTCCCGGGGGCAATACGACTCCCGTTGTATCTCTGGGCAAGGACATTATTTGTGGCCATATCACTAACATATATAAGTCTGCCTACGCGAAGCTGTCTGGCAACAAGCTCGGCCTTTGCCTGGCGAAGTGAGTAGCCTGTTACTGATGGCATTGAAACTTTCTTTGGCTGCAGAGAGTTGATAGTCAGGAGTATTCTTCTGTTCTTTTTTACACTATTTCCGGCGACAGGATTTTGGCGAAAAATTTCTCCTCTGCCCATTCTGGGCAAAAAAACGGAGTCTGTAACTTCAAGTCTGAGATTTGCTCTTCCGGCAACATCCTCTGCCTCTGATACTGTCATTCCGGTGAAATCGGGTACCTCAAGTTCAGAATTGTGCCTGGTTATAATTTTCAGCAGAATAATAACCACAATCAGAAATGCGACAAGAATTGCAGCAATTTTGTACAATTCAACCATAAACCACCCCTTATACCAGGGTTTTTCTGCTCCTCTGTTTTTCATCTTTTGCCTGTTCTTAAACAAAATTATGATTTTTTTGTGATAATATTGTAGAAGCTGTCTCTCTCTACAGCCTCATAGCCCGCTTCTGCCGCCATCCGCTCCAGATCGTAAGTAGTCATCTGCGGGTTTTTCTCTTTTGATCCGGCCATACTATAAATCTTGGTAGAGTCGTTAATTGTGCCATCCATATCATCGGCTCCGTATAAAAGAGCCAGCTGGCACATATCTTTTCCAAGCATTGGCCAGTATGATTTAATATGAGGAATATTGTCAAGAACAATTCTGGAGATGGCAA
>JASDTD010000004.1:0-37212 GCA_041441395.1 Bacteroidales bacterium | reverse complement strand
TAAGGTTTAACTGTCATGCGACTTACTCGCAAATTAAGTATTTGGTTCCCAGGTCGTTTGAAAACATAAGAAAAGTGTGCAAAACTTAATTTAATATTAGTTTTCTTAATTTTTAGGAGCAAATCCAATAATCATCTGGTTATAGGCAATATATTCTGCACCTAAATTATCAGCATCAAAATAGCCTTGGATTGGACTTCCAACAGGTCCGTAGTTGTAGAGGACATGGAATTCTCCTACAGAGTTGTATCCGTCAACATTAAACCAGTGTCCTGAACTGCTGCCTGCTTCCCAGGGAGCTGGACTATTTTTTGTCCTTCCCGCAATCATAACAGGCCTTCCACTACTTAACTCGGTTTTAAGTATTTCAATCCATTTATCCCTTGTTACCTCCCATCTGTTAACAAGTTTAAGATCTGAACTTAGCTTGAAATGGGTTTTAATTGCTTCAATCAGTGATGGGTAGACATCTCTGTTCCAAATGATATAATAGTGTCCAACAGCTGCTGTTGCTTGAAATAGTTTAGCGACATCCCTGTATTTTGACTCAGGGTCGCTTGAAGAGAGATTATCAGGCATGTTGGAATAATTTAAGTTTATCGTTTCAAGGTCTACTGTCCAGTGTACCGGTTCACCATATTTATCGTCAAAATCAATTTTTCCACTACCGTTAACAGGGTACTTCATATATCCCAGGATTTTTGCAAGAGCGGTTGGACCACAGGCGTTTCCTACATGACCATTCACAGAATTTTTTCCTGTAAATTCAGGATAGTAAATATTGTACGGATAAGTGAATGTTACCCACTTGTTTTTTATTAGGGGTTCAACAGATTTCAGAATCGCCACTTTTTTAACTGTTACTGTATAAGTATTGGATGTTGTTCCATCTTCTGCCAATACAGTGTATGTAACTGGATTCGAGAAATTATTAGATGTAGTGTGATCTGTTTGTACAATACCTCCAACTTTTACGGTCGATTTAGCAGAGCTTGTAAATGTTGAAATTAAATTACTTACATCAACAGATGTGTGTACTTCAATTTCAATTTGATTTGAAGCAACCTGGATAATCGCATCCTGAATTAATTTAGCATTGTCTGCCTTAGCAAATCCTAATGTGTTTAAATTACACTCTTTGCTTTTTTGTACTTGCGGTTTGGGTTCAGGCTTTGATCCGGAATTATCCTTTGAACACCCCCACAGCAGAGCGCAGAAAAGAAAGCCAACAAATAATGTTACTCTTTTCATAGCTGTCTTTATTAATATATTTTTGAGGAAATTTAGTGTAAATGTAAATATTTCTTCATTTCGTTGTTATTCCTTAATTAAAAATTTCTTTTTCCTTACTGAAAACTTAACTGAATCTTAATCAGACGATCACCACCTTGCCACAGTTTTTGGCAAGTGTCTTATAAAGAGATGTTTGCCATAAGCATTTTTTAGAAGCATTGAGTTTATCAAAAAAATGCTCTTGGCAAGTGTCAGGTATACAGCAACTTGCCAAAAACTGTGGCAAGGTGGTGCCTGCCCGCCCGGCAAGGTGGTGCCTGCCCGCCCGGCAAGGTGGTGGCCGCCAGGCTAGGTGGTGGCGAGGGCTCTTTGGTAGAGGTAGCGGATGGCGGGGTAGCTGGTGTCGAGGTAGGTGGGGAGTTCCCGGGCGGGGACCCAGATGGCGCGTTCAATCTCCTCTTCTGTCTGGGGGTGGGTTTCGGTGCCGTTGCCTTGATACTCCATCAGGTACCAGTGTGTGGTCTTGAGGTAGAAGAGGCCGTTGCGGTGGTAGGTGTGGAATGTGTCGCTGAGGTAGTTGAGTATTTTGAGGTCGTGAACGCCGCACTCCTCTTCCACTTCGCGGATGGCTGTGTTGCCGATCTCCTCGTCGGCCTCTTGCATCCCTTTGGGGAAGTCCCATACTCCGTGGTGGAAGATTATAAGGTATTCGCCCTTTTTGTTGGTGACTATTCCTCCTGCTGCGGTGATGGGTGTGAGGTCCGATGTGATTCGGGCTATGGTACCGGGTTTGTCTTCTGTTGAGATGTAGAGTTTCTCAAGTGAGGGGGTTTGGTCAAAGTACCTTGCAAGCTCTGAGAGCGGAGGGTGGGTCTCAGGTGAGTATATTGTTGCGTCGGGTTCGCTTAGTGCGGTATGTTTGGGAGAGCACACTGCCAGGCAGCGGTTGTTGAAGTAGATTCTGTACATTAAAAAATAGGAATGAAATTACTATCTTTGTGCAAAGATACTTTTTTTTTATGGAGTCTATTGAAAAAATTATAGCCAGGCAGTTGCTGGAGATTAAAGCGGTGAGGCTGAGCCCCGATAAACCTTTTACATGGGCATCGGGCTGGAAGGCGCCTATTTATTGTGATAACAGAAAGATCTTGTCTTATCCAAAGGCGAGGGAGATTGTATATAAGAGTCTTGCGAGAATAGTGGAGCAGAATTATCCTAAGGCCGATTGTATTGCAGGTGTTGCTACAGGGGCTATCGCATGGGGAATGCTTGTGGCGGAGTTTCTGGGGAAACCATTTGTTTATGTAAGGCCCAAACCAAAGGATCATGGTACGGGTGCTCAGGTGGAGGGTGACCTTCCTGAGGGTGCCAATGTTGTGATGGTGGAGGATCTGATTTCAACCGGACAGAGTTCTCTTTCTGCTGTTGAGGCAGTTGAGAGGGAAGGGGGGCATGTGCTTGGAATGGTTGCTATTTTCTCTTATAATTTTGATAAGAGCAGGCGTGCTTTTGAGTACAGAAACCTGGAGCTGAGGACTCTTACAAATTATGACACTCTTATTGAGGAGGCTGTAAGTTGCAGTTATATCAGGCAGGAGGAGCTTGAGACTTTGCGTGAATGGCGTTTCCGCCCTGATATGTGGGGTGCGGAGTAGGGTAGAGGTTTTTAAAATTTCAAACATGGGTAACACAAATGCAATAGGCAGGCAGATAAGGGTTTCTCGTCCTGCCGGTGAGTTATTTGCAATTTTTTCCGATCTTACAAATTTTACTAAGGGTTTACCGCAGGATCAGCTGGAAAAGGCAAGTGTTGAGGTATCTGCTGAGACAATCAGGGGTAAGATGCAGGGTTTTGAGCTGGGTATAAGGATTGCGGAGAAGATCCCTTTTTCTGTTGTGAAATATGAGTCGTTTGGTCCGTCGCCGGTGCCATTCAGAATTTTTGTGAGAATTGAGGATGCCGGTGCTTTGCAAAGTCTTTTTAATATTGAACTTGAGGCTGAGCTTGGCGGGATGTTCAAGATGATGCTGGGCGGTAAGTTGCAGGAGGCTGTTGATCAGTTGACGGATAGATTGGATGCTGTACTAAATATAAAATAATGAATAAAATTCTAAAATACGCCGCTACATTTCTGATTCTGGTTTCGGCAAATTCTTTTTTTCTTTTTTCTACAGAGATGAATGGTCAGTCAAAAACATCAATAATACCTCAGCCGCAAAAAATGGTGAGCCATAGCGGAGGCTTTTTCAATTTGGATGGCTCGGCTAAGATTGTTGTCACCGATCCATCCCTTGAACCCTCTGCCCGGTTTTTATCCGGATACCTTAAGAGGTATTACGGTCTTGAGATTAATACAGAGGTCGTAAAGGGGATAAAGGGAGTTAAAAAGGGGAAATCGGCAATTGTGCTCGCCCTGACTCCTGATGGAGCCGGGAGGGTCGCTTCGGGCTCTTTTGATCCTGGTAATCCTGCCGGAAGTGTGGCCGAGAGTGGCTATCGGCTTAAGGTATCTGATGCCGGAGCTGTTCTGGAGGGTGATGGGAGACAGGGTCTTTTCTATGCTGTTCAGTCTCTTATACAGCTGTTGCCTGTTCCTGAGTCGCTTACAGGTGTTGTAAGTGTGGGGAAAAAGGCATCTGAGGTGCCTGTTGCATCAAGAGGGGAAGGGGTAAGGGTAAAGTCTCTCTCTGTTCCTTTTGCAGAGGTTGAGGATGCTCCGAGATTTGAGTACAGGGGGATGCACCTGGATGTTGTGAGGCATATATGGTCTGTTGACTATATTAAGCAATATATTGATTATCTGGCTCTTCATAAGATGAACTATTTTCATATTCACCTTACCGATGACCAGGCCTACAGGATTGAGAGCAAGAAATATCCAAAGCTTAACTCTATTGGCTCGTGGAGGGCAGGGACAATAATTGGTGTCTTTCCGGGAACAGGCGTGGATTCAACAAGGTACGGCGGTTTTTATACTGCTGAGCAGCTTAGGGATATCGTTAATTATGCATCTGAGAGATATATCACAGTGGTTCCGGAGATTGATGTTCCTGGTCACTCAATGGCCATAATATCAAGTTATCCGCAGTTCAGCACAACTCCTGAAATCCCGAAACAACCTGCAATAACCTGGGGAATATATAACAGACAGAACAATGTGCTTGCTCCATCTGATGAGTTATTCGTTTTTCTCAGGGATATCTTCAATGAACTAATGGATATCTTCCCTTCAAAACTTATCCATATTGGTGCCGATGAGTGTGCCAAGCGCTGGTGGGAGGAGTCTGAGAGTACAAAGCAGTACATGAGGGAGAGGGGGATTGCCGATTTCAATATGCTGCAGAAGCATTTTGTTGAGAAGCTCTCCGCAGTGATGAGCGAGAGAGGCAGGGTGATAGTGGGCTGGGACGAGATGATTGACGACGGTCTTGTACCGGGCTCTGTTGTAATGAGCTGGAGAAACGCAACTAACGGTTATAAAGCTGCAGAGCAGGGACATAAGACAATTCTTGCCCCTATGAGGCAGAGCTATTTTAATATCAAGCAGAGAGATAGAGAGGATTCACTTAGCCATCGTGACTGGAAGGTTGGCCTTGCAGATGTCTATAATTTTGAGCCGGTCCCTGAGGAGCTAAGTTCTGAAAGCGCCTCAAATATTCTTGGTGGTCAGGGCTGTATGTGGACCGAGTATTTCCCTCACAGACAGAGGCTTGAGTATGGAATCTTTCCAAGATTAAGTGCTATTGCTGAGGTATACTGGTCTTTGCCTTCTGTGAGAAATCTTGAGAATTTTGTGGAGAGGCTGCAGAAGCAGTATGCCCGGTATGATCTCTGGGGTGCAAATTATTATGCAGGTGACAGAATCAGATAAATAGAAGATTAATTGATGGCGGAAAGGGTACTACCTCAGGAATTTTCTGAAATGCTGCGTGAGGCCGTTGGTCACGACCTTGCAGGTAAAATTACTGAGGCAATTCTCACCACTCCCCCTGTAACATCTATACGCAAGAATCCGGCAAAGTGGCCGCGGCTTGCCGCCGCCGGCCACTCGCCTACGGCCGGCCTGCCGGAAGTTTGCGGCCGGCCTGACCAAATCCCCTGGTGCCCTGATGGCCTCTATCTTGCCGAGCGCCCTAATTTCACAATGGATCCCGCTTTTCACGCAGGTGCCTATTATGTCCAGGAGCCTAGTTCGATGATTATTGAGGTGCTGCGCCCGCTTGCAGCCGGTGCTTCCAGTTTACTTGATCTATGTGCCGCACCCGGAGGTAAGACGACTCACCTTGCGAGTATGATGGGCGGAACGGCGCGCCAAGCTGCGCTTGGCGCCGCCGCCCGCCTCACCGCCAACGAAATAATCCGCTCCCGCGCCGCCACCCTTCGGGAGAACATCACCAAATGGGGCGACCCCCGAATCTCCGTCACCTCGCTCGACCCATCGGCCTTCGCAAAAATGGGCCACCGCTTCGACTTCATCCTTGTTGATGCCCCCTGCTCCGGCGAAGGGATGTTCAGAAAGGATCCCGATTCAATCACTGAGTGGTCTGTGCGAGCTGTAAATGAGTGTGTTGTGCGTCAGCGTAAAATTGTTAAAGATATTTGGGAAACACTAGAGCCCGGTGGTCACCTCGCATACTCCACCTGCACAATGAACCTGCACGAAAACGAGGAGAACATCAGCTGGTTCGCCCAAGCACTCGGTGCACAAATTATCCCACTCGGCCCATACCTGCAGGCAACCCTTTATCAAACATCAACACCTTATAATAATATACACAACAACCTTGGCATAATTCTCACACCCGGAGGCTCTCTTCGTCTTCATCCGGGACTGGTAAAAGGAGAGGGAATTTTCCTCGCCCTGCTTCGTAAGCCCGATGATGCTTCCATTCCAGATTTCTCCTCCGGATCAAACTTAATCTCCAATTCCAGCCGCAATTCTGCCGCCAAAACTAATGCTTACGGCAACTCTAAAGCTAACGGCAATGGCAAACATATGGTTACACCTCCGGAGCATGCTGATGCCTATGCGGTTAATTACACTGGTCCATACCCTTCTGTTGAACTGACTAAGGAGCAGGCAATCAGTTATTTATGTCGTGATACACTCTCTCTTCCTGAATCTCCAACCGGTTATCTGCGAGTTACTTACTGTGGACTGGGTCTAGGTTTTGTCAAGAACATCGGCACCCGTGCAAATAATCTGCTTCCAACCTCCCTTAGGATTTTGAATCGAAAATAGGGTTGACCTAAAGCAATCCACCTGTCAGGTCACCTGACAGGTGGATTGTCTATACATTAATAATCTGAGACTTAGAACCGCACGGGTTTCGCAATAAATATTCACCGGGCGGTTACGGCTGAATCGGGTTAGCCGCCAAAGTCGTCAAATGCGACATTCTCTTCAGGTACGCCGAGGTTGTCCAGCATGTTGGTTACAGCGCTGTTCATCATTGGCGGGCCGCAGAGGTAGTATTCGATATCTTCAGGTGAGTCGTGCTTGCTCAGGTAGTTGTCAAGAAGTGCCTTGTGGATGAAGCCTGTAAGGCCAGTCCAGTTGTCTTCAGGTTTGGCTTCGCTGAGTGCAATATGGAACTTGAAGTTAGGGAACTCTTTTTCAATTGCGCGGAAATCCTCCTCATAGAAGACCTCTCTGAGGGAGCGGGCTCCGTACCAGAAGCTTACCTTTCGTGTGGTCTTCTCTGTGTGGAAGAGGTGGAAAATGTGTGAGCGCATTGGTGCCATACCTGCTCCTCCTCCTACGAATACAATTTCGTTATCTGTAGGTTTGATGAAGAACTCGCCGTACGGGCCCGATACCATTACTTTATCGCCCGGTTTACGGGAGAATATGTATGATGAGCAGACTCCCGGATTGACAGGCATAAATGCCCCTTTTGATCTATCCCAAGGTGGAGTGGCTATACGGATATTGAGCATCACGATATTACCCTCTGCAGGGTGGTTGGCCATTGAGTAGGCACGGTAGGTCTCCTCTTTGTTTACCATCTTAAGATCCCAGATCTTCATCTTATCCCAGTCTTCGTGGAACTCAGGCTGAACATCGATATCTTTTGCAAAGTCAACTTCGCAAGGAGGGATGTCAATCTGGATATATCCTCCGGATTTAAATTTGAGGTGCTCCCCTTCTGGAAGTTTAACCACAAACTCTTTGATGAAGGTTGCCACATTGTTGTTGCTGACAACTTCACACTCCCATTTCTTAATACCCAATACCTCTTCCGGTATCTCTATTTTCATATTCTCCTTCACCTTTACCTGGCAACCCAGACGCCACTGTGTCTGCTGTTGTTTGCGGGTGAAGAAGCCCACCTCTGTAGGGAGGATCTCTCCGCCACCTTCTGTTACACGGCACTTGCACATTCCGCAGGTTCCGCCGCCACCGCAGGCCGATGGAAGGAATATTTTTTCGTTACTCAGTGTGCTGAGAAGGGAAGAGCCGGGTGATACCTCTAACTCTTTCTCACCATCATTAATATTTACCTTCACTTTACCTGAAGGAGTCAGCTTAGCCTTGGCATACAGCAACACTGCCACCAGGGCTAATGTTACTGCAAGAAAGGCAACTATGGCAACTATAATTATTTGTGTAATATTCATTATTATCTCCTCCTCTTAGAGTTTAATACCCATAAAGCTCATAAATGCGATACCCATCAGACCCACAACAATAAATGTTATGCCGAGTCCGCGCAGCGGCTTGGGCACCTGTGAGTAAGCGAGTTTCTCTCTGATTGCTGCAAGAGCTACTATTGCAAGGAACCAGCCTACTCCTGAGCCTATTGCAAAAGTAGTGGCCTCTGCGAGTGTCTCGTAATTTCTCTCTTGCATGAAGAGTGAACCTCCCATAATGGCGCAGTTAACTGCAATAAGGGGAAGAAATATACCCAGTGAGGCGTACAGGGATGGTGAGAATTTCTCAACTACCATCTCTACCAGCTGGGTGATGGATGCAATCACGGCAATAAATACGATAAAACTGAGAAAGCTCAGGTCTATGCCTGCGAAATCAGGTCCCAGCCACGCCAGTGCTGCCGGGGTGAGAACATATTTATTGAGAAGGTAGTTGACAGGCAGGGTTACTCCGAGAACGAATATTACCGCTACACCAAGTCCGATTGCTGTCTTTACATTTTTTGATACTGCAAGGTATGAACACATTCCAAGGAAATATGCAAATACCATATTGTCAACAAAGATTGACTTTACGAATAAACTTATTAAATCTTGCATAATGGATATGTGTTATTATTTTTCCTGTAACTCTTTTTGAATGCTTCTCTGAACCCATATTACCAGTCCCACCAGAATAAGTGCCATCGGAGGGAGGATAAAGAGTCCGTTATTTTCATAGAAGCCGCCGTTTTTGATGTACCATTCGGCAGGTATTATTTGAATTCCATATATTGTGCCCGATCCAAAGAACTCTCTGAATAGTGCAATAACAATCAGGATTATACCGTAGCCGAGTCCGTTTGCCAGTCCGTCAACCAGTGAAGGGAGGGGCTTGTTTCCAAGGGCAAAAGCCTCAATACGGCCCATGATTATACAGTTGGTGATAATCAATCCTACAAAAACAGAGAGCTGTTTGCTTACATCGTAAGCAAATGCTTTAAGTATCTGGTCTACAAGGATAACAAGCATTGCGACAACTACCAGCTGAACAATGATTCTTATTCTGTTTGGAATTGTATTTCTTAGCAGTGAAACAATAAAGCTTGAAAATCCTGTTACTATTGTTACTGAAAGTGCCATAACAATTGCAGGTTCCAGCTTGACTGTTACAGCCAGTGCGGAGCAGATTCCCAGAACCAGTACGGTTACCGGGTTGCTTCTGAACAATGGTTCTATAAATATCTTTTTGTCCATCTCTTACTGGTTTACTGGGTTAGGTGTAGGTGTAGCAGTAGAGTCACTCTTTGCAGTTGAATCTGCAGTTGAGATACTCTCTGCAGGTGTTGCATTTGCTGCCGCAACCTTGAAATACTCAAGATAGTGTCCGATGCTCTTGAAAAGCATATCCTCTACAGCTTTGGATGTAATTGTTCCACCTGAAATGGCGTCAACCTCGTTGGTTGAACCGGTATCGGCTCCCCCTTTTACTACAAGTATTGACTTGAATTCTCCGTTGGTGAATATCTGTTTGCCCTCAAATTGTTTTGTGAATTCAGGTGTGGCAATCTCTGCTCCCAGACCGGGTGTCTCCCCTTTGTGGTCGTATGTAGCTCCGTAAATTGTGTTGAAATCACTTTTGAGTGCAACATATCCCCATACCGGACCCCATAGTCCTGTTCCGTGTACAGGAATTATGTAGAGTTTCTCTCCGCTCTCCATTGTGCAGATGTAGAGTGTAAGCTCTTCTGCTCCTGATGTAACCTTGGTCTCGGCAATATGTTTGTCATAGAGACCCTCAATATAGGTTGCTTTGTCGTCTGCTGTCTCTGCATCCTGGCCCAGTTTAACAGATTTAAGAATCTGTTGTTTGGTCTCCAGTGCAACATTTCTTTGCTGACGGTCCTTAAGAAGGTATGAGGCGAGTGCAAGGAGTGCTGCCACAATTACTACCATTACGGTAGCGTAAATTACTGTGTATGTATTGTTATTTGTATCCATCTCTTTTCCTCCCTGTTATTTGACGGCTGCCCTGCGGAGCCTGCGTTTGATGTTTGACTGAACCACAAAGTGGTCAATGAATGGTGCAAATGTGTTGAGAAGGAGTATGGCGAGCATCATTCCCTCAGGATAGCCCGGGTTAAATACTCTTATGAGGATGGCCATA
The DNA here is from genome assembly GCA_041441395.1 of Bacteroidales bacterium. Lineage (GTDB taxonomy): Bacteria > Bacteroidota > Bacteroidia > Bacteroidales > UBA932 > Bact-08. The sequence continues at coordinate 27,178 of JASDTD010000004.1, read as the reverse complement.
ACACCTATCAAAAATCCGTATATCCATTTGCCTCTCTCTGTCTGGGAGCCGGTTACAGGGTCTGTTGCCATAAATACTGCTCCAAACGCAAAACCTCCCATTACCAGGTGGTTTATTGCCGGCATTGACATATAGCTTCCTTCCGGTCCTACTGCATTGAGAAGCAGACCGGTCAGGATTCCTCCTGCAAATGTGGAGAGCATTATCTTCCAGCTTGCTATCCCTGTCCAAAGTAGCATTACTGCTCCAATGAGGATGGCCAGTGTGGAGGTCTCTCCAATTGAGCCGGGGATAAAGCCGATGAACATATCCATAAATGATGGCATTTTGTCAAATTCGCCGGCAGCTGCGTGTGCAAGCGGGGTTGCACCGGAGAAGCCGTCTATAATACCCTGGCCACTTGAGAGCCCCTCAATCCAGATTTTGTCTCCGGATATTTGTGAAGGGTATGCAAAGAATACAAATGCTCTTGAAAGCAGAGCGGGGTTCCAGATGTTCATTCCTGTTCCTCCGAAAACCTCTTTACCAACTATTACCGCAAATATTACTGATAGTGAGAGGATCCAGAGTGGAACATCAACCGGCATAATAAGCGGGATAAGCATTCCTGTTACAAGGTAGCCTTCGTTAACTTCGTGCCCTCTTATCTGTGCTGCTATGAACTCTACTCCCAGACCCACCACATACGATACTATAATAAGTGGTAGAACTTTGAGGAATCCAAACCAGAACATTGCCCAGAATGTCATATCGCCTCCAATTGAGAGGTTGTGCTGATAGCCTGTGTTGTACATTCCAAAGAGAAGTGCAGGCATAAGGGCAAGAATGACCATAGTCATTGTTCTCTTTAGGTCAATGGAGTCTTTTATATGTACTCCCTTCTTGGTTACATGATCCGGCACAAACAGGAAGGTCTCGAAGGCATCAAATGTGGAGTGCAGGAATCCCAGCTTTCCACCCTTGCTGAATGTGGGTTTTATGTTGTCTACTAATTTTTTTAATACTTTCATTGCCGGTTCTGTTAAGACATTTCTTTAATCATTATGTTGATGCCTTTTGATACGATATCCTGTATCTCTGCTTTTGAAGGGCAGACAAATTCGCACAATGCAACATCCTCCTCAATAATTTCATATATTCCCAGTTGTTCCATCTTATCAATGTCCTCTGCGAGGATGGCCTTGAACAGATACATAGGGAGAATATCCATGGGTAGCACCTTTTCATATACTCCTGTAACAACAAAGGCTCTCTCTCCTCCGTTGAGGTTTGTGTCAAGATTGTACTTTTTGTTAGGCATCAGCCAGGAGAAGTATGATCTGGAAATACTGAATTTCTTTGCTCTTAGTGGTTTAATCCATCCAAACATCTCTCTGTAGTTCCCCTCGGCCATTATAGTGATGGTATTGTGAAAAATACCTGTGTATCCGTCTACTCCCACATTATCTCCTGTGAGTACATTTCCGCTTATGAATCTTACTCCAACATGGTCTCCGTAACGAACCTCAGAGGTGGTGTCGGCCATGTCGGCAATGCTTCTCAGAGCCATTCCGGGAAGTGTCTCGATATAAGCCGGGCTCTTTACTTTAGGGCCGGCTACTGCTACTACTCTGCGAAGGTCAAATGTGCCTTTAATAAGTAATCTGCCTATGGCTGCAAGTGTGTAGAGGTCAAGTGTCCATACTGTCTCCCCTTTGTTTATGGGGCTGATATGGTGGATCTGAACTCCTACATTTCCTGCAGGGTGAGGGCCGTCAAATATATGGATCTTTGCTCTCTCAAGTCTGTGCATGGGGCTTCCTGCAAATGTGTCTGCATGAAGACCAATGTGTACTCCGCCGTGTGTAAGTTTTGAAAGTGCATCAATTCCGGCCTGCATGTTCTCAAAATCACCCTTCATCGCATAGTCCAAATCTGCGGCAAGCGGTGCCGAGTCAAAGCCTGATATAAAAATTGCCTTTGGCTCTTTTGCAGGGTCTGCAATGGTTCCGTATGGTCGCTGCTTAATGAGTGGCCACAGCCCTGATGAGAGGAGTGCCGATTTTATTTGCTCAGCGGATCCGTTTTTTCGTATTTCGGGTGCTGTTGAGTGTTCGTACTCCTGTCTCTTGTCTGATTCAATCAGGATTTGAAGAAGCTTGCGTTTCTCTCCGCGTACAATCTCTTTCACTATGCCGCTCACGGGGGAGCAGATCAGGATCTCCGGATTTTTCTTGTCTGCCATAACTGGTGTTCCGGCCTTAACAGGGTCGCCCTCCTTTATAAGGAGTTTTGGGTTAAGTCCTTTAAAATCTGTTGGTTTGACAGCCAAAATGTCCGGTGAGATGCTTCTTGCGATCTGGTTTATTGCACTCCCTTTTAGCGGAATGTTTAAACCTTTGCGTAAAAGTATTTTGTTTGACATTTTAAAGGGATAAAAAATTTGCGGCAAAGATACACATTATTTGTAATTTTGCCATTAATGAAAAGAGATTTTTCCACTATAGTTGAGGGGTTGAATTGTGCTCAAAAACAGGCAGTTGAGCAATTTGAAGGACCATCGTTGATCATTGCGGGAGCGGGCTCGGGTAAGACCAGGGTTCTCACCAGTAGAATAGCTAATATATTGAATCATGGGCATAAAGCCAGCTCTGTGCTTGCTCTTACCTTCACAAACAAGGCATCTAAAGAGATGAAGGAGAGGATTGCAGGGATGGTTGGTGAGGGGCTTGCCAGATATCTCTGGATGGGGACTTTTCACTCGGTCTTTATAAGGTTCCTGAGGGAGGATGCGGAGCTTCTGGGGTTCCCAAAGAGTTTTACAATATATGACACCTCTGATTCCAGGAGTGCAATAAGGGTTTGTGTGAAGGAGCTGGGGCTGGATGAGAAGATGTACAAGCCAAACGAGGTACTCTCCAGAATATCTATGGCAAAAAACAACCTGATAACTGCTAAGGCATACCTTGCAAATGGTGAGCTGATGCAGAGGGATGCAATTGCCAGGAAGCCTAAGATAGGTGAGGTTTATGCTCTCTATGAGAGGAAATGCAGGCAGGCGGGTGCAATGGATTTTGATGATATTTTGCTCTATACTAATATAATGATAAGGGATTTTCCTCAGGTGCTGGAGAAGTTACAGCAGAGGTTCTCTTTTATTCTTGTGGATGAGTATCAGGATACTAACTTTTCTCAGTATCTGATTGTAAAGAAGTTGTCTGCTAATCACAGGAATTTGTGTGTGGTGGGGGATGATTCTCAGAGTATATATGCCTTCAGGGGGGCGAGAATTGAGAATATTCTCAATTTCAGAAAGGACTATCCGGAGGCTAAGGAGTTTAAGCTTGAGCAGAATTACCGCTCAACGCAGACAATTGTGAATGCTGCAAACTCTCTTATAGCAAAGAATTCCAACAGACTTAACAAGGAGTGCTTCTCTGAGGCTGAGGCGGGGGAGAAGATTGAGGTTATAAGGGGCTATTCGGATCAGGAGGAGGCCTTTACAGTTGTCTCCTCTCTTATGAACAGAATATACTCGGATAGAGCGGAGTATTCTGATTTTGCAATTCTTTACAGAACTAATGCTCAGTCCAGGGTGGTTGAGGAGGCGTTGAGAAAAAGGTCTGTTCCTTACAGGATTTATGGCGGCCACTCCTTCTATGAGAGGCAGGAGGTAAAGGATGTGCTTGCTTATATGAGATTGCTCGTTAATCCTAAGGATGATGAGGCTTTCAGACGGGTGGTGAATGTTCCTGCAAGGGGTATCGGAGATACGACAATGGGTTATCTGGCGGCGGCGGCGGGGGCGGCCTCCCTCTCTATGTGGGAGGCCTTTCACGCCGGTGATCTTGATGCCTTTGGCATCAAGCCCGCCGCCGCCGCCCGCCTCTCAATATTTACGGCTCTGATAGCCGAGGTTGGGAGCAAGGCTTCAACAACTACTGCCTACGATATTACAATGGAGATACTGATGCGTTCCGGTTATATGGAGCATCTCAGGGCCGATAGCTCGCTCGAGGGTCAGGCTCGTCTGGAGAATGTTGAGGAGCTCTTTAATTCAATAAAGGAGATGGAGGGAGAACTTTCAGGCGGTGAGATTTCAGATGGCGATTTGATTGCGGATGAAGATCCTGGCCTTATGCCTGACAGGGAGTCCGGACCGCTTCTTCTTGAAGAGTTTCTGGAGAAGATATCTCTTATGAGTGCTGTAGATGAAGGGGCAGACAGCAAGGAGGAGAATAATAAAGTAAGTCTTATGACTGTGCACTCAGCCAAGGGTTTGGAGTTTCCTTATGTATATGTTATAGGTATGGAGGATAACCTCTTTCCAAGTATTAATGGTGTGAGCAGTGATCAGGAGATAGAGGAGGAGAGGCGCCTGTTTTATGTAGCCCTTACCAGAGCTAAGAGGGCAATTACTCTCTCATACGCTCAATCAAGATTTCGCTGGGGACAACAGGTGAACTATCCTCCAAGTCGTTTTTTGAAGGAGGTGGACCGCAAGTTTCTCAACTGGCCCTATGAGGATGGAGTTATGTCCATCTTCAGGACCGATAGCTCAAACTCATCAGGACTCTTTTCGTCAGGTACGGGCAGAGGAGTGGGGGCGGCCGGGCGAAGCGAGCGTCCCGCACGCTCCGCCCAGCCGTCTGCCGGCGAGGCCTTCAGAAGGCCCGCCTCCCCGGCAGCCGGCGGCCCGTCTGCGACGGCCCCGCCCCCCCCTAGACGCGAAAACTTTTTCCCTGACCCCGTAGAAAAGTTGCGGGTAGGAATGAATGTTGAACATGAACGATTTGGTTACGGAAAGATTATTTTATTAGAGGGTGATGTCCTCAATATGAGAGCAGTAGTTACCTTTAACGATGGCGGTCAGAAGACACTTTTACTAAAATTTGCAAAACTTCGCATAGTTGAATAAACTTTGGCATAAGATTTGAATATTCAGTAAGTGAAGTTTTTCATAGTTTAAGTTTAGGTTAAGTAGTGAGGTTTTATCCCAATAAGGATAAGGCCTCATGAAGTTTTATACCGGTCTCATTCCGATCTCAAATTTCACCCCTTTCCCTCTTTCACCACTTTCTTCTCTCTCATATTCTTCTTACTCTTTCTTCACTCCTCTTCTTAACCCGCACCGCTGCAATACACTGATTACCTACACATAAGCAATCCACCTGACAGGTGATCTGTCAGGTGGATTGTCTTTCCGCTGTCAATCAATAATTTACAGTTGCACGGGTATGCCCGTGGCGGTGCGGGTTCACACGGACCTGAACCGGTCTCCAAAAATTATCTGCCGAATGGCCAACTCAGGCCGGGCGGGCGGGTAACCGCCAGGCCTCACGCCCGGCACCATATAATTGCCTCCTCCCCGCAGCAGAATTCCTCCGCAGCAGAGACAAAAGAATTGGGTTGACAGGGATATTCGTTTATGTTGCTAGAAAACAAGTAGTTACAAATCATGTTTTCGAAAACTTTTTAAAAAACTAAATTTTAACTATCTAATTATCTGTTAGATAAACGAATATCCCTGTCAACCCAACTAAAGTTTCCCACATCAAAAACCAGAAGTAAACTATATACCCGTACCGCTATAACTCACAGTATATCTTCAAGTTAACACTTAACCCCGCGGATGATCCGCGGGATTAAGTGTTAACGTACAATCAGTAAGCAAGTTGCAGCCGCACGGGTCTGATACTTCACCGCCTTCTGCAAAGTTTATATGGTGCTTCGCAGGTTAAGCCATTCGGCAGTACATGTCAGCTGTCATTATGATTTTTTATGACTAGTTAATCAAAGAGTTACAGCGCTAAGCGTTTTAGATTTTCATGGTAATTCGTTCGTAAATTATACGAATAATATCATAATGCATATGTGGGAAACTTTAGCTCATACCACTTTTCCCACATCAAAAACTAATTGTATATTCTATACCCGTGCTCTTGTAACACATTGTATTTTTGCTCATTAACACTTAATCCCGCGGATAATCCGCGGGATTAAGTGTCTAAGTGCTATCTAACAGAGACTTACGGCTGTGCGGTTCTGCGCTATGATTCTGCGCTATTTAAATGCTTGCTCGCTGAGACCTTTGCCGCTTAGTTTAAGGTCGTGGAAGTATTCAGGAACCTCTCGTCCCATTAGGTAATCTACATATAGTTTTGCGATGTACTGGGAGAGCATGAATCCGTGGCCGCGCATTCCGGTAAAGAGTCCAAGTTCCGGATCTACAATATATCTTGGCTCAATGTAGTAACCGCTCCATACTGCCTGGAATCCAACTCCGCTAAGCTGAGGTATCCAGTTTGTAAAGATCTCGGTTGCTATCTCAATGAATTCCCGGCTGTTTATCTTAAGGTTTTTATCGGTCTCGGTAGCATCAATTGCTGGGGAGGCGCATCCAATGATTTGTCCTGTCTCTGCAAGCTGTTGTCCGTACACTGCAGAGAAGCCTTTGTATTTGCGCCTGTCAATAAGCATATCAAGATTTGCTCCATCTTTGCCGAGCATTGGTAATCTCTTTGTGATAAATGCCTGGTGTTTGACAGGGAAGAGACCGGTCTCTATACCCAGCTTCCTTGCAAATTTATCGGCTTCAGCACCCAAAGCGTTTATAAACACCTCTGTCCTGTATTCGGCGTACTCTTTGTCAGGGGTGAGTACTATTACTCTGTACTCTTTTCCATCCCGTTGCACATCAACTAATTTTGTGTTTTCAAGTATTTTTCCGCCGTTCTGACGACCCATCTCTCTTACAAGATCAAGGGTAAGTCCGGGATTTGCCTGCCAGCAGTCGTTTGTAATGAGAGCGTGGCTGTATGTGTCGAGTGAAGGGTTGAAGTATGGAGAAATCTCTTTGCGGAAATCTTTTTTCTCAACCATTCTGGCATCACTCCAGTTACGGGACATGTCTAGTGAGTCGTATGTTACCTGATCGTGGACAAAACCTACATATCTTATAAGTTTGAAGTCAATGGAGTGTTTGTCGTTAAGTTTCCTGAATATTTCCAGGTTATGTTTTGCTATATCTGCAAGTGCAGGCAGTGAGAATGCCGGGCGCCCCCCTGCTATATTTCTCCACGAACTGCCGAGTCCGTCGTTAATAAGGTATGGTTTCATACCCGCCTCGGCCATATATCTGAAGAGTGAGCTGCCGGCTATACCGCCACCGGCAATTATTGCGGGAACTTTTTCTACCCATTTGCTGCCTTTAGGAAGTATGATGCTTTCGCTTTTTCCCACAGGGTTCATATCTCCCAATGTAACCAGGTTTGACATAGGCCCGCGAGGAGTCGGCTCTCCAATAACCTCTATTCCGTATGGTTTAAGGTACATTTTTGCTCTTGGTACGCATCTGTTTCCGCGACAAGGACCCATACCTATTCTCGTAATGTGCTTGAGCTCATCTGATGATATTACCTTTCTGTCACCAATTGCTGCAAGCATCTTCTCAACGGTTACATCTTCGCAGTGGCAGATGTATGTTTTAGCATCGTGCTCTCCGTCAAGTTGTTTTATTTTTACAGGCTGTGGATACTTCTCTTTGATAATAAATCCTCTGACTGCCAGAAGAGCCTCCCCTTCGAGGTCTTTAGCCTTTACTCTTGCAACATTGGTTTTATTATCCTTTTTGAGGATCTTTTCAATAACTCCCTCGCCAACCTTTTTCCCGTTATTGTCAACCAGGAAAACATCGGCACCCTCATCGGCCTTGTATTCGATAGGCAGGAAGATCCAGTTTTTGTTGAACTGGTAGCCGAATATTGCAAGCCCCGGGCACTGGTAAACGCACCTCATACAACCAACGCACTTGTCAAAATCAATTCTTGGAACAGTGGAGGTTGATGATTTTGTTATTGCTCCGTATTCACAGGCAAAAGAGCAAGGGTTGCAGGCAAATCCGTAGAGACAGTCAATCTGAACAAAGCCTTTCTCTTTCATCCTTTCAGGTGTTGGTCTGAATGGCTCATCAATTACTTTTACAGGGTGCTGCTGAGAGTCTATGTACTCTTTTGAAACGGCCAGGTAATCATTGTAGTTGTATCTGAATCCCAGATCCTGTTGTATCTCATAAGCACACTGCTTACCTCTTAATACGGCAGATGTTCCCTCTCCAATCCTTACTGCATCGCCAACTCCGTGGCAATGTCTTCCGTAAATCTCAACTCCCTTCCTGAATAACTGATTGTCAGGAATGAGTCCTGTGCATATATTTATACAGTCAATATCTTCAATTAGCTTCTCTGTTCCAGGTATTGGTTTGAAGTTTTCACATTGAGCGATTATTGCGCCTGTTACACCTGTTCTGTCTGCGTTTGGAATTGCCTCCAGCAAAATATGAGAAGTCATAACAGGAATGCCGAGTCTTCTGACTCTGTTTGCCTGAACAGGGAATCCCCCTTCGCGTGGCATTGCCTCTATTATAGCTTTAACCTCTGCACCGGCCTGCATAGCCTGGTATGATGTGAGGTATCCAATATTTCCGGCTCCTACCGTGAGAATCTTTTTCCCCAGTAAAGTAAGCTCCTGATTCATCATCCTCTGTACAACAGCAGCTGTGTATACCCCCGGCAGGTCGTCATTTTTGAATGCAGGCATAAATGGAACCGCTCCTGTAGCTATAACAAGATGCTCGGCATCAACATAGCTGATCTCCTGTTTTGCGATGTCTTTTATAACCAGCCTCTTGCCTTCTAGTATATCCCAGACAACAGAGTCAAGGAGTATGCCGCTGTGGTCCTCACCTGCAAGGGTGTTGGCAATGTCAAATCCCCTCATCCCTCCAAATCGTTTCTCCTTTTCAAAGAAGAAGAACTGGTGGGTCTGCATAAGGAATTGACCACCAATTTTACTGTTATTGTCAATTACCAGATTCTGGATTCCTGCTTTGTTAAGCTCCTCCCTTACGGCAAGTCCTGCAGGGCCTGCACCAATAATAACAACTGTTGTTTTTCTGATTTTAATCTCCCGTCCATCTTTTTCTACGAGAAGGGTCTCCTCCGGAAGGTACGACTCCTCAATCCGGTTGACATTTTTAACATCGTCAACTTTTGTAATGCAGATACGCCTTACTTTGCCGTCAACCAACATTTCGCAGGCGCCGCATTTGCCAATACCGCACTCCATAGTGCGCTCTCTGTGCTCTAAACTGTGTTTGTGGACAACTTTTCCGGCCTGATGCAGTGCTGCTGCGATGGTAAAACCCTTCTGACCGGTGATTTTCTGACCCTCAAAGGTGAACTCTACGCTATCTTCCGCAGGAATTGGGAGGATAGGGTGCTCGGTGATTCTGTACATAGTTAAGTTTAAATTTGTTCAAATTTAAATAAAATTCTAAATCGTAATTTTAAAATTGAATATTTTTTAAAGTTTGTATCAATTTACACTCTTTTGCTTGCGAAGTGTTATATTTTTGGGATGAAAACCAATTAAAATAGAGTGAGATATGAAGAGAGTGATCTTTTTGGTTGCTATCCTGGCAGCGGGCTGTCAGGGGCTAACATTAACAGATGGGGGAGAGGCTACTCTCCGCCTGCGCATCACGAGTGAGGATGTGCTGACTAAAGCTTCTTTAAGACCCTTGCCGGACACAAATTTGATGCGCCTTATTGTCCGGAGCTCCTACGATGACACCTTATATAATGGACTCTACGGTGCCAGACCTGAAGAGATGAAACTTGAGGCTGGAGAGTACTTTGTTGAGGTCTTTTCCCACAAGCACAAAGCTCCTGCCTTTGACTCTCCTTGCTGGGCAGATGCCCGCCAGGTAACCCTTACTTCAGGCACTACAAAATCTCTGAACCTTCAAATCCGCCAGGTAAATGCAGGTATAAGTCTGGGATTTTCTTCTGAATTTATGTCAAAGTATAGTGCTTATACCCCTGAACTTTACACTGCCGAAGGGGCGTCGGCCTATAATTATGGAGAGGAGCGGTTTCTTTATGTTAATCCGGGTAAGTTTTATGTACGGCTAAAGCCTTCCCTCAGCACCGCAACACCAGTTCCACTATTCTCAAAGAGTGTATCGGCAAAGGAGATGCTCACAATCAACCTGAAGCTCGCTGCCGGAGACTCCTCTTTCCTTGGCAGAGGGATTACAATTGACACAACATACGCATTTAAGCTCGACACCCTTTTGATTGACGGAAATGACGGAAGTTCCAGGGCAAAAGCAATTTCATTGTCCAGGCTTAGTGAGTTTGAGGGGATGAAGGTCTGGGTTAAGGGATATATTGTTGGAGGGGATGTCTCTGCCGATTCTGTAAAATATGTTTCTCCCTTTACTAAGGCCAGCCATATGGCTATAGCTGAGGAGCCCGACGAGAGACTAAGGGCTAAATGCTTTGGAGTTAGTCTTCCCTCCGGTAAAATTCAGGATCAATTCTCGCTTGTTGCATTTCCCGAACATTTAAGTAGAAGAGTTTGGGTCAAGGGAACAGTTGTATCCTCTTATCTGGGAGGTCCGGGAATAAATCCTGTAACCGAGGCAATTTTGGAATAATTGTCTAAATTAGGGGAAAAATTACCCTTATGGAAAATGCAGAGATTAAATATTTTGCGCATGAATCGGCTATTATTGACGCAGGCTGTGAGATAGGTGAGGGAACAAAGATCTGGCACTTTTCTCACATTATGGAGGGTTGCAAGATAGGTAAGAACTGCAATCTTGGGCAAAATGTGGTGATCTCTCCCGGAGTGATTCTGGGAAATGGAGTGAAAATCCAGAATAATGTATCAGTTTACACAGGAGTGATCTGCGAAGACGAAGTCTTTTTAGGCCCCTCCTGTGTCTTTACTAATGTTGTCAATCCAAGAAGTGGCGTCAACAGAAGGCATGAATACACACACACCAGGGTTGGCCGGGGAGCAACTATTGGCGCAAATGCCACTGTTGTCTGTGGTCATGACATTGGTGAGTATGCATTCATTGGTGCGGGCGCGGTTGTGACAAAGAGTGTTAAACCATACGCCCTGGTTGTTGGAAATCCAAGTATTCAGATTGGCTGGATGAGCCGAATGGGCCATCGCCTGCAGTTTGATACATCCGGCAGGGCTCGCTGCCCTGAGAGTGGCGAGCACTATCTGCTGGAGCACAACCATGTGAAACTTATTTGAATATACCTGTTTATAGCTCTTACTTACCTCCCAGAAGAACCTTGTCAATTGCATCCTTGAAGCTTGCTTTTGGCAGTGCTCCCTGGGCCATTTGAGGGGTTTCATTCATTGGGCAAAAGAGAAGGGTAGGGATGCTTCTGATTCCAAATGCTCCTGCAAGGTCTTGCTCTGCCTCTGTATCTACTTTGTAGATATAGATTTTGTCTGAGTACTCTTTTGCGAGTTCATCAAGTATTGGGGCTACCATTTTGCATGGACCACACCAGTCTGCATAAAAGTCAATTATACAAGGTTTGTCTCCAAGATATTTCCATTCTGTTGGATTTGCTTCGTAGTTTGCTACTTTTTTCAGGAACTCCTCTTTTGTTAAATGTATTGTTTTCATATTGTTAATTTTTTATAAATTTTATTTGTTTTCTAATTACTCTTTTTTGCTACCATTATAAACTGGTCAAACTTTTTGTCTCCTTTGACCATAGTGTTATAAGTATAACTATTAATTACTTCCAGTCCTGCTTTAGAAAGCTTGCCGGCAAGTTCTTCCTTATTGAATCCTTTGTGAGGAACAGGGTCTCCATTGTGAAAACTGCCATCCTCCTCTGTGAGATCTCCAATAACTATAACACCTGAAGATTTGAGAATGTTCTGAGTGATATGGTTTAACACTTCATCAATATCTTCTATATGGTGCAGGGCCATAAGAGTGGTAATGATGTCTATATCTCTTTGATTGTAGGCAAAGATCTCTCCCTGAATTATTGTCCTGCCCCAATCCTTTTGTGCATCCAGCTTCTTTTTGAGAATCTCTATCATTGACTCAGAACTGTCCAGATAAACAACATCACGGGTAATCTTGGATAACTCCATCCCCACAAGTCCGGTTCCGCAACCATAGTCCAGTATTTTGTTATCCCTGGTTGGTATTTGATTTTTAAGAAGTTCTGCAATGAACTTCTCAGCCATCTCAATTTTAATTGGAGAGTCCCACTCAGCAGCTTTATTCTTGAAATAATCCATCGTATTCTCTCTCGTTATAGTTGTTTTTCAGGTATTTCTCCTCTTCCAGTGGATTGTATCCGCTTTCACGAAGCTTTGCAAAAAGCTCAGGGAAATTGACTTCGTCAGTATGGTCAATTGTTACTTCATTTTTGTAGTTATCTACATTTACTGCGTAAACTCCGTTGATTGATGCAATCTCCCTGTTTATTGAGTTGTTGAATACGCAGCAGTTAGCTCTCTCTACTCTGATTATTGTTCTCATCTCTCTTTTTGTCTCTTTTGAACATACTTCCGATAAGGCCTCCCAGAAGGATTCCGTAAAGGGTGCTATTTAGCGGTGATGATGTAATGGGACAGGTTCCGCTGTTGCAGCCGATGAAGTACCAGTAAAGGTATCCGCCCAAGGCGCCAAGTGCAGCTCCTGCTATTATAATCCATTGCTTTTTAATATATTGTAAAGCTTTGTCCATTTTCTCTTTTTTTTATCCCTTATAATTATGCTGCAAAGTTAAATATATTTTCTAATAAAACAATTTTCCAATGGAAAATAAAATGGGGTGGACTTTTAATTTATTGCCTATATTTGCCGTCGGTTTAACCATACTTGCAAATAAACATTTATTCCTATATGGTGTTTTATGTAAGTGTAAATATTAAATTATGTCGTACAATTTATTGAAAGGAAAGAGAGGGCTTATATTTGGTGCCCTTAATGAGAGCTCCATAGCATGGAAGACAGCAGAGAGAGTGTATGAAGAGGGGGGGAGATTTGTGCTTACAAACACACCGGCTTCCATGAAGATGGGTACAATTGATCAATTGGCAGAAAAATGCGAATCTATAGTTATTCCTGCAGATGCTACAAATGTTGAAGATCTGGAAAATCTGATTATTAAAGGAATGGAGTTTCTTGGAGGTAAATTTGATTTTGTTCTTCACTCAATTGGGATGTCACCAAATGTGAGAAAGGGCAGAACTTATGATGATCTTAACTATCACTACCTGCACCAGACACTCGATATCTCAGCAATATCTTTTCACAAGGTGCTTCAGAGCTGCAGAAAGGTTGACGCTATAAATGACTGGGGATCTGTTGTTGCTCTCTCATATGTTGCTGCGCAGCGCACTCTTTATGGTTATAATGATATGGCAGATGCAAAGGCTCTTCTGGAGTCAATTGCAAGAAGTTTTGGATATATTTATGGTCGTGAGAAGAATATAAGAATCAACACAGTTTCTCAATCACCAACTATGACTACCGCTGGTGGTGGTATTATGGGCTTTGACAAACTTTATGATTTTGCCGAGAGGATGTCGCCTCTTGGAAACGCCTCTGCTGAGGAGTGTGCCGACTATGTAATTACACTTTTCTCTGACCTGACCAAAAAGGTGACTATGCAGAATCTCTACCACGATGGTGGTTACTCAAGTATGGGTATGAGTCTGGCAGCTATGAGTGTTTACCGTGAGGGTCTGGAGTATTCAGATGTAAGTGAGGATAAGAGTAAGAAAAAATAGATTTTGTTTAGACTCTGACTTTATTCATTTTGCAATGTTTTCTGTGTAAAAGTTATGGAACTGCTCTTTAATCAGATCTCTTATTCTGTAGTATTCGCTCATTACATATTCAGGTGCGCCTGTTTTGTGTGAAGGATCCTCAAACCCGATATGGAGCCTCTTTTTTACTTTACCCAGAAATGCGGGACAGGTCTCATTGGCATCATCACATACGGTTATTACATAATCCCACTCCTCTCCAATATATTTGTCAACCAGCTGAGGTGTGTGGCTGTATATGTCAATTCCCAGCTCCTTCATTACTTTGGCCGCAGTCTGGTTGACTTGTTTTGCCGGTTGAGTCCCGGCAGATTTTACATAAAGATTTTGGTCAAATGACTGCAGAAATCCGTGAGCCATCTGGCTGCGGCAACTATTTCCAGTGCATAATATTAATATCTTTTTCATATGAATTCCGATTGGTTATTCGCAAAAATACGAAATATTAGTAATTCGCAAATAGACGAACATTAATATTAAAAAAAACTTAACATTTATCTCTAACAAACAAAACCGTCGTTTTTCAGATCATGTAAAAATTGGGAAAACATCCCTCTTGCCTCATCCCAGTTTTCTCTGTTTATGCAGTATTTAATGGTGGGTGGTGTAATTGTTCCCTGAATAAGACCTGCCTCTTTTAACTCCTTTAAATGTTGGGAAAGAGTGCTTTTTGCAACAGGAATCACCTCTGACATATCACCATGATAGCAGCAGGCCTGGCTTGAGAGGAGCTCTAAAATTGCTATCCTTACGGGGTGAGCGAGTGCCTTTGCATATCTGGCTATCTGCTTCTGCTTAGTTGTGAAATCTTTCATTATTCTGATATATATATATTGTTCAATTTTTTTACAAGGAGAGCCTCTGTTTAAGAAGTTTATACCCCGGGGCACTGGCCCTCAGTGTATCTCCGCTGCTTAGATGAATGGTATAGCTCTCCTTTCCGTATAGTTCTGTCTTTACAACAATTCTGGTATTGACAATTGAGGAGCGGTGGATTCTGACAAAGTGCTCCGGAAGAGTGGCCTCCAGGTTTTTCATTGTCTCCTCCTTTACAAACTTTCCCTCATCAGTATATAACATCGCGTAGTCGCCATATGCCTGTATATAGTGTATATTATCGGCCCGAATGATGTGAATCCTGTTACCCTCCTTTACTGAGATATTCTCCTGAACATTTCTCTTTGCCTCCGGTGGTTGCTGAGGGGAGCCCTCTTCTTCACCCATCTCTTCAAACTCTCTCGTTTTGTAGTAGAGTGTTACCGATATCCATCCAATTATGCCGAGCGATACAGCAATGGGTAGTACCTCGTAAAACCATTGAGCTCCTTCTGTGCATAATGCCGATACTGTTATCGCCCCTGCTGCGGATGAGGCCAGCTGAACAAGAGCTGCCACAGCTGCTTTTGCTCCCGGAGCCTTGAGATACTGTTGTACATACCACCAGTAATATGCAGATCCGGAGAAAATTGCCGTGTATGATACCGATGAGAGTATTGCGCAAAGAGTGGTTTCCGGCTTTCCGTATCTGATGAAGAGTACAGAGAGCAGAGCTGCTCCCGTGATTGCGAAAGCAGCCCCTTTAACAGTCTCTCTTCTTGTCTCGGCAAAAGGGTGCATATAAATAATTCTCTATCCTTTAACCTCTACTCCTCCAAAAGATACATTACCTCTTAGAATAAGTCTCTTCCCGTCTCCGGGAGCCTCAGAGGCTCTGAAGCGTTTGTCGTCCGTGCCACCCAGGAAATTTTTTATCTGAGATGTAACAGTCCATCCGTAAGGTACAAAAATTTCAACTCCTCCAAAATTGCAGTCTATATCAATGAATGTATCTGCCTCCTCCAGGGTTGTTCTTCTCAAATCCAGAATTGTTGCTCCAAAGTTATTTCTTATTCTGGCTCCTTTAAAAACAGGATCAACAACAATGTGGTTAACTGATCCGAAAGATACCTCTGAATCAACATATCCTTTATCTGATTTATAGGTTACATCATTCGCAAAATTGTGACCTCTGAATCCTGTTCTCAGGGGAGAATCAGGTCTTAGAAAACGGATAACCAGAATAACTCCAACAGCAATAAGCAGTAGTGGCCACCATGTTGCTGCCCAGTACATTCCTGCTCCGGTAAGTCTCGGCACAATAAAAAACAGACCTACTCCTATAAGTATAGCTCCTCCTGTGTTATTTCTTTTTGAAAGGGCTACTGCTCCAAGGAATATAAGTAACATCTGCCAGGAGATTACGACTCTCAGGATTCCGTGATTAATAAATCCAAGATTTCTCCCCAAGAAGAGAACTCCTAAAATAATAATTGCTGCTGCAGCTATTATGGCACCGTGTCCATCTCTGCGGGGGCTGCCTCCGTTGTTTATTACATGCATCTTTTTCTGTTTTTAAAAAGTTTTTGCAAAAGTGGAGCGATAGTAAGGAAAAAAATAGAACTTCCCGACGAATCCGGTAAATATTTCGGTGAATCCTCTATTTAGCCGGTGTAAAAAGGAATCTCTCCGTTCCTGCTAAAGTAACTGTTCCAACAGATGGATATGGAATGTGCATTCCTGCAACCACCATTTTATTTTTTGTTACATATTCCAGAATCCTTAACCTGCTCTTTACAGCCATCTCAGGATCTTTGTCATATGATATGGCTACTCTTGGGAATGGCATCTGTATTGCCATTGCATGTGTAAGATCTCCCCATATCATCAGGCTGTCAACTATAAAAACAGTATGTCCCGGAGTGTGGCCATATGCGGCCATAGATAAAATTCCGGAGGCAACCTCTCCGGGGGTCTCTTCAGGCTCAAATATTATTATATCTCCCTGGTATAACTCAAGAATCTTTTTTGCATTATCCGGTATGTTTTCACTCTCCTTCAGGGAGAGGTAAATTTTTGCAGCAGGAAAGGCCCTCTTGCCCTCTCTTGCCAGTCCAAGAAAGTGATCTGCGTGCAGGTGTGTAATAAGTATTTTGCTTACATCTTCCGGCTTAACCCCTCTGCTCTCAATATTTTTAAAGAGCTCTCTTCCCAATCCTGTATCTACAAGTATGTTCTCCCCCCCTTTTTTTACCAGAAATGCATTTGTAGCACCTGGATAGGTGTTATCAGGAGCTGTCTCTGCTGCAATTTCCGGAGTGTATCCTATAAGGTTGTCTGCTTTTCTGGGTGCGTTCACCTCAGCAAGAAGAATTACCTCTGCGTTTGCCGTTTTGTATGAGAATGTGTTTTGAGACATTAACGGTACGGCAAATAAAATAGTTAATAATGATAGAAATGTTTTCATTTGACAAATTTAAAAAAAAATATGGTGTATTAAATTAGTTCGTATATTTGCGAACAATAAAAGCAAAATAATATGGAAATTAAGATTCTGGGCACCGGTTGTGCTAAATGTAAAACAACTCAAGCTGTAGTTGAGAAGGTGGTTGCTGAAAGTGGTGTAAAGGCAACAATTACCAAGATTGAGGATATAGTGGAGATAATGAAGTATAATGTAATGTTTACTCCTGCTGTTGTGGTGGATGAGGTTGTTAAGATTAAAGGGAGGGTTCCTTCAGAAAAAGAGGTTAAACAGATTCTTGGTTTATAAGGTTATGGAGAAAAATAAAGAACTTAAAATCCTATTATGGATTGTGGTTATTTTTGCAGCTGTCTTCTTTATGCCTGCAGGTAACGAGACCTTTGTGACTGCAATATTTGCAACTCTTGACCTTGCAAAATGGTATGCACAGGAGCATGTAATACTCTGCCTTCTTCCGGCTTTTTTTATTGCAGGAGTTATATCAATTTTTGTAAGTCAGGGGGCCGTTTTAAAATACTTTGGTGCGAATGCAAAAAAATGGATGTCCTATACAATTGCCAGTGTTTCCGGGACAATTCTGGCGGTCTGCTCCTGTACAATTCTGCCTCTTTTTTCAAGTATTTATAAAAGAGGAGCAGGCTTAGGCCCTGCAGTTGCTTTTCTTTATTCCGGTCCTGCAATAAGTATTCTTTCGATAATACTCACTGCCAGAATTCTGGGTTTTGAAATGGGTGTTGCAAGAACAATCGGAGCCATTAGTTTTTCAATTATTATTGGATTGACTATGGCATTTATTTTCAGGAAGGAGGAGAGGGCAAAGCGAGAGGAGCAGATGAACTTTCCGGATATTCCTGAAAAACGCCCAATGAGCCATACTGCCTTTCATTTTTTTACTCTGGTTGCTATACTTGTTTTTGCTAACTGGGGAAGGCCATCTGCTGAAGATACATCAAGTGCCTGGTTCTATATATTTACATATAAGTGGTATATTACAGGCGGATTTGCCCTGATGCTCTGTTACTCTTTGATAAAAATTCTCAAAATTAAATGGCAGTGGGTTTTATTGGCAGCTGTTGCAACCATAGCATCTGTATTTGCAACAAATGCCGCAATAAGTAATCCGGTTTTCAGACCTCTGATTCCTATGGTTGTGGGTATAATTTCACTAAGTGTTATCACACTCTTTGATAAAGGAGATGATGATAATCGGGAGTGGACACTCTCTGCCTGGAGTTTTGCAAAACAGATAATCCCACTACTTGCGATAGGTGTTGTAACAGCAGGCTTTCTTCTGGGTTCTACTCACGGGAGCACATCAATAGCCGGTGTTATTCCAAATCAATGGATTGAATGGGCAGTTGGTGGAAACTCTTTACTTTCAAATCTATTTGCAAGTGTTGTAGGTGCGTTTATGTATTTTGCAACATTAACAGAGGTTCCAATTATCCAGGGCTTACTTGCTTCCGGAATGGGAAAGGGACCCGCTCTGGCTCTGTTGCTTGCCGGTCCCTCATTATCTCTTCCAAATATGCTTGTTATAAGAGAGGTAATGGGTACAAAGAAGACAGTGATTTTTGTTCTGCTTGTTATGGCAATGGCTACAGTTTCAGGTATGATCTATGGCTGGCTCTTTTAATTTTTTACATTTATTTGTTATATTGTAGGAAATTTAAACCTGGTGTATATGAAAAGAAGGCAAGTAGTTCAGATTGTCCGAGGACAAAATGCCATTGACGGTGCCGGTGTTCATTTGAGAAGAGTTCTCGGCTTAAGAAATGTAAAGGATTTTGACCCTTTCTTAATGCTAGATGGTTTTGATTCCCAAAATCCGGATGATTACACAAAGGGGTTTCCATGGCATCCGCACAGGGGTATTGAAACAATTACATATCTTATTAAAGGGGAAATAGAGCATGGAGATAGTCTTGGTAACCGCGGAACTATCCGGGATCTTGAGTGCCAGTGGATGACAGCCGGTTCAGGTATTATCCATCAGGAGATGCCTATTGCCTCTGAGAGAATGCTTGGATGTCAGATTTGGCTTAATCTTCCGGCTAAGGATAAGATGACTTATCCTTCTTATGGTGATATTACTCAAGATCAAGTTGCTCTGGTTAAGGAGGAGGGGGCCGAGATAAGGGTTATAGCCGGCAGGTACGGGGAGAGTAAAGGGGCATTTAGTGCTAAATATGTCGATGTTACCTATCTGGATGTGAAACTCTCGCCTGATACAATCTGGCGTTACAATGAGGCATCAAATGAGAGGACTCTTTTTATTTACCTTTTAGATGGAACTATTGCTGCAGATACTAATCTCTCCGAGTTTGAAAATAAGGCTTGCGCAATCCTTTTCAGACCATCTGAAGTAGATTCCAGCTTAAAAGAGGAGGTTGTTTTGAAGGCAGGCAGAGATGGGGCCAGGTTTGTGCTTCTAACCGGTAAGCCGCTGGGAGAGCCTGTTGCCTGGGGAGGTCCTATTGTTATGAATACAAAAGAGGAGCTCCAGCATGCATTTGATGAACTTGATTCCGGGACTTTTATTAAACATTAACTTTTGCTGAAAAAAAAAGAGACCAGATCCGGATGTTAATCCCTGACCTGGTCTCTTTATTTGCAACTCGCTGAATTTCAGTAAGTTTTGCGGTATGGACGGGAAAGCCACCTTTAAGGGTTAATTGGCTTTTTTTCAGCGTTTTATCCTTTCGATTTCTCTTAGGGGGTACAGTTTAGGTTAGGAAATCCTAACTGACTGTTTTTCAACGCTTCCACCACTGTATTTCAAATTTCCTTTTCTTGGCGGTCCGTACGAATTATGAACTTAATACATCAGACCGTTAATATTCAGCGAATTATTTTCTCAAAGATCTCTATGGGGTACAAATTAGGTTAGTTTCCATTTCTGCTCTTTATTCTGGCAGTTCTGGCTACTATTGTCACCAATTTGTCGTCATAAAATTCAGGTTCAAAGTTACAACTTATTTTTTAATCAACAATTGTTTTGAATCACAATGTTTTAAGTTTAGTGCAAGGTGCAAGTCTATCTATATATAGATACTTGCACCTTGCACTAACGCTCGCCTTACCTGCGATTACACAATAAATTGAATAGTGTACGGTAGAATTTAAATTAAAACGCTATATTTGCATCTAATAACATCAAATGTTTGACTCTATAAGATAAACAACGTTCAACGGAGCAAAGCGTAGTTAAATATGGCGGAAAGAAAGGTTACAAATAGAATTAAGGTTGTTTTAGCTGAAAAAGGCAAAACCAATCGCTGGCTTGCGGAGAGAATAGCTAAAAATGAAACTACCATATCCCGGTGGTGTTCTAACAAAGCGCAGCCCTCGGTAGAGGTGTTCGGGCTTATAGCGGAAGCATTGGATGTGGATGTGAGAGTGTTGTTTAATACCACTAAAGAGTAATTAATACCTGCTTAAGCATGAAGATATTAGACAACAAGCAAGGGCGAACGGTTGAGAATGAATTATCACAGAGAATAGACAATAGCACGATTGTCTCTATTAGTACCGGAATGTTTAGCATCTATGCTTTCTATCTTTTGCGTGAAAAGATGAAACATATTAAGGGTTTAAACATCTTGCTTTTGACCAATCCGCAAACAAATAAAGCAAATGGAGTCTCCATTGCGATGGATAATTCATTTTGGGGTGCGACTGAGGAGGGAGAGCTTAAAAGACAACTGCTGTTGAGAACGGCAGCCGAAGAGTGCAGCCGTATCCTTGAAAGAAGCCACATCCGTGCGCTTAAAGTTCCCAATGCTTTTGGATTTAAGTTGATTTTTGTTGAAAAAGAGAATGAAGGTTGTGTGATTCATTCAGGGATGGCAGATTTCAGTGCAGACACCTTAGGTTTTATCGGCGCTAAAAATCCGCAGCAACATATTTTACAAGACGGGAATAATGAAGTTGTCCAACTCAAACAGATATATGATCAGACTTGGACGGACTCAACCCTGACTAAGGAGATCACAAAATTGGCTATTGAAGAACTGAAAAAGGGATATAGGGATTATTCTCCCGATTCAGTCTATTACATGATATTGCACCATCTGTTCCACTACTCTATCGTTGACTTTGCCGACGATAAGATCTTTAAATCCAAGACCGGCTTTAAGGAAAAGGAGATTTGGAAAAAGCTCTACAAATTTCAGAAAGATGGAGTAATGGGAGCCATTGAGAAGATAGAGAAGTATGGCGGTTGTATCATAGCCGATAGTGTGGGGCTGGGTAAAACCTTTGAGGCACTTGCCGTTATCAAATATTATGAATTGCGAAACGACCGGGTGCTTGTCCTTTGTCCCAAAAAATTGCGCGACAACTGGACGGTTTATACACAGAATGACAAACGCAACATTCTTATCAACGACCGTTTCAACTACGATGTATTATGTCACACCGACTTAACCCGTCTTCGTGGAAAGTCGGGCGATATAGACCTTGCCGCTATCAATTGGGCAAACTACGACTTGGTGGTCATTGACGAATCACACAATTTCCGGAATAATTATCCCTCCAAAGGAGAGATGACCCGTTATTCCCGTCTGATGAACGAGGTGATCACAAAAGGAGTTAAGACGAAACTATTGATGCTTTCGGCAACTCCGGTAAATAATCGCATGAACGACCTCAAGAATCAAATATCGTTTATTACCGAAGGAGAAGATACTGTTTTTGAAGACGAAGGAATTGATAACATCTCCCATGTGATGAAGTTGGCTCAGCGGCAATTTTCCGATTGGGCAAAAACTTCCGACCGAAACATCAACCTGTTGTTTGACCGTTTGGATAACCGCTACTTCAAATTGTTGGATATGCTTACCATTGCCCGTTCCCGCAAGCATATCGTTAAATATTACGATTCGGCAGACGTGGGACGTTTCCCAACACGTTTAAGACCAATAAACGAGAAAACCGATATCGACAGTCAGCGATTATTTCCATCTTTAAGAAACATCAACAATGCTATTCGGAAGCTGAATCTGGCAAATTACTCGCCCGTATCTTCACTGAAAGAGGAGAAAAAAGCGGAATATGCGGCAAAATATGACTATCAGTTGAGTACGGGAAGTGTTTTTACGCAGTCCGACCGGGAAAAGAACTTAGTTGACCTTATGCGGGTGAATTACCTGAAACGGATGGAGAGTTCCATTTATTCTTTTTATCTGAGTGTAAAAGCGCTATTAGAGCAAGTCAATCAAAATTTATACAAGATAGAACATATATCCGAATTGTCGGATAAATCCATTACCATAGATAATGTTGATATAGAAGAGGATGAAAGTGATTATTTGATTGGCAACAAGGTAAAAGTATTACTTCAAGATATTGATTTGGTAAAATGGCGACAAGAGTTGGAATACGACCGCGATACACTTACAAAGCTAATGGAGAGTGCCGCCACCATATCGGCTGCTCGTGATGAAAAACTGACACGACTGAAAGAGGTCATCGCCCGCAAAATAGAAAACCCGATCAACGAAGACAATAAAAAAGTCATTGTTTTTACCGCTTTTGCGGATACGGCTACCTATCTTTATCAAGAATTGTCAGAATGGATATTGGATGAATATGGCTTATTTACCGCTTTGATAAAAGGAAGCGGGACAAATAAAACAAACTTCCCTGATATAGAAAGGAAAGAGATGAACGAACTGCTTACTCATTTCTCGCCTTATTCAAAAGAGCGTGATAAAACCTATCCGAATGTCAAAAGAGAGATAGACCTGCTCATCGCCACCGATTGTATTTCGGAAGGACAAAACCTGCAAGATTGTGACTATTTGGTAAACTATGATATTCATTGGAATCCGGTGCGTATCATTCAACGATTCGGGCGTATCGACCGCTTAGGTTCAAAAAACGAGCAAATCCAGTTGGTCAACTTCTGGCCGAATATGGAGTTGAACGAGTATATTAACCTTGAGAGCCGGGTAAAAGGCAAAATGGTCTTACTCGATATTTCTGCTACGGGCGAGGAGAACCTGATAGAGATGAATGAAAACGACGAAATGACCGATTTGGAATATCGTCGCAAGCAACTGGAGCAACTCCAAAGTACAGTACTCGATTTGGAAGATATCCAAGGTGGAATAACCATTACGGATACTAACATGAACGATTTCCGGATGGACATTATGGAATACGAGAAAAACCACCTTGTCGATTTGCAGAATATTCCTTTGGGGATTCATACCGTAGTTGAAATAGACGATGAAGAGATACCTCCCGGAACTATTTTCTGTATGCGTAGCTCTGTACAACAAAAAGGGCAAAGCCTGTTGGCTCCTTATTATTTGGTTTATATGGGCGAAGGTGGAGAACCTGTTTTGGGCTATATGCAGGGAAAACGTTGTTTGGATTATCTGAAAAAACTGTGTCAGGGCAAAACGGAAGTACTGGCAGAGTTGGCGCAAAACCTAAAAAAAGAGACAAAGAACTATGCCAATATGAAAGCCTATTCGTCCGCTTTTCAGTTAGCCATTGAGAGCGTTATCGGTAAATCGCAAGAGGTAGGTGCTGCTTCGTTTTTCTCTACAGAATTAGTTTCGCTCAATGCCGAAGGGGTTACCTCACAAAGCGATTTTGATATTGTGGCATTTGTTGTTGTCAAGCGGAAATAATTCTTTATCTTTGTCCGAAATCTACCGAATATTTCGGACAATATTATTGGGGTTTAATAATGGAAGAGAATATTTCACAAAAAGTTAGAGATCGAGTAACTCGCTTTAAGAAAGGCGACTTGTTCACTGTGCGTGATTTTGAAGATTTAAATAATGATAGCCTTGTTACCCGAACGTTATCCCGTCTGCAAAATGAAGGCATCATTGTTCGTGTGGCAACTGGAAAATCCAGTTCAGATTGACCCCTTTTGCCAAGTCTAAATTGACCCCTGAAAAAACTTTATTATTACCCCTAAAATATCCTGGTCGACGGGGTCATTTTTATTTTAGCTTTACTTGTTTTTGTTTACCTTCATTTTTCTTACGCTCTCACCGGTAAGTTCTATCTGATGCGCCGAGTGGACGATGCGGTCAAGAATGGCATCAGCCACAGTTGGTTCTCCTATGGCATCATACCAGTTGGCAACTGGTAATTGGGATGTCACAATGATAGATTTGCGTTCATGACGATCCTCGATGATATCAAGCAACATTGAACGTTCTTTAGCATCAAGAGGTACAAGAAAGAGATCGTCAAGGATAAGTAACTGACATCGTTCTATTTTCTTGAGTTCGGCTTCGAAGATACCCTTTGTCTTAGCCACTTTTAGCGCTCCCATTAGTTTGGATGCGTTGGCATAGTTTGTTCGTATTCCGTTCTTACACGACTGATACCCAATGGCTGTAGCAATATAACTTTTGCCTGTTCCGGATGAACCGGTAATGAACAGATTCTTTCCTTGACGGATAAAGTCAAGCGATGAGAGTCGTTCTATATGGTTACGGTCGAGACTTCGATTGATGGTATAATCTATATTCTCAAGATAAGCCTTGTAACGAAAGCCTGCCTGACGAATCAGGCGTTGTATAGAAGCATCCGATCTATAATCCCATTCACGGGCCAACAGTAATGAAAGGAAGCCGTCAGCAGTCATCGTCTCGGCAATGGTGGACTGTAAGCTTTCCCTAAAGGCGGCAGCCATACCATGTAGTTTCATACGGTTCATCAGATCCAGAGAGATGACATTTTGGTCTTTTTCCTGAGTAACGGGTGCGGTTTTATTATTTGTTTCCATTGTTTTTGTTTGTTTTTGTTGTTGATTTTGAGAAGTATTCACGTCCACGGATGTTCTTGTGATGCGGAAGGGATAAGTTGGAGTACAAGTCTTGATCAGCCTGTGGCAGAAAGTCTGCATCATCATCTCGGTTCAGGATACCGATAACATCTTGATATCCGTAAACGCGCATCAATGAAGCACAGGCGCATGCCGCCACAAGTCTGTCTAGTCCGAAGGTCTTTTCCAAAGCAAGGATACCTCTGCATGAGCGGAACGCCTGAGGTATATATTTCTTCTGCGACGCCACATCCTTGAGATAAAGTAAGACGATATTGTCTATCTGAGCAGCTCGCTCAAAGATCTCGTCCAGATCCTTTTCGTAACTACCACAGCGACCGGGAAGATTGTGAGCATTCTTCCGAGTGTAGCCATAGGGTGTGTCATCTCGGTGGTGGGTTGTTACCAGCCGCAGTCCATAGAAGATATCAAGAGTATCAGCATCGTAAACAATATCGACACGCTTGCCCACGTATTCCTTAGGCACACTGTAATGATGCTTCTTGAGCGTTACATAGCTGTTGCGCATTACGGTTACAGATTTGCGTTCCTTCATCTGATACCTCACAGAGGGTAGAGACCGTAGATAGCCTCTTTCCACCTCTTCAAACAGCTGCCTGCGAGACTGATTGCGTCCGGTAAGTTTTCTCTCATTGAACTGACTTAGAGATTGGATAATGCGGGCATTGAGTGATTCCAGATCATGGAACATCAGACCTTCAAGATCGACATAAACAGACTTATACATCAGTTTTACAGCATTCTCCACAAGCGCTTTGTCCTTTGGATGTCTGACACGTGCCGGATATACGCTACAACCATAATGTTCAGCAAAAGCGGCAAAGTCTTCGTTGATAACCGGCTCATTGCGGTTGCTCCGAGTTACCGCCGACTTCAAATTGTCAGGGACGATTGCCATGGGCACACCTTCATAGAAGTGTAGCGCATTCTCACATGCTTTTATAAGGTCTTCTTTCTTCTGCGACCAGACTGCCTCACAGTAGGTATAGTGGCTACAAGGAAGGATGGCTACGAAAACTTCTACAGATCTGACCTCGCCTGTTTGTTCATCAATAACCTGTAGACGGTCGCCAGCAAAGTCAATATACATCTGGTCTGCGGCGTAATGCTCAACGTGACCCACCGGACGTGATACAAGCCGATAACGTTGTATGTACGCACCGAAACTTGCATGACGAAATCCGTTGGGGTGCTCTCGCCGGTACTCTTCATACAAGGATTTTACTGTTACTCCTTTGCGGGTAAGTCTTGCGGCATACTCAGGCAATAACGCCTCCAGTTCCAGCTGGCGCACTGAAGGGTTACGTTCCCTCTCACCGCTGCTTCCAAACATCTCCTCAAGACGCTTCGCCGGCATGGATTGAAGCTGATCCATCGGTATACCGCTCTCTTGAAACAAACGCACATACTTGCGCACTGTGTTACGGGATAGCTCAAAGGTCGCGCTGATACCTTTTATCCCCATCCCCATTGCATAGCAATGAAGAATGTTTGCTAATTTTGTTGTCATTGTAATTTTAGTTTCAACCCATCGACCAGGAGGGTAAATCTAAATTACATAAAAATCCCCTGTTGGGTTACATTCCAGCAGGGGACATTTTTATTTTGGCGTAAGGGGTTAAACGTATTTTGGAAAAGAGGGTCAATTTAGACTGGCAAAAGGGGGCAATTAACACTGGATTTTCCAATTGTTGAGGCACATTCTGAAAAAGTTCGCTATTGCTTTCTAATAATTCAAGGTATCGCTCTTCGGCTGTTTGAGTAACAAAAGATGCAATTATCTTTTGACTGGCAATCAATTCATTTTCGGTAGCTATACGTCCTATTGCTTCAAACTTGGAATCTTTTTGGAGCAAAGTTTCTACCTTCTTCTTATCCAATATAACTATCTCAGATTGACCCATAGACTGATAATTCTCTTTAGCAGCAATACCTAGATTATAGCTTTCTCCAGCACATATAAATTGCCCTTGCGAATAGAAAAAAGCTGTTTTCTCATCCACATCCACTTTGTAAAATAATCGGATACAGCCTTTCGTTACAAAATAGAGTTCATTTGCTATTTGCCCTTCTTCAAAAAACACCTCATTATTTCGCAGTTTCCTTATTTCAAATAAAGACATGAGCACTTCGCACTCTTCATCTGATAATGCGACATAGGTTTTGATATAGTTTATTAGTTGATTCATATGGTGTATCTAATTTAGCAATCATTTATTATGAAATGTACAATTTACAACAACTTTTCCTTTCCCATCCCAGCTCCACAATCCCACTATGTCATCTTCTTGTTCGGTGTTTAGTTCATCAGGAATAGGTATGAACGGATTTTCTAAGATAACGATTTAGGATAGTTGATTTTAAAATTTATTTTCTACCTTTGTCACACTATGCGGCAGTAAATAATA
>JASDTD010000003.1:0-117486 GCA_041441395.1 Bacteroidales bacterium | reverse complement strand
TCAATAAGGCGCTGAAAATGCTTGAGGGTCTGGGTGAAGAGGGTCAGACAATGCTTGCAGAGGCAAAGAGCATAATCCCGCAGATTCACCTTAGATACGGAAAAGAACTTGCAGCGGCTAAGGATATTGATGGCGCTGTAATTCAGCTTAAAAAGGCGATAGAGACGGGCAAAAGCTACTCTGTTGCTGATGTTGTAACCGAAGCAACAGAACTCCTACCTCAAGTATTGATGGCAGATGCAAATGAACTTCTCAATGCCGGCAAGTTTGCCGAGGCTGTAGTTGAGTATGCAAAAGTTATTAAAGCAGATCCTGAAAATGGAGCAGCTTACTTGAGGACCGGTATGGCATTGAGCCGTATAAATAAGGAGGCTGAAGCTGTAACAGCTTTTGAAAAGGCAATGGAACTCGGTGAAAAAGATAATGCTTCCAGACAACTTTCGGTCATCTACCTTAAGAAATCGGCTGCTCTGATGGGTGCGAAAAACTGGGCAGGTGTTTTTGAAAATGCAAAAAAATCAAATGATTACAATGAGTCAGGCCAGTCGCTTAAACTTATGGGACTCTCTGCAGTTCAGCTTAAAAAGTTTGATGATGCAATTGCAACACTCGAAAAGTATTATGCAATGGATACAAACGCTAAAGATAAGGCATCAACTCTTTATAATCTTGCAACAGCATATGAAGGTAAAGGGAATAACGCCAAGGCTTGCGGGTATTACAAACAGATTTTAACCGATCCTACATACAAACAGATTGCCGAGTATAAAGTGAAAACCCAACTTAAGTGCAATTAAGGAGAGAACTTGAACTGCTGGCTCCTGCCAGAAATTTAGAAATCGGCATTGCAGCAACAGATTGCGGTGCCGATTCTCTCTATATAGCCGGTCCGGCGTTTGGAGCCAGGGAGGCTGCCGGAAATTCAATGCAGGATATTGAGAAGCTTGTAAGGTATGCCTCAAAATTCGGTACCAGGGTCTTTCTTGTGTTGAATACAATTGTTTATGAAAGTGAGATTAAGGAGGCAGAGAGGATTGCAAGCCAGGCCCTTGATGCCGGCTGCTCTGCATTAATAATCCAGGATCTGGGACTGCTTAAAGCACAATTACCCCCTATTCCGCTTTTTGCATCGACCCAGACAAATATAAGAAGTGTTGATCAGGCAATAATGCTCGAAAAGCTGGGATTTAACAGACTTATCCTTGCCAGGGAGCTCTCCCTTGAACAGATAAGGGAGATAAGGGCAAACACTACAATTGAACTTGAGAGCTTTATTCATGGTGCCTTGTGCGTCTCCTATAGCGGACAGTGCTATATGAGTGAAAGAGTAGCAGGCAGAAGCGCAAACAGGGGTTCTTGTGTTCAGGCTTGCAGGTCAAGATACAATCTTGAGGATTCAAAAGGTAAAATTCTTGTTAAAGATAAACCACTTCTCTCTCTTAAAGATCTAAATCTTGGAGAGTATATTCCTCAACTTGCGTACTCAGGTGTTTCATCATTTAAAATAGAGGGGAGGCTGAAGAATATTTCATATATAAAGAATATTGTAAGGTATTACAGATCTCTGCTCGATAATTTTATTCAGGAGGATAAAAATTTTATAAAGGCATCAAACGGGAAACTTTATGGAGGTTTTACACCCCGGCCGGAAAACACCTTTAACAGGGGATACACAAATCTCTTTATTGACGGAGAAAGGGGAGCCTGGAGCAGTGGGGATATTGCCAAAGCATCAGGAGAACTGGTGGGGAGAGTTAAAGGAATAGAGTTTGAACGAGGGGGCTCCTCCAGAGTTGAGTTAGACTCTTTTGTCCGTCTTGAAAATGGTGATGGGATATGTTTTACTGACAAAAACGGAGAGGTACTGGGAGTTCGGGTAAATGTAGCATCTCAAGGATCTGTATTGATTAATGGTCAGCCCGATATAGCACCGGGTACAAATATTTACAGGAATTTTAACAGACTCTTTGAAAAGGAGCTGGAGTCAAATATGCCTAAAAGGCTAATAGATGTAGAGCTCTTTGTGGATGCCGGTCTCTCGGGTATTTTAGCAGAAGGGGTCAGTGAAGATGGAGTAAAAGTTGAGATTAAGAGAGAGGGACCATTTGATTTGGCAAAGAACAGGGAACTGGCATCAGATAATATTCTGGGGCAGCTTTCAAAAAGTTCGGGAATTTACCTTTTTAAGGCGGTGAAAAGAGACTTTGGAGATATCCCGTTTTTACCGGTTTCGGCACTTAATGCTATTAGAAGAGAGCTGGCTGAGAAGCTTGATAATGAAAGGGAGAGATTGTGGCAGGAGAGAGGATGGAAAGAGGGGAGAGGGGAGAGGGCTGCTCTGATTGGAAGGCCTTTGGAAGGGAAGAGTATTACATATCTGGGGAACTCAGCAAACTCCCTTTCCGATGAATTATTCAAAGAGCTAGGTGCTGTAAAAATTGACAGAGCATTTGAGATAGAGCCACCTCAGGAGGCGGAACTGATGAGGTGTAAATATTGTATTAAATATGAACTGGGAAAATGTCCTGCTGAGGGTTACAAAGGTAAAGCAGATGAACCTCTTTACCTTGTAAATGGAGGAAGGAGGTTCAGACTCGGTTTTGACTGTGGTAAATGTGAAATGGTTATATTTGGATAAATTTTAATATAATGAGGTTCTCTGAAGTGACAGGTTTGGAAGGGTCAAAAAATGAGCTTGTGAAGATTGTAGAGTCAGGCAGGGTTCCTCATGCAATGCTTATTACTGAAGAGCCCGGCTTTGGTGCGTTACCTTTAGCTCTGGCATTTATTCAGTACTTCTCCTGCAAACACAGGATAGAGGGAGACTCTTGCGGCATTTGTTCATCTTGCAGTAAAATATCGAAAATGATCCATCCGGATCTGCATTTTGCATTCCCGGTGAGTACATCGTCGTCCGGAGGAGGTAAACAGGTTAGCGATAATTTTATAGCAATATGGAGAGAGGCCATTAAAACAAATCCCTATATTACGGAACAGGAATTTAATGAGTTATGTGGTGTTGAAAATAAACTCGGCCGCATTTCTGTGGCAGAGGCCTCTGCTATATTTAAAAAACTAACAATGACCTCTTTTGAAGGGGGGAACAAATATATGCTCATTTGGCTTGCAGAGAGGATGAATCCTGAGGCCTCAAACAGGCTCCTTAAATTACTCGAAGAGCCACCGGCCGATACCTTTATTATTCTTGTAAGTCAGTCTCCTGAAAAGGTTCTCCCAACGATTCAGTCAAGATGCCGGCTATTGAGGGTTCCACCTGTTGAGAGGGGTTCGCTTGCATTATTCCTTGAGAAAAAACTTTCAATGCCGGCAGGAGAGGCTCTGCTTTGGGCCGGGATGTCCGGAGGAAGCATAAGCAGGGCCCTAAATCTTATATCTGAGTCTTCTGAAAATAACAGATATGACCAGTTGGCGGAAGCGCTTATAAATTCTTCATTGTCCAAAAATCTTGAAGGGAGTGTAAGGGTATGGGAGGAGGTGGCTCAGCTTACAAGAGAGAATCAGATCTCTTTCTGCAGGGTGTTGCTTGAAAACATCAGGAGGCTTTATATGCTAAATATCGGGGCGGAGGAGATATCTTTTATCCCGGCGAACAGAGTCGAAACATTCAGGGTTTGGGCAAATAAAATTGATCCGGCCTTTTATAACAGAGGTATGGATTTGGTAAACGGAGCAATGGTGGATATAGAGAGGAACATAAATCCAAAATATATTTTTGCAGACCTTGCTAACCGCTTTTTTCTAACTTTGTAGCAAATATGGATACAATTAATTTAAAATATGATTGCAGCAGGGGAACAACAGCTCATCGTTCGGAAGATGGTGAGTTATCCTGCGGCTTTAAGGGAGGGTGCTGTAAACTAAATGTTTTCGACTGGATGTGCGGAGTCCCTGATCTTGACAAAGAGGAGATTTACGAAGTAAGATTTAAGAATACAAGAAAGATGTATTTCAAAAATGAAACCGGGATCTCATTTAATATAGGTGATATTGTTGTTGTGGAGGCTGTGAATGGCCATGATGTGGGAATTGTTACAATTAAAGGACCTGTAGCACTTAAGCAGTTAAAGCGTCATAATATTGACAAAAAAACTTTTGAATTCAAGAAGATATACAGAAAAGCGAGGGTGCTTGATATTGAGAGGTGGCAGGAGGCTATTGCCAGAGAGCATAAAACAATGATTCGGTCAAGGCAAATTGCATCTCAGCTGGAACTAAATATGAAAATAGGAGATGTTGAGTTTCAGGGAGATGGGACTAAAGCAATATTCTACTATATTGCTGATGAAAGGGTAGATTTTCGTCAGCTTATCAGGAATTTTGCTGAGGAGTTTAAAATCAGAATTGAGATGAAGCAGATAGGAGCGCGTCAGGAGGCGGGTCTTATCGGAGGTGTTGGAGTCTGTGGTCAGGAGCTGTGTTGCTCGAGATATATGTCGGATTTTCAGTCAATTACTACTCAGGCAGCCCGGAGTCAGGATCTTTCTCTCAATCCTCAGAAGCTGGCAGGTCAGTGCAGCAAACTTAAGTGCTGTATAAATTATGAGGCTGCAACCTATATAGATGCTCAGACTAGTATGCCATATGTAAGGGATCCTCTTGATACGGAGGATGGCCCGGCATATCTGGTTAAAACAGATACTCTCAGAGGAGTAATGTGGTTTTCATACGAGCAGAATAGTATGACTAATATGTTTTCTGTTGATGCCTTAAAAGTCAAAGAGATTCTCAGGATGAATGCCAGGGGGGTTAAGTGCGAAAGTCTAATTCCCGATGTGCAGGCAAAATCGCCAGAGTTTGTTACAGCAGTTGGTGATGACAGTATTACCAGATTTGATGAAAAGGGGCGCGGCAGTGCGAAGCATCAGAATTTCAAGCCCCAGAAGAGTGGCGGGAATAATGGACCAAGACAGCTCAATAAGAATCCAAACAGAAACCAGAACAATCAGAACTTAAAGTGAGCAGAATACCCTCTCTGCTGATTATAATATTATTAACTACTGTTGCTTGTACCGGCAGAGAGGATGGTTTTATCGTCTTAAGTGACAGCCCTTCTTCCAGAACCTTTGATCCGGGAGAGTTTCTTGAGTACAGAGTTGCATCAGCTGACTCTTTATCTTTTTACGATATTGACATCTATGCCAGGGTTCATTATTCTGCAGAAGTGGATAAAATTCCGCTGATTCTTAGAATTGTATCTCCCGATGGAAAGAAGTATGCAGATACTCTGAGGCTTAACATTAGTAATAACCCGGCGTATCCGGTGTACTCCAGGTCCGGAGTCTGGAGGGATTACAGATGGAGTTACAGAAAAGGGATTAGTTTACCGGTTATTGGAACCTGGTACTTAAGGGTGGATTTAATTGACGGAAGTACTCCGGTAAACGGGCTGGTTGAGTTTGGGTTTATTTTAAGTAAAAGATAATATTTTGTGATATATGGGAAAGGATAAGTTGCGCAGATTTGAGGAGAATAAGAGTTTTAAATGTCTGTTCCAGCCTGAATTTGAGGAGATTTTCAGAAGAGACTACTACATGAAGGGTAAGTGGCATGAACTCTGTTTTGGAAATACCAGACCTGTTGTTTTGGAATTAGGATGCGGAAGGGGAGAGTACACAATAGATATGGCAAAAAGGTATCCTGACAAAAATTTTATCGGGATGGATATAAAAGGGGCCAGGTTATGGAGAGGGGCAAAGAGCGCAACCGAGGCCGGGATGGGCAATGCAGCCTTTCTAAGAACAAGGATTGAGTTTATTGAGTGGCTTTTTGCACCGGAAGAGGTTTCTGAAATATGGATAACATTTGCAGATCCTCAGATTAGAAGAGATAACAAGAGGCTTACAGCTCCTGTGTTTCTTGAGAGATACCAAAAATTCCTGGTTTCAGGGGGGATAATACATCTAAAGACGGACAGCCCTTATCTTCATGAATATACTTGTGCTATAGCAGAAAAAAATAGTCTTGAGGTACTCAATCTTGTTAAGGATGTTTATAAATCAATTGAAAACGGGACTATTTCAGGAGAGAGGGCGGAACTTCTTTCAATAAAGACACATTACGAAGAGCAATTTATTTCTCAGGGTCATCCTATAACCTATTTAAGTTTCAGATTACCAGCTGACAAAAAAATCGTGGCCCCTGAGTGGGACCACGATATATATCCAAGATAGTTTTAAATACTAATCCTCTTTTCGGTCATCTCTTATATGCCACTCTATGGTTCTGGCAATTCTGGATACATCCTTGCGAAGCCCTTCAATAACTATCGGATTGTCAGATATGTTAACGGTTATAGTATCCTCGTACATCCTCATAAGCCTGAGCATAGGAGAGTTATGTTTGAATTGAATGGTGTCTGCTGTCTCGGAAATAACTGAATATTTGCTGTTTGTGAAAATCTCCATTATCTTCTCCCTGTCATTTGCAAATCCGTTGTTCAGATATACTTTTCTCTTTGCAAATCCAAAAATGGGGTAAAACAGAGATACTGCAACGAAGAATATTATTAGCTGGTAGCCTGTTCCGGGGCGAAACAGGTTTTTGTAGTCAAACTCACCTGAAGATGTGAGAGAAAAAACAGAGACAATCAGAACAAATACAACACCCAGATATATTGCATATTTGAGGGCCCTGGTAATATACTGCTTAAAGTTAAAACCTGCCATTTCCTTGTAAATATTATTGGTTATGTTAAGGCAAAGCTACTAAAAATTTCTATTTTTGTATTTAGAGTAATTTTATTCACAAGTAATATCAATATTATGGAAAACGAAAAGAGACTGAAAACTATTGTAATAGTTCTTGCTGCCATTGCAGTGGTACTTGTGGGAGTTCTTGCATGGATGTGGGTCCAGAGAAACGGGGTTATTGATGATCTTACTGTGGAAAAGGAGAAGCTCACCGGAGAGATGATTCAGTTGCAGGCAGATTATCAGGGGTTATCTTCCAATAATGATTCGCTTAATGTTCAGTTAACAGTAGAGAGGGAGAAGGTTGCTCAGCTTATTGAAAGAGTTAAGAGTACTGAGGCAACCAACAGATCTAAACTGAGAGAATATGAAAAAGAACTTGGAACGCTCCGGAGTATAATGAGAGGCTATATTAAGCAGATTGACTCATTGAACACTCTTAATATTTCGCTCAGACACGAGGCTAATCAGGCGAAAACAGAGGCCAAACAGAGTAAGGAGAAATTCCAGGAGTTGCAGACAACAACAGAGGAGTATGCAAAGCAGGTTCAGATAGGATCCGTGGTCAAGGGCAGAGGGGTTGTAATGACAGCAATCAACTCATCAAATAAGGATACAGACAGGAGTAGCAGAACAGCTAAACTTCGTACCTGTTTGAGTCTTGTTGAAAATTCAATTGCCGCCAAAGGGCCGAGAAGGGTTTTTATAAGAATTAAAGGTCCTGATGGAATTCTTTTGACCTCCGGTCAGGAACAGATATTCACATTCAATGGTGAACAGATGATTTACTCTGCGTCCAGAGAGGTGGATTATCAGGGAGAGGAGATTGAGATTTGTGTGTTCTATCAGGGTAATCCTCCGTACCTAAAGGGGCTCTATACTGTTGATGTTTTCACAGAGGAGACAAAACTGGGCTCTGGCGAGCTTCAGTTAAGGTAATATATTTTGGCCGGAATCTATATACACATCCCCTTCTGTTCGCAGTTTTGTACATATTGTGACTTTTACTCCGTAAGGGCGGGGAGAAGGATCTCTCAGTTTACTGAAGCACTTTTGCTTGAATCAGAAAGCAGAAGATCATTTTTCAAAGATATTTCAGAGAAGAATAACACTCTCTATTTTGGGGGTGGTACTCCCTCTCTGATTCACCCTGATAGTATAGCTGAAATTGCCCGTACTGTCTGTAAAGAGAGCGGGCTTGGAAATGTAAAGGATCTTGATGAATTTACAGTAGAGGTTAATCCTGATGATATTTCGGCAGAGTATCTGAGAGGGCTGTATAATGCCGGAGTCAGAAGGCTGAGTATGGGCATTCAGTCGTTTAAAGATACTCACCTTAAATGGATGAACAGAAGGCATACATCCTCTGCAGCTATCAAAGCATATCATTTAGCAAGAGAGGCAGGTTTTGACAATATAAGCATTGATCTGATTTTTGGGTTTGACCTGCTTTCTGCCCAAGATTGGAGTGATAACCTTAAAAGAGCCATCTCTCTCAGACCTGAACATATTTCATCATACCAGCTTAGTATTGAGCCGGGGACAAAGTTGGGACTAGACTATGAAAAGGGTGATTATAAGCCTCTTGAAGATGATATATCGCTTTTTCAGTACTCAACTCTGCAAAAAACACTTTCAGAGGCGGGGTATATTCAGTATGAAGTATCGAGTTTTGCACTAAAAGGGATGGAGGCAAGGCATAACAGCAGTTACTGGAATCACACGCCATATCTTGGTCTTGGCCCTGCTGCTCACTCTTTTGACGGCGTGCACAGATACGCAAACAGACCATCACTTGGGGCTTATCTGAAGCGATACTCTCCGGAAGGTATTGCAATGGCTGAGTCTGAAGGGTACAGAGAGAGTTATATAACCACTGAAAATTTGACAGAAAATGATCTTTTTAACGAGAGTCTCATGCTCTCATTAAGAAGGGTGGAGGGCCTTAATTTGTCCGTATTGCTGGATAAGTTTAAGTGTGTAGACAAGGACTCTTTTTTAACAGAGGTAGACTTTTTGGTTGAAAAAGGCAAACTCATCCGGGAGGGGGAGAATATAAAAATCCCGTCAGGGGAGCTATTCCTCTCTGACGGGATTATCAGGGTTCTGTTTAGATAAATCAGGCTAGCCTATGTAGCCGTTAGCTCTGAGGAACGCAGTAGTTGCAATTATCACGAATCCTCCGCAAACTACAGTTGCATATACATATGAGACAGCTTTAAGCCTTGGGATCCACTTCTGATTATTTGCTCCTATTGTATGAAGTGCACTCCAGAAGCCGTGTGTGAGATGGAACCAAAGACCTGCAAACCAAATAATGTATGCTATATAAATAAAAATATTGCCAAATGTTAAATGCATTAAATCATTAACATCCTCTGGGTGGCTGCCTGTAAATTCAGGAAGTTGCATCTTTGCCCAGAAATGGGTCAGGTGAAATACGAGAAATCCAAGAACTATCACACCAAGTACAAGCATATTTTTTGATGACCAGGAGTCTGCCTCTCCCTTGTGAGTAACTGCATATCTCTCCTTTCCTCTTGCTTTGTAGTTCATCCAGTAGAGTATAAGAGCGTATGTCATATGGATTGCAAATCCTGCTGCCAGTACCGGGACCATAGCAACAACAACGGGAGAACTCATTATTACTATAATTGTGTCAAATGCATCCGGTCCAAGAAGGTATGCGGAGTTTGCAAGCAGGTGAACAAGTAGAAATAAGATAAGGAATAGTCCGGAAATGCTCATTATGAGTTTTTTGCCGATAGATGAGGTGAAAATGTTTGCCATATTTTGTTATCTTTTGTTTACTCTTTTCAAGCCGCCGCAAAGATAGCCCCTAACTTGGTATTTTCATAATATTTGGCTATTTTTGTTTGATAAATCCTAGTAATGAAATACAAAAGAGTTCTGCTCAAATTGAGCGGAGAAAGTTTAGGAGGGCCGGATGGCCTGGGAATTGATGAGGATATGTTTGAAAAATATGCCTCTGAAATTAAAGAACTCACCACTTTGGGAGTTCAGGTAGCTGTAGTTATTGGCGGAGGTAATATCTTCAGGGGTCTCTCAGGTGTAAAGATGGGTTTTGACAGAGTGAGAGGTGATCAGATGGGGATGCTTGCTACAGTTATCAATAGCATAGGTCTCTCACTATCTCTTAAGGGGATGGGAGTTGATGCTGTTGTTTACAGTGCAACACCAATGGAGCCGTTTGCAAACTATTATGTAAGGGATTGCGCTCTCTCTCATTTAGAGAAGGGGGGGGTAGCCATTATTGCCGGAGGAACAGGCAATCCTTTCTTTACAACAGATTCAGCATCTGCTCTTAGGGCGGCAGAGTTAAGTGCAGACATTCTTCTTAAAGGAACAAGAGTGGATGGCGTTTATGATAGTGATCCCGAGAAAAACAAGGGGGCTGTTAAATACACTAATTTAACTTATGATAAGGCACTTGCCGACAATCTTAAGGTAATGGATATGACCGCTTTTGCACTTTGTAAAGAGAATAAAATGCCAATAGCTGTCTTTAATATGAATACATCAGGCAACCTTTTACGAATTGTTAAAGGTGAGAGTATTGGAACAATAATTTCCGCACAATAATTTATCTTTGTAAAATTAATTCTAAGAATATGGATATAAGCAAACAGAAAGAGGTAATTGATGCAGCTAAGGATAAAATGCATAAAGCATTGCTGCACCTTGAAGAGGAGCTAAAGACATACAGGGCTGGAAAAGCAAACCCTGCAGTCTTCAACAATGTAATGATTGACTACTACGGCTCGCCCACACCTATTCCTCAGGTAGCCAGTATAACCACTCCTGATGCTAAAACCATGTTGATTCAGCCTTGGGATAAAAAGATGATTCCAATGATTGAGAAGGCAATTATGGTTGCCAACATTGGGTTTACACCATCAAACAACGGAGAGCATGTGAGGATTAATGTCCCGCCGCTCACTGAAGAGAGGCGAAAAGATCTTGTTAAAAGAGTAAAGATAGAGGGTGAGAATGCAAAAATCAGTGTGAGGAATGCTCGCAGAGATGGAGTTGATCTTCTTAAGAAATATCAGAAAGATGGTCTTCCTGAAGATGTAGCTAAAGATGGTGAGTCAATTCTTCAGAAAGAGACAGACAGCTACAATAAAAAGATCGAAGAGGTACTAGCAATTAAGGAAAAAGAGATTCTGACTGTTTAGAACTCTGTCGTTACTATTTTAATGTCTCCGGTTAATCCTGTTATAACTCTTACGGCACCGGGAATCATCTCAATATGAATTACTTTTATGGCATTAAGATTGCCATCAAGATATACTCCCTCACTGAGGGAGTATTTTTTTAGCATATTATCTGCCTCTAATCTTAGATCTTCAAGGATACTCCCAATGTTATAACTGAGGTAGGGCTGCAGCTTTTTCAAAAGCATGCCGTGAAGGAGCCAGTTTGCAGATTTTACCAGGGCATTTCTTGTGCGGATGTCAAAATCTGCATTCTGTACAGATACTGTAAGGGAGTCAGGATTGTAAACCATGTTTCCGGTCAAGAACACCCTCCCTTTGAGAGAGCCTTCAACATCCATGGCGAGAATAGCCTTACCGGAGCTGCTGTAAAGTTTTAAATCTTTAATTGTAATGATCTTCCCTCCCTCTTTAAACTCCATTCCGGAGAGCTGCTGCATTGCAGCTTTGGTAATCTGCTCAAAAGTAACATCTGCCTTTAAGTTTATATTAAACTTATCCGGCTTTGCAGGACTCTTGCCAAGAGGAGGAAGCGGAACGGGTGTATCATATGGTATGCTGTCTCCGGCAATTGTCTCTACCTCTCCGGTAAATGTGATAGGTATTTTCAGCTTGCCTGAGGAAGATGTGAGTGGTGAGAGAGTTATTCCGGACGGAATTATCTTTATCCATACATCATATGTGCTGTCTGCCCTGACGGGCTGCTGAACTTCCTGCCAAAACTCATCAACATAGCTCCGCAGATTAAAGCTTTGTGAAATTGCCTCATCAATCTGACCAGTTATCATCCGGTCAGTTTTTGACAAGGCAAAATCTGCTATGGGTTTTACGGGAATATTAACACCTGCCACATTAAGCTTAGGTGATTCAATCCAGCTGTAACCGGCAGAGGTAGTTTTTGTGCTCAGGTTCCAGTTGTTATCTACATCGAGTTTGGTCTTGTAAATAAATGCCAGACTTCCTGTTACATCATATTTATCACTTATACTGAGCCCAAACTTCTCAAGCTTCCATGAAAACCGGCTCCATATTTTAAGAGGAATTCTGTATGTAATCTCATCATTGTCTGCAAAGACTGAAAAGTTACCGGATTTCCATACCTTAATCTCAAGATCCTTGGCGTTTGTCCCTTTATCTTCATAAAGAAGTCCCTCGAATCTTTTGTTTACGGATCTTTCCAGTCCTTTAATATCAATTTCGGCAATAATTGGAAGTACGGACGGAGATGGAATAAAGGGCACCGGAGTATATGACTCCTGTGGCCCCTCAATCTTTAATGCACTACTGCAACTGCCTGCTATCAGCAGGGTAAGCAGATATGCCACCCATCCAAGAATGCCCGGCCTGCGCATTGATCTCCTCTTTTTACTCTTTTACAGCTTTAATGCCGGGAAGTTCAATTCCCTCAAGATACTCCAGCATTGCTCCGCCGCCTGTTGAGACATAGCTTACTTTGTCAGCATATCCCATTTGTGTAACTGCGGCAACAGAATCTCCTCCCCCTACAAGTGTAAAGGCGCCCTTTGCGGTAACCTGAGCAAGAATCTCGGCTATCCGTAAAGTACCATGCGCAAATTCAGGCATCTCAAACACTCCGGCAGGGCCATTCCACAGAATAGTTTTTGAAGAATTTAGTATATCTTCCCAGAGTTTCAGTGCAGAAGGGGCAGCATCCATCCCCATCCATCCGTCAGGGATATTAAAGATATCGCAAATTTGCTTATTTGCTTCGTTGCTGAATTTATCCGCCGCAACAACCTCTCCGCCGAAGATAATATTAACCCCTTTTGCTTTTGCTTTTTCCAAAGTTGTAAGAGCAAGCTCTATCTGGTCATCTTCACACAAAGAGAGACCAATTTTTCCACCCTTTGCCTTAGCAAATGTATAGGCCATTCCTCCGCAAATAATCATATTGTCTGCAACATCAAACAACTTCTCTATAATCGTAATCTTTGAAGAGACCTTAGCCCCTCCAATAATTGCTGTTACAGGTTTATCAGGTGAGTGAAGCACTTTGTCAATCGCTTTAATCTCACCCTCCATTACATAGCCAAACATTTTATCCTGCGGGAAGTATTTTGCTATAAGAGCTGTAGATGCATGGGCACGGTGAGCAGTCCCGAATGCATCATTTATGTAGCAGTCCGCATATGATGCAAGTCTTTTTGTGAAATCTTTCTGCTTCTCTTTAATCTCTGCTTTTGCAGCCTTTTTTACATCATCAGGGGCATCCTCAGCCAGGCCGAGTGGTTTCCCCTCCTCTTCAGCATAGAAACGAAGATTCTCCAGAAGAAGCACTTCTCCTGGTTTGAGGTTCTGAGATAGCTCAGCTGCCTCATTTCCCATACAGTCCGGTGCAAATTTTACAGTTGTCCCCAGCTTCTCCTCTATCGCCCCAATTATGTGTTTAAGTGAGTACTTATCAGTGGGCCCTTTTGGTCTGCCCAGGTGTGACATTATAATAAGCGAACCACCCTTCTCCAGTACTTTTTTTAGTGTGGGTACGGCTGCACGAATTCTGGTGTCGTCTGTAATCTGGAAGTTTTCATTAAGTGGCACATTGAAATCTACCCTTACAATTGCCCTCTTCCCCGAAAAGTCGTAACTGTCAATCTTTTGCATCTTCGTAATTGTTAATTGTGTCTTATATCAAGGGGCAAATTTAGAAATATTCTTACAAAAATAATTACCTTAGAGGCGTTATTGAAAACTAAAATTGTTGAAAAGGTGATATTACTTGAATCCCCAATAGGTTGGAAAGATTACGAATTGTTAGATTCGGGAGAGTTTGAAAAACTTGAAAGGTTTGGAGAGTTTATACTGATAAGGCCGGAACCAAAGGCTCTCTGGAAAAGATCTATGACAGCTGCTGAATGGAACAGGATGGCTCATACTAAGTTTACAACAGGAGCCGGATTTGGAAAAGCCGGAAAAGAGGATTCGGGAACCTGGCACAGACTCAAAAAAATGGAAGATCAGTGGCCTGTTGAATACAGGAAGGGTTCTCTGCGATTCTCTCTGAGAATGGGGCTTACATCTTTTAAACATGTGGGGGTATTTCCGGAACAGGCACCCAACTGGGATTTTATTTTCAGTGAGGTAAACAGAATTAAATCAATAATAGGGGCCCCTCCAAAAATTCTTAATCTTTTTGCATATACAGGTGCTGCATCTCTGGCAGCGAAATGTGCCGGGGCAGATGTGACTCATCTGGATTCAGTCCGTCAGGTTGTCACCTGGGCAAAAGGCAATATGGAACTTAGTGGTCTGGATAATATCCGCTGGGTTATTGAGGATGCATTGAAGTTTGTAAAGAGAGAGGCCAGACGAGGTAATATTTACCAGGGTGTGATAATGGATCCTCCAGCTTACGGACATGGCCCTGACGGAGAGAAGTGGAAGCTGGATGAACTTTTATATGAGTTTCTTGCAGAGGTAAATACAATTGTTGACAAAAAGAGTAGCTTTGTAGTACTGAATCTCTACTCAAACGGTTATTCGGCAGTACTGGCAGAGACCCTTATTAATACCTCTTTTTCACTGAAGCAGGAGGATAAGGGAGAGAGATATTCGCTTACATTTGGAGAACTTATGCTTAAAGACAAATTCGAAAAGGCTCTGCCACTAAGTGTTTTTGTCCGCTTAAGCAGATAAATTGATATAATGATGAATTTTCTGGCAATCAATTGGGCACCATCACCTGAGATATTTTCAATAGGACCTGTTGCAGTTAGATACTACAGCCTCCTGTTTGTATCGGGATTTATAATTGGATACTATATTTTTAAATGGTTTTTTAAAAGGGAGGGTGTCCCTCAAAGGATACTGGAGAATCTTCTCTATACCCTGTTAATAGCAACAATGGTTGGAGCCAGACTCGGCCACTGTCTATTCTATGAACCTGAATATTACCTGGCCCGCCCCATTGAAATTCTGAAAGTATGGGAGGGTGGACTCGCCAGCCACGGAGGGGCTATCGCAATACTTCTGGCAATGTGGTGGTTTGTCCGCAAATACGGACCTGCATATAAATTTGATTTCCTCTGGATTATGGACAGACTGGGCATTGCCACAGCACTAGCCGGAATGATGATAAGGCTGGGAAACCTGATGAATTCAGAGATATACGGAAATCCAACAGATCTTCCATGGGGATTTATCTTTCAGTTAAGGGGTGAAACAGTTGCAAAACATCCTACCCAACTCTACGAGGCTATCTCATATCTTGCGTTATTTCTCGTACTGATGTTCATTTATAAAAGATTCCTTCCAAAACTTAAAAGAGGGACTCTGTTTGCACTGTTCCTGATAGGTCTCTTTACTGCAAGATTCTTTATTGAGTTTGTGAAAGAGCCACAGGTTGCATTTGAGCAGACTATGTCACTTAATATGGGACAGTGGCTTAGCCTTCCATTTATACTTGGCGGAGTTGCTCTGTTGATTTATAGCATTACCAAAGGTAAGCCGGCAATGATAAAAAACAAAGTCTAATTATCTCTGTCCATTTCGCGCCTTATATCCTTCTCCTTGATTGAGTGTCTCTTATCGTATTCGCGTTTGCCTTTTGCCAGAGCTATATTAAGCTTTGCGTAACCTCTTTCAGAAATAAAGAGTCTTGTGGCTACAATTGTGAGCCCTTTTTCGCGGGATCCCCTGAAAAGCCTTCTCAGCTCTTTTTTGGTCAAAAGCAGTTTCCTGTCTCTTCTTGGATCGTGAGCATTAAAACTGCCCCACCAGTAATCTGCAATATGCATATTCTTAACATAGAGCTCTCCATTTGCAAAATAGCAGTAAGAATCTGCCAGAGAGGCCTTGCCTGCACGGATTGATTTAATCTCAGTTCCGCTAAGGACAACACCTGCCGTAAATGTCTCCAGGAACTCGTAATCAAACGAGGCCCTCTTGTTTTTAATCTCTATTTTGCTTTTTGCTTTAGGCATGGGAGTGCAAAAATAGTGTAAATTTGTGGAATGAACCAAGATTTGATTTGTATATTGGGTCCAACCGCCTCCGGCAAGACCAGGTATGCCGTTAATATGGCACTGGAGTTGGGTGGAGAAATTATTTCTGCCGATTCCCGTCAGGTTTACAGAGGGATGGATATAGGGACGGGTAAGGATCTGAGTGATTATATTGTAAATGGAGTAGAGGTGCCTTATCATCTTATAGATATTGCAAATCCGGGTACAAAATATAATATCTTTGAGTATCAGAAAGATTTTCAAAAAGCTTACAGGGACATTGTTTCAAGGGGCAGAGAGCCCATCCTTTGCGGAGGTTCGGGTTTGTATATTGACTCTGTTACAATGGGATACAGCCTGGCAGAGGTGCCGCCCAATACAGAGCTGAGAGAGAGGCTTGAGAGGCTCCCAATTGAGGAGCTTGCGGAGATGCTTAAGGGTTATAAAAATCTTCACAATACAACAGATACTGACAGTAAAAAAAGAGTGATTCGTGCTTTGGAGATAGCCATTTTCAATTCAGAAAACCCATCTCAAAGGCAAGAGTTCTCACCATTAAAAACCAGATATATTGGGATTGATGTAAGCAGGGAGGAGAGAATCAGAAGGATTGACAATCGGCTTGATGAGAGGCTGAGGCAGGGGATGGTTGAGGAGGTAAAGGCTCTTATCGATTCTGGAATTAACCCCGATGACCTGATTTACTACGGGCTTGAGTATAAGTTTGTGACTCTTTATATTCTGGGAAGACTCTCGTTTGAGGAGATGAGAAATCAGCTGGCAACTGCTATTCATCAGTTTGCCAAGAGGCAGATGACCTGGTTTAGAGGGATGGAGAGAAGGGGGGTAAAAATAGAGTGGATAAAATTATAAATTCAATATATGAAAATTTCAAGCAGAGTTTCGTGCCTTCTGGCTGTTACCCTTTTTGCACTGGTAAAACCTGTTGTTTCTAATGCAACAGAACTGAAGGACCTTAAATACACAGATGCCCGCTCGCTCCAGATAACGGGAATGGCTTATGATACACCACTTGCGGAGTATTCCAGATTACCAGAGCAGTTAAGGGGGGAGTTTAGAGAGTCTTTACTCTCTCTCGGAGTGAATTCAGCCGGGATTGCTGTAAGATTCAGGTCTGACAGCCCTGTTATTGCGGCAAGGTGGAGTGTGAGAAACAATTTTTCAATGAATCATATGCCAGATACAGGAATAAGAGGTCTTGACCTGT
Organism: Bacteroidales bacterium; assembly: GCA_041441395.1. Classification (GTDB taxonomy): domain Bacteria; phylum Bacteroidota; class Bacteroidia; order Bacteroidales; family UBA932; genus Bact-08. Next base: position 100,349 of record JASDTD010000003.1, on the reverse strand, counting down.
ATACTCTGGATGGGGATAAGTGGAAATATATTGGAACAGCCAAACCGGTAGCAAAGGAGAGTATGTCTGCATTTATAAGAAATGGTGATAGTGTTATGAGGGAATATATTGCATATCTTCCGCTTTATGATGGTGTAGAGTCTCTTGAAATTGGCGTGGATCCTGATGCTTTTTTGGGTAAGCCCATCAATCCTGCACTAATATTTTCCACAGAGAGGAAACCTGTAATATTCTACGGAACAAGTATTACTCAGGGTGGCTGTGCATCAAGACCCGGGATGGCCTATCCGGCAATACTTGGCAGGATGCTCAACAGAGAGACCATTAACCTGGGCTTTTCCGGTAATGCCCGTATGGATAAGGCCATAGCTAAGGCAATAAATATGGTGGATTTTCACACACTTGTTCTGGATTGTCTACCCAATATGAATGCTCAGATGGTAAGAGACAGTGCCGAGTATTTTATAAGAACCATATTATCTGCAAATCCCGGTAAAAACTTTATAATGGTTGAAAATCCGCGCTTTCCGCATCTGTTTATTGACAGTAAAAATGCTGCTGAGATAAAGGAGGAGAATGAGGTTTGGAGATCTCTGTATGAAAAATTCAGAAAAGAGGGATATAGAAACATAAAATATGTCAGAGGAGAGGGGCTTATAGGAGATGATAATGAGGCCACTGTAGATGGAGTGCACTTAACAGATCTTGGGTTTCAGAGATTTTCAGAAAGCCTTGTAAAATTTCTTAGGGACTAAATTAATGCCATTGGTTTGATGGCTGGCTATTCAGTATATAAATGGTAGGGGGCTCCGCTACTTGAAGGGTACTGGAAGACCCTGAGGTCAAATGCGGTTACAACTGCCATGATGTGGTCAAAAATATCTGACTGTACATTTTCATAGTAAATCCAGTCTTTGATCTTTGTAAAGAAATAGAGTTCAAGAGGAATACCCTTTTCAGTTGGCTGAAGCTGTCTGACCATTGTTGTCATTTCATGGTTGACCTCCGGATGGTTTTCAAGGTATCTCTGAATATAGGCCCTGAAAACTCCTATGTTAGTTTGTCTTCTTCCGTTGACAATCATTGTGTTGTCTGTGCCGTTCTCCAGGTTGTAATTGCGGATTACCTCCTCTGTAGTATCTATGTATTCTGTGAGGTATTTTATTTTTCTGAACCTCTCGAGCATTTCAGGAGTACAGAACTGGATACTTGTCATATCAATAATCAAGGATCTCTTTATTCTTCTTCCTCCAGACTCCTGCATACCTCTCCAGTTCTGGAAAGAGTCACTTACAAGGGCATACGGAGGAACTGTAGTTATAGTATTGTCAAAGTTTCTAACTTTAACAGAGTATAGGCTTACCTCTTCAACATTTCCATCTGCACCATATTTGGGAACTGTAATCCAGTCACCCTGTCTGAGCATATCGTTTGATGATAGCTGCCATCCTGCAACAAACCCGAGTATTGTATCCTTGAATACAAGAATTATAATTGCCATAGAGGCTCCGAGCCCTGCGAACAGTGTTGCAAATGATGTGTCAAGCAGAATGCTGAGGAGCGAAATACCTCCTACAAAATATGCAAGAACTGCTACAATCTGAAATATTATCTGAATAGGTTTATTAGAATAGTCCTCAGATTTTGAATAGACCCTTGTCATTGCTTTTGTTGAGGCGTGAACTGCTCTTATGATTACAAAAACAATATAAATAAGAGCACCTTTTTCAAACAGATTAATCCAGAACAGAGACTTTAATGCTATTGGAGTGCTCAGATAAAATACAATAGCAGGGATTACATGTGCGATGTGCTTAAATACCTTCTCCTCAACAAAAAGGTCATCCCACTGAGTTTTTGTGAATTTTGCCAGATGACCCACAACCCTGTGCAGAACAAATCTTGCGATAAGGTCTATACCATATGCAAGCAGGAAGAGCAGTGTCATAGATATAATCTCGTCAAGCCAGCCTGCCAGTGCTGGAGATAGTCCCCACTCAATGAGGAGTGCATTTATGCCATCTACAATTCCAAACAGTGCCGTTGCTCTTGTGGTTATTTCGTTCTCTAACATAACTTTTATATATGAAGTCTGAATGCAAATATACTAAAAATGACGGAAGGGCTTCAGCTTACTTTGCAGTGGCCTCAATTCCAAACTCTTCGAATAAGGAAATGCAGCGGGAGATTGTTTCAGAAGATGGTTTCTCCATAGGGATATTGAGCGGGTTATATCTGCTTCCCATTCGCGAGTGTTTTCCCATTCCAACATTGTGGTATGGCAGCAGCTCTACTTGCCTCTCTTCTGCTCCGGGGAGTGAAGCCAGGAATTCTGCGGTGGCTTTTATGTTCTCCACATCGGCATTAACCCCCTCAATCAGCGGTATGCGGACGATGAAATTGTAGCCCTCCTCTGCCAGCATCCTGATATTTGCCAGAATCAGTTCGTTTGTCTGACCGGTAAACTCTTTGTGCTTTTGAGGGTCCATATGTTTTAAATCTGCAAGTATAAGTTCGCAGTTGCCGGCGACCTCTCTTACAACCTCTTCGCTTGCAAAGAGGCATGTGTCAACTGCTCTGTGAATCCTCAATTCACCACATCTGTCGAGAAGTTCCATGAGCATCTTCTTGTGAATTAAAGGCTCTCCGCCGCAAAAAGTCACCCCTCCCTCACTTTGATCAAGTACGATTGACTCCTTTTTAATTTCAGTCATTACCTGCTCTGCAGAGAGCTCCTCGCCTGAAATCTCCAGTGCTCCGGTTGGGCAGGCCTCTGTGCACTCTCCGCAGTTAATGCAAAGATTTGCATCAGTAGAGATATCATCATACTCCATAGCAAGAGCCGAGTTTGGGCAGCTGGCCACACAGCTTTTGCAGTTAATGCACTTTTGTCTGTTGTAAAGCTTCTCTTTTTTTTGGCTTATGCCCTCCGGATTGTGGCACCAGACACAATTAAGCGGACACCCTTTGAAGAAGATGGTGACTCTTATTCCGGGGCCGTCGTTAATTGAGTATCTTTTAATGTCAAATATCAGACTCATAATGAATTCTCTGTCCTGGAGATTATCTCCTCCTGGAGGTCTCTGTTCATATCATTGAAATAGTCGCTGTATCCGGCCATTCGTACAAGCAGGTCCCGGTACTCTCCAGGGTTTTTCTGGGCGTCACGAAGGGTATCGGTATCAACTATGTTAAACTGAATGTGGTGGCCGTTCATTGAGAAATAGCTCCTTATAAGGGAGGCGAGTTTCACAAGGTCTGAGTTGCTCTTTACCAGTGATGGAAGGAACCGGAGGTTTAGCAATGTTCCGCCGGATTTTATCTGGTCCAGTTTGCCCAGAGATTTTATTACAGCTGTGGGGCCGTGGGTGTCTGCCCCCTGTGAAGGGGAGGTGCCGTCTGATATTGACAGACCGGCAAGGCGGCCGTTGGGAGTTGCTCCTGTAACCTTGCCAAAATATACGTGACAAGTAGTTGAGAGCATATTTAGATGGAAACTCTCCCCCTTTGTATTTGGCTTGCCCTCTATGGCTTTGAAGAGGTCTTCATAAACCCTTACTGCTATTGAATCGGCATAGTCATTATCGTTTCCAAAGAACGGGGTTTTGTTGATAATCCTCTGCCTCAGAATCTCCTCTCCGCTGAAATTGTTTGCCACAGCCGTCAACAGCCTCTCCATTGTGACTGTTTGCTTTTCAAAAACGTGCCATTTAATGGCGGCCAGGGAGTCGGTAACGGTACCCAGACCGGTACACTGAATGTAGTTTGTGTTATACCTCGGGCCTCCGTTGTAATAATCCTTCCCCTTTTTGATACAATCTTCAATTACAACTGAGAGGAAGGTGGCCGGGGCATATTTTGCAAACATTCTGTCAATATAGTTGCTTACCCGTATCTTTAAATCAGTTATATAGTTGAGCTGCTTTATAAAAGCATCATAAAGCTCATCAAAGTTTTTAAAATCTGCAGCCTCTCCGGTTTTGAGAGCCACCTGCTTTCCGCCCACAGGATCAACGCCGTTGTTTAAGGTAACTTCCAGAATTTTAGGGACATTCAGATAGCCGGTAAGAAGATAGGCCTCCTTGCCGAATGCACCCACCTCTATGCAGCCGCTGCAGCCACCTTCGCGTGCATCCTGCAGACTTTTACCCTGCCTCACCATCTCCTGAATATAGGCGTCGGCATTAAAAACCGACGGATATCCGTACCCTTTCCGGATTACTTCGCACCCGGCCAGGAGGAACCTGTCGGGAGTTCTGCTGCTGATGTGGATTGAGCTGCCCGGCTGGAGGATATGAAGCTCCTCTATGACCTCCAGGATTATGTATGAAATCTCGCTGCTGCCATCTGTACCGTCTGGTTTTACACCCCCTATATTTATGTTTGTGAAGTCGTTGTATGTGCCGCTCTCCCTTGCAGTAATTCCCACCTTTGGAGGGGCAGGGTGGTTGTTTACCTTAATCCAGAAGCAGGAGATAAGCTCCTTTGCCTCATCACGGGTCAGGGTGCCCTCTGCAATCTCCTTTTCATAAAACGGAGCCAGATGCTGGTCAAGATGGCCCGGGTTCATTGCATCCCACCCATTTAGCTCAGTTATTGTGCCGAGGTGAACAAACCAGTACATTTGTAACGCCTCATGCAGATTCCGCGGCGCATTTGCCGGAACCCACCGGCACACCTCCGCAATTTTGATGAGCTCCTTAATACGTCTGTCAATAGCTCTCCTCCTCACGGAATCATCGGCCTTACTCTCCAACTCTTTATGTAAATCAGCAGCCATTCTCTCCGCCAGAAGAGCGTGCCTCTCAGCAAAAAGGATTGCCGCATCGCAGGAGATATCCATTGCCCGGAGCTGCTCCTGCTTGTCTGTGGCCTCAGGGTCGTTAAGGAAGTCGAGTGAGTCCAGATGCTCCCTTATTTGCCGTTTGAAATCCAGCATCCCAAATTTGTAAATCTTACCATCAAGGGCGGTGTGTCCCGGTGCCCTCTGCTCCATAAACTCTGTGAAAAGGCCTGATTCATAGGCATCTCTCCACTCCTGTGGCACATGAGAGAATATCCTCTCCCTTTGCGTACGGCCACTCCAGAACGGGATTACCTCCTCTTCATATCTTTTTATATCCTCCTGACTTATTGTATATCTCTGCAACTCTCTTGTGTTTAGTACGTTCAGGTCCTCCACCGAATGGCAGGTGAGCTCCGGGAAGGTGGGTACAGCCTTTGGCTTTGGACCCCTCTCACCTACTATAAGCTCATCCTCACCTATGTAAATTGTTTTTTTCTTGCAGATTTCCAGAAAATTGAGCGCCCTTAATACAGGCACCGGATACTTGTCCAGATTCTCTTTATAGAATTGAGTCTCTATCAACGCCCTCTCAATTGAGAGCGAAGGTTCGGTCTCCACCGATATTTTTCTAAGTTTTGAAATTCTCTCTGTCATTGTGTTGGTGTGTATGTGGTGTGGTGTGGCTACTACCTCAGGGGTAAATGGCCAAAATGCTGTTAGTTAAGCTGTTCCCTAATAAGCGGCAAGTTTTTTAAACGTCTGATTATGTGTTGTTTGGCCATTTACCCCTGAGGTAGTGGCCGGGTGTGCACGGGGTCAGTTCATTAGACAAGAGAAGAGGCCTCTACCGGGTTTGTGGTATAGATTAAGCACATATGTGAACTTATAAGAGGTCATCTTAGACAAAATTTGGACGAATATAGACAATTTTTTTAATACTGCTTATGGACATATATATCAACTATACCATTTAGCTTTGTGCTCCTCTGTGTTGATTCCTGGAAGCAACTTTTTAATATGAGCGGCAAATTCATCTCCTCTTGCTGGCTCAGCACTAAAGAAGAGATTAGATGAATTGCGAAGGTTTATCTTTTTTACTTTCCCATTTTTCTTGCGATGAATTTCCATCTTTGAGATCTCATTCAGATTAACTTTTCGCCACTCTTTTTTGCCGAACATAATTGAGAAGGTCATCTCCTCAGAATTTATTAAATATTTTGTTCGGATTTTCTGGACAATTATAAAGGCCGGACCCAGAAGAACAATAAGGTTAAATAGTCTAAAATCAAATGATACAGTAATACAAGTCAGGCATATGGCTGCTAATATTGAAAAAATTATAATCCTATTTTTTTCTCGCTCTTCAAATACTTGGTATTGATACTGCATATGTATAATTAAAAGCCACGATTTCAACTATAAATGTAATAAATAATTTCTTGTATATATCGTAATTTTACCGGTAGCTCTGCTCGCCGACTCCGTTGTGTCTCCATTTTACAGCCGTGCGGCCTGAACTCTCTAGTAACAAGTGCATTGACACTTTAACCGAGGGGTCATCCCTCGGGTAAAGTGTCAATGCACTCTGATTCTGCTTGTTACAGCCATGCGGGTTCAAACCGCCTCCCGCAGAGTTAAATGGTGCTGCGCAGTTTATACGGCCTGCGGCCGGTGAGCCAGCTTTGGTTTGACCTAAAGTTACCCACGTTAAAGACCAGAAGTAAACTATATACCACACCGCTGTAACACGCTGATTACCTAAACATAAGCAATCCACCTGTCAGGTCACCTGACAGGTGGATTGTCTATACATTGATAATCTGAGACTTAGAACCGCACGGGTTTCGCAAAAATCATCTGCCGAATGGCCAACTCAGGCCGGGCGGGCGGGTATCCGCCAAGCCTCACGCCCGGCACCATAGATAGACAAATATCCCTGTCAAACCCTCGCCCGCCTTCTGGCAATTCACCGCCTCACGCCAAGTTTATATGGTGCTCCGCAGTTTATACGGCCGGTTCCCGGCCGGTTTATCTGCCATTTCCCTGCCTGAATCAACCGAGACACGAAGGAACCTCCGCCGGAAGCAGCGAAGCGAATGAGGAGGAAAAGTTCCTGAGTGGCTGCGGGTGATTCAGGTAGGGATAAGGAGCAGGTCTTTGAGCGATGGAGTCTCCGCCACAGCGAATGAAATGAGCGAGGAGGAAAAACTCCTGAAGTGAAGCGGAATCTTTGTGGATGGAGTAAGATTGCCGTATGACACTAACAAAACCTCCTCCACTTCAAACGAGTTGAATTAGAGGAGGTTGAAGAATTATGGCTGCTTCTGACTAGTTTTTCCAGTCTTCGCAGCTGCACATCAGATTTCTGTCTCCGTAGCCGTTGTCTACGCGGGTTACGTGAGGCCAGAATTTATTGTCGCGGATCCAGGCAAGTGGATAGGCGGCCTGTTCGCGTCCGTATGGATGGCTCCAGGTGTCGGCAGAGACCTCTGCGGCTGTGTGAGGAGCGTTCTTAAGCGGATTGTCGGTTTTGTCCATTTCACCGGACTTGATGGCCTCGCACTCATTCTTGATTACAATCATTGAATCAATGAATCTGTCCATCTCAGCTTTTGATTCGCTCTCGGTAGGCTCAATCATTAAGGTTTCGTGAACAGGGAAGGAGAGTGTAGGGGCGTGGAATCCAAAGTCCATCAATCGTTTGGCTATGTCCGAAGCATCAACGCCGTATGTTGCTTTGTAATGACGCACATCAATAATGCATTCGTGTGCTACTCTTCCGTGAGCATTCTTGCCCTTTCCTACAGGTTTTCCAGTATAAAGAGTTGCATAGCCCGCCTCGGCCAGTTTTGCCGACATATAATTTGCATTTAGGATTGCCACCTCAGTAGCCTTTTTCAGTCCATCCGGGCCGAGCAGTTTTATGTAAGCATGTGTTACAGGAAGTGCCATAGGGTATCCATAAGGGGCAGAGCTGACTGCTTTCACACCGTTGTGGTCGCAATCCTTAAGGAATGGATGGCAAGGGAGGTACGGTGCAAGCTCTTTTGTACAGCAGATAGGGCCGATTCCCGGACCGCCGCCGCCGTGAGGGATTGCAAATGTCTTGTGCAGGTTCAGGTGGCAAACATCAGCTCCAATGAAGCCGGGATTTGTAAGACCCACCTGAGCATTCATATTTGCTCCGTCCATATATACGAGCCCGCCGTTCTGATGAATAATATCCATCATCTCCTTTATCTTAACTTCGAAAACACCATGAGTGGAAGGGTATGTAATCATTGTGCAGGAGAGTCTCTCCTTGTACTGTGCTGCCTTCTGGCGGAATTCATCAACATTGATATTTCCCATCTCATCGCATGATACAAGAACTATCTCCATTCCGGCCATTGCTGCCGATGCAGGATTTGTTCCGTGAGCGGATGTAGGAATAAGCACTACGTTTCTCTGGGTTTGTCCATGGGCAATATGGTATGCACGAATTGTCATGAGACCGGCAAACTCACCTGCAGAGCCCGCATTTGGCTGAAGTGAAGTTGCGTGGAATCCTGTTATAACAGCAAGATCATTTTCAACCTCCTTGATAAGCTCCATATATCCCTGTACCTGATCAGCAGGTGCAAACGGGTGAACATTACCAAGCTCAGAGAAGCTCATCGGGAACATCTCTACAGCTGCATTAAGCTTCATTGTACAAGAGCCAAGAGGAATCATTGAGTGGGTTAGAGAGATGTCTCTTCTCTCCAGCTTCTTGATGTACCTCATCATCTCGGTCTCTGAATGGTATTTGCTGAACACCTCGGCAGTCAGATAACTGCTCTCACGTGCCATGAATATTTTTCCTTCAGGGAGTCCGGGGCATTCATAAAGATTTCGTCCAAAAATTTCCAGAATTGTTGTAGCCTCCGCACAATTTGAAAGCTCGTCAAAGCTGATAATTACCGAATCCTCAGAAGGGTAGTAAAAGTTAATTCCCTTTTGTTCTGCCTTGTATTTTATATCAGATGCCTTTACGCCTGTGATATGAATTGTGTCAAAGAAATTCTCAGCAGCAAGTTTAAATCCCACTTTTTTCAGTTCAGATGCAACCGCATGGGCGTAACCATAAGCATTCATTGCAATAGATTTCAACCCTTCAGGTCCGTGGTAAGCTGCATACATACCGGTCATTGTTGCCATAAGGGCAGTGGCTGTACAAATATTTGAGGTTGCCTTCTCCCTTTTAATATGCTGCTCTCTTGTCTGGAGAGCCATACGGAGAGCCTGATTTCCCAGTCTGTCAACAGAAATTCCAATGATTCTACCCGGCATATTTCGTTTGTACTCATCCCTGGTAGCCATAAATCCGGCTGTAGGTCCTCCAAAACCCATAGGCAGACCAAATCTTTGTGCTGTACCAACTGCTATATCGGCACCCCACGCTGCAGGCTCCTTAAGAACGGTAAGGGCAAGGAGGTCAGTTACAGCTGTTACAAGAATACCCTTTGCATGAGCGTTTGTACAGAAATCTGTATAGTCGCATACCTCTCCGTTGCCGGCAGGGTACTGGAGCACAGCCCCAAAAAACATATCATCAAATTTAACAGTGTTGAATTTGCCTGAAACAACCTCTATTCCCAGTACCTCAGCGCGGGTCTCTATAACAGCCAGTACATGAGGAAATATGTTTTCATCAATAAATACTTTGTTTTTACCTGCCTTTACAGCGTCACGGGAGCGAAGTTCATACATCATTCTTACCGCTTCACCTGCAGCAGTTGCATCATCCAGCATTGAACTGTTTGCCATTTTGAATCCGGTCAAATCTGCAACCATTGTCTGGAAATTGAGCAACCCCTCAAGACGACCCTGAGAAATTTCTGCCTGATATGGAGTATAGGATGTGTACCAGCTCGGGTTCTCAAAAATATTCCTGATTACAACAGGTAGAGAGGCTGTTCCGTAAAATCCCTGCCCTATCATTGAGCGGAAATTCTTATTTTTGGATGCCATTGCCTTAATCTTTGATAAATATTCGTGCTCAGTAAGAGCCTTGTCAAGAGCAAGTGGCTTGTCCAGCAAAATATCTGACGGAACTGTTTGTTTTACAAGTTCCTCCAAGCTGGAAACTCCCAAAACAGAGAGCATTTCTGCCTCATCTTTTGGTCTTGGTCCATTGTGTCTGTCGACGAATGAAAGTGACATATTATTCTATTTATTAGATTGTTATTACAAGGGTTATCCTGCAAATTTATACAATATTTTCTGAACATTGCGAATTAAAATATTTTCATATTTTTGTGTGAACTAAAACAAAAATCTATGAGTTTATTAAGTAGAAAAATCTCTGAGCTGCAGGACAGGAGGGAAAAGGCTGTGCAAGGCGGAGGCGAGTCTGCCATTGCAAAGCAAATAGCTATGGGAAAGCTTCCGGCGCGAGAGAGAATCAACCAGCTCTTAGACGCCGGTTCTTTTTTTGAATACGACCTTTTTATTGAACACGAAGCTCGTGAATTTGGTATGGAGGGAAAAAATCTTGCCGGAGATGGAGTGGTTATTGGTACAGGTACTATAAGTGGTAAGCCTGTAGCAATTTATGCACAGGATTTTACAGTTGCAGGTGGATCACTAGGATCAATGCACGCTCGTAAAATCACAAAAATTATGGACTACGCCCTTAGAATGAAAATTCCTTTGATTGGAATTAATGATTCAGGTGGTGCAAGGATCCAGGAGGGTGTGAACTCTCTTGCAGGTTATGGTGAAATCTTTTTCAGAAACACCCTTGCCAGTGGGGTAATTCCTCAATTGTCAGTTATACTCGGCCCGTGTGCCGGGGGTGCTGTCTACTCGCCTGCTCTTACAGACTTTGTATTTGTTGTAGACAAAATATCAAAGATGTTTATAACGGGGCCGGAAGTAATTAAGTCTGTTCTTGGAGAGGAGATAGATATGGAATCTCTTGGTGGAGCCCGCGTTCACAGTGAGATAACAGGTAATGCCCATTTTTTTGCTAACAGTGAGGCCGAGTGTTTCACTCAGATAAAAACACTTTTGGACTACATACCTGCTTGCAATGAATGTAAAGGGAAACCTAAAAAAAGTACAGAACCGCTCAAGAAATTTAAAATTGAAAAAATTGTACCTGTTGAGCCAACAAAGCCTTATGATGTAAGAGATGTCATTAAGGCATTGACTGACTCTTCTGAGTTTTTTGAGGTGCAGGAGTTGTGGGCAGCAAATATTGTTGTTGGCTTTGGCCGGATTGACGGAAGAACAGTGGGCTTTATTGCCAACCAGCCTTTGGTTTTGGCAGGAGTACTTGATTGCGACTCTTCAGACAAGGCTGCAAGGTTTATCAGATTCTGCGATGCATTTGAAATTCCTATGATTACACTTGAAGATATGCCGGGTTATCTGCCTGGTGTAGATCAGGAGCATGCCGGGGTTATCCGTCACGGAGCTAAGCTTCTCTATGCATATAGTGAGGCAACTGTTCCAAAAATTACAGTTATCCTCAGAAAGGCTTATGGTGGTGGATATATTGCGATGAATTCCCGCCATCTAAGGGCCGATTTTGTATTTGCATGGCCACTTGCGGAGATTGCTGTTATGGGACCTGAGGGTGCCGCAAATATAATCTTCCGTAAGGAGATAATGGAGGCGGAAGATCCAGAGGCAATGAGAAAGCAGAAGGTTGAAGAGTACAAGAAGAAATTTGCTAATCCTTATGTTGCTGCTGCCAAAGGATATATTGACTCTGTTATTGATCCTACAGAGACTAGAAACTACCTGAAGCATGCCCTTAGTGTCTCAGAGAATAAAGTTGTAAAGAGGCCTACAAAAAAGCACGGTATTCCACCATTTTAATATGAAAAAAAATAAAATAAACCCGGAAGAGATGACTGTTTATGAAACATTGCAGATCTTTCCAAATGCCAGAAACTACAAGACTAACTTAACTAAAAAATACAGGAACAGAAAGCAATGGAAAAGACCTGATCCTCAGGAGATACTCTCCGTGATTCCGGGAGTTGTTACCTCTTTTTCTGTAGAACTTGGTAGTCATGTTAATAAGGGAGATGAGATTATGATATATGAGGCAATGAAAATGCAGAATATCATAAGAGCCCCCTTTGACGGAACTGTTGAGCAAATTTTTGTTAAAACGGGAGAGAAGGTTGCAAAAGGCGTAGTAATGATGTACCTGAAATCAGATGTAGAGTTTGTTTACGAGGATATAAACGATGATCTTAGCGCCATCGTTCCAGATCCAGTCGTATAAATATAAACAGGAATATAGTAAATGCCCATAATGAGGAGCCGCCGTAGCTTATAAATGGCAACGGAATCCCTATTACGGGCATTATTCCTATTGTCATACCAATGTTTATAAAAAAGTGGAGGAATAGTACAGATGCAAGAGAGTAACCATATACGCGAATAAATGTATCCTTCTGTCTGTCTGCAAGTGATAATATTCGGATTATTAAAAAGAGGAATAGTCCAATCACAATAACCGAGCCTGCAAAGCCCCACTCCTCACCAATTGAGCAAAAGATAAAGTCTGTGCTCTGCTCGGGGACAAAATTAAACTTAGTCTGAGTCCCCTTAAGGAATCCCTTCCCCCAGAAGCCACCTGATCCAATAGCAATTTTTGACTGGTGAACATTATATCCGGCTCCCTGCAGATCCTCTGTAACACCCAGCAGGTTTTCAATCCTGGATCTTTGATGCTCTTGCAGTATCTCTTCAAAAAAGTAGTCAACAGAGAAGATCAAAATTGTTGAAATCAAAAAAGAGAGTAGAATATATTTATAGTAAACCTCTCTCTTTTTAAAAGTTATGTATGTGAAATATGTAAGAAATGGGGAGGCAACAATCAGCATCCACTGAGCAGGAGAGAGAGAAGATGCAAAACTCAGAAGGTCAAGCTGTCCAAGTTCAGGTGAAAAAATTAGCATAGGTATAGATACCACTGCTAACAAGAAGCCCTTTATATACTCTCTGGATATTAAAGTGAGAGCGGTCAGGGTAAGACCAAAAAGAACAATCAGTGATACAAACGGAGAGAAGGCAAGTGTAAGGACAAAAAGAAGTATTGCAAGGATCCCAAATACCAGGAACCATCCGCTTAGCCCCTCCCTGTACAGGACAAAGATAAAACTGAAGAAAACAAGAGCAGAACCGGTCTCCTTTTCAAGAATTATAAGTGCCATTGGAACCAGTATTGTCAGCCCAATCTTTGCAAAAGAGGTAAAGTGTTTGAGTTTGAAATTATAGGCACTCATCATGGTTGCAAGAGCCATAGAAGTTGTAATTTTTGCGAGCTCTGCCGGTTGAAATCTGAAAGGGCCAATCATAAACCAGGATTTAGAGCCATTTACCTCAACTCCAATAAAAATTACGGCAAAAAGCAGGAGCAAACTTAGAAAGTATAAGATCCAGGCCAGTACATTATAAAGTTTTGGGTTAATTACAAAAAGAATAAGGGTTGCAATAACCATTGATGTTACAATCCAGATAAACTGCATTCCATAACGCTGAGACATATCAAGAATATGAGCATGCTCTTCATCATATACAGATGCAAATACTGATATCCATCCTATCAGAACAAGAGCCAGATAGGTAACTATCAGAGGCCAGTCAAGTTTTTTGTAAAGATTAAGTGGTGTCTTCATCTTTTATTGTTCTGTATAAGGTTGGAACTTATTATATGAGCCTCAAGATCCTTTCTCTCAACAACTCCTTTAAGATACCTTTCAACAAGCAAAGAGGCAATGGGAGCAGCCCAGGTGCCTCCAAATCCGGAATTCTCGATATAAGCTGCTACTGCTATCTTAGGGTTCTCTCTGGGAGCAAAACATATAAAAACCGAGTGATCTTTGCCGTGAGGGTTTTGAGCGGTACCTGTTTTGCCGCATATGTCCAGACCGGGTACAGCAACTCTTGATGCGGTTGCTCCGGAACCCGGAGGAGCATTAACGGCAAGGTACATTCCGTGTATTATTTTTTTGAAATTTGTGGTATCTACCAAAGTGTAGTGTCTTTCAGAAAAATCTGTTTGCAATGTAGTGTCTTCAGCTCCTTTAATAATATGCGGGGTATGATAATATCCTCTGTTAGCAATAGTTGCAGCAAGATTTGCAAGGTGCAAAGGTGTTGTCCCCAACTCCCCCTGTCCAATGGACAGAGATATAATTGAGAGGGATTTCCATCTGTTGAGTCCGTGGATTTTGTTATAGCCTTCAGTAGATGGCAGCACGCCGGCCTGCTCCCCGGGAAGGTCACTGCCAAGTTTAACTCCAAATCCAAAGCTCTGTACATACTCTCTCCATTTAATAAATGCATCTGTTACGCTTGAGTATTTAGGGTTGTCAATTGTAAGTCTGAATGCATTTGCATAATATGCATTACATGACATCATTATTGAGGTGGTAAGGTTTGTGGGGGAGGGGTGGGCGTGGCAGGCTATACCTCTGCCCACTTTGTACCCCATATTGCATGGATATGTTGTAGTTGTATCAATTACTCCCTCCTGAAGTGCAATAAGGCCATTTACAAGTTTAAACACAGAGCCGGGAGGATAGGGAGACATAACAGCTCTGTTAAACATTGGCTTGAGGGGGTCATTTACTATTTCGTTGTAATATTTACTGATTGAAGCGAGTTTTGATACCTCAAGACCGGGGCTTGAGACCAGTGTCAGTATCTCTCCGGTTGACGGCTCAATGGCAACAACACTGCCTATCTTATTTTGCATAAGAGATTCAACATATTGCTGAAGTTCAGCGTCAATAGATGATGTAATGTTTTTTCCGGGGATAGCCTCTTTGTCATATTTCCCCTCCGAGAAGCTTGATTTTACTTTGTTGTGAACATCCCTTAAAAATATGTTATATCCCTTTTCGCCTTTAAGGAAACCTTCATAGGATTGTTCAATTCCGGTCTTCCCTACATAGTCTCCTCTTCTGTATTCAGGATTCTTCCTGATAAAGGCGGTGTCAACTTCTGTAATATAGCCCAGCAGATTTCCGCAGGCGTTATATGGATAGGTTCTGATAGTTCTTGGTATTGCACTGAATCCGGTAAATTTATAGGATTTTTCAAGAAAGATTGAATACTGCTCCGGAGTAATCTGTTTAACAAAAGGGAGGGACTGGTATCCAATACGGCGTCTGTTTTTTCTGTAGTCAGCCAGTGTTTTTCTTACATCCTCCGGGTTAAGAGCAAAAATTTCGCAAAGATCTGCTGTATCAAGCTCTTTTACTTCGTAGGGAGTAATCATAATATCGTATGCAGTTGCATTACCTACCAGAATTTTTCCGTTTCTGTCATAAATAATCCCTCTTGCAGGGTACCTTACATCATATCTGAAAGCGTTATTACTTGCAGTAATTTTATACTGCTCATCCAGAATCTGGAGATTGAAAAGCTGAAGAGCCATTGCAACAGCAACCACAATCAGCCCCGCTATAAGTATGCTCCTTTTATTCTTAAGTTCAACGCCCATATATCATCTCCCTATTTCCAGTTTTTATAAAACACGCCAAACTCAAGCAGTAGCAGAAGAGAGAGGTTTACTGCAAGACTTAAAAGTAATCTTGGAAGATTTCCTGAGAAGTATACAAAAGAGAAGCTCTCTGCGAAAATATAGGTTAGATGATGAATAGTAAGACAAATAAGTGAGTAGGCGAGAAATCGGGTTAAACCCATTTCTGCTATCCCCGGCCTTATCTGACTATCCAGCTCTCCCTTCCTTATAAGAAGACTCTGAACCGGCTGGCGAAGGAAGGCCATCATAACTGCCGATGCCGAGTTAATGCCGGGCAAGCCGTTATATAAGAGATCAGTACCCAGGCCCATGGCAAATGCCCATAGAAGAACATACACAGAGGGGAGTCCTACCGGGAGTGTCAGTATAAAAAGAGGGTAAAGCACAATAAAGAGCATCGGTCCAAAATCTATAAAATTGGAAACCAGCAATTGAGCAATTAAAAAGCTGAAGAAGATTACTGTATTACTTACCCCTTGTTTCATCTTTTTGTATCAAGCTGTCAAGCTCCTCTTTGTGTCTGTTGATTACTACCCTTACATACCTGAGAGATTTAAAGTCCTGAAAGAGTCTTACCTGAATCTCTTTATGTGTACCCCTCAGAATTTTTGATTTACCGGCTGTTCCAAGCGGAATGTTTTCGGGGAAAATTGTTGAGAATCCGCTGGTAAATATTGTGTCCCCCACAGTGAATCGAATATGTTGAGGGATGTCCGTGAGTAATGCCCTCCGGGCACTTTTCCCGTCCCATACCATTGGCCCGAAGGCCCCCTCTCTTCCAATACGGGCACTGATGCTTTGATTTATGTTAAGCAATGAAATAACATATGAGTACCTCTCTGAGACCTTGCTAATAACTCCGGCGACTCCCTGGGGTGATATTACACCCATATCCTCCTTTACTCCATCCCTGCTACCCTTGTCTATAATTATGAAATTCTGCTTGTTATTTGTGCTGTTTGCTACAATTCTTGCCGGGATATAAATATATTGAGCCTCAGATGTATCTGCAGAAGTCCCGGAATTTCTAAATGACTCAAGAGAGCTTAGCAACCTTTGGTTTTCCTTTTCGAGCTCCCTGTTCACATCCCTGAGACTAAAAAAATACTTTATCTGAGAACCTGTTTTACTAAGAGAGCCTCTGACAGCCATATATACTCCACTGATCTTCAGGTGCTGAAAAAAAGAGTTCTCTGATATCATTATCAGCGAGAACCCCTCCAGAACAAGGAAGAGCAACAGAGATACAAGCCATTGAAAACGGGGTGATCTCTTTTGTGTCATTGTATTGTTATTACCTTATCAGATAAGGGAGCTTGTCACAATTCTTAAGCGCTATGCTCGTTCCCCTTGCAACAGCGTGCAGCGGGTCTTCAGAAATATGAAATTTAATATTAATCTTGTCTGTAAGTCTCTTGTCCAGTCCTCTGAGAAGTGCGCCGCCTCCTGTCAGAAAAATACCCTTCTGAACAATGTCTGCATATAGTTCAGGAGGAGTCTGCTCTAAAACTGAAATAACAGCTGCCTCAATTTTTGCAACAGACTTGTCTATACAGTGAGCTATCTCCTGGCTTGTAACACTTACCTCAACAGGGTGAGCTGTCATAAGATTTGGCCCTCTGACAACATAGGGTTCCGGATACTCATCAAGTTCAGACATTGCAGCACCCACTCTCAGTTTAATATCCTCTGCAGTAAGCTCTCCAATTTTTATATTGTGCTGTTGTCTCATGTACTGCTGGATCTCGTATGTAAAGACATCCCCGGCAACTCTGATACTTTGATTGAATACAATTCCACCCAGTGAAATGACTGCGATCTCTGTTGTTCCGCCTCCTATGTCAACAACCATATTTCCGGAAGGGGCCTCAACATCCAGGCCAATACCTATTGCGGCTGCCATAGGTTCGTATATTAAATAGACATCCCTTCCTCCGGCATGTTCAGATGAGTCGCGAACCGCACGAATCTCAACCTCTGTACTTCCTGAAGGAATGCAAACAACCATTCTGAGACTTGGGGTAAAAAAGCTGTTCCTGTAATTTATCATCTTAATAAAGCCCCTTATCATTGCCTCGGCAGCGTTAAAGTCAGCAATAACTCCATCCCTCAGTGGCCTTACTGTTTTAATGTTGGCGTGAGTTTTACCGTGCATCATTCTTGCTTTCTGTCCAAAAGCAATAGGCTTTCCTGTGTTAAGATCAATCGCTACGATGGATGGTTCGTCAACAACTACCTTATCATTCATAAGGATAATTGTATTAGCCGTTCCAAGGTCAATAGCCAGTTCTTGTGTTAAAAATGAGAATGCCATATGTTATTTTTTATTTGTCAGTGTTTAAAATGCCTGTGTCCTGTAACTACCATAGAGAGGCCATTGTTATTGCAGTAATCTGTACTCTCCTGATCCCTTACTGATCCTCCCGGATGAATAACTGATTTGATTCCCGCCTTGTGAGCAATCTCAACACAGTCAGGGAACGGGAAAAAAGCATCGGAAGCCATTACTGCTCCGTTGAGCGAAAAACCGAAACTCTCTGCTTTTGCAATAGCCTGTTTAAGAGCATCTACTCTTGATGTTTGTCCTACACCGCTTGCCAGCAGTGTCTCTTCTGCAGCCAGAACAATTGCGTTTGATTTAGAGTGTTTGACCAGTTTATTTGCAAAGGTAAGATCCCTCATCTCTGTTTCAGATGGCAGTGCAGTGGTTACAACAGTATGCTCAGAGGCATTCTCTGTTGCAGAGTCTCTATCCTGAGCCAAAACTCCTCCCAGCAGAGATCTGAATTTTGATGGAGTCCTCAAATCTTTTTTGTTAACAAGGATAATCCTGTTTTTTTTCTCTTTCAGGATATTGAGTGCTTCATCAGTGTAGGATGGTGCAATTACAACCTCAAAAAAGAGTTTATTCATCCCTTGAGCAGTGCTGAGGTCAATCTCCCCGCTGGAGATAATTATTCCTCCGTAGGCCGATACAGGGTCGCATGCAAGGGCCGCCTCCCAGGCATCTTTAATATTATCTCTGGAGGCACACCCGCAGGCGTTGTTATGTTTAAGAATAGCTACCGTCGGCTTGTCAAAATCTCCGATTAATTCAATGGCAGCTTCTATGTCCAGTAAATTGTTGTATGATATCTCTTTTCCCCATATTTGCTCCGGCAGAGAGCCCTTCTCTCCAAAATAGAGAGCTTTTTGATGCGGATTCTCTCCGTATCTGAGTGTTTTTGATTCAGAAAAACTCTCTTTGAAACACTCTATACCCTGTTCTCTGTTAAGGTATTTAAATATCGCAGTATCATATCCGGAACTGGTCTCAAAAGCATAAGCTGCAAACCTGGCCCTCTCTTCAACGGATGTCCCGGCACCCAGGGAGAGGATTGCATCAAGCTCTCCGTAATATTTTACTGACGGGACTATTAATACATCGCGATAGTTCTTTGCAGCGGCTCTTATAAGAGAAATGCCACCTATATCAATTTTCTCAATAATCTCTTGATGAGAAGCAGACGATGCAACATATTTTTCAAAGGGGTATAAGTCAACTATCACCAGGTCAATCTCGGGGATTCCATACTCCTCTGTCTGTAAAGAATCTTCACTCAAATCCCGTCTGAAAAGTATGCCTCCAAACACCTTGGGATGGAGAGTCTTTACCCTGCCTCCCAGTATTGAGGGGTATCCGGTTATCTCCTCCACGCTTTTAACAGGAATCTCTAGAGATTTCAAAAAATCAAATGTGCCACCGGTAGATACAATTTCAACACCCAACTCAATGAGTCTCTTTGAAATCTGTTCAATGCCATTTTTATCGTAAACGGAGATTAGTGCCCTTTTGATTGTCCTTTGTTCCATACTTCTTAAATAGATACAAAAGTAGGAAAAAAAGGGCAATTAATGTTTAATTTTGCATATAAAACAGAAAGTAAAAAATGGGCAGAAAAAGATACGCGATAATAGTTGCAGGAGGTTCAGGAACAAGAATGGGCGGAGATGTTGCAAAACAGTTTATGATACTGGGAGAGAGGCCGGTACTTCTTCATACAGTTGAGAGATTTCTTAATTTAAAAGAGAGGCCGGAGATAATTATTGTTGTCCCATCAGGATTAAGAGAGGATTGGAAAGCCATTTGTAAAGAGTATCGTTTTGCCGTCAGCCATACACTTGTAAGCGGAGGGATTACCAGATTCCATTCAGTTAAAAACGCATTGAAATATATTGAGCGAGACTCTCTGGTTGCCGTTCATGATGGAGTGAGACCATTTGCTTCAACCGAGTTTATTGAAGAGTTGTATGAAGAGGCAGAGGTTCACGGAGCTGTAATTCCTGTCATTAAAGTAACTGACTCTTTAAGAATGGTGGAGGGTGATGTAAGTAAACCGGTTGACAGAGAGAGATTTATTGCTGTTCAGACCCCCCAGGTATTCCGGTCTGAGTATTTACTTAAATCATACGAACAAGCATACTCACCGGAATTTACCGATGATGCATCAGTTGTTGAGAGTTTAGGTGTGAAAATAAAGTTTGCCGTGGGGTTGACGGCAAATATAAAGATTACTAAGCCTGAGGATATGATCCTGGCTAATGCAATTCTTACTTCTTTTTGAGGGAACTGCCCTTCTGAGGGAAATCCTTAACCCATACTTGTCTTTCGATTGCCTGATCAAGAGAGATAAATGTCTCTGTCTGCTCTACAGATGGGATATTTTGAATAGTGTTAATCAGAATCTCCATAAGGTGGTCGTGATTCTGGCAATAAATTTTAAGCATCAGGGCGTGCTTACCTGTTACAAAGTGACACTCTACGACTTCAGAGATGTTTTTGAGAGCTTCAATTACCTGTGGATAGTGGTTCGCCTGAGCAAGACTAACACCTACAAATGCACACACATTGAGGCCCAGAGTTTGCGGTTTGACCAAAAGCCTGGAACCTGTAATAATTCCAAGGTTCTCCATCTTTTTTACCCGCTGGTGGATTGCTGCGCCTGAGACACCACACTCCCGTGCTATCTCAAGGAATGGCATTCTTGCATTTTTTACAAGAAAAGAGAGAATTTTCTGATCAATTTGATCAATTTGATATTTAGGCATATAAGTTATATTTGTTATCTAAACATACAAATATAATAATAAATTATAATTAAGATGGATTAATTTTTTGATAAAAGAAAAGCCACCTTAATGGGATCTCACCTGAATATGCTGTCAAATAATCAGAATAAGAGCACGCAATGAATTGATTTATATTGTTTTTTACATCGGGAACCACCATCCACCATCTTCCGGTTGTTGGACTTGAAATAAAAACTATCTCTTGTCCCTCCTGTCCCATACTTACAATTTTTTTGTTAAATATTTCCTCTGGTGCAGTTATTCCGGGATCCTCTGAAATGCTTGCTGCCATTGCCTCAAACAGGTGCCAGAGCACCTCGGAGGTAAGGTGTGTTCCGGTAGAGCCGGGCTTACTCTTTGGAAGGTATCCAAAAAGGAAGAGCGATACGAATCTTTGTCCCATACCCATGTATCTGGCCAGCTGGCACATCTCCTCCCCGTACAACCCGTTTGGAAGCTGGTTGCTGTTATCAGGAAAGTCTGCCTGTCTGATACTCCGCATATCTACAAAAAAATGGGTGGAGTTTCTCATCAGAGGCTCAGCATTGTTTACCCCTCCCCGAAGTGAACCAAGACGCATCTCTTCAAAATACCGGCTTCTGATCTCGCTTAATTTCAGCGGATTATATCTGTAAAGTTGATATCCCACATGAGAAAATGAGTGTGCGTTTTTATCGCCTATTATGTGTGAAAGGATATCTGTGGTGTTGAATTCACTGCCCGCTGATACAAGTGTTGCTGAGTATCCTCTCTCCGGAATGAAAGTGTTAATTGCCGGCAGCTCCTCACCGCAAAGTACTACTGCTTTGATTTTTAGCTCTTCGCACAGTTGAAGAGTCTTTCTTAACTGGCTGACTCCCGGCTCCAGGTAGTAGACCTTGTAGGTTGAGTGGCTGTATAACTGACTAAGTGCCTTGAATATATTGCCTTCTCCTGTTGTGTTTATTATAACGGCAAGCGCACTTCCTGAGGTAAGTTCACTTAGAGCCGCTACAGGAATAGCTTCAAAACTCGAATTATTCGCTTTCATATTTTAGTATTACGAATTATCGCTTTTTTGGAGACTTTTCAGGGGTAGTTTCAATAATTTTTAAAATTTCTTCCAGCTCCAGAGAGACAGGATCTTTGCCTTTTGGTATTTTATAATTGTTTTTTCCCCTCTTTATATACGGGCCAAACCTTCCGTTAAGAATCTCTATGCCCTCGTCTGTAAATGATTTGATGAGTTTCTGATCCTCTTTCTTGCTATTCTCGTCAATAATGGAAACAGATGTCTCAAGGTCTACTGAATATGGACTGTGATCTTTTCCCATAGAGATAAATTTACCGTCAAATTTAAGATATGGACCAAATCTTCCGGATGAAGCAATTATCTCTTTGCCTTTATATTCGCCCACTACTCTTGGAAGGGCAAAGAGTTTGAGAGCCTCTTCAAGTGTGATTGTCTCCAGAAGCTGCCCTTTTGCAAGAGAGACAAACCTTTTATCAGGATCTTCACTGTCCCCTATCTGAGCGAGAGGACCAAATCTTCCCAATCTTACTATAACCTTTTTGCCGGAGGCGGGGTCCCGTCCTAATTCTCTCTCAGCATTCTTTGGTCTTGACTCAAGCAGGGTCTCATTAACCTTTTTGCTGAAGGGAAGGTAAAAATCATCAATAAGTTTATTCCAGCGAAGTTTCCCCTGAGCAACAATGTCAAACTGCTCTTCAACTTTTGCAGTAAATCCGTAATCGATAACACTATCAAAGTTGTCCAGGAGGAAATCGTTAACCAGCATTCCAATGTCTTCAGGAAAAAGTCTGCCCTTTTCTGCTCCCCACTTTTCAACATTACTGCTCTCTTTAATAGCTCCCTTTTCAAGGGTAAAGAGTTTGCAGCTTCTCTCAAAACCGGGCCTGTTATCCTTGGTTACATACCCTCTCTGTACAATTGTGGAAATTGTTGGAGCATATGTCGATGGTCTGCCTATTCCAAGCTCTTCAAGTTTTTTTACAAGACTCGCCTCTGAATACCTTGGGGGCTTCTGTGTAAATTTCTCTGAAGCTGTAACTTTAATTCCGGACATTTTTTGCCCCTCTTTAAGCTCAGGAAGATTGAGAGGTGAATCAGGTTCATCCTGGTCATCATCAGATGATTCGGCATAAACTTTGAGGAATCCGTCAAATTTTATTCTGTCTGCGGTAGCTGCAAAACGATGCGAAAGAGTATCTGCACCTATTAAGATTTCAGTTTTTAAGATTGAGGCGTCTGCCATCTGAGATGCGACTGTCCTTTTCCATATAAGATTATATAGTTTTTTCTCCTGAGGCGTAGCATCAATTTCAACATTACTCATGTATGTGGGCCTTATTGCCTCGTGAGCCTCCTGAGCCCCTTTGCTCTTGGTGGAAAATTGTCTAGTTTTTGAATACTCCTTTCCGTAAATATCTGTAATGACCTGTTTAGCTGCGCCAAGTGCCAGTTTTGACAGGTTCACGGAGTCAGTACGCATATATGTTATGTAACCCGATTCATAAAGAGATTGGGCAACCCTCATCGTCTGGTTAAGCGAAAAGCCCAGTTTCCTGGAGGCCTCCTGCTGAAGTGTAGATGTTGTAAAGGGTGGAGATGGGCTTCTTTTGGCCTCTTTCTCCTCTGTGGAAATTATTCTGAAATCTGCATTTATACAGGATTGCAGAATAGAGAGAGCCTCTTGTTCGCTTTCAAATTTATCAGGAATTTCTGCTTTGACTTTAACAGAGCTCTTTGAATCACCGGGAGTGAATAATCCCTCAATCTTATACTGAGACTTTGGAATAAATGCAAGAATTTCCCGTTCGCGTTCAACAACAAGTCTGACTGCGACAGACTGAACTCTTCCTGCAGATAATTTTGGCCTGACCTTCTTCCATAGCAGAGGTGAGAGCTGGAATCCGACTATGCGATCCAGCACTCTTCTTGCCTGCTGGGCCATTACCAGATTCATATCAATCTCTCTCGGATTTTTTACTGCATTCTCAATTGCATCTTTTGTGATTTCGTGAAAAACTATCCTTTTTGTCTTTGAGGGGTCCAGCTTTAATGCTTCGCTGAGGTGCCATGCTATTGCCTCTCCCTCCCGGTCCTCATCGGAGGCGAGCCAAATAACTGAAGCTTTTTTTGCTATTGCTTTTAATTCAGAAACAACCCTCTTTTTATCGTCAGAGATCACATAGTTGGGCTCATAGCCATTTTCCAGATCAACGCTCAATGTATTGGATGCGAGATCTCTGATGTGTCCAAAGCTTGATTTAACCGTGAATCCTTCCCCGAGAAATTTGCCGATAGTCTTTGCTTTCGCAGGTGACTCGACAATTACTAAATTCTCTCCCATATCGTCTGTTATAAACCGTGATGGTTGCAAAGTAAGGTATAAAATAAGGTATAATCAAAATTTTTATTCCTAATTTTGCCCTTTACGATACCATTTACTGAGGAGAAAATATGGAGATTAAAAACAGGCAAAAATTTCTGAAATGGTTCAGAATCATAGTTTTCGGGCCTTTTCTTCTTCTGCTGTTTGTCTTGCTTCTGGTGGGCATATTTGCGGATATACCTTCATTCAGCGAGCTTGAAGACCCTAAGAGCAATCTGGCAACTGAAATAATTTCTGAAGAGGGGGAAATTCTTACAACATTTCATATAGAGAACAGATCTTATGTAACCTATGACGAATTATCGCCCAACCTGGTAGCTGCTGTAATTGCAACAGAGGATGCCAGATTTATGAGCCACAGCGGAATAGACTTTAAAAGTCTTGCCAGGGTGGCTGTTAAATCAATTATCCTTGGTCAGACCAGGTCCGGCGGCGGGGGCAGTACATTGACCCAGCAGCTGGCAAAGACTCTCTTTCCCAGGGATACTGTAAAAAGTAACATCCCCGGGGCGCGATATGTTGTTCTTGGCGTAAACAAATTCAGGGAGTGGATTACTGCTGTTAAGCTGGAGAGAAACTATACAAAAAACGAGATTCTGAGTATGTATCTGAATGCTGTCTTCTTTGGCAGTAACGCATACGGCATAAGGGCTGCTTCAAATACATTCTTTGCAAAGCATCCATCTGAACTTACAATTGAGGAGGCTGCAATTTTGGTTGGGATGGTTAATAAACCTACAAGATTTAATCCTGTCATAAATCCGGAACTCTCCCTTCAGAGGAGAAACCATGTTTTGAATCAGATGAGGAAGTATGGTTATATTGAGAGAGATGTTTATGATTCTGTCTCGCAAATTCCGGTGAAACTGGCATATTCTCAGCAGGATCACAATTCAGGACTTGCCCCCTATTTCAGAGACATGCTAAGAAGGGTAATGAATGCAAGAGAGCCGGTGAGGTCTGACTATCGTCACAGGGAGGACTTTGCTGCCGATTCAACTCTCTGGAGAAGCGACCCGCTTTACGGATGGCTTAATAAAAACCTTAAGCCTGATGGCACAAAATATAATCTGGACAAGGATGGTCTGAAAATCTATACAACAATTAATGCCAAAATGCAGCAATATGCAGAGGAGGCAATTGCGGAGCATTTGGGAAAGGACCTTCAGCCGGCCTTCTTCAGGGAACTTAAATGGAAAAACAACAGACCATTCTCAAACGGAGAGCCTAAGGCTGTCACAGATAATATAATGAAGCAGGCAAGGAGATGGAGTGACAGGTGGAGAATGCTAAAACAGGAGGGGCTCTCTGACAGAGATATTGAAGCAACTTTTGATAAGCCCGTAAGAATGACGGTCTTTTCCTGGAAAGGCAGGGGGCACATTGATACAACAATGACTCCAAATGATTCAATCAGATATTATAAGTCATTCCTCAGGGCATCTTTTATGGCCATGGAGCCTCAGACAGGGTTCGTAAGGGCCTATGTTGGAGGGCCAAATTACAGATACTTCAAGTATGACAATGCCAGACAGGCTAAGAGACAGGTTGGCTCTACAATCAAGCCTTTCCTCTATACCCTTGCCATGCAGGAGGGGTACTCTCCCTGCGATAAAGTAGTGAATGTTCCCCAGACATTTATTGTGGGTGACACTACCTGGACTCCGGAGAGTACTGATAAACCCGAATGGATTGGAAAACATGTAACTCTTAAATGGGGTCTTACAAAGAGTTCAAACAACATATCGGCATACCTGATGAAGCAGTTTGGACCATATGCTTTGGTAGATATGGCAAGAAGACTTGGTATTAAAACATTCCTTGATCCGGTAGTTTCATTGTGCCTGGGACCTGCAGATATTACGCTTTACGAGATGGTCGGGGCATACAATACCTATCCAAGCAGAGGGGTGCATGTTGAGCCGACATTTGTTTTAAGGATTGAAGATAAGGCCGGCAATGTACTTGGGAACTTCACGGGCAGAAAGAGAGAGGCTATAAGTGAGTCAACTGCTTATCTTATGGTCAATCTGATGCAGGGTGTTGTAAACGAGGGAACAGCCGCAAGATTAAGATACAAATATGTGCCAAGAGGTCCGATTGCCGGGAAGACCGGAACAACCAACGACCAGTCAGACGGATGGTTTATTGGATATGTACCAAAGCTAACAGCCGGAGTTTGGGTAGGAGGAGAGGACAGACAGGTTCACTTTGAGGGTCTTGCCCTTGGAGGTGGTTCTAATATGGCTCTTCCCATATGGGGGATATTTATGCAGAAGGTGCTGGCGGATGGTACTCTGGGCATAACAGAATATGATACATTCCTTGCTCCGGCAGGATTTTCAGCCATTCTAAACTGCAGCGGAGCGGACGACGAACTTGAAGGAACTTCCACGGCAAATGACCCATTTTTCAATTAACAGATAATTCCTAATGAAAAAATTGAGTATAGCTCTCGTATACGGGGGAGACTCTTCAGAGGCTGAGGTCTCTGTAAAGAGCGGTAAACATGTATTGTCTCATATTGACAAGGATCTTTTTGATGTACACGAGGTACACATATCAGGAAGTGAATGGAGAGTTGTTTCTGAAACCCGTAATATTTGTGACATAGACAAGGCAGATTTTTCATTTATAAAGGATGGCCGCAAGTTGAGGTTTGACACAGCTTTGATTATGATACACGGAACCCCCGGAGAGAATGGTTTACTCCAGGCATATTTTGAGATGATAGGCATGAGATACACCACATGCCCATCTACAGTCTCTGCAATAACTTTCGATAAATATGCATGTAAATGCTTCCTGAGAGATACCGGAATTGCTCTTGCAAAGGAGATTCTCCTTCACAAAAGAGATACTCCTGATGAGGAGAAGATAATATCAAAACTGGGCCTTCCGCTTTTTGTGAAACCTAATGTAGGAGGAAGCAGCTTCGGCGTAACAAAAGTAAAGAGCAGAGAGGAGCTTAAGGGTGCTCTTGAGGCTGCTTTTGCTGAGGCCGATTCAATCCTTGCAGAGGAGTATATAAAGGGGAGAGAGATGACAAACGGTGTTTTTGAGTCTGATGGGGAGCTTGTAAAATTGCCGGTTACAGAGATTATCCCTGACAAAGAGTTTTTTGACTATGAGGCAAAATATCTGGGGGCATCCAGAGAGATTTGTCCTGCAGATATTCCTGATAATCTCTCCGAAAGAATTCAGAAAACCACACACGAAATATACAGATACCTGGGCTGCCGCGGGGTGGTCAGGGTTGATTATATAGTCAGGGGAGAGGATATATTCTTTCTTGAGATTAATACTGTCCCGGGTATGACTGAGATGAGCCTTGTACCGCAGCAGGTCAGATCTGCCGGGATGTCAATAAAAGACTTTGTAACAAAACTAATTTACGCTTCAATGTTATGAGAAATTTAATATCTGTCATTATATTTTTTCTCGCCATTTCCCAGACGGTTATGGCTCATTGGGTTTCCGGACGGGTAGAGGATATAAAAGGTGCCGGAATTAGGAATGTTGTGGTTTCTGATGGCTATACAGTCGTTAAAAGTGACTCAACCGGGACCTTCTTTTTTGATACCAGCCCCAATGCAAAATTTATATTTGTTTCCACCCCTGATGGTTATGATCACGAAGGGGGTTTCTACCGAAGGATTGACCCCTCATCAGAAAGCTATACTTTCAAACTTGTTAAAAGGGATAATTATCCGGGATTCTTTATCCATACAGGAGACACAGAGGCGAGTGTATACAAGGATTGGGTAACACTGTTCAAGAGTTATGTGAACAATGCCAGGCCGGCTTTTGTGCTTTTTAACGGCGATATTTGTTACGAGAAGGGGATGCGTTTTCATGCTAAAGAGCTGAATGAATCAAAACTGGGGGTTCGTACTGTATATACCCTCGGTAACCATGATCTTGTTGACGGCCCCACAGGGGAGGCTCTGTACGAAGAGCTCTTTGGCCCCGTATGGTATTCGTTCAATATTAATGGTGTGCACTTTGTAAATCTTCCCGTGTTACAGGGAGACAAAAAGCCCGGATATACATCAGAAGATGTATATACATGGCTTAAAAATGATCTTGAAGCAATTAAGCCCGGTACGCCTGTTATTATTTTTAATCACCACCTTTTAGGATTTGAATCTGATTTTGTTATAAAAACGAAGAGATTTGAATTAGATCTTAAGGCCTACAATCTTAAGGCCTACTTATATGCTCACTATCACACCAATATGTTTCACAAGACATCCAGGGGTGGAGTAGCAACTATCTCATCAATGTCTCCAAACAAAGGCGGGATTAACCATTCACCCTCATCATTCAGGGTTATAAACTTTAATTCTGCAGGAGAGGTTGAAACAAAATTAATCTACTCTCCGCTGGATAAACATGTAAGGGCAACAGCATACGAAGATGAGACAGGATCAAGATCTCTGTTTGGGAAGGAGCGTAAGAATATAAATGTAGTTGCAACCATTTATGATACTCCGTCTAATGTTACCGGAGCAAATGCTATAGCAGGAAAAAAGGAGTATAAGATGACAAAAGAGTCTGATTTTACATGGATTGTCTCATTCCCTTCATCTGCTGTAAGAGACATGAATTCTCCTGATGCCGTAAAAGTAAAAGCTGAATTTTCTGACGGGAGTGTTATCGTAAAACCGGCTGAAATATATTCAGCTCCGGTTGTATCCTGGAGAGCACCGGCAGGGGGAGCTATTCATATGGTGACACCTGTTTTAACAGACAAATATGTAATAACTGCAACTGCCGATGATGAGTCTGCAAAAAAATCAGCGATTGTTGCCTTCGAAAAGAGCAGCGGAAAGATAGCCTGGAAAATACCTGTAGAAAACTCTGTCAAAAACAGGATGGAGTATTGGAACGGAATGTTGTATGCTGCGGATGTAGAGGGTAAGGTCTATGCTGCAGATGTATCAAAGGGCTCTCTGAAATGGACAAGGGAGCTTAGACGGGGTTCTGTTCACCCGTCATATAACCAGGGAGTAGTTGTATATAACGATGTTGTTTATGCCGGTCAGGGAGATTTTCTTACGGCAATGAGGGCTAAAGATGGAAAGGTTCTATGGGTAAACAGCTCCTGGAGAGGGGGAGTTACAACTGTTGCATCACCTGTAATTGAGCCAGGAACGGGAGTGCTTCTTACATCTGCCTACTGGACAGGGAGATTTGCACATAGCTCAGAGGATGGAAAGCTCCTGTGGGAGAAGCGAGATAACGATACCAGAATTGCCGATAACTCTCCTGTTGCCTTTGGAGGCTCATTTTTCTATACATCACCAAATTATATAACAGAAGTGGATCCTCTCAGCGGTGAAGAGAGGGTGAAAAAACATATCTCTTACACAGTTAACAGCTACTCAAAGCCTCTTGTTACAGATAAATACTACATAGTAGGAACTACAGACAAAGGAGTGGTGGCATTCAACAGAAAGGAGGACTATAAAGAGATGTGGAATTTCAGACCAAATCCTGCATTGATTTACACAGCTCCGTATACAAAGGATTTCCAGCTTACTGTTGAGAGCAGTCCGTTGCTTTATGCAGGCGATCTCTATTTTGGGGCAAATGACGGATATGTATATTGTGTTAATGCAGAGACTGGTGTTTTTAAGTGGAGGTTTAATACAGGCTCTCCCAATCTTGCCTCCCCTGTAATTGAGAGTGGAATGCTTTACATAGCTGATTTTGCCGGTAATATCTGGGCTCTGAAACTCTGATTATGGTAACATACAGAAATTTTGTACAGACCCTCACCTCATCTCTTGGTGCGATATATGGCTCAAATGAGGCCAAGGCCATTTCTGTTAAACTTTTAAACGAAGTTTGCTCTTTACCACCTTATGCCCATCTGACCAATCCTGAGATGGAAATTGGAGAGGTATTCCTGCCTAAACTAAATATTATGGCAGAGGAGCTCAAAAGAGGCAGGCCACTGCAATATGTTTTGGGCTTTCAGGAATTTTTCAACAGAGATTTTATTGTTAAAGAGGGGGTGCTAATTCCCAGGCCTGAGACAGAGGAGCTGGTATCGTGGGTTACAAGTGAGAAACAGGGTGGAGCAGGCCTTAGAATTCTGGATGCTGCGACAGGTTCCGGTTGTATCGGGATAACGCTTGCTTGCGAAATGCCCGGATCTGATATCTTTATGTTTGATATTTCAGATGTGGCATTAGAGGTTGCTTCAGAAAACTCGGAAAGGATTTGTGTTGAAGAACAAAAAATAAAACCTGCCGTAAAAAAGCCCTCAATATTTAAATGTGATCTTTTGACAGGAGCTCTTAGCCAGTATATTATAGGGAGCGGGACTCTTGATATTATAGTGAGCAATCCCCCTTATGTAATGGAGTCTGAGAGAGTTTTAATGAGAAGTAATGTATTGGATTTCGAGCCGCATAGCGCCCTTTTTGTGCCTGACAATGATCCTCTTGTTTTTTATAAATCTATTGCAAACTGGGGCCGGGCTCTGTTGAAAAACGGAGGAGAAATCTACCTCGAACTTAATGAGGCAAAGGCGTTGGAGACTGCAGAACTATTTATGGAGATGGATTATTGTGAGGTGGAGTTAAGGAAAGATATTAACGGAAAAGATAGGATGCTCCATTGTGTTTTCAGAGATTCTTTTTAGATTTGCCTCAACAAACAGAATGAAAGCAGTTATATCAAATATTCAGTCATGGTGGTGGCGCAAGTCAAATTTGATTTGTGAGCACTTCATTATGCCGTAATATTTTGATAAGGGTTTAACCCATTACCAATATACAAAGGTCCGGAGCTCACGCTCCGGGCCTTTTTTTATTTTTTAATTATAAACATTATGACAAACAAAAAACGATTCTTGCTTGACGAGAAGGAGGTACCCAGAATGTGGTACAACATTAAGGCAGATATGAAAAATTTGCCTGATCCAATGTTAAATCCGGCAACCGGAAATCCTCTTAAACCGGAGGAGATGGAGCCACTATTTGCTAAAGAACTTGTAAAACAGGAGTTCTCAAACGAGAGGTGGATTGAGATTCCTGATGAGGTAAGGGATATGTATAAAATGTACAGACCCACACCTCTTGTAAGGGCTCATGAATTGGAAAAGGTACTTGACACACCTGCAAAAATATTCTTTAAAAATGAGAGTGTAAGTCCTGTGGGGTCACATAAATTTAACACAGCTATAGCTCAAGCCTATTACAACAAAATTCAGGGGATTAAAAGAATAACTACAGAGACAGGAGCAGGGCAGTGGGGAAGTGCTATGAGTATTGCCTGCAAGCACTTTGGTATGGAGCTGGATGTTTTTATGGTAAGGCAGAGCTATGACGCAAAACCATACAGAAAGATTTTTATGAATTCATTTGGTGCCTCTGTTCACCCCTCTCCATCAAATTTGACAATGTACGGGCGTAAACTTCTCTCCTCCTCTCCCAATGAGAGAGGCAGTCTGGGAATTGCAATCTCTGAAGCTGTTGAGATGGCTGTTACAAATCCGGATACAAGATATTCGCTGGGGAGTGTTCTTGATCATGTTCTTCTTCACCAGTCAATAATAGGCCTTGAGGCCGGGAAGCAGATGGAGATGGCAGGAGAGCGTCCGGATAAGGTTATTGCCTGTTTTGGAGGGGGCTCAAATTTTGCAGGAATAGCATTTCCTTTTATTCGTAATGGAGTAAAGGCCATTGCTGCAGAGCCATCTGCCTGTCCAAAGCTTACAACAGGAAAATTTGAATATGATTTTGGAGATAGTGCCGGGATGACTCCGTTGATACCAATGTTCACCCTTGGTCACGAATTCTCTCCTGAACAGATTCACGCTGCCGGGCTCAGGTACCACGGAGGTGGCAGAATAGTTAGCAGGCTTAAACTTGATGGGTTGCTTGATAGTGTTGCAATTGAGCAGTCAGAGGCGTTTACATCCGGGTTGATGTTTGCCAGAAGCGAAGGAATTATCCCCGCACCTGAGAGCACTCATGCCATTGCAGCAGTTGTAAGAGAGGCTCTGAAGGCCAGAGAATCCGGCAAAAGTGAAGTTATCCTTTTTAATCTCTCAGGACACGGCCTTCTTGATTTGGCTGCTTATGAGGAATTTTTACCGGAATTCTGAACATATTCTTACATTTGCACCTCAAAAATAAATTTATGCAATACTTTGGGGAAATTATATCAATAGCGGTAGCTGTCTCCTGGACATTTACCGCTCTGTTTTTTGAATTTGCCGGAAAAAGAATTGGATCTCTGTCAGTTAATCTGCTCAGACTCCTGTTTGCATTTTTTCTTCTGGGAGTAATGCTCTTCATTACTACCGGATCTTTTATCCCAGCTGAAGCAGATGGAAAGACCTGGCTGTGGATGTCTCTCTCCGGACTGGTGGGGTTTGTTTTTGGAGACTTATGTCTCTTCTATTCATATACTATTATTACGGCAAGATTCTCTCAGCTTCTCATGACTCTCGCTCCCCCCTTTGCTGCTCTTTTCGGCTGGATATTACTGGGAGAGAAACTTTCTCCTATGGGATTTCTGGGGATGTCAGTAACAATGTTTGGTATCGGGATTTCAATCTTAAAAAGGAGTGCTCCCAAAAACGGAGATGCTACTGCAATTGCCGGTACCAGTCATATGGCTGTAGTGACAAGTTGTGAAAAAGAGAAGAGGAGTTTTGTTAAAAAAATCCTGCCTGATGTAGAGTTGAATCTACCGATGAAGGGGGTCCTTCTTGGAATTGGAGCTGCTCTCGGTCAGGGATTAGGCATTGTTTTGAGCAAGGTTGGGATGAATCATTACGCTATCTCAGCAGAGGGTACAGAGGTGGCTTCGTATATTCCATTTGCAGCTACCCATATGAGGATTATAAGTGGTGCAATTGGATTTGCCCTTATTATTGTTCTGACAGGCAGAATTAAGTTTCTCAGGGAGGGTATCAGAGATAAAAAAGCTATGGGGGCTACTTTTCTTGGGTCAATTTTCGGCCCTTTTATTGGGGTTTCCCTATCTCTGCTGGCTGTTCAGAATGCCAACACAGCCGTTGCATCAACAATTATGGCAACAACACCAATTATAATTCTGCTCCCTTATATTCTTATTTATAAGAAGAAGGTAACCTGGGTTGAGACTCTGGGTGCAGTGCTGAGTGTTGTTGGAGTTTCTCTCTTTTTTATGTAGAATCTTACCCTTTAAAAAGCTCCCTTACTAGTTCCGGGATATCTTTAATTTCAATAACCTTTATTCTTTGTTTGCCATCCTTTGGGTGTTTGCTGAAGGCGGAGACAAATATTTTTTTAAAGCCGAGTTTCTCGGCCTCTGCTATACGCCTCTCCACCTGACTTACCGGCCGTATCTCTCCGCTGAGGCCGACTTCGGCGGCAAAACAATATCCGGACGGGATGGCGTAGTCAAAGTTTGATGAAAGGATAGCACAAACAACAGCAAGATCACAAGCGGGATCTGTTACTTTCAGCCCGCCTGCCATATTAAGAAAAACATCTTTTGCAGCAAGTTTAAAACCTGCCCTCTTCTCGAGTACGGCAAGGAGCATATTTGTTCTTCTGGAGTCAAAACCAGTTGCAGACCTTTGTGGTGTACCATATGCGGCAGTACTTACCAAAGCCTGAGTCTCTATTAGAAAAGGTCTGGTTCCGTCAAGCATAGCTGCAACTGCTATGCCCGAGAGATCCTCCCCGTGCATGGGAATCAGCATTTCAGATGGATTTGAGACCTCTCTGAGCCCTGTTGCCACCATCTCAAAAATAGCAAGCTCTGCGGTAGAGCCAAACCTGTTTTTTATACTTCTGAGTATTCTGTAAGAGTGTCTTGTATCTCCTTCAAACTGAAGAACAACATCTACGATGTGCTCAAGAACCTTTGGGCCGGCTATACTGCCCTCTTTAGTGATGTGACCTATTATGAGCACAGGTGTTCCCGTCTCTTTTGCAAACCGGAGTAACATTGCTGCACACTCTCTCACCTGTGAAACTGTTCCCGGAGAGCTTTCAAGCACCTCCGAGTACATAGTCTGAATAGAGTCTATGACCATTAAAGCCGGAGCCTGCTCTTTTGCCTGGACAAGAATGTTTTCTATGAGGGTCTCGCTGAGAATCAAAGTATTTGAATCATCTCCGCCAAGTCTTTGAGCCCTGAGTTTAATTTGTCTGGCGCTCTCCTCTCCCGATACATATAGAGTCTTAATCTGTGGGCAGTGAAGAGGAATCTGCAGAGCCAGGGTAGATTTTCCTATTCCGGGTTCGCCACCGATAAGTACCATTGAGCCCTGTACCAGGCCACCTCCAAGGATTCTGTCCATCTCAGATATGCCAAGCAGAACTCTCTGCTCTTCAGATGAAGAGAGGGCAGATAGAGGTTCAGGTCTGGGAGCATGTCCGTTCTCTCTTAATCCCCCTCTGCCAAAAGTTACAGACGAGCTCCCCTCTTTAGAAACAATCTCCTCCTGCATAGTGTTCCACTCTCCGCAGGCAGGGCATTTCCCCATCCATTTAGCACTCTCGTTCCCGCATGAGGAACAGAACCACGCCTTTTTCACCTTTGCCATTCTTGTATGATTTATTACTTTACAAATATAATTATCTTTGTCTGAAATGACTTTTACAATGAAACTAACCCACACCTTCGCATCAGCCCTGCTGACACTTGCTTCATTATGTTCTTCAGCTCTTTATGCTCAGAACAGAGGTACAATTGATTTTAACAACTACAGAGATTATATCCTCAAGGTTAAAAATGAGTGGAAAATTCCCGGAATAGCTGCCGGAGTAATAAAAGATGGAGAGGTTGTCTTTCTTGAGGGATTTGGAGATGCCAGACCAGATGGAACTCCTGTAAATGAAACGACTCTTTTTCAGATAGGATCTGTTTCAAAATCTTTTACAGCCATTTTAATGGCTAAACTGGTTGATGAGGGAAAGGTTAAATGGGATGATACTGTGAAGAGAATACTTCCTGACCTTGATCTGTATGATAACTGGATTGAGGAGAATCTTCAGGTAAAAGATATTATGACCCACAGGATGGGTATTAAGGGTCAGCAGGGTACATATATTCCAAACCTTGGTTACTCCAGGGATGATGTGTACAAAATGATGCATCTTCTAAAACCCGGATATAGCTTCAGGGGTTCATACGAGTATAATAATATAACTTTTATCATTGCACAGAAAATAATTGAGAAACTTTCAGGAAAGAGCTGGGAGGATAACTTGAAAGATGTAATACTTGACCCTCTTGGGATGTACAACACTTCCGCAAACGGAGAGCCATTTGCAGCCTCACCCTATGCAGCAGTACCAAACGACTATGGCTGGAGAGACTCCATATACCACTCTCCACTTCTGGGAGAAGAGCAGGCTCTTCACTGGCTTACAGTAGTGGGTCCGGCCGGTTCTGTAAATTCAACTGTTCCGGATATGCTGAAATATGTACAGTTTCACCTGGACAAAGGAAAAGCCGGAGGAAAAGAGATCATAACAAAAAAGGGAATGAACTATCTTCACAGAGGTCAGACCATAACCTCTCAGGACTCTGCGAGAACAACGCTTTACGCTCATTGCTGGTTTGTTGAACAAAATAGCAGATACAGACTATGGTTTCATACAGGAACCACCTGGGGATTTACAACGCTTGTGGCTTTTGTTCCTGAGCTGAATCTGGGGATGGTTTTTCTGGTTAATTCCGATGCACCTTCAAATCTCAGATACTCACTGATGAGGAGGCTTATTGATATGTACAGGGGAGAGGAGGTTTTGAGGGATTACAGTGCCGATTTCCTGGCCGAGTGGATAAAAAGCTCAAAGGAGAGCAGAGAGAGGGCGCTTAAGAGAGACACAACGGTAGAAAAAAAGGGGGCCCCTTCTCTTATGTCAATTGCCGGAGTATATGATAAGGGAGAACTTTTTGGGAAAGCTGTAGTTGATGTTGAGGGGGATGATGCTTATATTACTGTTGGACCTAAAGGATGGAGGCATAAACTTATCCACAAAGACGGTAATGAATTTACTTTCCGCAGTGACGGACACGGATTCAGAGTTAAATTCATTTTTGGTGACAGGCCATCTTTGGATATTGATTTTGGAGGAGAGGAGAACTTTGGACCTTGGTTAAAAATTCAGAACTAAAAACAAATTATAAACTAACAACACAACTACAAAATGACTAAAAAGAGCCGTTTTGCAAGAGTATTAGACACTATTGAAGTGGTGGGAAACAGATTGCCACACCCCGCCACACTTTTTTTTATGATGGCAGCCCTGGTTGCACTACTCTCCTGGTGGGCCTCTGCCGTAGGCCTTCAGGCAGCTCACCCCTCTACCGGTGAAATAATTCAGGTGAGAAATCTGTTGAGCGGAGATGGTATAAGATGGATTTACACAAATGTTGAGCACAATTTTGTGGAATTTCCTCCACTGGGCCTTGTGCTCGTAATAATGATAGGAATAGGTGTTGCAGAGGGGTCGGGCCTCTTTACTGTCCTTGTACGCCAGCTTGTGCTTGGAGCACCAAAAAAACTGATAACAGCATCAATTATTGTTGCGGGTATTTTTTCTCATCTGGCCTCTGAGGTGGGTTATGTAATTCTTATACCTCTGGGAGCTATGATTTTCCATGCACTGGGGAGACATCCAATGGCTGGTTTTGCGGCAGCATTTGCAGGGGTGAGCGCAGGATTCGGATCAAATTTTCTTATTGGGTCAGTAGATCCTATCCTTGCAGGACTCTCAACCTCTGCTGCAAATATTATAGATCCGGAAATGAATATTAACCCAATGGTAAACTACTTCTTTATGTTTGCCAGCGCCCTGATGGTTGTTTTTGTAGGCACCTGGGTGACAGAAAAAATTGTTGAGCCAAGACTGGGGACATATCACGGCACAGAGAAGCCTCTGGAAATTGAGCAGATAAATCCAAAAGAGAAAAAGGCTCTTAAGTGGGCCGGATGGGGCACTTTAATTTTTATGGCTATTATGGCCTGGACCATTATACCGGAAGATGGGCTTTTGAGAGATCCTCAGACAGGAGGGATTCTGCGCTCCCCTTTCTTTTCAGGAATTGTAGTGGGTCTGCTCTTACTATTTTTTGTGCCGGGGATGATTTACGGAATAATAGTAGGAACAATTAAGAATGATAAAGATGTAATTAAACATATGACCCACTCAATGAAGGGTCTGGGCGGATATATTGTTCTTGTATTCTTTGCCGCCCAGTTTATATACTGGTTTAATTACTCAAATCTTGGTCTTGTGCTGGCAATAGATGGAGCACAATTTTTAAAGAATATTGGATTTACAGGAATCCCGCTTATTCTGGCATTTGTTCTTCTGGCAGCTTTTCTAAATCTTTTCATGGGCAGTGCATCGGCAAAATGGGCTATTATGGCGCCTGTATTTATCCCTATGTTTATGCTTCTGGGATACCATCCGGGACTTACCCAGGCTGCCTTCAGGATAGGAGATTCTGTTACAAATGTTATAACACCAATGATGAGCTATTTTGCTTTAATTGTAACCTACGCACAGAAGTATGATGAGAAGAATGGAATAGGAACAATTATCTCTTTAATGATTCCGTATACAGTAATATTCCTGATAGTGTGGGCGGTGATGATTACAATATGGCTTCTTTTGGGAATACCTGTAGGCTTTGACGGGCCCGTACATATGCCTTAAATATTAAACTGATACTATAATGAAAAAAAATCTGGTTATTGTTTTATTTGCTCTTTTCTCCCTGAACCTCGCAGCTCAGAGTGCAAAAAAGCCGGTCATTGGTATCTCCTCAACCTGGGGAGAGGGTACATCAACACAAGTTCCAATTACCTATGTTAACTCTGTTATAAGAGCAGGTGGTGTGCCGGTAGTCCTTCCTCTTACATCTGACACTGAACTTCTCTCTGCGATGCTGGAGAGGGTTGATGCAGTGATTATGACCGGCGGTGAGGATATTGATCCACTTAAATGGTTTGGCGAAGAGCCAATATCTGCAATGGGTGAAATAGCTCCTAAAAGGGATGATTTTGACATTGCTCTGATAAGACTTGCTGTTGAAAAGGGGATTCCCCTGCTGGGAATTTGCAGAGGGCATCAGTTGCTGAATGTGGCATTTGGAGGCACTTTATACCAGGATCTGCCGTCTCAGTTAAAGGGTTACTCAGTTAAACACAGGCAGAGTACTCCGGGATGGTACGGGACACACTCAATTAAAATTGAAAAGGGTTCTTTGCTTTACAAGCAGATTGGAGTTGACAGTATTGCTGTAAATACATTCCACCATCAGGCCGTTAAAGATG
This sequence comes from Bacteroidales bacterium, assembly GCA_041441395.1. Classification (GTDB taxonomy): domain Bacteria; phylum Bacteroidota; class Bacteroidia; order Bacteroidales; family UBA932; genus Bact-08. The sequence goes on along the minus strand of JASDTD010000003.1, from coordinate 62,214 downwards.
TAGCTCCGGGATTTATAGTAACAGCCCTCTCTAAGGACGGAGTTATAGAGGCTATGGAAAAGAGAGGCAGCTCCAAAGTTTACGGAGTTCAGTTCCACCCTGAGGTCTTCACTTCAAATGGATATGATACCTTTATTGGAATCTTCAGACATCTTGTGAACGAAGCCTCTATTTACGGAGCTTCGCGTAAGACAAAATAAGACCGAGTACAATTGAGAGAGAGGCAGCAAAAAGCACTCTGTACTGGTCCGGAAGTAGAAATGTTATCGTGTGGGCAGGCACCCAAAATAGCGGGATTGTCTTGCCCACTACGAATTTAACGAACCCACTCCAGTCTGTTGAAGAGACTGCTGCTGATGCAGAACCCCCGTTTTCAATGATATAATCTGTGATTCTGTGAGCAGCCATAAATGCAGTCCCAAAGGTTAGATTCATTATGGCCGAAACATAAAAAGCGAACAACAACCGGGACCCTCCTGTCCACAACAGCCCCTTTTCAATAGTTGCTGCAACCCCTGCAGTAAATAGAGCAAACATAGCTACTATCATCATTCCGAGAATGCCCCATACAAACATCTTTGCAAACATGCCCCTGACAGCTTTCCACTCTCCCTTAACCAACCGGACAGCAAGAAACTCACCCATCATTGAGAGGATTGCAAATTTAACAAAACCCATTATGTAGGGATGAGCTGCAGTTGCTGACTCAAAAAGATCTCTTGTACCCGGAATTGCCAGGAATGTTGCTATTGCAGCAATTAGTGATAACCAGATGAACCATCCGTATTTTGCCATATTATTGCATTTTTTATTTGCAAATATAGCTTTTATCTTCTTCGGCTCCTGCGCTCAGGCTTCTGAACAGCCTCAGAAATTGCCAACTCATGCTCCAGTATGTCAAGCTTCTTTCCAATAAGTTTCTGAATACTCTTAAGAAGAGTTCTCTCCTTTGTATCACAAAATGAGAGAGCAATTCCGGACATCCCTGCACGGCCGGTTCTTCCTATTCTGTGTACATAACTCTCAGGATCCTCCGGAAGGTCATAGTTTATAACATGTGAGAGGTTGTCGATATCAATTCCGCGGGATGCTATGTCTGTAGCAATAAGTACCCGTATTTTTTTTGCTTTGAATTTCTTTAGGGCAATTTGCCTGGCAGTTTGTGATTTATTGCCGTGAATTGCGTCACTTCTGATACCCTCCCTTAAAAGGTTTTTAGCAATCTTATCTGCACCGTGTTTAGTTCTGGAGAAAATAAGTACTGACTCTTTGCTCTGATCCTTAAGAAGATCAACCAGAAGGGGCATCTTATGCTCTCTGTCTGCGTAATAGAGATATTGTTCAATTGTATCTACTGTAGATGCAGCAGGTGTAACCTCAATTCTCACCGGATCTCTCAGTATACTTTCTGCCAGGTGAGCAATCTCATCAGGCATTGTTGCAGAAAATAGCAGAGTCTGCCTTTTTTGAGGGATTTTGGATACAATTCTTCTTATATCGTGAATGAATCCCATATCCAGCATTCTGTCGGCCTCATCAAGAACAAAAAACTCAACCCTGCGGAGGTCAACATACCCCTGATTCATAAGATCCAGAAGTCTACCCGGAGTTGCAACAAGAATATCTACTCCTCTTCTGAGGGCGTCTGTCTGGGTTCTTTGACCAACCCCTCCATATATTACTGTATGTCTTAAATCTGTGTATCTTCCGTATGCTGCAAAACTTTCATCAATTTGAACAGCAAGTTCCCTGGTAGGGGTTAATACAAGTGCTTTTACCTCTCTTCTCTGCCCTTTTGATGTGGCTTTGTAAATATTCTGAAGAATTGGAATGGAGAATGCAGCCGTCTTGCCGGTGCCTGTCTGTGCGCAACCCAGTACATCGTGGTTATTTAGAATTACCGGAATAGCCTGTTGCTGAATGGGTGTGGGGGTAGAATACCCCTCGTGATTAAGAGCTCTCAATAGAGGCTCTATAATTTCAAGATTATCAAATGTCATTAGGGGCGCAAAGGTACTATAAAAAAATAAAAATGCAACTATTTGACCCTCTCCTTTAAAACACTCACAAAACAAGATGGTTGCTCTCTGGTTAAAATAATGGGCTCGCTCATATCGGGTATTATCTTCCGTGCATCAAATGTCAACCCTTTTACCCTTCCGATAGTGTATGGTTTGTAAAATTCAGAACTATCTGCAAGAATCGCATTTATCCAGTTGTATATTTTTGAGGGGTCGTAAATTTTGTAAGGGAAGAAGTCCTTTTCCGGAATGCCCTCCCCATTGTGCCACTCTTTTGCATATTCGATATCAACCCCTCTTACTCTTCTCCCGTTATTGTAACTGCCACCTACCAGGGAACCGGGAATATTTACAAAAATAAACCATTCCGGATTATTTACCGAGATCCCGGCTACCTCAAGAGTAGCTATAGCAAAAGCTGAGCAGCCTGCTCCCTCGTTTTCATATCTGGGCCAGAAGAGACCTCCGTAAAGTTTGTGTGGCTGGTATTCAGTGTTTGTGTGTCCGGAGTATAATGCTAAAAACTCAAGAACTCGTGAAGTTGACTTTTCATTTAGTACATATCTCATAAATGAGATTTTCCTTTTCTCCTTCTGCTGATATAAATCCAGTAATTCCTCTATCTCTTTTGTTGTTTCAAGGCGACCCTGCATTGGTGCACCCAGGATGCCCATCCCAACACCATCTCTAATAAAGAGGTTGATCTTCTCCCGGTTTGATGTAGACCTCATAGCCATTTTTACAGATGAGTCTGCCAGTGGAGAATTAAGTACAATTATCATATGTCCAATTGAATATGATTTTTTTGAAAATCTGGAGTAGATAAAACTATCTAAAGAACTCTCCATTAAGGAGGCCGGGGAACTCCAGTCAAGCGGAATAAATGATGGGATCGTGTATAGAATTAGCTCATTTGCCTTTGCTGAATCCTGAACAGTATTAATACTTGTCCCGGAAACTCTTATAAAACAAACGACTGACAAAAGCACCCATATACTTTTGATAGATAATATTTTCATAAAGTGCGGGTTCTAGAGTACAAAGGCAGAGGGGGTGACTCTCTCTTTAAAAATGGGTTCAGTGGGAGTTTTAATACCGGTTGCGTCAAAGGATAATCCATTAATCACCCTGCCCTCTTTGGAGGTTTTTGTGCTTTTTGTAAAACCTTCCGGCATCTGAGCTGCAGAAAGTTGATTCAAGATCCAGCCATAAATATAACTGGGGTCGTATATAAAATGAGTAAAATATTCTTGATTTTCAACACCTGATCCCTGGTACCAGGTTTTTCTTTTAAGTATTTCTCCCGGCCTGACTCTCCTTCCGTTATTATATTTGCCCCCAACAAGATCGTATGGAACGAGGACTTTAACATACCATTCAGGATAATCTATTTTTGACCCGGTTAATTCTAATGCTGCCATTCCGAATGCACTGCATCCTGCCCCCTCTCCTTTGAATCTTGGCCAGAATGACCCGCCATATCTGTCTGACTGGCTAAATCCGACAGAATCCCTTGAGATGAAGGTGGTCACAAAATCTATAACTCTCTCTGCAGCGGCGGGTAAAATCCTATATGAAATAAAAGAGATTCTCTTTTTTTTTGCGAATCTGTTTATGCTCCTCTCCAGCTCCTCCATACTCTCCATTCTCCCTTTAACGGGAGCCCCCAGCATAGCCAGACCAATTTTATCCTTAAGAACCATTGCCCTCTGTTCTGATGGCTCTTTACTTGCTATAGATGTTCTGATAATGGGGACCCCTTCAGGATTTGTAAGCTCGATGAAGAGATGGCCTATAGAATATAGTTTTCTGCTAAAGGATGCCTCCATAAAACTATTGACGGTAGACCTCAGAATTGATGATGGAGAATCCCAGTCCAGAGGCCTGTAAGAGGGTATGACAAAAATGGAGAGTTCAAATATACTGTCGGTTTGTGACCGGAGACTCTCTCCTCCGCGAAACTCCCCCCTTACCTGAGGAAGGGTAAGGAGCAGCAGTGAAAAAGTAAGAATAATAACTCTGTAAGTAACCTTTGTCATCTACATTCTAAAGAGCCTTGGAAGGAATTTTGGTACTGATTTTATGTAATTATGGTAATCCGGATATTTCCCTTTGCTTATCCCCTCAGTAATCCATGCGCTTCCCTGGAACAGAAGAATAAGAAGAGCAGCACCTGCTATGCTCCAGTTTATTATTAAACCGGAGGCAGAAATGCTGAACAGATAAAAACAAACCCATACAGATTGTTCTCCCAGCCAGTTAGGGTGCCTGGATATTGAAAAGAGACCATCCTGCATAAATCCCGATTTGTGAGATTTTTCAAATTTGCTCTCCTTCTCTGCTAATCCTTTTTTTTGTTTTTGGAAGCTGAATAGCTGGTTGTCCGCGATAGTCTCCAAGGTAAGGAATCCAATTATAAGGAGTGCTGCCGATATATCAATCCAGCCAACAGGTTTGTCGGAATATGCTGCAGCGACCAGTAAAGGGGTTGAAAACAGCATTATTAGAAACTGCTGATAGAGGGAAATGAACAGAAGATTAAAAAGGCTGAATCTAAATCTCCCTTTTAGAAGAGGCTTCCCTCTCAGTACTCCCCATCTGTAGTCCTCGTCTCCCTGCCAGGGGATAATGCTGTAGCCACCCTTTCTGGCAAAATTCCATGTTAATCTGGCTCCCCATGCTATTGCAAGAATTGTCATAATAAGGAGCCTTCCTGAATCGGGAAAGAATGCTATAGTGGCTATAGCATAAACCGGGGGCATCAGGCTCCACAATTTGTCTACCTGGCTATAGTTTTGAGATAATTCAGAGACTATAAAACAGAGACCTGCAGCTGTTAGCATAATTATTATCCACAGCGAAGCCAAAGAGACAACCAGACTGTTACCCCAAAGGAGATCAACTAGAAAATTTTCCATTTATAATTAGATCAGTCTGTATATTTTTTCACTTGCCAATTCCTGGCACTGAACTTTTTCGTAACTATTTACAAATTTGCATTCAATTTTGAAATTACGGAAAGCCTCCTGCTCATCATTCCCGTTCGCCCAGCCAAGAATCTGACAATTCTCAGTTTCATTTCCGTCCGGGTCCATAGTAGATCCATCACAAGTAAAGAAGATGTACTTTTTCATAAATTAGCTCAAGTTTAACGATGTTATGAAGCAATATATGAAAAAAAATCGGTTTTACCAAATCAGAACCTATATCCTATGCGGATTTCGGGACCCCACAGGAATTTGTTGAGATAGGCAGAGTTTAAGTCTATTTTGTTGAAAATAACATGACTCTGATTATTTGTACCTAATGTTGCATAAAGACCTCTTCTCTTGAAATAACTGAAATCGGCCCCGACAGAGGGGGCGAACATAACCCCGAACCCCTCTCCGGGTTTGCTGTCTGAGCTAAATGTATATCCTATGTTCATTAAGAAAAATGGTGAGATTTTTGCTTCAAGAAAATAGAATTTCATCCTGAAATATAGGGGAAATATTATTTTGTCAAATGTACCATCAGTTATTCCTGCTCCGGCTCCAATTCCCAGAATGGATAGCTTAGACAATCTGAAATCAAGGTTAAATGCGGCAAGTGCAACATCGTGTCTTTGTGCGCCAACTCCTTTAATTGCACCAACTTCTGCGGAGAGTTCCAGGGTTTTCCTCTCCTGAGCGGAGAGTCCTGTGAATAAAACAATTGCGATGCTTACTATGAGGAATCTTTTCATTTTGATTATATAATTTAAAGAGGGTGGGTGAAACAGAATCTGGCACCATTTGTATAATCGGGATCTATCCATATTTTACCACCCAATCTTGTTACAATCTGTTTTGATATGGCAAGGCCAAGTCCCGCTCCCTGTGTATATTCATCAAGCTTTTCAAACCTTGCAAATAATCTGGAGTGTTTTTCGGGAGGAATACCTCTGCCGGTATCTGTGATAGTAAACAAAACATCTCCCTTTTCAGGTCTCAGTTCATAACCTAAAGTAATTGACCCCTTCTCAGTGAACTTGTTTGCGTTTGTTATCAAGTTTATAAGAACTTGTGATATTCTGTGAAGATCTGTTTTTAGTAATACCTCTCCCTGGTGATGTTTACATTTATACTCAACACCCTCCTTTTTGAGGTGGATTGTTGTTTGGAACACTCTGTTACATAGTTCATCAAGGTTAACCTCTCTTATATCCAGTTCAAATTTTCCGGTATCCATCTTGGAGATGTCAAGAATATCTGAAATAAGAGTGAGTAGCATCTCGGAGTTTTGAGCAATAACGCTGCTGTAGCTTATCCTATCTTCTTTAGCGCAGCTATCCTCGCTCATAAGCTGAGAGAATCCAACAATAGCATTTAGAGGAGTTCTGATTTCGTGACTCATATTTGCGAGGAATGCGGATTTAAGCTTATCGCCCTCTTCCGCTCTCTCTTTAGCATCAAGAATCTCCTTTTCGTTTTTCTCTAAAATTCTTCTGAGATTTCTGTTTTTTGTATAAATAATTGCCAGAAAAATCACGAGTGAAATTAAAATGACAACAGCAATTACTGCCAGATAGAAGAATTGTTTGTATTGTTTTAACTGAGGATCTTCACTATCAATTAATACGCTGTTTGATGGGAGCTGATAGTTTTGTACCCCCATCTGAGAGAGTTTTCTCTGATCAAAGCTGTAAGTACATTCGTTATAAATAAACTTTACCTCGCTTTTATTACCAATATAGAACTGATCAATTTGTCGTGCAATCTCTTTTGGATCTGTGTTGTATTCAGGTATGTATCCGCCAAGTGCAAGGCTGCCTATTCCCAATCCGGTAAGAGAAAAAACAGGAATTTCACTGCGGTCGCTTGTAATGTTCTGAAGAGAATTTCCAAGAAAATACTGACCTTTTTTGTTAACTCTCCATGTCCCCAGCAAAATGACGCTGTTTTCCGGCAATGCATCTATTTGACGGGCCACCTCCTCTTCTGTGAATAACCTTCCGTCAAGATAGTGAAAATCAATTTCCGGGTACAGTCTGGATTCTGTTTTTACAAGTGATTTAATTGAAGCCCCTCCGTATGTATTATCGGTAAGAAGTGCTATAGTACTTGCATTAGGGAAGAAAGTCTTTATCAATCCAATATTTTTGCTGAAATCGTAAATATTAAGAAAGCCTCCTGAGTAGCCGAGAAACTCTTTTTGCGCTGTTACAGAAATTGAAACCGGGTCCCAAAATGTAGTAACAGAATCTTTAGGGATTTCAATTCCGTTGAGGCTTGCAAATGCTGCAAAAGTGGGGATATCCTTCATCTCTGCTGTAAAGCCCGGGTCCCTCATTGAGAGAGTTAGATACGCAGCCCAGGCCTCCTGCCCAAGAAAGACGACAGATCTTAACTCACCTTTGTTGTAGCTGTAGAGTACCTCCTTGAGCTGATCACACCATAAATGAGATTCTGTCTGAAAGTTCTTAAACCCCATATCCTGCAGCATTACCTTATTTAACGGATTCCTTGCAAGAAGGGTATTCTGGAATGCATTCACAAAATCGCTCATCCTTTTTGTATCTGGATTGTAGGAGGCGATTACAAGGTTTATTCCGCTCCTTCCTCTCTCCAGATCGTAAGGGGAGCTGAACAGTTGCCCGGATGAGGAGCAGAAAGTTATCAGAAGAATCAGATGAAGAATAAGATTTTTCATTTTCTAATTGTTATAGTCAGCAATGAGATTGCGCCAAAAATCAGCATTGTTACAGCCTGAGAGCCGTGGGATATTGTTGCAAATATAACTCCTGTAGTTTGAGAAATCCCGTATACTGTATATAGTGCAAGTGATATTATCAGGTGATATGCTCCTATTCCTCCCTGTACAGGAATAACCCAGCCAAAACTGCCAACCATCATCAGAAACAGAGCATCCTGCGGTCCCAGCTCAATTCCACTGCCTGTGAATGATAGTATAGTCGTGTAACTCATTAACCAGTAGCAAATCCATAACAAAATAGTGTAGATTATAAAAAACCACTTCTGTTGCATTTTGAATCCGGAAACAAGTCCCTGAAGAACCCCCTTAACTATGCTAATAATTTTTGCAAATACCGGATGACTCTTCCTGTATTTCCATACGATGTACAAAAAGAGTATAAAAGCAAAAACTATTACCAGCCCAATCAGCAATAATTCTGCAGAAAACTTCTCTTCAAGTGATGAAATAATCTGTTTGTCAATAAATCCTCCAAAGCTATCCCAGAAGAAAATCATAACACCCGCTGATACTAATAATAAAGAGAGCATATCAATGCTTCTCTCCAGAACTACAGTTCCTGCGACTGTTTCAAATGGTAATCCGGTCCTTTTGGTAATTACTCCGCATCTTGCCAGCTCTCCCGCTCTTGGCAGAGCAAAATTTGTTATGTAGCCAATATTTATCCCGTGCCAGGAGTCCATTCGGGTTACTCTCCTGCCAAGGGGAAGCATAATCAATCTCCATCTGAGAGCCCTTATCCAGAAAGCCAGGACGCTAATTATCATTGACAGGCCAATCCATCTGAAGTCTGCAGATCTGAAACCGTTTACAAAAGAATTCCACTCAACTTCCCGGAATGAAAACCACAACAGGGTTCCAGCCAATAAAAGCAGTATGACATACTTTAAAACAGAAAAAATCTTCCCTGAATAATCTGGTCGGGAGTCAGATAAGGCCATTAAGTATTATTTTTTGCAAACCTACAAAAAAATATGAACTTTGCGGGGATGAAATCAATATTGGGAATAGGCAATGCTCTAACGGACATCCTTGCTGTATTGGAGGATGACTCTTTACTTGATCACTACCATCTGCCAAAGGGCAGTATGCAACATGTAGATCGTGAAACAGGTGATAAAATCTGGCAAAGACTAAGGACTATGGGGGTTCAGCTGGTAGCCGGCGGCTCATCTGCAAACACTATTGCAGGAACGGCTGTCCTCGGAATGCCATCTTCATTTATTGGAAAAGTAGGTGCAGACGAATTAGGCTCATTGTTTAAGTCAGATCAGGCAAGGAACGGAATCAGCTCCACTCTGCTTAAGGGTAAGGCTGCCTCCGGACGGGCTATGGTTTTTATTACAGCACCTAATGCCGAGAGGACTTTTGCAGTCTACCTTGGCGCAGCCATTGAACTCGTTCCGGAAGATCTTACTGCCGATATGTTCAAAGGATACGATTATTTCCATATTGAGGGATATCTTGTGCAGAATCAGGAGCTTGTAAGAAGGGCTGTAGAGCTAGCAAAAGAGGAGGGGATGATAATATCACTGGATATGGCAAGTTACAATGTTGTAGAGAGTAATGATGCTTTCCTCCATGATATAATTGAACACTATGTTGATATTGTTTTTGCAAATGAGACAGAGGCAGAGGTGTTTGCAAAAAAGCCCCCGAGAGAGGCGCTGGATGAAATTGCAAAAATTTGTAAAATTGCAATTGTTAAGATAGGTAAAGATGGCTCAATGGTCAAAAGCGGTGATGAGTATCACTATATTGAGGCCTGGCCTGCAGATACAATAGATGCTACCGGAGCCGGAGATATATATGCAGCAGGATTTTTATTTGCACATTCACACGGACTCTCTTTAAAAGAGTGTGGAGATGTAGGGTCAATTGTTGCGGCAAAAGTTGTAGAGGTAATTGGGCCAAAAATCGATATCCCCCGCTGGAAGCATGCGAAACAGCAGATCAGGGAGCATACAGGTCTGCTTCAGTAATAACCGGCCTAGAAGAGTCCGTTGAGTCTTGCGTCAATCTTATCTATTACATTGCTCAGGTCTTCAAGTTTATCTTCAAATTTATTCTCATCAACATCAATGATCAGGATTTTTCCATCTTTGTATTCAGAGATCCACTTTTCATATCTCTCGTTTAGTCCGGACAAATAATCAATCCTGATTCCGCTCTCGTAATCCCTTCCTCTTTTGTGAATCTGTGAAACAAGATTAGGGATTGAAGATCTGAGATATATAAGTAATTCAGGTGGTTTTACAAGAGAGAGCATCAAATCAAAGAGAGAGTTGTAATTTTCAAAATCCCTGCTTGACATAAGTCCCATTGCGTGGAGATTGGGGGCAAATATCCGTGCATCCTCATAAATTGTTCTGTCCTGAACTACATTTAATCCGCTCCTCTCAATCTCCACCAAGCCCTTGAATCTCTCCTTCAGAAAATAAATTTGCAAATTGAATGACCATCTTTGCATATCATGATAAAAATCAGATAAATATGGGTTGTTGTCAACCTCTTCGTACTTTGGGTCCCACCCGTAATGCTTTGATAGTAATCTGGTTAAGGTAGTCTTTCCGCTTCCGATGTTTCCTGCTATTGCTATATGCATGATGGTCTCTTTAAGTGTAGGTTGGTACTGAATGCTTCTGCAAAATTAAGAAAAGATTTTAGTAATTTTGTGGAATGTTAGACACATTACAACACAGAGGCAGGAGGAAGCAACTGATAGAGCAACTTTCCTCAAAGTATCAGTTCAGAAGAGAGATATTAGAGGCAATGGGACGGGTGCCAAGACACATGTTTCTTGAGTATGGTCTTGATAACCTGGCGTATATGGATAAACCGCTGCCTATTGGAGCAGGGCAGACAATTTCACAGCCTTTCACGGTAGCAATTCAAACAGAACTTCTGCAGTTGTCAAAATGGGACAAAGTTCTTGAAATTGGAACCGGGTGTGCATACCAGACAGCTGTGCTCTCTGAGTTGGGGTACAGGGTTTTTAGCATAGAGAGGCAGAGGTCACTCTATCAACTTGCTCAAAAAAATCTTATAAGGCTGGATTATCACTCTCCAAACCTCTTTTTTGGAGATGGGTTTGCCGGATTACCAAAATTTGCCCCATTTAAGGGTATACTGGTTACTTGCGGAGCACCTGAAATTCCTAAAACGCTGCTTGCACAGCTGGAAATAGGGGGCAAGATGGTTATTCCGGTAGGTAATGGTACCCAGGTGATGAATGTAATTGAGAGGAGGAGTGAAACAGAGTACTCTTTAAGTGAACATGGGGAGTTTAAATTTGTTCCTATGCTGGAGGGTACCGAACAATAGTCTAAAACAGAAAATTATGATACAGATTAAATCATTTTATTTTAATGACCTCAGAGAGTGTAGCTATTTGCTTTGGGATGAAACAGGAGAGTGTGTGATAGTAGATCCTGGTTGCTATACTGAAAATGAGAAGGAGAGGCTGGTGAAATTTATTGAACAGAATGATCTTCACCCTGTTAAGCTTGTCAACACCCATGGTCACTTTGACCATATAATGGGTAATGCCTTTGTTGTTTCCAAATGGGGAGTGCCTGCGTACATACACATTGATGACAAACATCACATAGAAAGGGCTAAACAGTACACGGAGATGTTCGGGTATACTATCGAACAGCCCCCTGTGAATACCATTGATTTAAAAGATGGTGATATTATAGAGTTTGGAAGCAGTAAAATAAGAGTAATTCACACGCCGGGACACTCTCAAGGGGGTATCTGCCTGGTATCTGATGATGATAAATTTGTGATAACAGGAGACTCTCTTTTTGCAGGCAGCATAGGCCGGACAGACCTGCCCGGAGGTGATTATGAGCAGCTTATGGATAGCCTTCTGAATAAGGTAATCCCTCTGGGAGAGGATTTTAAAGTCTATCCCGGACATGGACCTGCCACTACTATCAGCGAGGAGATTGCAAGCAATCCGTTTCTTAGATATGAATAGAATTAAAGAATTTATTATGAGATTAAAATTAACACTACTCATTCCTTTGTTGGCTTTTTGCACCGGAGCCGGTAACAGTTCCGCTACGGCCGCAGATGGAGATGCTCTCCAGGTTGAGCAGGTTGTTAAAATTCCTGCAATCCCCAAGAAACTCTCTTTTGCCGGAGAGGATGTGCCTCTTAACTATTTTGATGTCAAGGAGTCACTGCAGAGAGAGTTGATGGTAATCTCTTACTGGCACGCTAGTATCACTTATATTATCCAGCTGAACAACAGATACAGGGATGAAATTGTAAAGATTCTTAAGGAGGAGGGTCTGCACGAAGATTTTTATTACCTGTGTATTGCAGAGAGCGGTCTTCAGCCTGTTGTCTCTCCCGCTAATGCAGGCGGGTACTGGCAGTTTCTTGCCGGGACAGCAAAGGAGTACGGACTTATTGTTGATGACGAGGTGGATGAGAGGTACAATATTGAGAAATCTACAAGAGCCGCCGCTGCCTATTTTAAAAAGGCATTTGCTGAATTTGGTTCCTGGACAATGGCGGCAGCATCTTTTAATATTGGAATGAGCAATGTAAGATACAGGATGAATATACAATCCCAGCGCAACTACTATGATACCCAGTTTCCTGAGGAGACAGGAAGATATGTATACAGAGCGCTGGCGTTCAAGATTTTACTGGAGGATCCCAGATCATTTGGTTTTTACATTGGTAAGGATGACCTGTTTAAGCCACTAGAGTATAAACCGGTCACAGTAAAGGGCAGAGTTGATAACTGGAGTGATTTTGCTTCAAAACACAACACTAATTTTAAATTGCTCAAGATGTACAATCAGTGGATCAGAGCAAACAAACTGGAAAACAAGACGGGCAGAACCTATGTTGTCAAGGTCCCTGCAGAGGGTTACCGTGAGCAATAATCACATTCTTAAAATGGGAGATATTGAGGTAAGAGGAGCAAGAGTCCACAATCTGAGAGGTGTAGATGTTACAATTCCCAGACATAAACTTGTTGTAATAACCGGTCTGAGTGGCAGTGGAAAGTCGTCCCTTGCATTTGATACAATATATGCAGAGGGGCAGAGGCGGTATATGGAGACTCTTTCGGCTTACGCCAGGCAATTTATTGGATCTCTTGAAAGACCGGATGTCGATTCAATTGATGGACTTAGTCCGATAATTGCAATTGAGCAGAAGACTACCGGAAGAAATCCCAGATCTACTGTAGGAACAATTACAGAAATATATGATTTTTTAAGGCTTTTATACGCAAGAGCTTCAAATGCCTACTCTCCTGCAACGGGTCTGGAGATGATCAGATATACAGATGAACAGATTGTCTCTCTGATAATGGGGGGCTATGAAGGGAAAAAGGCAATTTTATTGTCACCTCTTGTTAAGGGGAGGAAGGGTCACTACCGGGAGCTTTTTGATCTCTACATAAAGAGGGGGTTTGTGCAGATGAGGGTTGACGGAGAGATAAGGGAGCTTGTTACACTGCAGCCTCTTGACAGATACAAGGCTCACTTTATAGAGCTCGTGGTAGATAAAATCATTCCTGCCCCCGGGTCAGAAAAGAGGGTGAGGGACTCTGTGGTATCTGCTCTTCATCACGGGAAGGGGGCCATCTCTGTACTGGATACCGAGACCGGAGTTGTAAGGCATTTAAGTAAACACCTTATGTGCCCTGAGAGCGGAATATCATATCCTGAGCCGGCTCCTCATACTTTCTCTTTCAACTCTCCCCAGGGAGCCTGTCCTCACTGTAAAGGCCTGGGTATGATCTCTAAAGCAGATATATCCAAGATTATTCCGGATGACTCCAGGTCAATTGCTGCAGGCGCAATTACTCCAATAGGCTCTTTCAAGAACAATATGGTTTTTGCCCAGATTGAGGCGATTGCAAAGAAGTACGGATTCTCTCTTCACGAACCTGTAAAGGATATCCAGGAGGAGGCTCTGAACATAATTATTTATGGATCAGATGAATTATTCCGTGTAGGATCAACACCTGCACTTTCGCAGATGATGAGTTTTTCAGGAATCATATCAATGATTGAAAAGGAGGAGAGAGACAGTGAGGAGTTGATTATGAAAAAAGAGAGATTTACTGAGGAGATATTATGCCCGCTTTGCAAGGGTACAAGACTAAAAGAGGAGTCTCTTCAGTTCAAAATTGACGGACTAAATATCAGTGAAGTCTCAGAGATGGATCTTCAGCAACTTTACGAATGGTTCTGCACAATAGAAGAGAGACTCTCTGCAAGACAAAAAACTATTGCCAGGGACATACTTAAGGAGCTTAGAGAACGCACCCGGTTCCTTCTTGATGTGGGACTCAGTTACCTCTCACTATCCAGGTCCACCAGAAGCCTTAGCGGAGGTGAGAGTCAAAGAATCAGACTGGCTACACAGATAGGGTCTAAACTTGTCAATGTACTTTATATACTTGATGAACCAAGCATTGGTCTTCATCAGAGGGATAATATCAAGCTGATTAACTCTCTGAGAAGGCTGAGGGATGAGGGGAACTCAATAATTGTCGTTGAGCATGACGAAGAGATGATGAATAGTTCTGACTGGCTGATAGACCTGGGCCCCGGAGCGGGAGAGAAGGGTGGTCGCCTCCTCTTTTCAGGAACTCCGGACGAAATAACTAAAATGGATGTCAGTGATGCAATCGCAACAAATAGCTTAAGCATAGAATACCTGAAGAAGATCAGAACAATACCTGTTCCAAAGGGCAGAAGAGCCGGCAATGGTCTTTTCCTGGAGATCAGGGGAGCAAGGGGAAACAACCTTAAAAATATAGATATAAAAATTCCCCTGGGCTGCTTTATAGGAGTAAGTGGTGTCAGCGGCAGCGGGAAATCTTCACTGATAAATGAGACATTAATGCCGGTAATAAGCAATTACTATTTTCACTCTTTATACACTCCACTCCCATATGATTCGGTGGAGGGAATTAAGAACATAGATAAGATTGTTGAGATAGACCAGGCTCCTGTTGGGCGATCTCCCAGAAGCAATCCGGCTACATACACAAATGTATTTTCCGATATCAGGAAGTTACTTGCCGAGACACCTGATGCCAAAATCAGAGGCTTTAAACCGGGCAGATTTTCTTTTAATGTTAAGGGTGGCAGATGTGAGGAGTGTAAGGGTGCCGGTCTTCAGACAATAGAGATGAATTTTCTGCCTGCAGTCTATGTTCATTGCAAGAGTTGTAATGGTAAAAGGTATACTCAGGACACGCTTGCCGTAAAATACAAAGGGAAGTCAATCAGTGACATCCTTGATATGACAATAAGCCAGGCTGTGGAGTTCTTTGAAAATGTCCCGTCAATTATTCAAAAACTTAGAGCACTGGACGAGGTAGGTCTTGGATATGTTACCCTTGGACAATCGGCGACTACCCTTTCAGGAGGTGAGAGTCAAAGAGTTAAGCTGGCAGCTGAGCTTGCAAAAAAGGATACAGGAAATACTCTCTATATTCTGGATGAACCTACAACAGGATTGCATTTTGAAGATATAAGGGTACTGCTTGGGGTTCTCCAGAGACTTACGGATAAGGGGAATACAGTAATTATCATTGAGCATAATCTGGATGTACTGCGGTCAGTTGATTACATATTTGACATGGGACCTGAGGGTGGTTCCGGAGGCGGCAGAATAGTTGCACAAGGTACTCCTGAGGAGATTAAGAAAATTGAAGAGTCAGTTACAGGCCGATATCTTTAAGTAAAAACATAACGAAATGGCAAACATTAAAGTTTATTGCGAGAATATTAACTCAATAGTTGATTGTGAACCGGGAACCTCTCTGAGCGAGTTACTGGAGAAAACAGGTTATATACCGGAACATCCCGTTCTTGCCGCTATCGTAGATAATCAACTTAAAGAACTAAGTTTCCAGATATATGTCGAGCATAATATCTGCTTTATTGATTACTCACATACGGACGGTCAAAGAACCTACAGCCGCTCACTCAATTTTATTGTTCAGAAGGCAGTTGCAGATCTCTACCCTCAATACTCGCTTGTTATAGATTACAACCTGCAAAATGGGATGTATGCAGAGATAAGAGATTTACAGCGAGATGAAGATGGAACACCTAAAGAGATTCCTCTCAGTGACGAAGAGGTTAAAGCGCTTAAAAGCAGAGTGCAACAGATAATTGATGCTGATTTGCCATTCACCAGACACAAACTTAAGACAGAAGAGGCTATTAAGATGTTCAGACAGAACAGGCGTCCGGAGAAGGCACTGCTTCATGAGTTAAGAGGAAAATTCTTCACTACTGTCTATTTTCTTGACGGATATCCGGATCACTTTTATGGTCCCCTTGTACCCTCAACAGGAGCAATCCGGGCCTGGGACCTTGACTTCTTCAGCAGAGGTTTTCTTATAAGGACACCTAATCCTTCAGACCCTGACAAAATTGTCAAAACTCCATATCAGTATAAGCTGTTTGATGTATTCAAGGAGTACTCAGACTGGTGCAGTATATTGGGAGTTAGTGGGGTTGGCGCTCTCAACAGTGCGATAAAAAAGGGAAAGGCAAGGGAGCTGATTCAGATTTCAGAGGGTCTTCATGAGAGAAAATATGCTGCAATAGCAGATGAAATATACAAGAGGAGGGATAAAGTGAAGCTGGTACTTATAGCCGGGCCTTCCAGCAGCGGAAAAACCACTACCTCAAAAAGAGTTGCGCTTCAGGCAAAGGTACTGGGACTAAATCCGGTAGTTATAGAGATGGATAACTACTTTGTTGACAGAGACAGAACACCTCGGGACAAAGATGGAAATTTTGATTTTGAATCTCTTGGTGCAATGGATACAGAATTCCTTAACGAGCAACTCAACCAGCTTTTTGAGGGTAAAACCATAGAACTTCCAAAATTTGATTTTGCTCAGGGGAAAAGATTTTTTCCCGGAGATAAACTAACCCTGGGAGAGAAAGATATTCTGATAATGGAGGGGATTCACGGACTTAATCCTGCTCTTACAAATCATATTCCTGCTGACAGAGTATTTAAAATCTATGCCAGTGCTCTCACCTCTCTTTCATTAGATGAGAATAATAATATATCTACATCTGACAGCCGCCTGATAAGAAGAATGGTAAGAGACAGCCAGTACAGAGGAGCAAGTCCTGAAGATACCATACTCAGATGGCCCAGTGTAAGAAGAGGTGAGATAAGCAACATATTTCCATTCCAGGAGAATGCAGATATTATGTTTAACTCAGCCCTTATTTATGAATTACCACTCCTGAAATATTTTGCTGAACCATTGCTTAGAAGGATTCCTGCTAATTCTCCTGCTTCAACTGAGAGTATAAGATTACTTAAATTCCTCTCCTATATTGTAGAATTGCAGCCATCAGAAATGGCCGGTATTCCGCCAACATCTGTGATGAGAGAGTTTATCGGCGGAAGCAGTTTTACCTACTGATCCAAAGTTCAGGATTCTGTTTGTTTGTACCATGCCAGAGCTGAAAATGAATCACTGACCCATTTTCATCTGCAGCAGCAAGGAGCCCGATCCCTTGTCCGGTCTTAAGCTTTTCACCAGCCTTAACTGTAACTCTGTCAAGTTTACAGTAGAAAGTGTAAAAGCTACCATGCTGAACAAGAACGCACTGGTTGTAACCCGGCATAACAAGAACCTGTTTTACCACGCCATCAAAAACACAATATACCTCAGCCCCTTTATCGGTTGCAATATTTACTCCGTTATTAAAAGGGAGTTTAACATTTTTGAAAACGGGGTGATTATGCTGACCAAATTCCTCTACAACTGCACCTCTCTTTACCGGCCACGGGAGCTTTCCTTTGTTGAGCTCAAAATTATCAGAGAGTTTTCTGTCTGCAGCACTCTCCTTAAAGTCAGGGCTCTCCTTTGCCTTCACAGCCTCCGCAAGAATCCTCTCTATTTCACGGTTAAGCCTCTCCACCTCTCTTCTCTTAGAATCCAGCTGAGTCCTGAATTGCTTCTCCTGTCGGGTGAGCTGTGATATTGTTTGACGGGCCCCCTTCTCATCAGTCTGAAGCTTTTTATATTCACTGCTCCTCTGCTCCTGGCTTTTAACAGATCTCTCCTTCATCTTTTCCAAAGCCTCTACCCTATTACTAATCTCTTCAGATTTTATTTTTATACCGGAGGCTCTCTCCTGCATTGATTTATTAAAATCTTTGAAGAAGACCCATCTTTTATAACCTTGGTCAATTGTGCTGCTTGCAAGCACATACATGATCCAGGAGGCCTGATCTCTGTGTTTGTAAGCCTCATAAATAAGTTTTGAGTACTCCTTTTTCAGCTGAGTAAGATCTCTGTTTAATCTGTTAATCTCGCTCTCGCTAAGTGTCATCTCTTTATTGATTGTCAATATCTCATTCTCAATCTCATTAAGAAGTCTCTTTCTGTTTGAAATTTTTCTGCGTATAAAATCGAGCTCTTTTGTATTATCTGCCTGTCTCTTTTTTGTTGAAGATAACTGGCTGTCAAGAAAAGCAATCTCCTCTTCAATTTGCCTCTTTTTACGCTCCTGCTCTTCTATACTCTGTCCTGTCATAATAGCAGGAGATGAAACAAGAGCGACAAGAAAAATCACTTTAAAGAGAGCTCTCATTTTTTACCGGATTTAATTTTTTCAACTTTTGCAGCGATATCAAGAGATGGGTCAAGTTTATGGGCCTGTCCCCAGTATATAAAAGCAAGGTCTTTCTCTCCAAGAGCATAGAGGACCTCGGCGTAGTGATCAAGTATGTCTGCATTCTCGTTCCCGCCGTACACCATGGCTTGTTTAAGGATACTCTTTGCCTCGCTGTTTCTTCCCAGCTTGTGCAAAATCCAGGCGTATGTATCAAGGTATGTAGAATTCTCAGGCTCCAGTTCAATTGTCCTTTTACTCATCTCCAGGGCTCTCTTTAGCTGTCTGTTCTCTTCACTAAGGTAGTATGCATAGTTATTAAGTGCCGGAGCATGGTTAGCCTCCAGCCGAATTGTCTTCCTGTAGTATTTATATGACTCTTTTTTATTTCCGGCCATATAGTATGTATCACCCAGAATTGAGAGAATTCTTACTGTAGATGCACTATCTCCCTTTGCTAAAGGAAGTATTTTGAGAAATGTTTCAATGGCATCCTTTGTCTTATTCTTCTGAAGCTCGCCAATACCTTTGAGCTGCATAAATTCAATATCTGCCGGATGGGAGAGAAGAGCAGTATCGCTCATACTTATAAGCTCATCCCATTTTTCAAGATAATAGAGCAGAGAGAGGTATTGATGAAGAGGGTTTCTCTCTTCCGGATACCGTTTAATGTTGTCTTTAAGAATATCAAGGCCTTTCTCAGGCCTGGCTGACTGTACCAGAAAAACAGCATGATTGTAAGCAACCAGGCTATCTTCAGGATGTGCAGTATATAAATTTTGCATCAAGGTGTCAATCTGTGGATAAAAAGTCTGTACAAATTTCTGATTTGCAAGTATCTCCTTCATATATTCAACCTTCATCCCCGGATTAACATCAGAATTTGCCATAAACGGGAACATATGCTGGAAGTAAAGATCATATTGTCCTCTTATCCTGTAGCTCTCCGCAAGACCAAATATTGCAGGGATATAGCCCGGTTCCAGAGCCAGAGCAGCAGAGTAATACTGCATAGCCAGAGTATCCCTCTTTAAGGATGCGTAGTAGTCCCCCAGAAGTGATGATATCCTTGGTGAGGGAGTGGTTTTATCAACCTCCTCAATCATTTGGATAGCCGATTCCATTTTTCCCTGGTTAACCATTATATTGTATCTGATAAGGGCAGTAGCTTCGTTTACTCCACCTCTTTTCTCAATATCTTCCAGTGTAAGAAGAGCTTTGTCATACTCACTGCCTCTGACATATATATCTATAAGCTCAATATAAAGACTGGTTTTGGAAGGATCTCTCCGTTTGACAGACTCATACACCTCTGTGGATTTTTTTAGATCTCCCATTGCAGAGTAGAGTCTGGCAAGCTGAATAGTATACCAGTAGTTGGAACTATCTGCAGCAACAGCCTTCTCGGTAAATTTAAGAGCCTTGGAAAGATCTCCTTTTTTGAGATGGATATTTGCAAGATTATAATATGCAGCGTCCATCTGAGGAAATTTTGAGATCAGTTCGGTAAAGATCTTCTCTGCCCCTGAGAGTTGTCCCAGGTTTACCATTCTTAACCCCTCCATAAATAAAAAATCTCTCTCTCTTTTATCTTTTTTTGCATCAAGGGGGTTGTGCGAAAAAACCGCAACGGCCATTAACAGTATTGTTAATGTGTATTTTAATGCATTGTTTTTCAAGCTGCTTCTCATTTGTAATAGTGTGATTTACAAAAATAATCAAATTATCCCTTTACAAATATCAATCCAATGTCCAATTATCATTGTCAATGCAACAAAAGATGGTTAATTTGCATCTATTAATAACAGAAATGGGAATCCAAAGAAGAGAATATTCCACCCTGCAGGAGTTGATAGAGGGCTGCATAAAGCGGGAACCAACTGCTCAGCGGAAACTCTACGAGATATATGCTCCAAGAATGCTCACTCTCGCCTCGCGTTATGCAGGAGACAGAGAGAGGGCTAAGGATATTCTGCACGATGGATTCATTACGCTCTTTAACAAAATTGACAGCTACAGCGGAACCGGCTCTTTCGAAGGTTGGTTAAGAAGGATATTCGTTAATACGGCACTTATGTCTCTGAGAAAAGTAGATATACTTAGAAACACAGAGGAGATTGATAATGCCGCAGGCGAAATAAGCGATTTTCCCGGTGCAGTGGAGACAATGAGTTCAAAAGAGCTGATGGAGCTGATAGCGTCAATGCCGGATGGATTCAGGATTGTATTCAATATGTTTGCAATTGAAGGCTATAACCACCAGGAGATTGCTAAAGAGTTAAACATTAGTGAAGGCAGTTCCCGCTCACAGCTAAGCAGAGCGAGAGTTTGGCTTCAGGAAAGGATAAAGAGACAGAATGAAGGAGAGTGATTTTTATAAACTAATAAAGGATAAGATGGAGAGTTATGAAGAGATTCCTGACCCTTCATCGTGGGATTCTATTCAAAGCGAACTATCTGCCGGTAGTAGACGGGTCGTTTTTTTCAGAATAACCAGAACTGTTGCAGCCCTGGCCGCAGCAGTTGCTCTGTTTTTAATTATTGGAAAGGATTCAATCTGGAGATCGCTTGATCCTCCTCTGAAGGCCGATATAATTATTCAGGATTCTCAAAGTGAAAAAGAGCCTCCTGCCGCAAGCGCCACTGATAAAGTGCCGGCGGCAAGTCACAGAATCAGGAGGGCAGATACCCCGGTTACAAAGAGCGATAAGATTGAAATCTCTAAAGAGGAGCAAGAGCCCCGGAATCTGCAGGAGGAGAACAAACCCTCCCCTGAGCCTCAGAAAGCAAAAAGGGAGCCCTCTGTTCAGCTTTGGCCCTCAGATGAAGAGGTAGTTGTAAAGAGGAGAAGATTTAACATTGGCAAACCGTCAATTGCTCTCTCAACAACACTCTCTCCTTCTTCGGGAAGCACAGAGAGATCGCTCCAGACTTTTGATTATATAACCTTCAATGAACTCTCATCCTCTCTTGCCAGAGAAAGAAATGACCTGGAGACACTATATGATACAAGATATCTGCCTCCGGTTTCAATAGGACTCCAGGTATCCGTTCCACTGACAAAATCTCTATTTGCAGTAACAGGGATTAACTACACTATGCTCTATTCAATTACAGAGGAGAGAACATTCAATCAGACCATTAAGAAAGAGGAGTCTCTCCACTATATTGGAATTCCTCTTTATCTATATTCAAACATTATTACTTCAAGGAACTTCTCTTTATATGGAGGAGGCGGATTTACCCTCGAGAAGGGATTGGCACAGAGGATTAAGCTTAATGGTCCTATACCGTATGTGGAGAGAAAATCGGTTAGAGGTTATCAGTGGTCAGCCGGAGTCGCTGTAGGAGCTGAGTATTTACTGGGTAGGAATATTGGATTATATGCAGATCCCATGCTTACCTATTACTTCTACAATTATCAGCCTAAAAGCATAAGAACAGCACAACCTCTTCAGTTCAAACTGGAAATTGGTTTGAGATATCGCTTTTAATCCTATTTTTGTATAGCATATCATCTAAATCAGCCAAATTGCCATTAACAGCCATAGTAATCCTTAACTGGAACGGGAAGCACTATCTGGAGCGTTTCCTTCCGGGAGTTGTTAAATATTCAACCTCCCCTTCAAGTTTTGTTGTAGTTGCAGATAACGGGTCAACAGACGGATCTGTTGAATGGATATCTCTGCACTACTCTTCCGTAAGAGTTATAAAATTTGAACAAAACTATGGTTTTACGGGGGGATACAACATGGCTCTTTCACAAATTAAGGCAGATTTTTTTGTGCTTCTGAACTCAGATGTGGAGGTTACACCCGGGTGGCTTGAAAGGATGCATGAGGGGTTTATCAACCATCCCGAAGCCGGAGTTGCAATGCCAAAAATTTTGTCTGCTTTTGAAAAAGATGCTTTTGAGTATGCAGGAGCATCAGGCGGTTTTATAGATTCGCTGGGATATCCCTTTTGCAGAGGGCGGATACTCTCTTTTATAGAAAAGGACAGAGCTCAGTATAACATGGACTCAACTATTTTCTGGGCAAGCGGAGCCGCTATGATGATCCGGGCCTCTCTTTACAAAGAGTTAGGCGGCCTGGATGATAATTTTTTCGCGCATATGGAGGAGATTGATCTCTGCTGGAGAGCACAGCTGGCAGGCTTTGAAATCTGGGCATTCCCATCATCTGTTGTGTATCATGTTGGCGGAGGAACACTTCCCAATAACTCTCCGCGAAAGCTAATGCTAAATTACCGGAATAATCTTTATATGCTTTACAAGAATCTCCCAAAGAATAAATTACTCCCTGTAATTGCTGCCAGGATGATTCTGGATGGCATATCAGCAGTAATATTTCTTATTCAGGGTAAAAAAGGTTTTTACAATGCAGTTCTCCACGCTCATAAAGAGTTCTGGCAAAACAGACATAAACTGGAAAGAGGCAAAGCCTCTTCAGCGATCAAACTTACAGGAGTAATGAGAGGTCTTATTGTTCTCTCATTCCTCATCAGGGGAGGAAAACCAAGATTTGGTGATATTGCACCACTTATTAAAAGGAGAAAGGTGTCATAGAAGTGCCGGGATGGCCCTCTCTAATCTGGTTCCCCGAGATCCCTTAACAAGAAACGTCATTCCCGATATCTCCCTCTTTTCCAAACGCTCTCTGAGAGCCTCTGAGTTCTCAAAAAGCTCAACACAGGGATTTCCACCGGCAATTTTTAACAGAGCTTTTCCAAACTCTCTCCCCACAAGAAATATAATATCTGTGTTTATGGAGAGTGCAAGTTTTAAAATATCCTGATGCTCCTGATCTGAATACTCTCCAAGTTCCAGCATATCTCCAAGGACAAGCCCCCTCTTCTCACACTTCATCTCGCTGAAATTCTCCAGGGCAGCTCTCATACTTGTGGGATTCGCATTATAAGCATCTATTATCAGTGTGTTCCGCTCTCCTTTGGTAAGCTGAGATCTGTTATTGGACGGGTAATACTCTTCAACAGCCCTGACAGCTGCCTCTTCATCAACATCAAATAGAGCACCTGCAGCCAGTGCGGCGAGCACATTGTCTGAGTTGTAAGATCCTATCATATGTGTATTAATTACCCTTCCCCCCTCCATTCTCATACTCAGAAATGGATTTTCAGGTGTTGAGGGGAGGATTGAGGAGCCGGCTCTTTCAGCGCCATAAGGGATACTCTTCAGACCCTTTCGGTCATTTATCATATCGGCCAGGATAGGATTTCCTGAATTATAAAGAGCTGTGCCCGAGCTGGATTTCAAATAGTCGTACAGCTCCCCTTTTGTGCGCTTTACACCATCAAATGATCCAAAACCAAGGAGGTGGGCCTTTCCGATATTTGTTATAAGTCCGGCGTCAGGTGTTGCAATTTTGCAAAGGAGCTCTATCTCCCCGGGAGCACTGGCACCCATCTCAATTACAGCAATCTCTGTCTCTCTGTCCATTTTAAGAAGTGTCAAAGGAACTCCTATATGGTTATTAAGATTTCCCGATGTTGAGAGCACCTTGTATCTCTTTGACAATACTGCAGAAATCAGCTCCTTTGTAGTTGTTTTGCCGTTTGTTCCGGTAAGTGCAAAGAGTGGAATACCAAAATATCTTCTGTGGTATGCCGCCAGATCCTGTAATGTCTTAAGACTATCTTCAACATAAATAATCCTTGCACCCTCAATGCCTTTACGGTCACATATACTCCATGATGCCCCCAGTTCCACAGCCTTAAGGGCATAGTCATTACCGTCAAAATTATCCCCTTTTAGTGCGAAAAAAACAGCCCCTTTCTTTATCTCTCTTGTATCTGTTGTTACTCCCGATGACTCAAGAAACAACGAGTGTAAATCGTTAATATTCATTGTTTTATTTTTTACCTGTTGACCCAAATCCCCCTTCGCCACGCTCTGTCTCCCCCAATGCCTCTACCTCTTTTAGGATAACTCTCTCATATTTTGCAATAACCATCTGAGCAATCCTCTCTCCCGGATTTAAAGTAAACTCCTGATCAGATAGATTTACAAGTATTATTTTAATTTCACCCCTGTAATCGGCATCAATTGTTCCCGGACTGTTGACAATACCTATTCCGTGTTTAACAGCAAGTCCGCTTCTCGGCCTTATCTGAGCCTCATGACCCTCAGGTAACTCTATATAGAGACCGGTAGGAACCAGCACTCTTTGCAAAGGGAGAATTGGAATACTTTCATTAATATCTGCCCTTAGATCCATTCCTGCAGAGTGTATAGTTGCATACTGAGGAAGCTCATTTTTTGAGCGATTTACTATTTTAACCTCCATATATTTATCTTTTCGATTTTTAAATATATTAAAATGAATATTGTAATCAGAATGATGTGGATTGAGTACCTTAACAGAGGGTGTACCTCTGAGAATGGTATTGAAATAAGATAGAGTGTAACCCCGGTAATAATGAATATAAAAATTCTTCTCCAGTTATACGGAACAGGGTAGTGTTTTCTGCCCATATATACGCTTAGTATAAACATTACTGCATAGCTTGCAAGATGAGCCCATGCTGCTGCATGATAGGAGTAGAGGGGCATGAAAATTACATTGATGGCGAGGGTTACAGGCAGTGCAGCTGCTGTTATGTAAATTGCATATTTAGTTTTTCCGGAGAGTTTATACCACATTGAGACATTAAAGTTCATCCCCAGAAATACATATGACATTAACATTATTGGAACTATATCCATGCCGGCCCTGAAATCTCTCCCTATAATCAGCGCAATAATATCAATAAAGAGTGTAAGACCCAGAAAAACCAGCATTGTAAATGCTGTGAAGTGCTCCATAACCATTGCATACTCCTCTTTTGACCTCTCTCCTCCTGCTCTTTTGAAGAAGTATGGCTCAGCTGCATACCTGAACATCTGGATGAACAGAGACATCAATACGGCTATTTTAACTCCGGCCTGAAAAATTCCAAGCTCGGAATTCCACTCCAGCCCTTCAGGGGTAAAGAATCTGAAAAGTGGTCTGTCAATGGTATCGTTAATAATCCCGGGGAGGCCTGCAATCATAAGAGGGAGGGAGTAGAGCATCATCTCTCTCCAGAGCCTTTTATCGAAAGAGAATCTGAGAGCAATAATATCCGGGATGAAAATCAGCAATGAAACAATTCCACTAAGGAATATCGCAAAAATGATGTATGTAAAATCCGGTGTAAGCGAGATAAACTCTGCAAGAATTGAGTCCGGGTGCGTTTTAAAAAAAGCAGGAACACCAAAGAAAAGGATAAAATTGAAGGCTGTTTCGGAAAGAATTTTAATGGTTTTGAACATCGCAAATTTATATGCTTTATTCTGAAACCTTAGCCTTGCAAAAAGTATAGCAGTAAATGAATCAATAGCAAGAATACTCCCAATAAAAATTATAACCTGCCCGAAACCCCTGTAACCCATCCACCCGGAAATTTCACCGGAGAATAGAGTGATTGTCATGAAAAACAGGAGAGAGAGCACACCAACAGTTAAGAGAGCATTAGAGAAAACTTTGTTTGGTTCAATATTTTTGTTGGCAAAGTTGAAGCAGCCGGTTTCAAGACCCAGTGTAAGGATGACCTGCAGGATAGCAATATAGGCAAGGAATTCGGTTGCTATACCATAACTTCCTGTAGTAAGCATTGTGGTATAGATTGGGACAAACAGAAAGTTTATGAATCTTGCAAGCACAGTGCTAAGCCCGTATATTGCCGATTCACCAGCCAGTTTGCGTAATATGGAACCTCTCATTTTAGTTGTTAAGTGATTTGTTTTTAAAAAGCAGTAGCCCGATATTAAACTGTGGATACCACTTTACATCTGCTCCGGGATAGTAGGAGGCAGAGATAGAGACCGGACCCACAGGTGACTGCCATACAGCTGCAATATTACTCATAAAATCCCCCCTTGGGAAACTCCCGCTAAACCCCGCAGTTCCGTTACTGTTTTTTATCAGAGACTTATATGGCTGGAAGTATGAAAAGAGAGTACTGATAAAAACAGAATTAGATAAATGAAAAATAGGGTTGACCCCAACTGCCAGAAAAGAGTTTGCTCTGTATCCTTTCAAAAGCAGAGTTTTGCTGTGTGGCGTAGGCTGGAAAGAGGGGGTGACTATCAAAGTAGAAATATAGTCACCAAGCATTACCCTTGATGAAATAGTCAATTCAGCAACAGAGCCTATAGTTAGCCACTTGTTTACTGAGTGATAAACCTCTGAATAGATATTCAGCTTTAATCTGTTGTTTATGATGTCAATGTCAGATCTTATCTCATCGGAAGTGCTTCCTGCAAAATAGTTTGCAGACATATAGGCGTACCCCAGTGATAATCTTTGTTTAATTCCTGAAGTGGGATAAATTCTGTAATTTGTTGTATTTCTTTCCAGAATAAGGGATGGTGAGAAATATGTAATTCCTGTTCTGTCAGGAATATCATAAGAGGTAAAGTTATCTGTCAGGTAGTATGAGTATGAGTTTCTTCCTGCTGTTATACTGAACTTACCAATTATACTCCTGTTCAGATCTACGGGACTGCCAACTTTTATGTTTCCGAAAACCTCATTTTCCTCAATACTGGTAGGTAGTTTATCAAGGTAAGACTCAGTCTGGCTACCTCTGAAGTAATCAAATCTGTGAGCAGTAAAACTCGCTTCATAGAAGAGCAAAGGCTTGATTGAAAAGTCCTGCCTTAAAGATAGTGAGACCCCGGTGTAAAACTTGCCGAGATTCATATCCATGAATACTTTCCACGGATAGAGGCTAAAGTGTCTGTATTCAAGTCCAATATACCCCTGATTAAGAGATGATGAGGAGATGTTGCCACCTATTGAAATTCTGAAAGGTGGCCTCTCGCTAAGTCTGATAGTCATATCAAAAAGAGAGTCTCTGTTCATCCTTGCTGTTGGATAGAAGGTGTTAACATAACCGGAGGCAACAACCCTGTTGTACCCTCTCTTGAGCATTTCAAAACTAACAGGCTCTTTTTTGTGATTGGTTAGCGTGTTTATTATAAACTCCTTTTTCCCGCCTCTGAGAGTATCAGGGATAATTTTTATCTTGTCAAATATTACCTGAGGAGTCTTAAGTCTGAACGCAAGTCTTTTTTCTGAAAGCTCTTTTGCGCTTCTTCTATCTCTTACCCGCTGCAGAATTTCAGGCATACTTTTCATTGCCAGATCATAACCCTTCTGAACCATTGCATCAAGCATCTCAAAATCCAGCAGACCAACGCTTGTGTAATCCCCATCAATAAGAACCCCTTTTTCAGGAGGGATGTTGTAATTGGTTTCAACCATCATCATGTTTTCCAGCTGAGCCAGCAGGTCATCTGTATCCGGCTCAGAGGGGTTTGTAGAGCATTTGGCACCTATTATATAGTCCGGATTAAAATCCCTGATCATTACATCCCATGGGAAATTGTTGTAGAAACCGCCATCAAACATCAATACAGAGTCAATCATTATTGGTTTGAAGGCAAAGGGGAAGGTCATAGATGCCCTTATAGCCTCTCCAATTCCACCCCTTCTGAGAACATACGGTTTTTTATTTACGATATCGGCAGAGACACACCTGAAGGGTACCATTAGCTTGTTAAAATCATATTCAGCAGCAGCTGAAGATGATGCAAAGAGCTGGATGAATGCGATATCCATAGGGTACGGAGAGATTAAGTTGGTTGGCAGGTTGTAGTTTATCTTTTTCTCTTTTCTGCTAAAATTAAATGTGGCTCCAAATAGCTCCGGAGTAGCATCCCTTCTGTAAATATGGGTTTCATACATCTTTTCAGACTGCCCCTGTTGCCACGATTTAAACTCATCAGATCTGAACAGAGTAATCATCTCATCAGGACTCAGACCTATAGAATAGAGACCTGCGACTATAGCTCCCATTGAGGTGCCGGCAACATAATCAATTGGGATATTGTTCTCTTCCAGAGCCTTAATAACGCCTATATGGGAGAGCCCCTTTGCACCACCACCACTAAGAACCAGCCCAACACTTTGGGAATGCAGAGTCAGGGAAATAAGCACGGCAAGCAGCGTGGCGGTTATCTTTTTTACTTGCATAATAGGGGTAATTGAGGTAATTTTGCCTTCAAACAAAGGTATTAATTTTTGTATAAATCTTATAACTTGAATTTATGAAAAAAATAATTTTCAATCTGCTGATTATTACAGCATTATTGGCAACTTCCTGCAAAGGAGGAAAACAGACAGAGGAATCTGAACAAATTAAACAAGAAGATACTACGGTTATGACTACAAATTTAGCATTCAATCCCGCTGAGATAGGCGAGGAGCCACTATTTGACATTGAGACATCTGCAGGAACAATAAGGATTAAACTCTATAAAGAGACCCCTCTGCACAGAGATAACTTTGTTAAACTGGCATCTGAAAGTTTCTACAACGGAATACTTTTCCACAGAATAATCAAAGGATTTATGATTCAGACCGGAGATCCCCTGACCAAGGACCCAACAGCAGCAGACAGGTATGGTACAGGCGGACCCGGATACACTGTTCCGGCAGAAATTCTTTCTCAGTTCAAACACAAAAAAGGTGCTATTGCAGCTGCCAGAAGAGCAGATTCGGTAAATCCACAGAGAGAGTCTTCCGGTTCTCAGTTCTATTTTGTTGAAGATCCATCTACCTGTGCTCAGCTTGATGGTCAGTATACAGTATTTGGAGAGACTGTAAGTGGTATTGAGATAATAGATAAAATTGCAGCAGAACCAACAGGCCCAAGAGACAAACCGGTTAATGATATAAGAATTATATCGGTTAAGCCTGTAAAATAGTGGTTCAGACTATTTCTGCATTAGCTCTTTCATCCGTTTAGCCATATTGTTGGCAAATACAAATTCATTAAGGTCAGGGTTGTCAGCCGTAAGAATATCATTTCGGCTGCCCTCCCAGACCTTTTCTCCTTTATGGATAAAAGAGACCTGATCTCCTATCTCCATAACAGAGTTCATATCGTGAGTATTTACAATAGTTGTTATATTATACTCCTGAGTAATCTCCTGTATAAGCTGATCAATAAGAATGGATGTGTGAGGATCCAGCCCTGAATTTGGTTCGTCGCAAAAGAGATATTTTGGGTTAAGGGCAATTGCCCTTGCTATTCCAACCCTTTTTTGCATACCCCCTGAGAGCTCATTAGGGAATAATTTATTGACATTGAATAGATTGACCCTTTTAAGGCAGAAGTTAACCCTTTCAAGCTTCTCTTCGTTACTCCAGTTTGTAAAGAAGTCCATTGGAAACCTTATATTCTCCTCAACTGTTGCAAAATCAAAAAGGGCACTACCCTGGAAAAGCATACCTATCTCTTTTCTGATCTCCTTTTTCCCCGGCTCGTCAAGAGTGGTGAAATTTATATCTCCGTACCAGACAGATCCGCTCTCCGGTTTGTGAAGTCCTACTATTGATTTTAATAATACAGTTTTTCCGGATCCGCTCGCCCCTATGATGAGTGAACACTTTCCCGGCTGATATTCAACGGAGATATCCTTCAGTACCTGTTTCTCTCCAAAAAACTTATTTAATCTCTCTACTTTTATCATCTATCCCAGCATTAATTGAGTGATTACCAGGTTTGCCACAAGGATCATAACAGAGCTTACCACAATAGCCTTTGTACTGGAGCTTCCCACTCCAAGAGCTCCCCCTGATGCGTTGTAGCCGTAGAATGAGGAGATGCTTGTAATAACAAAGCTGAAAACGGACATCTTTATCATACTGTAAAAAATGTAATATGATCTGAAGGCATAGTGGAGGCCATCTACATATTGGCTCATAGTCACAATTCCGGTAAACAAAATTATCATTGCCCCTCCAACCAGCCCAAGCATAAAGCTGAAGAGCATAAGCAGAGGATTAAAAACAGTAGAAGCGGCTATTTTAGGGAGAATAAGGTAGTTGGCCGAGTTTACTCCCATCATATCCATCGCATCGATCTGCTCGCTAATTCTCATACTGCCAATTTCTGACGATATGTTTGAGCCTACTTTGCCTGCAAGAATAAGTGCAATCATGGTGGAGCAGAACTCAAGCACCAAACTTTCCCGTGCCATGTAGCCCACATACATCTTGGGAATAAACGGGCTCTCGATATTTGATGCAGTCTGAATAACAATAACAGCACCAATGAACAAAGAGATAATTGCTACAATGGGAATAGAGTCTATTACAAGTTTCTCCACATCAGTAAAGAATTGCTTGAAAAATATAGATCTCCTGTCCGGTTTGGTAAATACCTTCCTCATCAGAATAAAGTATCTTCCAAGAAGTTCGAGGCTCTTTTTCATTAAATTATTTTTGCTTCCGCAAAATTACCTAAAAAATAGCTAATCTCACCCCGAGATTCCCATTTATTCCAAAACCCCAGTATCCGGTGAAGGTATCAGCAGTGTGGTCACGGCCATCTCTTCCCCTCTCAATGTATGTGGTGTTCAGGAGGTTATTTACAGACATGTAGAGAGTTAACCTGCTCTTGCCAATGCTCTCTCTCCATGACAGAGTAGCATTTAAGAGATGGTAATCCGGCATTCTGAAAGAATTACCTCTGTCAGAGGGATCTCTTCTTGATACCGGGTCAAAATCTGCATAAAGTCTGGAGTTGAATTTCCAGTCTGCCATCAGTTCAATCTTCCTTCCCAGTTTAATTAGTGCCGATGCCCCAATTTGTGTCTGAGGCGCATCGCCTACAGCAAGCCCATCGCTGTAAACATTTATTTTCCCCATCTCCAGCCCCGAATATGTGTCGTAAATTATTGCCGATACATCATTTTTCCACCTCCAGTTGCCCAGAGAGAGGAATCCCCTCAACTCGGCCCAACCTGCCGGACGGTATAGGATATCGGCCTCAATACCATAATGGAGTGCATCCAGTCCCTGAACAACATATTTATGCGGGAGATCATCCATTTGCTGTTTGTAAGGGTCAGAGAGAATGCTCTTGTTTTTCCATAAAGCCGAGTATGCAGTCGCCTCAAAGGAGCCTCTGTCAAAGAGGTACCTTACTCCGGTCTCGGCAAGGAAGTTTCTTTCATTCTTTACATTTTCAGTTATTGTATTGTTTCCGGATGAGAAAAAAATATCTGAATAGGGTACTCTGCTGTAC
The DNA here is from genome assembly GCA_041441395.1 of Bacteroidales bacterium. GTDB lineage: Bacteria > Bacteroidota > Bacteroidia > Bacteroidales > UBA932 > Bact-08. The sequence goes on along the minus strand of JASDTD010000003.1, from coordinate 30,677 downwards.
GCTGCTCCATTTAGATACAGGGAAGTCCTCCCCGAGAGCTTGTAAAGGGCACCGCCTTTTACGCTGTATCCTAAAGCAGCAGCTGTACCGCTGTGGATATCATCAATATAGTTGTATCTGTCCCAGCGACTGTTGGTACTTCCCATAACAGACGCCCCGGCTCTGGCCTCCCACGCCCCTTTGCTGTATGTGGTCATTGCATAGGCAGTCAAATGGCTTATGATTTTTCCGTTGTCAGTCCTTATCATATCCCCCTCTCTTTTTACCGGATCTCTTCCTGCTGCACCTGCAAGAGACTTATTTTGATAATCCTCATACCAGTAGTCACCACCCAGCAGATCCGTGATTCGCTCCTTCTCCCAGGTTGAATAAAACTGATAGTGTACTCCTCCAACATATGAAAAACCATTTTTCCCCTCTAAAGTAAGGTTGCTCTTTATACCGGTCTGAGTGTGGCCGGCCAGATAATCGGATAGTATACTTGAAGCTGAGCCGTCAGGATTTCTGTTTGCAGCAATTGCGCCGGCCCAGTCTATCTGGCCATCTTTAATAAAGTCAATTATCCTCCTCCCTTTGGACTCGGACCACCTTCCGCCTCCGTTTCCTGATGATATATAAGCCGATGTTGCAAGTTCCATCTTTTTGGAAGGTCTGTAAAAATGGTGAATGGTTATGTATGGTTTATGATAGAAATTTTTGCTTAGGTTGTAAGGTTCGCCGGGTCTTATATAGCCCCAGTTTTTATTATACTTGCTTCCGTACTTTTCATATTCATCAAATGACATCCTTGCAGAGCGCTGTTCGTGTTTTTCAGGGGAGCCCAGCGCGGTTATAAGCAGAGAGTGGTGATTGTTAATCCGTTTGCTGATATTGAGCATATATGCCCAGGAGCTTACATCGGTCTGCTCGACATACCCTTTGCCAAATGCGTATGAACCCATCAGAGAAATATTCCATCCACCCTTTAGAGCGCCGGAATTTAAGTTGACCGAGCTCTTTCCCTGCCCGTAGCTTGTGTAGAAAAGAGATGTTGTAACAGATGGTTCTGCAGATGGTGATGATGTAATAATATTTATTGTCCCGCCCACAGAGTTATCAGAGAGCATTGACCCGCCGATCCCCTTCTGTACCTGAATAGCCTGAGTTGCATCTGAAAGCCCCAGCCAGTTATTCCAGAACATATTTCCTGTTACCAGACCGGAGATTGGTATTCCGTTTAACATTACTGAGATATTCTCCTGTTTGAACCCCCGGATATTTAATCTTGCATCCCCGTAACTACCGGATTCGCTTGTGGCATAAATACCCGGTATATCCTTCACAAGCTCAGGATATGTTACTCCTGCAGATCTCCTCTCAATAATATCCCTGTTAACTGTTGTCAGCCTCAGAGGGCTCCTCTTTTCGCTTAGAAAAGAAGCAGTAAGCACAACCTCCCCGAGATTGGAAGAGAGCGTACTGTCACTTAAGAACATTAAATGGGTTAAACGCGTTGTGTCCTGATAAAGATGCGATACAGCAGCAGCTGCAGTAGGTGCTCCCGTCAGGAGCAGGAGGACAATGCCACCGGCAATGGCCCCCAGAAAAGTATTTTTTTTCTGTCTCATAATTTCTTCTTTCATCCAGACTCTAACTGTCGGTACCGTAGTTGCAACGGTTCTGCCCTTTTACAGGCTCGCGGACTTTACCGCCGGTCGGGGATTACACCCTGCCCTGAAGATTATTTCGGGTGCAAAGATAGTAAAAAAAACACATCGCCTCAGAGGAAAAGTGTCAAACATCACTGAACCAGCATTTTGTGATAATTTGGAATATTCAATAATATCCAGATTATTAATGATTTGACACTTTTCCTCTGAGGCAGTACTTTTTTTGTTAAATTCGGGAAACTATAAAGGAGGGGAGATTGAGGCGATGAGAAAGAAAAGAATTATCACAGATGTGGGGATCTACCACATCTATCAGCAAGCAAATTCAAGGGTTATTATTTTTTATGATGATGAGGACCGAATCCAGTTTTTATCACTTATTGCGGAAAGCGCAAGGATCAATGGCGCTGTTATTTATGCATATGTTCTTATGGATAATCATTGGCATCTGTTGGTTAAAGTAACGGATCTAACAAGCTTCGTGAAAAGATACTTGATGAGTTATGTAAGATGGTATAATAGAAAATACAGCAAGAGGGGTAATTTGTGTAATGGACCATATTCCAGCTCCCCCAAAAGTACAATTCAAAAAATAATCACCTGTATCGGTTATATCTTAAACAATCCGGTTAAAGCCGGAATGGTTAGTCAGCCGATTCACTATAAATGGTCGTCAGCAAATCAGTATTTTAATAATGACTCTAAGGGCTGTGGTTTTAAGGGTTCAAATATGCTTTATGTTGACGATACGATAGTAAAAATCCACTTTTCAAATTATGCTGAATTCAGTGAATATCTGCTTAATTCGCAGCTTGATTTAAATGATTTCAGGGAAGAAAAGGATTTAGAGATGCCAGTAAAATATTCTGATTTATCAAAGAGTCTTTTAGAACTTCTTAACAACAAATCCTTATATGAATTGACGCGAAGTGAATTAATTGTGCTGATTAAACAATTTTGTTGTGAAACTCGGGCAACTTACATTCAAATAGCTTGTTTGTTTCATGTCAGTTACACATTTGTAAGAGATGTTGCAAAAGGCAGGATTACTCCGGAGTAGCTGCGAAGTAGCTGCGAAGTAGCTGAGTGCAGCCAGGCACATCGCCTCAGAGGAGAAAAGTGTCAAACAGCACTAAATCAATGTGTTAAGAAAAATTAAAATGATCAGTAATATGCAGATAATTAGCGACTTGACACTTTTCCTCTGAGACGATGTGCCTCTGTGGCTCTGCCTCTGCCTCCGTCGTGTGCAGTGGCCGTGCAAACAAAGAACAGAACATGAAAAGAAAAAAGAGGGTGACTAAAAAGAGATTTTTAGTTTCCCTCTTTTTCTTTTTCTATGCAACTAGGTTTTTCGAAAAGAAGCCAATTTTCTCAGTTGACACATTGATTCTTTGTTGAAAAAGCAATTTTTGGGGGCTATTATTGTCAATAGAGAGCACTATCCTTGCATATTTTCTCAGATTGTGTGCTAATGCAATAAGCCCGAACTCAACTGATACTTTCGGTATAGATTTCAATCTGAAGCGTTTGAAGCCACTGTTGTATTTTATCTGTCCGAAGACTGCTTCGGGTTCTATTGGCCTTTTGCTTCTGTGCTCAAGTCCGCGCTCACTGGTCAACAGCTCCCTTACAAGCTTCTTTTGTTTCATCAGGTTTAGGTTTACTTCGTATATTCTGTTCCCTTTTGCTTTTGTGCACACACCCTTGATAGGGCATTTGGAGCAGTCTTGTGCCATATATTTTCGGTATTCTCCAACATGTCCGGTTTCACTTTTGCGGCTCCTGTTTCCTATATATGTCATGTGCTGGCCCATGGAACACACAAAGTAGTCTTCATCGTTATTGTAGTATGGTAACGTAAGTTTATACGCATCAGATGGCCTTTTTCTTTCTTTTCTAATATCCATATGGAAGTAGTTGTACTTAACATATGGAATAATTTTATTATCAAGCATGTAATCGTAATTCTGTTCACTGCCGTATCCGGAGTCTGCTACAATCTCATTGCTTTGTCGGTGGTATTTTCTGTTGAACGACTCAAGATAGTCAATCAATGTTGTTGTGTCGCCTGGTTTCTGGTATATGCCATAGTTGGTGATGTACTGATTTTCTGTGGATATCTGAACATTATAGCCCGGCTTTAACTGACCGTTTCCCATATAGTCCTCCTTCATCCGCATGAATGTGGCATCTTGATCTGTCTTCGAGTAGCTCCCTCTCTCCTGAAGTATCTCTTTATGACGCTCATACTCCTTCATCTTAGGGAGACTTTCTTTATTTATTTTCTTGATTTCCTTCTGCATTTCTGAAGGGACCTTTTCTATTTTTTCAACAATATTATCCACTCTGCGCTGGAATTCATCAGCATTCATCCCAGTAGTTGTACTAATCTGGTCCTCATCAGATGAGATAACCTTTTCAGCTTGTCTTAAAACGGCATCGACTTTAGTTTTAAGTCTTTCATCATATGTGTCAACAGCACCCTTCCAAACAAAAGTGTACTTGTTCGCAACAGATTCGATTTTGGTCCCGTCAATATATTGAACATCAAGAGTAACAAGTCCTTCTCTGTGGATGAGTTCAACTACCTGAGCGAAAATATTCTCGAAGTCCCCATTAAGCCTTTGGGACCTGAACAGATTCAATGTCCTGAAGTCTGGGGTAGAGTAACCAGAAAGCCACATATAAATGATATTTTCCTTTAGTTGTCTTTCTATCTTCCTCCCTGAAAAGGTATTGCACATATATGAATAGACGAGAATCTTAATAAGCATCCTTGGATTGTAGCACGAAGTTCCGCCTCCTTTGTATTTGGATTCTATTGAACTGATGTCAAGATGGTCAATGACGCGGCTAACTATTCTTGCAGGATGTGTTTGAGGAACCAGATCTCCCAATGATGGAGGTAGAAGTAAAAAATCGTTCTCTTTGTAAGATTTAAAGATTACCTTTGCCATACTTGTTGTTTTTTTATGTTCTTATGTTTTTGTCAATATAAAGATACATAATTAAATTGAAACAAGCAAGGGTTAATTACTTTTATATCAAGTAATTAACCCTTTTCCAGGTGTTTTTTCACATCTGGATTTGGTAGTACCTGTGATAAATAAAAAAAAGAGGGCGACTTTACTTTTTAGTCACCCTCCTTTTTTCAAATTAGTCTTAAAAAGTATTGAAAGTATTAGTCGTTCAGTGAGAATCTGAAGAAACCTGTTACTTTAACTTCAGGATCTACGCTCTTTAGGTATTGAGCTACTGAGATTTTGCCATCCTGAACGAATGTCTGATCTTCCAGGGTGCTCTCCTTAAAGAATTTGTTAAGCTTGCCCTGTGCAATTTGCTCAACCATATTCTCAGGTTTGCCCTCTTCGCGAATCTGGACTCTGTAGATTTCAAGCTCTTTTTCAATTACCTCTTTAGGGCAGGAATCTCTGTTTACAGAAACAGGATTCATTGCGGTAATCTGCATAGCGATTTCGTCACCTACAGTTTCACTTACTTTCTTAGAGAAACCAACTACAGTTGCAACTTTACCATTTGTATGGATATATGTTGCAATATATGAAGCCTCTATTTTTGCATAGAAAGGAATAGCGTGTTTTTCACCGCTTTTTCCGGTTTGTTGAGTTACAGCCTCTTCAATAGTTTGGCCGTCCAGAGTTACTTTCATAAGTCCGGCAAGATCCGCAGGCATTGCTGTAAGAGCAGCATCTGCAATCTTGTTTGCCAATTGCTGGAATTCAGCATTCTTTGCAACGAAGTCTGTCTCACAACCAAGGCAGGTTAGAATTGCTTTGGTTCTGTCTGCGTTTGCCAGAGCTATTACTGAACCCTCTGTGGTTTCGCGGTCTGCCCTTTTTGCTGCTACTAGTTTGCCTTTCTCACGAATGATGTCTTTTGCTTTGTCAAAATCGCCGTTGGCCTCTACAAGAGCACTCTTGCAGTCCATCATTCCTGCGCCTGTCATTTGGCGAAGTTTGGCAACGTCTGTTGCTTTGATTTCCATTTTTATATTAAATAAGGGAGTTATTACTAATTTTCTGCTTCAGCCTCTGCTTTTGGTTCAGCAAGAACTTCTGCTTTTGGCTCTGCTTCAGCTTCAACCTCTGATGCCGATGCCGAAGGAGATGCACCCTTGCGGGCACGTGTTCTCTTAACCTCAGGAGCATCTTTAGACTCAGACTGCACCTCTTTCTCCTTCTCCATCTTTCTTTCTGAAAGTCCTTCAGCCACTGCCTGTGAAAGTCTCTCCATAATAAGAGAGATAGATTTTGCAGCATCGTCGTTTGCCGGGATCACGTAATCAATCGGACCTGGATCGCAACATGTATCAACCATCGCGATAACCGGAATATTCAGACGATTTGCCTCTTTCACGGCATTCATCTCTTTCTGGATGTCAACTATAAAGAGAGCAGAAGGGAGCCTGTTAAGGTCTGCTATTGAACCTAAGTTCTTCTCAAGTTTGGCTCTCTGACGGGTTACCTGAAGTTTCTCGCGTTTAGCAAGAGTTTCATATGTACCATCAGTCATCATTTTGTCAATTGTGTTCATCTTCTTGACTGCCTTGCGGATAGTCGGGAAGTTGGTAAGCATTCCACCGGGCCAGCGCTCGGTAACATATGGCATATTTACTGCTTTTGCGTATTCTGCTACAATATCTTTAGCCTGCTTTTTGGTTGCCACAAATAGTATTTTACGACCGGCGCGTGCCAGTTGTTTCATTACGCTTGCAGCCTCATCTATTTTGATAACGGTCTTGTGCAGATCAATAATGTGTATCCCGTTCTTCTCCATGAAGATATAGGGAGCCATCTTAGGATTCCATTTTCTCTTAAGGTGGCCGAAGTGTACACCTGCATCAAGTAGTTCTTGGAAATTTGTTCTTGGCATTTTTTCTTGTAATAAATGTTTGTTTTTCTCTTTTCTTCAATCGGGAGTAGCTTTTTGAAGGTCTCCCGGATTTTCCGCGGATTGGCAAATTCAGGTAGCTTAAACTCTAAGATCCTTGAATTTTTGTCCGTTCCGTGCAAAAAATCAGTTTCAACTGATATTATATATTATCGTCCGATAAAATATACTATCGTTTGCTGAACTGGAAGCGTCTGCGTGCACCAGGCTGTCCCGGTTTCTTCCTCTCAACCTCTCTGGGGTCACGAGTAAGGAAACCATTTGCTTTTAGAACAGAGCGATGAGCCTCAGCGTCTATTTTGCATAGAGCGCGGGCTATTGCAAGGCGAAGTGCCTCTGCCTGACCCTTAACTCCACCACCATCAAGATTAACTTTAATGTCAAACTGAGATTGAGTGTTTGTAAGGACAAGCGGCTGCATAACAATGTACTGAAGAGACTCGTCAACAAAATATTGCTCAAGAGCTCTGTCATTAATTGTAATATTGCCTTTTCCAGGGTTCACATAAACGCGAGCAACTGCTGATTTTCGTCTTCCAAGGGCGTTAATTAATTCCATGCTCGTTTAAATTTCGTTTAAATTGATTTGTTTTGGTTGCTGTGCCTGATGAGGATGCTCCGCTCCTTCGTAAACGAAAAGATTACGGAACAGCTGTGCTCCCAGACGATTTTTTGGCAGCATGCCCTTCACGGCGTGCTCAACTACTGCCAGCGGTTTGCGATCCAGCAACTCCTTAGGAGTGGCAAATCTCTGTCCGCCGGGATACCCGGTGTGACGAACGTACACCTTGTCAGTCAACTTCTTGCCAGTCAGGCGAACTTTTGTAGCATTGACAATAATTACATTGTCTCCGCAGTCCACATGTGGCGTGTAGTTGGCTTTGTGCTTGCCGCGAAGGATCAGAGCGACCCTTGACGCAAGTCTTCCTAATACCAGGTCGGTTGCATCAATGACTACCCAGTTCTTTGTAACTGTAGCCTGATTTGCCGACACGGTCTTGTAGCTCAATGTGTCCACTTTGTTGATTTTTAGGTTAATATATTAATTTATGTTGCGATTCCCCTACACATAGGGGGGTGCAAAGTTATAACTATTTTTTAAAGTGACAAAATACCTATATTTTTGCGTTATGAAAATCGGAGACATTGAACTGGGTGAGAGACCCCTCTTTCTCGCCCCAATGGAGGATGTGACAGATGCATCCTTCAGGTATATATGCAAAGAATTTGGTGCTGATGTTATGTATACCGAGTTTGTCTCGTCAGATGGACTCATCAGGGATGCCCGGAAATCACTTGAAAAACTTAAGACATTCCCTTACGAAAGGCCAATCGGCATACAAATATATGGCCATATACCGGAGGCTATGGTGGAGGCAGCAAAGATGGCCGAGGAGGCGCAACCCTCTTTCATTGATATAAACTTTGGCTGCCCTGTTAATAAAATTGCAAACAGAGGAGCAGGGTCGGGGATGATGAGATATCCCGATAAAATGGTTGATATCACCCGCAGGGTGGTAGAGGCAGTAAAATTGCCGGTAACTGTCAAGACCCGCCTGGGGTGGGATGAAAATTCAAAAATTATTGTTGAACTTGCGGAACAGTTGCAGGAGACAGGCATTGAGGCGCTGACAATACACGGACGGACAAGAGCCCAGCTCTACAAAGGAGAAGCAGACTGGACACTGATAGGAGAGATAAAGAGAAACCCCAGAATGAGGATTCCGATAATCGGGAATGGAGACATAACAACCGATATTCAGGCAAAAGAGGCTTTTGAGAGGTATGGAGTTGATGGAGTAATGATAGGGAGGGCAACCTACGGAAGGCCATGGATATTCCGGGAGATTAAACATTTTTTGCAAACAGGGGAGCATATGCCCCCTCTTACAGTTGAAGAGAAGGTTGATCTCGCAAAACGCCATTTGCTTAAATCTGTGGAGGTCAAAGGCGAAAGAGTAGGAGTGCTGGAGATGAGAAGGCACCTCTCCGCATATTTTAAATCTCTTCCCGATTTTAAACCCATCAGGATGAAACTTGTTACTGAGGATAGCCATATTGAGCTTCTGAATATTCTTGACCAAATTAAAGAGAAATACCCAGCAAATGAAAACTTTTCTGATTGATAAAGTTCTGCTTTTTCCATACTATTTTGCCCTTAAAACAAGGCACTTCCTTTACGATACATCAATTATAAAATCCCGTGAATACCCCATACCTATTATATCAGTAGGGAATATTACCGTTGGAGGAACCGGAAAGACCCCGTATGTGGAGTATCTTATCAAAACACTTCACGGTAGTGAGAGGCCTGCAGTTCTCTCAAGGGGCTACGGAAGAAAGGGAAGAGGATGGAGAGAGGTTAATATAGCAGACTCTGCTGCCGATTCAGGTGACGAGCCGCTTCAGATTAAGAGGAAGTTCCCGGATGTGCTGGTATGTGTTGACGCAAACAGAAGGCGAGGTATTGAGAAGCTGCTCTCCTTACCTGAAGACAAAAGACCCACAGCTATTATACTAGATGACGGATTCCAGCACAGGAGAGTGAAGCCCTCTAAAAACATTGTGTTGATAGATTCAAGCAGGCCAATAGACAGAGACCACCTTCTTCCCCTGGGAAGGCTCAGGGATCTCCCCGAGCAGATAAAGAGGGCCCATACTGTTGTTGTAACCAAATGCCCCCCCGAGATGGATATTGCCGATATGTTCCTCTGGGAGCAGAGGCTAAAGATGCCTGCCGGGATTGAGGTACAGTTTACAACACTTAAATACGCAGATCCTCTTCCGGTTTTCCCTCAGGAGGCAGATAAACGATATATCTACTCCAAATTTGCAATTTTACTTACATCCATAGCAAATCCACGCCATTTGAGATATCATTTGTTAAGTTTTTACAAGATATCCTCCGATTTGGAGTTCAGGGATCATCACAATTTCTCAAACAGAGATGCAGGAAAGATAAAAAGGTGGGCATTAAAACACAATAAAGCCCTCATTATCACTACAGAAAAGGATGCCCAAAGATTATCGGCACTCACTCAACTTCCTGATGAAGTAAAATCAAGGATGTTTTATCTGCCGGTTGAAGTGGCTCCTATTGGTAAGGCAGGCTCTAAGTTATAATTTCCAAGTTCGCGCTATAATATAGTAATTATTTATTAACCATAATAGCTTTTTCCGTTTTTTTATTCAGGAATCTGAACTTTTTAAAGAAATAATTCATACCTTTGCGAATGTGCTTTTGCATAATTGCATAATAAATAAACCACTAAAAATTATTAACCTAAAATTCTTAAACTCATGCATGTTTCAAAGAATGGAAATCGTATCGCTATTAAAGTGATGTCGGTTTTTGCCCTTCTGCTTTTTGCAGGTTCTATGTGGGCTCAGAACATCAAGGTTACCGGTAAAGTTACCGACTCCAAAGGAGAACCACTAATGGGCGTAGGCATCCTTATCAAGGGTACCCGCACAGGTGTATCCTCAGCTTTGGACGGAACTTATGAAATCAATGCACAGCCAAGATCTGTGCTTGTTTTTACTTCACTGGGTATGAAGACCCTGGAGATTCCGGTAAACAACAGAAACCTTATTAACATATCAATGGAGGACGATGCTCTTCTTCTTGAGGACCTCGTTGTAGTTGGATATGGTACACAGAGCAAAGCAAATCTGACCGGTTCTGTCGCAACTGTGGATACAAAAATCCTGGAGGCAAGACCAATTGCAGACGTGGGTCGTGGTCTTCAAGGCTCAACACCTGGTTTGAATGTGGTTATTCCAAGCGGCGAGGTTGGTTCAGATCCAATTATGAAAATCCGCGGACAGTTTGGCTCTATGCAGGGTGGAACAGCTCCGCTGATTCTGATGGATAATGTTGAGATACCATCAATTCAGATGATTAACCCTGATGATATCGAATCTATATCTATCCTTAAAGATGCTGCCTCAGCTTCAATTTATGGTGCAAAAGCTGCATTTGGAGTTATCCTTATAACAACCAAAAAAGGTGCAAAAACAGAAAGTGTGAATGTCACCTATTCAGGTAATCTCTCATTCCAGAATATCTCTAAGAGAATGGAGATGGGTGGAATTGATGCAATGGAATATACATTACTTGCCTTTGAAAGAGTGGGCGGTACTGTTGCCGGTGCCTTCTGGATGGTTACAAGAGAGGGGTATGAAAAAGCAGTTCAATGGCAGCAGAAATGGGGTAATATTGTGAAAGCGGATGACCCTATGCTGTTTGGCCGTGACTGGTATGTTGACGCAAATGGAAGAAAAATCGGCTTAAGAACTTATGACCCTTATTATTATATGGTAAGGGAGTGGGCCCCTACACACACTCACAATTTCTCTGTAAATGGAAAAAGTGGTAAGACAGACTATAATCTGAGTTTTGGTTATCTTGATCAGTCTGGTATGATGAAGCCGGCTAAAAAGGATGATTTCCAGAGATACAATGGTGCGGTAAGAGTTGGTACCGATGTCAATGACTGGCTCAGAGTATACGGAGGAGCAATGTATTCAAAACGAGTTAAAAGCTATGCTTATGCGACAAACTCAACAACAGCTGACCCTTGGCTCTATCTTTACCGCTGGGGACCAACATATCCGATGACAACAGAGGATGGTAATCCATTAAGAAGCCCTTCTTATGAAGTAGCTGCTGCCAACACTGCATCACAGGAGACAAACTATACCAGCATGAACGGTGGTCTGGTTATAACTCCAATGAAGGACTGGAAAATTAATTTTGACTACACCCACGCAAATCAGGAGTATATTAACCTTAGACCGGGAACAAAATTTACGGCTGGTAATACATGGGGCGCACCTTTGGCAAAAACGGACGAAAACGGACAAAGGGTTTACATGAATGATTCTGGAGAGGTTGTTTCATCATCAACTCCAGGTGCAATGGCAGCGTACAGACTAGACTATTTTACCTATACTTCATTAGGAGCAAATCCTGACCACATCTACAGATATTCCGGAAATACCAAATGGAACACAGTAACACTCAACACTACATATGACTGGAATCTGAATGAAAACAATAAATTCAAGGTAATGCTCGGACTTAACAGTGTAGGATTAAACAGTGCCTATAACTGGTCTCAAACTACTCAGCTGATTGATATTACCAATCCTCAGTTTGACCTTGCCTATGGTACACAAACTACAAGCGGAGGCGCAAGCTGGGAATCTCAGTTTGGTGTTTTTGGGCGTTTAAATTATAACTATAAGGAGAAATATCTTCTTGAAGCAAACATCAGATATGATGGTACTTCAAAATTCCCGGATGTCCTTAAATGGAGATGGTTTCCTTCATTCTCTGCAGGATGGCGTGTAAATGAAGAGCCTTGGATGGACTGGTCAAAACCTGTGTTAAGTGCACTTAAGCTCCGCGGATCATGGGGTACAATCGGAGACCAGACGGTTTCAAATTCGCTTTATATCCCAAGAATGACCGGATCACAAAACTCGTGGCTTCTTGGCGGAGCAAAACTTTATCAATTTGGAACTCCTTCATCAGTTGCAGCAAATATTACATGGCAGGATATCACAACACTTGACCTTGGATTTGACTCAAGATTCTTCAACAGTACTCTTGGTGTTACATTTGACTGGTTCAGAAGAGACACTGAAAACATGATTGTTCCTCAGGAGGGTCTTCCTGTTACATACGGAACAAGTGCTCCACAGGGTAATTTTGGATCATTAAGAACCAATGGTTTTGAGATACAACTGGACTATAATTACAGATTTAGTAATGGTCTTGGCTTAAACATAGTTGCAACTTTAGCCGACGCACTCACCAAAATCACCAAATATGGATCAACCAATAGTATTGATTCATGGTATGTAGGAAAAACATATGGTGAGATCTGGGGTTATGAGACAGACAGACTCTATCAGAAAGATGATTTTGAATATGACGGATCAGGCAATATGATAAGAGTTACCTCAAAAGACGGTTACTCTGTGAATAAGTTGAAAGATCCTGCAGCAGCCACTCAGGGCAGGCTTCAGTCAGGAAACTTTGTATTTGGTCCCGGAGATGTTAAGTTCAAGGACCTTAACGGTGACGGTGTTATCAATCCAGGTAACAGACTGATTAAGAATGCAAACGGAGATCCTGACTATGGTGACCTCAAGGTTATCGGTAACTCAACTCCTAGATATGAGTATAGTTTCAGATTAGGATTGGATTATATGGGAATTGACGCCTCTGTATTTATGCAGGGCGTTGGCAAGAGAGATGTATGGGGAGACGGATTCCTTGCGATTGCAGGTTATAACTCTGCAGATGGTGCAATCCCACAGGCTTTCGCTGGTAACTTCTGGAGAGAGGACAGAACAGACGCATTCTATCCGAGACCATATAACCAGGCTGGCTCAAGCACTTCTCTTAACATGCAGGTTCAGTCAAGGTATCTTCTGAATATGGCTTATTTCAGAATTAAAAATATTACTTTGGGATACACCCTTCCTGAAAAGTTAACAAGAAAGGCAAGCATTAAGAAACTCAGAGTTTATGCTGCTCTTGAGAACTTCTTTACATTTGACCACCTGGGATCTCTCCCTATCGACCCTGAAGAGATAGGCGGTTACTCAATGTGGAATACTTCAAACTACAATCTTGGCCGTACCGGTGTAGGTGTTCCTACATTCAAAAGTGCTTCTGTAGGTATACAGGTTAACTTCTAAATGAGTATGATTATTATGAAAAAACACATTATACTGTTATTTACAGCTTTAACTTTGGGTTTTACAAGTTGTAATGAATTTCTGGACAGGCCGTCCCTGACCACAATGGATGACGGAAATTACTGGACATCTGAAAGCAACCTCAGATTGTTTGCGAACGGATTCTATTCCAACTATTTTGTTGGATACAATTCAGCCTGGGGAGTGGACTACGCCCCGTTAAGAGGCTATTATTTCGCGGATGATTTTACATCTGCAGGGAAACAGAGCGGATTTGAAACACAGGCTCCTGCCTCAAGAGCATCAACAAGCGAATCAGCAGCATGGCTTACAACTTATGCCGGACCTACATGGAACTTCGCCTGGGTAAGAAAGTCAAATCTCTTTAAGGAGAGAATTCAGACTATGACTGAAAAGAAAATCCTTACTGATGAAGCCTCAAAACACTGGACAGCAGTTGCAAGATTCTTCAGAGGATACGAGTACAGCAGGCTGGTAAGCGTATTTGGCAATATCCAGTACTATGACAAAGTGGTAGGCGACTCGGAGCTGGATCTTCTGTACAAGGACAGAGATAACAGAGACCTTGTAATGGATGCCGTATATGATGATTTTGTTTATGCAATGGCTAATATGAGGGTCTCTGATGGTGATAAGCAGTACTTAAACAGGTATATTGCTGCAGGATTTATCTCAAGATTTATGCTATTTGAGGGCACCTGGCAGAAATACCATCTCAACAATACTGCTAAAGCTAAAAAGTATCTGGAACTTGCTGCATCCGCCGCCGAGTATGTTATGAACTCAGGACAGTTCTCATTTACCAGTGACTTCAGATCTCTTTTCGGATCCTTTAACCTTTCAGGCAATAAGGAGGTAATAATGTACAGACATTATGATGCAGCCCTTGGAGTAACTCACCATGTGGCCTCATACTCAAACCTTACTGAAAGTCAGGCTCCTGCTCCAAACCTTGCTCTTGCTAAATCATTTATCTGCAGAGATGGTAAGCCTTATCAGACCTCAACTCTTCAAAATGCAGACAAACTTGATATTAAGAGTATGGTAGCAACAAGGGACCCTCGTTTTGAAGCTACATTCTGGGATGCACCTATGAAAGAGTCATCTACTATGCTCTATGCTTGTAAGTTTATTGACAGAGTTGGTGTTACATATTACGGTAAAGGTTATCCTGCACAATACGGCTCAAATACTAATACCAATGGTTATCCTGTTATGAGACTTGCCGAAGTTGTTCTTAACTGGATAGAGGCTAAAGCAGAACTTGCCACGATGGGAGGCTCTCCTGTTACTCAGGCAGATCTTGATAAATCAATCAATGCGATAAGAAACAGGCCTCTTGATGCCACTGCCATTGCAAAAGGTGTTACAAAAACAGCCCCAATGCAGATTGCATCCATTCCAAACGACCCTGCAAGAGATCCTGATGTTCCTGCTCTGCTTTGGGAGATCAGAAGAGAGCGCAGAATGGAGTTTGTATTTGAGCATACAAGATTGATGGATATCAAGAGATGGAAGAAGATTAACTATATGAGCGGAGCTCAGAACCCTGATATTCTTCTGGGACCATGGGTTAACTTCCCTGCCGAATTTGCTGAATGGCTCATCCCTGCCAAGGTTAATAAACTTAAAGTCAAAAAGGGTGATGGTACTATAGTTACATATACCGGTACCAATGCTGCCGATATGGTTGGTTACTATATACCTGAAAACATCTCAGACAGAGATGCCTTTACAGACAGAGTCTATCTGGCACCTATCGGGAACACTCAGATAAGCGAATACCAGGGTAAGGGGTACACCCTCACTCAGACTTCCGGCTGGAATTAAAAAATCATAATCTTTTAATATTTTATAAGGTGGCCTCATTGAGGCTGCCTTTTTTTTGTTGATATCAAATTGTAATCATATTTGCGAAGAATACAACAAAACAAAATTATACTACTTATTATTCTTATAAAAATGAACTTAAAGAGTGAATTATCTGTTGTGATCAATAAGTTTAAAATATATTTTATAGATTTACACTCTGATAGAATTCACTATTTATAGGGGATTTCAAAGTTTTTTATTAGTGAAAACATAAAATAAGTTAACATTATTAACCTAAAAATTAAATTCATGCATTACTCACAAAAAAAGGCCGGAATGATGAGACTGATCATTCTGTCGCTATTGGCCATTTTACTTGTGTCTGGAAATGTGTTTGCACAAAACATAAATATCAGAGGCAAGGTGGTCGACAAATCGGGGGAGCCCCTGATTGGTGTAACTGTTGTTATTCAGGGAACAAGAACAGGAGTTGCTACCGAACTTGACGGCACATACTCGATAAGTGCTCCGGCAAATGCGGCTCTTCTCTTTACTGCAATTGGTATGGAGGATCTTGTGGAGCAGGTTAACAATCGCTCAGTAATTAATGTTACCATGAACGAATCTTCAATTTTTCTTGAGGATGTTGTGGTAACAGCGTTGGGTATCAAAAAGGAGAGAAAGGCACTTGGTTATGCTGTTCAGGATCTTAAAAGTGAAGAGCTTTTGAAGAACAAACAGACCAACATCGTTAACTCTCTTGCCGGTAAGGTATCCGGTGTTAACATTACTCAATCCAGTGGTGCTGCCGGTGCAGGTGCAACAATTATTATCCGTGGTGGTAACTCAGCAAGTGAGTCCCGCGATAATCAGCCTCTTTTTGTTGTTGACGGTGTTATCTACGACAACTCAACAGTAAACACAGGTAATTCAGGAACTGACGGTGTTACTTCAAATGCAACATCATTCAGCAACCGTGTTATGGACATCAACCCGGAAGATATTGAGAATATGTCAATTCTTAAGGGTGCAGCTGCTGCAGCTCTTTACGGATCAAGGGCAGCCGACGGAGTTGTGGTTATTACAACCAAGAAGGGTGACGCAGGCTCTGTAAAGGTTAACTTCAATTCCAAATACTCATACTCCTGGGTAGGTAAACTGCCGGAACTTCAGGGTCAATTCGGAAGAGGGTACTATAACGAATCTGGATCATTCAGTGATTATACTACCTCATCATGGGGCAATCAGATTACCGGAACTGTTTACGATAATGTTGGCTCTTTCTTCCAGGGTGGAAGTATTTACGACAATAGTTTGAGCATCAGCGGCGGAACAAGAAACGGATCATTCTACTTGTCTGCTTCAAACTTTGAGCAAACAGGGGTTGTACCTAATACAGGCTACAGCAAAACAACCGTTCGTTTTAACGGAGAACAGAAATATGGCAAACTTACAGTAGGTGCAAATGCTGCCTATACTCTCTCAAACACTGACAAGACCCTTACTGCTGCAGGTCTTTACAATGGTGGTGGTACAGGTGCCATGACCGCACTTTACGGATGGTCAAGAAGTGACGATGTTAAGAGATATCTTAACGAAGATGGAACTAAATACAGAATGTTTGAAGGTTTACAGGAGTTAGCTTCAGATGTTGAGAATCCATACTGGATCATCAACAAGAACAAACTCTCAGACGAACTTAACCGTTTCACCGGCGGTATCAACGCAAATTATGAATTCACAGACTGGTTCAATGTAATTTACCGTTTGGGATATGACACATACAACAGTGGTAACTATACATATATTGCTCCGGGCGGTGCAGTTCTTGAGAAATACCAGAAGGGCCGTTTAAGCAAGGGGAAATCTCAGTATGAGTATTTGACATCCAACCTTATGCTTAACTTCCAGAAAAAGATTGGTGACTTTGATTTAAGTTTGCTTTTAGGACATACAACAGAGCAGACTGAGAGAACAACCTTAAATCACTGGGGTTATAACTTCCTGACTCAAGGAACAATAAGTTTTGAAAACATTGTTAATGAGAACAAATTCTTCTCTGAGAACACTACCCGTAAGAGAATGATTGGTGTTTACGGTGAGTTCAGAGGAAGTTACAAGAATATAGCATATCTTACAGTAACCGGCAGAAATGACTGGTCTTCAACACTTCCTGTAGAAAACAGATCATACTTCTATCCGTCTGTTTCAGGTAGTTTGGTGTTTACAGAACTTATGCCTAAAAATAATATTTTATCATTTGGTAAGGTAAGAGCTTCCTGGGCACAAGTAGGTAAGGATGCCGATGCTTACGCAACCAATAACTATCTGTGGCCTCCTCAGGTTGTTCACAATGGTATGATTGGTACAGGAAACAGCTGGACCGGCGGTAGCCCGTTCCTGGTTCCGGAAATTCAGCAGTCGTATGAATTTGGTACAGAGTTGAAGTTCTTTGGAGGCAGACTTGGTCTGGACTTCACTTACTACAACAGTACAACCAAAAACCAGCTTGCAAGCCCTCGTCTGGCTCAATCTACCGGATATATCTTCCTTACCCTTAACAGCGGATCTGTTAACAACAAAGGTATGGAGCTTTCTATCAACGCAATTCCTATAGACAAGAAGGACTTCACATGGGATCTCACCCTTAACCTTTCAGGTAACCGCGGTACACTAGGTAACTTCCTTCCGGGAGTAGGCCTCTTCTATGTTACAGATGTTCAGATTGGTGGCGTTAAAGCAGCCTCTGTCCCTAATGGTGGATACTTCCTCGGCTTGACCGGTGACTACTGGCAGAGAGAGAAAGATGCTGAGGGTAAAGAGATTGCCGGAGGCAGATACCAGATAGACCCAACAACAGGACTTTACAAGACTTCAAAAGTTACCACAAATGTTGTAGGTAACCGTGAACCAAAAATTATTGGTGGTTTGAACAACAGCTTCAGATATAAGAATCTGAACTTATCTTTCTTGTTAGACCTCCGCCTTGGTGGTGATATTTACAATGGTACCGATTATGGCAGCACAGTAAGAGGTTTGAGTATGCGCACACTTGACAGACAGTCAGTTACTGTTGATGGTGTTTCAAGCGTAACAGGAGAACCTTTAAGCTACACATATGAAGCCGGTAAGATGTACACAGTTAACGGAGCTCAGAAATCAGGTAATTACATGATTCAGCAGTACTGGAATAACTATGGTGATAACGCTTATAACTTTATAACAAAAACAAACTGGATAAGACTAAGATCATTATCACTCTCTTACGACTTTACCGATCTATTCAAGAACAAGAATATTGTTAAAGGATTGTCAGCTACATTCTCTGCAAACAACCTGTTTGTATGGACCAATTACAAGGGAATGGACCCGGAAGTTAGCGTTTCTGGCTCAGGTACAGGTGGATCAGGCTCTATGGGTATTGACTACAACGGTATCCCTGCAACAAGGAATATTACATTCGGTCTTAATTTCACATTCTAATTACTAGATTAACAATATCTTATCATGAAAAAAATATTACATATTATATTAGGTCTGATAATTGTTGTGAGTTTTACCTCTTGCAACAAGTGGCTGGATGTCAATGTAGACCCTGACAATCCAACAGACAAAAGCGCCACGCCTGTCAACAGGCTCCCGTGGATACAGCACTATTACGGCTACGCTCACGGAACAGCCAACATGCGAACAACTACAATTGCAGGTCTTCTGACTCAAAGTTCCGCTACAGCTGCCAACGGTCTGCTTGCAGCCTGGAATCCGGCTCAGTCAAGTGCAACAACTATCTATCAAAACTGGTTTTTGGGCGCCGGTGTTAACATTGGTCCAATGATCAAAATGGCAGAGGAAAAAGGTGCTTATCACTATATGGCAGCAGGTTATGCTATGAAAGCACTCGGCTTCCTTATGATGCTTGACCTTCACGGAGAGATGCCTTATACTGAGGCTATGGGTGACAAATACAACCCGGCATACGATCAGGGAGATGTAATCTATGCAGGATGTATGGCAGATCTGGACAAAGCTATTGAGCTTTTTGGGAAAACTCAGGAGCCGGGAGCCTATAAATTTGCAGATGGTGACACCTGGAACGGTGGTGATGTGAACAAATGGATTAAGATGTGCTATGGTATAAAAGCCAGATATCTAAACATTATCTCAAAGAAGAGCTCTTATGATCCTCAGGCAGTTCTTGCTGCTCTTGATAAAGCACCTAAATCAAACTCAGAGAATACATCCGTAAGGCGTTACAATGTTGAGGGAGATGCTGTAAACTTTACTGTTGCAGACCCTTATCAAACAAACTTTACATGGAACTCTGCAGCTTATGGTACAGGTCAGAGACTGACCAAATGGTATATCAACCTTCTTACCAACAGCTATACCGGAGGCTCCAAAGTGGTTGACCCTCGTATGACAAAGCTGGTACCTGCAATGATGAAGAACATCAAACTTAATGAAGCTGGTGAAATTGTAAGTTATGAGTGGGCAAGGGATATTGGAGTAGATATGATGTACTCGGATATTCGTCAGAATGGCGGACCTCTTCTTGCTTCCTATGCAACAGCTGACACTAAAGTAGCTTATACAATTGCAGATGAGACAGCCAGAAACAACTTTATCGCCAATCTTAAGCAGTCATATGTTGTTGATGGAACAAAAGTAACCGTTACATACAAAAAAGGATCATTCTTTATCAACAGCACAAACTACAAACGCGCAGGTGATACAGTTTATGTAAATATGAGATCAAACAGCTTGTCAACCTCAGGAAGATCAGCTACCGATACATATTACTATCCTCTCACAACATCAAACGCTGTTGCCGGTACAGGTTCATTCCATGCAAGACCGGATTCGGACTTTGATATTGTTACCTATGCTGAGATGTGTTTCATTAAAGCCGAGGTTTATTTAAGAATGGGACAGCCCGGACCTGCACACACCGCTTACCTGGAAGGTATAAGAGCTTCATTTGCAAGAATGCAGACCAAGCTTAATGACTGGAAAGCTGCAGGGGTTAAAAATCCGGATCAAATGCCTATGAATCAAGCTGATATTGATGCTTACATGGCTGGCCCTGCTGTTGTTCAGACAGCTGCTAACCTTAAGATGTCAGATATTATGAAGGAGAAGATTATCGCACTGGGATTTGACTTCCAGATATGGAATGATATGAGAAGATTTAACTACAGTGCAGGTAACATTGGAAACTTTGGAGTTGTTTACATAGATTACAAGAGACCTTATGAATTTACTGCAACTGCAAAGATGACCGGATCAAGCCCGACAGATCCTACATACTGGTTCAGGAGGTTTACTCACAGTACTCACGAGAGCAACTACAACAATGAACAGCTTATGGCTTCCAATCCACTGGCCATGAAGGATGCTATATGGAGCGATCCTGTATGGTGGGACAAGCCTTGATAGCGTTGTAAATATTTTATAATTAGGGGGCCAAATTGGCTCCCTTTTTTTTAACATGGTTTAAAAAAATGTATCTTTGTTGAAACGACAAAAACAGATTGATATGTTTTCAAAAGATGTATATGCAAAAAGGAGGCGTGAACTTGCCTCAAGAATAAAGTCAGGAGTACTCCTTTTTCTTGGCAACTCAGAAGCAGGAATTAATTATATAGGAAACACCTACAGATTCCGCCAGGATTCTACATTCCTCTATTTCTTTGGTTTGGATGAACCGGATTTATCAGCTGTAATAGATATCGACAGCGGAGAGGAGATTATTTTTGGTAATGATGTTACAATAGATGATATAATTTGGATGGGTCCCCAGCCACTAATGTCAGAGAAGGCTTCACTGGTTGGTGTTAGAAATGTGAGGCCGGCAGTGCAGCTGGAAGAGTATCTTTCAAAAGCAAAATCTCTGGGCAGAGATGTTCATTTCCTCCCTCCATACAGATATCATAATCAGATACAGTTATTTAAATTACTCCAGGTACCTTTTGACAAACAGCGGGAGCTTGCATCTGAAGAGTTCATTAAAGGAGTAGTTGCCTTAAGAGAGATAAAAGACTCTCTGGAGATTGCTGAACTTGATAAGGCTGCAGATATAGGGTACGCAATGCACTATACAGCTATGAGAATGGCAAAACCGGGTATAGTTGAGCAAGAGCTCGTAGGGCTGATGGAGGGTATTGCAATCTCTAACGGTCATATGCCGTCCTTCCCTATTATATTATCGCAGAACGGAGAGACGCTTCATAATCACACACATCACCAGACACTGACAGATGGCCGACTTCTTGTAATTGATGCCGGTGCTGAGACAAACATGCACTATGCATCTGATTTTACAAGAACAATTCCTTCAGGCGGGAAGTTTACCGGGAAGCAGAGGGATATTTACAACATTGTTTCTGCTGCAAATGATATGGCAACAGCACTTGTAAAACCGGGAATAACCTTTTCCTCTGTCCATCTTGCTGCAGTGAGACTGATCACTCAGGGACTTATTAATCTCGGCCTTATGAAGGGTGACCCTGATGAGGCTGTGGCAGCAGGAGCGCACGCACTCTTCATGCCGCACGGACTCGGCCACCAGATGGGGCTTGATGTGCACGATATGGAGGACCTGGGAGAGAATTATGTAGGATACGATGAAGTGTACAAAAGAGCTACACAGTTTGGCCTTAAGTCTCTGAGGATGGCTAAGAAACTTCGTCCGGGCCATGTAATAACAAACGAACCGGGTTGTTATTTTATTCCTGCCCTTATTGAAAAATGGAAGAGCGAAGGGATAAACAAACAATTTATTAATTTCTCTAAACTGGAAGAGTACTATACATTCGGAGGTATCCGTATTGAGGATGATATTCTTGTCACTGAGGACAGTGCCAGACTGCTTGGTAAAAAGCGACTTCCAAATACACCAGAAAAAATTGAGGCAGAGATGTCCCGTTAATCCGCGAACCTAAATGAAAAACTTCAAAAACTATTGCCATCTGCACAAATTTGCGCAGGTGGCAATTTTTGTCCTGATCCTCATTTCAACCTCTTGTTCAAAAGAGGATATACCTGAGACTAAAAGTAATCTCAACTCCATAACATCATTCTACTTCTCAAAATCTGATAATCCATCCCTCTCTGGTGAGGTGCCGGGTGTTGTCGCCGGCAGAGTTATATATCTCACTATTCCTGAAGGTATTTCCCTCTCCGGACTCAAACCGGGCTTTACTATATCTCCGCAGGCTACAATTTCGTACAATGGTTCTGAAATATCAAGCGGAAAGAGTTCTATTGATTTTTCAAATACTGTAACACTAAAGGTTAAATCACAGAGCGGTAAGACGGCAGATTATAAAATATTGGTACAGACTGGAAAAGCAAACTTTGACAATATCCTCTACTCATTTATGAGTAAGTATTCTATACCGGGAGTGTCATATGCAATTACAAAGGATGAGGAGGTTGTGTACAGCAGGGGGCTTGGCTTTGCAATTGTTGAGAGTGATACCAGGGCGACTCCGGGGCACCTTTACAGATTGGCAAGTGTCTCAAAACAATTTACCTCTTTATGTATTATGAAGTTAATGGAGAGGGGGAAAATCTCCCTGTATCAGAAGGTCTTTGGTTCATCAGGGATTCTCTCTTCTGAATTTCCCGGTGTAACTGAGAGGGCAGCCAGGGTTACTGTAAGACACCTTCTTGAGCATACCAGCGGCTGGACCAGTAACCCGGATCCAATGTTTACCTCCTCTTTCTACGGTCAGTCTCTCTCACAGAGGATTGAATATGTTCTGAAATCCAGCCAGAGTGAGCCGGGAACAGCTTTTAGCTATTTTAACATGGGATTTGGAATGCTGGGAATGATAATTGAAAAAATTTCCGGGAAAAAATATGAGGTTTTTCTTAAGGAGATTTTAGCCGAAGCGGGAGTGATTGATATTCATGTAGGTGGTGACAGGGCAGGCAGAAGAGCAAATGAGGTTGTCTACTATTCACAGGATGGAACCAACGGATACGGAAATGATATGAATGTCATTGCAGCGGCAGGGGGTGTTATTGCATCTATAGAGGAGATGATGAAACTTATGTTCCATATTGACGGAAGACCAAAGGTGGCAGATATCATTCAGCCGGCAACGAGAAGTATAATGCTCACTCCATCAGCTGTATATAATAGGTATGCACTCGGATGGAGGTGTAACCACAGTTCACTCTTCTCAGGCTCATGGTATCACTCGGGGAATCTTGCAGGCACTGCTTCTATGTGGGTTATGGGTGCAGACGGATATAATTGTGTGGTGCTCTGTAACTCCAGGTCCTATATTGATGATTTTGACGACTCCATGTATGTAATGCTCAACAATCTCCTTAAGATGGCATCCTCAACCTGGCAATAACATAAAATAATCAATAAAATTAGCGCATTTGCTTGTTGTATATTTGAATTTTTATATCTTTACACTAGATTTGTGTTAACAAAATGTTAATTAAGCAAGTTTTTATTGCTACTTTTGCTTTGATAATAGATTTTATTAATATATTTACGCAAATTTTTAAACAATATATACCCAAGTCTAACCCTAATACTTAAACTTAACATTGTAGAAACTGAAAAACAATCAATTAAAGAGAAACAAAATCTAAATCAAATTAGAAAAGTCCGGTTGATAGCAAAGAGTGAAATTGTTGCTGCAAAAAAGAAAAATTCTTGTTGGCGAAAAACATTTTTCATATATTTGCACCTGTTAACCAGTAATGTAAAAAGATACCTAATCTACATTGAAACAAAATGTCCAACCAAATATTAACTAAAAATTTTAAAATGAAAAGTAAATTTAACTTCTTCGGTGTTTGCGTACTTACATGTGCGCTCGTTCTGTCACTGTTTTCGTGCACGAAGGATTTACAGGATCAGATTGACAAGCTTACTACAGATGTAGCAGCTCTTCAATCTGCAATTAACTCCGGTAAACTCGTTAAGTCCGTAAATCCTGTGGCCGGCGGTTATGATATTGTCTTCTCAGACAACAGTACAATCAGAATTAACCATGGTACAAACGGAACTAATGGTACTCCAGGTACTCCGGGTGCTGCAGGTTTCACTCCAATTATCGGTATAGATGCTAGTGGTTACTGGACAGTTGTTGCATCTCAGGGTGCTACTCCTGTTCGTATCAAGAATGCAAGCGGTAACGAGGTTAAAGCCTCTATGTCAGACAATCTTACTTTAGTTGACAATTACCTTGCAGTTAATGGAGTAAAGACTACTATCTACATTCCTAACATTGCTTACAACGCAACTAGCAGAACCCTTATGATCTGGGCTAAGAATGAAGATGGTACTTCAACAATGTACAATGTTCCACTTGCAAACGAAATCGTTCTTACAACCGATATCATCGGTTTGGTTTCTCCAATCGGAAACACAAAAGTTCTTATTCAGTACGGTTCAGTTCCTACTACCGGTAACAACGCAACCGCTCTTGCATGGGCTGGTGTTACCGCAGGTCAGTCACTTGGATCAGACGGTGTTCTTCCTTTGATCGTTAATCCTTCAGCAGCTGCTGTTGCAGGTTATACATTCGAAATTATCAAAGCTGACGGAACTCCATTTGCACTTCAGGGTATAATCGAACAAGGTTTTGACATTACCAAGAAGTTTGAACAATATACTAACCCTGCTGCCGGCGGATCAAACGCTCTTTACAGCATTAAGCTTAACCCATCACTTGCTGAGATCAATGCTCACATGGGAACTTCTCTTGACAAAGAGACTAAAGAACTTGCAGTTCGTGCTACTAAAGGTACCCGTGAAATCGTTTCAGGATACCAGTACACAATCAGAGTGAAAAAAGCAACTGAGCAATTGGTTGAACCAGCTGCCGGTGTTGTTAAATATGTACCTACAGGAACAAGCGTTGATGTAATGACAATGTTCTCTCAGGATCTTGCCCTTACAATACCTCAAAGCGCATCTAACTTCTATAAAGTTGGTCTTGCTTACAGTACAACAACACCTACTAACGAAGATATTAAACCATACTTGTCATTCACAAATGCAAGCAGCGTTATCACTTCAGCTAAAGGTAACCACACTGTTGCAAACCTTAACGGAAGACCAGCATTCCTTACTTTAATGTCTTATGACTTTATTGGTTCATACAAAACAAGAGCTGCTGAATTGAGATATTTCACAGATTTGTCAGCTTCTGTTCCTGATGCTGCTTTAATTTCTCATACACTTACTGCTTCTGCTACACCTGCAGACCAGAAAGTTATTTCACTTGACCCTATGTTTACAGCTCTTGATGCAGAAGGAAAAACTGAACTTTGGAGAAACAACGCAAATAACGTTAAGTTAACAATCAGAACATCAACAGGTACTTATATTGATGTTGTGCCGGCTACAGTTGGTATTTCATACGAATTCCTTGACCTTAACAATGCTGTAACAGCTTTGCCTACTGCTATGCGTAAGATCAGATTTACCTTTGATGAGACTATTGCTCTTCCAGGTAATTACACCTTCAGATTCCAGTTTGGTGATGCTCGCGAAGGCGTAGCTTATCCTGGTGGATATCCTGTTGCTGATGCTAATACTTTCAAAGAATTTACATTCCTGATTCCTGTAACAGTAAGCAACCCAGCTTCTCTTCCTGCTAACTCAGCCAGCCTGATGATACATACAGCAGGTCTGTGGACAGGTAATGATCTTTCAGTATTTGGTCCTGCAGGCGGTCAGAAATTGAACCCTACAGCTTACGACCTTGCTGGTGCTTATTCAGCTTCATTAGGTCTAGAACCTCAGGCTAACTGGGCATTCATGACTACATCAACAGCTGACAATACAGCAGGTTTGATTACAGGTTTCAGAAACTACCTGGTTCAAAGACAAACAAATCCTCCTACAGCAAGTCCTTATACAACACTTTACACTCCTAAGCAAGTTAAGCTACGCTACTTCTGGTTTGGTAATGCTAACAACTATGTAGATCTTGAGACTATAACCGTAACAGCTAAGTCTGAGATTAAAGAGGGTGCACTGGTTAATGTACTGAACACTCAAGCTAACGGAACATTCGTTGGTGAAGCAGGAACAGGTACAACTCATACAGCTCTTACAGTAGTTCACGGTGTAACCGGAACAGCAGGTAACCCAGCTAAGGCGCTTAAGGATTACTACAGATTCAATAACTACTTCGGTACAGACTTGAAGGTATTCAATATTCCAATTCCAGCTACAACTTCACTTGTTGTTGAGGTTAAACTTGAACTGGATGCTCAATACGATAACCTACTAATCATTGATCCACTCACTATGACAGTTGCTTCAAAGGTTAGCCCGCTTGCTCCTATCACAGGTGATGTAGTGGTGCCGGTTAGAGTAAAAGTTAAAGATGTATTCGGACTTTGGTTTGAAGGAACAGTTAACGTTACAGTTAAGAAACCGTAATTAGAATTATTTCTTAGAACTATATTTGGTGGAACTGCCTCGGGAATTTTCCCGGGGCAGTTTTTTTTGAATAATTATTGTGTTGCAGATAGGCATTTTAAGCAACGAGTTTTTTTTTAACGCTGTTAAATTTCGTGTTTTTAGGGGCCTGCGGAACTCCTCCCTTCCGGTCGTCAGACAGTCCTCGGCCTTTTTCCCAAAAAACGGCATAAACCAGCTAAAAAACCTCAACTATGCTTATAAAACACCCAAGTGAAATTGGGATATATTTATAGAAGTGGATTGAGATGGCCCTGCTCTGAGAGGTGGTAGAGTTCGCTAAGAATCATAGCGGTGGCGCCCCAGATAAATAGATTGTCGTAATCGTAGCCGGGGGCGGTAAGCCACTCTCCGGTGGGGCTTTGAAAATGTTTGGTAATTGCAAGATCCGGATTTAAAAGATTGATGGGAATAGTTGTATATCTGACAACCTCCCTGGGGTCCGGTTTGTAATGAATCTCCTGCCGTGATATGGCAAGGAGGGGGTATATAATAAAATTGCTTGGGGGAACATAGAGCTTTGTCAAAAAGCCGATAGTTTCTACCTGATTAGGGAGAATGCCCATCTCTTCACGAGCCTCTCTGAGGGCTGTCTCATAAAGAGAGGAGTCTGTTAAATCTCTTTTGCCGCCTGGTAGTGCCGGTTGTGCCGAGTGTATGCCGTTATATGTATTTCTGAGAATTATAAGAACTTTCCAGGAGCAGGCGATGTCAGGTATAAGAAGAAGAAGAACGGCAGATTCTCTGGCATCTGAAGGGGGTGGGATATCAAGAGACATATCCGCCCTCCTCTGGTGAGGAGCAAGGCGGATATGTGCATCTTTACCCGGTAATAGAAGTTTATTTATCAATTCCAACTCTGTTTAAAATAAACGCCCACTCAAAAGCAGTCTCCTTCACTCTGTCGTATCTGCCGGTTGCTCCGCCATGGCCGGACTCCATATTTGTATGTAGCAGAATGATGTTGTTATCGGTCTTAAGTGACCTAAGTTTTGCAACCCATTTTGCCGGTTCGTGGAATCCTACCTGAGAGTCGTTAAGTCCGCCTGTGGCAAGAATATTGGGGTAGTTCTGAGCAGTAACATTGTCGTATGGTGAGTAGGAGAGCATATATTTATAATACTCCTCTTCGTTAGGGTTGCCCCACTCTTCATACTCCTGAGTTGTCAGTGGCAGAGATGTGTCAAGCATTGTGTTAATTACATCAACAAAAGGCACATGGGCAACGATAGTATTGAAGAGGTCCGGCCTCATATTGGCTACTGCACCAACCAGTAGCCCGCCGGCACTTCCTCCCATTCCGGCAAGTTTCTCTGCCGATGTGTATTTGTCAGCGATAAGCTTCTCGGCACAGGCTATGAAGTCTGTAAATGTGTTTTTCTTTTTGAGCAATTTGCCATCTTCATACCACTGTTCGCCAAGGTCGCTGCCTCCGCGGATCTGAGCTATAGCCACGACAAAGCCCCGGTCTATAAGACTGTAGTAAGCAGGGCTGAAATATACATCTGAGCTTGATCCGTAACTGCCATATGAATATAGCAGGGCAGGATTTTTACCATTCATTTTGAGCCCCTTTTTGTATACGATAGCCATTGGAACCTCAACGCCATCCTGAGCTTTGGCCCACAATCTCTCAACTGTGTAGTCATCTGCGTTGAATCCTGAAGGGATCTCCTGCTCTTTGAGTTTCATGCTCTCACCTTTTGCAAGGTCATACTCGTAAAGAGTACTTGGTCTGTTAAGTGAGGTGTAGTTGTATCTTACAGTTGTGGCGTCAAACTCAGGGTTCCCGTTAAGACCTGCGCTGTAGACAGGTTCAGGGAATGTAATCTCTCCTGTAGAATTGTCTTTTAGTGAGAAATATTTAAACTGGTTCAGGCCATTCTTTCTAAGGTCAACAACAACATAATCCTTTAAAACATCTATTCCTTCAAGCCTAACCTGAGGGTCGTGTGCTATAAATACCTTCCAGGTAGATTTATCTCTGAATCCTGTTAGCGGAAGTTCATAAACCATTCCGTTAAGGTTGTTATTGTCTTTGTATCTTAAGAAATATTTATCGCTGTGAGCAATTACGGAGTAGTCCACACCCTGTTCGCGAGGGAGGAATACAACAGGTTTTGCCGATGGGTTTGATGCATCCAGTGACAGGTACTCTGTTGTATATGTGCTTGAAGAGATAATAAATATCTCTTTATCTGTTTTAGTCTTTGAAAGATACACATTATATCTGGCATCGTTCTCGGTGAAGATTACCTCATCACTTCCCTTGCTCCCCAGTTTGTGCCTCATGACTTTGTATGGACGGAGTGCGTTGTCTACAAGTACATAGTAAAGAGTTTTGTTGTCGTTTGCCCATTCATATGAAGTGGCCATAGGGATATTTACACCAAGATCATCTCCCTTTTCAAGGTTTTTAACCTTAATTGTATAGTCTGCAAACGAACCTGTTTCGTTAAATGAGTAAGCAGCAAGTTTATTGTCCGGGCTTATGTTGTATCCGGCAAACCTCATAGCTTTTTTACCCTCAGCCATCTGGTTTACATCAAACAGAAGCTCTTCAGCAGCTTCAGGTGTGTTTGCCTTTCTGAGGTAAACTCTGTATTGTTTGCCGGTTTCGGTTCTGCTATAGTAGTTGTAACCGTTTATAAGAAGAGGATAGCTCTCGTCTGCATCTTTGATTCTTCCAATAATCTCATTATAAATGGTCTCCTGAAGTCCCTTTGTTGAGGCCATTACGGAGTCTGTATAGTTATTCTCAAGGGTAAGGTATTCAATTACTGCCGGATTATTTTTATCCCTTATCCAGTAGTAGTTGTCCGTTCTCTCATTGCCAAATTCATTGAATACCTGAGGTATAATTTGAGCTGCAGGTGGTTGTGGAAAGTCTGATTGTTTCAATATCTCTTGATTTTTGGGTCCGCATGATGCTGCCAGCACCAATAGGCTCCCCATTGTGATTAGCTTAACGATTGTCTTCATATTTTGTTTAGTTTTCCCAAAGATATGAAAAATCAAACTTTCTGGTTAACTTAGTTTTAGAAATAATATGTGAAAGCTATGTGGCAGTCATTAAAAAGAAAGATACTTAACAGAAGTGCATACTTTACAAGTTATGTTAAACTTATACCTATCCTTAAAAATATTGACAAATCATCACTTTTCATTGATTGTGGTGCAAATGTTGGAGATATAAGTTCCCTCTTTTTATCAAGAGGTGCAAAGGTTATTGCTTTTGAACCAGATCTGCTTGCTTTTTCCAGACTTCAGAAAAGGTTTTCCGGAGGTCAGAGGATAGAGTTAATAAATAAAGCTGTTGCCGATTCAGATGGTAAGGCAATGTTCTACTATCATAAAGAGAGGCTAAAAAGTGAGGGCGTTGAGTTTACCGTAAGCTCCTCTCTTCTGAGAGAGAAGATAAATGTTGACGGTGAGCATGGAATTGAGGTTGAGATTGTAGATTTATGCAAATATATTGATGATCTGGGCAGAAAAGTGGATATTCTTAAAATGGATATAGAGGGGGAGGAGATAGCTGTTCTAAATAAGATGATAAGTGAGGAGACATATAAAAGAGTGGGCCTGATTCTGGTAGAAACCCACGAAACTAAAATCCCCGGCCACAGAGAGAAGGTAGCTGCACTGAAAAGGAGAATTCAGGAGGAGGGTATTACTAATATTAAGCTTAACTGGATTTAACTTTTAAGGTTTGCGGCTGAAGCCCGTGCGGTTCTAAGTCCCAGATTATCAATGTTTAGACAATCCACCTGTCAGGTCACCTGACAGGTGGATTGCTTAACGCGCAGTATTGCATTAAGATAACACTTAACTCCGCAACTGATCTGCTATTTAAACTATGTAAAAAGATTGCCATGTCCCTACCTGAATCAACCGAGACACGATGGAACCTCCGCCACAGCGAACAAAGTGAGCGAGGAGGAAAAGTTCCTGAGTGGCTGCGGGTGATTCAGGTAGGGATTAAGATCAGATCTTTGAGCAAAGGAGTGAAGGCCGGAACTACTTCATCACGGATTCCCAGACTGCCTTTCGAAGGGTGCCTTTGGCATCATCGGCATCATACTGCCAGTACATCATTCCTTTAA
>JASDTD010000002.1:0-6946 GCA_041441395.1 Bacteroidales bacterium | reverse complement strand
CTTGTCCCTGCCCCTTGTTAACCGGTCTTCCGTTTGGGGAGTGCAAAGGTAGGCAACATTTTTAAAGAAACAAATTTTATTGAAAAATATTCTCCAAAAAAAGACAAAAAAATTACATTATGCTGAATATCTGCAATATTTGATATAATACAAAGTGAGCAAGCTCCTCACTCTGTCATTTCCCTGCTCTTTTGCCACAGAGGCAGCTTTGGCCAGTATCACAGGGTCTATAACATATAACTCATGCTGCAGGATAAATTTAACTATACCAAAGTGACCTGACCTGCATGCTACTATCAAAGGAGACTCCCCTCCTGTTTCAATTTGATTCAAGATGTTATTACCTTCAGAAATATAGGATAATACTGCAATATTCCCTTTTTTACAGGCATCCATCACAAGATTGAATGAATCATCAATAATTTTGGTGCTGCGCATTTTCATTGTATTTGCTGAATATTAGTCAGCAACAAAGAAAATGCAGAATATTGTCAATTTATGACAATAATTTTACTCTATAGTAAAAATTCCTGTTGCGTATACAGGAGTTCCGTCATATGATACCCCTTCAGTAACAACTATATAATTACCAGGGATAGATGGCGTCCTGATTAAAATCTTTTTTGTTTCAGATTTTGTGAATTTTGAGAGAGGTTCCCAATAAATTGTGTTCCTGTAATCCGGATACAATCCGGACTCAAATCCCCTGCCTGAAAGCCCGGAAACAAGTTGAGCACCATCAAAATCTACAATTCTCACATTTTTATCAAATGTTAAACCCTGGTATTTCCCGGTGTATGTTTTGAATGAGGCAATCCCGGTATAACTAAGGTTTCCAATGTAGTACCTGTCACCAAAAATTGAAAGGCTCTTTACTTTAAGGGGATCGTATTCCAGAATTTTATTGTGATTAAATACCGGAATACCGTCAATTAATACCAGTGTATTATCTCTTGAATAGGCAACAGAATTAAATGAGTCTTCCCATCTCACCAGAATTTGTGCGCTCTTTCCGCTTTTTCTGTACCTTAACTCAGTCACATATTCAATTATTACCTCCTCCATTACCGGGAATCTTGTATAGTCATCCAGATTATAAATTCTCTTCTTTCCTCCCAGTAAGGGATTATGTAATGGTACCTCAGATTCAAAAAGTGTATCTGAACCATAATTTCTCATAATTTGAACACCAAAACTCCTCTCTTCAAGAGTCTTTGTAAAATCCCTCCTGAGAGTAAGTTGTTCAGGCAATTTAACCACCGGATGGAGGAAGGGATCAGCAAGCTCAACAGTATATTTTTCAGTTGAGTCTTTGGGTATTACCTCAAGGACGCACTCGCGTCTGCCGAATATGTTTTCAGTAAAAAAAGAGACCTCTCCCTTGCTGTTGCTCACAGAGGTATATATCTCGCCATCTCCGCCAGGTACAGAAAGGAAAACATTCATTCCTGACAAGTCACCGCCTCTTGTCCCATTTGCAGGAACAATTTTTCCTTTTATGACCTCTCCTTCAAATTCAGGAATGTATTTTAAATTTGATTCAATATGTAATTCTTCTGAATACTTTTTTACCAGATCATTCATCGAATAATTTAATGCCACGGGCAGATTATCTGTTTTATAAACAGAAATACTGGCTGAAAAATCTTTGCCAGTCAAATTTGATAATTCAACTTCTGTAATACTCTCTCTTTTCGCCACTCCGCCATTAGGTATATTAATCTGAACTCCATTTGCGTAAGCTGGCCCTTGAGATTTGAACCGGATACCATCTGCACTACCTTCTGAAGCCGATGTATCGGCCTTAACCCCTTGCAGCCTTTCTGTAGTGATTGTATTAAAAACAGGAATCTCTCTTGAGTAGTAAGGCAGTGGTTCTTCATTCTGCATATATGAAGTATATGCAACCAAAGTATAAATTCCGGTAGGCAAATTAAGAGGAATAACAGTACTGGCAGATCCTCTCCCCTCTTTAAGAGCCATCTTAAGTGTAAAGAAAGCTCTGTTTTCAGCGATAAGCTCAATGTACATTACAGAGCTGATGTCTGAAAGGCTGACCCTGCCATCCTCTGACTTAAAGCTAAATCCTGATATCCAGATGCGCTCTCCCGCTATATATGTTTGTTTATCAAGAGTCAGATAAACTCTCTCTTTTGCACTAACTCCTTTCAGCTGTACTGATGCAATAGCTATAAACAGTATTGTATATAATAGTCTCTTCATCTTTTCTATGTTTTATTTATGATCATTTGGCCAGAATGATGGCTTATTTTTAGTACCCCTGAAACGGCAGTCAACACAATATGCAATAGCCCATTTAGTTTTTCTTTGACCAAGGTCGTAATCGGCTACCATATATCCCTCCTGATACAGAGAAGACCAGGCTGTCGGAGGAGATTGGGTCTCCGGCTCTACAATAGCACAGTTATGATAATAGGAGTATGTTTTCATCTCTGAATGGGATGCAAAAAATCTCTTTGATACAGTAACACCTGCACTAATATAACCAAGAACAACCTGAGTAGGGTCACTTATACATTTGATATTACCCATCATCTCGCTTGGCTGAGGTGAAAAGAGGCCTCCAACCTTATCCGAGTTTTTTTTCAGATTATCCCAGTACTGGTAAGCCTCCTGCGTAATCGCTCTCTGAGTAACCTCAATGGAATAGAGAATTGAAATCCTGTCATCAGTGCTCCCCATTGACACAAGGGGCATTTTTTCTACCTTATCGCTGGAAAGGTGAGTTGTGCTTGCAATTAGTATTGAGGTAGAGCTCCCCTTATTCCAGCAATAGTAGATATTCTTGTCATAATTGAGCTCATCAATGGAAAATGTAGCAGGATTGTAAATGTAGGTAGTGTAAATGTGTGATGAAAATTCCCAATCCTCTGTGTATGTCCATTTATAGTATTTGGTGCTGTTCAGGGGGTCCTCGGTACTCACATTGAAAGTAACACTCTTTTTGACAGTATCTCTTTCAAAGCCGATAGATTTAATAGGCGGAGAGGTTAGCACAGGTACCAGCTGAGACTCATATAAATGGCCTCCCTGCAGAGAGACGCAAAGTTTGTACTTAAGTGTTCTGTCCAGATTTAAAGATGGAGTCCTGTAGGAGACCTCCTTTCCTGTAACAGTTTGATTTGCAAAATATTTTGTTCCCTTTTCACTCTCTATCCATACTATTGCTCCTGATAAAAAAGATCTTTTATTAGCATCCTTTAGCTTCTGAGATCTGCTCAGGTATACTTCAGTGACACCATTTGCATTGATGTCACCCTCAATTACAAGAATATTTTCAGCCCCCTCATGTCCCACCGGTTCAAATGGAGTGACACAACTATCCAGCAGAGATGCAGCAAGAATAAGCGATAATATATATTTAATCAATTTCATATCTGCTTAGAATTTAATGTTATAAGTAATGTAAGGAATGGGAGCTCCAAATATTGAAAGTTTATAACCCCTGATTTTGCTTCCGCTGTGTGTGTCATAGTATATAGAGTAAGCATTCTTCCTGCCGGTTATGTTGTATACTCCCAGAGTGATGGTGCTGTGTGTAAGCAGAGTCAGATTATGACTCGGCTCAATGTTGACGGAAAAATCCATCCGGAAATAGTCAGGAATCCTGTATGCGTTTCTGTCTGAGTAATACAATCTGTATCCGTTGCCGTAATAATATTTACTTAACGGGATTGTAACCGGTCTGCCTGAAGAGTAATCAACATTGAGTGATACACTGAACCTTTGGGTGAATTTGTAGTTAGCCACAATTTTCAAATCATGAGGCTTATCATAAGAGGCAGGGTACCATTCACCTCTGTTAACCAGCCCTTGTGATATATCCCCCTCCTGCCTAAGCATTGTTTTAGAATATGTATAGGCAAGCCACCCGTTTAATTTTCCGAGCGGTTTCTTGAGCATTATCTCTGCTCCGTAAGCCTCTCCTTTTGTCTCAACAACATCTCTTTCAATATGCTCATTCATATTTATTACAGCACCGCTCTTGTAATCAAGGTAATGGGCCATCTGCTTGTAATACCCCTCAAGTGACAACTCAACTCTCCTTCCAAAAATATTCCCGTAAAAACCTGCTGCCGCCTGCCACCCGCTTTGAGGAGCTATGTTTGCATCACTCAGTTTCCAGATATCTGTAGGAGATATTGCAGTTGTATTTGAGAGCATGTGTATATTTTGCCGCATACTGTTAAATCCTGCTTTTAAAGAGAAGTCACTGTTAAAAGCGTATCTCGCAGAGAATCTGAACTCAGGCCCGTGATAGGGTTTGACAAATTTACCGGACGGGACCGATATGCTGTCTGTGATTGTTGTCTCCGTTTTTGGAAGATCAGGATGGTATAAATAGTATTTTTTCTCGCCTATTGAAGAGTAGAAAGCATATCTAATCCCAAGCTCAAGTGATATCTTATCTGTGATTGTCCAGTTATCTCCAAGATATAGAGCAGATTCAATTCCCCTCTCAATGGAGAGATTTCTTGGAATTATAAGAGATTGCTCACCCGCCGGGAGAAGAGAACCGGGATTCAGCTGGTAATAGATTGAGTTAAGGCCATAGTTTACAGAGTGTTTTTCACTTACAAGCCAGTTAAAATTTGCTCTGGCAAAACCCTGTTTGATATAGAAATTCATATCATATGCATTAACAGAATTTCCCTTGTCAGTGGTTTTGTAATTATAGTGGTCATAACCTGCGGTAATAGCAAAATTATGGGTTTCACTAAGCAGACTTCTCCATTTAAGAGAAGCATTCATATTCTGATACGCAAAACTTGTATCCCTGCTAAACTTGAAGCCATCTCTTGAATAGTAACCATTCAGGTATAATGTATTCTTACTGTCCGGCTTATAGCTTAATCCTGCAGTGACATCCTGAAAAGTTGCAGATCCGTTTTTATATCCGCTGTTCTCCGGGAGCAGACCCAGAATCCAGTCTGAATAGGTTGTCCTTCCACCCAGAATAAAGTTTAGCTTATCTTTAATGACAGGTCCTTCAAGGTGAACCTTGCTGGTGAGTAACCCTATACCGGCAGATCCGGTTATCTTTTTTCCGTTACCCTCCCTGCTGTTAATCTCAAGTACAGAGGATATTCTGCCGCCGAATCTTGCCGGTATTGTACTCTTGTACAACTCAATATCATTTACGATATCAGGATTAAAGGCGGAAAAGAGACCGAACAAGTGTGTGGGATTATATATAGTACCCTCGTTAAATAGTATAAGGTTCTGATCTGTTGCCCCCCCCCTGACATTAAAACCTCCTGAAGCCTCGCCTACTGACTTAACACCAGGCAAAGTAAGAACTATCTTCAGGACATCGGCCTCACCAAATGCAGCAGGGACATGTTTTATCCGGTCAATCCTTACTCTCTCCAGCCCCATCTGGGTGCTCCTGAGGTTTTGTGTGTTCTCTGCAGAGAGAACTACCCCCTTGAGAGAGTAGACCCTCTCTTTCATAAGAACATCCAGGTTACCATCTCCGTAAAGCTCAACCATCAGCTCTGTATCTTCAAATCCGTACCCTTTGTATTTTAATGTACCGGATCCTGTATGAAGAGGTATTCTGTAGAATCCATAGGCATCAGTCGTTGCATAGGCGCTGTTGTTACCCGGAGATACTGATATTCCGATAAGCGGTTCTCCTGTCTCCATATCCTTAACATATCCGCTAACTATAACCCTGCCTGATTTTACGCTCGCTCCAGGATCTCCTATCTTATATATTTTGTTCTGAGAAGTTGCCACTCTCTCCCTGTCTGATGTTAAGTCAGATAGATTACCCTGAGAAATCGCAGATGAGTTGTCACCAAAATATTCATCCGGCAATTTAACCGGAATATGCCTCTTCTCTTTTAATATGAATATATGATTCCCTTTTATTAATGTATTGTATCCCTTTTTATTAAGCTGAAGAGAGAGCTCATCCGTAAAATTTTCTGAAGTGGCGTTAATTGTTAATCTTAACGAATCCGAATATGCAGATTGCAGGAAAAAAATTCTGTATCCTGTGGCGGGAAGAACCAGTTTAGCTACAGAGTCAGGCAGAGCATTATTTATAATTATTGTTTTCTGCTGGGCCGATGTTAATCCCCAGAGCAACAAAAAAATTGTTGCGGAAAAAATCTTTAATCTTTTCATCTTGCAGCCTGATTGAGTTTCTCCGCAAATTTTACTACCTCAATAAAGGCCTGCTCTTTATTGATAGAAAAATCGGCACCTGCCTCTTTTAAATGTTTTACAATTTCCCGTCTCTGTTTTGAATATATTTTAAGAAGGTCCCTTTTTTTATAGGCCGATTTCCAAACTCCGCTGCTGTAAATATGATAACTCTCATCTGTTCTGAAAATTCTTACTATTGATCCTGATCCCCCTTGTGGTATTTGCTCAATATACACCTTCCTGATTTTTTTCATCAGTGTATCTCTCCCTCCATATAAGAGTTCATAATACCCTGCCTGAGGTGCTCCTTTTTTCTTACTGCTGAAATTTATAAAAAGCTTCCCATGAAAATTGAACTTCTGCACAAAAGTTTTATTTGCTATAACGGTTGATATAGATTCCGGAATTTTAACAATAAGCTCATCTGTATGACTATTAAGATTTATTAAGATCCCCGTGTACCTTCTGCCATTAAAAAAAACCTCTCCTTTCTGAAAATTTTCATCAAAAATATAGTAGGAGCCTTCATGCTTAAAATGGTAGTTTACAGGAGCATTACCTCTGTAAAGCACAGAGTTAGAGCCTGTAGTGTCCATGTAAAGTTTGTAATAATCCGGCGTTTGTGAAATCAGAAACAGCGGAGAGATTATTAAAAACAATAATCCCAGAAAGAGAGTTTTCATATATGTTATTGGTTAAGTAACACAAATGTATAAAAAAAAAAGAGTCTGATGGTTATTAAATCATCAGACTCTTTGTAAAAGATGGC
>JASDTD010000001.1:0-119216 GCA_041441395.1 Bacteroidales bacterium | reverse complement strand
TTAGCCTCTTTTAAGGCCCTCTCTACCCTGTTATTCTCTCTGTTGTCCCATTCAGTGGATCTGCTGGTAATATCGACCAATGAGTGCCGGACCAGATAAGTATTCGCTATATTGCTTACATCCAGTTATTTAATAGAATTTTTGGGTAATCAAATTGCATCGGCAAGAGTTGATCAGATTATCCAGCTTTTCCATATCACCCTCAGTGGCACTCTTCTCCAGGATGTCAGAGACTGTTATATCAAGATCCTTTATTTGAGACAACTTCTCCTTCCACATGTGCTTTATTTAACCGATGGGTCAACTAGGAAAATTCAGTTGCTAAAACAGGGAATTCTTTAAAAATATATAGATATCTTTGCAGTCTCTTATAACATATTGGCTAATCTCGTTCAGAATATCAGGTAAAAAATTATGAAAATTGTATTTCTAGATTCTTCAACTTTAGGAGAGGGGGTGGATTATTCTATAATTGAGAGGGTGGGGGAGTTAACTCTCTATCCTTACACTTCACCTTCAGAGATTCCGTCAAGGGTATCGGCTGCAGAGGTTGTAATAGTGAACAAAGTAAAGATGTTCAGAGAGCAAATTGATGCCGCTCCTAAACTAAAGCTTATATGTGTGGCAGCTACCGGTACAAATAATGTGGATAGTGAATATGCTGCTTCAAAGGGTATTTTAGTTAAAAATATTGTTGGATATTCAACTGAAAGTGTTGTTCAGATTACATTCGGAGCAATACTTGCCCTGGTAAATCATACTATCTATTTTGATAATCAGGTAAAGAGCGGAGAGTACTCAAAGAGTCTCCATTTTACTGATACAGGAAGGTCTTTTTCTGAAATTTCAGGGAAAAATTTTGGAGTAATTGGGATGGGTAATATTGGTAAAAGAGTTGCTGAAATTGCAACTGCCTTTGGTGCTAAAGTTATCTATTACTCTACTGCCGGAAAGTCTCACTGTAAAAAATATCCGGCTGTATCTCTGGAAGAGCTGCTCTCCAAATGTGATATTATATCCATTCATGCTCCGCTTAACGAGAAAACTAATAACCTTATATCAATGAAGGAGATTAAGTTAATGAAGCCTGATGCTATTCTTGTTAATATGGGCAGAGGGGGTATTGTTAACGAGGCAGACCTGGCCAAGGCTATTGATTATGGTCTTCTTGGCGGAGCTGCCACAGATGTTTATGAGCAGGAGCCAATTCCTGCTGATCATCCATATCTTAAGGTCTTGAAAAGGGAGAGACTAATTCTTACTCCTCACATAGGATGGTCCGGAGAGAGCGCAAAAAAAAGGCTGCTCGAGGGGATTGCAGCCAATATCGAGTCATTTGTCGAGAGTCGGTTACTTAAGGGGTGAGTCCGGCTCTTTTTTCATAAATGAGTACTCCAGTCTGTCAACCAATCTTGGGAAAAATTTATTAAGATTAACTGTCAATCTTCCTATAAATGTGAGGATTACCTGAGACTTTCTCTTTTTTATCCCTTTGACAAGATGCTGAGCACACTCCTCTGCCGACATCATTTTGCCTTCATCTCTCGGTGTTGATCCCTGTTGAGTCCCGTCTGCCACCAGAGCCTTTTCTCTGATTGATGAGGCTGTGAAGCCGGGGGCAAATATCATTACATGGAGATTCTCTTTCAAATGTTCAATTCTTAGTGTGTCAAGAAATCCGTATACAGCAAATTTTGAAGCTGAGTATCCTGTTCTCGCCGGGAGACCTTTAAAGCCTGCAATAGAGATAACTCCAACTACAGAGCCCCTGGTTTCAAGAATCCATGGGAGTGCATATTTTGTGCAATAGACAGTTCCCCAGAAATTCACATCCATAAGATTTTTGATTACGGAGAGATTAAGATCTTTGAACATTGCTCTCATTGATATTCCTGCGTTATTAATCAGAATATCTATTCTTCCGTATTTAGCGATGGTCTGTTCAATGAGATTTTGACACTCCCCCTCAATAGTAACATCTGTCTTAATACAAATAATTTCATTTTGAGAGAGTTCTTCCTTGAGCTTATTTAGTTTTTCAATATTTCTGGCTGCAACAGCCAGCTTTGAACCTTCGGCGGCAAAAGCCTTTGCCGCCGCCAGTCCAATACCGGAGCTTGCTCCTGTAATTACAACAACCTTGTCTTTAAGAGATTGTTTCATTTTTCAGACTACAGCTTCTGTAGATTTGTCCTGCATCTCCTCTGCTTTATATGCCCCTTTTTTGAGGTTTTCGCCAATTTGTCCAAAGGCATTTAAAGTGTACTCAACATCCTCAAGTGAGTGCATAGCGGTAGGGATAATTCTGAACATAATAACTCCCTTAGGCACGACAGGATATACAACTACAGAACAGAAGACTTTGTGGTTTTCCCTTAAGTCAATAAGGATGTTTGTTGCTTCGGCAACATTACCCTGAAGAAAGACAGGTGTTACACATGCCTCTGCTTTTCCAATGTCAAATCCGCGCTCACGAAGTCCCTTTTGAAGAGCTCTGGTAATGGTCCAAAGTTTCTCCCTTAACTCAGGCATTGAGCGGATCATATCCAGTCTCTTGAGGTTTCCCTCTACGAGTGGCATCGGTAATGATTTTGCGTAAATCTGAGAGCGGAGGTTATATCTTAGATAATTAATAATCTGTTTGTCACCTGCAATAAAACCGCCAATTGATGCCATGGATTTTGCAAAGGCTCCAAAATAGAGATCTATTTCATCCATAACTCCGTAGTATTCAGAGGTTCCTCTTCCGTTATCCCCCATTACTCCAAATCCATGAGCATCATCAATAAGAATTCGGAAATTGTACTTTTTCTTGAGTTCTACAATCTTATCCAGAATACCGAGGTCTCCGGTCATCCCGTAAACTCCCTCTGTGATTAGAAGGATTCCTCCACCTGTCTCCTCTGTAAGTTTGGTAGCTCTTGCAAGGGCTTTTTCACATTTTTCTATATCGTTGTGAGGGTATACAATTCTCTGCCCCATATGGAGTCTTACACCATCCATAATGCAGGCGTGAGCCTCTGAGTCGTAAACAATGATATCATGTCTGTTGACAAGTGCATCAATAGTAGATACCATCCCCTGGTAGCCGAAGTTAAAGAGATAGGCGTCCTCTTTAAGTTCAAATTCAGCCAATTCTCTTTCAAGTTGTTCGTGAAGTGCTGTCTGTCCTGACATCATCCTGGCGCCCATCGGGTAGCCCAGTCCCCATTTAGCAGCAGCATCTGCGTCGGCTTTTCTAACCTCAGGATGGTTTGCAAGGCCGAGGTAGTTATTGAATGTCCAGGCAAGAACCTCTTTGCCGTTGAATATCATTTTTGGTTGTATTTGGCCCTCAAGCTTTGGGAACATAAAATATCCGTGAGCCTTTTTTCTGTATTGGCCGAGTGGTCCTCCCTCGTCGTTTTTTATTCTGTCAAAAATGTCCATTTTAGAAATGTTTAGGTATATCTTAATCTTCTTCCAATTCTTAAAATTGTTGTTCTTTTTATTCCGTTAAGCGAGCAGAGCTTACTGATTGAGACTCCGGTCCTCATAGCAATCCTTCCTAATGTATCACCTTTGCGAATTGTCCAGTACCTGATTTTCTCAATCTCTTTTTTATATTCAAAATGTTTGGCATTGAGAAGAAGGATGTTATTATGGACGGAATAATCATTAAAATCTACTAGGTGGTTGGGATTAATCGGATTACCAAGGTACCTGGCCTCAAAATGGAGGTGGTTTCCGGTAGATCTTCCGGTGCTTCCTCCAAGTCCTATCGTATGGCCGGATTTAACAGTATCTCCGGGGTTTACCAGGATTTTGCTGAGGTGGGCGTAAAGAGTCTCCAGTCCGTTAAAGTGTCTCAACAGAACATAATAACCATAATCACGAGCTCTTTTTGTAATTCTGACAACTCCGTCAAATGCTGCTCCAACGCTGTCCCCCTTGTCTACTTTAAGGTCTATTCCGTAATGAAACCGCCACTTTCTGAAGCCA
The DNA here is from genome assembly GCA_041441395.1 of Bacteroidales bacterium. GTDB lineage: Bacteria > Bacteroidota > Bacteroidia > Bacteroidales > UBA932 > Bact-08. The sequence goes on along the minus strand of JASDTD010000001.1, from coordinate 115,235 downwards.
AAGTCAGATGTTATATGTCTGGATCCTGGATGTGAAAAACCACTAAGGTCAATCTTTACGGTGTCTTTCATATCCTTAAGATCAACCTGATATGGGTTTACCTTAGTGTCACTCCATATATCATACTCCTCCGGTGAGTCATCAAACTCAACCATTCTGATGAAATCCATGATTTCAGGAATATGTTTTGGAAACTCCGGTTTAAATAATGGATGGTCATAAAGAGAGATAACTTCCGGGAGTTTAATCCGGAATGATGGCACATCAATAGGTACAGAGGTTATCTCTCTTCTGTCAGAAGAGGCTCTGGAGATGTTCGTTAAAAGGAGTATGGCAATCAGTAAAACAATTGCCGGTATTCTGCTAGGCGTCAATTTTAGCGTATTTTGCATGAGTTTCAATAAATTCTCTGCGTGGCGGAACTTCGTCTCCCATTAACATTGAGAAGATTCTGTCTGCCTCTGCTGCGTTGTCTATTGTTACCTGTCTGAGTATTCTGGTATCAGGATTCATCGTAGTATCCCATAACTGAATTGCGTTCATCTCTCCAAGACCTTTGTATCTCTGCAGTGTTACTCCGGATTCTTTTCCTCCGCCAACCTCCAGTGTCGCAAGTTTTCTCTCCTCTTCTGTCCAGCAGTATCTCTCCTGTTTTCCCTTTTTTACGAGGTATAGCGGAGGAGTTGCTATATAAACATATCCGTTCTTGATGAGATCAAGCATGTGTCTGAAAAAGAATGTGAGAATAAGAGTTGCAATGTGACTACCATCCACATCCGCATCGGTCATAATAATAACTTTGTGATACCTTAGCTTTGAGAGGTTGAGCCCTTTGCTGTCCTCCTCAGTTCCTATAGTTACTCCCAGTGCAGTATAGATGTTTCTGATCTCTTCACTTTCAAAGACTTTGTGCTCCATAGCCTTTTCCACATTGAGGATTTTTCCCCTCAGAGGAAGAATTGCCTGGAATCCTCTGTCTCTGCCGGTTTTGGCGGTTCCACCTGCCGAGTCTCCCTCTACAAGGAATATCTCGCACTTCTCAGGATTTCTGTCGCTGCAGTCTGCTAATTTACCCGGCAGACCTGCTCCGGACATTACAGTTTTTCGCTGTACCATCTCCCGGGCCTTTCTGGCTGCATGTCTTGCCGTTGCTGCAAGAATAACTTTATCTACAATATTCTTTGCGTCTTTAGGATTCTCTTCCAGATAGTATTCAAGGGCTGCAGTTGTGGCCTGAGAAACAGCTGCCATTACCTCTGAGTTTCCAAGTTTGGTTTTTGTCTGACCCTCAAACTGAGGCTCAGCAACTTTAACTGATATAATGGCAGTCAAACCTTCACGGAAGTCTGAGGCGTCAATTTCAAACTTAAGTTTAGAAAGGAGACCATTTTTATCTGCGTAGTTTTTTAATGTAGTCGTTAGGCCTCTTCTGAATCCCGAGAGGTGTGTCCCTCCCTCAATTGTGTTAATATTATTTACATAGGAGTGGATGTTTTCTGAAAAGCCTGTATTGTATTGCATTGCAATTTCAATTGGCATCCCTGTTTTATCACCCTCCAGATATATCGGTTTCTCTGTAAGTTTCTCTCTGTTACCGTCAAGGTACTGAACAAATTCCAGCAGCCCCAGCTCTGAGTGAAAGACCTCTCTTACAGGAATTTCGTGCTCTCCCTCTTCTGAATTCTCCTGCTCTCTGTAGTCTTCAAGAACAAGCTTTACATTTTTGTTCAGATAGGCAAGTTCTCTCAGTCTTGTTGCAAGGATGTCATAGTTATAGTTTGTTCCCAGTACAAAAATTTCGGGATCAGGACTAAAGGTAATTATCGTTCCTCTTTTGTCTGAATCTCCTACAACTTTTACGGGGTACTGCGGAATTCCCTTTTTATACTCCTGTATGAACTGTTTCCCGTCTCTGTGAATCTCGGCAGTCAGATGCTGAGATAGTGCATTAACGCAGGAAACACCAACGCCGTGAAGACCGCCTGAAACTTTATAAGAATCTTTGCTGAATTTTCCACCTGCGTGGAGCACGGTAAGTACAACCTCCAGTGCGGATCTGCCCTCTTTTTCGTGCATATCGGTAGGGATTCCCCTTCCGTTGTCCTCTACAGTTATAGAGTTATCCGGATTTATCTTTACGAGAATATCTGTGCAATATCCTCCAAGTGCTTCATCTATTGAGTTGTCGACTACTTCGTAAACCAAGTGGTGCAATCCTCTGCTTCCAACATCGCCAATGTACATTGAAGGTCTTTTTCTTACTGCCTCAAGCCCTTCCAAAACCTGTATGCTTTCAGCGGAGTATTGTCCGCTGAGTGATAGGGATCCCTGTTCTGTCATATTAGAATTTATCTCTTATTAAAGAGGCAAAGTTAATCAAAAGCATAAAAAAAACCTAATTATTTTTGATAAATAATTGGGTTTTCTAAAGAGCGTATATCGCGCATTATCAGAGGGTTATAATTACTCCGGCGGTTATGCTGATGCCTCTGTATCTGTAGTCGGCCAGCCATAACCCTTGTGAGTTAAAGAGGTTGTTCCCCTTTAGGTAAAAGCTGAATTTTGAGTTATAGGAGTAATTGGCAAAAATGTTAAGAGTTGTGTATGGTTTGGTCTCAATCATAGCTGGTACTCCTGTTAAGTCAATAACACCTGTTCTTATAATAACAGGCATTGATGATTTATGAATCAACTCTGCACCCGCGCTTACTCTTCCTCTCCAGTTATACCTTGCATGAAGGCCTGCCTCAAATGGAGAATGGTTGTAAGAGGGAAGTGAGTCCGGCCGTGAAAAGTGGTTGTAAACTGCTTTTGCTCCGGCTTCAAACTCATTTGATCTCCAGGATACCTCTGCGCCTGCAGAGTATTTATTCATTGATGCATAATCGGCGTAAAAGATATTGACCATTCCATCCCAGTTTGCATCATCGGAAATTCTGAAAAAGATCTCATCTCTGTACCTTGTATATCCTCCGTAAATATGGTATGAAAATCTGTCCATGACCTGTCCTTTGAATCCGGCTTGCCCGGTAAAGGGGATCTCGGTATTCTTTAATTGTATGGATTGTGAGATGTAGTTATTCTCTTTAAGCAGCAATCCGTAGCCTCTGAATATCGTTCCTCCGTCTGCCTCTGCATAAAACCAAAGATTTGAGGGGATAAGGGCAATAGAGGCTTTCCCCTTGAAATAGATGTCAAAACCCTCTCCGTCCGGCTCTCCCCATTTGTTTATCTTAACTCCGGCTTCAAGAAGCCACCTTCTTTGGGTGAATATGTACCTTGGGTGGACGGTAAGTGAATATCTACTATAATCAGGATTTAGAGTACCTTTTGCATTTTCAAGATCTACGCCTGCCATAAATTTATGATTCTCTCCAAATGATGGTCCAAAATCTGCTTTTATATTAAAATAGTCCTCCTGGACCTTTTTACCGTTGAATTTTGAAAAGTCATCCGTAAACATGTAATCTGCAGACAAATGATAGTTAAAGGCTCTTGGAGAGGGGTTTGCTGAGCGAATAAAAAAACCGGCATCAAAATTATTGAATCTTCTGGATAGGGTGTCCCGCATATATCTTCTGGAGAGTGATTCCGGAATCAAAGTTTGTGCAAAATCGCCGAATCCGTGAAGTGATGTTTGTCTGTTAGTTCCTTTTATATTAATTCCTGCCTCTCCTCGTTTCCAGGAGTACTCAAATGCTGCTCCTCCCGTGTTCAGGTGTTGTGGTGCCTGCACATCATTAATTTTTCCAAAGTATGAAGAGTGCTCGCCAAACAGAAGAAGGTTAAGTCCTGTTGGAAGGTTTGGCTGGTAGTAGAGATTTGCATATGGGGCAAGAGGAAATGAAGTAGCAAGCTGAGCCTGGAAAACGGGATGTCTCTCCCTCCCTTTTTTCTCTATTTGGGCAGAGGGAAGAGGGGAGAATTCATAAAGATCCCGTACCGGTTTATTGAAAACAGTATAGTCAAAAATGAGATTAAATCTGGATATTGAGTCTGCAATCTGAAAGGGTAATTTGCTTTTGGTTATTTCCATCAGCTTGCCATCAAAATCTCTCCTTATCTCTAGTGTAGGGTCAATTTTCTGCTGCCCGTAAAGTGGTTGTGAATTGATTGCCAAGCCGGAAAATAGAATGATTGATGCGGCAAATATTAAATAACTGTTAGCTGTTTTCATTGTTACCTCTTTTGAATTTTTTCAAGTCTTACGGCCAGTTGATCTGCGATATCATCTTTTCCGTTTGATTTATAACTCTCCTTAATACTTTCGTATGTGGCCCGTGCCTGTTCAATATTGTTTCTCTCTGCATAGGAGTCTCCTAAAAGAATAAAACTTTTTGCCAGCCAGTATGTTTGAGGAGATCCTGAGTCTGAGAATGAAAAGGTCTCTTTTTCGACTGCCTCAAAATCACCATTGTCAAAATGGTTTGCAATAATAAGATAAGCAGCCTCTGCCCCTTCAGATGTAATTTTATTTGATGAGATATCTCGCAGGATTGGAAGGGCTTTGCTTCTGTTACCGGTGAGATAGAGAGATTTACCCTCAATGTATTTTATCTCTCTTAACTGAGCTTCGTTTAATCCGCTTTTATCCATCCTGCCGGACTCAGCTATTGCGTTTTCATATTGCCTGTCCATAAAGAATGATTTAAGCCGGCCCATAACAGCCTCTTTTTTGTTGTTCTCAAGCTTTGCTATAAGTACCAGTGTTGAGTACCCCTCGAGTGCCTGTTTGTAATTTTCAAGCGAGTATGAAATTCTTGAGTAATTGAGTGTGGCCAGTTCCGTGAAAGAGCCCTCTCCAAGGTCCATAACTCTCCGGTATGAGTCAAGGGCAAGCTCCGGCTTCCCGGTTCTGTTGTAAGAGTCCCCAAGATAGAAGAGTGCCTGCGCTTTCTTAATGCTGTTAGGATAAGTATTCAGAAAAGAGGAGATAGAGCTGATTGCTCCTCCGTAATTTCCATTAAGATAGAGTCGTTCGGCAGAGGTGAAAAGTATGGATTCTCTGTCTGATACACTTCTGGTTTTTGAGAGTCCTGTCTGATCCAGATATGAGAGGAATTCCTGAGCCTCTCCCCGTGCCTGATATATACTCTCCAAACCTGCAATTGCATCCTGTGCCTCTTGAGATTGCGGTGCTCCGGACAGAATTTGTTTGTAGTAACTCATTGCTTCATTGTGATTCCCTCTGTTAAGTGCAATCAATCCTAACTCAAGAAGAGACTTTGAGTAATAACCGCTCTCCCTGTATCTTGAATTTAATTCCCGGAAATATTTTATTGCAGTTTCATTATCTCCTGTCTGTACCAGAGTTCTTCCCAGTTCATATATAATTTCAGGATGAAGAGTACTTCTCTCTGCTGTACTGACAAGCTTCTCCAGAGCTTCTATTTTTGAATTATCGTCTCCCGAGAGCCCTTTCGCTATAGCAAGCTGATAATTTGCATAGGCATATGAGTTAACATCTGAACCAGGTACAAGTGAAAAGATATCTGCTGCTGCCTGAAACTTTCTCTGCATAAAAAGGGCATCTCCCAGTCTTAGTCTTGCCTCAGTGAGGAATTTTCCGGAACCGGGCTGCGAAATGTATTTGCCAAACCACTGCTCGGCTTGTGAAAAATTACCATTCTTAAAATATGAGTATGCAAGGTTGTAAACTGAAAGAGGATATTCTGCAGTTTGTCTGAACCTGGAATTATTTACAAGAGATTGATTAATATCCACTGATTTCTGGAACTGGTTGTCCCTGTAATAGGCCTCTGCTAGCCAGAATCTTGCAAGATCTTTTATTCTGTCATTGTAATTCCCGTTGGCTGCAGAGAGTTCCAAAACCGGTACAGCCTCTCTGAAAGCACCTAGTTCAATAAGTTCAATCCCTCTCAAAAGGGAGGCTTTTTGCAGGTTTACTGCATCTTTTGGCTGAGGGAATCGGATTTGTTTAAGTGCTTCAATTGCAGATTTATAATCTTTATTGATAATTGATGCTGTTGCAATATAATTTTGAATTTCGTTATACTTGGAATCAGCCGGAGAGTACTCAGTTAAATATCTTTTGAAAACAGATATGTCTTGATTAAGGTCAAAGGAGAGCTTGGCAAAATTAAACATTGCGTCCTCTCTGATTGCCGGATCAAAATTATATCTGGTTGCATTTCTGAATGCTATAAGTGCTGCTTGTTTGTTTTTTATCTGGATATAGCTGTGACCCAAATGGTATTGAGAGTTCTGAGCTATCGTATCCTCTGTGTTTCCCAGCTGGTTGAAGGCATCTGCTGCCTGTTGGAAATTGCCCAGGGAGTATGAAATTATCCCGGAATAGTAGATGTCCTTTCTGCTGAGGTCAGAGCTGGAAAACTTGAATTGTTCAAAGAAGAAGTTAGCTTTCCGGGGGTCTCCGGTAGCAAAGTATGCCTCAGATAGAAACCGGGCTGCCTTGGTGCGGAACTCCCCTGTTAATTCAGGAAATATCTTCTCTCCTCCTGATATTACCTCTTCATATCTTTTAAGCATAAATGCCGATTCTATCTTATAGTATGCGGCCATATTCCTGAATCTTGGATCGTTCTCAATTTCCGAAAACCTCTCAATCGCTTTTCTGAAATCTTTTTGCATATAGGAGAGGTATGCAAGGTAATACTTAGCAGGGTTAGTAAATGAGGTGTGTTTGAAACTTACCACTTTGTTAAAAAATAGTTCTGACTCAGACAATCTTCCTGTCCTCATAAGGCCGTATCCCTTCATAAAGTTGAATTCGTTGCCCTGGACAGGTGTGAGACTCCTGATATTAATCATATCCATTATCTCTCCTGCACGGATATAGTCCTGCAGATTGAAAAAATAGGCTGCCTGATTAAGTCTTATACTCTCTTTTTCGCTTGAGTGCGGGTATTTATCAATATACTCATCAACTAATCCGTCAATATTAGGGAAATTTAGTTTAATAGCGCACAAAACACCAATAGCTTCTGCATCAGATAGTTCTGTTTGTGTAATTTGATTTTTTCCGCTTTCAGAGATTATATCATTGACAATTTTCATTGCAGCCGGATACATTGCTCTTTCGTATAAACTTTTGGCATTGTGCAATTTCTCCCTGCGGCCGGGATTATTTTGTGCAGCTATTTGTGAAGAGATTAGCGCTGTTAGCAGGGTTGCATATATAAGTTTGCAGATTACTTTCATTTTTGTCAATCTTTAGAAAGATGTCACTATTTAGATGTCAAATTTAGTAAATTTGCACCAATTAACAGCAATCATCATGCCTACAGAGCTTTTTAAACCAATTATAGAGATAACAAATGCAGATATTGTCAAGGAGGAGAGTCTGATTATATCAGATCTCAATATTTCAATAAACAAGGGAGAGATTGTGTACCTGGTTGGTCGTGTAGGCAGTGGTAAAACCTCTGTCATTAAAACAATCATAGGTGAGATTCCCCTGAAGAGGGGGGAGGCAAAAATTGCGGGGTTTAATCTTGCAAAACTCCCGGCAAACAAAATCCACCTTTTAAGAAGAAAGATAGGTGTTGTTTTTCAGGATTTTCAGCTTCTCACAGACAGAAGTGTATATGATAATTTGAAATTTGTATTACAATCTACCGGTTGGAGGGATAGGGCAACAATGGATTCTGTTATTAAAGCAAGGCTTGAAAGCGTGGGGATGCAGCTAAAAGCCCATAAAATGCCGCATCAGCTTTCGGGGGGTGAGCAGCAGAGGGTAGCTATTGCAAGGGCTTTACTCAATAATCCTGAGATAATTCTGGCCGATGAGCCTACAGGGAATCTGGACTCGGAAACGGCAACAGAGATAATGAATCTTTTAATGAAAATTCACAGAGAGGAGGAGCCGGCTATTGTTATAGTGACTCACAACAGGTCAATAGTAAAGAGATATCCAGGCCGTGTTCTGCTATGCGAAAACCTTACCTGTTCCGAGATTGAGGCTATTCAGGAAATCGATATTTCCAGATTGATGGAGGATGATTTCTAGTATTATGAATAGAAGAGAGAGATATTCAAAAGTTCTTGAATGGTTTAAAAAGAATGTCCCTGCAGCAGAGACAGAGCTAAAATATGATTCTCCTTTTGGCCTGATTGTGGCTGTTATTTTATCGGCACAATGTACAGATAAAAGAGTGAACCTTGTCACGCCGGACCTCCTTAAAGCATACCCGGATGCTGAGTCCATGGCAAAAGCGACACCTGAAGATATTCTCCCGTATATATCGTCTGTTACTTTTCCAAATAACAAAAGCAGGCATCTTGCAGCTATGGCAAGAGAGCTTGCTGTAAGATTTAAATCTGTGGTTCCGGATGATCCCGATGAGCTGCAGAGGCTCCCCGGAGTCGGAAGAAAAACAGCAAATGTTATAGCTTCTGTAATTTACGGTAAGCCCTTAATTGCAGTGGATACACATGTTTTCAGAGTATCAAGGAGGTTAGGCCTCTCATCAGGAGAAGATGTTTTAAAGGTTGAATTGGATCTGACAGAAAATATTCCCGCTGAACTGAGAGCAATTGCTCACCATTGGCTAATCCTTCATGGCAGGTATGTATGTACAGCCAGAAAACCAAAATGCACCGGCTGCGGGCTCAGTGCATTTTGTAAATATTATGAAGATACTAATTTATGAGATCATATTCTCAATAGTACTTATTTCAATAAAAGATGCTCCTGCCTGAACTCCAAAACTTCCGGCAAGAACTCCAATCATGTCTGACTTTGTTACCATATTGTCGGCAAGTAGTTTTTGTGCCGACTCCTTTACAAAGTCATCTTTTGATGGAACAAGAGATACAAAATAGCTGTAAACCCCAAATGAGAGTGCCAGTTCCCTCATTACATTTGGTTTGTAGCATTTTGCATGAATAGGAACTTTAGGTCTCAGAGCAGAGACATACCTGCCTGTTCTGCCTGTCATTGTGTCAATTACAATGTGTTTAATAGGTAATTGAGTTGTTGCATACACAAGGGATCTTGCAAGCACCTCTGCTGTTGGCCAGGTAACATTTCCAACTTTAAGATCTGTGCATGGAACCACATGCTGCTCTACCTCCATTGCAATCGTTCTCATAGTCCGGACAGATTCAACCGGATATTTACCGTTTGCAGTCTCTCCGCTTAGCATTATTGCATCTGTACTTTGAAATATGGCACTGGCTATGTCGTTTACCTCTGCCCTTGTTGGTCTTGGGTTGTCAATCATAGTATGGAGAAGCTGGGTTGCAATAATTACAGGTTTGTGCCTGGAGTGGCATTTGCAAATAATCTCTCTCTGTATAACAGGTATTTTTTCTGCCTCAATTTCAACACCAAGATCTCCTCTGGCAACCATTACTCCGTAACAATTATCAATAATTTCATCAATATTATCTACCCCCTCTTTATTTTCAATCTTTGCTATCACCTTAAGGTGCCCCTTATGTTTATTGATTATTCCGTTTATCTCATCAAGATCGGATTTTGATCTTACAAATGAGTGTGCAACAAAGTCAAGTTCATTCTCAATAGCCCAAACAATGAAATCATGATCCTTCTGAGTAATTGAGGCCAGTTTGGTTGAAACATTGGGTACATTTATACTTTTCTTTCCTTTGATTGTACCGTCATTATCAACTACACATTTTAACTTTCCGTTTTTCTTCTCCTCAACGATGAGCTTAATTTCACCATCATCTATAAGGATATTGACTCCTACAGGTATATCCCTGACAAATCCGGAGTAATTTGTATACAACATATAGTTTCCGGATATACCACTGACATCGTCTGCGAAATAGACAATATCGCCTTTTTTTACCTTGAATCCTTCAGGAGGGTTCATCTCTGTGAGTCTTATCTCAGGCCCCTTTGTGTCAATTAAAATTGCAATTTTATCTGACACCTTTCTGGTATTATTAACAATCTCTAATGATGATTGCAATGTAGTGTGCGCAGAGTTTATTCTTACCACATTCATCCCCTCTTTGTACAGAGATTCAATAAACTCAGGGCTGCAGTTTCTGTCTGAGATGGTACAAACAATCTTTGTTTTCTTTTGAATCATATTTCTCCTAAATTTGTTGCAAAAGTAATCCATTTTATTTGAAAAGCGAAAGAGATAGCGGTTTACTGAGAGAGTTCATCTCCTACTTGAGGCTTGAAAGATCAATGTCTAAAAATACTATTTTATCATACTCCTCTGATCTTGAAAATTTTTTAAACTTCTGCTTAGCTCATAATCATGATTTATTAAAAAAAGAGAGAGATACAGAGTCGCTAATAGCCTCTTATCTTGAATCAAGAGTTGAGGATGGTATCTCAAAAAGATCTCAGGCAAGAGTAATTAGCTCTTTACGCTCTTTCTTCAAATTTCTGGAGATGGAGGGCAGAACAGAGAGAGACCCCACTGAGAGGATTGATTCCCCTAAAATTGGCAGACACATCCCCGCTGTTTTGTCTGTCAGTGAGATCGAAAAAATTATCTCATCTGTTGACCTTTCTGCTCCGGAAGGGCACAGAAACAGAGCTATAATAGAGACTCTTTACTCTTGTGGTTTACGGGTCAGCGAACTGGTTTCACTAAAGATATCAGACCTGTTTTTGGAGGAATCTTTTCTGAGGGTAACAGGAAAAGGAGATAAACAAAGATTGATTCCGGTTGGGGATCCTGCTTCAGATGCTATCAGGCTCTATTTAGCCGTAAGGGCGGGGGGTAAAATTTCTAAAGGGTGTGAAGATATTCTCTTTCTTAATAGAAGAGGAGGAAAGCTTTCAAGAGAGATGATATTTATTTTGATTAGAAAGCAGGCTAAAGCAGCCGGCGTTGAAAAAGAGATATCTCCTCACACATTCAGACACTCATTTGCCTCTCACTTGGTTGAGAATGGTGCCGATCTGAGGGTCGTACAGCAAATGCTCGGCCACTCAAGTATTTTAACCACTGAGATCTATACACACATAAATAGTGACAGACTGAGAGATGGAATTCTTAGAGCTCATCCCAGAAGGTAGAGGTATCTCTGTTTATTCCCACTCAATTGTAGCAGGTGGTTTGGATGAGATGTCATAAACAACTCTGTTTACCCCCTTTACCTTATTGATGATATCATTTGATACTTTAGCCAGAAACTCGTACGGCAGATGCACCCAGTCTGCTGTCATACCATCTGTTGATGTTACAGCCCTTAGAGCTATTGTATATTCATAAGTCCGTTCATCTCCCATTACTCCTACGCTCTTAACAGGTAGCAGGATTGCAGCTGCCTGCCAGACTTTATCATAAAGGTCGCTCTCCTTTAAAGACCTTATAAAAATTGAATCGGCCTCTTTGAGTATATTAAGTTTTTCCTCATTTATCTCTCCCAGAACTCTTATGCCAAGTCCGGGGCCCGGGAATGGGTGTCTTGAAATAAGAGAGTGTGATATTCCAAGCTCTCTTCCAACCCTTCTTACCTCATCTTTAAACAGGGATTTAAGAGGCTCTACAACTTTAAGCTTCATGTAATCGGGGAGACCCCCTACATTATGGTGGGACTTGATTGTGGCTGAGGGGCCGTTTACTGATACCGATTCTATTACATCAGGATAGATTGTTCCCTGTGCGAGCCAGCTTACATTCTCAATTTTATGTGACTCTGTGTCAAATACATCAATAAATGTCTTCCCTATTGCCTTTCTTTTCTTCTCCGGATCAGAGAGACCTCTGAGTGACTCCATAAACCTGTCGCCTGCTCTCACTCCGGTCACATTAAGTCCCATATGTTTATAGGAATCGAGTACTGACTCAAACTCATCTTTTCGCAAAAGGCCGTTATCTACAAATATGCAATACAAATTTTTACCGATAGCTCTGTTAAGCAAAACTGCTGCTACAGTTGAATCTACCCCTCCGGATAGCCCCAATATAACTCTGTCGTTTCCCAGCTCTGATTTAAGGCTGTTAACAGTTGTTTCAATAAAAGATGCCGGGGTCCAGCTACCTGTACAACCACAAATATTCATTGCAAAATTTCTGAGTATATCAAGTCCGTTTGTTGTGTGATAAACCTCGGGGTGAAACTGAACAGCGTAAGTCTTCTCTCCCTCAATTCTGTAAGCTGCTGTTGCTATATCTTCTGTAGTGGCTACAGGTACAGCCCCTTTTGGTAACCGGGTGATTGTGTCTCCGTGTGACATCCAAACCTGTGAACCTGATTCAATTCCTTTGAACAGAGGGCAGATGGGATCATCAATATTCAGGATTGCTCTACCATACTCTCTTGTTACAGATGCATTTACATCTCCTCCGTAATGTTTTGCCAGATATTGAGCTCCGTAGCAGACAGCAAGAAGGGGCAGAGTTCCTTTTATAGAACTAAGGTTTACCTGAGGAGCCATCTCATCTCTTACGGAAAAAGGGCTTCCTGATAATATAACTCCTTTAACATTTGATTCCATTTGTGGAATTTTGTTAAATGGAAATATCTCACAATAAACATTTAATTCTCTTAATCTTCTGCCTATCAGCTGTGTAAACTGTGAGCCGAAGTCAACGATAATGATTTTTTCTGTCATGGGGAGGAGTTTTTCTTGAAATCGGGGGCAAAAATAATATTTTATATCTACTTTTGCGGCCACTATATGCAAAAAATACGAAACATAGCCATCATCGCACACGTCGATCATGGCAAAACCACATTGGTGGACAAGATGATACAGCAGGCAAAGATTTTCCGTGATTCGGAAAAAGTTGTCGACCTTATCATGGACAACAACGATCTTGAGAGAGAGAGAGGAATAACGATACTTGCAAAGAATGTATCAGTACCATATAAGGATTACAAAATTAATATTATTGACACCCCCGGACACGCCGATTTTGGTGGCGAGGTGGAGAGGGTTCTAAATATGGCAGATGGAGTTCTTTTACTGGTTGACGCCTTTGAAGGGACAATGCCTCAGACAAGATTTGTGCTTCAAAAGGCTATACAGATGGGCAAGAAGCCTGTTGTGGTAATTAACAAAGTTGATAAACCCAATTGCAGACCCGATGAAGTTAACGAGCAGGTTTTTGACCTTATGTTCAGTCTTGATGCTACAGAGGAGCAGCTTGATTTCAAAACAATTTATGGAAGTGCAAAACAGGGGTGGATGTCCAGGGAGTGGCGTAATCCTGCTCAGGATATAACAGCCCTTCTTGATACAATTATTGATGAAATACCTGAGCCGGAGGAGCTTGAGGGAACTCCTCAGATGCTCATATCATCTCTTGAATACTCTCCTTATGTAGGTAGAATTGCAATTGGCAGACTTCACAGAGGAATACTGAAACCTGGTATGAACCTGACTCTTTGTAAAAGAGATGGAGTAGGGATGGATAAGGTTAGAGTAAAAGAGCTAATGGTATTCTCAGGGCTTGAAAAAGCTAAGGTTGACTTTGTTAAAAGCGGCGATTTGTGTGCTGTGGTAGGAATTGAAGGGTTTGAGATTGGTGATACCCTTGCAGATGCCGAGAATCCTGAGGCACTGCCGCCTATTGCAATTGATGAACCTACAATGAGTATGCTCTTTACAATAAACGACTCTCCGTTTTTTGGGAAAGAGGGTAAGCTTGTAACATCAAGACACCTTAAAGAGAGGCTTGAGAAGGAGCTGGAAAAAAATCTTGCCCTTAGGGTTAAAGATGGACAGACTGCTGATTCATTTATTGTATACGGCAGAGGTGTTCTTCACCTCTCTGTTCTTATTGAGACAATGAGAAGGGAGGGATTTGAAGTTCAGGTAGGACAGCCAAAGGTTCTTGATAAAACAATAAACGGACTCAGATGCGAACCTGTTGAACATCTAACTATTGATCTGCCTGAAGATATGGTAGGAAAAGCAATTGAGATGGTCACAAGAAGGAAGGGCTCACTGCTTCATATGGAGCACAGGGGAGAGAGGGTTCATCTTGATTTTGATATTCCATCCAGAGGTTTGATAGGGTTGAGGAGCAATCTTATGACGGCCACTCAGGGAGAGGCTGTTGTTTCACACAGATTTAAGGCCTACGAGCCATTTAAGGGAGAAATTGAAAAGAGAACCAATGGTTCACTAATTGCAATAGAGACCGGTACTGCAATCGCATACTCAATGGATAAGCTCCAGGACAGGGGTAAGTTCTTTATTCATCCGGGAGATGAAATATATGCAGGTCAGGTTATTGGAGAGAATTCCCGTGGAGATGATATGGGAGTAAACCTCTGTAAAACTAAAAAGCTTACAAATGTTCGGGCCTCCGGAACAGATGACAAGGCGGTTTTATCACCACCAATAATATTTTCACTTGAGGAGGCGCTGGAATATATTCAGGAGGACGAACTTGTTGAATTAACACCAAAATCTATCAGACTTAGAAAGATTTATCTTGATGAAAATGATAGGAAGAGGAGAAAGAATCAACAATAGGTTTGAATTTTGAAAAAATAGATTAACTTTGCAGGCTCATTTTGGACATGGGTAAAGCAGTTTATAACGATTTTTTGATACCTATAAAGGGACTTTCAACCGGGAAACATATTTATAATTTCACGCTTGATACTCCGTTTTTTAGTCAATTTGACAACTCACTGGTATCTGATGCTCTCTTAACTGCTGAAATAGTGCTTGACAAACAACCTTTGTGGATAGGGATTTCAGGGAAAATTAAAGGAGATGTTTTAACTGAGTGCGACAGATGTCTTGATGAGCTTAGGGTCCCTTTGGATGCTGAAGTGAAACTTATAGTTAAATTTTCGCGAACTGAGGGAGAGGAGGATAGTGATGAGGTAATGATCCTGGAGCCCGGCGAAGCAGAGCTGGATCTTGAACAGTTCTTTTACGATTATGTTTGTCTGAATCTTCCATTGCAGAGAGTTCACCCGGATGGTAAATGCAACGGGGATATGGAGAGAAAGCTTAAGGCTCTCTCAGGCAGTACCAAAGTAAAAGAGTCTGATGATTATTCACCTTTTGGTAAACTTAAAGATTTGTTGAATTAAATAGATAAAAGATAGAAAAATGGCACATCCAAAACACAGAATTTCCAAGACACGCAGAGACAAGCGCAGAACTCACTACAAAGCTGAGGTGCCTACGCTGGGAACTTGTTCAAACTGTGGCTCCGCAGTACTTTATCACCGAGTTTGCCCAGAGTGTGGCTTCTACAGAGGTAGGCTTGTAATGGAAAAGTCAAACGCTTAACTACCAGGTAGTTCAAATTTGCAGTGTAATTTTGTTAAGCTCGGTCGGTCTTTTGGCACAAATTATGTGCAGATTCACCAGACCACTTATTAATATACACCACAAATCTAAACCTGAAATTTATGAGTACCAAAAGAGCAATCATAACCGGAATTGAGGCTTATCTGCCTGAATATATTCTTACAAATGATGAACTTTCCACAATGGTTGATACAACCGATGAGTGGATAATGACTCGGATTGGAGTAAAGGAGAGGAGAATACTCAAGGAGGATGGACTCGGTACTTCATATATGGGTGCTGAAGCTGTAAGAAAACTACTTGAAACAACAGGTACAAATCCGGATGATATTGATATGGTGCTTTGTGCAACCGTATCCCCTGATATGTTATTCCCTGCAACGGCTAATATCATTTCTGACAAAGTTGGTATTACAAATGCGTGGGGTTATGATATAAATGCAGGTTGTTCAGGTTTCCTCTTCTCATTTGCAACAGCGGCTGCCTTTGTCCAATCCGGACAAGCCAAAAAAATGATTTTGGTTACCGGAGAAAGGATGTCAGCAATGACCGATTATACAGACAGAACAACTTGCCCTCTTTTTGGAGATGCTGCAGTAGCAATGCTTATAGAGCCATCTGAAGATGACAGCGTTGGTCTCTATGACCAGATTCTCAGAGTTGACGGAGTTGGCAGGCATTATCTCTATCAGAAGGCTGGGGGGTCGGCTTATCCTCCTTCTGCAGAGACGCTTAAAAACAGAGAGCACTATATTCATCAGGATGGACAGACTGTCTTTAAGTATGCAGTTAGCAGAATGGCAGATGTCTCAGTAGAGATAATGGAAAAGCACTCTTTAAAAGCTGAAGATATTGGATACCTTATTCCTCACCAGGCGAACCTTAGGATAATTGAGGCTACAGGAAAAAGAATGGGGTTAACTCCTGGAAAGATATTAATTAATATTGAAAAGTACGGAAATACCGCCGGTACTTCAATACCGCTGGTTCTCTGGGAGTCAAGCAAACTCTTTAAAAAGGGGGATATACTGGTATTCTCAGCATTCGGGGCGGGATTTACCTGGGGCTCTATGCTCTATAAATGGGCTTATTAAAATTATAAATTGCCGGCCCTATAGTTCAAGGGATAGAACGGAAGTTTCCTAAACTTCAGATTCGCGTTCGAGTCGCGGTGGGGCTACAAAGGAGTGAAATTTTATCACTCCTTTTTTTCTGTGCTAAAATTAGTAAAAGGTGATACTTTCTTTTAAAAAATGTATATTTGAATCATAATTCAAACTTTTCAACTATGAAAAAAAATCTAATTGCTTTAAGTTTACTGCTTTTTGCAGGTTCTTCGTTGGTAAAAGCTCAGGAGAATAAAATCACATATAAATTCGGTGGTTTTATAGAGTTTAAAAGCTATTTTGATGATTACAGATCAAGGGTTTCCCGGTATGACCACATCTATTTTTATCCTCTGGCTCCAAAGCTTAATACAAGTGGAACAGACATGAACAGCACAGGTTCTTTAAACTTTTCCGTTGCTACTTCCCGCCTTTCATTTACTGTGTCTGGAATGCGTCTACTTAATGCAAACATAACTTCATATATCGAAGCAGATTTCACAGGGTCATCAGAGAGCTATATTGGGATGTTAAATCTCAGACATGCTTATTTAAACATGGAGTGGGAGAAGAGCTCCCTTCTCTTTGGTCAGACAGATCACCTGACCAGTGTTAAAGAGGTAGTGGGACAAACAATCGGCTTTGGAGCTGGTTACCCTTTTAATCCTCTTAACAGAAATATGCAAATAAGATTCACCCAAAAGCTGGCAAAAGGTGTTGATCTTATACTTGCAGCTCATATGTTCAGCGGTCATAACTCATTAGGCCCTGCAAAAGCTCAGGCTCAGGCAGGACTCCCAAATCTTCAGGCACAACTTAAATTTGGCAATCCCGATAAAATATTCGGGGGTATCACATTTGGTTATAAATTATTAAAACCGAGAGTTTCTGACAACTCATATTTTTTTAAAGAGACAATTGGTTCATACGATATTAACGCATTTTTCAGAGCTAATATTGCTAAGGGTTACACACTTCGCTTATGGGGTATTTATGGAGAAAATCTTTCTCATTTAGGAATTATGGGTGGGTATGGAAAATATATAGATTATCTGTCAAGTTCAATTTCTCCGACAGGTGACTATCCATATGCAAATATTAAGGCATATTCTACATGGTTTGATTTCGAGACTCCATCTTTCAGCAATTTTAAATTTGGAATTTTTGCAGGTTATCAGAAAAATCTTGGTACTAGCAAAACTATGGATATGACAACTGCCGGTGGTGACTATGCCTATGGTTATTATAAAGATCCTAAGCTTAACTGGTTTTCCAGAATTTCACCAAGAGTGACATATAGTCTCACAAAGAAGCTTATCTTTGGTCTTGAATACTCTCTTTCTCATGCAAGATGGGCAAAGAGTGTAGACATGTACTTTAAGCCTGTTGAACAGTTTAATGTAACCCATAACAACAGGATAGAGTTCATGGCAAAATATCTGTTTTAGTAAACAAGAATGGACTTAGGCAGGAGAGACTTGCTTTGGAATTACGGCGCCAGTTTTATGAGGGTAGCTTCTGCCCTCATAATACTGCCGCTTATTTTAAAGATGCTCTCCCCGGAAGATTATGGTCTGTGGAGTATAATGCTCAGTATAAAAGCAATAACTGAGCTTCTTGATTTTGGATTTTCACCAACATTTTCCAGGGCTGTTACTTATGTTTACAGTGGGGCAAAGAGCCTCAGGGCAGTTGGTTTTGATCCTGTTGTTGGTGGAGGAGATGTTAATTACTCACTTCTGGGTAGTTTAATAAAGGCAGTCAAAAGGTTCTACGGTGGTGTTGCAATAATACTGCTTCTCTTTTTGGGGAGTGCAGGGCTCTTCTATTTAGAACATATCCTCTCCGGATACAGAGGCGATTTAACGATGGCAAGGATCTCATGGTATGCATACGGGGCATTGTTGTGTTATCAGTTTTATACATACTATTACGACTCTATGCTGGTGGGCAGGGGAATGATAAGAAGGGCCAGGCAAATTGTTGTTTTATCCCAGTCATTACATATTGTTGTTGCATCAATCATGCTTAGTTTGGGTTATGGAATTGTTTCGATGGTTTCAGGTCAGATTGTATCTGTATTAGTAAACAGGATATTAGCATATAAAGCATTTTATGATAAAGGGACATTGTCTGATCTTCGATCTGCTTCACCAGCAGATTGGATTACTACCCTAAGGAACTTGTGGAGTACTGCTTACAAATCCGGTCTTACAGGGCTAAGCTGGATTGTTTCCAACAGAATGCTTGCTGCTTTTGCAGGTTTGTATATTCCTCTTTCTCTTGTAGGAGACTATGGTTTAAGCAAACAGGTAGCAGAGATCACTTATACTCTCAGCGTTGTCTGGTTTGTTACTTTCTATCCCAAAATTACTCAGCACAAAATTTCAAATAATAAACAGCAGTTAAGACGGATGTATTATAAAGCACTAATTATTGCATCTGCTGTTTTTATAATTTGTCTATCAGGAGTCCTTATTCTCGGAGATACCTTATTAGAACTTATTGGTAGCCGGACTCACTTTATTTCATTATGGCTGCTTGTTTTATTGATGTTTTCTGCTCTCTTTGACGGCTTTACATACATATCGACTTCTGTTTTACTTGCAGGGAATGAAGTCCCTCACTATAAAGCACAGTTGATTACAGCTGTTTTTACTGTTCTTACATTGTTTTTGTTTTTACACTTTACGGATTTTGGTTTAGTAGCAATTGTAATGGTTCCGTTTGGCTCCAATCTTTTGTACAATCACTGGAAATGGGCATCTGTTGTAATTAGTTCTTTTAAAAAAGAGACCGATTAATACAAGCTTAACCGATCTCCTCCTATAGGTTATTATTCTGCCAGAGTTCTGCCGGCGTCAAATCCCGAGAGAAAAGCCTCCCAGTTGAAAATTACAAACAGAGCTATAATTGCTGCAAGAGCAATAGCTACCCATACTAACACCTTTTTTTTGCTGTTTTTCATAATTTTTGAATTTGTTAATCCATGTCAAAATTAACTCTCATATTACCATTTGGGTAAATTGGTTAACTTTGAAGTGACGATTTTTCCAATAACGGAGAATATATATTCAATTCTGGAATTACTATGAACAAACCTAAATATATTGGTGTCTTTGGACGACGGAATTCTGGTAAAAGCTCAATAATTAATAAATTGACAGGAGAGGATGTGGCAATTGTATCAGATACTCCCGGAACAACTACGGATCCTGTAAAAAAGAGGATGGAGATTTTTGGGCTGGGACCAGTTGTATTGGTTGACACAGCCGGAATAGATGATGCTGGGGTATTAGGTGTAAAGAGGGTGGAGAGAACCAGGCAGATTATTAATCAAATTGATTTAGCTCTTCTTATATATTCAAATAATCAGTTTGAAAAGTTTGAAAAGGAGCTGGCAAATAGTTTTATTAACGCAGGAATACCCTTTATTATTCTTCATAACCAGTCAGATATTGTCCCAATGGAGAGTGATATTGCTCTAGAGTTAACTACAAAGTTCAAATGCGATATCATTGAGTTCTCCTGTGCTGTTCTGGATGAAAAGGAACAAAATCAAATGGTAGAAAACCTCATCTCATTATTAGTTAAAAACCTATCAGACAGTATTTTAATTAAGAGAGGGATGTTTGATAGTTTAGTTAATCCGGGGGATAATATATTATTGGTAACTCCTATTGATAGTGAGGCTCCTGAGGGAAGACTGATTCTTCCACAGGTAAATGCATTGAGAGAGATTCTTGATCTGGGGGGGGTGGCAACTGTTCTTCAACCAGAACAACTTGAGAGTTTTTTTAGTTCTAATAAAACAGATATTAAACTTGTCGTCACAGACAGCCAGGCATTTAAGAGAGTAAACGAGGTTATACCTCCACATATTCCACTGACCGGCTTCAGCATTCTGTTAGCTTACAGTAAATCTAATTTCCTAAAATATCTTGAGGGGACTCCAGTGATAGATAAACTTCAAAACGGAGAGAGAGTTTTAATTCTTGAATCCTGTTCTCACCATAGTTCTTGTGATGATATTGGAAGAGTAAAAATTCCTTCGTTGTTAAAAAAGAGGAGTGGAGCATCTATAGAATTTGATGTAGTAGCCGGGCTTGACAGGATAGTAAAACCGGTAACAGACTATGCACTTGTTATTCAGTGCGGAGGTTGTATGGTTACTCAGAGACAACTACAGGCGAGACTTAAGGATGCAATTGATGCGGATATTCCTGTTACAAATTATGGTATGGCACTGGCCTGGTGTATGGGAATTTATGAGCGGGCTATTGAGCCGTTGATGACAATTATTAAAAGAGATCAACAATGAAATTAAGGGGAATTTCCACCAAAGAGGAGATTATTGAGATATTAAACCAAGAGGACCCTGATGTAATTAACCGGATAACACAAGAGGCTTACCGGGTTAAACTTGAAAATATTGGTAGTAAGGTATTTCTGAGAGGGTTAATTGAGTTGTCTAATATTTGTGTAAAAAATTGTCTCTACTGCGGAATTCGAAAGGATAATCATCATGTTCACAGATATGAGCTTACTGAAAATCAGGTACTGGATGGTGCTGAATTTGCAATGAAAGCAGGGTATGGATCATTAGTCCTTCAGGCCGGAGAGAGAACATCTCCCGAGTACACCAGGTTTGTTACTAAGCTTATAAACAGGATAAAAGAAATTTCTGAGGGTAAACTGGGTATTACACTCTCTCTGGGTGAACAGAGTATTGAGACTTATGAAGATTGGTTTAATGCCGGAGCCCACAGATATTTACTCAGAATTGAGACATCAGATCCGGTTCTCTATTCAAAAATCCACCCAAATAATAGTACTCACTCTTGGGAGAGAAGGGTTCGTGCAATTAAGGATCTGATTAAGGTGGGCTACCAGACTGGTACAGGGGTGATGATTGGCTTGCCGTATCAGACTGTTGAAAATCTGGCAGACGATCTTCTGTTTATAAGAGATCTGGGTATTCATATGGTTGGAATGGGACCATATCTGAAACATTCAGAGACCCCCTTAGGTGATTTGGGGGTAAATTCAACGGATCTTGATATGACTTTAAAAATGGTATCGGCTCTCAGGTTGTTAATGCCAAGGATTAATATTGCAGCAACAACTGCGATGCAGGTTATTGATCCTCTCGGAAGGGAGAGGGCTGTACTGGCAGGAGCCAACATTATAATGCCAAATATGACAATAACTGAGGTTCGTGAAGATTATCAGATTTACGAAAATAAACCAGGCATAAAAGATGACGCAGATATCTCTAAAAGTAAACTTGAAGAGAATCTGGCCAAAATGGGTATCGAAATTGGCTGGAATGAATGGGGAGATTCAAAAGCCTTTAAGAGCTGATTCAGAACCTCTTTTCGTAAGCTTTTCTCAGAATAATATCAATGTTTCTCCTTATAGAAACTGATGTGATTGTGGCACCGGAGTAACTGTCGGGAGATGCTTTGACATTCATGGCATCTTTAATTGTTTTACCCTCCCAGGAGGCAAAGAAGTTATTTCGTTTGAGCTTTTCAACATAGGATTGAGTCTCATAATGAGACAATAGTGTCACTCTCTGAATGATTTTCTCGTTATCCATTATTATCAATACCGGAGTTGCTGCATGGTAACCCTGAATACCTTCTGAGTAAGGTTTGCTTGAAATACAATAGCCAAGGGTTTGTTTTTTGTTATCGATTATTTTATGCCAAACATCGTTTATTTGAGCCAACTCTTGCGCTTGAGGGAATATTTTTTTTACCTCCTGGAATCCTGAAATCTCTTTTAGTACCGGTATCTCTTTACCGTTCCCTTTATGCTGAGAATAGAGAGGATTAATAAATTGAGCCAACAAAAAGAGGTAGAGGAGAGCGATTTTTTTCATATTAATATTCAATTAGTATAGTTTTGACTAAAAGAGCCGGCCAAGGTTTACTTGGCCGGCTCAATTATTCAGCAAATATTTCTATTATTTGTACTCTTTGATTGCTGCCTGTGCAGCTGCCAGTCTTGCTATTGGAACCCTGAATGGTGAACATGAAACATAATTCATGCCAATCTTGTGACAAAACTCTACAGATTCCGGATCACCACCATGCTCTCCGCAGATACCAATCTTGAGTTTTGGATTGGTGTTTCTACCTCCCTTGATACCCATATCTACCAGTTTCCCTACAGAAGATTGATCGAGGGTCTGGAATGGATCTGCAGTAAGAACCTTCTGAGAGAGGTAACCTCCCATAAAAGATCCGATATCATCTCTTGAGAAACCAAATGTCATCTGTGTCAGGTCATTTGTTCCAAATGAGAAGAACTGAGCTGTTTTTGCCATTTCGTCAGCAAGAAGAGCTGCTCTCGGAATCTCAATCATTGTACCGTATAAGTAAGATATCTTAACTCCGAATTTTTTCTCAACTTCAGCATGAGCTTTATCGCAAATAACTTTTTGATGATCAAGTTCGTTAACAGTAACGGTAACAGGAACCATAATTTCTGGCTGCGGATTGAATCCCTCCTTGATTAGTTCAGCAGTTGCTTCGAAGATTGCTCTAAACTGGATCTCTGAAATTTCAGGATAGGTAATTCCAAGACGAACTCCTCTGTGACCCATCATTGGGTTAACTTCGTGAAGTGCCTCACCTCTTTTCTTAATCTCATCAATAGTTATTCCCAGCTCTTTTGCAAGTTCAGCCTGCTTTTCACCTGCCTGAGGAACAAATTCATGAAGTGGCGGATCAAGAAGCCTGAAAGTAACAGGTTTTCCATCCATAACTTTCATTGTCCCTTTTACCGCTGCCTTTACATAAGGCTCAAGTTCTGCAAGAGCAGCCTTGCGCTCATCTATGTTGTCAGCAAGAATCATCTTGCGAAGTTTTGAGAGTGGAGCCTCTGAATTCAATCCGTAAAACATATGTTCAATACGGAACAGACCAATTCCCTCTGCACCAAAGTTTATTGCATTCTGAGCATCCTCCGGTGTATCAGCATTTGTTCTAACTCCCAGAACTCTGTATTTGTCAACAATGTTCATGTATTCAACAAAACGAGGGTTCTCGGTTGCAGACATTGTCTCAATCTTCTGATCGTAAACAAATCCTTTTGATCCGTTAAGACTGAATACATCTCCCTCTTTATATGATTTACCGGCTATTGTAAGTGTCTTCTTGTGAAGGTTAATGTGAAGCTGATCGCAACCAACTATACAGCATTTACCCCAACCGCGTGCAACCAGTGCAGCGTGAGAAGTCATACCTCCGCGGGCTGTGAGCAGACCATCTGCAGCTCTCATCCCCTCAACATCTTCAGGATTAGTCTCCTCGCGAACAAGTATAACATTTTTACCTGCAGCAGCCCATTCAACAGCATCTTCTGCTGTAAATACAATCTGACCTACTGCTCCGCCGGGACCTGCAGGAAGACCTTTGGCAATTACTGTTGCCCTTTTTTCTGAAGCAGGGTCAAGTATTGGGTGAAGAAGTTCGTCAAGCTGAGCAGGTGCAACTCTCATTACAGCTGTCTTCTCGTCAATGAGTCCTTCGTGAAGCATGTCCATTGCCATGTTGAGGGCAGCAAGACCTGTTCTTTTACCTACACGGCACTGGAGCATCCATAGTTTGCCATCCTGAATGGTAAACTCGATATCCTGCATATCACGGAAGTGTTTCTGAAGGCTTAGCTGAATTGTATCGAGCTCTTTATATACAACAGGCATTCCTGTCTCCAGAGACTGGAGATGCTTGTTCTGATCGTTCTTTGTTGATTCGTTTATTGGGTTTGGTGTGCGGATACCTGCAACCACATCTTCTCCTTGTGCATTAACAAGCCACTCTCCGTAGAATTTATTTTCGCCGGTAGCTGGGTTTCTTGAAAAAGCAACACCTGTTGCAGAGTTATCACCCATATTTCCGAATACCATTGCCTGTACGTTAACAGCTGTTCCCCACTCATCAGGAATATTTTCAATTCTTCTGTATGAAATGGCTCTCTTACCGTTCCATGATTTGAAAACAGCACCCACACCACCCCAAAGTTGCTCGTAAGCATTGTCAGGGAAAGGCTTTCCAAGAACCTCAACTACCCGGCCTTTAAAAGCGTCGCAAAGTTGAACAAGATCCTCTTCAGTCAGGTCAGTATCACTCTTGTACCCCTTCTTTGCCTTCACATCGTGAAGCATTCTGTCAAGCTGCACACGAATTCCTTTTCCCTCTTCAGGCTCCAGCCCCTCTGCTTTCTCCATTACAACATCTGAATACATCATAATCAGACGGCGGTAAGCATCGTACACGAACCTTGGATTTCCTGTTTTTTTGATAAGGCCTGGGATAGTTTCTGAGCAGAGACCAATATTTAGAACAGTCTCCATCATCCCGGGCATTGAGCTTCTTGCACCGGAACGGCAAGAGAGAAGCAGCGGATTCTCTTTGTCGCCGAATTTCATCTCCATCACGGCCTCTGTTTTTGCAAGGGCCTCATCTACCTCTTTTTTAAGTTCGGCAGGGAATTGCATGTTGTTCTTGTAAAACTCAACACAAGTCTCTGTTGTAATTGTGAAACCTGCAGGAACCGGAATACTCAGTTTGCACATTTCAGCAAGGTTAGCTCCCTTGCCACCAAGCAGATTCTTCATTGAGCCGTCTCCTTCAGCATCCTTGCCTCCGAAGAAATAAACTCTTTTTAAATCAGACATATTTATAATTATTTGGGTTATTTTTCATTGGGGGTGCAAATATAACAAAAATTCCTTACAATAGTTTGCCGGCAAGCTCTGATAGCTCGCTTCTCTCTCCTTTAGTGAGGTTTATGTGGCAGAAGAGCTCCTGACCGTACATTTTTTCGCTTAGGTGAGTGAGACCATTTGAGTGAATGTCAAGATATGGTGAATCTATCTGGTGTATATCTCCGGTAAATACAAGTTTGGATCCCTCTCCGGCTCTTGTTATAATTGTTTTGATCTCATGAGGTGTAAGGTTTTGTGCCTCGTCAACAATGAAAAATACATTTGAAAGACTTCTGCCTCTTATGTAAGCCAAAGGAGATATCAGAAGTTTCTCAGTTCTTAACATCTCTTCTATTCTTACTACCTCTTTGCTTGTATCTCTGAATGAGTTTTTGATAACACTAAGGTTATCAAAGAGTGGAAGCATATATGGTCCCAGTTTCTCTTTTATGTCTCCCGGTAAAAAACCCATATCCTGATTTTGTAAAGGGATTACAGGCCTTGATAAAAGTATCTGGTCGAATGCCTGCTCCTGCTCAATTGCTGCAGCAAGTGCAAGGAGGGTCTTCCCTGTACCTGCCATACCCGTAAGAGAGACAAGTTTAATATCAGGATTTAAGAGAGCTTCCAGTGCAAAAGCTTGTTCGTCATTTCTTGCTTCAATACCATATGACTTGATTTTTTTTACTCCAATCAGAGAGTCGGATTCAGAAGAGTATCTTGCAAGGACAGGATGGGAACCCTCCTCTCTCTCAATTTTGAAGAGTTGATTTGGAACAGCCTTTTTTATTTTAAGATCTTTCAGGGGTGCTCCTCCTCCGTAAAAAAGTTTATCAACAGCTGATTGCGGAATATCCTTGAGAGTTATTACCTCTTTATGGATACTGGCAACCTGCTCTTCAGTAACTTTATCTGTCAGGTAATCCTCAGCCATTATTCTGAGCGCCTTCGCCTTCATCCTCAAATTAATATCCTTAGTGACAAGGATTACACTCCTCTCGGGATAGCTATCTTTAAGCCACTGTGTTGTAGCAATAATTCTGTGATCAGGGGTATCATCAAAAAAAGATTCGGCCATCTGCTCGCTGAAGGGGTGTCCAAGTTCAATCTTGATTAAACCTTTGCCTTTACCTATCCTCACTCCTTTGTCAAATAACTGGTTGTCAGTTATTTTGTCCATTTCTCTTACAAATTCTCTGGCATTGTAATTAATTGTGTCATTACCTTTCTTGAATTTGTCGAGCTCTTCAATTACTGTAATGGGAATTACAATGTCGTTTTCCTGAAAATTGTGAATGGACTTGAAGTCGTGCAAGATTACATTTGTATCAAGCACAAAAATCTTAGGCTCTTTAATCTTTTTCATTTCTAACTATTATTTATTCTCAATCCACTTTCTTGCATTGATAAACATTTCAAACCAAGGGGTTACCTCCTCCATCGCCCTGGATGAAGGGTAGTGAGCCCAGTTGTGAGGATGAATACAGCGTTCCGGATGAGGCATCATTGCCAGATGTCTTCCATCATGGCTGCAAACTCCTGCAATTCCCTCAGGAGATCCGTTCGGATTAGCAGGATAATCTGAGTAGTTATACTTTAATGCAGTAACAAATTTCTCCCTGCCTGCCGGAAACGAAAATTTCCCCTCACCATGAGCAACCCAAATACCAAGGGAGCATTTTTCAAGTGTTTTAAGCATTACTGAAGGAGACTTCTCAACAGTGACTCCTACAAAAGCACTCTCGTATTTGTGGCTGTCATTGTGAAGCATCTTTGGCGACTTCTCTCTGTCATCAGGAGTGATAAGACCAAGCTCTGCCATTAGCTGACACCCATTACATACACCAAGGCTCAATGTATCCTCCCTTTTGTAGAAGCTGTCTAAAGCCTGTTTTGCTTTTTGATTGTAAAGGAATGCTCCGGCCCATCCCTTTGCTGAGCCAAGGGTGTCTGCGTTAGAGAATCCACCAACAAACACAACCATATTCACCTCTGAAAGATCCTCTCTTCCTGTGATAAGGTCAGTCATGTGGACATCCTTTACTTTGAATCCGGCTTTATAAAGCGCCCACGCCATCTCTCTGTCACCGTTAGATCCTTTTTCTCTTATGATTGCAGCTGTTGGGGCTCCTTTTGCCGGATATTCCGATATATTGTATTGTAGTGTTTTCCCTGTAAAATCTGCAGGGAATTTATAAATAAGTGGCTGAACCCCGTAGTTCTCATATCTTTTTAGAGCCAGTCTCTCTCCGCTCTGCCTGATATCGTGCAGATATGATGTTTTCATCCACAAGGAGCGCATATGATCTATGTCAAAAACCTCTTTTTGTTTGAAAATAGTGACTCTTCCCTCTCTCTCATCAATCCGGCTTCCAATATTATATATCACAACTCCATTATTATCAGAAATCTCTTCGATGCTTTCCATATCTGAGTTAAGAACCTGAATGATTACACCGGGCATTTCAGAGAATAGGACTTTAACCGGATCTTTCTCTTCAAGAGCATTAAGATTCACTTCAAACCCACCATCTCTACTGGCAAATGAGATCTCAAGAAGAGCTGTAACCAAACCACCGGAAGATATGTCGTGCCCTGCCAGAACTAATCCTTTTGAGATAAATTGTTGTAATGTCTCAAAACATTTTGCAAAGTACTCTGAGTCAATAATGTCAGGAGTGTTGTTTCCCAGTTGACCTGTAACCTGAGCAAATGCAGATCCTCCCAGTTCAAAGGATTTTTCGCTGAGCTGATTGAATGGTATGTAAACTATAGCAGTGCCGGCCTCTTTTGCAAAAAACGGTTTTACTGTTACTCTTATATCTTTTGACTCTGCAACTGCAGATATTATTACTGTCCCGGGAGATATGACCCTCTCTCCGTCAGGGTATTTCTGAGTCATTGATAGAGAGTCCTTTCCTGTTGGGATATTTATCCCGAGCTCTGTTGCGAAATCGCTTGCAGCTTTTACTGCTTTATAGAGCCTGGCATCTTCACCGGGGTTTCTGCAGGGCCACATCCAGTTGGCCGACAGTGAAACCCCTTTTAGCCCCATTTCAAGAGGGGTCCATACAATATTTGTCAATGCCTCGGCAATTGCAAGCCTGCTTCCTGCTGCTGCATTAATTATAGCAGGTGCAGGAGCATGTCCTATAGATGTGGCTATTCCCCTGTAATCTTTATACCCTATAGCTGTTACCCCCAGATTGTTCAATGGCAGCTGTATCTCACCTGCTGTCTGCTGAAGTGCAATAAGTCCGCTAACAGATCTGTCAACCTTATTGGTCAGCCAGTCTTTTGAAGCCACGGACTCAAGTTGCATAACCTGCTCAGTATAATATTGAATTTCTTCCGGATCATACTCAAGAGGATCAAATCTCTCCTTTAGGTCAATGTCCTCCATAACTGTTTTGGGAGTTGATCCCAGCAGATCCTTTACCTCCAGATCAAGTGGCTTCTCTCCGGTCTCTGAGTTTACAAATGTAAAATTATTATTGCCTGTAGCCTCTCCCACAACATACATAGGGGCTCTCTCTCTTTCGGCTGCCCTTTTTGCTGTCTCAATATCCCTCTCCTTCATTATCATTCCCATCCGCTCCTGAGATTCGTTGCCGATTATCTCTTTTGCGGAGAGGGTAGGGTCGCCTACAGGAAGTTTATTTATGTATATATCTCCGCCGGTCTCCTCAACCAACTCAGAGAGTGAATTTAAATGTCCTCCGGCTCCGTGGTCGTGTACAGAAACAATAGGATTGTTATCACTCTCTGCAAGAGCCCGGATAGCATTATATACCCTTTTCTGCATCTCCGGATTTGATCGCTGAACAGCATTTAATTCAATAGCATTTTCAAATTCACCGGTGGCAACAGAGGAGACGGCACCTCCACCCATTCCAATTCTGTAGTTGTCGCCGCCCATTACAATTACTTTGTCTCCTTTTACAGGAGAGTATTTTAAGGCCGACCCCTTTTTTGCGTATCCGATACCGCCTGCAAGCATAATAACCTTGTCATAGCCGTAGTTTTTCCACCCTTCAGTATGCTCAAAAGTGAGCAGACTTCCGCAGATAAGCGCCTGTCCGAATTTATTGCCAAAATCACTTGCACCGTTAGATGCTTTTGTCAGAATCTCCTGAGGTGTCTGGTAAAGCCACTCCCTTTCCGGTGTTATCTCCCAGTCTCTCCCCTCAGTCTCAAGTCTTGGATAGGATGTCATATATACTGCAGTTCCGGCAACCGGAAATGATCCTCTTCCGCCTGCCATTCTATCCCTTATCTCCCCTCCGGATCCTGTTGCTGCTCCGTTAAAAGGCTCTACTGTTGTAGGGAAGTTATGAGTCTCGGCCTTAAGAGATATAACGGTATCCTCCTCTTTGGTTATGAAGAGATCCGGTTTGTCCGGAGAGGCAGGATGGAACATATGAACTCTCGGCCCCTCAAGAAATGCACAATTATCTTTATAAGCTGATACAATCCTGTTTGGATTCTCTTTTGATGTTCTTTTAATAAGCTGGAACAGGGATGACTCCATTTCAACCCCGTTAATTATAAACCTTCCGTTAAAAATCTTATGTCTGCAGTGCTCTGAATTAACCTGGGAAAACCCAAAAATTTCACTGTCAGTAAGTTTTCTGCCAATTCTCTCGGATAGTTTCTCCAGATACTCAATCTCTTCACTATTGAGTGCAAGGCCCTCTTTATCATTGTATTCAGAAATATTATCCACAGAGATTATCGCTTCAGGTTTGTGTTCAATTGTAAATATCTCCTGGCTGATTCCGTGATAAACTCTCTGAAGCATTTTGTCATAGACAATTTCATCCTCTGAATTGAACGGGAAGAACTCCTCCATTCTTGAGATTCCAGATATATTCATATTTTGGGTGATCTCAACAGCAGTTGTGCTCCAGGGTGTGATCATCTCCCTTCTGGGTCCGGCAAAGAGACCCTCAATGCTCTCTGTTAAAATTTGTTCGGCCTCTCCAAAGAGCCATTTTAAAGCCTCTAGTTCATTAGTGGTTAGTTCTTTGCCGGTTGAAACTGCAATAACTGTTTTCTGATTGGTTCTGAAGAATAGAATCATTTGATTTATAGATGATATGAATTGAGGCCATAAAATTACTGCTTTTTAACCAATGTGTAACAAAATATGACCATTTTTGTACTAATTAAATACCCAAGGGATATGTTTGATATTGATATTTACAACAAAGAGATAGAGTGGATTTTTAATAAATTCCCATCTTATCAGAGGGTTGGAAACAGAGCCTATAAACCGGGATTGGAGAGTATGAGTGAATTTGACTCCAATCTGGGGCATCCTCATAAAAAATATATGATTGTTCATATTGCAGGGACAAACGGAAAGGGTTCAGTTTCACATATGATTGCCTCTGTTTTCGCAACAGTGGGTCTAAAAACGGGTCTCTATACATCTCCCCACCTGCTGGATTTCAGGGAGAGAATTAAGATAAATGGAGAGATGATTTCTAAAGAGGCAGTTCTGGAGTTCCTTACAAAATGGAAACCATTTATGGAGGAGAGGAGTCCCTCGTTTTTTGAGATCACTACTGCCATGGCATTTGACTTTTTTGCCCGGGAAGGAGTTGATATTGCTGTTATTGAGACCGGGCTGGGAGGTAGGCTTGATTCAACTAATATTGTATCTCCTGTACTAAGTATTATTACCAACATTGCACTTGACCATTGCGAATATCTTGGTTATACTTTACCCGAGATTGCCGCTGAAAAGGGAGGAATAGTTAAAGCAGGTGTCCCGTTTGTAGTTGGTGAAGTGTTGAATAATACCAGACCTGTTTTTGATAAAATATCGGTTGATAAGGGCTCTCCTCTGTTCTATGCACAAGAGTCAAGATTCAAAGGGGTAATGCCCGGTGAATACGAAATTGATCTTAAGGGGGATTATCAGATACATAATATCAGAACAGTACTAACTGCTCTGAATGTTTTGGGCCATAACACAAGGTTCACAGCAAAATGTGGAGCGGGCTGGAGTGATAAAAATATAAAGGAGGGTATTAAGTGTGCAGCCGGAAATACCGGTCTCAGAGGAAGGTGGGAGAGACTCTCAGATAGTCCTGAGGTTATTTGTGACACAGGTCATAATGCTAATGGTCTCCGTATTGTTTTTTCTCAGCTAAGGAAGCAAAAATTTAAAAGGCTTTTTATTTTACTGGGTTTTGTTGCAGAGAAGGAGTTGGAGAAGATCTTAGGTTTTATGCCTCTTCACGCCTATTATTTGTATTCCAAAGCAAATACAGAGAGGGCCCTTGACCCAAATACCCTTATGACAAAGTGCAAATCTCTTGGTTTCCAGGGAGAAGTTCATAATTCGGTTGAATCCGCACTGATGAAATTTAAATCTCTTCACAGGGAGGGAGACCTACTCTTTATTGGAGGCTCTACCTTCATTGTAGCTGATGCAATAAATTTTTTAGAAAATAATTCTGATTTTTTTGCAAAATAAAAAAATGGGTATATCTTTGCACTCCCAAACGAAAAGAATGGGGCTTCAAAAGGGAGCATAGCTCAGTTGGTTTAGAGCATCTGCCTTACAAGCAGAGGGTCGGGGGTTCGACTCCCTCTGCTCCCACAAAGAGAAGATAAAGAGGTTGATCAATTTGGTCAACCTCTTTTTTTTTTGTAAGACAACTATCACACAATCTAATTAAGTATATTCCAGCTAAACCAGACGACCTCTGAATTGTTATAGTTAATAAAAATTAAAATTTAACTATATGTCTATACTTAATGAATCATATACTCTCAATAACGGAATCAAAATTCCTAAAATAGGATTTGGAACATGGCAGATTCCTCAGGATGTTGCAGAGAGAGCTGTTTCCGATGCCTTATCTGCCGGTTACAGACATATTGATACTGCACTAGCATACAACAACGAAGCGGGTGTTGGCAATGCTATCAGAGAATCTACTCTTGACAGGGGGGATATATTTGTAACATCCAAACTTCCGGCTGAGATTAAGGGATATGATAATGCTCTCTTTTCATTTGACAAGACTATGAAAAATCTGGGTCTGGAGACTCTTGACCTCTATCTGATTCACGCACCATGGCCATGGAGTGAAATGGGAAAGGATTATACAAAGGAGAATATTGAGTCATGGAGAGCGTTTGTGAGAATTTACAAGGAGGGAAGAGTAAGGGCAATTGGTGTTTCAAATTTCTCAGTAAAAGATATTAAAGCAATTGAGGAGAGTTCTGATATCTCCCCAATGGCAAATCAGATTGCATTTTATGCCGGAAGGACACAGGATGAGATAGTAGATTATTGTAACGAGAAGAATATTCTTGTAGAAGCTTACTCTCCTTTAGCTACAGGAAGAGCATTAAATAATCCTCTGTTAAATCAAATTGCAGCTTCATACGGAGTGTCAGTCGCTCAGTTGCTTATAAGATTTACACTTCAGAGGGGAACCCTTCCTCTTCCTAAAACTGTAACAAGAGAGAGAATTATTGAGAACTCCAAAGTAGACCATTTTGAAATTTCCAAATCGGATATGGAGAGGCTTGGTGCAATAAAAAACGAATACAGATAATCTGACTCTAAGGTTTTTAATAATTTACTTTTTTGCAAAACCCTTTCGCTCCATCTTACCCCAGGAGCGTACTCCTGTCATGTAATGATAGTTTCCTTTAAGTGAAAACCAGACATTCATGGGGTGATTGAAAAATGGTTCAATAAGCGAGATTGCAATAAGTTTTATTAAATCTGAGCTTTTTTTGTATTTAGGGTAAGAGAACTCCTCAAATACAACGGCCCAGACAGAAAAAAGTATTGAAAAAAGATATGTAAAACCAAAAAGGATTAGAAATATATTTATATCCAGCTGGCCTATCGCAATTTGAATAATCATATAGATTATACCTGCAGCCTCAACTATTGGTGTAAGCCATTCAAAAATAACCCAGTATGGTAATCCTAACATTCCAAGGTTACCATATTTATAGTTAAAAATGAGTTTTCTGTGTTTTTTTAGTGTCTCTATAGTCCCTCTGGTCCATCTGTTTCTTTGCCTTGAGAGTATCTTTACCGGCTCAGGAACCTCTGTCCAGCAGAGAGGATCAGGAATATATACAACTCTTGCTATCTCTTTCTGCTCAAACATATACCTTCTCATTCTAATTACCAGCTCCATATCTTCTCCAACTGTTCCGTGGTCATAACCCCCTGCCTTTAAGACTATCTCTCTGTCAAAAAGGCCAAAAGCGCCTGAAATCAGCATCAATCCATTTATTCTGCTCCACGCCAGCCGTCCCATCAAAAAGGCCCTGCTGTACTCAAGAACCTGAACTCTTGCTATCAAATTTTCAGGCAGGTTTACCTCAACAATTTTTCCATCTTTTACCTTGCAGGAGTTTGCAACCCGGATAACTCCACCAACTGCTATAACTCTCTCTTTGTAGTCCTCCATAAATGGTTTAACCATTTTGAGAATTGAGTCCTCTTCAAGGATACAATCAACATCTATACAGGCTATCAGGTGCTTTGAACTTATATTTATTCCGGCATTAAGTGAATCGGCCTTTCCCCCATTCTCCTTATCTACTACGGTTAGTTTAGAGAAGGCTTTATTTGTTGATTTATAGACTCCTCTGACAGGCTTTGTTTTTATATTATAGACAACATGAAAATCTACTTTAACAAGGCTGTAATGGGCAATTACCTTCTCCATAGTGTTATCTTTGCTGCCGTCGTTGATTATAATAACTTCGAAATCCCCGTAATGCAGCGAGAGGAGAGAACGGATATTCTCAATTATAGTATTGCCCTCATTGTATGAGGGTGCTAAAATTGATACAGATGGAGATATTGGAGAGGATATAATTTTTGAATAATCTGCAAAGCTATTTTTTCGTTTGTATTTAATCAGTTCAAGACCGGACATCACAGACAAAATGGTGTAGGACGAGAATATGGCCAGAACATAAATGAAAACTCCATTTACAAATAAGTCGTTTATTATGTTGATGATCTCCATATTAAATTCTGATATCTTTTGCGTGTGCAATTATTGAAAGCAAATCAGAATCTGCAGAGCTGGCAATCTGATCTAATGCCTTCTCTCCTCTATCTCCTTGCTTAATTATAGCCTTGGCTATTAATATTCTTAAGAAGGTATCCTCCTCACAGAGCAGCTGAGACTCATAGAAATGCAGAGACGACGAATCGGAGATTGAGATCATTGCTTTAATAATCTCTCTTTTTATCTCATTACTCTCTTCTTCATAAATTGCAGTAAGCTTTTGAAGTGCCTCAGGTAGTGCCAGCATCTTTAAAGCTTTTACTGCCTCTTTTTTAATACCG
This sequence comes from Bacteroidales bacterium, assembly GCA_041441395.1. Classification (GTDB taxonomy): domain Bacteria; phylum Bacteroidota; class Bacteroidia; order Bacteroidales; family UBA932; genus Bact-08. Next base: position 80,859 of record JASDTD010000001.1, on the reverse strand, counting down.
GAGTCATTAGATTTCAAACAAAAGATAATTTTATCAAGACTCTCATATTGTTTGAACAATCCGCACATTCTTACTGAGAATTTTATCACATTTGGATTGCTATGCTCAATCCAGTTACCAAACTGAGGGATGACCCTGGTAGCTTTAAATACATCAATCGCATTAACTTGCCACCAATCAGATAATGTAACATTTGGCAAATCAAGAAAAATTTCAGGATTTCCCGGGTGTAAGTAGATCCAGGCGATTTGTGAGTGTGAAATAAGATATTTGTTTTTTGAACGCAGATGTTTTTTAATAATCTCTTCCCCATCCTCAATTTTCATTTGAAGAATTTCAGAAAACCCTTTAACCTTTATATCCCATCTTAAGGATTTTGCTTTTTTAATTGAGTATTTTTCAAGGCCTGCCATTTTAAATAGTACCTCCAGCCTTAATGCGCTGTCTCCGGATAACCCGGAGTGAAGAAGCAGTAACTCTTTAGTGAAAAAGTCCCGTTTTACTCTGCTTCTCAGATGTTTTGACATAATAACCGGGATTGATTCCCCAATATAAAGATTATATGCCCATTCAGTTATGAAATCGACACAGTATTCACTGAACAGATTCTCTTTTCTGATTTTTACTATTTTGGAGAGACGGTTAATTGTAACAACTAACGCAAGGAATATGGAACTGAATATAAATAGTATGCTAAGTAATATAACGCTCCTCACCAGTAATGGAGAGGTTTTGACATAGTCAACCAATTCTGCAGGGATAAATTCCGGCATCATAGTATAAATGTGAGACCAGCAATTAGTGTGAATCTGTTTTTTGCAATATTATTCTGAAACTCTTCTCTTGCATAGCCTGCACCCAAATTAAAAATGTACCAGTTTGCAAATTTTTGTTGATAATCTAATTGTAATCTGTTTGATTTAAGGTATTGCAAATCCGGGTTGTATGCATATTGCTGAAGGTCGGGTGAGAAGCCGGTACCTAAGTTAAGAGATATGAATGAGTCAGGATCAGAGAGATATCTTCTTGTCGTTAATGTGGCAGATGTGGACCAGTTATTGTCAGAGTAAGAGAAGTATGGTCTTACTGAAAACCACCAGTTACCAGAATACTTTCCTATGGTACCTGTTAATATAATAACCTCACCCTCTTTAAATGAGAGAAGACTCTCCTTTACGAAACTCATATATCTTATTCCGGCTGATGCTTCAAATCCGGCAGGGAGTTTTATATATGGTTCAACAGCTGCTCTCAGAAACGGGAAGTTTATGCTGTTTGAAAGACCGGCATTGAGATAAAGATAGATTCTCTTGCTTAAAATTGGATATGCATCTGCTTCAAACTGATGTCCGCTTTTTTGATATCTGTTAGCGTAATTGTACCTTAATGAGAGAGAGCCAGATTTTTTAAATTTTTTTGTGTAGGTGAAGGACCCAAATAGCCAGGGGTCGTTTCCCTCAATAAAATCACTCCAGAACTGAAGATGAATTCTGTTTGATTTTTGACTCCTCTTTAATTCTAAATCAGCACGAATCTCTTTACTCTTGAAAACCTCTTTATCAGGGAAGTGTTTCTGTGCAATTTTTGCGTATTCAATGGATGATTTATATCTGCCTGCAGCAAATTCATTGTCTGTGGCTGCTTCAAGGGCATCATAGCTGTATGGGTGCTTTTCCAATATCTCTGATATGATAGTTGCCGCAGAATCGTATTGTGCATTCCATGAGTATATTCTGGCAAGCAGAATAGCTGCATCTGTATTTAAACTGTCTAATGAGAGAATCTCTTTGCAATTTTTGGCCGCAAGTGTGTAGTTGTTCTCTGCGGCAAGCTCTCTGCTTTTTTCAAAAAGATACAGAATTCTTGACTCTTTATCGGCATTGTATTCTTGAGCCTTTAACTCAGAAAAGAGGAATAATGTTAATATAAAGAAAGATATTTGCCAGCTTAAAGACTTCATGATTAGTGTTTTATCTTTTAATTAAAAGTCTCTTTACTCTTATTGATAATTCATTTGGGCTGAATGGTTTTGAAATATAATCATCTGCACCTAACTGAAAGGCTTCAATAATTGTCTCCTCATTCCCTATTCTGCTTAACACAATTATTGGTGTGCTAAGTTTTAGGTCATTTCTTACTTTGTTTACCAATTCCAGACCACTGCAGAAAGGCATCAGCAGATCTGTCATGATAAGGTCATATTCGTTTGCAGATACCTTTTCAGAAGCCTGATTCCCGTCTGTGGCAACATCTATTGAATAGCCATCGTTTTTTAATCTGTGTTCGATTGCTTTGGAAATAATTATATCGTCCTCGCAAACAAGAATCCTCATAAGCTATAGTTTTTTTAAATCCGCAATGCCCTGGTTAATCATCTCCTCTGCCTCCACAACCATCTCAGTTTCGATAATACCATTTGCTGCACTTTTTTCAATTTTTTCAACCACAGGAACTGCGTAGTTTAATCCAACAACAAATAGATCTGACATTATCTTGTGAGCTGCAAACCTAAGCGCGGGTGCATCATTAGCTTTTGCACTATCTGTGATTGATTTTAACATAGATGGGGCATTGTCAATAAAGAGATTGACAATCTCCATGAAAAACTCATGATTCCCGTCTGACATCTCTTTCAAAAGAGACATATCAGGTTGAGGGTAAATTTTGTGTTGCGACTGGGACATAATATTCTGGTTTAATAGTATAAATTTAAGAAATCTCTTTTAATATCCAAGGTGCTCACCCTGCGCAATTCTTTTAAAATGGAAAAGATGCAAATCAAGAGAATATACCCAGTGAAGCCATGTGTGGTTGCCGGGACTTAATAGAAGAATATTCTTTATCCCTAAAGAGTCACATTTGTCAGTAAAGTCGCGGGAACTTTTTGCCAGAACATCACTTTTACCGCAACTTATCAAAATCAGCCTCTCTTTTAGCAGATTATTCTCCTCTGTCTGTGCTTTAAATCCATTAAGTCTGTTTAGTGCTGATTGCTTTGAATAGTTGTCGTTTTCCACAGAGTATGGCCCCAGTACTTTGGGAATGTCACTTGTTTTTAGTCTGGTATCCTCAAGATTCAATACTCCGGACATACTTCCGGCAGCCCTGAATTTTGAAATATCATCCAGGAAGACATTTACAGCCCCGTGTCCGCCCATACTTAACCCGGATATAAATGTTTTTTCCGGATCAAGGGAATAATCTTTCATTATCAAAGGGTAAAGCTCTTCGTGAAAAAATGTTCTCCATTGCATTCCTCCGGAAACAGTGCTATTGACATACCAGCTGTTATAGAAACCATCAGGAGTAATAATTATAAATCCATATTTATCACTCATTATTTGAAGGTCTGCTTTGTCATTCCAGTTGCGCCAGCTGCCACTCCATCCGTGAAGGAGGAATAGTGCCGGGGTGCTCTCTCCTGAATAACCTGTAGGCGTATGAACAAGGATAGTATCATTGCAACCGAGGTGTTTAGATTTAATTATAATCTCTCTTTTTGAAGCATGTATCTGTGTGCAAAATCCCACTAACAGGAGGGTAATCAGAATTTTTAGACCTTTCATTTTTTTACATTAACAATTATTATCCAAAATTAGCCTAAATTTGTACTAGTCGCACATTTTTTTATTTATTTGCTATCAAATGATTTTTGCAGAGTGGTATAAAAAATATTACAGTATTCTCTTCTTTGTCATAGCGGCATTTGCAGCTATGCTGATACTTCCGGCAGAGGGGAAGTTTAAATACGAATATCAGAAGGGAAGACCATGGCTCTATGAGACCCTGATTGCGCCTGTTGATTTTCCCATATTAAAGAGCGAGCAGGAGTTAAGGGCCGAGAGAAGTATGGCTGCCTCCAAAAGTCCTGCATGTTATAATGTAGAACAGGAGGCCATGATTAGCACTAGAGAGGAGCTCCTCACTTTTTTTTCAAGCCTTTCTTCAGATTCTCTGATTTTACTTGATAGCAGAGTAGCATATCTTTACGACAAGGGGATAACTGAAAGAATGGATGGGGGAAATCCTCTTTCAAGAGTGCTTATCTCAGATAATAATTTTACCCTGAAAGAGAGACCTGCGGCAGAGATTTTCTCTATTGAATCAGCGATAGCTTTTATTAACGAATTTGCCACACTCTCCAGAGATAAGTTAACCAAACTGGAGTCCCTGATTAAGCCTAATCTGATATATGACAAAGAGGCTACCGAGTTGGCAAGAAGAGAGGCTGTTCAAAAGATATCTCCAACAAAAGGAGTCCTTTATGCAGGCCAGGTAATAGTAGCCCAGGGGGAGACAATTACAGCTGAGATAGAACAACTTCTTGATTCATATAAAGCGGAATATGAAATTAGTATGGGCTTTTCAGGAAGCTTACTTGTGTTGAAATCCGGACAACTTCTTATCTGTTTAGCGCTGTTCTTGTTACTTTATATTACTTTATACTTTACAAAAAGAGAGATTTTAAAAGAGAAGAGAAAACTTCTGTTTGTAATAATGTTGGTGCTTTTCTCAATTCTCGTTACAGTTGTTGTAAGAGGGATAAGCCCCTCATATCTTTTTATCATTCCTTTTTCTGTTTTCGCTCTTTATCTCTGCTCATTTTTCAATACAAAGATGGTATTGCCGGTCTATATTGTAATAATTCTACCGGTTATAACAATTGCACAGAATGGAGCCGAAATATTTATGCTTAACCTCTTTGCCGGCAGTATTACTATACTTGCATATACATACTGGGATAAAGGGTGGATGCAGTTTGCTGTTGCATTTGCAGTTTTTATGACACTTTCCTTGTCATATATAGCATTCAGAATGGTAGAAGATGGAACTCTAGTGGAGATTAGCTGGAATACACTGGCTTATTTTGCCTGGAATGCAATCCTTATTGTTGCAGCTTATCCCTTAATCTATCTCTTTGAAAAACTATATGGCCTGGTATCAAACCAGCGACTTAAAGATTTGGCGGATACTGACAGTAAATTACTAAGGGAGATGTCTGATAAAGCTCCGGGCTCTTTTCAGCACATTCTCCAAGTTGCAAGTCTTGCAGAGAGTGGTGTCTCTGCCATAGGAGGCTACTCTCTTCTTGCAAGGGTAGGTGCTCTTTATCATGACATCGGGAAAATTGAAAACCCTATGCTCTTTATTGAAAACCAACCTACTGGAGCTAAAAATATTCACGAAGAGCTTGAACCGGCAGAAAGTGCCAGACTTATTATTAAACATGTTCAGGACGGTCTTGATATCGCAAAAAGGGAGAGATTACCACAAATTATAAAAGATTTTATTCTCTCTCATCACGGAAAATCAAAGACACTATATTTTTATAAAAAGCATATTAATTCAGGCGGAGACCCCTCTGATGCCCATCTCTTCACTTACGAAGGGATTATGCCCAAATACAAAGAGCAGGTAGTAGTAATGATGGCAGATGCAGTTGAAGCTGCATCAAGATCGCTGCGGGATTACAGTGAAGAGTCAATCTCAGGGCTTGTTGAGAGGGTGGTAGAGGAGAGAATTTCAGATGGTCAGCTTCTGGAAGCAGAGATCTCTCTTAAAGAGATAAAGATGGTAAAGGATGTCTTTAAGCAGAGACTTTCAGGAATGTATCACAGCAGAATGGTCAAGCCTTTATAAGACCTGTTTTTGTAATAAAATTTATACAATTATTTAAATTTACGATATAGGAGTTGTAACTAAGGTAATACCGGGAAAATAAGAGTGTTTGATATATTTGTATATTATAAAATCTATTATTAACTTTAATGCATGTAAGCCATTAAGCAAGACCCCACAAGGCACTCTTGATGTCAATTATTGTAAATAGAGATATTAATATGCGTAGTTCAATTTTAGCTTTACTGCTCTGTTGCGATCTGATTATTTCGTGTAATTCCGGAGAGATAAGATTTCCTATAGAGGAGACTCTGGCACAGGAGCTATTTCCTTTACAGGGGATAACCGATCCTGTCAGGGTAGAGGTTAAATCCCCTTTTTTAATTGTGCAAAACTGGAAGCGATCAGATAGTCTGTTTCATATTTACGATCTTAATACCTGTGAATTAAAAAGTGCTTTTGGTGTAGAAGGCAGGGGGCCGGATGAGTTTCTGGTTCCATGGATGTTCCATACAAAATTTCCGGACATTTTTATTGGAGATATTAGTGTGAATCGTGTCCGTAGGTTTGGCATCAGCAGTGATGGATTACCCGTACTCAAGGAGGTTAAACACTCAAATTTTATTCAGGAAATTAATGAGGCAGCCTTTATAAACGATTCACTGTTTGTGCTTGACCCAAGGTACCTGGCCCCCAGTATCTATTTACTATCTTTTGAGGATGATCTTCCAAGAAAGACTTTTCAGTTCAGGAATCCTGATATACTTGATTATTATGCTGATCCGGATATGGCTACTGTGTATGCCAATGATAGTCGTATAGTTCTCTGTTATGGCTGGAAGAAGCAGATTGATTTTTTGGATACTGAGCTTAATCTTTTGAAAAGAGTTACATTTAAGTATGATGGTGCTCCTGATGTTATTAATTCTGATAATGAGGAAGATGTAAAATCTAGTTATGTATCCAGTTATCTCGGGAGGCGTTATCTGTATGCACTGTTTATGGGTGTTTCATGGAGAGAGCATAGAGGGATAAATTCCTATCGCGGTACCTCTTTGGAAGTATTTGATCTGGATGGGAATCCTGTTGCCAGATATCGATTGGATGGTGTACGCCCGATTCACTTTTCGGTAGATGAAGATACATTTACGCTTTATGGTTCAGGAAGGGAAGCTCTGGAGGACCATTTAGTGGTTTATAGATTAAAAGGTCTTTTATAATTCAATAAATAATTCATGAAGAACGGGGGTGTTTTTACTATTGCCATAATCTTTATGAGTCTGTTGTTATGTTATGCCTGCAAAGAAAAAGAAGATAATGAGTATGAGAGGTCATTGAAACTAAAACTAAGATCTTTTAAGGAGAGTGCATTTGTGTTTCCGGAGAGTATGCTGGCAAAAAATTATAATGAGAAAGAGCCGGCTGATACAAATTTGTTGAACCGTCCATATAAAATGGTAGTTTACCTGAATTCTGAAGGATGTCAAAGTTGCAAATTACAATCTTTATTGCCGCTTTATTTGTTTGTAAGAGAAAACGAAAACCTTGAAAAATTAGGTGTGATTATCATTTTAAATCCCTCTGATTTTAGTAAGGTTGACGGAATTCTATCCCAAATGCGATTCCGATATACGGTTTTTTATGATCTGGACGGAGCTCTTGAACATCTTAATCCCAATCTACCACCAGAAGAGCGCTTCCACACCTTTTTACTGGATGATAAGAATAGTATAGTGTTAGTTGGAAATCCTCTTCATAATATAAAAATGAAGAGGCTCTATATGAAAGAACTCTCTAAATGAAGGTATGCATATCTATCATTTAGTAATCAGAGTGCATTTTTTTGTGGAGATGGGCGGACTCGAACCGCCGTCCAAACAAACCATCCAAAAGCTTTCTACACGCTTATCCTCTCTTTAATTGTGGGTAATGAGCTGCCGGGAGGCAGGCTACTCAAAACTTATCCTCTGTTTCTTAAGACGCCTTAGAGGAGTAAACGCCGGCATCCTGTTTGTTTGATACCCCATATACAGAACATAACAGGAATAAAGTTCTGCGGGATACTCGTCACGGCCGGACCTAGCCGGCGGCGATAAAGCGATTAAGCATGGCTTAATTACGCAGCGAGTGCATAGTTGTTGTTGCCAGTTAAGGCTTGAGTTCCGGGATTTACGAGCCGGCTTCACGACGCTCGACGTGCTTACAATCCGATTGAGTATGCTGTCAAAACCAAAACATCCCCAATTAATAAGTTCGCAAACTTACATATAATTAATCTAATTCAAAAATGGAGCCAAAAATCTCCATACTCCTTCAAAAAAAGAGATCAGACCAATTACAATAATGATAATGCCTGAGATCCGGTTTATCATCAGAAGCTGACGAAGTCTGAATTTCTTTCTGAATATGTTAATACCTGTACTTAGTGCATACCACCAGGTTGCTGCCCCTACAAATACACCGCCAAGAGCGGCAGTAATCATCCTGTTGGCAGCCCGGGAGTCAACATCCAAACCAACAAAGGCAAACATTCCCAGAATCAGGAAAATAGCTCCGGGGTTGGTAATTGTCATTAATATAGCAGAGAAGAGATCTTCCATATGTCTGTTGTTACCCTGGGCTTTCTGTCTGATCTGTTTTACAGGGTTTGTCAGGTAAATCTTGAGGCCAATCAGTCCAACCACTACGCCACCAAAGAGAAGTACACCTCTTTCGTAATCTTCAATGAAACTTTGGATATAGGCCAGCCCCAATATGGCAAGAGCAGCGAATATTGTATCAGTAATTGCTGCTCCTAAACCGGTAATGAATCCTGAATTTCTTCCTTTGCTAAGTGTTTTTTGTACACACATAACCCCCATTGGTCCAAGAGGTATTGAAGCACCCAATCCAACTAGAAAACCCTTAACAAAGTCAATAAGCATCTGTTCTAAAATTTAATTTTTAATCCGGCCCCTACATTAAACGGAACACCAGCCTGGGCAAAACCTTTTCCTGTTGTCTCAAAGTAGAATGTGTTATACTCACTGTCTGTGAAATTTCTCATCCAGACAGATATTTCAAAAATAGATATTTTTACTGAACTCTCAATATCAACTGTTGAGTAAAATTTCTGTGCAACATCATTCTGTTCAGTCCAGTATATCTTTCCGGCTCCATTATATCTGATAGCTGCATTAAATTGCCTGAAGTTGCCTCTGTTTATTTCCGCAGAGTATAATATGCCGGCATTCAGTGTGTTACGCGGAACAAAAGGAACGAATTTTCCTGAATAGTCATTCTGATTGTCTGTATATTGAGTAAATTTTGAGTAGGTGTAACCCCAGTTTAAGAAGGCTTCCAGCTCTTTGGAAATTTTGTAACTGGATGATATTTCTCCCCCTGTACTATACGATTTTCCCGCATTTTTTGCGACTCTTCCAAATCCTGTTGCTCCTGCAAACTGAACCACCTGCTGGTCTCTGCTGTCAATATAAAAGAGAGATGCATTAAAGTTGAATTTTTCCGGAATTATCCATCCACTAAAGCCAATCTCATGATTCCAGTTATACTCTGGTCTATATGAAATTTTATCAGATATATCTCCATCGGTCTGAGCACCACCCGGCATTCCTCCCATAATTTTTGACTGTACAATGTCAGAAAACATCTGAATGTTGTATCCTCCTGCTTTGTAGCCCCTTGCAGAGGTATAAAAGAGTTTCAGATTATTGTTTTTGCTGTATTGAACAGAAAATTTTGGCAAAAACTGACCGAATGACTGATTTTCGTTTCCGGTTACTTCAGCCGGTATTTCCATAGAAATTGGTCTGGGTACCCCGGGCCTTACAAAAGACAAAGAGAGATTCATTGCACTCTTGTAATCCAGTCTCTGTTTCTCATATTCGTATCTTAAACCAAGGGTTAGAGAGAGCCCTTCAGTAAATACTTTCCTCAATGTTACCTGATGAAATGCTGCAGCTCCCCATGATCTCTGATCATATTCACCATTTACGGGAATTGTGTTGTTTCCAACCTTCATATGAAATGGCATTACTCCGGTTGTGTAGAGCCTGTCAAAATTATCCTGGAAGAATCTCTTGACACCATCTTCTCCAAATAGCACAGGTGCATCTGTATAGTTATTCTGAATGAATGCAGATATTCCGGAAACAAACTGATAATTTTTATCATTTTCTGATTTGAAGACCACCTCCTGAGTAAAGTTGCCAAACTTCTGAGATTGACTCATAGTATAAACAGATTGTGGTGTGAAATCCTGATCAAGTCTCATTGTATCTTTCAGATACTGGTATGCCGATATTAGATTCATCCTCCATCCGGGTGCGTTATGAGTAACAACAAGACTAGTTGTGTTCAGAACACGCTTGTATGAAGAGGTGTCGTTGAATGACGGTGCAGCACTCTTTCCGGTCTCTTTATTGAACAAACCATATGGGTAAGCACTATGGTTATTAAATTCAAATTGGTTTGCAGCCTCTATCTTCCATCTTCTTGCTATGTTATAAGCAACTCTTAACCTGCCTCCGGCTGAGTATCCATTACCGATTCTCTTTCCGGTAAATTCGTTTTTGAAGAATCCTCCGTCACTGTTTAGAAATCCGCCAAGTGAAAATGCCAGTCTGTCATTTATCCTGTTTCTGGTAGTAAAACTTCCCCTGTACTGGCTAAATGTTCCTGCTTTTAGAGAAATTTCTGTGCCGGGATCAGAAAATGGTGATTTTGTTCTGATATGTACAATTCCTCCAAGAGCGTTTCTTCCATAAAGAGTACCCTGTGGTCCTCTTAAAATCTCTACTCTTTCAACATCAAGGAATTCAAAATCGAATGCACTTTTATCAATAAATGGAACATTATCTTCATATAGTCCGATAGATGGCGATGGAGAGAATCTGGATCCAATTCCCCTTATATATATTGCAGATGTTATTTTAGACCCGTAATCAGGAATAAAAAGATTTGGAACAGATGAGGAGAGTCCTTTTATTGAGTTTTTCCCTCCCGATTCCACCTCTGCACCACCAATAATACTTGTTGATGCCGGAAGCTGGTTGAGAAAATAAGTCTCCTTGGGAGTTGTGATTATTGTCACACCTTCAAGCTGAAAATTTTTAATTGTAGTATCTTTGTCAGATACTTGACCATAAAGGTTCAAAGCAGAGAAGAGCGAAATAATAAGAGTTGCTCTTTTTGAAATGGTACTCATGTGTAATAATTGTTACAATATTTGATCGGCGAAATTATGCATTTTAGTGTTAATAAAAAAACAAAAAGCGTTATCAGGCTTATTCTGGCAGCGGTTTCACTTCTGTCGCTTCCATTTCTGGTAGAGGGATCTGGTTTTCTGATGATTTTTTCTATGATCCCATTGCTTATGCTTGAAAATTATCTGGATAACAATAATATTAAATTTCGCTGGCTGATAATTTATTCTGTTTTTCTTTTATGGACAATTTTGACTACATACTGGATTGCATACGCAAATTTTAACGGAGCTATAGCATCAATGGTTCTATATTCCCTCTTCCTGACTTTTATTCTTCTATTATACAGCTGGTTTAAAAAGAAATATGGCAGAGTACCCGGATATCTTTTCCTGATAGTTGCCTGGCTCGCACTGGAGCATTTAATGGCAGAAGGGGAGATTAACTGGCCCTGGCTTGCATTGGGAAACGGCTTTGCATCTGTTCCAAAAATGGTACAATGGTATGAGTTTACAGGAGTAGCAGGGGGTACGTTATGGGTACTGTTATTCTCTGTTTTAGCATATGATACAATTCTTATCAGGGGTAACTGTAACACTTCATCCCTCAGGATCAGAAATATTACTCTTTTAATAGTGCTGATATTTCCAATATTTATTTCTCATGCAATTTATATATCTTATAATGAGCAGGAGAACTACTCCGGATTTCTTATTCTTCAGCCCAATATTGATCCTTACCATGATAAATTTGGAGGGATGACCCAGAAAGAGCAGGATAATATTTTAATCAAATTACTAAATGAAGGATATGATGATAGTGTAGATTTTGTAGTTGGTCCTGAGACATTTACCTCTGGTATTATTGAAAACAATCCTTATGAAAGTGACTCTTTTTCCAGGTTTGCCAATGCCGCGAAAGAGATTGGAAAGTCAAAAATAATAATCGGTGCTTCAACTCACTATATATATCCGGACAATGAATACTCTGCAGATAATAAACCCTTGCCATCGTCCAGAAGAATTGGTAACGGGTGGTATGATTCCCATAATAGTGCAATAATGCTAGATAGCTCCGGGAGTTACCGGTTTTATTATAAATCAAAATTAGTTCCGCTTGTTGAGTATATGCCTTTTCAAAAATATCTGGGTGGTTTTAGGATGTTTGTGATTGAGCTGGGTGGTTATTTTGGAAGTTATGGAGTACAAAAGGAGAGGAGCATTTTTCAATCTTCTGACAACAAAATAAGAATAGGAACAGCAATTTGTTACGAATCTGTGTATGGTAACTTTTACAGAGAGTTTGTTCTTAAAGGGGCCAATGTAATGTCAATTATAACAAATGACGGCTGGTGGCTTAACTCTGCAGGATACAAGCAGCATTTATGGTTTGATAAACTGAGGGCAATTGAGACAAGAAGGTCAATTGCAAGATGTGGTAACACCGGTGTAAGTGCTCTAATTAATCAGAAAGGAGATATTGTCTCACAGACAAAATGGTGGAGCAGGGGGTGGCTTAAGGGAACTCTCTCTCTAAATGAAAAAATCACCATATTCGTTAAATATGGTGATTATATTGGAAGGGCTGCATACTATTCAATGCTTATTTTTATTGCTCTTGTAATTTTTGCCCTGACAAATATTTCAGCGAGGGTGAGGCGATAAAGGGGCCTATACCCAGTTTTTCCCATTTTTTGTCAACAATCTCTATTGTCTCAGCAGATGAGAGGGCTTTCTCAGGCCAATCTCTTTTGAAACCGTTTTTTCCTTTATATTTTCGTCTGCTATCAGCAACAAGCCGTCCCTCTGAATAATCAGTATCTCTCACCGGATCCCAGTTGCTGCCCCATAACCATAAACCGGCGTAAGAGTCCGCTGTATCTTCCCATTTATCAAGTATGATGTTGATGATTCCCTCTAAATCTTTTTCTGAGTGTGTAAAATGGATTGCTTTGTCTGCCGGGGGGGCGTGTTTGCCTCCCTCCTCAGGCAGCTTTTTTGTGGCGTCAATAAGAATTTTTCCTCCGTATCCGCAAACCGGTGATGTGTGGTCAAGAACATCCATCGGCCCCCGGCTAAAATGAGTGTCTCTTTCCGGAAGATAGTTTCTGATAATTACCTCTTCTACTTGATGAATCTCTCTTATGTCAATATCTTCATCAGTGATTATGATTGTTTTGCAAAACATCATCTGACCGGCACCCCATAGTGCGTGTCCAACTTTTATTCCCTGACCCGGGTAACTTTTTTCAATTTTTACTATGGCCAGATTGTGACCGATTCCCTCTTCCGGAAGGTAAAGATCCTTTAATTCCGGTACCATGGTAAACTGAATCGGAGTCAGAAATATACTCTCTGTTGCAATTGCAATATACTTATCCTCTTGAGGTGGAATTCCAACTATTGTTGCCGGATATATTGCATCTTTCTTATGCGAGATGCAGGTAATATGCATTTTTGGATAAAGATCCTGAAGGGAGTAAAAACCGGTGTGATCTCCAAATGGTCCCTCGACTACCGGTGCCTCTTTTGTATCTATGTATCCCTCTATAACAAAATCGCAATCGGCAGGAACCTGCAGAGGCTGTGTCAGACAATCTGTCAATGAGACCGGTTTGTTTCGGAGAAATCCGGCAAGCATATATTCATCAATACCCTCCGGCAGAGGAGCAGTAGCAGCGTAAGTGTAGACCGGATCACCTCCCAGAGCTACAGCAACCGGAAACTTTCCATCTTTGCATCTTGAAAATTGTCTGGCACCTGTTTTATGTCTGTGCCAGTGCATTCCGGTTGTGTTTTCACTGAAAACCTGCATCCTGTACATCCCTACATTTCTGTTACCTGTTACAGGATCTTTTGTGTGAACCAGCGGGAGAGTAACAAAGGGTCCGCCATCCTGCGGCCAGCACTTCAGTACAGGCAGTCTGCCCATATCAGGCTGATGTAATATTACCTCCTGACAGGGAGCGATTCCTTTATGTCTCTTTGGCATCCAGGAGGCAGCCCGGCCTAAAAGAGGGATTGCTTTAAGCTTCTCCTGAAGTGTTCCCCTCTGCAAGGTGGCTTCTCTTATCAATTCCCTCATAGATTCTGAAATCTCCTCGAAAGAGGAGGCTCCCAATGCGTAAAGAATCCTTTTTTTTGAGCCCAGCATATTGGTCAGAACAGGATATGCAGTGCCTGTATTTTCAAAAAGGAGAGCTTTTCCGCCACCGGGCTGTTTACTCACTCTGTCGGTAATCTCGGTTATCTCCAATACCGGATCTACGTACTCCTTAATACGAATGAGTTCTCCCTTTGAATCCAGAAATTCTACAAAATCTTTTAAACTCTTATACATTTTATTTTTCTCTGCTTGCCTCCTCAAGAAGGTAAAATATTGATTTGTATGAGATACCGCTATGTTTTGAGAGTCCAATTTCGCAGGTTCTTGATGTAGCGTATCCTTCTGAACATCCTGTACTTTGCTCTTTGATGTTTCTCAATCCGTGCTTGTTAAGCTCAGGAAGCAAAAAACCTCTGTCCCCTGCAAATCCACAGCAGTTACTGTCTATAACAACAACCTCCTCTGCACAAAGTTCTGCAAGCCTTTTCAGATGCTCTTCAACCTCCATCTTCTTTGCACTGCAGACAGCAAAAAGAGATATCTTACGGTTGAGTTTATTTATTTTTAACTTATCTACAAGGAACTCATTTGCGAATTCAGCGGGTTCATATAGCTTTAGCCTATCTCCAAAGTTGCTTTTCATCGTGTAAAGACAAGGACTCATATCACACAGAACAGGGTGTTTTCCATTTTCAGATGCTATTCTAAGCGCCTCTTCAAGTTTGTCGGAGGCAAGCTTGCCTGCTTCAACAAAGCCTTTGGATGAGAAGGCCATACCGCAGCATAACGAATCCAAACCATTTGGATAGACCACCTCCATACCGGCTCTTTTTATAAGCAGATCAGTTACTTTGGTAACTTCCATTGCCTCTGCATACTCTTTTGACACCCCCATGCTTCTTGTTATACATGATGGGAAATAGACAACTTTCTGAATATTTGAAGATGAATTGGGTTGAGCCGGTTTTATTTTTGTTGCACCCTTTGGAAAGTATTCGTTCCAGAGTGGAATTAATCCTCCTGTAGCCTTGTGCATACCGGTTGCTACGGCCCCAAAGAGTTTTTTCCCCGTTATAAGTCTCAGATAGTAAAGAGAGCTGAGCCCTATCCTCATTCCTGTAGTAACTCCGCCCATATTTGCAGCAATAGATTCAGCAATCCTCTCTGCCCTCTTAGAGTGGCCTTCGTGCCTAAGCTCCTTTACAAGTTTTCCTGTGTCAATTTTAACAGGGCATTTCAGAGCACACAGACCATCCGTTGCACAGGTGTCCAGCCCGGCATAACTGTACAGTTTAGAAAGTTCTGCGGCAATATGAGGCTCTTTACCACTCTTTTCGAGTCTTGATATCTCTCTGTACACGGCAATCCTCTGTCGGGGTGACAGGGTAAATCCTTCAGATACACACGCACCTTCACAAAACCCACACTCCATACATTTGTCAACAATCTCTTTTGATTCTGGAAGGGGTTTGAAATTTTTAAGGTGAATCTCAGAATCATCATTAAGTATAACCCCCGGGTTGAGAATCCCTTTAGGATCAAAAATTTGCTTTATCTCCTTCATAATGGAGTAAGCTGTTGAACCCCACTCTATTTCAACATAGGGTGCCATATTTCTGCCTGTACCGTGCTCTGCTTTGAGAGAGCCGTCATAGTCGCTAACAACCATTTTTGCGATATCGTCCATAAAGGCTCCATATTTGTCTATATCCTCTTGTTTGGAAAAATCGGGATTAAACATAAAATGAAGATTCCCCTCCAGTGAATGGCCAAAAATTACAGCTTCAGGATAATTATATTTTTCAAAAAGTGATTGAAGTTGAAGAGTACCTTCAGCGAGTCTTTCAATTGGAAAACAAATATCCTCAATGATTGGGGTTGTGCCACTCTCCCTCATGGCAGCTACTGTTGGAAGAGTCTCTTTTCGTATCTTCCAGAGTGAAGCCTGAAGCTTCGGATCAGTTGTAAAAGCAAGGGGAAGCTCTGTTGCTATTGAAGAGATGCTATCAGTGATTACTGATACATTCTGTTTAAGAATCTCTTCACTTTCTGCTCTTGTCTCAACAAGGAGGGCAGCAGCCTTTTCTGAAATTGTCTTAATATAATCCGGTACCCCTTTAGTTGACTGAACAGACCTTACAGCAGCTCTGTCCATAATTTCTGCTGCGTTAACCGGTTGCTTCTTAAGTATCTGTACTGCTTTACATGCACTCTCAATATCCGGATAAATAATTAAAGCAAGAGCTTTGAATTTGTGGTCAATAACAGTATTATATGTGATGTCTGAGATAAATCCAAGTGTTCCCTCAGATCCAATCATTAAGTGCTTAATAATATCAATGCTGTCAGAATAGTCTGTTAGTGCATTCAGACTATATCCTGTTGTGTTTTTTATTTTGAATTTTTTTACAATCCGGTCGTTTAGCTCTTTATCGGCCTTTACTCTGGCCGATAGCTTTTCAATTCCATCGAGAAGTTCTTTGTGAGTTTTTCTGAAGCTGTCGCAACTTGATTTATCTGAGGTATCGAGTATAGTTCCATCATGAAGAACTATTCTAATGTCTGCAATAGTTTTATATGAGTTTTCTGCTGTTCCGCAGCACATTCCGGATGCATTGTTTGCAGCTATTCCTCCTATCATCGCAGCATCTATTGATGCCGGATCCGGACCAATTTTTCTTCCGAACTTAATAAGTCTGTTATTAGCCTGTTGCCCCCGGATTCCACTCTGAAGCCTGATTTTTGTGCCAGAATCAAGTACTGACCAATCTGTCCATCCGTGGGTGGCAACAACCAGCACAGAGTCCGTTATCGCCTGTCCGGACAATGAGGTTCCTGCAGCTCTGAATGTCAACGGGATATTCATTTCTGAGGCAATTCTTATTGTGGCTGTTACCTCCTCTTCATTATATACTTTTACAATTAGCTTTGGAATAAGTCTGTAAAAGGAGGCATCTGTTCCAAAGGCAAGGGTGCTCAGTGAGTCGTGGAGAAGTCTCTCTGTGGGTATAGCTTTGGATAGGAGGTTGTAAAACTCCCTGTACTTTCCGGTAATCATCGGGTTATATTTTTTAGGGTTGCAAAATCAATGTTCTTGGCTACTATCCTCCCTTTTCTGTCGAGCAGAAGGGTGTAGGGTACACTCTCAGTCTCATACAGCTGAAAGAGGGAGCTGATATCGTTATCTAAAGGAGAGAGTATCTGCCATTTAATTTTATCTGAAATTTTATACTCTTTTGATGAGGAAGGGGTCCCCATTGTATTAACTGAAATAATTTTCACACCTCTTCTTCTGAGATTTTTATACTCTTGCTTTAATATCTCAGTAAATGTTTTACATGTTGCACAGTGCGGGTCTGTGAAAATGACAAGTGTGAATTTTGAGGAGGTTTTACCAAGTGTGGTTCTCTTTCCCGATGTATTTAACAATGTATGCTCAGGAAAGAGTGAACCAACCCGGTTCATTTTAGTTCGTCTTACCATTGATGGCACCCATTTAGAAGGATACTCTTTGTCAATCCATAATTCCGGGTAGGGTATTATGAAATCTTTTGCAACAATAATTGAGGCCTCTTTCCGTTTTTCATTCTGAGAGTAGAGGAGCGCCTCAAAAATATATGAAAACACACTCCTGTAAAGCTCTTTGTCACTCGCTGAAGATAAATTTGAAAAAAGTGTTGAAATAGAAGTTTTAACAGATGCTGAATCTTCAAAATCTATTGCTTCAATATATGCAGCGGCAAATCTGGATGCCTGTTCACTGAATTCCTTATCCTTTTCGTATAGCTTTGAAAGTAGCTCATCTAATGAGGATGAGCTGAGATTTCTTCCCCTTATTTTTCCGGTGTGGTCTATAAGAAAAATCTGTGGTGTTTTAATTACATTGTAAAGCCGTGGGAAATCAGTAGAGTAATCCGGGTCTGATACAAATGTCCAGTTTCTTAAGTCTTTAGCAGGTAATCCTGCTATAAAATTTCTCAGTCTTGATGTATCAGGGTGTGTAAATACTGCAAAAACAGATAGACCATCGTAATTTGAAAATTGTGAAATCTTAAATAATTCAGGAAGTTCTGTTTTACAAATTGTGCACTGATCATCAAAAAAAAGTAGTATAGTATATCTTGAACCGAGACTCTCTTTTAAGGATTTGTGAATACCTGACGGCGTTGTCATAACAAGCTCAGGGGCATCCATTCCTATCAGTGAATGCTTGTTAAATTCAACGAATAATGTGATCTCGGATTTACTTAAACCTTCAGGTGGGGTAAGCAGATCACTTATAAAATACTTCTGAGCTATGTATGCCGATACACTCTCAAGGCCCATTATACCGGAATCTTTGAATATCATAAAAAGTTTTCCGGCAATATATGATGAAAGGTTATTCTGCTCACCTGCTGCTATTAGCCTGTCTGACGCTATACTGAGCGAATCCGGGTGAAGGGGAATTGTGGACAGAAAGCTCGAAATATGGCTGTCTACCTTATTCCTTAAAGAATCGGCACTGCTTATTTGCTTGGTTTGTGAAAAAAGACCAAGTGAAATTGAAAGAAGTAGTAATAAAAGAGTTGGTTTAAAATTCATTTGTCTCACTTTCTCCTTAATCTGCCCGTTAGATCCACTCCGGGAGCCAGGAATATCCGGGCATCTCCGCCATTTAGGAGGAGGTCTCTTACAACTGTTGAGGTAATAAATGAGCACTCGGCGGATGATGGAATAAATACGGTCTGAATATTTGGAGATAATTTGTAGTTTGCTTGTGCAATAACCTGTTCAAAATCAAAATCTGTTGTTGACCTGATTCCCCTTACAATAAAATCTGCACCGCATGAGTTGCAAAAATCGATTGTCAGTCCTGTGTATGATTCTACCTCGATGCCATCCAGATTTTTAACAGACTCTTTGATTATTTCAATTCTCTCTTCAATAGAAAAGAGCCCGTTTTTGTTAATGTTATATCCTACAGCTACAACAACTTTGTCAAATACTCTTAGGGATGACTGAAGGACATCAAGATGACCTTTTGTAAAGGGGTCAAAAGATCCCGGGAATACAGCTTTTCTTGTCATATTCAGCACTCTATTACGCAACTGAAAACATAGGTTGCAGGGCCGGTTAGTTTAATATTTGTATAATTATCCTCTCCAGTATAGGTGAATTCAACAAGAAGCTCTCCGCCTTTAGTCTCAATAATATTTTTTACAGTTTGAGGAACCTTGATATCGATTTTACTATATGAGAATTTATTCCTGGTGAGCAGTTTATGATGAGCAATTGCCGATGCGGTTACTCCGGTTCCGCAGGATAGGGTTTCGTCTTCAACTCCTCTTTCGTATGTTCTAACAGAAATTCTCTGCTCCTGCTCCTCATTAAATTTAGGGATATTGAATCTGCCCCAGTTTCCCTGCACAAAGTTAACATTAGTGCCACCCGGAAAATGGGGATGGTGTCTCCATAGCTTACCCTGTTCCCGAACATCATAATCACTAACATTCTCCACAAAAATTACTAAATGTGGTGATCCGGTATTTAACATATAGCTTTTTGGAGAGTAATCCTTTACGCTTGTTACATCAGATATCCCAAGTTTAACTATGCATGTTGAAGGTGAGTACTTAATAATTTCTGCCTCGTGAATACCATCAACAGCCTCAAAAGTAAAATCTTTAATTCCCTTATGTGCTGCAAAAGCCACTAATGAGCGTCCTCCGTTTCCGCACATAGTCCCCTCTTTTCCGTCTGCGTTGTAATAAACCATTGAGAATGAGTATCTTTTACTTTTGTTGAGCAACATCAATCCATCTGCTCCAACTCCAAATTTGCGGTCACAAAGATGTTTAATCTGACTTTCGGTCAGTTCTAACTGGCCCTCTCTGTTATCCAGGATAACAAAATCATTACCTGTAGCCTGGTACTTATATGCTGTTATTCTCATCATTATTTCTCCTCTTCTTGAAAGAGGTTATTATCTGTTGTTAAATATGCTTTTTCCAATTCAAGTAAATAGCTCTTTTTATCAATTCCAATTGCAAACCCTGTCAGTTTATTGTTTGCACCAACAACTCTGTGACAAGGAATCACTATTAAGAGGGGATTCATTTTACATGCCATTCCTACTGCTCTGCTGGCATCCCTCGATTCTACAATAGAGGCAATCTCTCCATATGTTTTTACCTCTCCGTATGGTATTTTACTTAGCTCTTTCCAGACCCGGTTCTGGAACTCTGTTCCGTTTAATTTCACAGGGAGTTCAAAGAGCTCTCTCTTCTCCTGAAAGTATTCATCAAGCTGTCTGGCTGTCTCTGTTAATATGGGATGATTTACATTATGCCCCTCACTGAGGCTCTCCTCTTCATCTCTAAGATATTCTACTCCAATGAGATTTGAATCGTCACAGGTTATTTTAAGTCTTCCTAAAGGTGTTTCGTGTACAGCTGAGAAAAGATTACTCTCTTTAAGAGACATAATCTCTTTTATCATAGATTTTGCCACTTTTTCAGAGGCTCCCTCTCCTCCAAGTAACTTTTTGACTCTTTTATACCCGGACAGTACCCTTTTTCTATCTCTTCCATTAAGTATCTTTCTAACCTCGGCGGAAATGTTTTCAGGTGTGCAGTTCCATTGCAGAAGCTCTTTTACAAGCTCTTTACCGAGAATTAAATTGACAAGACTTGCGTACTTAACTTTGATAATTAATTTAGCAAGCCACGCTGTTACAGGATTCATTCCATAACAAACAACCTGAGGAGTACCTATAATTGCACACTCAAGGCTGGCAGTACCTGAAGATACTGCTGCTGCATCAGAGTGCCTGAGAATAGAGTATGTCTCTCCAAATAAGAGTTTTATTCTGCTGCCACTTAGATATTGCTGATAGTATGATGGCTCAATTGAAGGAGCACCTGCAAGTAAAAACTGGTAATCAGGAAAATCATCCTCCAGCCTTCTTAATTTTGGAAGGAGGTATGAAATCTCGTGCTTTCTGCTTCCGGCAAGCAGAGCTATAGTAGGTTTATTATCAATTTGAAGACGGGAAGAAAATTCTTCTTTGCTTTCAGATAGTGCTTTGTCTGATATTATGCTGTCATATAAAGGATTACCAAAATATTTCACTTCGAGGTTATGTCCTTTAAAGAACTCTTGTTCAAAAGGAAATATTATATATATATTGTCAGTGTATTTTTTTAGCTTTTCAACTCTTGACTCTCCTCTGGCCCATACTTTAGGCGGGATATAGTAAAATACTCTAAAACCTCTCTCTTTTGCAAATTTAGCAATACGCAGGTTAAAGCCGGGGTAATCAATTAAAATTACAACATCAGGTTTCCATTCCAGAATCTCTTTTTTACATAACAAAAGATTATTCTTGATTTTTCTGAGTTTGGAAAGAACTTCAACCAATCCCATTACGGCAGTATCGCTATAGTGTTTAACAAGACCATCATGTACAGATCTCATCAAATCTCCTCCCCAGAATCGGAATTCGGCAGAAGAGTCTTCTTGAAGAAGACTTTTCATAAGATTGGAGCCGTGCAGGTCCCCGGACGCCTCCCCCGCAATGAGGTAATAACGCATATCGGTTTTTTTAGAATTTCATTTACATCTCCCAGAGTCCTGACAATCTCTCTACCTCTGAGTAGTCTGTTGTGTCTATTTTGTGAGGAACAATGCTTATATAACCATCCTCAACCAAGTTGTGATCTGATTCCCTGTTATCAGGTTCCAGATTAAAAAACTCTCCTGTCATCCAGTAATAATGAAAACCATAAGGATCTGTTCTCTCTTCAAACTCTTTTATCCATTGACCCTTTCCCTGATGGCAGAATTTAATCCCCTTTATGGTGTTCAATGGTCTGTCCGGGAAATTTACATTTAAGAAAATCTCAGGTTTAGCAGGATTCTTCAAATATTGGTCAATTATAATTTTGCCATAATGAATAGAAGCGGAGAAATCTGCATCTCTGTGATGTGATGAGAGTGAAAATCCGATAGAGGGAATTCCGTATACTGTCCCTTCAGCAGCGGCACCAAGTGTCCCTGAATAGAGAGAGGCAACTGAAGCATTTGATCCATGGTTAATTCCAGAGACAAGAAGATGTGGGGGATTTGATGAAAATAGTTGATTCATAGCCATTTTTACACAATCAGCAGGCGTTCCGCTGCATGCAAATATTTTTAGCCCCTCCTCTGATTTCAGCTCAGTTAGCCTTAAGGGTTTGCCGATAGTTAGTGCTGCTGACATTCCTGACATTGCCTCAAACGGGGCGACGACAGTAATATCACCATATGGTCTCATCATATCAATAAGAGCAGAAATCCCCTTTGATTTTACTCCATCATCATTAGTTATCAGTATATTAAGCTTCTCTCCGGTGGTTTCCATAAAAAGATAAGTGTATAATTGTCCTTACAATTCACAAAGTTAATAAATTTGGCACGATTTTGCATAAGTTCTATTTTTTGTAACTTTGTGCCGGAACTCTTTTGAAGTTTTTTATCAAACCAAAAATATTTTTAAACAAAATGAGTAAAATTAAAGTAGGGATCAACGGCTTTGGCCGTATCGGAAGACTTGTCTTTCGTGCTGCCCAGGAGAGGAATGATATCCAGGTTGTTGCAATCAACGACCTTATAGATGTTGACTACATGGCATACATGCTTAAATACGACTCTGTACATGGTCGTTTTAAGGGAGATGTTGAGGTAAAAGAGGGGAAACTTATTGTAAACGGATTCCCAATAAGAGTAACTGCTGAAAAGAATCCGGCAGATCTGAAATGGGGAGAAGTTGGTGCGGAATATGTTGTAGAGTCTACAGGACTTTTTCTGACAAAAGAGAAATGTGAAGCTCACATTCAGGCAGGCGCAAAGAGAGTTATAATGTCTGCTCCGTCAAAGGATGATACTCCTATGTTTGTATACGGTGTGAACCATAAGAAGTATGCAGGTGAGCAGTTTGTCTCAAATGCATCATGTACTACAAACTGTCTTGCACCTATCGTAAAGGTTCTTAATGAGAATTTTGGTATTATTGAAGGTCTTATGACTACAGTTCACGCTACAACTAATACTCAGAAAACAGTTGATGCACCATCAGCTAAAGACTGGAGAGGCGGTCGTGCAGCAGGCGCTAACATAATTCCATCTTCAACAGGTGCAGCTAAAGCTGTAGGTAAAGTTCTTCCGGAGATGAACGGTAAACTAACAGGTATGTCTTTCAGGGTTCCAACAGTTGATGTCTCTGTTGTTGACCTTACCTGCCGTCTGGAAAAACCGGCAAGCTATGATGAGATAAAAGCAGCCATGAAAAAGGCTTCAGAGGGAGAACTGAAAGGTATTCTTGGTTATACTGAGGATGCTGTTGTTTCAACCGATTTCATAACTGATCCCCGCACATCAATTTTTGATGCTGAAGCTGGTATCTCACTGAATCCGCATTTTGTGAAAGTGGTTTCGTGGTATGATAACGAGTGGGGTTATTCAAACAAGGTACTGGATATGCTGGCACACATGGCCACTGTCAAGTAGTTTTTTAATTTCAAAATTTAATGAGGGTGGCTTTAGTATAGCCGCCCTTGTTTTTTTCATATATTTGTTTTCAAAACTTAAACTATGGGAATAAGAAAGAAAATCTCTCTTGGTTTCGTTGTCATTGGAGCCATTCTATTTCTTTCAAGCTTGATTGCCATCTTTGAATTTAACAGAATGCGACACTCAGTTGCCGCACTTATGACAGACAACATAAATAGTATAAACACTTCAAGGCTCCTACTTGAACTGACTGATGAGTATAATTTTATGTTGCTGAGCAGCGTGATTCTGGATTCAACAATGAAGTCAGAGAGGATTATGTACGATAACAGATTTGAAAGTTATATCTCTAACATAAAAAAGAAATTCGTCTCTTCAGCTGAAGTCTCTGTTGCCGACTCTCTGTCATCCGCTTACTCGGCCTATCTGGAGGTTATTGGAAAGGCCTCCGGTATAATGACTCTAAATAAAGCAGGAAGAGAGAAGTGGTACTCAAATGAACTGGTGCCGGCCTATTATAATCTAAGGAGATACAAAGGTGAACTTGGCCTCTTAACACAAGGGGCTCTTGCAGAGAATACAGATCAACTTCAGGAGGGATTCTACAGGAGTATAATGCCGGGTGTGATAGCTGTTGCTGCAGGAATACTGCTTGTTCTTCTATTTAATTACTTTATCAATTTGTACTTTATTTCGCCCCTTTTGTTAATTTCAAGAGGTTTAAAAAGTTATAAAGAGTTTAATAAAAGTTACAATGTAAACTTTGATAACGACGATGAACTTCAGGATTTAAATGGTGAAATAAAAACATTGATTGACGAACATAAAAATATGAAAAAAACAAGAGAATGAACCTCAAGCTAGTCAGTAGAATTATAGGCCTTGCTCTTTTGCTGAAC
Source organism: Bacteroidales bacterium (assembly GCA_041441395.1). Classification (GTDB taxonomy): domain Bacteria; phylum Bacteroidota; class Bacteroidia; order Bacteroidales; family UBA932; genus Bact-08. Next base: position 56,501 of record JASDTD010000001.1, on the reverse strand, counting down.
GCAATATTTATGTTCATCTCAGCCGCTGTTTCCATTGTTTATGGAGTTGATGACTCATTCTCTCCTCTTATACTAAGTGGAATAATTACATCGGTTGTAGCTTCATTTCCACTGATCTTTGTTCATAAATCCGGAGAAATTAACGCAAAGGAGGGGCTTGTTATAGTTGTTTTCTCATGGATTCTCTCTTGTCTTTTTGGGATGTTGCCTTATATTCTATTCGGGGGAGAGTTTTCTATTATTAACTCCTGGTATGAGAGTGTGTCGGGTTATACAACTACAGGTTCAACAATTCTGACAAATGTTGAGGCTCTGCCAAAAGGACTATTATTCTGGAGAGCATCTACACACTGGCTTGGAGGTATGGGTGTGGTTCTCTTTATGTTATTGATTCTTCCTTCGATTTCTTCATCCAGGATGTTAAGCAAATTTGAAATATCATCTTTGTCTAAAGATAATTTCAGGTTTAGGGCAAAACAAACTGTCAGGGTTATTTCAACAGTATATGTAGGTTTAACAGTAGCAGAAACTATACTTTTAAACCTTGCAGGGATGACATTATTTGATGCCGTCTGTCACTCATTTGCAACTGTTGCAACCGGGGGGCTGAGTACAAAGAATCTATCAATAGCCTATTATGACTCGCCTGGAATTGAAATTATCATAATGGTTTTTATGCTGCTGTCAGGAATGCATTTTGGTTTGTTGTACAGTGCATTTTCAGGAAAGGTTCACTCTTTATGGAGATCTCCTGTGGTTAGGTTTTATCTGGCATCAATTATCCTTGTATCTTTAGTGGTAACCTTAAATCTTAAGATAACCAACATAGAATCTGACTGGAGTCATGCTTTGCGTCATGCCTTTTTTCAGGTAATCTCCGTTGGAACAACAACCGGATTTGCAAGTGCTGACTCCAGCATATGGCCGTCCTTTTCAATACTTCTTCTTATATATTTTACTTTTCAGTGTGCATGTTCCGGTTCAACATCAGGAGGGCTGAAAGTTGACAGAGTGCTTATTTTTTATGAAGCATTTAAAGCCCAGATAAAAAAGCAAATTCATCCCAATGCCATAGTGCCGGTTAAACTTGGGGGACATACTATAGAGAAAGAGGTTATCACATCAACTGCTCTTTTTATCGTATTGTATATTCTGATAGTATTTATTGTCACAATAATCCTGACATTCCTCGGGGTAGAACTGCTTGATGCATTTACAGCATCTGCTGCAAATATGGGAAATGTTGGCCCCGGGTTTGGAAGTGTCGGATCTCTGGGTAATTATTCACAAATTCCGGCACTCGGAAAGTTTGTTCTCTCTGTTCAGATGCTTTTAGGTCGGGTTGAAATTTATTCAATGTTGTTAATTGTTCTTGTTTTCAGAAAAAGATAAAAATATGTCGTTAGCAGATTTTCTGGAGAAAAGAATGACAGAGGGACTCGGCTTTGAACCTACATCCTGCCAGTCAGAACTTATAAAAACTCTCTCAAATTTCATTCTCTCGCCCGGTGCTGTCTCTCTTCCATCTTCAAAGGAGATTATGGTTGTTAATGGTTATGCAGGGACAGGCAAAACATCGGTTTTGTCATCTCTTGTGAAGGTACTGGAGGCATTTGAAAGAAAATATGTGCTTCTGGCACCTACGGGAAGGGCTGCAAAAGTATTATCCGGCTACACATCCAGAATAGCATATACAATCCACAAGCACATTTACAGACAGAAATCAATGAGTGACGGGATAGGTCTCTTTTCATTAAATGTAAATCTCTCTAAGGAGACCATTTACATTGTTGACGAAGCCTCTTTGATTTCAAATTTCAGTGATGTCTCATCATTTGGAACCGGTCACCTTTTGGATGATCTCATTCAATATGTTTACAGCGGAGAGGGAAATAAACTTATTCTTGTTGGTGATTCAGCACAGTTGCCACCCGTTGGTCTTCAATATTCTGAGGCACTTGATAGTGAAATGATGAAACGGTACGGCTATATAATTTACTCGCACTTAAGGAGTGTTGTGAGACAAGCCGAGAGTTCAGGAATCCTCTATAATGCAACTTTAATCAGAGAGATGATTGAAAATGATAATCCATCACTGCCAAAGCTGGAACTTAATGGATTCAGTGATGTAATCAGAGTTTCAGGCGGTGATCTATTGGAGGAGCTGGAAAGTGCTTACAGTAAATGGGGGGCAGATGAAACTCTTGTTTTATGCAGATCAAATAAAAGAGCGAACAGATATAACAAAGGGATAAGGTCAACAGTTCTTTTCAGAGAGGAGCGCTTAAGTAAGGGAGACAAACTCATGATTGTTAAAAACTGCTATCAGTTTTTAGAGGATACTCAGGGCATAGGCTTTATCGCAAATGGTGATGTTGCTGAATTACTTAAAATTTCAAATTATGAGGAGAGATATGGATTATCTTTTGCAGATGCTGTACTCTCATTTCCCGATTACAACAATCTGGAGATAAAGGCAAAGGTTGTTCTTAATACTTTAGAGAGCGAAACCGCTTCCCTTGGTGCAGATCAGCAGAGAGAACTATTTGCCCGGATTATGGAGGACTATGATCATATAAAAACTAAAAGAAAAAGGATTGCAGCAGTTAGAGAGGATAAGTATTTTAATGCATTGCAGATTAAATTTGCCTCAGCAATCACCTGTCATAAATCTCAGGGAGGGCAGTGGTCTGCTGTGTTTGTGGATAATCCCTTCTGGAGTGATGAACTTACCATTGATGATTTAAAATGGTTATATACTGCAATGACAAGAGCTACAGAAAAAATTTATTTTATTAACTTTAAAGACTCATTTTTTAGAAGAACTAACATATAATATGAAGAATTTTACCAGAAAGAGTAGCCTTATTTTGCTGGCAGTTATGCTTTTCATGCATACAAGTGCTCAGGATATTAAACAATTATCAATGGTTTTATCGTGGAAAGACAACTCCACTTTATTAATGGCTGGTTTTGATAAAGATAAACGTATTTATAAAGAGTACAACATTATTACCGGGGTTACTTCTGAAGTTGAAAAGCCATCTGAGGAGAAGAGGGCCGTGGTTTTTATTAAGGATGGCGATATTGTATATTCAGACGAAAACGGAGTTGAGAAGAGAGTCACTAAAACAGATTGCGAGGAGAAAAATCCTGAAATTTCGCCTGATGGAAAGAAGATTGCTTTTACCAGAGATAATGACCTGTATTCGGTATCTGTCGATGGTTCAGGCGAGATGCGTTATACTTTTGATGGCACTGACCTGATAATGAATGGCTGGGCCTCCTGGGTATATTATGAAGAGATACTTGGCAGAGCATCCAGGTATAAAGCTTTCTGGTGGTCTCCGGATAGCAAGTCTATTGCATTTATGAGATTTGATGATACTAATGTGCCAATGTTCCCAATTTATGAACCATCGGGAAAGCACGGAAAAATTGTTCAGACAAGGTACCCTAAGGCTGGAGATGAAAATCCGCGTGTAAAAATCGGTTTTGCTGATGTTGCTGCTGGTTCAGTAATTTGGGGGGATTTTAATGAAAATGAGGATCAATATTTTGGTACTCCATACTGGAACAATAACTCAAATGAACTTTTAGTGCAGTGGATGGAGAGAGATCAGAGTAATTTTGTTCTCTACTCTGTAAGAAAAGATAGTGGAGAAAAGAAAGTTGTCTATAAAGAGCATCAGAATACCTGGATTGACTGGCTGGAGGAGGTTAGATTCGGAAATGATGGTTTCTATTTTGTCAGAGACTTTGAACTTTGGGAACATGTATATTATCAAAGTTATGACGGTAAGCAACTTGTTAAGCTGACTGATGGAAAAAACTGGGGTATTAAGTTTATTGAATTCAATGAGCAGGAGAGAGTATTGTACTTTTCTGCAAGAAGAGAGACTTCAGAAAGGGGTGACTTTTATCTTCTGAGCTGGAACAAAGGTATGAGTAAAAGAGAGATCAGAAGACTATCAAAAGGTACCTGGAACTTTACATCTGTTATTCTCTCTCCTGATAAAAAGCATTTTGTTGCCAATGTATCATCAGTTAGTGATCCAACATCAACTATAGTAGTCTCACTCTCTGGAAAAGGTATTGTAAAGAATGGAGAACACATTGTTATTCAGGATGCTGCTGAAGGAGCAGATTTGTCAAAGATTCCAATGGCTCAAATGATATTTATTACAACAGAAGATGGCTACAGATTACCCGCCTCTGTTATTTGGCCGGAGAATATGGATAAAAGAGAGAAGTACCCCGTTATTGTTAATATGTATGGAGGACCAAATTCCGGAACAGTAATGGATAGTTGGAGAAACCCTTCGGATGAGACAAAATTCTGGTATAAAAAAGGAGTTATTCAGATTAATATTGACCATAGAGCATCGGGCCATTGCGGTAAAGAGGGGCTGAATTTTATTCACAGAAATCTGGGTAAGCAGGAGATTGAAGATTATATTTTATGGGCTAAATATTTAATTTCACTACCATTTGTTGATAAGGAAAAAATTGGAATAACCGGCTTTTCTTATGGGGGAACAATGACTCTTCTCGCTTTAACAGAGGGTGCTGAGTTTTTTAGATTTGGTGTTGCCGGCGGAGGAGTTTATGACTGGCATCTTTATGATTCTCATTATACTGAAAGATATATGGATACTCCTCAGGATAATCCGGATGGTTATAAAAACACATCTGTACTGGGAAGGGTTTCCAAGTACAGAAGCGAGTCGGGTTCAAGGTTGTATATTACTCACGGAACTTCAGATGATAATGTTCATTTTCAAAATACTCTCCAGTTAATTGATGCACTTCAGAGATCCGGCAAACAATTTGAACTTATGATTTATCCCGGAGGTATGCATGGTTACAGAGGGGCTCAGTCAATTCACGACAGAGAGGCTACAAGGTCATTCTGGCTGAAATATCTGTTTGATTAAAGCATTGCAAGCAGCATCATTTCATCGTAGAGTTCCCATATCAGAGATTCTTCTCCGTTGATTTTTTTATCGGCCAGGATTTCAGAAGCCTTTATTAGTTCACCATGAGGGATGGTGGTTGATGGGTTATAACTTGTAACAACCATTCCTGATGTGATACTGAAGTTGTTGTTTGTACCACTCTTCTTGTTTTTTACCTGTAGGGAGAGGTCTGATCTGGAGAAGTCATAGTACCATTTCCCATTATACTCTTTATATCCTACTACATATTTAGCATTGGTAACATTAACTTTGATATGAGATGGTTTGTTTTTGATAAATGAGAGGTATCCGTCTCCTCTCTCTTCAATATTCATATTGAATTCAACTTTGGAAATTGCGCAAGATTCAGAGTCAATATATATCTTCCCTCTGTATAGTATTTCATCGCATGCTGTTTTCTGGTCAAATTTTACTACATACATAATCTTTCCCCCCTGTTCAACCGGGGTGTCATATTCAAATGTATAAAGATCCTCCATTTTTTTGTTATCGCATCCCGGAAGAGAATATTTCACTATATCGAGTTTTGCAATATGGACGGGGCCACCCTGAAGTTTAAATTTCAAAGGTTCCGGTATATTCGTCTCACTCTTCCTGATTTTTTTTACAAGTATCTTGTCATCTTTTTTATTTAAGTATGATGACTTTTCAATATCAAGCAAAGCTTCATTAAGCGAAATTGTTTGATTGTCTCTTGATACATTCTCTTTGTAATAAACTGAGACAACTGATTCATCATTTGAATAGTTCCTGGATATCTTGTTAAAGGCTTCTTTCACAAGAACATCTGCACTAAATTTAGGGTTTTGAACATAAGGTGCGACTGTTGCTGCATTTGCATTCGAAGATGCTGAGGCCATCAAAATGGCAAGTGAAAAAATTGAAATTGTTGTTTTCATTGTAATGGGTTATATATTGCTTTTTTTTCTGCAATATAGACGACCCCTTACTTGAAAAAGTTGCAAAATTTTAAGAATGTTTTATAATATATTGAGAGTCTGTTCTTTAATCTTTTCAAGTTCCTCCTTCATCTCAACAACAAGCCTTTGAATTTCTGCATGGTTTGCTTTAGATCCAAGAGTGTTAATCTCACGGCCTATCTCCTGTGCTATAAAACCAAGTTTTTTTCCGGGCATAGATTCTGTCATAATGGTCTGAATAAAGTACTCGCAGTGTTGTTTAAGCCTTACCTTCTCTTCGGTTATATCCAGTTTCTCAAGATAATAAATAATCTCTTGTTCAAATCTGTTCTGGTCTGCAGTGAGTCCGGACTCTTCGAATCTATTTAACAATTTGTTTCTGACAGATTCATTTCTTGATGAATCCAGCTTCTCAGTCAATGCCAGCGATGATAGAATATTATTTATCCTTTCTCTTATCTCTGTCTCCAGTTTGGCCCCCTCGGAAGATCTGAATTCATTCATTGCCAGTGCAGCTCTTTTTATACAATCTGACAAATCTGTCCAGAAAGATTCTGTTTCAAGAGGTTTTCTTGGTTCAGTCACATCTGGCATCTTTAATACAATTGGTAAAAGATCTTCCTTGCTCACAGGAATATTCATTTCTGATGCCAGTTGTTCAATTTGAGACCAGTAAGTTTTAAAAATCTCACTATTTATATGTTTTCCTGTATTTTCAGCAGAATTTTCAAGCGATATGTATAAATCTATGCTACCCCTGCTTAACAATGATGAAAGTAGTTGCTTTGTTTCAATCTCCTTCTCTCTTGGAATATATTGAGTCTTGAGATTTATGTCTGCGTTTTTTCCATTTACAGAACGAATCTCAACTGTGAACTTTCCCACTGTAGTAATTGTATCGGCTTTACCGAAACCTGTCATTGATTTAAGCATGGTATCTACTTTTAAGTTGGGTTAACCTTTCGCAAAGTTACGCAAGAAATCTTATATTTGCGGTTCAAAATATAAATAGTATGGAAGAGACAAAGGCAGCAGCAGCAGAGGAGAGACAACTTAATTTTATTGAGGAGATAGTCGAGAGAGACCTGCAAGAGGGAAAACATAATGCGATTTTAACACGTTTTCCTCCTGAACCAAATGGTTATCTGCATATTGGACATGCAAAAAGTATTTGTCTCAATTTTGGTCTGGCAAAAAAATATGGCGGAAAAACAAATCTTAGATTTGATGATACAAATCCTACAAAGGAGGATGTTGAATATGTCGATGCAATAAAGGAAGATGTTAAATGGCTCGGCTTTGACTGGGCAGGAGAGTTTTATGCATCTGATTATTTCGAGCAACTCTACGATTGGGCTGTAATTCTGATTAAGAAGGGCCTTGCATATGTTGATGACCAGACTCAGGAGCAGATAAGAGTTAACAGAGGGACTGTAACCCGACCAGGAATACCCAGTCCGTGGAGAGAGAGAGCTGTTGAAGAGAATCTTGATCTTTTCCGCAGAATGAGAGAGGGAGAGTTTACTGACGGCGAGAGGGTTCTGAGAGCAAAAATTGATATGTCTCACAGCAATATGCTTATGAGAGATCCTATTCTTTACAGAATTATTCACACTCATCACCACAGAACAGGTGACTCCTGGTGTATTTATCCAATGTATGACTATGCACACGGACAGAGTGACTCAATAGAGAAGATTACTCACTCTATTTGTACTCTTGAATTTGATGTTCATCGCCCTCTTTATGATTGGTTTATAGAGAAGCTGGAGATTTTTCCTTCAAGACAGTATGAGTTTGCAAGACTCAATCTCACTTATACTGTGATGTCTAAAAGAAAGTTGCTGGAGTTGGTGAAAAATGGGTATGTTACCGGATGGGACGATCCAAGGATGCCTACTATATGTGGTCTGAGAAGAAGGGGGTATACTCCTGAAAGCATAAGACTTTTTGCTGATAAGGTTGGAGTTGCCAAACGAGACAATATTATTGATTTATCATTGCTGGAATGGTGTGTAAGGGAGGATCTTAACAAAAGGGCCAACAGGTATATGGCTGTGCTGGATCCTGTTAAACTGACTATTTCAAATTATCCTGAGGGGCAAACTGAAATTTTTAAAGCTCCTGTAAATCAGGAAAATAGTGAAGCTGGCTCCAGGGATGTGCCTTTTTCCAGAGATCTTTTTATTGAAAGAGAGGACTTTATGGAGATACCATCAAAAAAATATTTCAGACTTAAACCCGGAGGTGAGGTTAGGCTTAAGTACTCTTATATTATTAAATGCGAAGAGATTATTAAAGACTCCGAGGGCAATATAGTTGAAATAATTTGTACATACGACCCTCAAAGCAGACCCGGAACCGGTGAATGGAGATCTGTCAAGGGTACAATTCATTGGTTATCTGCTCCACATGCAATTGAGACCGAAGTGAGACTCTTTGACAGATTATTTACAGAACCTGAGATGGATTCTATCCCTGAGGATAAGAGTTATATTGACTTTCTTAACCCGGAATCTCTTGTTATTAAGAGAGGTTATGCCGAGCCGTCGCTTAAAGATGATATGTCTGAAGTTGCAGTTCAGTTTGAAAGAAATGGTTACTTTGTAAAGGACGCAGATTCAACACCTGATATGCCTGTTTATAATAAAACGGTGGGTCTTAAGTCAACATGGGCCCAGTAAAAATTTCTAACTCATTGCGGTTTTAACTCTGTGCTTTTTCCACAGACCTGAATTATAGTACAGTATTGCTCCGATGCATCCTATTGTCCACCCTGCTGGTATCGACCACCATATCCCTTTTGCACCAAAGTAGTCTGAAAGAATGTATGCAAGAGGGATTCTGATTATCCATAATGATAATGTTGTAATAAGCATAGGTACAAAAGTGGCTCCGGCTCCTCTTGTTACACCATTTACCACAAACATGGTTGTAAACAATAAGTAGAAAGAGGTTACTATTAACAGATACTCTTTACCGGTCTGTATAATTTCGTTGTAGTATGGTGATCCTGAGTCGACGAACAGATGCATAATATTTTCCCCAAAAAATACTACAACTAAAGTAAGAAATATACATATTACAGTTGAATATCTGAGTGTTGCCCATAGTCCGTTTTTGATTCTGTCAAACCTTTCTGCACCTAGATTCTGTCCGACAAAAGAGGAGAGTGCAGCTGCCAGATTCATTGCAGGCATCGACACGAACATATCTACTCTGCCGGCAGCAGTATAGGCCGCCAGAGTTGCTACACCAAATGGAGATACTATGCTGAGGAGTGCCATATTTCCAAGTCCAACAAGGGTTTGCTGTATTCCGGAGGGTAGTCCTATCTTTAATGAGAGTCTGAAGTTCTCCCAGTCAAATTCCCATTTCTTCCAGTTAAGATTAAATTTAATAATGTTTTCCTCTCTTTTATTCAAGTGATACCAGAGTGCCAGCCAGGCTAAAATCGATGATATTCCGGTTGCCCATGCAACTCCTTCAATTCCCCAGTTAAAGAGAAGAACAAAAATTAGGTCGAGTATTAAATTGAGTATTATTGAACCTATTGTAAAGTATATTGGAGTAAGGGAGTTTCCCACACCTCTGAGTATAGCAGAAATTCCAAATAGCATAAAAGAGGGCAGAGTGGTTGTAATAATAACAATGTCAAAGTACCTTACTGCATCCGGTAACACCTCATCCGGAATTGATAAAAATTGGAAAATTGGCTTACTGAAAATGAAAAATATTACTGTAAGGAACAGGGAGCTGATCAGGAGAAATATTTGGAGTGTATCTGAAGTGATTTTTACTTTTTTTAAATTTTTTGCGCCAAAATATTGCGATACCAGAACAGATCCACCAATTGTTATACCGGCTACAAGAGCAGAAAGGGTAAAAAGAATCGGGAAACTGGCACCAACAGCAGCAAGAGCAACAGAGCCTATAAATTTGCCAACAACAATACTGTCAACAATATTGTATAATTGATGGAAAATATTCCCAATAAACATTGGAATGGCAAAGAGTAAAATTTGTCTTCCCTCTTTGCCCTGTGTTAAATCTTTCATTTGGGGAAATTAAGAGGCTAGAACCTTTTTGTATAAGTATGACAGTAGGGTTGTGTTCCTTTTCTCAGATAATAGTCCTGATGATATTTTTCTGCAGGGTAAAATTTTTCTGCCTTTGTTATTTGTGTAGCAACTTTATAACCCTTTGCTTTTAGCTTTTCCACAAGAGCTTTTGCAACCTCTTTCTGTTGTTCTGAAGTGTAAAATATTTCTGATCTGTATTGAGTTCCGATATCCGGCCCCTGACGGTTTACCTGGGTAGGGTCGTGAATTTCGAAGAATTGCATTGTAAGCTTTTCATAACTAATTAACGAGGCATCATAAATTATCTCTACTGCCTCCGCATGACCGCTGGTGCCGCTGCTCACCTCTTCGTAAGTTGGATTTGATACACTTCCTCCTGTATATCCACTCTCTACAGATATAACTCCCGGAAGACTCCTCAGAAGATGTTCAACTCCCCAAAAACAACCTCCTGCAAAAATTGCTCTCTCTCTCTTTAGTGGAAGAAACTCCATAGATATTGAATTAACACAATGGCGTGTATTTTTTGCTGTTAATCTTTCACCAAGAAAAACATGCCCCAGGTGCCCGCCACACTTAGAACATATAATTTCAGTCCTTATTCCGTCTGTATCTCGTTTCCTGGTTACTGCACCCGGAATCTCTTCATCAAAACTTGGCCAGCCGCACCCTGCATCAAATTTTGATGTTGAACTATACAGTGGATTTCCGCACTGCCTGCAGATATATGTTCCCTTCTCTTCATGTTTGTAAAACTTTCCGGTAAAGGGGGCTTCAGTTCCTTTGTGAATAATAACTTTTTTCTCCTGTTCTGTAAGCGGTTTCATATTTTGTGAGTTCATAGTGCCAGAGAAGATTATAATGATCAGTAATAAAGAAAATTGTTTCATGTTTTCAGTTATTTATGCTTTGCTCCACTCCTTGAGCTGAGCAATCTCGCTGCTCCATATCTCCTCATCAGGAGTCTCAAGAATAAGCGGAATGTTGTCAAATCGGCTATCCTTCATAAGAAGTCTGAAAGTCTCTTCACCCAATTCACCTTTGCCAAGTGAATCATGTCTGTCTACTCTGGAGTTTAGTCCTTTTTTTGCATCGTTAAGATGCATACCCCTGAGATATTTAAACCCAACAATGTTGTCAAAATGTTCAAAAGCATCGTTAAAGCCTTTTTCATGAGAGAGGTCATACCCGGCCGCAAATGAATGACAGGTATCAATACATACACCTACTCTCGATTTATCTTCTACATGATAAATAATCTCGGCAATTTGTTCAAATGTATGGCCAAGGTTGGTTCCCTGACCGGCTGTGTTTTCAATTACAGCTGTAACACCTCTGGTTTTATCAAGTGTAATATTAATTGATTCAGCAATTCTGGCAAGGCATTCACTTATTGATATTTTTCCCAGGTGGCTGCCCGGATGAAAATTGAGTCTGTCAAGGCCCAGTTGTTCGCATCTCTGCATTTCATCAAGAAATGCAGCTCTGGATTTATCAAGCCCATCCTGTTCAGGATGTCCCAGATTAATAAGATAACTGTCGTGGGGAAGAATCTGAAATGGCTTATATCCTAATTCAAGACATTTGTTCTTGAAATTTTCTATGCTTTTTTGTGATAGAGGTGCAGAAACCCACTGCCTCTGATTTTTTGTAAACAGAGCAAAAGCAGTTGCTCCAATTTTGCTGGCATTTACCGGAGAGTTCTCTACTCCTCCTGATGAGCTTACATGTGCGCCTATGTATTTCATATATTTAGTTTTGTCAAATTTTAGCTAATTCTGGAGAAATCCTCCTGTATACCTCTGAGTTTAGAAAGCTTGTCACGAAGCACTTGATTTGCAGGCCTCTCAATAAGAGGGTCAGAATCAAGGAGAGAGAGAGCAGTTTTTCTCGATTCCTCCAGTATCTGAGAATCTTTTGCAAGATCGGCCAGTTTAAGTTCTATCGGAAGTCCACTCTGCTGAGTTCCTTCAATATCACCCGGACCACGCATTCTCATATCGGCCTCAGCCAGCTCAAATCCATCCTGGGTAGAACACATAAGGTCAATCCTTTGTTTTGACTCTTTTGTGAGTTTATGTCCTGTCATCAGGATACAATATGAACTTTCAGCTCCTCTTCCAACTCTTCCCCTTAGCTGATGAAGCTGAGAGAGACCGAATCTCTCGGCACTCTCTATCATCATAACGGAGGCGTTAGGTACATCAACTCCAACTTCTATAACAGATGTAGATACAAGAATGTTTGCCTTTCCGGAAGCAAAGAGTTCCATGTCATATGCTTTGTCTTCGTTTTTTTGCTTACCATGAACTACGGCAGTCACATATTCAGGAGCAGGAAATTCGCGTATAATATTTTCATAACCCTCCTGAAGATTCTTGTAATCAAGGGTTTCACTTTCGTTAATTAGTGGAAAAACAATAAAGATCTGCCTCCCTTTTGCAATTTCCTCTTTCATAAACTCATATATCTTTTTTCTATACGATTCGGTTGTGTGTATAGTTCTGATATTTTTTCTTCCCGGAGGTAATTCATCAATAACTGAAACATCAAGATCACCATAAAGAGTCATAGCAAGTGTGCGGGGGATAGGGGTGGCTGTCATCACAAGCACATGAGGCAGAGTCTCATTGTTTTTACTCCAAAGTTTGGCTCTTTGTTCAACACCAAATCTATGTTGTTCATCTATAACGGCAAATCCCAGATTCCGGAACTGAACACTCTCTTCTATAAGGGCATGAGTACCAAAGAGTAAATTTATCTCTCCTGAAAGCAGACCTTCAGCGATTTCTCGTCTCTCCTTTACTTTAGTGTTTCCTGTCAGCAGGGCGGTTTTTATTCCTGTGTTTTGAAGAAGTTTAAGGGAGCTGTTATAGTGTTGATTTGCCAGTACTTCGGTTGGCGCCATTATGCAAGACTGATATCCGCTGTCGGCAGAGAGAAGAGAGCATAATAATGCAACCATAGTTTTGCCGCTGCCGACATCTCCCTGCAGAAGCCTGTTCATCTGTCTGCCCGATCTTAAGTCTTCCCTTATCTCCCGGATTACTCTTTTTTGTGCATTTGTTAGTTCAAAAGGGATATTAATATAGCATTTATTGAAGAAGTCACCAACTTTATGCATAATTATACCTCTTGCATTTCTCTCCCTTATGCTTTTTTGCCTTAACAAAGAGAGCTGAAGATAAAATAACTCTTCAAATTTGAATCTGAATTGAGCTGATGCAAGCTTTTTGAGATCAGACGGAAAGTGAATCGTTTGAAGAGCCTCTTTTACAGGCATTAATTTTTTTTCCGCTAAAATGTTATTGGGAAGAGTCTCCTTTATACCTTCAATACATTGTTTCAGAAGAGTTGCCTGCATTCTTGCAATAACCTTGTTTCCCAATCCGCTGCTTCTTAGTTTCTCTGTAGAGGAGTAGACCCCAATCATATTCCCGATATAAAACGGATTCTCTTCGTTTACTGAGTCAATCTCCGGATGGACAATATTAAGACTCTGATTAAAAATTGTTGGTTTCCCAAAAATAATATACTCGTGATTAGTTTTTAGCCTCTCTTTTGTCCATTTAATTCCTTGAAAGAAGACAAGATCAATTGCGCCGGTTGGGTCTGAAAGAGTTGCAACAAGTCTTTTTGCAGGGCCTTTTTCACCTAATAGTGTTATTCTTGAAATCTTTCCTCTTAATTGAATATAGCTCATAGAGGGTTCAATTTCGCTGATGGTATAGATTCTGCTGCGGTCAATATATCTGAAAGGGAAAAAAAAGAGCATATCACCAAATGTTTTGATATTTAGCTCCTTTTCTAAAAGAGTGGCTCTTCTTGGACCAACACCACTAAGAAATTTTATGTCACTTTCAAGAATACCAGGCATATTACAAAGTTAACAATCTTGACAGATTTTTGTATCTTGCGTCAAATTTGTTGAGATACATATTATGAATAATAAAGTAATAGTTGGAATAACCCAGGGAGACAGTAACAGTATATCTTACGAGATAATTATAAAGGCTCTTTCAGATGCCAGAATTCTGGAGCTGTGTACTCCCGTGATTTATGGCTCCTCCAAACTATTTGGTTATTATAAAAAACAGATAAATGATGCAGATGGTATTGTGCCAAATGTTATTTCAGCTCCCTCTGAAATACATCATAAAAGGGTAAACATAATTAATTGTGTCCCTGAAAGCGTTACTGCAGAGCCTGGAAGATCAACCACTGAGAGTTCAAGGGGAGCTTTTCTCTCTCTTGAAAAGGCAATTAACCATATCAAAAACGGTGAGATAGATGTTTTGGTGACAGGGCCATTTAACAAAGCATCGATGAAAAGTGATGGCTTTATTTTTCCGGGACATACTGAATATCTCACTAAAGAGTTTCAAAGAGAGGACTCATTGATGTTTATGATATCCTCCTCTCATAAGGTGGGCGTTGTCACAAATCATATACCTATAAGCGAGATTCCTCAGCATATTACAAAGGAGAAAATCACAAAAAAAGCCAGGCTGATGATAGATTCATTGAAACGGGACTTTGGTATCGAGTATCCGAAGATTGCCGTCTTATCCCTCAATCCGCATGCTGGGGAGGAGGGTATGCTTGGTAGTGAGGAGATAGAAATAATCAGGCCGGCAATAACGGAGTTAAAAGAGGAGGATCATCTTGTTTTTGGTCCCTTTGCTCCCGATGGCTTTTTTGCTTCCCCTGCAATCAATAAATTTGATGCAATACTTGCTATGTATCACGACCAGGGTCTAATCCCTTTCAAAGCTCTCTCTCCTGAGGACGGCATAAACTATACTGCAGGATTGCCAATTGTAAGAACATCTCCTGATCACGGGACTGCTTATGATATTGCAGGAAAAAATATTGCTAATCCGTCATCCATGGTGAACGCAATATATAGAGCAATTGACATTTTCAGAAAGAGAAAAGAGTATGAGGAGTTAAGAAAGAATCCGCTAAAAGTAGAAATACCTGCTTCGAGAGGTAATGATTGAGCTGTATACAGATGGTGCCTCTAGAGGAAATCCCGGTCCTGGAGGTTTTGGAGTAGTCCTTAAAAGCGGCCACCACAGGAAAGAGATGTCCGGAGGCTTTGAATTGACTACCAATAACAGAATGGAACTTCTTGCAGTAATTATTGGACTTGAAACTCTTCGCAAAGCGGGGTCTGAAGTTATTGTGTATTCAGACTCATCTTATGTTTGTGATGCTGTTAATAAAGGCTGGCTTTTTGGATGGGAGTTAAAAAATTTTTCCGGGAAAAAAAACAGCGATTTATGGCTCAGATTCCTTAAAATTTTCAGGAAACACAAAGTGAAATTTATTTGGATAAAGGGTCACGCAGGACATCCGGAAAATGAAAGATGCGATACCCTGGCAGTAGAGGCCTCTAAGGGGCCGGTACTAAAAAAGGATGAAGGCTATGTTACGGAAGTTGTTAATACCCTGGGACTGTAGTCCTGATCTCTAAGCCATGGTTCAAAACCAGCTTCTTTTATCGTTTTAATCATCTCAGCTGAATCCATTCTATGCTCTGCCCCCGCCGAAGAGACTACATTCTCTTCAATCATTATTGATCCCATATCATCTGCTCCTGAATGAAGCGCAAGCATTCCCGCCTCTCTCCCTGTTGTTAGCCATGATGCCTGAATATGGGTAATGTTATTCAGCAAAATCCTGCTTATAGCTACCATCTTAAGATGCTCAACGATTGAAACCTCACGGGTTTCAAACCTTTTTGAAAGTTTTGTTCCATTACTCTGCATTGGCCAGCAGATAAATGCTCTGAATCCTGGTGATTGTTCAGGCTTATTTGATTGAAGATCTCTGATTTTAATCAAGTGTTCAATTCTCTCTTCAATTGTCTCAATATGTCCGTATACCATTGTAGCAGTAGTTCCCAGTCCCATTTTATGAGCAGTTTTCATCACTTCTAACCATTGGTAAGCAGATGGCTTTCCGGGTGATAGCTCTTTTCTTACGCGATCAGTAAGAATCTCTGCGCCTGCCCCTGGGAGAGTGTTCAGACCGGCCTTTATAAGTCTTGAAAGAGTCTCTTCAATTGTAAGAGAACTTAATCTGGCAATATGTGAAATTTCAGGCGGCCCAAATGCGTTTAGTTTAATTGTCGGGTCAATTGACTTGATGGTTTTTAATAGCTCTTCGTAATATGATATATCATAGTGCGGATGCAGACCTCCCTGCAGAAGTATCTGGTCCCCGCCAAGTTGTCTTAGATGTATAATCTTCTCTTCCAGTTCTTCAGAATTAATAGTATATGAGCGCTCTCTTTCTGAAAGCTTACAGTGAAAATTACAAAAAAGGCATCCGGATATACAGACATTTGTGTAGTTTATATTACGATCTATTTGCCAGCTTACCCTGTTTTCCGGTATTTTTGCAAATCTGATTTTCTGAGCCAGTGAAAAAAGTTGAGAGGGGGGAGTCTCGTTAAAAAGCCTAACACCTTCATCTATGGTTAGATTTGAAAGAGAGAGTGCTTTTGTATATAATGTATTTAAAGTCATATTGTTAATTCTCCTCTTGAATATTGCAAAAGTAAAAGAATTATTTAAGAAGTGTCACAAAATAGGTATATTTGTATAATGATTTGTTGCAAATTAATTCACAATCAATAATAAATGGAAAATATTTTGGAGAGAGAGGGGCTGCGCTTTGCTCTTATAGGAGGGGGGAGCTGGGCCACAGCGCTGGCTAAGCTGCTGCTCAATCATCAGGAGAAGATTTCATGGTATATCAGAGACGAGGAATCAATTGATATTCTCAAGAAGACAGGTCACAATCCGTTCTATTTACAGGCGGTACAATTTGACGCAGACAGACTTGAGCTCTCAACAGATATCAATGAGGTTATCAGTAATGCCGATGTACTGCTATTCGCAATTCCTTCCGCATATTTTATGGATATGGCTGTCAATATCAAATGCAGCCTTGATAATAAATTCATTATTACAGCCATTAAGGGGATGGTTCCTGTTGAGAATATATCAATTGCTGAATATTTTCACATAACTCACAAAATCCCCTTTAGCAGAATTGGTGTTGTAAGTGGTCCATGTCATGCAGAGGAGGTGGCTATGGAGAGACTCTCATATTTAACTCTTTCAAGTAAACATATTGAGGTTGCCCGTAATCTTTGTGACATCTTTGCCTGCAGTTATATAAAAACTATACCGGGAACGGACATATATGGAGTGGAGTATGCTGCGATACTTAAAAATATTTATGCAGTAGCTGCAGGTGTTTGCCACGCACTCGGTTATGGCGATAATTTTATGGCAGTTCTGATTACCAACTCTTTTCACGAGATGAGAGATTTTCTTCATGCCAGCCATCCCGATAAAAACAGGCATACATCCACATCGGCATATCTGGGCGACCTGCTTGTAACATGCTATTCGCAATTCAGCAGAAACAGAACTTTTGGTTCTATGATAGGTAAGGGATATTCTGTGCAATCTGCACAGCATGAGATGAATATGGTTGCAGAGGGTTATTATGGTACTAAATGTATTTATGAAATAAACCAAAAGTATAAAATACATATGCCCATAGCCGAGGCGATGTACAAGATTTTGTATGAACATAAATATTCGGCATATATTATTAAGCAATTAACAGAACAACTGCAGTAATTATGAATAATACAATTAATATTGAATATCCTTCAGTAACCACCTTTCTTGGTGAGAAAAGTTTGTCAGATTCCTTTGATAGAGCACAATCCGCTTTTAAAACTCTGGAGGGCAGGACGGGAGAGGGGAGTGAATTTCTTGGATGGATGGACCTGCCATCCTCTTTTGATGAAGATATAATAAAGAATATTGAAAATATTGCAAATGAGTGGAGAGAGAAGTGTGAAGTAGTTGTTGTAATAGGAATCGGGGGCTCTTATCTTGGTGCAAAATCTGCATTGGAAGCGCTTTCAAATCCATTCAGGAATTTTATGGAGAAGAGCTCATTCCCTCAAATTCTGTTTGCCGGTCAGAATATGTCTGAAGATTATTTATCAGAGTTGCTGGAGCTCTTAGATAATAAAGAGTATGGAGCAGTTGTAATTTCAAAATCGGGAACAACTACAGAGCCTGCAGTTGCTTTCAGAATATTAAAAAGCCACATTGAGAAAAAGTATGGCAAAACAGAAAGTGCCTCAAGGATTATTGCAATTACTGACAAATCTAAAGGGGCATTAAGGAGTCTTTCAGAGATAGAGGGATACAGAACATTCATTATTCCAGATGATGTAGGGGGTAGATTCTCAGTACTGACTCCGGTGGGCTTACTTCCCGTTGCCATTGCCGGTTTTAATATAAGAGAGTTGCTAAATGGAGCAAATAATACCAACGGATACACATCACTAAACGAAAGGAGCAATCCTGCCATACAATATGCAGCAGTAAGGAATGCTTTATACCAAAACGGAAAAAAGATTGAAATAATTGTTAACTATAACCCAAAATTACAATATTTTGCTGAGTGGTGGAAACAACTCTACGGTGAGAGTGAAGGTAAAGATGGAAAGGGCATATTCCCTGCCTCTGTTAATTTTACAACTGATTTACACTCAATGGGTCAATATATTCAAGATGGGGAAAGGACTCTGTTTGAAACCGTTATAAGTGTTGAGAATTCAGATAGATTACTAACTATTGATAACGACCCCAAAAATCTTGACGGGCTCAATTTTCTTTCAGGAAAAAGGGTTGAAGAGTGTAATAAAATGGCCGAAATAGGGACAAGAATTGCCCATGTTGACGGAGGTGTACCCAATATAAGAATCTCTATTGAAAAAATTGATGAATATAACCTGGGCTCTCTCTATATGTTTTTTGAAAAGGCTTGTGCTATTAGTGCCTATATGCTGGGTGTAAACCCTTTTGATCAGCCGGGAGTTGAGGATTATAAGATTAATATGTTTGCCCTCTTAGGCAAACCCGGTTTTGAAGAGAAAGCAAAAGAGTTAAGATCCAGGAATATCTGATGAAGTTTCTGGGGAACATAGCTAAAGCCTTCTATGAAAGGGATAGAGAGGAGATTTCAAAAATTTGTTTTGTATTTCCCGGCAGAAGGGCTTCACTATTTTTTCAAAGAGAATTAAGTGCTTTAATTGACAAACCACTTTTTTCTCCATCACTTATAACAATCAGTGATCTTTTTTCTGAGCTTTCCGGGCTTAGAAACGCAGATAAGCTTGATTGTGTATACAGGTTATATAAGTTTTATACTGATATCAACGAAAATCCCGAACCTTTTGATGATTTTGTTTACTGGGGTGAAACTCTTTTAGCCGATTTTGACGACACAGACAAATTTCTGGCTGATGCACCCAGGCTTTTTGCAAATATAAAAGAGTTAAAAGAGCTTGATACAGATTACTCCTTTTTGTCTGAAAGGCAACTGAATTCAATCAAAAGCTTTTGGTCAAGTTTTCACAATGGTGAAGAGAGTGACAAGAAATCCAAGTTTCAATCACTTTGGTCAATGATGCTTCCACTATACACGAAGCTGAGGGAGAGCCTTGAGTCCCGGGGAACCGGCTATGAAGGCATGATTTACAGGAAAATAGCAGAACAAATCATTGCGGGAGATACTGTAAAAATTGACTCACATATTTCAAAATACAATAACATTGTCTTTATTGGATTTAATGCATTAAATAAGTGTGAGAAAACTTTACTCAGCTATATAAAACTATCCGGAAAATCCGATTTTTACTGGGATTATTGCGGAAGTATGGTAAATGATCCTGATAATAAAGCATCATTATTTATTAAAGAGAACACATCATTATTTCCGTCATCAATTGATATTGATTTCAGCGAAGAGAGGACTGCTGATATTGAGCTTATCGGCGTTCCATCTGTTGTAGGACAGGCTAAAATTACAGGGGATATATTAAGCTCTTTGCCTACAGGAATTAACAGTGCTGTCATACTTCCGGATGAAACACTTCTCACATCACTTATAAGGTCTTTAGATTTTAATAAAGAAGAGATTAATATAACAATGGGCTATCCCTTAAGAGAGGCTTCAGTTGTCTCTCTTGCAGAGAGTTTGGTTGAGCTCCAGGCTGGTCCCTTCTATTTCAGACGAGTTCTGCCGGTTTTAAGAGATAATTATGTGAAGAGTATTACAGGTGAACTATCTGTAAATCTTGAAAATAAGATAGTGGCCGGAAATATGCTTTACATAAGTCAGGATATCTTTTCAGGCCACCCTTTGCTGGAAATTATTTTTAAGAGAGTTATTAAAGATGATGATTCAAATGTTGAAAAAATCACCAAAATAGCAACATATATTCTTGATGTACTTGATTATATCGTAAGGAATAAAAAAGTAAACAAGTTTGAAAAGGAGCTAATATATTACTTCTATACTCTTGTTGTGAGGATAAAGGATTTACAAATCCCCATGTCTGTAAAAACATTTTTGAGATTATTGAAACAACTAGTAAACTCAACTTCTGTCCCTTTTAAAGGAGAACCCCTAGCGGGACTACAGGTTATGGGTGTACTTGAGGCAAGATGCCTTGATTTTGATAATGTTGTAATTTGTTCAATGAATGAAGGTGTTTTTCCATCACGAAATATAAGTACTTCATTTATCCCTTTAAATTTAAGGAGAGGCTTCTCTCTGCCGGATAATGAATATGCCGATGCAGTTTCATCCTATAATTTCTACAGAGCAATATACAGAGCAAAGAGAGTCTGGATGTTGTATGACACTAGGAGTGAAGGCATCTCAAGTGGTGAACAGAGCAGATTTATCCTACAGTTAAGGTACCATTACAAGATTCCTGTCAGAGAGATGGTCTCATCCGGAGCTGTTACCAGAAACCTGAAGTCTCCAATAATAATTGAAAAAAAGGGGGAGATAACTCAAGAACTTGAGAGTTTTAAAAATGGAAAGAGATTTTTTTCAGCATCACTGCTATCAACTTATATCCAGTGTCCTTTAAAATTCTATTTTATGCATATTGAGGGGGCAAAGGAAGATGAGATAGTAAGCGAAACAGTGGAATCCAGAACTTTTGGTACAATATTGCACAACTCAATGGCAATTCTGTACAGAGGATTTGAGGGAAAAGATGTTTCCAAAAAAGATCTTGAGGCTATTCTGAATAACCGGCCGTTTATTGATGCTGTTATTTACAATGAGTTCAAGAAAGAGAAGGGGGTTGAAGATATAATGGGATATAATTATATAGTTTGCAATATTATAGCAAGATATATAATTAAAATTCTCAAATATGATTCAGGTTTTAATTCATTTAGATATATCCGGTCAGAAAAAGATATAAGGAGTTCATTAATGCTTCCGGATGGCACTGAGGTTAAACTGAAGGCATATATCGACAGAATAGACAGAGTAGACGGGAAATTGAGGATTATTGATTATAAAACAGGCAGAAAACCCGACGCCATGAAGAGTATAAATCAACTTTTTGAGCAAAACTCTTCCAGGAATCTTTCTGTATTTTTTCAGCTCTATCTATATGGCTTGATGCTCTCTCCAGATGGAGAACCGCTTCTTGTCCCTTACTTCCTGAGAGAGCTGGATAAAAAATATCAGAAAGATTGTACCACTGAGGATTTAAATCTGTTCAGGGAGCTTCTTTCTTTAACAATATCAGAGATACTTGATTTCAAAAAGCCCTTTATACAGACTACCTGTCAGAAGAGTTGCGATTTCTGTATTTTCAAACAAATCTGCAGATAAATATGGGAGAGGTTAAGATATTCAGAGCCTCTGCCGGCTCAGGAAAAACTCACAGATTAACACTTGAGTATTTAAATCTTTTGTCCGGGGATGACAGAGCATACAGGAGAATTCTTGCTGTAACTTTTACAAATAAGGCTACAGATGAGATGAAGAGAAGAGTAATTGAGCATCTTTACAAAAAATCGTCACAAGGTGATGAGAAAGCATCCAGATTATTAAAGAATATTCTTCATGATTACTCCTCCTTTAACATAAGTACTATAGACAGATTTTTTCAGCAAACACTTAGGGCCTTTGCTCGGGAAATAGGTAAAAGCACTTCGTATGGAGTTGAATTAAATGAGGATATGGTCAGGGCTCTGGCTATCGACAAAATTCTTTTCAATCTGGATACTTTAGATAATAATCGCCTCCTGAATTGGATATTGGAACTCTCTGTACAGAGAATTGATTCCGGCAAAAGCTGGGATATCAGATCTTCAATAAACAGTACCTCTTCTCAATTATTTAAAGAGGCATACAGAACAGCAGTAAAAGGAGAGGATATAAACTTTCTCAGCAAAGAGAGCATTGAGGAGTACTCGGAAATTATTGCAAGTATTATCTCTGAATATGAGAAAAAGATGGTTGAGTTTGGAAATAAAGGAGTTGAAATATTAACTAAATCTGAATTGTCGCCATATGACTTTGCTAATAAAAAGAGCTCTTTTGCTCAAAGATTCAGAAAACTGGCAGAAGGAGATTTTTCACTGTCAAATTTAACCTTTACTGAGGCTGGTAAAGGAATAGAGAAGTGGTTTTCAAAAAGTGCAATAAAGGACTCTCCAGATTTATTAATAAAAGGGGGCGTTGCAGAATCTCTTTCGTTAGGCCCCCTTATTAATGAAATTCTGGATTACGAAGAGTCTTATTCAAGAGACTACTTTACGGCAATTAATGTTTCAAAAAACTTGTATGCACTCGGTTTAATGTCAGATATCCAGAAAAGCATTCAGGAAGTATGCGAAGAAAACGGAGTAATGCTTCTAACAGAGACGACTGAATTACTCAATGGAATTATTGATGGAAGTGATACCCCTTTTATTTTTGAAAAAATAGGGGCAAGAACGGATCACTTTATGCTTGATGAATTCCAGGACACATCTCTTATGCAATGGGAAAACTTCCGCCCCTTATTAAAAAACAGCCTCTCCTCAGGTTATTCAAACCTTATTGTGGGAGACGAAAAGCAAAGCATATACAGATGGAGGGGTTCAGACTGGATGCTTTTAAATAAGAGAGTGTTTAATCAATTTAGTAAGGAGGAGATAAACTCATCGGCTTTACTGGAAAATTGGAGATCAGGTAAAGAGATTATTGAATTTATTAATGATTTTTTCCCGGGGGCTGCAGATGCCTGTGATAATATTTTAGACAATAATTCAAATTTTGAAACAAGCGTAGCTTCTATATACTCTTCCGTTATTCAGAAAATTCCAAAACAAAATGAGGATAAGAGAGGATATGTTGAATTAAGATTCGGAACTAAGTCAGAAGCAAATTCAGACGATAGTGAAGATTATCAGGAGAATGAAGGCTCTGAAGACTCAGTTTTAAATTTTGTCAGGGAAAAAATAGAATTTCTGATCTCAAATGGTTCAAATCTATCTGATATTGCTGTACTGGTAAGAAAAAACAAGGAGGGAGCAATTGTTGCTAACCACCTTATTAATTCAGGTATAAAGGTTATATCAGGAGACTCTTTGTTTATCATGTCATCATCTTCTGTCTCTTCAATAATATCTCAACTCAGATATTTAAGCAATCCAATGGATAGTGTTAATAATATACTAGCCCGTTTTTCCGGACTTGAACAGATTGCTGATAATGAGATATCTTCTCTTCCCCTGTACGAGTTATGTGAATGTCTGTTTGAGACTATTCCTGAAGAGACAAAGAGAGCAGAATCTGCTTATATCCTTGCTTTTTTAGATAAGGTCAAAGAGTTTGTTAAGCAAAACAGATCAGACCTTTACTCCTTCTTAGAGTGGTGGAATGACTCTTCAGACAAATTAACTATTCCTGCCCCGGATGGGGAAGATGCAGTAAGAGTGATGACTATTCATAAATCAAAAGGGCTTGGTTTCTCTTCGGTTATAATTCCCTTTTCTGATTTTGAATTTAAAGGCAAACAGGATATTTTATGGTGTAAACCAGCGAGGGCACCATTTAACAGAATGCCGGTTGTTCCTGTTAATATGTCTGAGAAATTGGTAAATACTCATTTTTCTCCTGATTATGAAAAGGAGTGTTTCTTATCAGTTGTTGATAATTTGAATTTGGCTTATGTTGCATTTACCAGGGCAAAAGACAACCTCTTTATTTATGTAACGGAACCCTCAAAACAAGGTAAAAAGGCTAAAGGGGTGGGAGATATTCTCTCTTCAATTTACTCTGAAAGAGCTATTGACAAAAGACTCGTTATTGGAGATAGTGTTGTTACTCCTGATCGGGACAGATACATTTTAACAGAGAGAGAGATGCCTCTATTAAGGACATATGATAATTCTGCTAATTTGAGGCTTACTTTAAGGTCTGAAGAGTTCTTTAACGACAAGGAGAATTCTCGCACAAGGGGAGTTGTTATACACTCAATTATGTCAAAGATTTCTACAGCTGAAGATGTTTATGGAGCAGTTAATGAGGCAGCTGCATCAGGAGAAATTGAGCTGAGAGATAAGGAAAATACAATTAATTATATACTGCAATTAGTTAATTCAGTTGAGAAATTTGGCTGGTTTTCACAAAATGTAACAGTGATGAATGAGATAGGCATTATTCTACCCGGGGGTGAAATTTACAGACCGGACAGAATTGTTAAAGGTGCAGAGTTTGCTGTTATTGATTTTAAGACAGGTAAACAGAGGAGCAATTCTCATATTAAGCAGATTGAGAAGTATACATCTTCAGTCAGAGAGATGGGAGTTAAAAATGTTCATGGGTATCTTTGGTATCTTGATGAAAATATTATTGAAAAAGTAAATTGATGTTTTCAATAATGAACTTTTCTGCACTCTCCATATCTCCGTCTTTAAGCAGTACTTTTTTCTCCTTATCAAGCAGATAAACAGATGGCGATGCCCTCCTGTCATATAGTTTATCTCTTGTAATCATACCATTTAAATCACTCCCTACCTTCCAGGTGTTACGGAGGAGAGACTGGGCACTTTCCAAATAATTTGAATTGTTGCCTGTATAAATAGCCAGCGAAATAAACCTCTTCTGAAAATCTTTAATAATCTTGGACTTTTCGGCAAAAATAATGCTCTCCTTGCATGCTCTGCAATCGGGTTCAAAAAACAGGATTAATGTATAATCAGACTTTATATTGTGCAGAGTGGAAGTCGAACCATCTGAATATAGTATTGTGAAATCTTCCGAGATTTCTCCAATGCGGTTTTTTAGAAGCATTTCGCGCTCTTCAATTAGCCTTAACCTATCTTCACTAAAAACAGGAAGATTTTGAATATATGCCTCTATAACATTGAGATAAAGAGCATCATGTCTCATTGGCGAATTTGGGTCATTCAGGCTCTCTTCAAACAGGGTGAGTAAAGATGATGAAATAGGTTTTGTTGACAGTGAACTCTTTTTTGCTAAATCGTTCAATAGTTTTCCTGCTTTTGAAACTCCAAAATCTTTAATAATCTGCAAATATTCATAGTAGGGTACTCTCAGGTGATTTTCTGAAATATTCACAGTTGAATCATCCCAGGGTAAATTATCCCAGAAATGCAAAGATAAATACTCCCTCTGTTCTGATTTCTCCTGAATAACTGATGGAATATGAGTGTATTCAAACCTGTAAACATGAGACTTCTCTTTACATCCGGCAAAAACAAGGAGCAATAATAGGATTGTTATTAAAACTTTTTTCATTGTTTTATGTCTATCTTTATACAAAAGTAGACAAATTAAAAATGGAAAAATCAGATATTGGATTAATAGGCCTTGCCGTAATGGGAGAAAACCTTGTACTTAATATGGAGAGTAAAGGATTTAAGGTTTCAGTTTACAACCGTACACTGGAAACAACAGATAAATTCATTAAAGGCAGAGCATCCGGAAAAAGAATAGAGGGCTTTCAGTCAATGGAGAGTCTGATAGCATCACTTAAATTACCCCGAAAAATTATGCTCATGGTGAGAGCGGGCTCAGCGGTTGATTCTGTTATAGAGCAGCTGATACCTCTCTTATCTCCCGGAGATATAATAATAGATGGGGGAAACTCAAATTTTAAGGATAGCGAGAGAAGAGAGAGTTATCTTGCTCACAAAGGCCTTCTCTTTGTTGGATCAGGAGTATCAGGAGGTGAAGAGGGTGCATTAAAGGGGCCGTCAATTATGCCGGGGGGAGCAGAGGAGGCGTGGGTTCATATAAAGCCGATTTTTACATCAATTGCAGCTGTTGCTGATGACGGAGAGCCTTGTTGTGCATGGACAGGTGCAGGGGGGGCAGGCCATTTTGTAAAGATGGTTCATAACGGGATTGAATATGGTGATATGCAGCTTATATCTGAGGCCTATTCTGTTATGAAAAATATGATGGGAATGTCTAACGAGGATATTTCCAAAGTGTTTTATGACTGGAACAGAGGGAAATTGCAGAGTTATCTTATAGAGATAACAGCTAATATCTTAAATTATAAAGATAAAGACGGGGGGTTTTTAATAGATAACATACTGGATGCAGCAGGACAAAAAGGCACCGGAAAATGGAGTGTTGAGAGTGCCATGGATTTTGGTGTCCCCCTTAATCTTATTGCAACTTCTGTTTTTGAAAGATCATTGTCGGCCTCAAAAGATTTAAGAACTGAGGCTTCAAATAAATACTCAATTGAAAATAAATTGGACTCCTCAACAGTTCCCTCACTTGATGAGGTAAGAGATGCACTGTACGCCTCCAAGTTAGTATCATATGCACAGGGTTTTGATTTGATGAAAAGAGTATCAGAAGAGAAGGGCTGGAACCTGGACCTCTCTTCGATTGCAAAAATATGGAGAAATGGTTGCATTATAAGATCATCATTCCTGAATGATATTGCACAATCCTATTCTGCCCGGCAAGAGCACAAATCTCTGCTTCTGTCGGATTTTTTCATTACTGAGTTAAAACTTTCTCTTCCAGGATGGAAATCAATGGTTTCAAAAGCCTCTCTTTATGGTACTTCACTACCGGCATTCAGCAGCGCACTAAACTATTTTTACTCATATACTTCTGAAAATTTACCGGCAAATCTTATACAGGCTCAAAGAGACTATTTTGGAGCACACACTTTCGAAAGGAGAGATTATCCAAGGGGCGTTTTCTTTCATGAGAACTGGACTGGTGAAGGAGGAGAAACAAAATCAGGAGTTTATAATGCTTAATCCCTCTTAATATGAAGAGTAACATAATGGTAATTTTTGGAGGTTCAGGAGATTTGGCAAAAAGAAAACTTATTCCTGCACTCTATATGCTTCATAAACGATCCTTGCTCGAAAATGATTTTAAAATTATTGCAACAGGGAGGAGTCTGTTAACTTCTGTACAATTCAGGGAGAGAGCTGAAGAATCGCTGAATAAATATATAAACGAGAGTGATTTTGATAGTGATTGTGTTGAATCATTCCTTCCCAGACTCTCATATTTTGTGTCAGATCCTGAAAATATTGAAGATGTTATATCGCTTAAAGAGAATATCACAGGAGTGGCGGGTAATGACTTTCGTGTATTATTTTACCTGGCAACCCCTCCCTCATTGTACGAAATTATACCCGGAAATTTGAGAGAGGCGGGCCTGGTATCTTCGTCAACAAGAATAATTGTTGAGAAACCATTTGGATATGATCTCTCTTCAGCAAAGAGAATGAATGATATTCTCAGATCTGTTTTTACAGAAAAACAAATTTTCAGAATTGACCATTTTCTTGGTAAGGAGACAGTCCAGAACATACTGGCTCTCCGTTTTGCAAACGGAATATTTGAACCACTCTGGAATAGAAATTATATAGAAAGGGTAGAAATTACTGCTGTTGAAAATATGGGTATTGAAACCAGGGGAGGATTTTATAACAATACCGGTGCTCTTAGAGATATGGTTCAAAATCATTTAATTCAGCTACTTGCACTTGTCGCAATGGAACCACCAATTGCCTTTAACGAAAAGGAGTTCAGGAATGAGGTTGTGAAAGTTTACAGATCTTTGAAACCACTCACCGAGGATGACATTGAAAACAATGTCATCAGAGGGCAATACATTGAATCTTATTTAAATGGAGGCCGTAGAGTTCTCCCGTACAGAGAGGAGAAAAATGTAAACTCTCAATCAATGACTGAAACTTTCCTCGCAATGAAGGTAAATATTTCAAACTGGAGATGGGAGGGTGTCCCATTTTATATCAGAACAGGAAAACAGATGCCAACAAAGGTAACTGAGATTATAATCCATTTTAAACCTACACCTCACAGATTATTCAGCAACAGATATGAATGTCCGGAGCAAAATCAGTTGATTATCAGACTTCAACCCAATGAGGGGGCAGTTTTAAAATTTGATGTAAAGATACCTGGATCTGGTTTTCAGGTTAAACAGGTTCCAATGGAATTTACTTATGATAAGCTTGGAGGTGTTCAGTCAGGAGACGCATATTCGAGATTAATAGAAGATTGCCTTAACGGGGAGTCTGTTTTATTTACAAGAAGTGATGCTGTTGAAGCCAGTTGGAACTATTTTGATCCGGTATTAAAGTATTGGAATGAGAATACAACAACTCCGCTTTACGGATATCCCGCCGGAACCTGGGGCCCGGATATTAGCGACAGGATAATCGATGAGGGGAAGAGATGGAGCAATCCATGCAAAAATCTTACAGACACTGATAAGTATTGTGAATTATGAAATCCCCTTCAGAATTACTATGTGACAGGATTGTCACCCTGCAAGGGTTAGATCTTTTTCATAAAAGAAACCTTAATATTGCTATTTCTGGAGGGACTTCGCCTGATACACTGTTTGCACTCTGGGCCGATACCTATTTTAAGATTATTGATTGGCGCAGAATTAATATTTTCTGGGTTGATGAAAGGTGTGTGCCGCCGGGTCATCCTGAGAGTAATTATGGCAGGGCTTATCAAAAGTTTTTAAAAGAGAGCCCTCTGCCGGATAAAAATATTTTCAGAATTGAGGGAGAGATTAATCCTTCTGAGGCAGCCTTAGCATATGAAAAGATAGTTAAATCAGTACTGGGTGAAACGGAAGGATTTGACCTGGCAATACTCGGAATTGGGGACGATGGCCACACCTCCTCTGTTTTTCCGGGACAGACTGATCTCTATTTTACTGAAGAGCTTTACAAAAACTCAGTAAACCCATATTCGGGTCAGAACAGAATAGCTCTAACCCTGCCGGGGATACTTAAGTCTAAAGAGATTGTTTTCTATCTTAACGGACCATCAAAACAGGATATCTTAAAAAAAATGGATGAAAACAGATCAGAGAATCTGCTACCTGCTGAATTCGTAATTAAAAATGCAGGAAAGAGCTTTATATACTGGGATAACGCTCCGGGAGTTGCATTTGTCAAATTAAATTCTATATTTGTAAAATAGATTATCCAAGGGGGTAACACCAACCAATAAATCATTTGAAATGGATATCCATATGAGAATATTAGTTGCCGAGGATGAAGATACCAATTTTCTGTACCTCTCTGCTCTTCTTAAGAGATTTAACCACTATGTCCTAAGAGCATCAAACGGACAGGAGGCTATTGATATTGTTAAGAGTGACAGTACACTGGATTTAGTTCTTATGGATATTAAAATGCCGGTTTTAAACGGATTTGACGCTCTTAAACAAATAAAGATAATTAAACCGGAACTCCCTGTCGTTGCTCAGACAGCCTATGCTCTTTCTGATGATGAGCAGAACATCAGGGCAGCTGGGTTTGACGGATATATTGCAAAGCCCATCATGAAAAATCAACTAATTAATATTTTAGAAACAATAACTAAGCATATATGAAACTTCCCTCTTTTAAGTGGTTAATCTTACCATTACTAACTCTCTTTTTCTCAGTTAGTGGAAATTCTCAGGAAAATATCAGGTACCAGACACCTCCTGCCGAGATTATGGAACTTGCAGATTATGAAAGAACTCCTTCTGTAATGCTGGACTCTCGAAACGAGTATATGATTTTTACATACAGAAGCACTTATAAAAGTTTAGATGAATTGAATCAGCCTGAGTTAAAACTTGCAGGCCTTAGAATTAATCCAGTTGTAAATATATCTTCTACAACTACATATTTTAATAATATCAAAATCAGAAAAGCTACTGAACCTTCTGAAATTCAGGTTTCGGCTCTTCCTGACAATCCAAAAATTACAAATCTCCAGTTTTCACCTGACGAAAAACACCTGATTTTTACCCATACTTCTGATAAAGGAGTTGAACTGTGGGTAGTAGATGTAGCAGGAAGATCAGCCAGAAAACTTTCAGACAGATATCTCAATGCTAATATGGGCAATCCGGTAACCTGGTCAAGAGATGGGTTATATGTTCTTGCAAGACTTCTCCCGGAAAAGAGAAGAGAACTAATAGATGAGACAAGGAGCCTGCCTGAAGGGCCGATAGTTTCTGTCAGTGAAGGGAAGGTGTCGCAAAACAGGACATATCAGGATCTGCTAAAGAATAAAAATTACGAAGTTAATTTTGAAACCCTTGCCACTTCAGAATTATGGATTATTAATCTTGATGGGTCTAAAAGAAAGTTTCTTGATCAGGCAATATTTGCAGGAGAGAGGTTTTCTCCTGATGGAGAGTATGTTATGGTTACTACAGTTGAAAAACCTTTCTCTTATATTGTCCAGTTGAACAGATTCCCTCAGGTAACTAATGTTTATACAAAACAGGGAACACTGATTAAAGAGGTAAATAATGTCCCTTTAATTGAAATTCAACCAAAAGGTTTCAGCTCTACAAGAGTTGGCAAAAGATCAATGGACTGGAGAGCAGATAAACCAGCTTCACTCTATTATGTTGAGGCGCTTGATGGCGGAGATCAGTCTGTCAGTGCAGAGTTCAGGGACATGTTATATACCTGGGATGCACCATTTAATAACGAGCCTAAACCGCTTGTTAAGGTTCCACAAAGATTTGCCGGAGTAACCTGGGGTGATGATAATACTGCCGTTCTGAGAGATATGTGGTATGATACAAGAATGACCTCTGTTTATCTTTTTTCTCCTTCACAAATCTCATCAGAACCTAAACTGATAAATAAGAGAAACAGACAGGATATCTATTCTGATCCAGGTACATTTGAAACAAAAAAGAATGAGTTTGGCAGATATGTTCTCGCGATTGAAAATGGTAACCTGTTACTTATTGGGGATGGATATTCAAAAGAGGGTCAGTTTCCGTTTATTGATGAATTCAATTTAAAAACTCTAAAGACAAAAAGGCTATATCAATCATCATATACTGATAAAAAAGAGGATCTGGTATCAATAGTAGATTTTAAGAAAGGAACAGTATTAGTTCGCATTCAGTCAAAAACAGAATACCCAAACTATTATATAAGGAATTTTAGAAAAAAAGCAGACTTGCAAGTTCTTACAGACTTCTCAAACCCTTTTAAAAAATTGGAAAAGGTCCATAAAGAGGTTATTAAATATAAGAGAGCAGATGGAGTGATGCTATCAGGTACGCTTTATTTACCGGAAGGATATGACAAGAGCAGCGGAAAAAAGTTGCCTCTTCTAATCTGGGCATATCCGGAGGAGTTCAAAGATGCAGCATCAGCAAGTCAAAGCACTCACAATCCAAATGAATTCACAGCTCCTTCCTATGGTTCATTTGTTTACTGGGTAGTAAGAGGATACGCAGTACTCGATGACGCCTCCTTCCCAATAATTGGCGAAGGTGATGCAGAGCCTAATGATACTTTTATTGAACAATTGGTTGCAAATGCCAGGGCAGCAATAGATGCTGTTGATGCACTCGGTTATATTGACAGAACAAAAGTGGGTGTTGGCGGGCACTCATACGGTGCTTTTATGACAGCTAATCTTCTTACTCACTCAAATTTATTTGCAGTCGGGATTGCAAGAAGTGGCGCATACAACAGGACTTTAACACCATTTGGATTCCAGAATGAACAAAGAAATTACTGGGATGCACCAGCAGTCTACAATACAATGTCACCTTTTATGAATGCATCCAGGATGAAAACACCTATGCTTCTTGTTCATGGTGAGGCAGATAATAATCCGGGAACATTTACCCTTCAGACTGAGAGGTATTTCCAGGCTCTTAAAGGCTTGGGTGCTCCTGTAAGAATGGTTATTCTTCCAAAAGAGTCGCATGGTTATGCTTCAAAACAAAATATTCTCCATTTATTATGGGAGCAGGACCAGTTTTTTGAGAAATACCTGAAATGATAAATTTGTTATTTAGGAATTTTTAAGGGCCAAAAAGATTTAATCATTGAGCAGCGGATTCTTCTCGAGTTCGCTGCTCATCGCTTCATATCCCATTTGGAAAATAATGTCAACCTTGTTTAAATCAAAGGTTTTAAATTGCATTACACTTTCCACTTCAACAAGTATATCGCACATTCTTTTATCCTCCATTGTGTTAGCTCTGAACATAAAATGATAGGTTCTCTCTGCAATACCAACTATATTTTTTGAGTATTTCTCTGTAACAAGCGGACTGGCATTAATCCCTATTACCTTTTTGCATTGGTCTCTTATTATTGATACAGGAAAGTTTTTAAATATTCCTCCATCAGCATAAAGATGACCATTAATCTCAATTGGATTAAAAATCACAGGGACACATGCAGAGGAGGTAACTTTCTTGATTAGATCTCCTTCAGAAAAAACTTCATATCTACCCTCGTCAAGATTTGTAGAGACAACTTTTATGGGTATTTTTAATTCTTCAAATGTCCTGGCTTTAATATTAGATTTTAGCAGTTGGATGAATCCGGTAGGTTTGAATAGTCCGTTTTTTGGGATATTAAGTTCAACAAAATTATTGAAGGCCTTATCATTGAAAAGATTAACTATTTTTTCTGGAGAATTCCCTCCGGCATACAGAGCCGCAACAACTGCTCCGGCACTGGTTCCGGCAATAATATCCGGAATTATTCCTCTCTCTTCTAGTGCTTTAAGTGCTCCTGCGTGTGCAAAGCCCTTTACACCACCTCCTGATAACGCTAATCCAATATTGTATTTCATTATACTTAACTTAAGGTAAAAAAGAATTTTGCACCCTCTCCCTTTTTAGATTCTGCCCAAATTGCTCCTCCATGTCTGTCGATTATCCTTTTAACAGTAGAGAGACCAACTCCAGTCCCTGAATATTCTTTACCGTGATAACGGACAAAAGGCTTAAATAAATCATCTGCTTTCTCAGAGTCAAATCCGGAGCCATTATCTTCAATGCAGTACACTCTACTTCCAAATGACTCTTCAGCATAGAACTTAATAGCGGGTGAAGGAGTATTTGCACAGTATTTAAAGGAGTTACCGAGCAAATTATCAAGTACAATTCTCATTAAACTTTGGTCTGCATTTGCAACTATCCCATTCTGAATTTCCAGCCTTGGATTAAAACCTGGATATCTTAACAGAAGATTTTCAGTTTCCTCTCTTGCAATTTGAGATAGATCTGCACTCTCTTTTTGCAACACAACTATCCCGGATTGAGAGAATGCAAGCAAGTCTTTAATGAGTTGTGACATCTCATTGGCAGATAGTCTTATATGTTCCAGATACTCTCTCTCCTCACCATTAATTGAACTATCAGGATTGTCAAGTATTGCAGCTGCAAATCCCATAATAACAGATAAGGGAGATTTCAGGTCATGTGAAACAGATCTTGAGAATGAATCAAGATCATTGTTAGCTTGTTTAAGCTCTTCGTTAGATTTTTCAAGTTGCGACTTAATCTCTGAAAGTTCTGCATTTCTATTGGTTGCAGTTTCATATACTGAAATCAGCAAATCGATTATTTGCCTTTTGGAAGAGGAGATAAGATATTCATTACCCCTGAATTTCAGTTTAATCTGAGACCTGTCTTCAGTTTCATTAGATATTAATCTATTTTCAAGTAAATGTTCTACCCTAAGAAGTATCTCCTCCTCTTCATATGGCTTTGTAATAAAATTGTCTGCACCTGATTGAAGGCCTTTAATAATATCATCAGGATCCTGGAGTGCAGTAAGCAATATCACCGGTATATCTTTTAAATATTCATTAAGCTTAATTTTAGTGCAAAATTCAAATCCGCTTATACCTGGCATTATAACATCACTGATAATAAGTGCAGGCTTTGACTCCAGTATTGAGGAGTAGGCATCTGATGCATTATGATACATCTTGTATGCCATCCCATATTTCTTGAACAGATATTCCAGCCTTTTTGCTTGAACAATAGAATCTTCACAGGCAACTATATGTCTGTTATTAAGTAGCGTGGAAATCTTATTTTGGATCATTTCGTGTATATTAAATTTAATTTTTTTGCTATATCTACTGGCGAAAGTATCGCACAAGCTGCTCCCAATTTTTCTGCCTCGCCCGGCATCCCATATATAAGTGCACTAGTGCTATCTTGAATAAATGTAAAAGCTCCTGCGTTTTTCATTTTATTAAGCCCGTCTGCACCATCCTTTCCCATACCGGATAAAATTATTCCAATTGATTGTTCTTTGTAATATTTGGCAACACTATAAAACAGAACATCAACAGATGGTTTATGAAGGGTACTTATTTCGCTCTCTGTAATAATTGAAATCCTGCCATTTTTAATAATCATATGTCTATCAGGCGGAGGCATATATATATTACCTTTATATGGCTCCTCTCCCTCTTCTGAAATTACTGCTTTCAGACTTGAAAATGAGTTTAGCCAGGCAGTAAAACCGTGTGTGAAAGAGGAGTCTATATGTTGAACAAGGAGAATTGGCAGAGGGAAGCTTGGAGATAGTTCTGAAAGGAACAATTTTAATGCTTCAGGACCACCGGCTGATGAACCAATTGCAACAACCTTAGCATCAGTGCAAAATCTGCATACATCTTGTTTTAATGTAGTTTTAACATGAGAGGGGTTATGATTGTAGCCATTGTTCCTTCTTACTACCTTAACTTCTGCCATTAATTTTACTGCGTTGAGGTATTTATTGGCTGATGGCTCAAATGTTTCGTGACCGGGGCCATGAGGTTTTGGCAGCACCATAACAGCTCCTGCCTCCAACTCTTTTATAGCAGTCATAACATCGGCATCTCTATAGATTGAACTTACTATAATAACGGGAACGGGATTGAAGCTCATTATTCTTTTTGTAGCCTCTATACCATCCATTACAGGCATATTGATGTCCATGCTCACAACATCCGGCTTGTGTTTTATAGTCATTTCAAAGGCCTCTTTGCCATCTGAAGCCATTGCTACAACCTCTATTGAAGGATCATCTGAAAGAATACTTGCCAAAAGTCTTCTTCCCACAGAGGAGTCATCCGCAATAAGCACTCTTATCTTTTTTCCCTCTCTCTTTTTCATAACAGTTTCAGATTAGTCGTCGGATTGTGTCGGTCAAGTTACTTTTCTCGAAACTTCCCTTTACAATATATGCATTAGCTCCTGCCTCCAACCCCTTCTGCATGTCCTTAGGAGACTCAAGAGTAGTAACAAGGATTACCGGCAGATCTGCCAGGTTTTCATCGTCTCTGATTTTTCTGGTTAATTCAAAACCATTCATATTAGGCATTTCAATATCTGTAACAACAGCATCAAATGTATCTCTCTGAAGCTTTTCAAATGCGTCTGCTCCATCAATTGCTACATCAGTTTCGTATCCTGAATTTTCTACAATGCTTTTTAACATACTTCTTACAGTGATAGAGTCCTCAACAATAAGAATTTTTTGAATCTTATTAACTGGACCAACAACGGAAGAGGCTTCTCTGATCCGTCCGGATTCACCACCTAAGGTGCTTTCAATTAGTTCAGAAACATTGACTACTGGTATTAAAATACCATTGCCAACCATTGTTACACCGGTAATTTTATGAATGTTTTTCAATTGTTTGCCAAGAGGTTTAACAATCCCTTCAACCTCTTCAAGAATCTCGTCAACAACAAAGGCCATTTTCTTATTGTTTGAGTTTAGGATAAGAGATGGTTTCATTGATGACTCAACAATGCTCTCATTGTTCAACCCCAGAGATCTCCCCAAATCCATTAACCCAATATGCTCTCTGTTAATTATTATTGTTGACCTGCCTCCTGAAGTTATTACATCGGAGTCAAGTACCCCGATAACTTTATCAATAAAAATAGAAGGAATTAAAAACTTACCTGACCCGCAACGGATAAGTAAGCCTCTGAAGGTAGCAATGGTTTGAGGTATTTTAATATTAAAAGAGGTGCCAACTCTCTCTTGAGATGAAATGGTTACAGAGCCGCCTAGATTACATATTTTTTCAGCAACAATTGCCATTCCTAAACCCCTTCCTGATATTTCTGTAATCATTTCACTTGATGAAACTCCTGACGCGAAAATAAGGTTCATCTTCTCTTCATCGCTCATTAGCTTAACCCTGTCAGAGTCAATTATGCCATTTTTTATTGCAGACTTAACAACTTTGTCAAGTTTTATCCCCCCTCCGTCATCAGAAATAACAATATTCAATTTAGCATCAGCTCCTTTACTTACAATAATTCTTATCTTACCTGATGAGCTCTTACCTGCGGAAATCCTCTCATTTGTGCTCTCAATTCCATGATCTGCACAGTTTCTTATAAGATGTACCAAAGGGTCTTTAAGCTCCTCAAGTATTCTTTTGTCAATTTCAAAGTGATCCCCGGATATTTCAACAGTGATCTCTTTGCCTTTTTCCCGGGAGAGGTCGCGTACAATTCTGGGAACAATATTAAGTATTGTAGAAAAAGGCATTAATAAAGTTGATCTGACATCAATAATCAGATCATCTATCATTCTGTTTGCAACCTTTATAAACCGGGTGAGATCCCCATAAAGAACCTCCAGTCTCTCATTGAAATGAACTGTTTTAGCCTCCTCCAACTCATTTTTATAAAAGGCCAGTGTTGTTTTTATTGCTATCAGATCCTCTGATTGAGATAATATTCGGTTAAGCTTATTTAAAGATACTCTGATTGTCTCAGTTTCATTTTCGGAAACTTTGACAATTTCACGATCAAGAGCAGGCTCAGGTATAACCGGATGTTTCTCTTCTTTTTTATTAAGAGAATCATTGGACTTTCTGGAAATTGAGTCTTTTTGAACAAATTCGAGATTCTTAATTATTTGGACTAGATTTGGCAACTTCCGTTCATTACCGGTAGATTTGAGGTTTGAAAGCATAAACCTTAAGGCGTCGACAGATTTATGCATAACATCAAATAATGAGTCGTAAAGCACCCCATCCCCATTTTTAATAATACTCATTACACCCTCCATGGCCATGCATACCTTTTCTGTTTCAGAAAGATTTACAGCTCTTGCTGCACCCTTAAGAGAGTGAGTGTCTCTGTATACTCGCTCAAGAACAGAATAATCTGGCGCATGAATACTCTTTTCGAGTTCAATCAAGCCCTCATCTATAGAAGAGATGTGCTCATCTGCCTCCTGTCTGAAATCCTCAAGTAGCTCTTTAAGAAGATCGTCCTGATTTATTGCCATTAAACTATAAATTATACTTTAAAATAATTGTCTTAAGATTTCTGCCAAGCAGGTGAATCTTTTGAGCAGTATCTTGTGTATGACTGATACCTGTTACATTTTGCTCACTTGCACGCTTAATATTTTCCATAGCAGGAACAATCTGATCCATACCAGCCATTTGCTGTCTTGTTGATGAAGAGATCTGTATTGCCGCCTCAACTGCATCTTCAACATTATCAGCCAGTATGTCAATAACCTCCCCGCTCTCTTTAACTCTTCTAATACCCTCTTCAACGCTTCTCGCACCCTGATCAGTTACACCAACGGTAGAATTTACAGATTTGTTTATTTCATTTAGTATCTCTTTAACTTGCTGAGTTGCTTTTTTTGACTGATCTGCAAGTGATCGTATCTCCTGCGCAACAATTGTAAAACCTCTTCCGTGTTCTCCTGCTTTGGCCGCTTCAATAGCAGCGTTTAAAGCTAAAAGATTAGATTGATCTGCAATATCGGCAACAGTAGAAGTAATCTCAGCAATAGTTCTGTTTTGATCAGAGAGCTTTACAACAGTCTGAGAGATAAGATTCATTTGATTGTCAATATGCTGAATAGCTTCAGTAAGCTTCTTAACAGATCCTCTTCCCTTGTCGGCAGAATCGGATGCCTTTTGAGAACTTTCCATTAGAGACTGAGCTTTCTGATTTGAAACCATAGCAGTCTGTCTGACCTCCTCTATAGTTGTAGTTGTTTCTGTTACTGCAGTAGCTGTTTCAGCAGCTCCTGCCGAAATTTCTGTAACAGCACTTAAAATGTCAGATGATGCATTTCCGAGAATCTCAATCCCTGCTTTAATTTCGTATGATATTTTCCTTACAATTCTGAGAGTCCATATTGCCATGGCTATTACCAAAAGAACAAGAATAGATCCAAGCACCTGAAGTTGCCATACAACTATCCTCTCTGCTTTTTTTGTCAGAGTCTCAATCATAGCTTTCTTTTCCAGCAGATTGGTCTCAATTGCAATAGATTTACTCCTTATCATTTCATAAAGAACATTCTGCTCCTTATCTACCAGTTGTTTTGCTTCAAGATTTTTTCCGTTAGACAAAAGATCTACCATAATATTCCGGTTTGAGACATATTTATGTACATCTTCTGTAAGATCTTTCATCATCTCTTTCTCTGCAGTGTAAGGAGTTAAAAGACTATCAAGCCCTTTAGTCTTTTGAATAATATCAACCTGCTTTTGTTCAATTTGGTCAATTATATCAGTTGTTGAAATTTTTTCAGGGTTAAAAAGAGCATCCAGACTAAGTGCTCTGAGTCTGTTTTCATCAGCTCTCAGGCCGGTTAGTTCATATGCAATGGTATCAAGAAGAGAATTCTCAACTATTACATTGGTCATTCTTTTATGATTTGTGTATGAAATTACAGAAAATAGTACAGTAGATACAACTATAACTGTAAAGCCAATGATCATCTTGCCTCTTGTTTTTAATTTAAAAATGTTTTCCATAGTTATTCAATAATTATCAATTTACTTTCTGTTAATGCTACACCATTAAGAATTAAAGCTC
The DNA here is from genome assembly GCA_041441395.1 of Bacteroidales bacterium. Lineage (GTDB taxonomy): Bacteria > Bacteroidota > Bacteroidia > Bacteroidales > UBA932 > Bact-08. Next base: position 17,473 of record JASDTD010000001.1, on the reverse strand, counting down.
CGTTGGGACATATGCCTTCAATAAACTCTTTGTATAGTTCACTGTAGTTATCAGGTATCTGAGATTTTAGTGAGATTAAACTCTCAGTAAATCCCATAACTTCATCAGCGATTAAGGCATATTCTATATCTCCGTTAGAAATAAGAATTAGCTTGTTCAATTCAGATAAACCAAAGTCTTTTTGTGCCAAAAAGCTACTAATGTTAACAGTAGAATATATGTTACCTCTTACATTTACTACCCCCTTTACAAAATGGGGTACTCCGGGTATATCAGTGAAAGATGATGCTTTAACAACCTCTTTAATCCATTTCTGTTCAATTGCATATATTTGCTTTACCACTCTGAATAACAAGTATTTAGTCTTGTATTGAGCTGTTTGATCAGAATTTACAAGAGCATTCTTAACAGCTCTTTCTCTCAATATATTTCGTGACTCTTTCATAGGCTATTATCAATAAATTTACTTATAAACTCACGAAGTCTCTTAATATTCATTCCGTGGAATAATCTTTCAACCTCCTCTTCTTTGATTCTGGCTGTTATATCCATTGCGTTTCTGTAATGTATCATTGCTGCTTTTGTATTCCCCTCATCTTTCAGAATATTACCAAGCATAAAATGAGAGAGTAAATTATCAGGATTTATATAAAGACCTTTCTTAAACATTGTTTTCGCTTTGTTAATCTCATTGTTTTCTGCAAGAATTGTCCCATACAAATAGTATGTGTCATCAGATGCAGGATTTTGAGATATAATCTTGTCAAGCACATCTGTAGCCAATTTATATTGGCCAGAATTTGCATAGCTTTTTGCAAGAATATTTAGTATGGTGAGATCGTCATTACCCTTATCAATCTCAGTGAGAGCTATCTTTATACACTCAATATACTTGCTCTCATTAAACAAGAGTTCAAGTTCGTGAGAAACAGGTCTTGAGTAAGTTAACTCTTCTTTAATATCTCTTAATTGTCTCTTTTTATTTTTATCTAATGGGATTTTATTACTTACGCTCTCCTGGATTCTTTTACTAATTCTTTCATTCTGATTTTTCTTAATCAGCTCACCTTTTCGGTAAAATATTCCATCATCACTGTATACTTTTGAAAATTGAGCAAAAAGTTCATCATTTAACTCTACTTGACTTGAAATAAACCAACCATCATCTTTAAGAATTTTATGGAATCTCTTAGAAATATTTTTAATATGATTATGGTTTAAGTACATAAGTACATTTCTGCAAAATATTATGTCAAGATTCTGGTATCCATCTGATTCTCCGGGATACATGTCAGAAACTAGATTCAGAATATCAAATTTCACACACTCTTTTATCTTGTCGGAGATTCTGAAATTTTCACCCTCTTTTGTAAAATATTTTTTTGTATATAAGTCCGGGATCTCTCTAAAAGACCATGGAGTATATAGCCCGTTGCGAGCTTTGGTTATAACATTAGGGTTTATATCTGTTGCAATAATTTCAAAGTCATTTTTTCTTAGTTGAGGAAAGTGCTCATTAATAATAATAGCTATAGTGTATGGCTCTTCTCCCGAACTGCAACCAGCACTCCAAATCCTAATCTTATCTTCTCTTTTATTTTTTATTAATTGAGGAAGGATTGTGCTAATAAACATAGACATGGCAGGTTTCTCCCTAAAGAAATATGTTTCGCTTACAGTCAGGTAAGCAGCCAATACCCTCTTCTCTTCTGAAGATAGTTTATTGCCAGATGCAGATACCTTTTCAGAAAAAGATTCAATATCTTCAAATCCAAGAGTAATAGCTGCTTCTCTCAGATTTTTAGAGTACTCTTCGAATTTTTTTTCTTTAAGAGAGAGTCCCAGAGTCTCCTCAATAATCCCTGTAATGCTGGTGATTTTATTATTTAACATCTTCAACAATCATCTTTCTAACCTCCTCTTCTTCAGCTTGAGAAAGAAGATTTTCTGTGTTGTAAATATAATAGATGCCCTCACTGTCAGAATAGAATTCAAGCTCACTCATCCCCGGCACAATCTCCTTATAAGTACGAATTGACCCCTTTTCAACGCTCTCTACACCAAAAATCATATCAGCAATTATCGCAATTTTAAGATGTTTAAAGGCCAGTATCGTAAAGAAATTCTCTGAAAGGATATCTCTGTCAGGTAGTGAGAATCTTCTCCTGAGAGAAATAACAGGAATAATTTCACCACGGAGATTTATAATGCCACAGATAAAGCTTTTAGTATTATCACCAGGGGTAACCTCTTGTGCCATAATTATACTATCTACCATCTTAACAGGAAAGGCAAATTTTAAATTATCAAGCCCGATAACAAGAACGGTAATATTCTCTTTGTTCATCATATTAATCAATTCAATTGTAAATATAGCTAAACAATTCTAAACTTTTCCTCAGTCAGAGATTCTTAATTTGTAAAAATATTATTTGGTAACCTTCAGATCATTATGATCTGACTGAAAAAGAGAGACCGGAAATATTTTGTATTCCGGTCTCTCTTTTTATGAACTAATTAAGGGGTTGATTGATAAATTTCTGTTATAATACCCATTCCAGTATTTGTTTTGTAACCTCAGGAGTAACGCTTCTGTTTTCTCCATATTTTACACCCCTCTCGCCGAATCTTCTTGTAATTTCTTCAATTGTTGCACTATCTCCTCCATTCTCTGACAATCTCGTTTTAAGACCGAGTGATTGAAAGAATTTTTCTGTTCTTTCAATTATCTGTTTAATGGTCTCCTCTCTTTCAGCTCCTTCAATACCAAATACTCTTTTCCCATACTGAAGAATTTTGTCTCCTTTCTCCTCCTTTAATACCCACATCGTTCCGGGTAATACAATAGTCAGGGTATGGCCGTGTGTCAGGCCGAGAAGAGCTGTCAGCTCATGTCCAATCATATGAGTAGCCCAATCCTGTGTTACACCCATAGAAACAAATCCATTAAGTGCCATGGTTGCAGACAACATAAAAGATGACATAGCGTTGTAGTTTGTCTGATCTTTCAGAGCAACCGGAGCAGTCTCAATAATAGTTTGCAGAATTCCCTCTGCCCAGCGATCCATTAAAGGGGATTGATTTATTGTGGTTAGATATTGTTCCATTACATGGATAAAAGTATCAGCAAGACCGCATGCAATCTGATGTTTGGGCAATGTAAAAGTTGTTTCAGGGTCAAGGATTGAGAAAACCGGATGCTTTGAATAAAATGCAAATTTCTCTCTCTTTTCTCTGTTTGATATGACTGCACCACTATTCATTTCTGAGCCGGTTGCAGGAAGAGTAAGAACAGAGGAGAGCGGCAGAGTTGCCTGATTAGTCCAGTCTCTTTTTAATACAATTTCCCAGGCATCACCATCATAAACAATACCTGCAGCAATTAACTTTGAACCATCAATAACAGATCCGCCGCCAACAGCTAGCACATAATCACACTTTTCATTTTTACCAAATTCAATAGCTTTTCTTAAAGTTGATATGTCAGGATTGGCTTCAATGCCCCAAAATTCAACGAAATTATGTTGAATCAGAGCTTTGACAACCTGGTCATATACCCCGTTCGTTTTTACACTACCGCCTCCAAATGTGACTAGTATTTTCTTCTCTTTGCTAATTTCCTCTTTTATTGAAGATATGGTCCCTTTTCCAAAAATTATTTTTGTTGGATTCTGAAATATAAAATTATTCATAATTAATTTTTGATTGTAACATATATACTTAGGCATTTGTTCATAAAAAAAGGTCTACATTCAGGTGAAGACACCATGTAGACCTCTTATTTAATTAATTTGTGGTCCCGGTGGGGATCGAACCCACGACCCCAACATTAAGAGTGTCGTGCTCTACCAACTGAGCTACAGAACCTTTTTACGAGGCGCAAAGGTAGAAAAAAAACCTCTTAATGTTTATTTTTTATTATTTTTTTAAAAGATCCCTAATCTCTTTTAGTAATTGGATATCTTCAGGTGGAGGTGGAGGTGTAACAGGAGCAGTAGGTTCTGCTTCTTTTTTCTTGCTGAGATTATTCATGAATTTTATCATCATAAATATTGCAAAAGCAATAATTATAAAATCAAAAGTCACCTGTATAAAATTCCCGTAGTTAATTGTAACGGCGGGTATAATATTACCGGCAGCGTTAGCTGCTTGCTCCTTAATAGTAATCTTCAGGTCTGTAAAGTTCACTCCGCCAACAAGAAGTCCAATTGGAGGCATTATTACATCAGATACTATCGAAGATACTATCTTTCCAAAGGCTCCGCCGATAATAATACCTACAGCCATATCAACTACATTTCCGCGCATTGCGAACTGTTTGAATTCATTAAGCATTTTCATAGTCTTAAATATTAATATTCATTTCAAATATAGATAATTAAATCCTATTTTTGAAAAAAACTCAATATGGAATGGCTAACCAAACTTCTTTTCAGTGAGGGTATTGCTCAAGCAGTTTTAATTTTGTCATTAGTAATTTCTTTTGGTATTATTCTATCCCGAATAAAGATAAAAGGGATAACTCTTGGCATAACCTGGATACTATTTTCAGGAATTCTTTTTTCCAATTTAGGTTTTTTACCATCAAGCAATATTTTGCATTTTGTAAAGGAATTTGGGCTAATATTATTTGTTTATTCTATAGGTCTACAGGTTGGACCCGGATTTTTCTCTTCATTTAAAAAGGGAGGATTAAAACTTAATATACTTGCGGCTGCAATTGTTATAACAGGTGTAACAGTCACAATTGTAATTCATTTTATTTCTGAAATTCCTCTGCATACAATGGCAGGTATCATGTCTGGGGCCATAACAAACACACCTGGTCTTGGAGCTGCTCAGCAAACTTTCTTAGACATAAAGGGAGTGAGTGACGCATCAATAGCAACAGGGTACGCAGTAGCATACCCACTTGGTGTCGTAGGAATAATATTATCTATAATATTTTTAAAGTCAATTTTTAAAATCGACTTGAAAGAAGAATATGATAAGTATATAAGCAGAGAAGGAGATAATCCGGAAGAGACAATTAAACAATCGTTTAAGGTTACAAATCCCCATCTTTTCAATTTAAGAATTAGCCAATTAAAAAAATATTCAGATAAACCATTTGTTATTTCAAGATACAAAACTCCTGATGGAGTCATTAACATTGCAGGAGCTGATACTCAGCTGATGATGGGAGGCGAGGTACTTATAATACTGAGAAAGTCAGATAAAGATGTTTTCTCAGCTCTTTTCGGTGGTGAGTCACTATATAACGATGAAGAGTGGATGACATATGATATGAATGTAATCCCAAGGCGAGTTCTTGTTACCAAAGAGGCAGTTCATGGTAAAAGTCTTGCAAGTTTAAAACTTGGCAAAGCTTTTGGAATAATTGTAACCAGAATAAACAGGGCAGGAGTGGACCTTGTTCCCAGACCTGATTTAAGGCTTCAAATTGGAGACCGTCTTACAGTAGTTGGTTCTGCCGATTCTGTTGAAGCCGCTGCAAAAGTAATTGGCAACTCTCAGAAGAGACTCCGGGAGCCAAATCTCGCTTCAATTTTTATTGGAATCGCAGCAGGTATCGTTTTGGGGAGTATTCCTTTACTAATTCCCGGAATTCCTCAGCCTGTAAAACTTGGACTTGCCGGAGGTCCCTTAATTGTGGCGATTTTAATTAGTAAGTTTGGTCCAAAGCTCAAACTTGTTACTTTCACAACTATGAGCGCAAATTTGATGTTAAGGGAAGTCGGTATCTCTCTGTTTCTTGCATGTGTTGGCCTGGAAGCAGGTGTAGGCTTTGTTGATACAATTCTAAACGGTAACGGCTGGCTGTGGATGGTTTATGGTTTTGCAATAACAGTTCTGCCGATTCTAATTGTTGGAATTATTGCAAAACAATTTTTAAAGATTAATTTCTTCTCTGTAATGGGGCTAATTGCCGGAAGTACGACAGATCCCCCTGCACTGGCCTTTTCAGGAAAAACGGCAGGGAATGACATCCCCGCCGTAACATATGCAACTGTTTATCCGCTCACTATGTTTCTAAGAGTTCTTTTTGCACAGTTGCTGATAATGTTCTCTTGAAAACTATCTTAAAAGAAGGTTTAAACCTGCGTTTTGAGCATATTTAATATTCAAAATTCTGGTGTTTCCGGCAATTAGAGTTATTATACCCTCCTCCTGTGATTGAATTGAAAATCCTGATGCTTTAGCTATGCCAAGAATAGAATTTGCTACCTCTCTCTCTTTACCGGCAAGCTTTCCAAATATTTTAATATTAGTACTTATATCTTGTAAGTATGAATTTTCATTAAACACATATCCTTTGATAACATTATCCCAGTAGGCTTTTCCCCACATATCTCTCAGCATAACCCTTTCAGTAACGGCAATTCCCATCTCTGAACTAAAACCCAGTGAAATTGACGACTCTATGTCAGTAATTGATCTCTTTGTGCTTAAGGTTCTTGAAGATTTGAGCGTTTCTGCATTACCCGAACCCAGTAGTTCTGCGACTTGAGATGCAGGTGCTCCTATTGAAAATTTCCATAATTTTCCGGGAGCAATAACCTGAAACAGTTCAGCGATATCTCTCTTAAAATTCTGTGCCCCAAACGAGACAACTGAAGGAGGAAAATTGGAATTTACCTCAAAATACTCCTGATCACCAACACGCTTACCCTTGGAGTCCAGTAAAATAAACTTATCCCTAACCTTGGCGAATATATAGCCATGATTATTTCCGGTATGTTCTGTAAAATCAACATTTGAAGATTCTCTGTTTTCTGAGTCGATAACAAACCAAACATCACCCTTTTTTACAATAAAGTATCCATTTCCTGAATGCAGGATATTATCATATTCTGCAGGAATTATCCTGTTTCCGGTGATGTCTGAGATACCCCACTTGGTCCCGTCGAAATATGTGAATTTTTTAAATTTTGGTGCTGTAACGGAGATGAACTCCCGTGACGGCTTAATTAATTCTTCGTTATTTTTAGAGATAAAACCCCAGGCCCCGTCATCAGCTGATTTTAAAATACCGAGCAATCCTCCTGAAAATTTTCCGGTAGTCTCTGTTGTTTCATCATCCAGTTTTAACAGTTCCTCACCCTTTTTATTAATTACTATCCACTTACTTCTCTCTCCATCATCTGTTCTTACTATTGCAACTCCTTCACTGAATGAATAAGCTTCAGAATACTGTGGAGTTATAGCAATGTTACCCTTTGAGTCAACAAATCCAAAGAGACCATCTTCATTTTGAATTAATGCAAGCCCATCCGAAAAGAGTGAGCAAGATGTTATCCTTTTACCACTGACTTTTTCAAGCTTAAAGAGAACATCTCCTTTAGAATTAATAACGGAGATAATCTCCTCGTCTTCCATAACCGGAGCTAAAGACTCCCTGAATGCAGCGGCCTTGAAATATTGTGAACCAATTCTTACAGGTTTTGGTTCTGCTTTATAATATTCAAAAAGACCATTTTCTTTTTTTACAATATATATACCCTCAGTAGCAGCAAAAGGCGGAGAGGAGTATTCATCAGAGATAATGGCTTTTCCATCGGCTGATAGCATTCCCCAAAGACCATTTTCGCTTTGGCGGAAAGGCAGGTGAGTGAATGAATCATCTTTCGAAGAGATACATGATATCGACAGCACTTGAGATATTGCTGCAAGTACAGCCCATTTTAATAAATTTTTCATAACTAAGGGGTTTAGATATTCAAATTTAATAAAAAAATAAATGATTTTATGATCCGGCTCTCTTTCTGATCCAGCTGTCGTGACTCAGCAGCCGTTGGCTGCTTCGTCGGCCCCAATCTCTTTTAACTTACCCACACAAAAACAGAGGCCAAGGAAAGCTTTGCCTCTGTTTTTGTGATCAAGCTGGATTCTGAACCAGTCACTATAACAAACACAATATAAATGTGTTAGAGTTTCAATATTACAACAGGTCATGAATTGGTCACAGAAATTATTGTCGTTTTTTCCGTGGGTTCAATACCTAAAAGAACATGTTTTACTAGGTTCAAAATTACTCTTCTTTTTAGAATTTTCAAAACTTTTTATTTCAGTAAATTATGATTAGTGCAAGGTGCAAGCTATATATAGATATATACTTGCACCTTGCACTAAATATTTCATACCTTAGACCTACTGAGTTGTACATTTCCAAATTGCCATTGGATGATTTATTATTCGCTCAATAATTTCTTTGTCTTCAAACAGCAAATTTGGCTCATAAATTTTAGAACGGAATTTTGCAACAAATTCCCTCTCTTCTTCATTCAAAATCATTAAAGAGGCAATAAAAGCTTTTACTTCAACTTTTGCTTTTTCAAAGTTGAATTGATCTCCTTTTTTGAGAACCGGAATTAGCTTTCTTTTTATTTGAAAATAATTCATACTTTCAATAGTATCCAAATTGTACTCTTCATCTGGGGGCTTATTCCCGCCAACGGCCAAATAGAATAATACGATCTTTCTTAAAAGGGGGAAATCATTCTCTAGTATAACATTGTTTTCTATCATGTTATATACATCAAAAAGGTCTCTTGGAGCTGTCCTCTCAATCAATGCTTTAATTTTAGAAGCAAACAGTTCAACAGGCGACAACACCCGGACCAATATTGAGATTGGAATATCTTTGAGCTTGACATTATGAAAGACTATTGGCAATACATGATTCCTCATTGAGTAATTTATCTCAATTTTTATATTGTCCTTATTTCCGGCTACATTTTTATAGTAGAATACCCAAGAATCCAGAGTATGAGGATTTTTAGTAGATGGACTTAGATTATATCCCTGAGTACTCATAAAGTTAATAATATCTGTATTTATATTTTCCCTAATCTCAAGCATCTCTTCTCTGCTACAGTTTTTTGTAAAATCCAAGTCAATATCTACTGACAATCTAGGCATTTCAAATACCACAAGGTTTATTGCTGTACCTCCCTTTAAAGCCAAGTTGCGAGCAGTTAGAGGATTGTCGGTAATAAATTGCAGTATTTCACATAGTCGCAAAACCTTCTCCAGATTATCCCGAATAAATCCACTTTTTGAGGCTAATGAATCAATATCTGTTTTACTAAACATTTGCTGTACCTCCTTGTTCTAAAAATAACAGTATGTTGGCCGGAGCACATATCTTCCATTCGGCAAAATAAGTATCCGATTCTTGTGGATCTGTAAGATAACGGGTACTCATCCCTATCTTCCTCTTGCATAAATCAAAAACATTTTTACTTATTTTCGTCTCATTTTTAAAGTATTGTAATATAAAACCTGCTTTTTGATAAAGAAATTGTTTAGAATATTGATCAAGATATTTTAATAATTTTTCTTCATTTAAGAAGGTAATTAGTGAAAAACACTTAACCAACTCTTCTATTCCTCCACTTCTGTCAATTCTGTCAATACAATCAACTACAGTTCTTTCAAGGTCTGTAATACGAATTAAGCTATCTGCAGAAGGAATCGTAACTCCTAGATCAATTTTTGGTTGACAAAACAGGTAGTTAATCTCATCAAATTCAAAAGATTTGAACTTTTTATTTGAGGATACATAAATATCATAAAATACTTGATGAGCCAACCCATGATACTCTAATGCCGAATGATATGATAAATAGGATGAATCCGTGATTTTACTTGCTATTTCAAACTTATTTGCTGTATGTATTTTAGATGCAAGATCTGTCACGGAATACAAATCTCTTCTTATGTGACAAATTAGTCTTTGCTTTTTATAGCTCTGCAAGAGGTCTTTTGCGGAACTCTCATTTCCAGATAAATCAACAATATCTTTTAACCTGAATAATTTCAGTTTATGCAACTCTTCGAGATATTTTTTCATTATACATATTCTTTATATATTGCACAATAATACGGAAATATCCGCACTTACAAAACATTTATAAAGAATAATGTTTGTATTGGATATTCTTAAATACATGTATTTATACTTTTTATCTGAAAATGCAGTTTATTGTCTGAAGCTGGAAAAGCTGGCATAAAAAATCACCTCTTGCCGGTCCAAATTGACCACCCCAAAAGAACAAAAATTTCCTTGCTGAAGAGCAGACATTTTTTATAAGTTGTTAACTCAACAAATATACAAAAATGTCTAATAAATTAATCATTATGAGCAAGGTAAAAAGTATTATCAAGCTTTACACCCAAGGTGTAAGTAAAAAATCAATCAGCGAGAGGGCTTCTCTTCCTCGTAACAGTGTAAAGAAGTACATAAGATTGTTTCTGGCATCGGGCAAATCTCCGGAGGAGATTGAATGGATGAATGATTCCGATTTGGAGCAGATGTTCCTGAAAATGAACACAAGAAGTCATCTTGAAGACAGCGCACGATACAAGTCGTTAATCAAGTTCTTTCCAACGATGGAGAAAGCTCTCAAAGTTAAAGGGACTACAAAAGGTATGTTGTGGCAACAATACTACAAACAAAACCTGGGAGGATATATGCCGGCTCAGTTTAAGTATCATTACCTGTTGTGGCAAAAGGCCCGTCACCCGGTAATGCACATATTGTGAAAACGCATTGTATTACTTCGGAGGAATTCCCAATGCCATAATCACGGATAATCTAAAATCTGCTGTTATCAAGAGCAGTAGGTACGAACCCACTCTTAACGAGGCTTTCCGTGATTTTGTTGGCCATTACACTATGGCAGCTCTCCCTGCAGCACCATATAAACCAAAATACAAAGCATTGGTAGAAGGTGCCGTAAAAATAATATACAGGACTATCTACGGGATTGTGAATGAAAAGGTGTATTCAAGCATAGAGCTTTTAAACTATTCTATCCGCACAGCATTAGAAGAGCATAATAACTGTCTTCTCACAAACCGTCCCTATAGCCGCAGAGAGTTGTTTGAGGACATAGAGCGAGCCACTCTCAACGCCTTACCTAAAAGGAAATATGAGATTAAGCGTAAGAACTTGGCAACAGTTATGAAGAACAATTATGTCTGTCTGGCAGAGGATAAGCATTATTACAGTGTCCCATATCGCTTTATAGGCAAGAAAGTAACAATGCTTTATACTCAAAGTGAAGTGGAGATTTATTATCGTTATGAGAGAATAGCTCTACATCAAAGAAACCGACCATCTGGCTTCCCAACATCGTTATATAAGCGAATGGAACCCCGATAAATTTATAGAAAGGGCAGAAGAGGTAGGTCCCGATGCAAAGGAATATATTATCGGGTTATTGGGCATAAAGCAGCATCCTGAACAGTCATACCGTTCTTGCCAGGGAGTATTGAGTTTTGCTGCCCGTGCAGGTAAAGAGAGGCTCAATAATGCCTGTAAGCGTGCTCTTCAATATGGCGATTTCGGATACCATACAATACGCACAATACTTGAAAAGGGATTAGATTTTAGCACGGAGAGCGAGCTGTCGGAAGACAAAACACTTCCGTCGCATAATAACATCAGAGGTAAAAACTATTACAAATAATAATCTATCAATGCAATGAATGAACAAACCCTCCAGAAAATGAAACAGATGAAGTTCTATGGTATGGCAATGGCCTTGCAAATATGGAACAACTGCACTTTGACATTGACAGAAATCTGGATAAAAACCAGATGATGCGACTGGCAGAATGTGCCTTCGTCCAAAGAAAAGAAAACCTGCTTATAACCGGCAGCACCGGCATTGGGAAAAGCTATATTGCTTCTGCAATAGGGAACCAGGCTTGTACTCTTGGTTACAAGGTAGTTTACACAAATACCGCAAAACTGTTCTCCAGACTAAAAATGGCAAAGGCAGGATTTGTTAATCCTGGATGACTTCGGGCTGCAACCAATGGACAATCATAGCCGCTCTGTACTAATGGAAATTATAGAAGACCGGCACGGAAAACACTCAACTATAATTACTTCTCAATTACCCGTGGTTCAATGGTATGAAGTAATAGGAGAACAGACCATTGCCGATGCTATACTTGACAGAATCGTTCACGATGCCTACAGGCTGGAATTGAAAGGAGAATCACTTCGAAAAAGGCAGAAAAATATATTTGATGAAGAACTTGAAAACGAATAAAAATTTATAAGTTTGTATAAAAGCTAATTAGCCATGGAAATTGCTGTTCTTATGAGAGCTCAAGGAGGGTGGTCAATTTAACCAGCATATCCAATACACTATTGATTTTTAGATATATGCGCCCTAGACAAAACGCGACAAAAGAAAGACAAAAGGTGACAATTCATGACCTTTTTTGTGTTTTTAAAATAGGTCACGAATTAGTCACGGAAGAGTGTCCAATTATGACCATTTTTTGACTATTATTCAGGACAAATTGAAAATAAAAAACCTACAATCATTTGATATTGTAGGTTTTGTCTAGTTTTTGTCCGGTTTTTTCGGACATTTTTTGTGATCCAGCTGGATTCTGAACCAACCACTATAACAAACACGATATAAATGAGTTAGATCTTCAATATTTCAATAGGTCATGAATTGGTCACAGAAATTGTTGTCGTTTTTTCCGTGGGTTCAATACCTAAAAGAACGTGTTTTTCTGGGTTCAAAATTACTCTTCTTTTTAGAATTTCCAAAACTTTTTATTTCAGTACATTATGATTGGTGCAAGGTGCAAGCTATATAGATATATACTTGCACCTTGCACTAAACATAAAATGCATATATTAAACACAATATTTTCGTATTTACACAGTTATAGATTATCCATTAAGGGTTGGGATTTTGAACTGCTCAGAAAACTTCTTAAAGAAATTTTCCAGCGCATTGCGGCATGTGTCGATTTTGAGAGAGTTATCGGTATGCTCTTTCGCGGGATCGACGGTTTTCTGTTTATCGCCCGTATCTACTCTCTCAATGGCTTTCGGTTTACCTTCTTTGTCTTAGGTCATGAGGATTATTGGGTCTTCATTTTTATTTTTTAATTTTTTATTTCATGATAAACAAGGATTTAATTGTTCCATATTAATATTTATTCGGGACGAAGATAAGTGTTACCATCTGAATAATATGGGCATTTTCGTTTGATGATAGCGTTTCACGTCAATTTGGACTGGTGTGGCGTCAATGTTTAATGAACAGCGATAATGCACCTTGATGAATCTCCAAATCAAGTATTAAAAATTTCTAGGCGGAAATATAAATCTTTAAATGGAAATAAAATGCATTCAAGGGGAAATAAATATTGCGAATGAGGAAATAAAACGTATCTTAGCGGAAATTATATAAAGTGAAATATCTCAATGGAACATTTTAACATCATACAAGCTCTTTGTCGATCTGCATTATCCACACCAAACAGTGCGGTCTTGCAGCAAGTCACACGATTAAAGGATGCTCTAAACAAAGAAGGGTATACTAAAGAGGCAAAGTCTCTTGAGTCATTATTGGTATTATCACAAAAAGCACTTGAAATGACTCCGAGTAAAATTAAACAATCATTTGTAATTGGGCGGGGAGTTGAGCTAACATCTAAAACACCAATTCCTGTCGATAAAGAATCTTCGATACCACTGGCTGAGATCTATTTTGAAGATGACTTACCAAGCGAAATGCCAATCTTTGAGGATAATATTAAAGAAGCTATATATTCTGTAATTAACGAATGGACTAAATTCGATAAATTGCTTGAGATTGAAGCATATCCTGCAAGTTCATGTTTGATTTATGGCCTTCCGGGAACGGGTAAAACTCATTTAGCCAAATGGATTGCTAAACAAATTGGACTTCCTGTAGTACTGGCTCGACTAGAAGGTTTAATGTCTTCCTTTTTAGGTACTACATCAAAAAATATTGGGAATTTATTTGCATTTGCAAATAGATATAATTGCGTGCTTCTTCTTGATGAATTTGATGCAATTGCAAAACTTCGGAATGATCCACAAGAAGTAGGAGAAGTTAAAAGAGTTGTAAATACTTTATTACAATGCCTAGACAGTAGAAAAGAAAAAGGTTTTACTATTGGTGTCACAAATCATGTGGTGTTATTAGACCCTGCTATTTGGAGAAGGTTTGATATTCAAATAGAAATTCCAAAACCATCACCAATGGTTTCCATTTCTTTATTAAAGAAATTCTTACAACCATTGGAATTTGCGGACAATGAAGTGAAATTATTTGCTTGGTGTCTAGAGGATTCCACAGGAGCTGATGTTGAAATGTTGGCTAAATGGATAAAGAGAGCCTATATTATTGATAAAGAAATGAATGTCTCACATATTGTTAGACAATTTGCTTTGTTGAACTCTGGACGTGTGAGTGAAAAAAAGAAAGGTATGATACTGAGCAGTGACGAAGAATTTATCAATGCTCTAATAGAAGATGATAAATATTCTTTCAAACAAGTTGATATAGCTCCACTTTTTAGAATGACAACTTCTTCTTTGAGTAAATTAAAATCAAAAATGAAATAATTTAAAATTAAAAATATCATGGCAAATAGTCCGATTCAAGTGGTATTAAATACCAACAACTTTATTAAGGATATAGAAAATCCCGGAGGTGGTTCATATACAGATTTCTTTGAAGATAAAGATTCTGAATTTATTGAACATAGAGATACAATTTCTCAGCAATTACATAAAATTAAAGATATTCAAATAAACAATGAATTTGCACCCGTTTCATATGCAAAAATCACTCTAAGACAATCTGCCTTGGCCAAAAGTCATCGTCCTTCAAAGGTTTTGTTCAGTCCGGCTATTGCACCTATTGTTGGCGCAGATGAGTTAGGTGAGTTATATGTCGAATTAACTCCAGAAAGTATTGACAGCGTATCATCGAGTATGTCAAAAGCCGAAATAAAAACGAGGAAAAAAATTGTTGATGGCAAAGAAGTTTCTAACCCCAGTCGCATACGAAGTGAAATTGGTGCCATAGATCATATTTCGGCACATGCAAAGAGCGACAAAAGGAAATTTTCTGTTAATGATGCAATAGGATGGCTTTCCGACCCACGTTCTGGAGGGGCATATATTGTTGAATTATTCGATGACCCCCCAGCAAAAAAAGATTGGGATACTCTAACTGTTCAAAAAAGAATGTTATTCAGTAGTTTTATAAACGGATTAGAAACCTTTGACTCGGGATTATTTGCACTCAAAATAAGGCAAGACAAAGATGCTGCTGTTTTATATGGAATAAAATTGGAAGAAGGGGGTACTCCTGTTATTCAGATGTTTCCTATACAATCGTCTGCAACCAAAAACAATAATAGGAAACCAGTGAATCTAAATCCTGCAATGCATGCTAAATTATTAGATTTCCTCGATAGACATCCACTTGTAAAAAAAGTAACATTGCCTCCTATCATAACTAAAAGCAAGACATCTGTATCATCCCTTAGAGGAACTACCGTAACAATGCCCACAATTGATTCTAAAACGAGTTATCCTAAATTATGCATTGTTGATGGGGGTGTTTCTGATGTGTTTGGAGACTGGATTCAAGATAGGTGGGGACTCATTAGTCCAGATGATAAGAATGAACATCATGGAAGTTTTATTGCAGGACTGGCTGTCCTAGGTAAAGATTTAAATGGTAGCAAGGTATGTAAAGAAAATAATGGTTGTCACATTATTGATCTTGATATTTATCCTTCTCAGTTCTATGATTCATATTATTCAAAGCCTTTGGAGTTTTTTAATGAACTAGAGATAGCTGTACAAGATTTAAAGGCAAGAACTGGCGTGCGTATTTTTAATTTTAGTCTAAATATAGAAGAACATATCACTTCAAGTGGATATAGTATTCCTGCTCAGATTTTAGATAAAATTGCAGAAGATAATGACGTTGTTTTTATCATATCAGCAGGAAATACCCACCCAAGTCAGGTAAGAAAAGAATGGCCTTCTGATCCAGTGGAAGCCTTGAAGACTCTTGTTTCTACAAGGAATGATTCATTAAAGGTTCCTGCTGAAAGTTGTCGTAACATTAGTGTTTCCGCTCTAAATCCACCTGATATGAGTGGAATCGTACCTTATGGTTTTAGTAATTATAGTTGTAGAGGAGTCAGTTCAAGAACTGGATTAAAACCAGATTTAGCACACATTGGAGGCTCTGGAACAAAACATCACACAGAAGGGCATGGCCTTTTTTCAGTTAACGAACAAGGACATATTGAAGATGGGTGTGGAACAAGCTATGCTGCTCCTAATGTGGCTAAAACTATTGCAAGCCTTGAGAATGCAATAGAAGGAGATGTGTCTCGAGAGACATTGATGGCTCTTTCTATACATCATGCTATATTACCAGAACCGTTCAATGATCGACAACTCAATACGGTTGCGAAGCATTTAGTTGGCTTTGGTATGCCACAAAGTTCTCAAGAAATTTTAGAAGGAGGAGATAATGCAATAACCTTAGTATTTGCAAATCGAATTACAGTAGGGAGAAAACTTAGTTTTCGTTTTACATGGCCTTCATGTCTGGTAAAAAATGGAAAATGTACTGGGCAAGCCAAATTAACAATTGTGAGTACTCCACCTTTGAATTATCGATATGGCTCTGAGTTCATACGAATTAACATAGATGCAAGGTTAAGGCAACTTCAAAAAAACGGAAAATATTTAGGTCGCTTAAATGCCATTTATACTCCTGAATCTGGAGATGGTGGACTCTATGAAAAGGACCAAATTGAACACGCTTTTAAATGGAGTCCCATAAAAGTTTATGAAAAGAAATTTCTGCGAGGCATTGGCCCATCCACTGATTGGAGTTTGGATGTCGAATATCTTACTAGAGATGGAGAAAAGGTTCCACAGAACGGTGTTCCATTTACTGCCATACTAACAATTTTTGATCCAAATAATGAAGAACCAGTGTTTAATGATATGAGACAAATATTACAATCAATAGGTGTGCAAACAGTTGATATTAAAACTGCAGCACGCGTAGTATCTCGAGTTTAATTTTTAAATGTTATTACTTATGAAAAAGAATTATCATGTTACAAAGACAGAAAGTGGATGGCAAGGTAAACTAGAAAATGGTCAAAGGGCATCTGTTACTGGAGCGACTAAGAACGAAGTAGTCCAAAAAACGATAGAAATTGCCAAGAACCAATCAGAGGCATCTGTGAAAATTCACAAAATGGATGGAAAATTTCAACAAGAAAGAACCTATCCAAGAAAATCTGACCCATTTCCACCTGAGGGTTGATCGTTTAAAAAATAAGAATGACAAAATATTGAATTTCAAATCTTGTGTTTTACTATCACTGCTTTTTTGGTAACAAATGCTACAAGTCATGAACATCCGCAATTAGCTCCAATTGAACTACGCGAATTTGCCTGACCCCAACTTTGATGTGTTTCTAGTTTTCAAATATCAAAACTGGTATTTAACATATTATAGATTCAAAGTATTTAATAAAAAATAGCTAACAATCTATTGATTATTAGCTATTTATCAAGTGATCCAGCTGGGGCTCGAACCCAGGACCCCAACATTAAAAGTGTTGTGCTCTA